>CAVRYE010000001.1:0-114379 GCA_963725355.1 uncultured Acidimicrobiaceae bacterium
TGGAATGGGACGAACAGCTCGACGATTTGCGAGCGACCGGAGAACGAACGCTCGACGCCCTCGTGCTTGACGCTGTCCGCGGTCCTGCTCAGCCGGGATCGAGCACAACCGCGGCGTTGGTCGCGCACGCGGCTCGAACGGGCCTGACCGTCCTCGGCTGGACGCCCGCCTCCCGATCGCTGCAGGCGCGCGTGGGGTGGGCCCGTCGGGCCTTGGGTGAGAGCTGGCCGGACGTTTCCGACACAGCGCTCATCGCGAGCGCGCCGGAATGGCTGACGCCTGCGCTGAAGGGGGCACGCGGGCGATCCGAGCTCGCGCGCGTCGATCCGTCCGGAGCAATCCGAGCGGCGCTCGGCGGCCGGAGCGCCGAACTTGATCGCCTGCTGCCCGCCGCCCTCGAGCTGCCGGGTGGAAGAAGGGCCCCGATTGCTTACGACGGCGATCGGCCGCGCGCCGCGGTTCGGGTGCAGGATCTCTTCGGTGTCGTCGTGCACCCCGCGGTAGCCGGAGATCGCGTACCGATCACGCTTGAGCTGCTCTCCCCGGCGGGGCGTCCGATTCAGATCACCGCCGATCTGCCGGGTTTTTGGAGTGGCTCATGGCGCGAGGTCCGTCGCGAGATGATTGGGCGTTACCCGAAGCATTCCTGGCCGGACAATCCGGCCGCGGCGTCACCTCCGTCGAGGCGAACCGGCGCTCGCCGAGCGAGGTAGGTGAAGAGTCCAAGAGGCTCGCCGCTGAGGGTCGGATTTAGCAGTCAAGTTTGATCCCGCGAATGTCCCGCGGACGGTGCCATGCTCCAGGTGTACACCCCTGGGCTCAAGCCACCACCAAGCTACTCGCCGAGTTGGTCGGTCCGGACAAGATTCTCTTCGTGGTGTCGGGGCGGGGCCTACGGACGAGTCGTTCCGGTGGAAGCAGACGGGGCGGCAAGGTCTGCAGGTGGAATTCTTTTGCCCCGCGGGTGAGGACCGACCGGCGGCCAGGATGTTCCGCCCGCGGGCGGATGAATCCCCTACGGCAAAGCTGAACTTCGGTCCGAAACTGTCTGCGTTCGCTATCGATGCTGGCGAGGTCCTCCCGCCAGGCAACAGGATTCCTTCGAGCTGATATGACCCGTGGCGCTGTGATCTGCCGGCTTGCGGTCGTGATCACCATGTCTCGGACATCAACTGCCTGAGTTGTGCTCTCACCGTCGCAGGAACGTCATCTGGGAGCCCATCCGTCTCCGCCACTGCAGCCTCAATTGCTTCGGGTGCCCACGCTAAGAGGTGGTTGACCACTTCTGCAGCATGGTTCCTTGTCATGCCCCAACGTTCGGCTTCGTTAAGGATCCGGGCAACCGTGACCTTGTTGATCCGACGCACGTTGTCGATGTACATCGCCATGCGATCGATGCCGTAGTGGAGTGTGCAGAGCACATCGTATAGAGGGCTCAAGGTCAGGGCACCTGAGTCGTGGTGAAGCAGAGAAAAGTTCTTCCCGTGGGCATCCCCATTGGTCACAAGAGCATTGACGGTCACTGCGCGCAACAGGGCATCGAGGGAATCGGGTGCCGCCGCGGCCTGCAGGATGTCTGCGATCTTCTTCAGCGACGGCCCACCATCCTCTTCGTATTTGTTGTCTGGAAGGACCCCGGTCGCTTGGCAGAAGTCCTCCTGGTGGATCCGAGCGACCGCCCCTGTCTTGTCGACGACACGGTCAAAGCGCTCGACTACGAGTAACTTCCTGCCACCGATCATGGTTGTTTCGACGTGAGCCACGGAAAGGCCGAGGTGTTTGGCAACGCGCATGCAGAAGGCTTCGTTTTCCACGGTTGAGGGAAACCGTTCGATCTGCGGTTTGACGATGTGTGTGGTGGGGGTGCCGTCCACCGGTCGTCCCCACCTCCCGTCAGGCAGGCGCGTGAGGAGAAGCTTCTCTTGAACACCGCCTAATGACAGCCGCACCCGCTCGTCGATGCCAAGGGGGGCGGTGCGGAGGTTGGCGATCAACTCCGAGATTTCCTGCTCCGTCAAGGGCTCTGCCGTCAGCGTCGATGCTGGTGGGGGAGGAGGCTCCTCAGCCGGCTGGATCACCAATGCCCCTGCACAATCCCGACCAATGGCACGGATCAGGCCGAAGGTGTCGCTGGCCCGCAGGTTGAAGTCCCGTGCGACGGTGAGGCGGGACTCCCCTTCCGGGAGCAGTCCGTCCAGGAACGGTCGGACTACCCCCTCGGTGTGGCGCTCCGGCCGGACCGGGAGGCTGAGCGACAGCAATGGTGTACCCAAGGCGTAGCGGCTGAGCGCTTCTGACGTGTAAGTGAGCCTCAGCCGCCGTCGTTCCTCCTCGACAATCGCGACCGGTTGGCCGTAGAGCCAGATCGTCAGCCCCTCCGCCACTACCACTCCGCCGTGTCTAGGGTCATCCGCACTCCGAGCTGCTTCAAGACGCGGAGGATCCGCCTTACCTGCTCGGTCTCTTTTCCCCGCTCGATGTCAGACAGGTATGTCCTGTTCAGCCCTGCGCGCTCGGCCAGCTCTTCCTGGGTAAGGCCGGCTTCCTGCCGGTAGTGGCGGATCGCAGAGCCGAGAGCCTCCGGGGTGTAGATGCGATATGGTTGCGATGTCTCCATATCCGGACATTATAGCATGATGGCGTTATATCTGAATATCAGGATATGGCGTCTTAGAGTCCTGATGTCCGAAAATCAAGATACTGGTTGGAGACGCCGGAACGTCCGGAAAACCAGACACCCGTGTCCCTTTCCCCGAGGCTCGGACACTGGCTGACGGCCGCTCGCACGTACGCGCGGGCAAACTCGGGGATTACCTCCGCGACGAACTCAGCCGCGAGGTCCCAGACGTGCACCGGCTCAACAACGCCTCGGGATTTCACATCGGGGCGTTCGAGCGCCGAGGTGAGCTAGCCGTACCGGTGATGCAGTACGTGACCGACATCTATCACCTCGACATGGACACTGGCGTTTACAGCGACCTCCGGGAGTACCGAAGCGAGGAGAATTTCCCGTCGCATCCCAACCCGGGGTCGTCCTGGACGGGGTATCCCACGAACCAGCTTCGTCATCATTTGCGAGAGTTCGAACGTGGACACGGTTTCCCCCACTGGTTCCGGAACGGGGACTTGGCATTCTCGGCACGGCCATGGGAAGGCATGCGGGACGCAGTCAACTCGTTCCGCGGCGATCTCCGACACCGTGGACTGAAGGCACCAGGGGACCTGAGGCTCTGGAACGCGCTCGCAAAGACAATCGTCCGTCAGACCAGGCGGTTGACTGCCACGAGAAGGTCATCGGCGAGAATCGCCACCTGCCGCGCTACGGTTTCTGGCTCGCCGATACCTTCTTCGGCACGTCCTGCCATTGGCGAACCGATCGAGTCTGGCCCTGAGGCGAACAAGTTGCCGAGATGGACGAGCGTTTTGGCGGTCACCTCGCCGCAGACCTCCTCGCCCAGGAGAGAGCGAAACTTCAAGCGAGCGCATTCGTGTCGGTGTCAATGAGGAGCCGGTAGAGGTCATGCGCGTCTTTATCCACCAGCCGATCCGGCGAGGACGTCGCGCGCTCCGCGATCTTGTGGAGTTTCGCGATCAGAAGTGCCGCGGGTCCCGCGACTCTCGCATTGAAGCGGCGAGGGTCAGTTGCGTCGAGCGCTCGAATGGGCGCCGTCGAGAACAGCGAGATGTCGGGTTGGCTCGCTTAGAAGGTAGACATTATAGAAGGCCAGAGTTATACTATGCGAGTGGCTTGGGTCATCGTCCCGCTCGAAGAGGTTGACCGCCTGGTACCGGGAGCTGTGCGACCAAGACGACGAAACGGCTGCACTCGTTGCAGCGGCCATCAACCTGCTCGAGGAGGACGACCCTAATCTCGCTCGGCCGTTGGCCGATCAAATTGAAGGCTCGAAGCTCCACAACTTGAAGGAGCTACGACCAGGTTCGACGGGCACAAGCGAGGTTCGCATCGTGTTCATCTTCGACCCACAGCGCCAGGCCGTCCTATTGGTGGCAGGCGATAAGAGCGATCAATGGTCCAAGTGGTACGCGCAGAGCATTCCGATCGCTGAAACGAGATACGAGCGGTGGTTGGCCGGCGAGTACAACGACGAGATTGGAGAGTAGGACGATGGCGAAGGCCACGAAGTGGGAGGACGTTAAGGCGGACCTTCGTGCCAAGGGAAGGTTCGATGACGAGAAGGTGCAGGCGAACATGGAGCGGTTGCGCTCCGAGATCCGCATGCACCGACCCACAGAGATCCGCGAGGCATTGGGCATCACCCAACAATTTCTTGCCGAGCAGATCGGAATTTCGCAGTCACGAGTGAGCCAGATCGAGCGCGGTGAGCTTGAGCACACCGAGGTGGCGACGCTCCGTAGCTACTTCCGAGAGCTCGGCGGCGAGGTAGAGGTGGTCGTCCGACTCGGCGACGAACGTTTACAGATCGCCTGAGACCAGAGGCAACGGCCTGGGCCCCTAAGACTGGCAAACGACAAGGAGCCAGCAGAGGGTGGGGGACCTGGTCACGCGCTGCTGCAGAAGCGATCTGATTGCAGAACCGAGTGACACGAAGTCATCGGTGGACACCCGGTGGCTGGACGCGCACGGACGAGGATCGGGTCCAGTCTGTCGATCACGGCTAATCGAGCGTGTGCGACACGTGCAGGCCAGGCGCGCGAATCGCGCGTAATACCGGTAAATTCGGGTTGCGAACCGATCACGATGGTGCAGTAAAAGTCCAGGATAAGCAGGGTATTGGCGAATCGGTGCCGGTAGCGCAATTGGCACCGTTTAGCTTTCTCAAGCTGAGAACGCGATTCGCGTCGCCCGCTCCGATCATCGCCCGATGGCGGCTCTCACCGTCTCATGGCTGGATGCCCACGACGGTGACTTTGGGGGAGAGTTCGAAATTCGACCGCCAGACCCCTGATCCGAGAAGCATCTCTACTCTTTAGACCCCTGAGCCGAGAAGCATCCCTACTCTTTCCCACAACCTGTCCACTGAGGTCTGACGGAGCGCTCCTGACGTGTTGGCCGACGTCCAGACAAGCCCAGCCAGAAAAGGGGAGAGCTCCGAAATTCGACTGCCAGAACCCTGAGTCGAGAGCATCCCTATTCTTTCCCTACAACCTCTCCGCGAACGTTCGCCGGAGGGCTCCTCGTGTGCTGGCCAGCGCCCAGCGACACGAAGCTAGAGAGCCGAATCCCCAACAGGGACGCCGAAGTTGGCCGCACGCCGCGCCGAAGGCGTGAGGCTGGTGCCTTCAGTGGCGAGGTAAAGAAGGGGGAAAAGAATGCAGTGTGGGTTGAACCCGAAGGTCGGGCAGAGGGAAATTCATGCATTCGTGGGCTGAAGTCCATCCCTACTTTTGCCCTACTTTTGTCTCGCGAGCCGCTAATTGGTCGTGCCTGCCCTCTCGGGGTGCCGCGAAGAAAGCCCAGGTAGAGCCAATATTCAGGCCTACTGGAGCCGACGCCAACAGACCCCGGAGAAGCCTCGGAGATGACTCATAACCCGAAGGTCGAAGGTTCAAATCCTTCCCCCGCCACCAAACGTCTTCACCGAAGTTGGGGATCTTCGGATCTCAGCGGGGAGCTCCGCGTCCCAGGGTCCCCCAGAATTGGGCGAAGGCGCTTCAGGCTTGAGGTGTGAGCCAACAAAACCGAAGCACCTTCGTCCTCGTCAACCCTAGTGAGATCCTCCAGGCCCTCGTTGGTCTGAAGGACGTCCGCGTCCTCGCGTACGAACGCCGCGGTCGTGACGTCGAGCTCATGAGGATCTTCGGATCTCAGCGGGGAGCTCCGCGTCCCAGGGTCCCCCAGAATTGGGCGAAGGCGCTTCAGGCTTGAGGTGTGAGCCAACAAAACCGAAGCACCTTCGTCCTCGTCAACCCTAGTGAGATCCTCCAGGCCCTCGTTGGTCTGAAGGACGTCCGCGTCCTCGCGTACGAACGCCGCGGTCGTGACGTCGAGCTCATGATCGAGCAGGTCGTCTCTGACGTGCGCTGTCCGAGCTGCGGTCATCGCGCCCAGGTGAAAGAGCGCCCGATCGTCCGCTACGTAGACCTGCCCGTCTACGGCACCCCGATGCGCCTCGCCTGGAAGAAGCATCGGATGGTCTGTGTCGCAGATCACTGCCCACGCCGGAGCTTCGTGCTCGCAGACCACCGGATTGCCGCCAAGAACTGCCTGCTCACTACGCGGGCCGCCAAGTGGGCGACCGTCCAGGTCGGCATGGGGCGCACGGTCCTTGAGGTCGCCGGTGAGCTCGACTGCGACTGGCACACCGTGAACGACGCCGTGCACACCTACGGCGAGGCGCTCCTTTTGGCCGACCGCAGACGCATGAACAACACGAGCGCCATCGGCCTCGACGAGACCTCCTTCGTCCGGCTTGAGAGGAAGGGGCACACGGACTACGCGACGACCGTCGCGGACGTCGAGCACCACCAGATCATCGAGATCCTGCCCTCGCGCGACTTCGTGGAGGTGGCGCGCTGGCTCGACAAACAGCCCAAGGGCTGGAAGGAACGCATCCGATGGGGCGCCCTCGACATGTCGAGCGCCTACGCGGCGGTCTACTCGGTCGTGTTGCCGAAGGCGGACCAGGTGGTCGACCCCTTCCACGTCATCGCCCTTGCCAACCGGGCGCTCGATAGCGTCCGCCGGCGCGTCCAGCACGAGCTCGGCGGCCGGCAGAACAAGGGGAAGAACCCCCTCTATCGCGCCCGGCACCTGCTGCTAGTCGGCGAGGAACGCCTCGGTGAGCAAGCAGCGGAGCGTCTTCGCTCACTCCTCGAGCTCGGTGACCCGGGCGCCGAGGTGGCGATCGCCTACCGGGTAAAGGAGCGCCTTCGCGACTTCTACCGGACCGACGACCCGAACGAGGCAACGGCGCTCTTAGATGACCTCCGGCGCCACTGCGTGAGAACCGCGATGCCGCCCGAGCTCCAGCGCCTCGGCAGGACCATCGAGCGCTGGTTCGAGAAGATCTGCAACTGGCACAAGGCCCGCGTCACGAACGGACCCACCGAAGCGCTCAACAACCTGATCAAGAGGATCAAACGGATCGGCTTCGGGTTCAGGAACTTCGCGAATTACCGGATCCGGGCACTTCTCTACGCCGGCAGGCCGAACTGGCGCGTGCTCGGATCGATCGTGGTGCGTTGAGAGCGCGACCCCGTCAGAATCCGATGATCCACCAAGGGCCTGTGCTGACCGCGGTGTGAGCGGGAGCGTCGCGGCCGACGGAAATCCGCCGTTTAGGCACAGAGGCGCTTCAGTCTTGATTTGTGAGAAAAAAGATCCTCCGCGCCTCTGTGTTCACCGATCCTACCGAGATCGTCCAACATCTCGTCGGCCTGAAAGAGGTCCGCGTCCTGTCTTACGCGTGGCGGGGACCCGTGGGCGAGATCACCATCGAGCAGCAGGCCCCAGCGCTTTTGTGCCCGAGATGTGGCAGCCGGGCCTGGGTGAAGGACCGCCCGGTCGTCTCTTATGTCGACCTGCCCTTCGGAGGTGTGCCGATCACGCTGCGCTGGAAGAAGCACCGGCTCAGATGCCCGAGGCGCCAATGTGCCGAGAGGTCCTTCACTCTTTTTGACCACAGGATCGCCGCCAAGGGCTGCATGCTCACGACCCGGGCGGCCAAGTGGGTCACAAGACAGATCGGCGCGGGCCAGACCGTCTCACACCTTGCCCGGGAGCTCTGTTGCAGCTGGGACGTCGTCAACGCCGCCGTGCGCATCTACGGCCAAGCGCTCTTAGAGGCCGACACCAAGCGCTTGAAAGAGACGACGGCCATCGGCCTCGACGAGGCGCTGTTTGTCCGCCAGGGGCCCTACAAGCACAAGTCATGGGCGACGACGGTCTGTGACGTCGTCAACCACCAGCTCATCGAGGTTCTCCCAACCCGCGAGTTCGCCGAGGTGGCGGGCTGGCTGTATCGCCAGCCCCATCACGTGAAAGACAACCTCGACTACGGCTGTTTGGACATGTCGCGGACCTACAACGCCGTGTTCAAGGTCGTGACCCCGAAGGCGACTCGGGTCATCGACCGCTTCCACGTCATGCGACATGCCATCGCCGCTGTCGACGAGGTCCGCCGCCGTGTGCAACAGCAGCGCCTCGGTCATAGGGGACGCAGTGGCGATCCCCTCTACAAGGCCCGCAAGCTCCTCGTGATCAAAGACACCGCAGGCGATCCCGAGCTCTCCTCGCGCCTCGAGGGTCTCTTGGCGCTCGGAGACCCAGAAGGAGAGGTTGCCTTCGCCTACAGCTTGAAAGAGGCCGTGGTGCGCTTTTATGAGACAGACGACGCAGAGCAGGCCGCCGATCTCCTCCGGGACGTGATCGACCTCGGCTCCAGGCGCTCTTCGCCCTTTGAGGTGAGACGCCTCGCGCACACTCTTTCCAACTGGTTCGAGCCCATCGTTGCCTGGCACGAGGCGCGGGTGTCCAACGGCCCCACCGAAGGCATGAACAACCTCTTGAAGAGAGTCAAGCGGGTCGCCTTCGGCTTCACGAACTTCGAGAACTTCCGCATCCGGGCGTTGCTCTATGCCGGCAGGCCCAACTTCAGAGTCCTCGACTCGATCGTGGTCAGGTGACCAGGACAGAGCGGCTCACCCCGCAAATACCGGAAGAGCCGTTCTACCGTGACGACGCGTCCTTCGATCGCCACTACTCGAACCCGGCGCTCGATGAGGGGCACCAAAAGATCATGGACCTGCTCGCGGACGACGACGAGGGACCGGACGTCCGCGAGCATGTCCGCATCGAATCCTCGAGCTGAACGGTCCGGCGCCGCGCCCGAGGTTCTCACCTTGTTCAGCGGCGAGCTGAGAGGCGAGGTGGATTGCCCGGTCGCGATCGGTGCCAGCAGGATGCCAGCTGCGCCGTTCACGACCAGTGATCGGGTCGATCCCTTGATAGATGACCGCGTAGAAGCGGTCCCTCCTCTTCGCACGTAGCCGCGCATCGCGCCGTTCCTCCCGTAGACGAGCCGTAACTTCCGGTGGAACGTATCGATGGAACTTCAACATTCGGGCAGCTCGCACGGCCTTGCGGCTGGGTCATCAACTCGAAGGTCGGCCAGTGCTAGCGACCCCACCTTGACTGCCTTGCTGGCCGTAGCCGACTCGGCGGCGTGCCTGCCGTAGGCGCTGTCGAGAACAGCGAGGCGTCGGGTTGGCTCGCTTAGAAGGTATACATTATAGAAGGCCAGAGTTATACTATGCGGGCGGCTTGGGTCATCGTCCTGCTCGAAGAGGTTGACGCCTGGTACCGGGAGCTGTGCGACCAAGACGAGGAAACGGCTGCACTCGTTGCAGCGGCGATCAACCTGCTCGAGGAGGACGGCCCTAATCTCGCTCGACCGTTGGCCGATCGAATCGAAGGCTCGAAGCTCTACAACTTGAAGGAGCTGCGACCAGGTTCGACGGGCACAAGCGAGGTTCGCATCCTGTTCATCTTCGACCCACAGCGCCAGGCCGTCCTATTGGTGGCAGGCGATAAGAGCGATCAATGGTCCGAGTGGTACGCGCAGAGCATTCCGATCGCTGAAACGAGATACGAGCGGTGGTTGGCCGGCGAGTACAACGACGAGATTGGAGAGTAGGACGATGGCGAAGGCCACGAAGTGGGAGGACGTTAAGGCGGACCTTCGAGCCAAGGGAAGGTTCGATGACGAGAAGGTGCAGGCGAACATGGAGCGGTTGCGCTCCGAGATCCGCATGCACCGACTCACAGAGATCCGCGAGGCATTGGGCATCACCCAACAACTTCTTGCCGAGCAGATCGGAATTTCGCAGTCACGAGTGAGCCAGATCGAGCGCGGTGAGCTTGAGCACACTGAGGTGGCGACGCTCCGTAGCTACTTCCGAGAGCTCGGCGGCGAGATAGAGGT
This sequence comes from uncultured Acidimicrobiaceae bacterium, assembly GCA_963725355.1. Lineage (GTDB taxonomy): Bacteria > Actinomycetota > Acidimicrobiia > Acidimicrobiales > Bog-793 > Fen-455. The sequence continues at coordinate 9,906 of CAVRYE010000001.1, forward strand.
GGTCGTTCGACTCGGCGACGAACGTTTACAGATCGCCTGACACCAGAGGCACCGGCCTGGTCCCCTAAGACTGGCGAACGACAAGGAGCCAGAGGGGGGGGACCTGGTTACGCGCTCGTTGCACAGTCGATCTGGTTGCAGAACCGAGTGACACAAAGTCATCGGGGTTCGAACCCAACAGTAGTTCGGGTGTCTCGCTGGTCTCGTGGAGTGGGGTTGGCTGCTCTCAGCTCGCGAGCAGCAGAGTGGTTTCAAGTGTCAGCGCAGGTGATCGGTAGTAGCTAACGGGGATATCAGGCCTCCGACACGCTCTAGCTCGGCGCCTCTCGTAGCTGTGACGAGGGAAGTTAGGAGTACAAGGCAGCGTCTGTAAACATCAACCCTGTGCTTGTCGGTGCATTCGCCGAGGTCGATCGCCCCCGCAAAGGCCGTGGCACTGTGATCTGCCGGCTAGCGGTCGTGATCACCATGCCTCGGACATCAACTGCCTGAGTTGCGCTCTCACCGTCGCTCGAACGTCATCTGGGAGCCCATCCGTCTCCGCCACTGCAGCCTCAATTGCTTCGGGTGCCCGCGCTAAGAGGTGGTTGACCACTTCTGCAGCATGGTTCCTTGTCATGCCCCAACGTTCGGCTTCGTTAAGGATCCGGGCAACCGTGACCTTGTTGATCCGACGCAAGTTGTCGATGTACATCGCCATGCGATCGATGCCGTAGTGGAGTGTGCAGAGCACATCGTATAGAGGGCTCAAGGTCAGGGCACCTGAGTCGTGGTGAAGCAGAGAGAAGTTCTTCCCGTGCGCATCCCCATTGGTCACAAGAGCGTTGACGGTCACTGCGCGCAACAGGGCATCGAGGGAATCGGGTGCCGCCGCGGCCTGCAGGATGTCTGCGATCTTCTTCAGCGACGGCCCCCCATCCTCTTCGTATTTGTTGTCTGGAAGGACCCCGGTCGCTTGGCAGAAGTCCTCCTGGTGGATCCGAGCGACCGCCCCTGTTTTGTCGACGGCACGGTCAAAGCGCTCGACTACGAGTAACTTCCTGCCACCGATCATGGTTGTTTCGACGTGAGCCACGGACAGGCCGAGGTGTTTGGCAACGCGCATGCAGAAGGCTTCGTTTTCCACGGTTGAGGGAAACCGTTCGATCTGCGGTTTGACGATGTGTGTGGTGGGGGTGCCGTCCACCGGTCGTCCCCACCTCCCGTCCGGCAGGCGCGTGAGGAGAAGCTTCTCTTGAACACCGCCTAATGACAGCCGCACCCGCTCGTCGATGCCAAGGGGGGCGGTGCGGAGGTTGGCGATCAACTCCGAGATTTCCTGCTCCGTCAAGGGCTCTGCCGTCAGCGTCGATGCTGGTGGGGGCGGAGGCTCCTCAGCCGGCTGGATCACCAATGCCCCTGCACAATCCCGACCAATGGCACGGATCAGGCCGTACGTGTCGCTGGCCCGCAAGTTGAAGTCCCGAGCGACGGTGAGGCGGGACTGCCCCTCCGGGAGCAGTCCGTCCAGGAACGGTCGGACTACCCCCTCGGTGTGGCGCTCCGGCCGGACCGCGAGGCTGAGCGACAGCAATGGGGTACCCAAGGCATAGCGGCTGAGCGCTTCTGACGTGTAAGTGAGCCTCAGCCGCCGTCGTTCCTCCTCGACAATCGCGACCGGTTGGCCGTAGAGCCAGACCGCCAGGCCGTCCGCCATTACCACTCCGCCTTGTCCAAGGTCATCCGCACTCCGAGCTGCTTCAAGACGCGGAGGATCCGCCTTACCTGCTCGGTCTCTTTTCCCCGCTCGATGTCAGACAGGTATGTCCTGTTCAGCCCTGCGCGCTCGGCTAGCTCTTCCTGGGTAAGGCCAGCTTCCTGCCGGTAGTGGCGGATCGCAGAGCCGAGAGCGTCGGGGGTGTAGATGCGATATGGTTGCGATGTCTCCATATTCGGACATTGTAGCATGATGGCGTTATATCTGAATATCAGGATATGACGTCTTAGAGTCCTGATGTCCGAAAATCAAGATACTGGTTGGAGACGCCGGAACGTCCGGAAAACAGTGAATTGGTGATCCGACGGTTGACGCGCTCGAAGAGATCAGATGGGACGATCACCGGGACGGCATCCGTCCGGGTCGCGGTGCACCTGTAGTAGGGCTTGCCCTTCATCAATGGCGCACCGAGGTCGGGTGGCCGATCTTCCAGACAGGACGAAGCGCCCGGCCAACTGAACGAGGCACGTAGGTCGACTGTGTGCCCGCGGCGGAGGTCATGGCTGGACCAGGCGGGTCACCGTGTCGATGACGACCTTGCGGCGCTTGGTCTTGGCCACCAGAAAGACCAGGTCTTCGCCTGGTTGGCTCCACATGTTGGCGATGGCGAGCACCAAGGCGAGGATCTGCCCGGCGGGCATGGCGGCGGTGACGGTGCCTCGTCGCTGCGCGTCCTTGATGGTGGCCACTTTCTGACCCATCGACGCGATGACGACGTCGGGCATGGCCGCTTCGCCACGCTCGAGGTGGTACCAGGTCATGAACCGCGCCACCTCGGGATGCTGCAGCCCGGCGTCGTACAGACGCGCCGCGTACTCGGGCAGGTGGTCGGCGTCGATGGGGACCGTCGAGACCGCCAGATCCACGATGCGCTCGAATACCGCGTCGAAGAGGCGCTCCTTGCTCTCGTAGAAGGAGTACACGAGGCCCGGGCTGATCCCGGCCCGCTTGGCTAGGCGATCCACCCGGGCACCGGCCACTCCGTAGGTGGCGAACTCGGTGAGCGCCGCTTCGAACAGCCGCTGGCGTTTCGCTTCGGGGTCACGCGTTCGCACAGCGCCGAACCCTATCAAATGAACATTCATTTGATAATACCACCACCCGGTGCGACGATGGGTCTACTGAATAGTGGTTCAATAGTCGAGGTGCGTCGTGGCAGGACACTGGGCCCCTGAAGACATCGCCGATCGGACCGGTCGCACGGCGCTCATCACGGGCGCCAACAGCGGCATCGGCCTGGAGACCTCTCGGGTGCTTGCCAAACACGGCGCCAGGATCATCCTGGCCGGGCGGGATCAGTCCAAGCTGGACGAGGCGGCACGGTCGATCCGCGCCGGCCTGCCGGGGCCGAGCTCGAGACCTTGGTGCTCGACCTGGCGGACCTGGCTTCGATCCGCGCCGCCGCGAAACAGGTCGCCGAGAGCGGGACCGTGGACTTGTTGTTCAACAACGCCGGGGTGATGAGCATCCCGAAGCGGCAGACCACCGGCGACGGGTTCGAGATGACCTTCGGGACCAACCACCTTGGCCAGTTCGCCTTCGACGCTCAAGTGTGGCCAGCCGTGCGCCGCTCCCCGGCGGCGCGGGTAGTAACGGTGAGCGCCATGGCGGCGCGCTGGCGGATCGGCAAGCTCGACGACCTCATGAGCGAGCAGCGGTACCGCCCGATGGGCGCCTACACGAAGTCCAAGCGGGCGAACGTCGTCTACACCGAGGAGTTGGCCCGCCGGCTACAACACAGCACGGTCGAGGCGATCGCGATCCACCCCGGTTCGGCAATGACCAACGTGCAACGTCACAGCACCGGCTCAACCGCCCGACTCCTGACTGCTATCGCCTCCCGGATACTCATGGGATCACCCGAAGGCGCCGCCTGGCCGTCGCTCTACGCCGCCACGAGCCCCGACGCGAAAAGTGGCCAGTTCATCGGTCCGGCCGGTCGGAACCAGACCTCGGGCACACCCAAGCCGGTCCGGCTCCCAAAGGGCGCCGCCGATGCAGAAGAGGGCGCCCACTTAAGGACAGAGAGCGAGCGCCTCACTGGCGTCACCTTCAGCGTCTGATGCGCTCACTCGGCGCATCAGTGCTCACCCTTGTAATCCGTGCCGGCCATCGCAGTAGTCGGAGGACAGGGGCTCTTCCGGTTCATAATCATCAAAACCTTGTAGATCGTCACGGCCGTGGTCTTGGCGGCTCTCGCTGGACCCGCCGGCGTGGGAGGCCGTTTCGCTAGTTGTACCCCTCCTCGGTCTTCGGGGCACGAACCCGCAGAGCTTGCCGAACTATCAGCTCGTTCGCGGACATAGGGGCGCTCGGGCTCCTCCTCGGAACAAGCAGCAGCCCGCGTACTTGAAGGCTGATCTGATCAAGCTTTCGTCGGCTGGGGGGGCGCATCCGAGTCCGACCCACGCGACCGGTTCCGGTCGGCTCGGCGCTGGAGGACGGTACGTTCGCCCGCGTTCGCGGTACGCGAAGCTGCCTCGATGAACGCCTCGCGCGCCTGCACGTGCAGCCCGGCCCGCTCGAGCAGGTCCCCGCGCACGCTCGGAACCAGCGGTGAGTCGCCGAGTGAATCGCCGTCCATCCCCTCCAGCACGGCGAGCCCGGCGCCAGGGCCGTACGCCCGCCCGTGCGCGACCGCCCGGTTCACCTCGACGACCGGGCCGGGCGCGGCGCGGGCCAGGACGTCGTACAACTCCGCGATCCGGCGCCAGTCCGTGTCCTCGGGGCGTACCGCACGGGCGTGCTGCGCAGCGATCGAGGCCTGCAGGAAGTACTTCCCGACCGGAGTCCCGCGGGCGGTCAGCTGTCCCGCCTTCTCTAAGGCGGCCATGCCACGCCGGATCAGCAGCTGATCCCAGAGGCTCCGGTCCTGTGCTTCCAAGAGGACCGGAGCTCCGTCCTCATCGAGCCGGGCCGGCATTCGCGAGCCTTGGATCTCGAGCAGTGCCTGCAGGCCGAGCACCTCGGGCTCGTCCGGAGCCAGGGCGGCCAGCATGCGCGCGAGCCGGATCGCCTCGTTCGCCAGATCGGGGCGCATCCACACCTCGCCGGCGGTGGCGGTGTAGCCCTCGTTGAAGATCAGGTAAATCACCGCCATGACGTCGTCGAGCCGCTTGGTCCGCTCCAGCCCCACGGGAAGCTCGAACTCGGCGTGCGCCTCGGACAGGGTCTTCTTAGCCCGCGAGATCCTTTGGCCCATCGTGGACTCGGTGGCCAGAAATCCGCGGGCGATCTCGCCGGTGGTGAGCCCGCCGACCAGTCGCAGCGTGAGTGCGGCCCGGGATTCGGGCGTCAGAGTCGGGTGGCAGGACAGGAAGATGAGCCGGAGTACGTCGTCCTCGATGTAATCGACCTGGCTCCCGACGTCGGGCATCGTCTCCTCCTGCCTCCCTCGGGCATGTTCGAGCTCCGCGACCTTGCGGCGGAGGTTGTCGGCGCGCCGGAAGTGATCGATGGCGCGCCGCTTCGCGGTGGTCATCAACCATGCGACCGGGTTGTCGGGGATGCGAGTGGCGGGCCACTGCTCGAGCGCTGCTACAAGGGCGTCCTGCGCCAAGTCCTCGGCGAGGCTCACATCGCGGGTCATCCGGGTGAGGGCACCTACGAGGCGGGCCGACTCGGCCCGCCAAGCGGCGTAGACGGCCTGGTTCGGATCACCGGGTCGGGTCTCTGCCGGCACAACGCCAGCGTAGTGAGCCCGGTCTCAGCCCGGATCTGCCGATCCTTGCCCCGGATGGCGAAGGATCGGCGGGTCCAGAGTCACTTGCCGGGCGCCTCGGGGCCGGTCGAGATCTGGCGCAACGTGGAGATCACGGTGATCTCGGGCCAGTACTTCGCGTGAAGCTCGGCGAACGACCGCTGGTCCGCCGCGGCTTCCTCAATGCTGGGGTACTCCATGATGGCCCAGCCGCCGACGACCTCCTTGGCCTCCGCGTACGGCCCGTCGACGCGGGTGACCTCGCCTTGGCGGACGATGTAATTCACGGCGTCCTCAGTCCCGAACAGACCGCCCCCGTCGAGGAACACGCCCTTGGCGGCCCGCTCGCTGATGTACTCGTCCATAGCGTCGAACAGCGCCTGCGGTGGCGTCCCGACGCCCTCTTCCATCCGTACGAATCCCATGAAACGCGGCATCTCAATCACTCTCCTTGTAGTTCCCCAGAGGTACTTTCTCGCACGTACGTCGAACGGGTATGCGGTCCTTCGACATCGACTCTCGAAATTTCTCGACCATCTTGTGCGCCCCGGTCTCGGAGTCTCGGTCGCCGAGACCGTGGGTGCCGTGGCGACCGCCGGTTGACGGGAGTCGGGTCGACTGCCCACTAGAGGCCGAGGACGAGCTATTCACCTAGAAACTCCCTAGTCAGAGGAGTGGGCACATTCGAGCGGTGTGGGAAATGCTTATTCGGTGGGTGCCTGATGCCCCGGTCAGCGAGTTCTGTCGATGGCCCGAATTGGTCCCGTTGATCTATCCCCCGTCCGCGCGTAGCAGGGTTTGGCGATTGTCCTCTGGGCCGCAGTCAAAGACCTCGGTGACGATGGCGTCGTCACCTCTGCGGAGTGGTGCTCGAAGGGTGGAACCTCCAATGTGGCTGTCAATGCGCTGACCAGGTGCGCCTCGTCTTGGCCGTCGAGTTCTGCGCCGATAGAGCAACAACGCTGGCCGAGTTCGGTGGCCAGTTCAGGCAAGATCCCGAGGCAGTCGCGACCCCAAATGCTGGACCAGATAGAGGTGAGGAAAGAGCGGTCGAAGCGCCAAGTGGTGTCACCGTCGGAGATCTCGGTGATCGATGGGTCCATCGCGCGAGGGTAGGGCCGTGCCCGCGTTTGTGTATCGCTACGCCGCCTCAACTGCGACGGGCAAAGACGTCGCACGATTTCGTGGTTGCTGGGATCGGTAGCATGCACAATCCGTGACCGTGGTCGTCGAAGCCGAACGCATCTCCATGAGAACGCCGGATCGAGTCTTGTTCGATCAGCTTTCGCTTACCGTCTCGGCTGGTCAACGAAGATCGCGTCCCGCGGAGAGGTGTAAATCGGCTGAGCCGAAGCGCTCTCGACGCGCGTGCAGTTTGTCACTTCATGATCGCCAATGACACCCCCTCCGCGCTGAGCTCGTCGTTGACGGCCTGGTCGATGAGAACCATCGACTCCTCGGAGAGGTAGCGGCGCTCGGCGACCTCCCATTCATCGTGCTGTTCGACCAGCACCGCGGTCACGAGACGGAGCACCGCGGCGTCGTTGGGGAAGATGCCGACGACGTTGGTGCGGCGCTTGATCTCAGCGTTCACGCGCTCGAGGGGGTTCGTCGACCACAGCTTGGGCCAGTGCGCGATCGGGAAGCTCGAGAACGCGACGAGGTCCTCTTTCGCGTCGAGCAGGAGCTGCGCGACCCCGGGGAGAGTGAAGCTGAGCGTGTCGGCGACTACGTCGAGCTGCTGGGCCACGTGCTCTGCCCCAGGCTGGGCGAAGATCGTCCGGATGGCGGCGGCGACCATCTGGGTCTTCGCCTTCGGGACACCGGAGAGGGCGTTGCGTAAAAAGTGCACCCGGCAGCGTTGCCAGGCGGCCCCGATGAAGACCTTCCCGATCGCCTCTTTCAGTCCGAGGTGCTGATCGGAGACGACGAGTCGGACACCCGAGAGTCCCCGCTCGCGAAGCCCCCGGAGGAACGCCGTCCAAAAGGTGCCGTCCTCGGAGTCGCCGACGTCGCAGCCGAGCACCTCGCGGTTGCCCTCGGCGGTCACGCCGGTGACGACCACCACGGCCCGGCTGACTACGCGACCGCGCAGTCGCCCCTTTACATAGGTGGCGTCACAGAACAGATAGGGGAAGGCGACGTGGTCAAGACGGCGGGTCCGGAAGGCCTCCATCTCCTTGTCGAGCTCAGAACAGATCCTGCTGACCTCGGACTTCGAGATCCCCGAGGCGGCACCGAGCGCCTCGACCAGGTCGTCGACCTTTCGCGTCGACACGCCGTGCACGTAGGCCTCCATCACCACCGCGTACAGCGCCCGGTCGATCCTTCTGCGGCGCTCCAAGATCTGAGGAAAGAACGAGCCCGAGCGCAGCTTCGGGATCTTCAGCTCGACATCGCCGGCCTTGGTCGACAACAGGCGGGGCCGGCGCCCGTTTCGGTAGTTCGTGCGCTCATCGGAGCGCTCATAGGGTTCGGCACCGATCACGCCGGACACCTCGGCCTCGATGAGGGCCTGGAGAACGAGCTCGACGCTCGCTCGAATCAGATCGACGTCGCCGCCGGCGCGGAGCGCGTCGAGAAGCGCATAGGGATCAAAATCATGTTGGGCCATCGGAGTGATCTCCTTGTCGTGTCTTGTCAGGGACACGTCGAGATTCACTCCGGTGGTCCGCTACGTGGTGGACCCTCTGCGCGATTTACACCAACTCATGGGACGTCCCCTCAACGAATCGGTGTCGTTGGTATCAACGGCGCTGGTAAATCAACGTTGCTCCGCGTCCTCGCAGGCGTCATCGAGCCAGAGTCGGGGTTGGTCCGTCGGGGGCGCGGCGTGCGTATTAGCTACCTAGACCAGGACCCGGTACTTGCATCGGGAACGGTGCGCGACGCGATCGGCAATGGGTGGCAGTCCGAGGCCGTCGCCCAGCGCCTAGGCATGGGCGCCGAACTGACAACCGACGTCTCGAGGCTGTCCGGTGGACAAGCGAAGCGTGTCGCCCTTGCTCGCGCACTAGTGCGGCCCGCGGAGCTGCTCGTGCTCGACGAGCCGACCAACCATCTTGATCTCGGCGCTGTCGCGTGGCTCGAGGATCAACTCCTCGCATTTCGAGGCGGACTCGTGATCATCAGCCACGACCGCCATCTCCTCGATCGCGTCACGACACGAATGCTTGAGCTCGATCGCGGCAGTCGCTACCTGCATGAGGGCACATATGCTTCGTATCTCGAAGCGCGAACCGAACGCGACGACCGTGCCTCGTCTGCAGAGGCAGTCCGACGAAACCTCGCCCGACGCGAGCTCGCCTGGTTGCGGCGGGGTGCGAAAGCGCGCACGAGCAAGTCGAAAGCACGGGTCGACTCCGCTACTAAGTTGCTCGAGACGCATGCTGCGCCACCGGCACGATCAAGCGAACTAGCGCTCAAGATCGGCACCCCCCGCCTAGGGGACAAGGTCATCGAGTGCAACGACGTCGCGTTCGTTTATGGACCCCATGAGGATCCGGTATTCCGCGACGTCGACCTCATCCTCGGGCCACACGAGCGTCTCGGGATCGTCGGGGCGAATGGCACCGGTAAGTCGACGCTGCTCGATGTCCTTGCCGGGCGCAAGCGCCCAACCACAGGGACCGTCGATGTCGGGACGACCGTCGTGATCGGCTACTACGACCAGACGGGCGGCGAGCTCGATCTAGGAGCCCGAGTACAGGACCTCGTCGCGGGACCGACCCGCACGCCCGGTTCGCTCGAGGACATTTCGCTGATGGAGCGTTTCTGGTTCACCGGCGACCTTCCCTTCGCACGTGTCGGCTCGCTTTCGGGCGGGGAGCGCCGCCGACTGCAGCTCCTAATTGTCCTCGCAAGACAACCGAACGTTCTCCTCCTCGACGAGCCAACGAACGATCTCGACCTCGACACCCTACGGATCCTCGAGGAATTCCTCGAGGAGTGGCCGGGCGCACTCGTAGTCGTGAGTCACGATCGGACTTTTCTAGAGCGCACTTCCGATCGGCTGATTGCTATGAGTTCGAATGGCGCCGTGCGTGGGATCACCGGAGAGCTCGAATCTTGGATTGCCGCGGGCCAGACGGCTCATGCTGGCAGAGCCTCATCGACGCGATCTGCTCGTGGGTATGACGAGTTGAAGGTGAAGCGAAGCGGTCGCTCTCCGAGCACGATCTACTACGAGATGCGACGCAATGAACAGGATATGGCGCGCCTCGAGAAACGTGGTGAGGAACTCGCCGCTGCCTTCTCGAACACCGTCGAGCGCGAGGAGCTCGCACGAATCGGTTCGGAGCTGGCAGAAGTTCAGAGCAAGCTCGCCGAGGTGGAGAACCAATGGCTCTTGCTCGCCGAGGAGGCAGAGCGATCTCATTGAAGCTGGCCGCCAATGGCGAGACACGACGGGTACGGCTTTGGGTGTCGAACCGAACGCTGTTGGCGAGGCTTCACTCGGCCCTCGGTGCTTGATCGCCCTCTACCCTGTCTGCCTCAGTGAGCGATCCGAGCATCTGGTATGCGACGGCGCGGAGGTAGCCTCGGTGCTGGTTCAAGCGTTCTGACAGCCACGCGGTCTCGCCGGTTGCCGCACGAGGACCGGCACCCGGTCGTGCACACAGCGCTCAGGGACCGGTATCTCGCCACGCAGTGGTGGTGGGATAGCGTCATTCGCCGACCTGGCTGTAGGGGCCGCGGAGTATCCCATCTACGCTGGCCGTGCCCGGCAACCAAACGTGCTCCTCTACTCGGCTATGACGGTCTTCGTGGCCGGGTAGCACTACACAATCGGCCACCTTGAGCAACCCGCCTGTTACGAATACCTCCATCTCGTCCCGATCGCCGCGCATCTCAAGAATCGACGGACCGGTCGCGACTCGCGCGAAGCGATAGGTGTCCTGCTGCCCAGACGCGCGAACGGTCGCGTCGTGGTGACCGCGCATGAACCGTTCATGGGCCTCGGCGTCCGTCTAGACGGCCAGGACACCGCCGTGTCGGCCAGCAGCGCTCCCAGCTTTTCCGCCAACGTGGCGTTACAAGCCTCTGAGCACGGCTGACGCCACTCTGCGGATGCGTTCGGAATCGCCGATTATGTCAAGCTCAACGATCTGGTCGTTGACGACCGTGAATGCCATCACGCCGTGCGGCTCCCCATCGAGGGTGATCACGACGCCCGCAGTCCCGTTGATCAACGCAGGGTGGAGCAGAGCCGCCGGATTTGCACCGAGGCGCGCTTGCCTCGCGACAGCGGCTGCACCGCGCACGACCCGGGACGCACCCGGATGGCTCGGGCCGAAGTCGACTCGCAAGATAACCTCAGGGTGGAGTACGGCGACCAGTGCGTCGAAGTCGCCACTGCGGGCTGCCAAAAAGAAGGCGTCAACCACGGCTCGTTGACGAGTGAGGTCGGGGTCCGCGACTTGAGCGCCTTTAACCCGGCGCCGTGCCCTGCTCGCGAGCTGCCGAGCGGCAGCCGGGGATCGACCCACCATGGGGGCAATCTCCTCGAATGGCAATTCGAACATGTCATGGAGTACGAAGGCCAGGCGCTCCGCGGGAGTCAGGGCATCGAGCACGACGAGGAGAGCCAGGCCGACCGAGTCGGCGAGCAGTACCTCCTCCTCTGGTCCAAGCTCCCCCTCTGAGCTGATGACAGGATCGGGGAGATGTAGCTCGAGGGATTCCTCTCGCCGGACATTGCGTGAGCGGAGCATGTTGAGACAAACGCGGGCGACGATCGTCGTCAACCATCCTCCAAGGTTCTCGACTTCGTTCGTTTCCGCCCTGCTCACCCGCACCCAGGCGTCTTGGACGGCGTCGTCGGCTTCGGTGAGCGAGCCCAGCATCCGATAGGCGACCGCCCGCAGATGGACTCTCTGCTCCTGGAAGCGCTTCGCCAACCACTCCTCGTCGTCCATTGCACGCATCCTCACCGAAAGCCGTCACCACACTGACCCCTTAGGGACTACCGATGTGACAGAGCACTGGTTAAAGGACCCACACCGTGCGAGGTCGACTCTGACTGGCGGTGTCCTGGCTGGCGTGAGTCAGGTCCATTGTGATGCCAGCCGCGACCACACGTGGCTGGTTAACGACGTTGTCGTCGGCGGCCTCACACTTCGCGACCCGCTAGGCGGCGAAGAGGGTGAAGCACCAACTTCGATCAGCTCGATGAAGGGGCAACAAATGCCATCCCAAACTCCAATCCAGAGCTGAGGGACCCGGGCCCCGAGGATGGCGCCTGCCAACTTGGACTTGGACGAGCGAAGTCCGATGTTGCCAAGCGGATCCCTCTCTGCGGCGGGGTGAGCCCAGCAGGCAGATCAGAGGTTCGTGCTCGTCGCCAAACCACACGATCGGGGGCCGACGGGAGGCAAAAGGGGTCGACCCAGGCCAATGGGGGGCGGTGCCAGGATCCAGCGGACTGACCGATGGTGTCAATGGAACGATCTGTCACATGTTGGTATCCCACGGGGTCATAGAGGTGGAACCCCGAAACCTAAAGGAGATCGCCATGGATGCTCGCCTCGACATCTACAGCAATGCGGTTGCCGGAGAATTCACTAAGCACATCGACGCAGCAGGCGCGGTCATAACCGGCTCGACCTTGGCAGCCACGACTCAAGAGCTAGTCAAGATCCGTGCCAGCCAGATCAACGGTTGCGCCGGTTGCCTGGACATGCACACCAAGGATGCCGAGCATGCCGGGGAATCTTCGGTGCGACTCAATCTGGTCGCTGCATGGCGAGAGGCGACCGTCTTCACCGAGGCCGAGAGGGCTGCTCTCGAACTTACCGAGCAGGGAACCCGAGTTGCCGGCGGCACCGGTGTCGACGACCACGCCTGGGCAAACGCGGCCAAGCTGTATGACGATGACCAACTCGCTGCACTGGTGTGCCTCATCGCCCTCATCAACGTTTACAACCGGCTCAACGTCATCACCCGTCAACCCGGAGGTGACTACTCGCCCGGCCAGTGGGGATGAGGGCGTGGCGTTGGCGTTGTCGTCGACAGACCCGAAGGAGGCTCTCGGTGTTCGTGGAGCCCAGAGTTGTGGAATAACGCTCTGAGGCTGTCTATGAAGTCCTCGACGGGCGAGCGTCGCAGATGTCGCCCGGCATTATGGCGTCGCCCGCCAGACAGTGCATCACGCCGAAGGGTCTCGGTAGGTGACAGGGGAGTTCGCCGCTGTTCCGCTTGCCTCTTAGAACTCGGTCAGTTGTCCGAGTTGCCAGCAGGCCTGCCGGAGCAAACGACTCGGTCATCCCTATCGACAGGTGGCAGTTCAGTTCTGCTCGGCGGCTCGTCGTGTGTTGTAAAGGCGGACTGCCCAGATGTAGGCGAAAACAGCGATGCCGACGCTCCACGCGATGGCGGCGATGGCGTGATCGCCAATGGCTCCATCGCTGAGTAGGCCGCGCACGGTGTCGGCGACGGGTGTGAACGGCTGGTACTCGGCGAACTGGCGCAGGCCCGTTGGCATGGTGGCGGTGGACACGAAGCCGCTGCTGAGGAAGAGCAGCAGCAACAAGATCATCGGAGTGTTGCTGGCGGCCTCGACACTCTTGGCCGCAAGTCCGAGCGCGACGGCTAGCCAGATCAGCGCGAAAGCGAACAGGGCCAGCATCCCGATGGCGGCGAGCCACTCGAGCGGTCCGGCGCTGGAGCGGAATCCGAGGCCGAAGGCGACCCCGACGAGGATGGCCATGGCGACGAGGGTCTGAGACAGGCTTCCGAGGACGTGGCCGATGAGCACCGCGGCGCGGGCGATGGCCATCGTGCGGAACCGGTCGATGATGCCACCGGTCATGTCCATGGCGACCATAATTGAAGTGCCCTGGACCACCGAGGCCACGGTGATCAGCAGGAGTCCGGGAACCACATAGTCCAGGTAGGCATGGCGTCCCAGATGCGCGCCGAGGCCAGCGCCGAGCTGTCCGCCGAAGACGTAGACGAACAGCAACAAGAGCACTATGGGTAGGCCGACGAGCATCACGGTCATGGACGGGTAGCGGACCTGATGCTTGAGGTTGCGGCGCAGCATCACCCGCGAGTCGCTGAGCATGTACGAGAGGGCGGTCATCGTTCCGCTCCTTGTGGCGTGAGATCCTGGCCGGACTGGGCGCTGACATGGCTGCCGGTCACAGCAAAGAACACGTCGTCGAGGTCGGGAGTGTGGATCGACAACCGTTCGACAGGAATACGTGCCTGGTGCAGCGTGTCGAGCAGTTCGCGAAGCGAGTCCACGGAGTCGTCGGCCGGAACCTGCAGAACGAGCTGCTCTTGGTCGGGATCGGCCGCCGGGAGCAGGTCTGCGGCCGAGTGGAACTCATGCAGGTAAGCGAAATGGAGCCGGACATGACCGCCCGGGATGCGTCTTTTCAACTCAGCAGGTGTCCCTTCAGCGACGATGCGGCCGCGGTCGAGCACCGCGATCTGGTGGGCCAGCTCGTCCGCTTCGTCAAGGTACTGAGTGGTGAGCAGGATTGTGACCCCCACCGAAGCGAGCTCACGAATGATCTGCCACATGGTTCGCCGACTGCGCGGGTCCAAGCCCGTGGTTGGTTCGTCGAGAAAAATCACCCGCGGCTGATCCACGAGTGTCATCGCCAGGTCGAGACGTCGTCGCATCCCGCCCGAGTAGGTCGATAGCAGCTTGTGGGCGGCGTCGGTAAGGTCAAACTGTTCCAACAACTCGGCCACTCGTCGGCGCCCAGTTTCGCGGCTGAGGTGGCGAAGGTCGGCCATCAGTTGCAGGTTCTCGGCGCCGGTGAGCAGGTTGTCCACCGCGGAGAACTGACCGGTGACGCCGATGACGGCTCGAACTTTGTCAGGGTGGGTGACCACCTCATGACCGGCAATGCACATCGACCCGGAGTCCGCTTGGATCAGGGTGGAAAGGATACGGACCAAGGTGGTCTTCCCGGCCCCGTTCGGGCCGAGCAGCGCCAGGATCGTTCCCTCCTCCACTGCGAGGCTCACCTTGTCGAGCACCAGGTGATCACCGAACGACTTGCATACGTCTCGAGCGACGATCCCGTTTTCAGCAGACTCGGTCGTCATGGTCTTCCCCCTCGTTTTGGCGCGGTCGACTCGTCGGGAAGCTCGCCGGCAGCACGCAGCGCCTCCCGATGTGCGAGCCATTCCTGCTCTAAGACCGGGAGACGAGCGGACAAGAAATCGGCGAACGCCGCGTACTCCAACAAGATCGCCCGACGCGCAGGCGGCTCATCTGCCAGCAGACGCAGACCTTCTCGGGCAAGCTCGGCCATCTCCCGGTACTCGGAGATGTCGAAGCCCATCGCATGGGACGAGGACATGTCGATGCGTACCCGGTCCATCCGCTCTCCCGCGGCTCGGGAGCGCTGGATGAGCCCGATGGTCTCCAATATCTTCAGCGCACCGGCGATTGCGCTCCGGCTCGCCAGCAGGGCTTCGGCTAACTCACCGATGCTCTGGTCGCGCGGGTCGCACACGCCCAGATAACCGATCAGCCGGCCCACCACCGGGGCCATTCCGAAGCGTCGGGCATAGAAGCGCCCGGCATGGTCCGCGAAGGTGATCTCGGCGTCGCTCGGCATGTAGTCATCCTACATGGAAAGTCTGAGATAACACAAATCTGTGTCACTTAGAACGTACCAAACTGACCCTCGCCGCTCGGTGTCCTGTCTTATCGGACATGCGGCGAAGTGAGATGCCGCGGGTACACTCACCCGGGCGAGCGAGCCTGGTCTGCGGGAGCCCGTTAGCCCGAGGAAGATCAAAGAAGCGACACGGGGGGACGCTGATGGCTGCCGTTTCACAGAGCCCGGTAGCCGTTGCCGGAGTGCCCGTGGCTCAACCCGTCGTCAGCCCGCTTACTGCTAGCGCCATCATTCTCGTCCTGGTGATCGAGGGCGGCGCTGAGTCGACGGTCTACGACGTGCTCGTTGACCTGTCAGGACTGGCGCGGACGGTCGGGTTCCGTTCGCCAGAGGGCGGGCTGGCCGTGGTGGCTGGCGTGGGATCTGAAGCGTGGGGTCGGCTTTTCGCCGGCCCCCGGCCGGCCGAGCTCCACCCGTTTCAGGCCCTCGACGGCGGACCTCACCGGGCCGTGGCCACGCCGGGTGACCTTCTGTTTCACATCCGGGCGGCAACGATGGACCTTTGCTGGGAGCTGGCCTCCCTGGTTGTTGCCCGGCTGGCCGGGGCGGCCACCGTTGTCGACGAGGTCCATGGGTTCAAGTACTTCGACGAGCGGGACCTGCTCGGCTTTGTCGACGGTACCGAGAACCCGACCGGCTCGGCCGCCGTGGCAGCGGTGACGATCGGGGCCGAGGACCCACCTTTCACCGGCGGGAGCTATGTCATTGTCCAGAAGTACCTACACGACATGGCTGCCTGGAATGCCTTGGCGGTCGAGGAGCAGGAAAAGGTGATTGGGCGGGCGAAGCTGTCCAACGTCGAACTGAACGACGACGTCAAACCGTCAAATTCACACGTGGCGCTCAACACTGTCGTGGAGCCCGATGGCACCCAGCGTCAGATCCTTCGGGAGAACATGCCCTTCGGGTCGCTCGGCGCGTCGGTGTTCGGCACGTACTTCATTGGCTATGCCGCCACACCTTCGGTCACTGAGCTAATGCTCCAGCACATGTTCCTAGGCGACCCTCCCGGCAACTACGACCGGATCCTTGACTTCTCCACAGCGGTTACCGGCGGTCTGTTTTTCGTACCCACGGCGGATTTCCTCGACAATCCTCCGCCGCTGTCGACAAGCGGTTGTGGAGGTGGGGAGCCGGACGCTCGGGAAGAGACCGTTCCAGGTGACTCGCCCGCCAATGGCGACGGGTCACTCGGGATCGGCGGCCTCAAGGGCGAGTCTCCCGAGTGACCGAAACCGGTGGAGGCACCGGTCACACGTAAAGTGGCGTCTTTGAGGCCGGCGTCAGCTGCATCTGAACTTGGCGGTGGGCAATCGCTGGCGCCGAGGCCCGAGGAGAGCGGGATTCCCGGCCCTCGGCAACGCCAAGCGCCGTCGCGCTGGGCCGGGCAGGAGGCATTGGCGGTGCCCGGCGGTCGGGTAGCCCTGTACGATGTCCGGCCGTGGGCCTAGTGACGAGCTCATCGGCGCCGCACTTGATCCTGTCCGGCGAGGTCGACCTGTCCGTCGCGCCGAGCCTTCGGGATTCTGGCACGGAGATGGCTAGATCCGTCGCGCCGGGAAGGCTCGAGATCGATCTCGGCGAGGTCACGTTCATCGACTCGAGCGGGCTCGGGGCACTCATCTCGCTGCGGAACTCGGCACGCCAGTGTGGCGCGAACCTCGTCTTAGTCCGTGTGAGCCCAGCCGTTGCACGCTTTTTCGAGCTGGCCGGGGTCCGCGAGACGTTCAAGGTCGAATGATGCCGTGTCGACTCCGGCGGTCGTGAACGAGCGTCTGTCCTCCGGCGCGCTCGACATGGAGCGCCTGTTCCAGTCTGCAGGCGAAGTCGGCACGGACATGATGAAAGTCGACTGGGCTCAGACGCCGCTCGGCTCCCCGTCAACCTGGCCGCAGAGTCTCCGCTCCATCGTGCACGTGGTGCTCACGTCGCGGTTCTCGATGTGGATGGCGTGGGGTCCTGAGCTCACGTTCTTCTGCAACGACAAGTATCGGCGCGACACCCTCGGAACGAAGTATCCATGGGCCCTTGGGCGACCGGCAGCCGACGTCTGGGCGGAGATCTGGAGCGATATCGGACCGCGAATCGAGACTGTCCTCCAGACCGGCGTGGCCAGCTGGGACGAGTCACTGCTCCTGATCCTCGAGCGCGACGGCTACCCCGAAGAGACGTACCACACGTTCTCCTACTCGCCATTGTCGGATGAGAGCGGCGCAGTGGCCGGGCTCCTCTGCGTGGTCAGCGAGGACACCGAGCGGATTGTTGGAGACCGGCGGATGAACGTGCTGCGTTGTCTTGGCGCCGCGTTGACGAGTGCACAGACCGAAGACGAGGTCTTCGGCGCCGTCTCCGAGGCGCTCGCGTCCGACCAGACGGTGCTGCCGTTCGCGCTGCTTTACGAGTTCGATGACGGGGGCGCCCATCTCGCGAGCTGTGCTGGAGCGACTCCCGGCGATCCGGTCGCCCCCTTGAACGTGCCGAGTGGCACGGTGTCTTGGCCGATCGCAAGGCTCGTCGCCGCGCCTCAGCTTGTTGTCGACGACCTGGTGGGGCGCTTCTCTGACGTGCCCCGAGGGGGTTGGGAGGAGCCCGCGACCGCTGCGCTGCTCGTCCGTGTGGATGGAGCACCCGGCGCGCCGCCCTACGGAGTCCTGGTCGCCGGTCTCAACAGATTTCGGCTTCTCGACGAGGACTACCGCGGATTCCTAGACCTCGTGGCGAACCAGATCTCGGCCGGCATGTCCAACGCGCGCGCGTACGAGGCCGAACGTCAACGGGCCGAGGATCTCGCCGCGCTCGACCGGGCCAAGACGACGTTCTTTACCAACGTGAGCCACGAGTTCCGGACCCCCCTCACCTTGATCCTCGGGCCGACCACCGATGCTCTAAACGACCGGCGCGATCCGTTGAGCGTCCAGCAGCGCGCCCGGGTCGAGACGGTCCACCAGTCGAGTGAACGGTTGTTGAAGCTTGTGAACACCCTGCTTGACTTTTCACGACTCGAGTCGGGGCGCACCGAAGCCCGACTCGAGTCGGTCGATCTCGCCGCGGAGACGTTGCAGATCGCCGAGATGTTCCGCTCGGCGGTGGAACGGGCTGGGCTCGACTTCGTCGTCGAGTGCCGCCCAATCGAGGCACCTGTGGGCGTCGACCGGGAGATGTGGGCGAAGATCGTCTCGAACCTGCTCTCGAATGCGCTGAAGTTCACTTTCGAGGGCGAGATCTCGGTGCGCATCGCGCGTGACGACGACGCCGTCGAGCTTGCCGTGCGCGATACCGGTATCGGCATCCAAGCCGAGGACCAGGTACACCTGTTCGAACGATTCCACCGGATCGAGGGGGCGCGGTCGCGCACGTTCGAAGGGTCGGGCATCGGCCTAGCGCTCGTCGCCGAGCTGGTCGGCCTGCACGGCGGTTCGATCCGTGCCACGAGCGCTCCCGGCGAGGGCAGCACGTTCACGGTCCGCCTGCCGATTGGCACGACGGTGACAGGGGCGCCGGTCATCGACGAGGGTCGCGGTCGCCAGGTCGTGTCGAGCTATGTCGCTGAGGCGATGCGCTGGCTGGCCCCCTACGACGAGGGGGCAAAGCCCCCGCCCACTGCGGCGGCGCGCGACGGTCGGCCGACCGTGCTCGTCGCGGACGACAACCAGGACATGCGTCGGTACATCGCGGGCCTGCTGGCGGACGCATATGACGTCGTGATGGCGCAAGACGGTGCTGCCGCGCTCGAGGCCGCACGGTCGGTGCGTCCCGACCTCATCCTCTCCGACGTGATGATGCCCAAACTCGACGGCTTCGGTCTGCTTAAAGCGCTCCGGGCGGACGCGGCGACATGTGGAACACCGGTGATCCTCCTGACCGCTCGTGCGGGGGAGGACTCTGCGGTCGAAGGGCTCGAGGCGGGAGCTGACGACTATCTGGTGAAGCCCTTCTCAGCGATCGAGCTTTTGGCGAGGGTGCGGTCGAACCTGGAGCTCGAGCGGACCCGGCGTGCGGCCGCCCGGCGCGAACATGAGATCGCCGTCGAGCTGCAGGACAGCCTCGTCCCGAACAGGTCGCTGCGCTCGCCGCTGTTCGAGATCGCCACCTACTACCAGCCCGGCGTGCTCGGGACCCAGGTCGGCGGTGACTGGTTCGACGCCATCGACCTCGGTCGGGCCCGCACGGCGTTCGTCTTGGGCGATGTCATGGGCAAGGGCATCCAGGCAGCGGCGACTATGGGGCAGCTGCGTTCGGTCCTCCGCGCTTACGCAGGGCTCGACCTCTCGCCGGCCGACCTGCTGGAGGCCGTCGACGCCCGTGTGCGCGAGCTCGGTACCGACCAGATCGCGTCGTGCATCTACGCGGTCGTCGACTCTCGGTCGTCGTCGCTCGAGTTCGCGAATGCCGGTCATCTCCCAGCGCTGCTCGTGGGTGCCGGCGCCGTCAGTCGCCTGGGCGCCCCGCTCGGACCACCGCTCGGTGCCGGTCCAGTGGCCTTCAGCCAGGGCGAGGCGAGGCTTGAGTCCGGATCGATGCTGGTCCTCTACACCGACGGGCTCGTCGAGACTCGTGCCGGAAACACCGACGATCGGATCGACCGCGCCGCAGAGATCGCCTGCCAATGGGCCGGCGCCATCGACGACCTGCCCGCAGCCCTGGTCTCGGAGCTATGCCCCTCGGGATCCTCCGACGACGTCGCCATCGTCGTCGCTCGCGTGCGGCCTGTAGAGCACTTCCCAACCGCGGAGACCGTCGTCGAACCGGACCTAACCGGGGCGGCCTTCGCCCGACGATTCACCTCCGAGACGGTCGCACGGTGGTCGCCTGCGCCCGCACCGGGCGACCTCGAGCTGCTCGTGAGCGAGCTGGTGACGAACGCAATCGTTCACGGCCGCCCGCCCATCCGGCTGCGCCTCACTCATCTCGGCGACGAGGTGCTGGTCGAGGTCGACGACGGTTCCACGCACACGCTCCGTCGACGACGCCCTGAGCCGAAAGAAGAGCATGGGCGTGGCCTGCACATTACGACGATGCTTGCTCGTCGGTGGGGTGTCTCGCTTGCAGCGCGCGGCAAGACGGCGTGGTGCACCGTGCCCGTGGTACCCAAGCCTTTTGTTGGCGGCTGATGGTCGCGGGCGGTGAGACCGCCACTCCGGCATTCGCCCATATGGTGTCCGCCGGCACTCCAGTCGCACAGCCGCCTCACGTCACTGCCTGTAGCCACTAAACGCGCTACTTCCTGATTCTCTGGGTGATGGTTTCTCGCGCTTGGGTGTCGTTAGCGGTGTGTCTGTCCGCTCCCAGGCTGGAAGCTTGGCCTTGCGGCTGGTGGGCCCCGCCGCTCGAGCAGCGAAGGGCTGAGATGAATGTCCCTGACTGCTGACTCCTTACGAGCCGTCATCGGCATGCTTGAACTTGCCTACGAGGCCTGATCGTTCGACGGAGGGTGTTGTTCCTCGCGGGCGGGTCGGTCGACGGCGACGTTGAGAGCGGTGGCGAATAGGCACCATGTGAGATATGGGGCAAGCAGCCCGGCAGCCACCCCGTCTGTTCGGGCAGCCACAACCATCTCGGAGGCGACGAGGACGTCGAGGCTGGCGATGATGGCGATCGAGGCTCGCTTGTCCCGTGCGGAGAAGAAAACCACCGGCCAGGCGGCGTTGCAGACCAACTGCGCGACGTGCAGCCCGATCGCCACCCGAGCTTGCCGCCGGCTCGGTCCGAACAGGCAAGCGGGCGGTGCCCACGCTGGTTTGTTCAGCCGGTCGTAGTCCTCTGGAGCCCGGCGGGCCCCGATCCCTCCCACCACAGCAGCAACGGCCGACCCCCCGCCGGCCAGCGCCAGCGCCCGGGTCGACTGAGAAACCCGGACAGCTGGCGCGCAACCAGATTCATGGCGAGGCCATATCGCAATGGGGCGGCCGAGGTCGCTGGCCGAGGCTCTCCATCGATAACGAAAACGTCGAAGGCGGCTGAGACAGGTGTGAGTGATCCCTAGTTGAGGTTCTTACGTAGAACTGTGCAGCAGCAAAGGAGAAGTGGGAAAAGTGCCTGACGACCATCTACCCATTGGCCGCCGTGGCCGCAGTCCCGATACCGACAGCAAGAGGAGACAAATCGACATGGAACTCACGAACAAGCACAGCGGGACAACTCACAGGGTCTCAGTTAGACGCATCACTGCGGCTGGAGTGGTAGCTGTCGGATTGTCGGCGTTCGTCTTGGCCCCCGATGCCGCACGTGCAGCCTCCAGCACCGCGACGAAGACTCTCGTGATCTCGACGGCGACCAACTCCAAGTACGGCACGATCCTCGTGAGCGGCAGGACTCTTTACACCCTGAAGCCGAGTGCGGTTGCTTGTACCGCCAAGTGCCTGAAGGTATGGCCGGAGGTGCTACTTCCAAAGGGCGTGAAGAAGGCGACGGCAGGACACGGCGTAACCGCGGCGAAGCTTGGAACCGTGACGCGAGCTGGTGGAACCTTACAAGTGACCTATTCCGGCAAGGCGCTCTACTGGTTCTTTGGAGACACCGCGCCCGGGCAGGTGAAGGGAGTTGGCACCGACACGTGGGGAACCTGGTCTGTTGTCGTGACGAGCAAGGCGAGTTCTGGCTCCGGTGGGACAACTACTACTACGAGTCCAAGTGGTGGCGGAGGCGGGTTCTAGGCCCTGCTCCAGAAGAAGGGGGTCTTCATGTCGTTCTTCGTCGTTTCACCTGTTCGCTCTGATCTGGCTGGGCGAGAGGCGCCCAGGATTCGCGACGCGAACGGGCCGCGCCTCGCGCTGGGGTCGCGCGTGTACGTGCCGGCGTTCCTGATCGTCGCCGTTGCCGGCGCTCTGGTCGGGATCGGCTGGTCGAGTCACTGGGGCGGCACAAGCTTTGCCGCCTCGATGACCGGTCTTCGCGTGATAGCCGTGGGCCCGATCTCGCTTGTCGTAATCGGCATCTTCCTGATTGTGGAGCGAATGCGCCCCGCTCAACGACGGCCGTTGTTTGCTCGCGGCTACCGGCAGGACCTCCTGTACACGGTATTGAACGCAACTATTACCGTCCCTCTCGTGACGGCGCTCAGCCTCTCGTTTGCCGTGGCTGCCCGCAGGTCCATCCCGTGGGTTGTCGTGCCAAGGATCGGCCTACTGCCTCGTTGGCTTGTGATCGCAATGATCCTTGTGACGATGGACGGGTGCAACTGGCTCGCGCACTTTGCCAATCACCGCGTCCGAGCGCTCTGGCGCTTCCATGAGCTGCATCATTCGCAGGAGGACATGAGCGTGCTCACGGTCTTTCGCACACATCCGCTCGTCCATGTGTCCTACCTCGTTGCCCTGGTCCCCGCGATCGTGTTGCTTGCCAATGGTGCGGTTCCGACGATTCTCCTGGTCGTCTACGCAGCTATCTTGGCGTTCGAGCATTCGAACACCAACCTGGGATTCGGACCTCTAGAGCGGCTCTTTGTCAGTCCGAACTACCACAGGATTCACCACAAGCTCGACGGGCCACAAGACGTGAATCTCGGCTTCGCTCTTACAATTTGGGATCAGCTCTCTCACCGAGCAATATTCCCGACAGCGGACACGATCAGGACCGATACGGGCTTGCAGGGTCGCCCACTCATGGTCGAGCAGGCTGGTGAACGACCGCGTCATTTAGCAGTCCTGGTCGCTCAACTCATCGCACCGTTTCGTCCCCTGAGCGTCGCTGTGCCGCGCCGAGCTGTCCGGGAAGACGCGGACAGCCCTGAGCGAGGAGACGAACTCCAGGTTCCAGGCACCGGGGAAAGACAAGGGGTGGAGCGAAGGTGACCGTGACTGCGCCAGCGCGCCGTAGACAACGCGCGTTGTTGACGATGGTGTTCAGCACCCGTGTCGCAGGTCTGCCCGCGGCGCTCGCTCTCGTCGCTGTACGGATAGCTCTTGCGTGGATATTCATCTGGTACGGGGCCGGAAAGCTTTTCGGTGCTTTCAACGGTCCGGGACTGCACGAGACGGCACTGTTCTTCTCGAACACCGCCCACCTCCATCCGGGAGGACTTTTCGCAGTCCTCGGAGGTGTGATCGAGTTCGGCGGAGGTATCTCGCTCATTCTCGGGCTCTGTGCTCGCCTCGCGGGACTTGCCTTGTTCGGAGACATGGTGATGGCGATGATCACGGTGACGTGGGTGAACGGCATCAACTCCGAATCACTGCACCCGGGCTACGAGCTGAACGTGGCGCTCTGCGTGTTGGCTCTAGTCGTGGTGGTATTCGGTGCTGGCCGACTCAGCATCGACGCCCTTGCCGAACGGCGCGTTGTGACCGTTGAGACGTGAGGTGTCGTGTGGCTGTGACATCCCATTTCTCCTAGGGCGCAAGTGTTGATCTCGACTCGTGTGGTTCGCCCCGTCTGCCAGTCCGACATCTTGCTTGGTTTAAGGAACCCTGCCTGGACAGCCTTTTTCCATCCTCGATTGGTGTCCGCGAGGCCGACTCCGGCTGTCTTGCGCGCGATGTCGTGAGGTTGGCACCTGACGGTCTTCACAACCGCGGGCAAACCCTCGAGCCGAACCTGGAGATGGGAGACTCGGGCGATGGACCGCTCGGCTGCAATGAGGATGGACCTCGTCGACCCGCTCGCCTCCTACCGGACACAGTTTCGTCTCGCGGGACCGATCTATCTCGACGGCAACTCGCTCGGTTGCCCGAGTGCCGGCGTCGTCGAGGCGTTGGAAGCCGCAGTCCGTGACTGGGCAGAGAACCTTGTGGGCGGATGGTCCCGGTGGATCGACCTGCCCGGCGCCGTAGGGGATCGGGTGGGCAGGCTGATCGGAGCTGGCCCCGGTCAGGTAGTGGTTTGTGACAACACGACCGTCAACCTCTACAAGCTGGCTGCGGCGGCGCTCGCCGCTCGACCGGAGCGGCGGACCATCCTGGCTGATGCGGACGATTTCCCGACGGATCGCTATGTGCTCGAGGGGCTGGCGGAGAGCACTGGCCGCGAGCTGCGGCTTGTTCGCGGCGACGCGGTGAACGGCTTGGACGTCGACGCCTTGAGTTCCTTGCTCGGACCTGACACCGCGCTCGTGTCCCTCTCGCACGTCAACTACCGGTCAGGAGCCCGGGTGAATCTCGCGGCAATCACAGAGGCGGCGCACCGCCACGGCGCCCTTATCCTCTGGGACCTGTGTCACAGTGCCGGTGCGGTTCCGATCGAGCTTGATGATTCAGGCGCTGACCTGGCCGTGGGTTGTACCTACAAATACCTGAACGGAGGTCCTGGATCCCCTGCCTTCGCGTATGTGAGGCATGACCTGCAGGCGGAGCTCCGCCCGCCGGTGTGGGGATGGTTCGGCCAGCAGGACCAGTTCGCTATGGGCCCAGACTATGAGCCGGCAACAGGGGTGAGGCGCTTTCTGTCAGGTACCCCACCGGTGCTCGCTCTGTTGGCTGTCGACGCAGCCGCAGCGACACTAGAGTCCGCGGGCATCGCGGCGTTGTGGGCCAAGTCGCAGCAGCTGACTGCCATATTGGTAGACCTGGTGCAAGAAAGGCTCGGGCCGCTCGGCGCCAGTCTCGCCAGCCCGTCCGACCCGGGCCGTCGAGGGGCTCATGTTTCGATCGCCCACTCCAAGGCCTGGCCGTGGTGCAAGGCTCTGATTGATCGTCACCTCGTCATCGGGGATTTCCGCCCACCTGAGATGATCAGGCTCGGTCCGGCACCGCTTTACACCCGCTTTGTGGACGTATTCGACGCAATTGAGCGCATGGCAGAAGTGCTCGAGATGGGTGTGGAGGACACTGGAGTCCGTCCCCGCGTGACCTGATCTATCCCGGAGCATGTTCACGACTTCGGCGCAAGGCAATTGCAGCCTGAGCCCGTCTATTTACGTTCGACCGAGACGTTGTTCAGTTGTGCCGGGCAGGATCCTGGGCCATGAAGGGTTGGGTGCCGCTGGGTTAGTGTTCGACATGGACCCTCTCACACCTGAGAATCGGGAGACGTGGCGGCTCAGGTCGCCGCGCCCAGTCTGAGGCCTCGTCACCCCGATGTTATTGCGGCTACGCAGAATTCTTTCAGTCTTCAGAGCCTCATTTGCCAACTCGGTACTTCGCAGAGTCGGTTGCGCGTACGCGCTGTTCGTGACCGCCGAGTTCGGGATTTGGATAGCGCTGCTCGTCTTCGCATACCGTCACGGCGGAGCGACCGCGGGCGTGGTCATGGTGTTGGTCCAACTGCTCCCCTGTATCGCCCTCGGGCCATTTTTCGGTGCACTTGCCGACCGCCGTCGGCCGAGCCGTGTGCTCCTCGTCGGTTACGGGCTCCAAGGACTGTCGATGGCGGGAGTCGCCATAGCGATCGGCTCTGGTGCGTCCGCGGTCGTTGTGTTCGCACTCGCACCGCTGACGGCGCTTAGCCTCACTGTCACCCGACCGCCACAGGCCGCTCTTTTGCCTGCGATAGTCCGCTCGCCTGAGGAGCTCACGGCTGCCAACGTCATGAGTGGGTGGACAGACGGCGCCGCCGCCCTCCTAGGTCCCGCCATAGCCGGCGCGTTGCTCACCTGGCACGGGATCGCCCTAGCGATTGGGACGACGGCTGCGATGAGTGCTCTTGCCGCGGTTCTCGTGAGCAGTGTCGCGGGCCCAGAGGCTGCCGTCTCGCCAGACGAGGCCGGCGAGAACGACGAGAACGCGCGACGAGATCCTCGACCGGGCGCGGGCTCCCTGTCGGGTGCCGTGGAGGCACTGACGTCTATCGGCACGGCGACACGGTCGAATCTGATGCTCGCGCTTCACAGCTCGCCCATCCGCGTCTTGCTCGCACTGCACGCCTTCTATTTCACCTTGATCGGCGCCCTGGACTTGCTCTGCGTGATCCTCGCGCTGAACATCTTGCACATGGGCCCCGGTGGGCCGGGTTTCTTGAATGCCGCCCTCGGTGCCGGCGCGCTCGTAGCTGGGTTCGTGACCGCGTTCCTCGTGGGAAGACGTCGCCTCGCGAATACGGTCACTATCTCTCTTCTGGCCGCGGTGTCAGCTCTTGCCGTTATCGACGCCATCCCGAACATCGTGGCCGCCCTTTTGCTCATCGCCACCGTCGGTCTTGCTGGTGCCGTCTTCGACGTCACTAGCCGAACGCTCCTACAGCGGTCGGCCCCTCCGGATTCCATCGCCGGATCCTTCTCCATCCTTGAGGCCCTTATGGACACAGGGCTTGCCCTGGGCGCGGTCCTTGTGCGGGTCGCGACAGCGATAGGCGGTCTGAGAGCCGCTCTGCTGGCTCCGGCGGTCATCGCGCTCGTACTCGTCGCGGGCATGTGGCGCCAGCTCCGCAAGATCGATGCCAGCGCCACGGTGCCCCAAGTGGAGATCCAATTGCTGCGGTCCATCCCAATTTTCGCCGCCCTTCAGGCACCTGCGCTCGAAGGTATTGCCCGAGAGCTCGAAGCTGTGTGGGCTCCGGCGGGATCGGTCGTAATAAGACAAGGTGACATCGGCGACTGCTACTACGCGGTTGCGGACGGCCGGCTCGCGATCTCAAGGGACGGCACCCTCGTAGGAATCGTCTCGCGAGGTGACGGGTTCGGCGAGATCGCACTGGTCCGTGACATACCGAGGCAGGCGACGGTCACAGCTGTCACCGACGTTTCGCTGTACGCCCTTCGAAAGGACCTCTTCGTCCAGACCGTTACCGGACACGTCGGCGCCTCCGCAGCAGCGCGGGCGATAGTCGCCGGGCACATGGGAGATCCGAATGGGCACTCAGTTGCAGACGACTCCTGAGGCACTGGTCGCCACAAAGGTGGTCATCGCCGCCCTGATTCAAAAAGTGCAACCTTGACGCCCCGGCGCCACGCTCTGTTTCGACTATCAGCTGGCTCTCGGCGGTTTTGGCGAACAAGGCAGGTCAGGACTCGTGCAGTATGAACCGTTCTACCGCTTTGGCGAAACCCTCGTCGTCGTTCGAGGCCGTGATTCGACGGGCAGCTCGCTGCACCTGCATGTCGGCGTTGCCCATGGCGATGCTCAGCCCCGAATGGGCGAACATCAAAATGTCGTTGGGCATGTCCCCAATCGTGGCGATGTGCTCAGGGGGGATCGAATACCTGGCCGAGAGGTAGCGTGCGACCATTCCCTTGTTGGCGTCGGGATGGGTGACATCGACGTAGTAGGGCTGGGAGCGTGTTGCTGAGACATGGTCGCAGAACTGCTCCTGGGCGGCGGCCGCGGCCCGCTCAACTTGCGAGTAGTCATCGCTCACGCCGACCATCTTGACGATGCCGTCGGTGACGCTGCGCAGGTCGCTCCTGACGGTGGGCCCGAACTCGACCGTCGCTGCCTCTTGGTCCACGTGAGGCCCGTTCGGGTCAGGGACTAGCCAGTCGGAGCCCTGGTAGAGCCAAACGTCTAAGGAGAATGACGCAAGCATGTCGAAGATGGGTGTGACGAGATGACTCGGGACCGTCCGACGCTCGACGATGGTCATGTCGGGATTCACCAGAAGGCCGCCTTCGAAAGCGGCGATAGGCGTCGTTATGTTGAGGGGCTCGACGAACATCGCCATCCCACGGGGCGGCCGCCCGCTCGTGAGCGCGAAAAGGACGCCGGCAGTTTTCAACTTACCGACCGCCCCTATCGCTCGGTCCGTAAGGACCTTGTCCTTTGTTATGAGCGTGCCGTCGACGTCTGCCAAAAGGAGGCGAACCGAAGGCGAAGACGGCATAGGTTGCCTACCGCTGGTCGTCGCCGACACCGACGCCGACAGCGCTGCGAGCACCTCGTCGTCGGGCGAATGGAGGGTGATGCTCAGGCACCGAGGACCCGTTCGATCGAGCGTACGTCTTCAGGAAAGACGATGAGCTCCGCGATCTTGTCGTCCGCGTCGAAGCGAATGAGGAAGAGGACCGAGGTGACAACTCTCTGACCCGACACTTCGATGAGGATCTTGGCTATGACGGCGATGTGATCACCACCGACTAACCAGTCCTCCCATTTCAGAGACTCAAAAGCCCCACCTGTCCGTTCGGCGAGCTCGATCAGGTGCTTTGTCACGGCCTCGCAACCAGAAAGGCCCTGTTCGAGGCCGCGATAGCCAACGACTTTGTAAGACACGGTGGGGGAGAGCAGGCTCATGCCGCGATCGAAGTCACGGTGCCCGACGTGCATGACGAAGGCCTGTGCAATCTCGAGCCGCGACGCCTTTTGCGTTTCCCCCACGGATCCCCCCTAGGTTTCAACTAGGCGGCGATCTTACCGGGGGCTGGCCCGGGCTCACCCCCTGGTTGATCTGCTACACCGACGACGCTCAAGTTCTCAGGGGCTGTCTGGAGCCCACCTCGAACAGTGAAGATGAGATGAAACCCAGCTCCGCCGCCTGCCGAGACGCCTGCGTGCCAGGTCGCCGAGGCTTCGCCCTCCTGGGTAGGCGTGGGCTCTCGCGCGACACCACGACGCGCCATTGGCAGGCAGGTGATGGGGAGCCGCTGACGGCACAGCAGCGTGAGCTTGGGAAACGCCGACGCATTGCGACTGAGATAGGGCGCGCACGGGTATGCACAGGTCATGAGCCCGTTTCCAGGCAACCCCTTTCCTCTCGGTGCTACGACCGGCGAGGGAGGAACGAACTTCGCCGTCCAGACCGAATCCGGTGAGTCCGTGGAGGTGGCCCTTTTCGCCCCGGACGGTTCCGAATGCCGTCTCGAGCTACCGGCGCGCACCGGGGACGTGTTCCACGGCCTGCTGCCGGAGGTGACCGTCGGCCAGCGCTACGGCATACGCGTTCACGGTCCGTGGGATCCAAAGTCTGGCCTGCGCCACAACTCGGCCAAGTTGCTCCTTGACCCGCACGCCATCGCAATCGAAGGGGACTTCCGATGGGGACAGGAGCTGTTCGGGCACCGTCTCGACGACCCGGAGGTGGCAGACGAAAGTGACTCCGCCGAAGCGATGCCGAGGTGTGTCGTCGCCGATCGGTCCTTTGACTGGGAGAACGACGGGGCACCCCGGACACCTCTTAGCGAGACGATCGTCTACGAGACCCATGTCAAAGGGCTCACAGCGCTCCGCCCGGACATTCCGGAGAATCTTCGCGGTACCTACGCTGGGCTGGCCCATCCGATCATGACCGACTATCTGACACACCTCGGGGTGACCGCTGTCGAGCTGCTGCCAGTCCACCGATTCGTCCACGACTCCCATCTCCTCGAGCGCGGACTGCGCAACTACTGGGGCTACAACTCAGTCGGCTTCTTCGCTCCCCATGGCGAGTACGCCTCGGCAGGTGACGGTGGGGGGCAGGTCACCGAGTTCAAGCAGATGGTGAAGGCGCTTCACAGTGCTGGCCTGGAAGTGATCCTCGACGTCGTGTTCAACCACACGGCGGAAGGTAACGACCTCGGGCCGACCCTTTCGCTCAAAGGCATCGACAATGCCTCCTACTACCGTCTCGTCGAGGGTGACGAGGCTCACTACTTCGACACGACGGGAACCGGCAACAGCCTGAACGTCGGGCATCCGATCGCGTTGCGGCTGGTCATGGACTCACTCCGCTACTGGGTGGAAGAAATGCACGTGGACGGCTTCCGCTTCGACCTGGCGACCACCTTGACACGCCAGAAGGGCGATCTTGACATCCATAGCGCTTTCTTGGACCTTGTCGCCCAGGACCCCGTCCTTGCCCCGGTGAAGTTGATCGCCGAGCCCTGGGACGTTGGCGACTACCAGTTGGGAGGGTTCCCGGCCCGATGGTCTGAGTGGAACGGAGCCTTCCGCGACACGGCGCGGGACTTCTGGCGCGGTGAGTCCAGCGTGGGTGATCTCGCTCTGCGCCTGACCGGAAGCGGCGACATCTATGCCTCCCGCCGCCGATCGCCCACCGCGAGCGTCAACTTCGTCACTGCACACGATGGTTTCACCCTCGCAGATCTCACCGCGTACAACGAGAAACACAACGAATCAAATGGTGACGAGAACAGAGATGGGGAGCAGTACAACAGGTCCTGGAACTGTGGGGAAGAGGGCGCAACCGATTCACAGGAGGTGCTGGCGCTTCGCGCCTGCCAGCGACGCGTTCTCCTAGCCACCTTGTTGTTGTCCGCCGGGGTTCCGATGCTGCTCGGTGGCGATGAGCTGGGCCGCACGCAACTGGGCAACAACAACGCCTACTGCCAGGACAACGAGATCTCCTGGTACCACTGGGACGGCGCCGATGAGGAGCTCATCGAGTTCACCCGGCAGCTGATCGCCCTTCGCAGGTGTACCGCCGCCCTGCGCCCACGAGACTACCTGCGCGGTCCAGAAGGCGGCCTCGCCCAGATGACCCTCTACCGTTCCGATGGCGAGCTGATGGCGGAACAGGACTGGGCCGATCCCCACATCCGCACGCTCTCGGTTTCGCTCGACGGACGGCGCATCGCCGACGAGGACGGCGAGACCAGCCAGGACCGGCTCATGTTGTGCGTTAACGGCCACCACGAGCCAGTCGAATTCACTGTGCCCGGTGGCCCTAGACATTGGACGGCGGTGGTTTGCTCTGACGGGTCCCGGAACGAGCTCACGGGTTCGGACCCGACTGCCCTGCTTGGTCCTAGGAGTGTCACGTTGTTCCGGGCAGACCTTCGAAGGACCCGATCGTGAGCTTGGAGAACCAGCCAGGCTGAGGCTTGGGACGAGGACGAGGGCGCGCCGGTTAGGAAGGGCCAGCTGTACTCAGCGGCTGAGGCCAGGGCGTGGGTCGCCATGGCCGCGCAGGAGCCGGCTGTGGTTGGGCTCTGGCAGGAGGTGGCTATCGGGAATCAATCCTCAGCCGTCGTTGACATCGAAAGAGACTCGGCCGCCCGCGAACTGCGGCGGCTGGATGTTCGATGAAGGATGCCGACCAAGGTGGTCGAGCGGCCTCAACAGAGCCTGAGCTCGCTGACGGTACCGCAAGTGGATGATCGAGCCGCCATAATCCACCGAAATCGCGGGTTATCCCCTACTCATCCTCTAGGAAGCCACAGTCGAGGACTCTTATGATGAGGCACTGAGACATCAGTGGGAGCGGTCCCGCACGGTCGGAAAACGTTCTCACCAGCGCAGCCAGCGGGGGGCCGCCACATGTGTCGCGCGCCCTCGCTGGCTGCGATTTGTCGCCTGGCGAGGCGGTAGCTAAGGCCAGTCGGCGGCGTGCCGTGCGGCTGGCCCTACGAGGAGAGTCTCGTGGCCGAAGAGACCGATCCGCCTCTTTCGGCAACTCGGCATGTCGTTATCGTCTGGCCTGTTGACGAAGGTCGCCGGGAATAGCCGAGCACTGCGGTCCTCCTCGACTCGGCAAGTCTCCCCGAGGCCTTGGCCGGCAATCTCCGGCTGCGCCGGCCGAGAATCACCCGTGCTGCACCGGAGCGTCGACCTGCTGAGACGCACTGACTCGAGCGGGGGGGCTGCACCCCCGGCGCAGCTTCCAGGCCCGGCGACATCGCCGTCTCGCCCGCCCTCGAGCAGATGTGCTGGAATGTCGAGCAAAGCTCCTTTGGGCAGCTTGAGAGCTGGCAGGCAAGGCGCCACCGACCAGATGGGACGCGACACAAGGAAACGGGCGAGAGGCAAAGACCATGGCTGAAGAGGTTTCATTTTTCCGACGTACAGATTCTCCGGTCGTTGGACCCCCACGAGAGCTCGTTGGCTACGGGGAGAATCCGCCACAGATCAGATGGGCAGGCGAAGCCAAGGTCGCCGTGCAGGTGGTTGTCAATTATGAGGAGGGCTCTGAGAAGTCCTATCCCATGGGTGACAATGTGAACGACACGATGTACGAGCTGCCCTGGGCCGTGGACGGTCAGCGCGACCTGGCAGTCGAATCGATGTACGAGTACGGTTCACGGGCCGGTATCTGGCGGTTGTTCCGGGTATTTGACAATGCAGGCATCCCAGTCACGATCTTCGCCGCTGCGGTCGCTCTGGAACGCAATCCTGCTGTGGCGAGCAAACTCTCCAAGAGGGGCGACGAGGCTGTTGGCCACGGGTTTCGGTGGAGCAACCATTTCGAGATGACTCGCGAGCAAGAGCGCGAAGCCATAAAGCGGGCGATTGAGTCAATCGAGAAGACGACGGGCTCTCGTCCGATCGGTTGGTACTGCCGGGAGATGAGCGTCAATACGAGAGAACTGGTAGTCGAGGAGGGTGGATTCCTTTACGACTCAGATTGTTACAACGACGACTTGCCATATTGGACAAAAATTCTGGGCCGTCCCCACCTGGTCGTCCCATACTCCCTCGTTGTGAACGACGTGCGATACATCGTTGGTACCGGATTTGCCAATCCCGAAGACTTCTTTCAGACGGCCAAGGCGACGCTGGACCGCCTGCGGAACGACGGCGACGACGCAGGACGCATGATGTCGATCGGCCTTCACCCGCGCGTGACCGGCAACCCAGCCAGGTCAGACGGTCTCAGCGCGCTTCATCGAATACGCCCAGCAGTTCTCTGACGTTGTCTTCATGCGCCGAGTCGACATCGCCCGGGAGTTCGCAGGGAAGTTTCCTGCATCCCAGGCGCTGGCGTTGTGAGGTTAATGAGAATCTGAGTCGTCAGCATCGGGAGCGGCTGGCTGAGACAGGCCCGTTTTTCGCGCCCGGAGATCCGGTTTTGCATGAATGCGTGAGCGGTGATTGAGCCGTTCAGGAACACGCAGCGGTGGACGGCCACGTCAGATTGTCCCCCAGCCCAGTTGTCTGGCGTGGAGCTGAACCGCGTCCTTCTCACGCGGTTCAGCTTCGGCGAGAAGGGTCGCGTCTGAACACGCCCCGCGGTCGCTGCCGGGGACTTTCTTCGCCTATACGCGAAGTTAGCGACTCTGGTAGTTTTTCGGAAATTGCACTCTTGAGGAGGGTCGTAACAGCTAGGAGGGATCGTGAGCGTCCAGACCAATGAGCCTGTGCCCTACGCCAAGCCGAAGAGGAACCTCAAACTATGGGGAGCCGTCGGCCTTTCTCTGGCAATCATCGGTCCTACGCTGGCCATGGCCGGCAATGGACAGGGAAGCGCGGCGGCAGTCGGCAAGGCGGTGCCGCTGATCTTCGTCTTCGGAGCGATCGGTATCATCTTGGTCGCTCATGGATTTATCCGCCTCACCCAGCGCTACAACCAAGCAGGCAGTGCCTACGCCCTAGTTGGCATGACCATAGGACCTCGGGCTGGATTCTTCTCCGGCTACGGCGTCATGGTGACTTACCTCTTGTTCGGCATCGGCAATATCGCCGCTACAGCCGCCTTTGTGAACGCATTTATTGCTAATGCTCAGGGTAATCCGCACCATCCATTTCAGGTGCCGTGGATAATTACGGGCTTGGTGGTCTTGACGATCTCGTCGTTCCTCAGCACGCGAGAGTTTCGCAATGTCGTGCGAGCACTGCTGGCGCTAGAGGGCATCAGCATCGTCTTCATGACGATTCTCGCCGTCATCATCCTCGCCAAGGGTGGGGCAGCCCACGGAGGCGGCTTCAACCTCAGCACCTTCAATCCAAGTGGGCAGAGCTTCACCAAGATCGGCGGGGCCGTCGTGGTGGGCTTCTTGTCTTGGGCCGGCTTCGAGGGTTGCGCGGCGCTTGGTGAGGAAACGGACAATCCGGCACGGAACATTCCCCGGGCACTGCTGGGGTGTGTGCTGGGGACCAGCATCCTGTTCATCGTCGTGATGTTCGCCCAATCGATCGGGTTTGGGACGACGCACGCCGGGATCGCGGCCTACATCTCGTCCCCCAACTCTCTGGCCACGCTGGGGAACAACTTTGTCGGACTTTGGTTCTCCCTCGTGCTGTCGTTCACCGCAGTGATGTCGTCGTTTGCCTGCCACCTCGGGTCGGCGGGAACGGCGGGTCGCTTGTTGTACGCACTTTCCCGGGACGGCCTCGGTCCGAGAGCGTGGAGCAAGTTGTCCAAGCGCAACGAGCCGATCAATGCCCTGATAGCAGTGTTCGGGGTAATACTTGTAGTGAGTGTGCTTTCCTTTGCCACTGGGCACCCGGTGGTGGGAACCGGCGACGCCGCCCTGGACTCCTACTTCTACTTCGCCACTGTCGGCGCAATGTGCCTCATGGTGGCCTACTTGATGGTCGAGATCGGCACGATGCTCCACCTGCTGCGCGATCGGCGAGAGATTCTGTACGAGATCATCCTCCCGATTCTCGGAGCGGTCGTGATTCTCGGCGTCTTCTACTTCAACGTGAAGGGCCAGACGAACTGGTTGGCGCAGCCCTTCTTGGCGGCGGCGGTCATGTTCGTAGGCTTGGTGATCACGATTGCGTTCCCGGGCATGTCGGAGAAGGTCGGCGTTGGGCTTTCCCGTAACCTGAGCGAGCCCGAGGGCAAGGAACTTGTGGCGTCCAGTGGGCCTGGCAAGGAACCGTTCCCGACAGAGCTGGTGTGATGGTAGGCCCAGTGCTCCCTGGTCTTGATCGGATCAACCCAGGGGCCAGGGAGCTATACCTGAGAGACCTGGCGTCGGTCGCAGGTGTCGAGAAGCTTCGTTTCTTCCCTGCCGCCCTTGAGTCCGGGTTGGGTTGCACGCTGGTTGAGGTAGGTGGGCGGGAGCTCTTGGACCTGACCGCGACCTGGACTGCGGTGGGGCTCGGGCACGGGCATCCCAAGGTCGTCGAAGCGTTGGTGAAGGCTGCGCGGCAACCTCCAGGTGCCGGCCTCTCCACCGTTCACGGTGACGCTGTCAGCCTCGCCGAGGAGCTTCTGGAGCTCGTGCCGGGCTCGGGCGATCGGCGCGTCTACCTGGGTCATGCCGGCAGTGACGCCTGTGACGTGGCGATTCGGGCAGTGAGAGTCGCAACTGGCAAAAAGCGTTTGGTGGCGTTCCACCACTCCTACCACGGGGGCATCGGGGTCGCCATGGCGAACTCGGGTGTCTTCGTCGAGTCTGGCACCGTCCTTCCTGACCCGAACACGATCTTTGTCGACTATCCGAATCCCTATCGACCTCCGGGCTTTGAACCGTCCGGGGCCGAGGCGGCACTAAACGCTTCTTTGAGCCAGGTCGAAGCCGCGTTGGCGGACGGGGACGTCGCCTGTGTCATGTGTGAGCCGATCCTCGCCGACGGGGGAATGGTGGTTCCTCCCGCGGGCTTCCTCCGAGCCCTGGAGGATCTGTGCCACCGCTACGAAACGCTTCTAGCTTGCGACGAGGTGAAGGTCGGGCTTGGACGTCCAGGGATGATGCACGCCTTCCAAATCGACGGCGCGACGCCGGATCTGGTCTGCTTCGGCAAGGTTCTCGGCAACGGGCTGCCTCTTTCGGCCACAGTGGGGCCTGCGGCGGTCCTGGATGGGCCGCCCGCCAGCGCGCTGTTGACGACCGCGGGGAACCCCATCTGCACGGCAGTCGGTCGAACTGTGCTCAAGGTGCTGCAAGAAGAGGAGCTCCCCGAGCGCGCTCGCCGCGCGGGCGAGCGGTTGCGCAAGGGACTGAGGGAGTTGCATAGCGAACGCATAGGTGACATCCGCGGGCACGGGCTGGCCAACGGTGTGGAATTGGTGACCGACCGCGAGAGCCACGCGCCCGATCCCAAGCTAGCTGCTGCAACCGTGTACCGGGCCTTTGAGCTGGGTGTCGTCATGTTTTACGTGGGCGGCAACGTCCTCGAGATCACGCCGCCACTGGTCATTTCTGACGAACAGATCGACCGAGCCGTCGACATAATCGGGACTGCGGTTGCGGACGCGGCGGCGGGCAAGGTTCCAGCCGATGTTGTCGCTGCCTATGCCGGGTGGTAGTGACAATATCGACGCGATAGCTTCCAGGTTTTCTCGCTGAAGCCCAAGGTCCCTTGTCGCCACAGCCAAAGGCGATTGACACGGTCCACATAGGCGGTTTGCTCGTTTTTTCGCCTGACACTTAGACTTCTTCTGTGAGGATAAAGAAGATACAGCTCGGCCTACCGGCGATAGCCATACATGGCGGTGCCGGCGTTCGTCCCTACGACGATGATGAGACCATCCGGCAGCAAGAGGTCGCCACCCTCTATGAGTCGATCGGGGCCGGGTGGCAAGTCCTCGTGCGCGGCGGCTCCTCGCTCGAGGCGACGGTCGCAGCGGTCACGACGATGGAGAACAGCGGCGTGTTCAATGCCGGACGGGGCGCCGTACCGACCACCGCTGGTGAAGTCGAGACAGACGCCGGCGTCATGGGCCAGTCCTACGTCGATGGAGTTTGGCGTGAGATCGCGGGCGCAGCCTGTGCAATGACTTGGCCGGCGAATCCAGTCCAGGTTGCCGAGGCCGTTGCACTTCGAGGAGACGCCTTGCTTCTCGCCGGAGCTGGAGCCGATAGCTTTGCTGCCGAGTCCGGCCTGGCCAGACGCGATGAGAGTCTTCTCACTCGCGGCTCGAAGGTATCGATCTCGAAAGTGGGCACAGTCGGTGCTGTGGCCGTCGACAGCGAGGGTCGCTTGGCGGCGGCGACCTCGACAGGGGGCCGCGAGGGTCAGGTCCCGGGAAGAGTCGGCGATACGCCGATAATCGGGGCCGGAACGTGGGCGGTCGAAGGCGGAGTGGCCGTCTCTGCCACTGGTGACGGCGAGGCTTTCGTCAAGGCTGGGTTCGCTCATCTGATCGACAACAGCGTGCGACGGGGAGCTCCGAGCGAGGAGGCAGCTGCCGACGCACTGGCACTTGTGGAGCGCTGGCACGGCACCGGTGGGGCGATCGTGATGAATCCCGGAGGGGAGTTGGTCGTGATCTGCGACACCCCAGCCATGGCGCGTGGGTGGGGTTGTGCCGACGGTTTGTTCGCTGAAATCCTCCTGGGCGACGCGAGGTCGACCTGAGTATCAGGTGGTCTTGTCCCAAACCCTAGGTATCTAGGGGGCTAAGGGCGGCCACACGGCGGGCTTGTCAGGCACCGAGAGGCCTGTGGCTCCCCACCGGCCGAGTCCCTGCGCCCAGCGGACTGGGGATCGCTCGGTGGGGAGAGGTTGCCAGAGTGAACCTGACAGCCTCTGGTCTGGTGGCTGCTTGCGCTCGTGGCAGTCGTCTTGCTGTTATCGCCACATTGGAGGCGGACCGGTCCGATGCCTCGGGGACGGGGTAGTCGAGCCGAAGCCAGTAGGCAAGTTCAAGACGGCAGGTAGCGGCATACGACAACTGCCACATCTGGGGCTACCCGAATCTCGGTGGATATCAGCGCCGGGTGAAGAACCCAGTGAACGCGACTCTCGTCGATCTCACCGTCGAACATCGGCGGCCACGAGACGGTGGGTGTGTAGTCGTCGATCGTCATCGTGCCACCAGGGCGGAGAACCCCGGCGGGATCTACGGCGGCAGAGCCGGGAGTCTTGCCGGATCCCGGACCCCCGTCATGGATGAGGAGATCGAAAGGACCGCGCGTGAACAACTCGGAGCAGTCCCCGGAAATGACCTGCACATTTCGGTGTTGGCCGAAGAGGTGTTGCGCGGCTTCGGCACGCTCGGGATCGACCTCGTAGCTGATGAATCGAACGGCCGGATCGCAAGCACTTACCATCCAAGCCAAGCCGGCTCCGGTACCGGTTCCCGTCTCACCGACGAGTGAGCCGGCTGGGAGACCCGCCGCCAGAATGGCGAGCAACCGCCCGATCTCTGGTCGGACGCAAGATGCGAAGCCGAGATGTTCGGCCCGTGCAACGGCCGACCTCACGAGTTCCGGTACGCGATGTTCGCTGAGTCTTTCGTAGGAGGCCGTACCGCCGCGTGACAT
The DNA here is from genome assembly GCA_963725355.1 of uncultured Acidimicrobiaceae bacterium. Taxonomy (GTDB): domain Bacteria; phylum Actinomycetota; class Acidimicrobiia; order Acidimicrobiales; family Bog-793; genus Fen-455. Next base: position 47,687 of record CAVRYE010000001.1, read on the forward strand.
TCGCCGAGTTTCCCATACCGACTCAGCCCATATACCGTCGGGACAGCGACGGCCGGGCACTCGCCGGCACACCGTGGGGTGCTTATTTCCACGAGCGGCTCGGAGCGTGATCCCTGCAGTGCCGCGCGTAGCCCTCAAGTCTCTACTTCGAGGAGAAGACACCGATTATCGGTCAGCTGGAGCAGCAGGAGGCGAACTTGACGGTTCGCCCAAGCCATCGAGGAGTGCGTTCTTGAACGCAGCCCCATTCGCAACAACTATCTCGTCCAGAGACTGAGCTTGCCTGATGGTCACGAATCGCACGCCGCGGGATGCGTCCGCGGTGAAGCCGTAGACCGGCGGGTTGGGAGTGCTGTTGTAGGTCCACGGACTGGTGAAGTAGTACGCCCCCGTGTCGTGCAGCACGATGAAGTCACCTGGCTCGAGCTGGGGCATGGGCCGATTGCGAGCGACCACATCGCCTGCGAAACAAAGGGGTCCGCCAATGTCTTGGGGAACCTGGGAGCCTTCTTTTAGCGCCCCCGCCGAGTCGTGGGCGGTAACACGTATCGGCCATGCTTCAGGCATGAAGACGGTTCGTGTCGCCACCTGACCGCCAGCGTGAGACAAGGCAATGGATCTTCCGCCGGCATCTTTGGTGTACTCGACAGTCGAAGCCAAAAAGCCGTTCTTGGCTAGAAGCGATCGTCCAAACTCGGTCACCAGGGAGAACTCACCGCTGAACAGCGTCGGCACCGTTGTCTCGAGTTGGTCGACATAGTCGCCAAAACTGGGCCGGATCTGATCGTCGGCAAAATTGACCGGAAGACCGCCGCCGATGTCGAGGCTGGTCACTTGGCGGCGACCGAGCTCCTGGTTGATGTCGAGCGCGAGGCCGTATACCGCAGCGATACCCTCAGCTATGAGGTCGAGGGGACATCCCTGAGAGCCCACGTGAGCATGCAGGCGGGTCAACCAGGGACAGTCGCCGAACACATCGAGAATTTGCTGGTGAGCAAAGCCGTCGCGCATCGCGACGCGAAATTTCGAGTGCGCAGTCGCCGTGCTCATGGCGTCGATCGACCCCGCTCCCACCTGTGGATTGACACGCAGCCCCACGATGGAGCTGGACGATGCTGCGCTGAGGATCGATTGGACGCGGCCGACCTCTTGAAGGTTGTCAAGGTTGACAGCTACACCGAGTTCAAGGGCCATAAGCAGCTCTTCGCGTGTCTTCGCCGGTGAGTCGAGGACGATGAGACGCGGGGCAAAACCAGCCGCAAGAGCAACCGCCAGCTCTCCGGGGCTTGCCACCTCGCAGCCCAATCCCAACCCTCGCACAAGATTCAGAACCGGCACCAACGGATTTGCCTTGGCCGCGAAAGCATGCAGCACCTCGGGTCCCTTGGTAAATGCCTTCTGCAAGGCGACCGCCGAACGCTTTATGGCGTCGACGTCGATAAAGCCTGCCAAGGGCACACTGCCACCCATAAGGCCTTCACGCACAGCCGCCTTCAGCACGTCCTGCGGGGAGAGGGAGTTCAAGGACACGAGGACAGACTCTTTCCTTGGCCCCTTGTCTGTCAAGGTGGGTCATCTGGAACTGGTTGTTCGAGTTAAGTGCACCTCGAATTACGGTCGGTCGGACCGACAACTGTTGGCACACGTAGAGGCCGCCAAGGCGGCCGTGTGTGGCCTCGAACCGAGTGGAGAGCCGTTCGGTGTCGCGCCGGATCTCTCAGGCAAGAACTCCGCAATGAGAACCTTCGGAGCAATGCGAGTTCCTGTGATGGTGGGGCAGGTAACTCCCCGAGCCGCCTGTCAACCAGGACGGGGACACCTTGCATGTCGACCGAGGAGCAAGTGCACCCTCTTTTGTGATCTACCTGACAAGCTCGGTCCAATTGTCGTGCGATAGTCAGGCCACGCGGGCTGGTTAAGGTGCGGTCGCAAAGGGTCCATCAACCCCAGCGGTCTTCTTTGGTCACTGACTTGCTAGTTGGGTAGGTGGACCTCATGAACGCCATGCCCGACCGTTCTCAATCAGGCGACTCGAACGAGCACGCTGGTCGGGATCAGGCCCCCGCCCGTCTAGTCGGAAGCCAGGGGACGGGCCAGGGCGGATGACCACGAAGGAGAGCGTTCGCAGCGGGTGGGCCCCAGGACCCCTGTTTGTAGGGTTCGGGCGCTGGTGGATTGTCCACGAGCGGCTGGAGGATGCGCCAGGTCTCCTCAACGGCGTCCTCTCGCGTGAAAAGCGAACGGTCTCCGATCAAGGCGTCGTGAATCAGGCGCTCGTAGGGTTCTGGAGGCTTGCCGAGCTCGGTGGCGAAGTCCATGTCCATACAGACGTCGCGCGAGGCCTTGCCCTGGGTGTCCTTGGACAGTAGTAGTAACCGCATGGCGGGCTGTGGGTCGATCCTGAAGACCAGCTGATTGGCGTCCAGTGGTTTTGGCTCGTCGAGGAAGGCAAGTCGCGGAGGGCGCTTGAAGATCATCCTGACCTCGGTGGCCCGGGCGCCGAGCGCCTTGCCAGCCCGGACAAAGAAGGGAACTCCGGTCCAGCGCCAATTGTCGACCTCTAGGCGAAGCGCAACATAGGTCTCGGTCTTCGAACCTCGCTTCACGCCGGCGACCTTGCGGTAACCCTGGTACTGCCCACGTATGCACTGCGCAGGGTCGACGTCCGGTATGGACCGGAACACATCGACCTTCCTGTCCCAGAGCGCCTCATAGCCCGGCCCGACCGGTGCCTCCATCGCAATGAGGGCGAGCACTTGGAGGAGATGATTCTGCACTACGTCACGCAAAGCTCCCACAGCGTCGTAGAAGGCGCCCCGGTCGTCGACGCCGAAGTTCTCAGTCATCGTGACCTGCACGGAGGTGACGTGATCCCTGTTCCAGACGGGCTCGAACAAGGCGTTCGCGAAGCGGAGGAAGTGAATGTCCAAGACTGGCTGCTTGCCTAAGAAGTGGTCGATACGCAGGATCTGGTCCTCTCGAAGAACTTCGTGAAGCTGGACGTTGAGGGCCCGTGCAGACGCCAGATCGTGCCCGAAAGGCTTCTCGATCATCACTCTCCCCCGGCTGGTGAGACCGGCGCGGCCGAGCGCTGCTACAACGGGGGCGAAGAGCGAGGGTGGGATCTCGAGGTAAAACAGGGGTGTGGAGACCTCGCGAAGCCGTTCTGCCAGCTCCTGGTACAGATTGGGGTCTGCGAAGTCCCCCTGGAGGTAGGTAAACCGCCGCGCGAGGCGGTTGAAAACTTTGTCTTCGAGCTCTTCATCCGCCGCCTGAAGGTCCTCCCGCATTGTCGCTATCAGATGCTCTTTGGACCAGTCGTCTTTCGCTACCCCGATGATGGGGCACTTCAGCTGACCTGCCTGCTCAAGTCGGTAGAGAGAGCGGAACGTCATCTTGCGGGCAAGGTCACCGGTGATGCCAAAAATGACCAGGGCGTCAGCCGCCCCTGATGTCGCGTCCGTCATCTGATACGACCCCCCGATCTGCCCGCTTCGCCGTGTCCCAGCTGGTGGGAGAGGTTAGGCCGCGCCGCAGTGGATTTGGTCGCTGCTCGCCCCCGGTCGCTGGCTCGATCCTCGAGCCCGGGTATGGCGCGACTCGCAGTGACCAGGCGAGGCCTACTGAATCGAATTGCGGCTGTTCACGAGACCGGCGAGGAGGATCGACGCTGTACGTCGTAGGCGCGCCTGGAAGTCGACCCGGGCGACGGAGAGCTCTGGGTCAAGGCCATAGGCCTCGGCGAGCACCGGTGGGGGACTCGCCATCTGGAACAGGGCGCCAGCGGCGATCAGCACCCCATCGACGAAATCGCCGCATTCGGCGGGCGTGAGGCTTGGCAGGACCCGATTTACCGTCGCTACCACCTCTCCGAACACCTCGAAAGATGCGAGCTTGTAGCGACGCAGGCCGCCCAGGGAGACGTTGCGTTCCAGGTAGAGGGCACTTTGGGCGATGACGTCGCAGAGCACGCGACGCTCGACGAGGGTCCGGACAATGACATCAGCGACCGTCTCGATGGCTCCGGCGGGTGTGCCGTCGAGCTCGGCGCGGACCGCTTGTGCCCAATCGAGCCACGCCTCGGTGGCGAGCACGAGAAAGATCTGTTCACGGCTCTCGAAGTATCGCAGCAGGGCAGACTTATGGAGGCCGGCACGATCGGCGATGTCGGTGAGGCTGACATTGACCACCCCGTCGCGAAGGGCGAGGTCACGGGCGGCATCGAGGATGTCGAGCTGTCGCTGGAGTTTCTGTTCAGGTCGACGAGCGCGTTGGAACCCGATGTCATGGCTGCTCACCGGCCCCATCTTACATAACACAACCAAGTTTTGTTGTTAAGAGAACTCTGGTTTGTTATCAATCAACTGATCAAAGGCCATGTGGAGTGTGCTCAGCACCGTAGAACGACCGAGCAGTGTCGTGCAGGATGATGTGATGACTCCGATCACGTACCGGCCGGTCACATTGGAGCGGGCAGGAGAGCTGCTGACGCTACAGCGGGCCGCCTTCGTCTCCGAGGCCCGTGCCTATGGCACGGTGGCGATACCTCCTCTAGTCGAGTCGCTGGACGACCTGCGCCGCGAGATCGAGACGACTACAACGATCGGGGCCTACCTGGGAGAACGCCTCGTCGGCGCTGCCCGGCTCACGCTTGATGGGGAGACCGGCTGGATTAGTCGCGTGGCCGTGGCTCCCGACCAACAAGGCGCCGGGATCGGGTCGGGGCTCCTCGAGGCAGTGGAGGCCGCTGCCCCGGCAGAGGTGACCCGTTTCCGGCTCGGAGCGGGCCACAAGAGCTCGGCCAACATCGCCATGTACGAGCGTCGCGGCTATCAGGAGCTGTCTCGCAGCATTGACACAGCGGGCATCGAGCTCGTCATTATGGGAAAGGACCGGTGAGCCCCAGGTACTCAGCGAGCGCCGCCACTTCGTATCTCCGCCCGCATGGCCGGGAGGCTAGGGGTGGCGAGACGCGGGCCGCCGATGGCCCGGTCCACGAACAGCTCGTGCAGCTCGATGGTGAGCAGTGATCTCTGGGCCGGCCGTGGCCATTGCAAGCTCGTCGGCGAGCTCGTCGGAGTTGTCAGAGACGTACTGTGCGGCCGCGCGCACCGCCGGAGCGCGACCTTGTCCTGTTCTCGGGGACGGCGAAACTGCCATCGGCTCACCTGGAGAGCGACCAGCGCCTTGCCGGTGAGCTCGATCCGGACGCCGTCGACGGCGAACACCCGGCAGTCGTAGAGGCGGCAAGTCTTCTGCCGGTGAAGGTAGATCGAGCACCTGTGCCCGATGAGCATCGGACAGCGGCCGTGCTCGTCATAGCCCATCAAGAGGTGGCCGCGAGGGAGCTTCGGCGCAGGAAAGAGCACCTGACGAGGTATGTGAGCGAGCGCGTCTGCTTCGTCGGGTTCAATGTGCACAAACTGGGAGGAGCGACATCATGCGGTGCACGAGCCGCAGGGCACACCTAGCCGGTGCCGCTTCGTAGGGCACCTGCCATGGCGGTCAGCCAGGACGAGAACGGACCCGCGTCAAGCTTCCCGGTTGCAGCTTTAGTGGGTCCGACCTCCGGCATCATGTCACCAGCGCCACGCAGACGGGAATCCGGTTGCGAGCGCGTCTGCGATTCGTCTGCGGGCGGTTATTCGTCCTTCTCCCGAGCTTCCCAGGAAGCATTGCGGGCTGCTACGCGCGCACGCCAGTTCTCGGCGTCCTCAGGAGTCGGGTACGGGCCCATCCGGTCTACGCGTTTGCACTCGTGGCGCATCTCTACCTTGTTGTGCTTGAAGCAGAAGTACCACTCGCCCCTTGCGTCCCCTAGGCCGCCTGACTGGTCGTTCACGCCATCCAAACTAGAGCGGACAAGGCTGGCAGATACGCCCGGCCTCTTAGCCCGAGAGAAGGCCACGTTTCGTTGCCGCCTTGCCTTATGCGACAAGGCTTAGCGACGCCGAGGTGGGCCACCGGGACGAAACCACCCACCAAGACCGTTCATCTGCGCGTCGCGGGCGCGCAAGGAGAGCCTCCCTGTTCGCATGGGCGCACAACCGTTGTGTTTGCTGGCTCCTCGTACGCGCTCGGCGGGTCGCGGTTACCATCCGGCTTATGGCTCAGACGATCGTTATTCGGCTCATAGACGACATTGAAGGTGGCGAAGCGGACGAGACGGTCTCGTTTGCCCTCGACGGCAAGTCCTATGAGATCGAGCTCAGCAAGAAGAACGCGGCAGGGTTGCGAAAGCTGCTCGCGCCTTATATCGAGAACGGGAGAGTGGCCGGCCGGGCGTTGAGCCACAGCCGGGGACGCAGCTCGGGGTCCGGGAGGTCCTCGTCGTCGGGGACTAAGACGCTCTTCTCCGAGCTCAGCGTCGCAGAGCGCGAGCGCTTCCGGGTCTGGGCAAACATGCCTACGGCCCGACGGGTCGGCGATCCCAAGGTGCAAGCCTGGATCGACGCCGGTCGGCCGTAGCCGGACGTGCCGCCCTCGCTTTTTGCGTCAGAGATTGACCTGGTCGTGGCGGGCATATAGCTCGGCCCATTCCTCCTCGCTGAGCTCGCGACCCGAACGGCGGATCTCGGCTAGTTCCTCGAAATACCTCTCCCTGGCGATTCCCGGGGAGAAGACGATGAGCATCGAGGCGGCCGCGCCGGAGCGGTTCCGAAAGCCGTGGATGCCGCCGGGCGGCACATAGAGGAAGCCGCCTTCGGAGAGGTCAAGCCAGTCTGATCCGTTGTAGAAGCTCACTGTTCCCGACACAACATAGAAGGACTCGGAGAAAGCGCGGTGGAAGTGTCCCCCGGGGGCCCCGCCGGTGTCTCCCGGCATGTCCCAGCGGAACAGGCCGAACTCGCCCCGGGTCACCGACCCCGGCGCGACGAAGGTCGCCATGGTGCCCGTCTCGGGGCTTATCTCGAGGGTCTTTGCTTCCTGGCGCACGACGGCGCTCGGCTCACCCAACTTTGCGATGTAGGTCACGTTTCTTCCTTCTCGTGATGTTTGTTGAGCGTGACGGGCGAACCCCTGTCCACGCGAAGAGGTCAGCGCAGCTTGAGGGACCTCGTGCACCAGGCTTTGTGCCCGGCCGGCCACGGCGCCTGGTGTAGCAAGCCAGATCTGAGCGCCGCTAATGGTGGAGGCGGCGCCAAGCCAGCACCCGCTCCCGGCCTGGTCGATACAACGAACATCTCGCGGACTTTGACTCTCACGAGGCCTCTGTCAACTCGTAGGGCTCCGGCTGCCACGCCCGCGAGGCGACGGATATGGCGTTCCAGGCATTGATTGTGACTATCAGGGCCAGGAGCGCTCCAATCTCGTCGGGGCCGAGATGCTCCGCCAAGGCTTGGAACTCCTCTTCGGGGACGTGGGTGTCACTGAGGCAGGTGACAGTTTCCGTGAAGGCGAGGACCGCCCGCTCACGTGCGGTGAAAAACGGCGTCTCGCGCCAGACAGCAAGGGCGTACAAGCGCTGCTCGCTCTCGCCGACGGCTCGTGCATCTCTGGTGTGGGTGTCCACGCAGTAGGCGCAACCGTTGAGCTGCGAGGCCCGAACGCGCACCAGCTCGCGGAGACGCGGTTCGAAGTCGACTTCGTCGAGTTGCTTCACCGAAGCCTTGTCGAGCTGGCTCATGGATCGTGCAAAGTTGGCGGCATGGGCCGCAAAGTCGAGGCGGACAGGAGTTGGCGTTGTGGTTTGCATGACGTCAAGCTAAGGGGAAATAGGCCCATGAGTAAGATCCAATTACATGGGCGAATCATGGGCCATTTCTGGAGTTGACCTCCACGTCGAGCTTGGCCGCTCCCGCATACGCGAGTCGCTCGAGCAGGCGCTGCGCGAGGGCGTGAAGAGCGGGCGACTCCTCGCCGGGACGGTGCTCCCACCGTCGCGTGCCCTGGCGATTGACCTCGGTATTGCCCGAAACACCGTCACCGAGGCATATGCGCAGCTCGTGGCCGAGGGCTGGCTGACCGCCCGTCAGGGATCGGGTACCCGGGTGGCGCAAGTAGGCGCCGAGCCTGGCGGGGGCGTCGGGTTGTCGTGGGCGGCTGAGAGCAAGATCCGCTACGACCTGCGCCCAGGATTCCCCGATGTGACGAGCTTCCCACGAAGCGAGTGGATGACCTCGGCTCGCGCAGCCATGTCGCGGGCGCCTTCGGACGCCTTTGGCTACGGCGATCCGCGCGGTCGCGTGGAGCTGCGGGCGGCACTAGCCGGCTACCTGGCCCGCGCCCGGGGTGTCCGAGCCTCCCCTGAGAGGGTCCTCGTTTGCACGGGGTTCAGCCAAGCCCTCTTCCTCCTGGCCTGCGCCTTTAGGGCTGAGGGCCGGCGCCGTATCGGCGTGGAGTCGTACGGGCACCGACGCCATCGCGAGCTTCTGGCTCGTGCCGGGCTGGAGGTGGTTGCGCTCACCGTCGACGAGCACGGCGCCCGAACAGACGGACTCGAACGCCTCGACGCGGTCCTGCTCACCCCCGCCCACCAGTTCCCCTTAGGTGTCGTCTTGGACGCTGCTCGACGGACTCGTTTTGCGCACTGGGCGGCGAGCAGCGGTGGCGTCGTCATCGAGGACGACTACGACGGGGAGTTCCGCTACGACCGGAGAGCCGTGGGGGCAATGCAGGCCCTATCTCCCGACCATGTCGTCTATGCCGGCACCGCCTCGAAGACTCTTGCCCCGGGCTTGCGGTTGGCCTGGCTCGTGCTCCCTGAGGCCTTCATCGCGGAGCTGGTCGAGCTCCGCGCTCTGTCTGACCTGCACACCCCGGTGCTCGACCAGCTGACCCTGGCCGAGTTCTTGAGCTCGGGCCGCTACGACCGCCATGTACGCCGTTGCCGCCTCTCCTACCGTCGGCGGAGGGACGGGCTCGTGGCCACGATCGCGAAGGCCCGGGGCGGTCTGAGCTTGGAAGGCCTTCCGGCAGGCTTGCACGCAGTCGTGGGACTGCCGGCTGGCTCGAGTGAGGACGACCTGGTCGCCCGCGCGGCGAGGCGCGAGCTCGCCCTCGAGGGCTTGGGCCAGTACGCCAGTGGTTCCTCGAGTGGCCCGGCGCTCGTCGTCGGCTACGGGACACCGCCTCCGCACCTTTACACCGCCGCGCTGGCCCGGCTGTCTGCGACCTTGTCAGAGACCGCCTGAGCCGCCCGGTTCTCTCGGGACTCAGGTGAGGTGGGCGAGCACCTTGGCAAGCTCTGCGCCGTGGGCCCCGAGGAAGTCTGCATCGGCCTGTTCGACGACGTCGATCGCCTGGCGGACGAGCGACAATCCGGGCTCGGTGACTGTGAGCGACTTGGCCCGGGCATCGGCACTGGCCGATCTCCGTGTGATCAGACCGCGGGATTCGAGCCTGCGCAGCACCTCCGAGGTCATCTTCACGTCGGTGCCCGCCTGGGCGGCGACCTCTTGCTGGTTGGGGGTCTGGCCCTGCTCGTTGAGCCACCAGGTGCAGGCAAGGAGCACGAACTGAACGTGGGTGAGCTGGAAAGGGGCCAGCGCCTCTGCGATGGCACGTTGCCAGCGCAAGGTGACGTGCCAAAGCAGGAAGCCGGGACTCTCGCCCGGCCCCCCGGCAAATCGTGTCACCGAGAGCCCGTGTCGCCGTAGCTGGCGGCCGCTGCGATGAGGTCCTCCATGGCCTCGGGGAAGTCCGCGCTTATCTCTTGTCCTAGCTGGGGCCCGACCTCGTCGGCTGCCTCCCCGTCTATGACGAGCGTGTGGACGATCCTGGTCCCACCGCCCGGTAGGGGGTTGAGCGTGTGGCGAAAGAGCAATTTGAGCCCCTCGACCTCTGTCTCGTCCGCGTACAGCTCGCCGTCTTGGAACTCGACGATCTTGGAGCGGAAGGTGCCCTGGCCGTGTGGGGTCACCGACAGCTCGGTCCCGAGGTCGAACGGGCCGTGGATCTCGAAGGTGTCACTACGCTCGCTCAGCTTGTTGCCCGTGTGAAGGGCACGTAAAGCGGCCCATACCGCCACAGGCGTCTCGTTCGTTTCCGCGCTGTACTCGGTGCTCCACATGGCCCCCGTCCTTCCTGTAGTGATCTGTGAACAGATTGTCTGTTAACAGATTATCTGTGGGAAGAATAGATGTCAAGCCCGATTAGCGGCGGTCGTCACAGGGCCTCGAGCTCCGCCCAGACCGTCTTACCTGAGCCAGCCGGCCGGCTGCCCCAGACTTTGGCGAGACGGTCGACGATGATGAGCCCCCGCCCGCTCGTGTTGTCCCACGGTGCCGGCACCATCGCGCCAAGAGCGGGGCTGGCGTCTGTCACCTCCACCGTCACCGTCCCTTCCAGGTGGCAAAGCGTGAGAGTGAACCCGCTATGGGCGTGGAGAACGGCGTTGGCAGCCAGCTCGCTCACGACGAGGACAACGTCGCCATCTTCCAGGCCCCAGGCCGTCATGGCTCTTTCAGTGAAGTGGCGGGCGGCTTGGACCTGCTCGGCACTGGCCGCAAAGCCGCGCTCGGTCCGCTCCACAGCTTGCAGATACCCACTTGAGCGCTTCGGGACCCGGTTCAACCCTCATTGGTCTCAGCCCTGCTCCAGACCCAGTGTGCGCCAGGCGGGTGCTCCGGATTCGTCGGAGGCCGCGAGGTCCACCTCGGCGGTGATGGCGGTGTCGTGCCAGCCCTCCGGATCGTCGAGGACCTGGCGCACGACCAGGTGGCCCGGGCGCGAAGAGACCTCGAACAGCTCGGCACTGCGGGCCTGCGGCCCGGTTCCGAGGCTCGAGTGAGCCGAGTAGTAGAGCTCCACGGCCTGCGACCACCCGGTGGCGTCGAGACCGCCCGGCATCTCGGACTCGGCTAGAGAGGCGACGTCGCGGCGGGCGAGGAGCTCGACGCGACGGAAGGCCGCGTTGCGCACCATCACCTTGAAGGCACGGGTATTGGCCGTGACCGGCGGGGGAGGCGGGGCCTCGCCGAGCTCGAGGCCGACCTCGGCCACGGCCTGTTCGAGCGAGGTGCTCGCGGCCGCCGCGGCGAGGTGCTCCCATTCGTCGATGAGGCTCGAGTCGACCTGGCGAACAAGCTCGCCCAACCACTCGGTCACATCGAGCAGCTCGTCGGTCTTCAAGTCCTCGGGCACATTGCGGACGAGTCCTTTGTAGACGTCGGACAAATAGCGCAAGAGCAGGCCCTCCGAGCGCGTGAGGCCGTAGTGGGCCACGTACTCGGAGAAGGTCATGGCCCGCTCGTAGAGCTCTCTTGCCACCGACTTCGGCTGGATGTTGAAGTCCGCCGCCCAGGGGTGCGCTACCCGGTAGGCGTCGAAGAGGTCATAGGTCCACTCGCGCAGCGGTTTGGGGTACTCGAGCTTGTCGAGTGCCTCGATGCGCTCTTCGTACTCGACACCGGCAGCCTTCAACGCCGCCAGGGCCTCGGAGCGCACACGCTCGAGCTGGGCGGCCAGCACCGGTCCGGGGTTGACAAGGGTGGCCTCGACGACGCTGACGACGTCGAGCGACCAGCTTGGCGCTGTCGCGTCGAGGCGGGGCACGGCTTCGAGGACGAAGGGGCTGAGCGGGCTGTCGAGGGCGAAGTCGGGCTGCAGGTCGCGAGTCACCCTGATGCGGCGCCCCAGCTCGTCGGGCTCCTTGAGGCGTTCCAGTGCTCCGGCTGCTAAGAGGGAGCGGTAGATGGCGATGCACTGGCGGACAAGCCGGCGTTGCACGGGCCGAGGCTCGTCGTTGTCGGTGACGAGCTTGGAGAGGGCACCACAGCTGTCACCGGGTCGATCGAGGACGTTGAGCAGCGTGGCGTGGTTGACACGCAGCTGAGACACGAGGGGTTCGGGCGGCGAGGCCACGAGCCTGTCGAAGACGGCCTCGTCCCAGGCGATGAAGCCCTTGGGCGGCTTGGACTTCACGAGTTTGCGCGCCTTTTTGGGATCCCCACCCACCTTTCTCACCGCCTGCTCGTTCTCGATGACGTGCTCGGGTGCCTGGACCACCACGAGACCCGAGGAGTCGTAGCCGGCCCGTCCGGCCCGCCCCGCGATCTGGTGCAGCTCACGGGCGGTCAAAAGGCGCGAGATCGAGCCGTCGTACTTGGCGAGTCCGGAGAGCACGACGGTACGAAGAGGCAGGTTGACCCCGACACCGAGAGTGTCGGTGCCCACCACGACGCGCAGCAGCCCCGCCTTGGTCAACCGCTCCACGAGACGGCGGTATTTGGGGAGCATCCCGCCGTGATGCACGCCGATGCCGTGGTGGAGGAGTCGAGACAGGCTGCGCCCGAAGCCTGGAGCAAAGCGGAAGCCCATGAGGGCCTCGGCCAGCTCTTCTCGTTCAGCCCTGGTCGTCACCTGGGCCGAGGTGAGCGCCTGGGCATGTGTCAGCACCTGGGCCTGGGTGAAGTGCACGACATACAAGGGGGCCTGGTTCGCCGCAAGGAGCGACTCGATGGTGGCATTGAGAGGCGTTCGCCGGTATTCGAAAATGAGCGGGACGGGCCGGGTGGCCGAGCGCACTACCGCAACGGGGCGTCCGCTCCGGCGGGAGAGCCCCCTCTCGATGTTGCTCGTGTCACCGAGGGTCGCAGACATGAGGATGAACTGCGCCCGGGGAAGCTCGAGCAGTGGCACCTGCCAGGCCCAGCCCCGATCGGGATCGCCGTAGAAGTGGAACTCGTCCATGACCACCTGGTCGATCGGCGTCTCGGGCCCGGAGCGAAGCGCCATGTTGGCGACGATCTCCGCCGTCGCGCAGACCACCGGTGCCGTGGCGTTGATCGAGGCGTCCCCGGTCAGCATGCCGACGTTCTCGGCGCCGAGGTCGTTGCACAGGGCGAAGAATTTCTCCGAGACGAGGGCCTTTATGGGTGCGGTGTAGAAGGTCCGCATACCGCTGGCGAGGGCGGCCACATGGGCACCGAGGGCGATGAGGCTCTTACCCGAGCCCGTCGGGGTGTTCACGATCACGTGCGCTCCTGAGAACACCTCCAGCAGTGCCTCTTCCTGGGCGGGGTAGAGCTTGAGGCCTCCTTCGGCCGTCCAAGCGATGAAGGCGGCAAAGGCGTCGTCGCGTCGTCCCGAGACCGCGGCGAGGTCGAAGCGGGGGGACATGGAGACTCCACTTTGCCGCACTCGCGACCTCGCGCGGGCCGGTCAGTCTCAGAACGCGCAGGTGGGCGAACTCGTGGGAGCCTGGAACGGTGGACGTGGCACGGGTCGACCGGTGGCTGTGGGCAGTGCGCGCCGCCCCGACGCGCGCCGCCTCGACGGCACTGTGCCGCGCCGGGCACGTCAAGGTGAACGAGGTCACCGCCAAGGCGGCGACGACGGTCAGGCCGGGCGACACGGTGACGGCCCGCGTCGGCGACCGCCAGCGTGTCTTGGAGGTGGTGAGGGCGATTGACAAGCGGGTCGGCGCCGCCGTCGCCGCCGAGTGCCTGGTCGACCACAGCCCTCCTCCGCCCCCGCGAGAGGTCCGCTTGGCCGGGATAGTGCGCGACCCTTCTACCGGGCGTCCGACGAAGAGGGATCGCCGGCAGATCGACCGGCTCCGGGGCCGCTGAGATCCGGCCGGCCCGGCTTGGTGATGTGGTCGCCAGAGCCGTCCGGGGGCAAAATGTGCCGTGCCCGAGAGCAATTTCCACCGGTGGCTGACCAAGCCGGGCGCCTTGCGCGTGCCGCAGATCACGGTCTACTTCTGGGTCATAAAGGCCCTCTCGACAGCCATGGGGGAGGCGACCTCTGACTACTCGGTCCACCGATTGGACCCGAAGCTGGCAGTCTGCCTGGGCTTTGTCGGCTTCGTCGTCGCCCTCGTACTGCAGTACTCGAGGCACCGGTACATCGCCTGGACCTACTGGCTTGCTGTCGTCGGGGTGGGCGTGTTCGGCACCATGGCGGCTGACGTCCTCCACGTCGGCTTCGGTGTCCCCTATGCCATTTCGAGCGGTCTTTACGCCGTCGTGCTGGCGTTGGTGTTCGTCGCCTGGCAGAAGACCGAGAAGACCCTTTCCTTCCACAGCGTCGACACACCCCGGCGGGAAGCCTTCTACTGGGCGGCCGTGGTTGCCACCTTTGCCTTGGGCACTGCGGTCGGAGACCTGACGGCTGTCACCTTCCACCTCGGCTACCTCGACTCGGGCATCATGTTCGCCGGCGTCATCCTCGTTCCCGCCATCGGCTACTGGCGCCTTCGATGGAACCCGATCTTCTGCTTCTGGTTCGCCTACGTCGTCACCCGCCCCCTCGGTGCATCCTTCGCCGACTACATGGGCAAGCCCCAAGCTGTCGGTGGGCTCGGTTGGGGAGACGGGAGAGTCGCCGTGGTGTTGACGATCGTCATCTTTTGTCTCGTAGCCTTTCTCGCCCTCACCCGCGCCGACGTGCAGCATGTCCATGGGCCAGGTGGCCCTGGAGATGGCACGTCGATCAGGGACTCGTCCGAGACCGCAGGCTGAAGCCTAAGGGGCCCTCTGCCGGCAAGTCGCGTTCGGACATCACGTGCCCAGCTGTTGGTTCGCAAATATGGAGGCCCTCTGCGTTACGGCTCTCGCCGTGGCTGCCCAGCTTTCGTCATTCCCGTGCTCGGCCCGTCACGGCGAGGACCACCCACGCCTTGCCACATCGTGGCTGTAATTGACCGGTCTCTCCAGTAGTTTTTCGGCCATGGAAGAGGGCACTCCCGCTCCTCAGGTCTGGCCCACCTTGAGGGCGAACGACGCCAAGGGGCTCATCAGGTTCCTTGTTGAGGCGTTCGGCTTCGAGGAGGTCGTCTCCTACTGCGAGGACAACCGCGTCGACCACGCGCAGCTCGCCTGGCCCCCCGGCGGCGGTCTCATGCTCAGCAGCGTCCGCGAACAGGGCACCGATCCGTGCCCGCTGCAGCCGGGCACTTTCGGCGCTTACGTCGTTTGCGAGGACCCCGACGCTCTGCACGCCCGGGCCGTGGCAGGCGGCGCCGAGATCATCGCCGGACCGCACGGCACCGATTACGGCTCGCGCGAATTTTCCGCCCGCGACATCGAGGGAAATCGCTGGTCGTTCGGCACCTACCGCGGAGAGCCGCGCCGGGTGGGCGCCTGACCAGCACATGGCCGAGCGCACCCCCCTTCCGACCCTTTTGTCCCAAACGCTCGTCGCCTTCACGATCGAGTTCGACAACGAGGCCGAACACCGCGTCCAGCACTGGACTACTCGCGGCTCGTCCGCCGGCGCCCGTCGCGGGGTCTGGCTCGCCTCGCAGGCGATGTGGGCGAACTTCATGCAGTTCATCCCCGAAGAAGGCGTCGCTTTGGGCAAGGTCGACGGCTGCGCCCGCCTGACCAACCTGGCCGGCTTGAAGAGATGGCGCTACGTCGAGGTCAAGCCTGATCCCGCTGACGAGCGGTCAGATCCACCGGAGTCCGACTGGCTGGTCCGGCCCACCCCGGCGGGTCTTCGCGCCCAGGAGATATGGCGGCCGCTTTCGGGCGAGATCGAGGGGCGATGGCGGGAGCGCTTCACCAAGACCCGAGTCGACCGCCTCGCGCTGGCGCTCAGGGGCTTCGCGAGCCGTGCGGAAATCAGCCTGCCCCAGTACCTTCCCGTTGTCGCCATCGCCATGGGCACTGACCCCGACAAGCTGGAGGCCGGTGCCGCCGAACAAGCCGGGGCCGTCGACGATCTCTCCGCCCTGCTGTCCAAGGTGCTCATGATGTTCACGCTCGACTTCGAGCGGGAAACGAGGCTGTCGCTGCCGATCAGCGCCAACACCTTGCGTGTCCTTGGCGAGGAGCCGCTCCGCCTGCGCGACCTGCCCCGGCTGACCGGTGTCTCGAAGGAGGCCGTCTCGATGTCGCTCGGGCTGTTGAAAAGGACCGGCTGTGCCGTCATTGAGCCAGACCCGTCCGCCACGCGGGGCCAGGTGTCCCGGCTGACGCCCAAAGGGCAAAAGGCGCAAGACAACTACCGCCGCGTCCTTGCCGAGACCGAAGCGCGCTGGGCCGAGCGTTTCGGCGATGCCGGCCTGGAGCGCCTTCGTAACGCACTCGAGGGCATCGTCGGTGCTCCGGGCGGCCCATCTCCCCTCTTAAAGGCCATAGAGCCTTACCCTGAAGGCTGGCGGGCCTCGGGGAAAAGGCCCGAGATCCTGCCCCACTACCCCATGGTCCTGCACCGGGGCGGCTGGCCCGACGGCGCCTGAGCCTGGGGCGAGGATGGGACCTGGCTATTGACAATAGCTAAACAGCTAAGTACCATAGCTTTATGGAAATCGACGCCGGGACAACTCAAGAGAACACCAGTTACCTCGTACGACCGGGCGGCCGGGTCGGCTACGACGTCAGTGGGGAGGGCCCACTGGTCGTGCTCGTTCCCGGCATGGGAGACCTGCGGGCGAGCTACCGATTCCTTGCTCCCATGCTTTCCCGGTCGGGCTATCGCGTGGCGAGCAGCGACTTGCGCGGGCACGGCGACAGCGACGCCACATTCTCCAGCTACGGTGACGAGGCGACCGCCGGCGACATCATCGCCCTCATCGAGACGCTCGCAGGCCCCGCTGTCGTGGTCGGCAACTCCATGGCAGCGGGCTCAGCCGTCCTGGCGGCGGCCGAAAGGCCTGAGCTCGTCAGCGGCCTCGTCCTCGTGGGGCCCTTTGTCCGTGACGCGCCCTTAAGCAAGCTCGAGCGCCTCGTGCTCGACCTCGCCCTCGCCCCGCCCTTTGCGCCGTTCTCGTGGCGCCGCTACCTGCCCAAGCTCTATGCGGGCCGGCGCCCGACCGACTTCGCCCACTACAGAGACCTGGTCGGGGCCACATTGCGCCGCCCGGGTCATGCGAGGGCCTTCTCGCTGACGGCACACACGAGCCACCGGGCCGCTGAGAACCGCCTCGGTGACGTGCGGGCGCCGAGCCTGGTCGTCATGGGGGACAAGGACCCTGACTTCACCGAGCCGGAGAAAGAGGCGGGTTGGATCGCGGGTGTGTTGGGCGCAAAGGTGGCCATGGTTCCCGATGCCGGTCATTACCCCCAGTCTCAACAGCCGGAGATGACAGCTGAGGCCATATTGGGCTTCCTCGCCGAGGTGGACAGGCGTGCCTAGGGCGGGCCTCAACGAAGCGGTCGTCATCGCCGAGGCGGAGAGGATCGCGGACGAGGTGGGGCTGGGTCATCTCACGATGGCGGCCGTCGCCGAGCGCCTCGGAGTGCGCCAGCCGTCGCTCTACAAGCACGTAGCCAACATGGCGGACTTGCAGCGAAGCCTCGCTCTGCGGGCAAAGTGGGATCTCGCGGGCACCCTAGGGCGAGCAGCCGTCGGCCGGGCGCGAGGAGACGCCGTCTTGTCGATCGCTCACGCCTACCGCGCCTTCGCGAAGGCCCATCCCGGGCGGTACGCGGCCGCGCAGCGCGCCCCGGTCCCGGGCGATCTCGAGGACGAGGCCGCAAGCCGGGCGGCCGCCCAGGTCGTCTTCGATGTCCTCGCCCCCTACGAGCTTCGTGACGACGCAGCCGTTGATGCCGTCCGAGCCCTGCGTTCGGCCCTGCACGGCTTTGTCACCTTGGAAACAGCCGGTGGCTTTGGCCTTCCCGTGGACATCGACCGCAGTTTCACCCGCCTCGTCGGGGGCCTCGTGCGGGCCCTCAGTGAATGGCCGGACGGCGATTCGCCGTAACAATGTGCGGAGGTTGGGGTTCGGCACTCGAGAGCCTCCGACAGCGTTAGGAAAGGCGGGAGCATGGCCCGAGTACTCATCACCGGCTCATCAGACGGCTTGGGCCTGCTCGCGGGCCAGCTGCTCGCCAGCCAACATCACGAGGTTGTCGCCCATGCCCGCAGTGAGAGCCGTGCCGCCGACACCGTGAGGGACTTCCCGAAGGCCCCCGCCGTGGTGATAGGGGACCTGTCCACCCTCGCCGGCATGCGAGAGGTCGCCCGGTCGGCGAACGCCACGGGCCGTTTCGACGCCGTGATCCACAATGCCGCCGTCGGGTCGTCCGAGCGCCACGTCGTGACCCCCGACGGCCTCTGCCACGTCTTTGCCATAAACGTTCTCGCTCCCTACCTGCTGACGGCGCTTGTCGAGACACCAGGAAGGCTTGTCTACATGAGCTCGGGCATGCACCGCGGTGGCACGCCGAGCCTCGACGACCTCCAGTGGGAGAAGCGTCGCTGGAGCGGGTCCCAGGCCTACTCCGACTCCAAGCTGTTTGTCGCCGCCCTTGCTGCCGCCGTCGCCCGGCTCCGCCAAGACGTCTTCTCAAACGCCGTCGACCCGGGCTGGGTGGCTACCAAGATGGGGGGCGCCGGTGCCCCCGACGACATGGGGATGGGAGCTGAGACCCAGGCTTGGCTCGCCGTGAGCGACGAGCCGGGGGCCCAGGTCTCGGGCAGGTTCCTCTTCCACAAGCGCGAGGTCGAAGCCCATCCCGCCATGCACGACAGAGCTTTCCAAGAGGGCCTGCTCGGTGCCTGCGCCGGCCTGAGCGGCGTGGAGCTGTTTCCAGCCCGGAGTTGAGACTCCCCGCGCCTTAGGCGCGGACGACCTCGATCGTCGACAGTGTCGGGTCGGCCGCGTATGCGACTCGGACGCCGTCGGCGGCGACGGCCCGCAGCCCAGCCAGGAGAGCCTCGGTGACGAGCTCGCCGGGGGCGAGCACCGGGATCCCGGGCGGGTAGGGGGCGATCAGCTCGGCCGAGACCCGCCCTACGGCGAGATCTGCCGGGAGCGACTCGTGCGCCGAGAAGAACGCCGCCCGGGGGCTCATTGCATAGACAGGTTTCACGTCCCAGCTGAGGGCGACAGACGGCTTGCGGGGCGGGCCCGAGGTGGCCTGGATCGCTGGGATGAGGGCGTCGACGAGCTTGTCGAGCGTCGACTGGTCGTCTGCGACAGTGACTATGGCGACGATCGTGTCCCGGTCCGCCAATTCGAGGGGGATGCCCTGGGCCACGAGCCGACGCTCGATCTCGATGCCGTTGGCACCCACGCCGGAGAGCAGGAGCACGAGGCGGGTCGTGTCGAAGCGGCCAGGTGGGAAGGAGGTCTCGTCGGGGACACCGAGGCCGGGGATCGCCTCGCGAAGTCGCTCCCGGGCCCGTTTGACGTTGCCGATCACGCCTTCGAGCAGCTCATGGCCGCGTGTCTCCATCAAGACGCGACAGGCGTCGATGCTCGCGAGCACCGACCCGGCCGAGCTCGTGGTGTGGCTCGCCTCAAAGCCGCGGTCGAGCCGGTCGGGATCCAGCCGCAGCGTGCGGGCGCAGACCAGGCTCGCCTGGGTGTAACCAGGAAGGAGCTTGTGGATGCTCGTCACCATGGCGTCTGCCCCGAGCGACATGGCATTGGGGGGAACCCCCGGGTGGTATCCGAAGTGGGCGCCCCACGCCTGGTCGACGATCACGGGCACGCCGTAGCGGTGGGCAACCTCGATGATCGGGGGCAGGTCCGAAAGCGTGCCCAGATAGCCGGGCTCGGTGACGAGCACGGCCCGGGCGTCCGGGTTGGCCTGCAGGGCGGACTCGACGTCCTCGACGGCCACGCCTAGGGGCATGTCGGTGACGGGGTCGATCTTGGTGGGCAACCAGCACGGCTCGAGGTCGGCGAGCACCATGCCCAAGAGCAGGGAGCGGTGCAGGGACCTGGTCACGACTACCTTGTCCCCCGGTCGACCGAGCGACAAGCACAGCGCCTGGTTGCAGTGGGTGGAACCTCCCGGCGAGTAGCGGCACCAGTCGGCGTTGAACCATTTGGCCGAGCGCTCCTGGGCCGTTGCCAGCAAGCCCCGGGCCGACTTGACCGTGTCGACACCTCCGTAAAGGGGGATGTCCCCCGCGACTACGGCTCCGAGGTCCTTGTCAAGCAGCCCGGCGCGGCCCTTGTGGCCCGGGGTCGTGAACGGAGTCGGGTGAGATTCAATAAAGCTCAGGTACCCGTCCAGCAAAGGTGCCTCGGCGCGAAGGCTCATCGCGTCGGGCACACTGTCCCGGCCGGCGTTCGCGGCGTCAATACCTGGCTCTTCGGGGTTCTTTTTCATGTAGGCACGCTCACCTGCACACTAGTGCCGAACCTCCTCGTGGCGAGACAGCGACCGACCTCTTACGCGCCCGGCGTTGCCTGCCAGCAGCCCGCGGCCGCCGCCCGCCGTCGTTGCACGCTGCGGCCCACGCGCCCAAGAAGGCGTCCCCGCCCAGCGGACGGCCCAGAGAGCCGAGGCCCGGCGGCGAGGCCACACGAGCCGCACCTTGCCGAAAGCAACGAGAAGCCAGAGCCGGCCGCCAGAGCCGAGAAACGTGAGCCGGCTGACAAAGCGGAGAAGAGCGACCCGGCGGAGAGGAAAGAGAAGAGCGACCCGGCCGAGAAGGCCGAGAAAGCCGAGCCGACGCTCCCGATCGAGGCGAAACAGCCAGCAGAGCAGATCGAGGCAACCGACAGGACCGAGTGACTGGAGCCTATGGAGAGGACCGAGTTCTTCGAGCCGATGCAGAGAAAGGAGTCGTCCGAGCCGATGGACAGCCGCGATGTACCCATGGGCCCTTCTTAGCATCCAGGCGGCGGCAGGCATGCCAGCAGCTGCCTCGAAGCGAAAGGCCTTAGGAACGCTGACCGCTGGTGCCTCGAGCGCACTGAGTTCACGAGGCCCGTTGGTCTTGCGGATATTCGCGACTGCCTCGGCTTGCCCGAGCGCCGCGACCAGCCCCCGACCCGCAAGAGGCCGTTGCCCAGTCGCAAAGACACGACGGGAGAAGGTGAGAACTCCTCTTAGGCCGAGGTGCCGAAGCGGCTGCCGAGAACTTGGACACGCAGATCGATCCCGGGAACCTTGCTGTCCATGTCCGGTCAATCTTGCCCTTGACCTGGCAAACTTGGGTTGTGACTGATACCGCGTTTCACCTTGTCGCCGATGTCAGCTCGGACAATCACGACGCGATAGGGAATCTTTTGAAAGAGCTCGTCGACGGGACCGTCATTTCGACCCCCGACGGCTTCCACGTCGACGGTTGGATGCGCGGCAATGACGCACGCGAGCTCAACCGGTTCTTGTTGTCTGCCTTGCGCCGCGTCGAGCGCCGCACGCGGCTTCGGGCCGAATGGACCGCCAACGGCGAAACCGGCCGTTTCTTCGACTACGTGCCGAAGGGAACTCGCCCAGCGGCACCAACTCAGCCGAGGGCCTGAGCCGGGCCTACGCGACAGTGCCCGCCCCTTTTTGAGAGGGCGGGCACGCGTCTGTTCAGTTATCTGCATCCCTAGAAGGCCTTAGAGTCTCCGGGAACTTGAGGCCTCAGGCGAGCTTGTGGGCTCTGGCCGCTGCGTAACGCACCTTGTGGCACGTTGCCGCCACCTTCAGTCCTGAGCGCCAACCTCAACGGGGAGCGTTCCCCTAAGAGGCGCCCCCGGGCTTCTGGTCACCCCTAGCGATGCACGGGATTTCGTCTCGCAACCAGTAATCCGAGCCCCCCTTCCTGATTCCACGCCGGGAACCACTAAATAAAACATACCCCTTCGCGGGGAGGCCTATGCGCATTGACTGCAACGGTGATCTACCGTGAGCCCATGATCACTGCCGTCCACAATCTGGTCTATTCGGACGACCCGGAGGCGACCAGGGCTTTTTTCCGCGACGTACTCGGCTGGCCGAGCGTTGATGCGCACAGCGGCTGGCTCATCTTCAAGACCGGGCCGTCCGAGCTGGGCGTGCACCCGAGCTCGGGCGAGCGTGACGGCGAGAAGTGGTCGGCGGCGCAGCGCCACGAGATCTCGCTGGTCTGCGACGACATCGCGTCGACCGTCGCAGAACTTCGGGCCAAGGGGGCGAGCTTTGCCCGCGACATCAGGGACGACGGCTTCGGGCTCTCGACCTCGCTCGTCGTGCCCGGGGCGGGCGAGATGTTCCTTTACGAGGCCAAGCACCCCACCGCCTTCGGGCTTTGACGCGAGCCCAGCCGTTGCTGCCCGATGTATCGCTGACGGCGTTCCACGTCGCAGCTAACAGGGCTCTTGAGACACAACGGCCCGACCGCCTCTTCGCGGACCCGTTCGCGACCGGCTTCTTGGCGGCCGCTCCTGTGACGATGTGGGCCGCGCCCGGGCCAGACCAGGGGAGGCGCAGGGGGCTCAGCGCCTGGATCACGGTACGGACACGCTTTTTGGACGACCTCCTCCTCGACGCCTGCGCCGGGGGGATCCGCCAGGTCGTCATCTTCGGAGCCGGCCTGGACGCCCGCGCCTTTCGCCTGGGCTGGCCCGAGGGCGTCCACCTCTTCGAACTCGACATGCCCGGCGTGCTCAGCTTCAAAGAAGAGGTGGTCCGGGCCGCGCGCTGGCGGCCGGCCTGCGAGCGAGTCGTGATCCCCGTCGACCTCTCCGAGGACTGGGGCGGCCCCCTCGTCGCCGCCGGGCTTGACGACTCCCTGCCCGTCGTCTTCGTCGCCGAGGGCCTGCTCGCCTACTTGTCGAGGGAGGCGGGCGACGCCCTTGTCGAGCAAGCGGCCGAGATGTCACCGCCGGGCAGCCGTTTCGGCCTCACCCTGGCCAGCTCGCGACGCCTCCAGGCCTGGCGTGAGGCCCATCCCGACTCGACCGGCGGCGACGACTATGTCGCCCTCTGGCGCTCGGCCGATGCCGAGCGAGCGATCGACTGGCTGGCCTCATTCGGCTGGAGGGCGCGGGTCTTTGACGTGCGGGAGCGCTCCGCCGCCTACGGAAGGCCTCTCGCCGCACCGAGTCACAGCGAGAGCTCCGGCGCACAAGCCGGCCCGGGCGACCAGGTCGCTGGCGCTGTGGCCGGGGACAGCGGTGCTCGTCTTGTGGACGCCGAGCACCTCTAACCGCTCAGGACCGGGCGGCCAGCTCGACGGCCGCCCAGGCCCTTTCCGCAGCCGAGAGAGCCTCGGCCAGAGAGCCGGAGAGCGGGGAGGTCTCCTCGAGGGCAATTGCGAGCGCCTCGAGAGCTTCGAGGACTACTTCGATACGGGCACGCTGGCCTGTGTGGTCGATGCGAACGAGGTGCCCGCCGAGGTCGCCGAAGCCGGGAGAAAGCGCCACCGGCCGGCTGGCACGTGCCCTCGAGACAACGAGACGAGCGTCGAGACCGACGGGGGCGGAAAGGGTCGTGGCGACGAGGGCGGCGTCCCGGTCACCCGCGAACGGTTCGAGGCCGAGCCCGCGCGCCCCTGATCGACTAGCCGCCGCTGATGCGCGATGGCGCAGCAGGAGCTTCGCAAGCCCTTCGCCCTGCACACGCTCGAGGGCGGCCTCGAGGGCGAGGATCTCGAGAGTGGAGGGCGTGCCGGGGATGGCGCTGCGGTCTGAGTCGAGCCAGCCCAGTTTCCAGTCAAGCAGCGACAGGGCCGAGCCAGCGCGGGGCGCGGGAGTTGCCTGACATCTCCTGCCAGGCGCGAGTGCTCAGCGCTGCAATGGATATGCCGGCTGGGCCGGCCAGGGCCTTTTGCGGCCCGAGGACGGCCACGTCGACCCCCCAGTCGTCAAGGTGGACCTCGTTGGCCCCAAAGGAGGCGACGACGTCGATCACCAGTAGCGCGCCATGTTCCCGGACGAGGCCTGAAATAGCCGCGGCGTCGTTGGCTACGCCGGTGGCCGCTTCGGCGTGGGCGAAGCTAACGAGCGAGATCTCGGGATTCTCCCTGAGGGCCACTTCGACCGCTTCTGGCCTGACGGCCTGGTTCCTCGGCGACTCGAGTCCGATCACCCTCGCGCCGCTCTCGGCGAGCCAGCGCCCGAAGGTGGCCCCGTAGGGATGGGTGTCCAAGTTGAGGGCGCACAACCCGGGCCGGCCGAGGCCTCGGGCCGCCGCTTCGAGGGGCAAGACGGCCTCGGCCTGGGGCAGGACGACATCGAGGCGGGTCTCGAGCAGGGAGGCGACTCCTGCGCCGAGGCGATCGAAGCGTTCTGCTGAGACCGCCTCGGGGTCCAAGAGGGGGTTCGTCACTGGGCCTCCTTCGCGCCCGGGGGCACTTGGTCAAGGTTCTGCGAGCCCGCCACGCCGGAATGGCGGAGGGCGGGCTCGTCGCGGAAATGGCACGCAGCCCTGTGGTGCTCTGCGGAGGCGACATCTTCTAGGACGGGGCGCAATTGGCTGCAGACGGCCTGGGCGCGCGGGCAGCGAGGATGGAAAGGGCAGCCGGACGGGATGTCGATCGGGCTCGGCGGCTCGCCTTTGACCATGTCCCGGGCGAGCTCTGTCTGGTGCAGACGCGGGGCGGCCTCGAGCAGGGCGGCGGTGTAGGGGTGGCGCGGGTCACTGAACACCGGCTCGCGGTCTCCCTCCTCGACGATCCGGCCGAGGTACATGACCGCCACGCGGTGCGAGAGGTGGCGCACGACGGCAAGGTTGTGGGAGATGAAGACGACCGTGAGGCCGAGGCGGGCGCCCAGGTCCTCGAACAGGCGCAGGATCGTCGCCTGGACAGAGACGTCGAGGGCCGAGACCGGCTCGTCGGCGATGATGACGCGCTGGCTCGACCGCGAGCGCCCTGGCGATGGCGATGCGCTGGCGTTGCCCACCGGAGAACTGGCTCGGCAGGCCATCGAGGGCATCGCCGGACAGCCCGACGAGGTCCATGAGCTCCCTGCAGCGGTCCTCGAGGTTCCCGGCCTCTACGAGGCGATGGACCCGCAGTAGCTCCCGCAGCACCTGGCGCACGCTCATGCGGGGGTTGAGCGACGAGTACGGGTCCTGGAAGACCATTCTGGATGGCGCGCCGGTCCTCGGCGCTTCGCTTGGGGCCGAGCTCCCGGCCATCTAAGCGCACGGTGCCGGCCGTCGGGACTAACTGGCCCACGATGCACTTGGCCACCGTGGTCTTGCCGCACCCCGATTCTCCGACGAGTCCGAGCACCTCGCCCCGCTCGACTCTCAGGCTCACATCGCCCACGGCCTGCAGCCGCTTTCCGTGCTCGACCCCGAAAGCGACCGACAGGCCCTCGACCTCGATGAGCGCCCTAGACGGTCCCGCGCTCACCCCCGCCGCTGCGCCAGCGGTCCTCGCCCCGCCGGATGCGGACTCAGCCACGGCTCGCCACGTCCTGCAAGGCGGCCAGAAGTTCGGAGTGGAGGCAGGCCGTCCGCCGGCCGGGGCCAACCGGCTCGAGGGCTACCTCGGTCGTGACGCATTCGGGCGTGGCCAGTTCGCAACGGGGATGGAAGGTGCAGCCGCTCGGCAGCTGGAACGGGTCGGGGAGTGACCCTGGGATGACGAGGGGCTCGCGATCGGGGGTGTCGACGTCGAGCGCGGCCGCGAGCAGACCGGCCGTATAGGGGTGTCGCGGGGCGTCGAGCACTGCTGATGTCGGACCTGTCTCGACGAATCGACCCGTGTACATGACGGCGAGCTCCTCGGCGACCTGGCCGACGACCCCGAGATCGTGGGTGACAAAGACGAGCGACAGGCCGCGCTCGCTACGCAGGTCGGCCAACAGGGCGAGTATCTGGGTCTGGATCGTCACGTCGAGGGCCGTCGTCGGCTCGTCGCAGAGCAGGATCGACGGGTCCGACGACAAGGCGATGGCGATCATCACCCTCTGGCGAGTGCCACCCGACAGCTCGTGCGGGTAAGAGCCGTAGCGGCGCCCGGGGTCAGGGATGCCCACCTGGCGCAAGAGCTCGAGCGCCCTGTGTTTGGCCGCCCGCCGCGAGAGGCCGAGGACGTGTCGTGGCGCCTCGGCGATCTGATGACCGACGGAGGCGACCGGGTTGAGGGCGCTTAAGGCGTCCTGGAAGATGATCGACATGCGCTCAGCCTGGTGGTGGCCTCGCCCATGGCCTTGCGCCGCCGGGTCGAGCTCGGTACCTGCGATGAGCACCCGTCCCGAGGCGACCCGGCCGCCGTTGGGCAGAAGGCCCATGATCGCTCGGAGTGTGAGGCTCTTGCCCGAGCCGGACTCGCCCACGATGGCGAGCGCTCCCCCGCGCTCTAAGGAGAACGAGACACCATTGACGGCGCGGAAGGTTCTGCGATGGCGCCGGATCTCGACGACGAGGTCCTCGACTTCCAAGATGGGAGTCATTCGGGCCGCAGCACGTCCGCGAGCCCGTCACCGAGCAGGGACAGGCCAATTCCGGTGAACACGACGGCGAGGCCGGGCAGGATCGCCAGCCACTGGTCGCTTTGAAGGAAGCTCTGGCCGTCGGTGATCATCGATCCCCAGTCCGGCGCCGGGGGCTGGATACCAAGGCCGAGGTAACCGAGGGCTACGACGGCCAAGATGACGATCACGATGTCCGACATGGAATAGACGATCGCCTGGGTGATCGTGTTGGGCAAGATGTGGCGCCAGAGCACCCGGGCCTTGGACAGGCCACCGCCCTCGGCAGCCGCGACCCAGTCGAGGTTGCGGGCGACCAGCGTCGCGCTCCGCGTCGTGCGGGCATAGACGACCCAGTCAGTGAGCCCGAAGGCGATGTAGATCCCGTGCGTACCCACGCCGACGACGAAGACGAGAGCAATGATCAGCACGAAGAAGGGGAAGGCGAGGACCACGTCCACGACCCGCATGACCGCCGCGTCGAGCCGCCCGCCGAAATAGCCACAGACGGTGCCGATGAAGACCCCGAAGCAGAAGGGGAACACGACGGCCAAGACGCCGACTTGCAGGTCGGTGCGCCCGCCGTACAAAAGACGCGCCCAGGTGTCGCGGCCCAGCTCGTCTGTCCCGAGCCAATGCAGCGCGCTCGGGCCCGAAAGGGGATGCAAGGGATCGAGTGCCACCGGGCTGTAGCGACTTATGACCGGGGCCAGCACGACGAGCATGACGATGGTGAATGTCATGGCGGCGCCGGCCATGAAAGTCGGGCTGTGGAACGCCCGCGACCGCAAGCCCGGGCGTCGGGAGAGGCCCTGGGCAGGCTCGGATTGTTCCTCCACTTCGGGCCAGGGGGTGAGCGCCGTCGTCACTTGAGCCTTATCCTCGGGTCGAGGCGTGCCGTGACGAGATCGGTCAGCAGGATCACGCCTATGACGCCGAGGGCATAGACGAGCGTTATGCCCTGCACGACGGGGAAGTCGCGCAAGTCAATGGCGTTCAGCATGGCGTTGCCGAGACCGTCCAGGCCGAAGACCCTTTCGATCACGACCGTGCCGCCGATCAGATAGGCGATGTTGATCCCGAGCAGGGTGACCGTCGGGATGAGGGCGTTTCGGGCGACATGCACGAAGGTGACGCGCCAAGGACGCAAACCTTTCGCGCGAGCGGTGGCGACGAAGTCGGCACCGAGAACCTCGAGCATGCCCACGCGGCAGGCTCCGGATCAGCACTGGCACGATGGCGAAGGCGGCGCACAGGCCAGGCAGCAATAGGGAATGCACATGTTGCCAGAAAGTCGTTCCGTAGCCACCGACGGGGAACCAGTGCAGGTCTACCGAGAAGGCGATGATCAAGATGATGCCGAGCCAGAACGAGGGCATCCCGAGACCCAGCAGGGACACAACGCGGACAGCATGGTCGCTCGGCCGTTCTTTGTGCGTAGCGGCAAGTGCCGCCAGGGGCACGGTGATGACTATGGCGAACACGGTGGCGACGCCGACGAGGGCGGCGGTGAGGGGAAGGCAGGGCGCGATGACCGAGGTGACCGGGGTCCGGTAGTAGATCGAGGTGCCGAGGTTGCCGTGGGCTAGGCCGTAGACGTAGGCCCAGAATTGCCGCCAGATCGGCTCGTCGAGGCCGAGCTGGTGACGTAGCTGCCTCAAGGCTGCTGGCGTTGCGTGTATCCCGAGCAGGGTCCGCGCCGGGTCACCAGGGATGAGGCGCAGGAGCAGGAACGTAACGACCACCACCCCGACCAGCACGGGGATCGAGAGGAGGAACCGCCGCACGACGTAGCGCAAGGCGGGGCCTGTCACTAAGCCGCGAGAAGGTCGTTCTGTTTGCGCAGGGGGACTGAAGGCGGGCACCTCATCCACGGGCACCGTCTTCACCCCCTTGCCTTTGAGCTCGGCTCGGCCGCCTAGTGCAGCCAGACATCCTCCAACCGGTATCCACGTCCTTTAGGCGGCAACACCGTGCGATTCGGTTGCCCAGCGTAGCGGTGGCGCCGGATGGCCCCGGGCAACTCGGCTACTGGACGTGCCGAGCTCGCCGTCTGAGGTCTCTCTGGGCCCCGACGCCCGACGTGCCCCGGGGTTACTCGGCTGCAGCCCGGACGCGGGCGCGGCGCATGGTGACTGCCGCGACGACGGCGCAAAGCAACATCATCGAGGCCGCAGCCGAGAGGGCGGCGTCAAGGCCGTGTCCGAAGGCGACGTAGGCCGCCTGGGTCACTTCATGGACGATCTTGGTTATCGCCGGGGTGCCCTTGAACTGACGAGACTGGGAGCTGAAGGTCCCTGTGGTCACCGCCGTGATGACAGTGTTCTGGAAGGACTTCGGGATCCCGATCATGTCGAGCTGGCGGATAAGGCTCGAGATGAGCTGACCGTTGACAAGCGAGCCGAGGATCGCCACTCCGGCGACGGCGCCGAGCTCGCGGCTTGTGTTTGTGGCAGAGGCAGCCATACCCGAGTGCGCCGCAGGAATGGCAGACAGCGCCGTCGATGTCACCGGCACGATGGCGATACCGAAGCCAACGCCGGCGATCGGGAGCGTCCAGCCCAGGGTCGACAATCCGGAACTCGGGGTAAGGACGACGTCGGTCAGGACGATACCAATTCCTGCCAAGGCACAGCCGACCGTCATCGGGAGCTGTGGGCCGGCGCGCGCGCCACCCAGCGCCCGGCGAGCAAAGAGGCGACGATCATGGCACCGGCCATGGGCACGAAGTCGAGGGCAGTGGCGTAACCCGAGCTCGTGCCGACGTCTTGGAGGTAAAGAGCCACAAAGAAGAAGATGGAGAAAGTGCCGAAATACGTGCAAAAAGCGACGACGTTGGCCCCGGCGAATGCCGAGCGTTTGAAGAACGACACGTCGAGGATGGGATGGGCCACCGTGCGCTCATAGAGCACGAAGAAGACGGCGAGCACCACAGAAGCGCCGAAGAGGATGTCGATGCGCAAGTTCCTGTAGCCAGCCGTCTCGCCCTGGATGACGGCGAACGAGGCGGCGGCCAGCGAGCCTGCGCCGAGCAGGAACCCGGCGAAGTCCAGCCGGTAACGGACAGAGTTGACGCTCTCGGGCAGGATTACCGCCGCCCCGACGAGCGCGACCAGGCCGAAGAACAAGTTGAACCAGAACACGGCCCGGAACGAGTACAACCCGACCAGCACGCCACCCACGAGAGGCCCCATGGCAAGGGCGAGGCCTGAGACGCCGGCCCAGATCCCAAGGGCCTTTGCTCGTGCCCGTTTCTCCGGATAGAGGTGGCGGATCATCGATAGCGTGCCCGGCTCGGAGGCAGCTGCGCCAAGGCCCATGATGACCCGGCCCGCGATAAGGGTGTCTGCATTAGGCGCAAGAGCGGCGACGACCGAGCCGCAGCAGAACAAGATGACGCCCGAGAGCATGATCTTCTTTCGGCCGAGCTGGTCGCTGAGAGTGCCGAAGAGCAGCATGAAGCTCGCGAAGACCAGGGCGTATCCATTGATCACCCACTGCAGCTGGCTGATGCCGGTGTGAAGGACCGTCTGGACGTTGGCGAGGGTCACGCTAATGACCGTGTTGTCCATGAAAGTGAGGAACAGGACCAGGAGCAAGGACGCGAGCCCCAACCTCCGGCGCATCGGCCGCAGGCGGACGGCGACCTCCAGCTCTGAGGTCACCTCGTCAGCTGAGGTCTCCTCAACCTTGGCCGGCAAGGGCTCCGTCGCTTCGTGGGTGCGCGCCACTACGCGGGCGATCGGGCCATCACCGCTCGCCGACAGATGGAACATCAGGCGGACCGGCTCGCTACGTGCTCAAAAGGCCGTCGCTCCGCCACGGCGGCCCCGTACCTCGCCGGTTGCACACAGCCGATGGGATCGGGCTCCTTTCGAGAGGCGGTCCAGCCGAGCGTATGGTCGAAACCCCAACTTGTCGTCCAGGCTCGTGACACGAACGGTCACACCTGTAGGGCTCGGCCAACTTTGGGCGCTGAATTCGATGGTAGTTACCTCCCCACCCCCCGAGCGCCGGTCGGAGCGTTGTTGCAACGGTTCTGTAATCGACAAGCGACCTGTTCTACTAATTCACCAGGGGCAGGCGGCTACGCCTTCTCCTCCCGGCTCCTCCCCCTCGGCCTCCGTCTCCCCGTTTAGCGGAACCCCGGCGGTCGTAAGCCCGTGACCGAACCCCTCGAGATAAGTGTGCGCCTCGGCCTGGCGCGGGTAGCGGCCGGCGAGGGCATAAAAGCGCGCCGTGTGGCCTGCCTCGAGGAGGTGGGTGAGCTCGTGGACTATCACCCCGTCGAGGACCCACTCGGGCACCGTTTGCAGCCGGGCGGCGATGCGGATCTCGCGGGTATGGAGAGAACAGGAGCCCCAGCGCCGCTGCTGGCGGGTTGACCACCTGATAGACGATGGTCTGACACCGTCGAGGTACTGGTCGGCGAGCACGCCGGCTCGTGCCTCGAGACCGCCGTCGGAGGCGTGCCTGCGACCGGTTCGTTGCAAGAGGTGCTTGACCAGCTGCTCGGCGAAGCTCTCACGCGCCGAGCGCGACATCCGTTCAGGCACGACGACTACGACATGGCCGCCTTCCCAGAAGGCGACGCCGGTCTTGCGACGTCGGGCACTCGCGCGGATCTCCACTTCGGGTGTGAGCTTCGGGTCCATTGGACTCCTTTATCGTCGAGCCTGGAGCGATCGTAACGAGGGGGTGTTCGTCGTCGGGGGATGCGCTTGTGATTGAAACGGGACACCCCGGGTAACTACGACGCCGTGGACGCGCATCTCGGGGCGGCACAGGCGTGAGCCTGCTAAAGCGCGTGCTCACTGGGCTTGACGCCGCCCAACGGCGCCATAGCGTGCCGGCTGTCGTCTTCGGGGTCTTGAAGAAGTACGGGGACGACTCGGGCGGCAACCTCGCCTCCCTGCTCGCCTTCTCCGGCTTTGTCACCCTCTTTCCGTTGCTGCTGCTTCTTGTGACGGTGCTGGGCCTCGTGCTCAGCAGCGATCCGCACCTTCGTGGCGACATCTTGCGCTCGACCTTCGCCCAGTTCCCCCTCATGGGCGAGGAGCTGCGCAGCAATGTCCATGCCCTGCACCGCAACAGCTTCATCGGCCTGATCGTGTCTGTCGTGCTGCTCTTCTACGGCTCTTTCGGCCTGGCGGGCAACGGCATCTACGCCATGGAGCAGATCTGGAACCTTCCCGGCACCGAGCGTGTCAATTTCTTGAAGCGCACGGGTCGCAGCGCCGAGTTCATCCTCCTTCTCGGCGCGGGTCTCATCGTCTCGACCTTCCTGAGCGGGGTCGCTACTAACACGGCCTCCAGGCCATTTTGGGTCGATGCTGGCGCCATAGTGGTCTCACTCGCCGTGTCTTGTGGCCAGTTCCTCCTCGGTTACCGAGTGCTGACGCCGAGCGCGGTGCGCATGAGGAGCCTGCTCACAGGTGCCGTCATCGCGGGTGTGGGGTGGACTGTCCTGCAAGCACTGGGCACCTACCTCGTCGGCCACCAGCTGAAGAACTCGGCGGTCTACGGGGTCTTCGCCTTCGTCCTGGGCTTGTTGTTCTGGATCTCGCTTGTCACCAGGCTCGTCGTCTACACCTGCGAGCTGAATGTCGTGCTGAGTCGTCGGCTCTGGCCGCGCTCGTTGGTCCAGCCGCCGCTGACCCAGGCTGATCGCGAGGTCTTGGCCGCTCAGGCCACCCAGAACCGCCGCCGTCCTGAGCAGCGCGTGCAGGTGAGCTTCGAAGTCCCAGACGTGCCCGAAAACAGCGGCGGGCAGGGGTCTCGGTCAGGTGAAGCAATCAGTGGTGGAAGCTCTCGCGCTTTTTCGTCGGAGGCCGATGGGTCTCGCCCGAGGTCGCCAAGCTCCGCATGACCATGCCCAGATGGTCGAGGAGCATTCGCGCCAGGTCCCTGCTAAAGCCGTTGCGGACCACGACCCTCAGCACCGAGACGTCATCGAGGGCCGGCGGCAGGCTGTAGGCGGGGACGAGCCAGCCCCAGGTCCGCAGTGCCTCGGAGATGTCGTAGACGCTGTAGGGCAGGTCGTCCGAAAGACGGAACGCAAACACCGGTATGCCCTCAGCGCGCGACTGGAGCGAGAACGGCCCGAGCCGTTCGATCTCGCTCGCGAGCCATTGAGCGGTGCTCCGACATGCCGCCTGAACGTCTTTGTAACCCTCGGCTCCGAGGCGCAAGAAGTTGTAGTACTGGGCGGCGACCTGGGCACCCGGGCGGGAGAAGTTCAACGCGAACGTAGGCATCTCGCCACCGAGATAGTTGACCTTGAAGACCAGTTCGTCGGGCAAAGCCGCAGCGTCGCGCCACAGGATCCAGCCGACTCCGGGGTAGACGAGACCGAACTTGTGCCCCGAGACATTGATCGACTGCACCCGTGCGAGCTGGAAGTCCCAGACCAGCTCGGGGTCGAGGAACGGGGCGACGAGGCCACCGGAGGCGCCGTCGACGTGTATGGGCACGCTGGGGCCACCGCCTGCCTCGAGGGCGTCGAGACCGGCCGCGATCTGGGCGACTGGCTCGTAGGCCCCGTCGTAGGTCGAGCCGAGCACGGCCACGACGCCGATGGTGTTCTCGTCGCAGGCCTTGACGGCGCTCTCGGCCGTGAGGTGGGCGACCTCCGGGCCGACCGGTACGAGGCGGGCCTCGACGTCGAAGTAGCGGCAGAACTTCTCCCAGCAGACCTGGACATTGGCGCCCATTACGAGATTCGGCCTGTCGGCGGGAAGGCCCGCTTTTTGCCGCCGGTCCCGCCAGCGCCACTTAAGGGCGAGGCCGCCCAGCATGCACGCCTCACTCGAGCCGGTCGTCGAGCACCCTGTTGCGCCCGGGCCTGCCGCGTGCCAGAGGTGGGCGAGGATGTTCACACAACGGCGCTCTATCTCGGCGGTCTGTGGGTACTCGTCCTTGTCGATCATGTTCTTCGAGGCGCACTCGGCCATGAGCAGCTCGGCTTCGGGCTCCATCCAGGTGGTTACGAACGTCGCAAGGTTGAGCCGGGCGTTGCCGTCCAACATGAGCTCGTCGTGGATGATCTGGAAGGCCGTGCGCGGAGCCATGCCCTTGGTGGGCAGCCTCAAGCGCGGGATCTCGCCCACCTCGCCGTGCTGGGCGAACTGGGGCCGGAAGCTCAGGTCGTCTTCACTTGTCGTATCGGCCTTGTGTTGGTGAAGTGGCAAGGTGAGACCTCCTCGTTGCTCTGCAAGAACCCTACGGGGCAGGCGGCGTGGCCGACCGCCACTTCGAGCCTTACGTTTGGCGTCGATCATTCGGGCGGGGGCAGCTCCTTGTGCATCTGGAGAGAGGCGACCTCATAGCCGGCCGACTCGTAGAGGTTGCGTGCGACGGTGTTCGGGCCGAATACGTTAAGGCCGATCGTCCTCACGCCGTGGCGGGCCGTCTCCCGCTCGGCCGCTCGCAAAAGAGCGCGGCCGTAGCCTTTGCCCCGCTCGTGCGTAGCGATCTCGATGGCGTAGATCCACGCGCCCGGGAAGCCTGGGCGGCGTTCGAGGCCCACCCAGACGTGGCCCACGGTCTCGCCTCCAGAGGTCTCTGCCATGAGCAACAGCATTCCGGGGGTATCCACGCCGCGAGCGAGGAGCTCGTCGGTCTGTTCGGCCGAACGGGCCTCGGCCTCGTCCTCGGTCCAGTTACCGGCACGCACGTGCTCGGCGGCGTACTCGCGCACGAGCCGGGACCGGAAGGCCTCGAATTCGACTCGGGTCATCGGCCGCACATGCAAGTTGTCCATGCCGCATCATAAGAACAGGCCTTAGGAAACGCAGCGGGTGCCCTCATATGAGGTTCTTTGGCGGTGAGCCCTCCTCCCGATCCGGTCCTGCTGCGCGCTGCGAACTGCTTCGGCGCGAGTACAAGGTTCGTACGGCGCCTCTAAGGGGACGGCCGTGTCCGATTTCCGCCAGACGAATGGTCCGGTACCTGGCACACTCCTTGGGTGGCCGAGACGACGATGAGAAACGTGTCCCTGCACTCTTTGGGGCCAGCGGCGCTCGACGACGAGGCACGCTATCTGGCGCTACGTAGCCGTGACTCACGTTTCGACGGCGTCTTCTTCGTGGCCGTTACCTCGACGGGGATCTACTGCCGGCCCAGTTGCCCGTCACCTCCGGCCGGTCGGGCACGGGTTCGTTTTTTCCCGACTGCCGCTGCAGCGCAAAAGGCGGGATTTCGTGCCTGTAAGCGCTGCCTGCCTGACGCAACGCCCGGCTCGCCCGAATGGGACCGCAGGGCCGACGTCGTGGGGCGCGCCATGCGCCTTATTGCTGACGGTGTGACCGATCGGGAAGGAGTGCCGGGGTTGGCCCGGACCCTCGGCTACAGCGAGCGCCATTTGAACAGGCTGCTCATGGCGGAGGTCGGGGCTGGGCCGCTCGCCCTTGCG
This sequence comes from uncultured Acidimicrobiaceae bacterium, assembly GCA_963725355.1. GTDB lineage: Bacteria > Actinomycetota > Acidimicrobiia > Acidimicrobiales > Bog-793 > Fen-455. The sequence continues at coordinate 82,072 of CAVRYE010000001.1, forward strand.
AGAGCCCAGCGCGCGCAGACGGCGCGGATCCTTCTCGAGACGACCGCTTTGCGCGCCGCTGAGGTCGCCTTCGCGGCAGGGTTCTCGAGCGTCCGCCAGTTCAACGAGACGATCCAGGAGGTGTTCGCCCTGGCGCCGATGGCCTTGCGGGCAAGGGCGACGTCGCGCCGCGGCCGGCCCGGAGTCATCTCGGCGGCTCCGGGGACGATCGCCCTAAGGCTCGCCTACCGCTCGCCGTTGCCGGCCCACCAGCTCTTCGGGTTCCTTGCCGCCCGGGCGATCCCGGGCGTCGAAGAAGGCGACCGTACCTATTACCGCAGAACGCTGCGGCTTCCCCGTGGGTCAGCAGTGGCGGAAGTGAGCATCGACGCCGGGGCGGAGACCTGCTTGAGGTGCCAGCTCGCCCTAGAGGACGTGCGCGACCTAACGGCCGCCGTTCGTCGCCTCCGTCGACTTTTCGATCTCGACGCCGATCCCGAAGCTGTCTCAGAGGCGCTCGGCGCAGATCCGGTGCTCGGTCGGTCGGTGCTGGCGGTGCCCGGCCTTCGCACACCCGGGCACGTGGACGGTGACGAACTGGCCTTCCGGGCTGTGCTCGGCCAGCAGGTCAGCGTCGCCGGGGCGCGCACGGTTGCCGGGCGGCTGGCGGGAGCGCACGGGCGCAAGCTGGCTGAGCCTTCCGGCTCGCTCACCTGCCTGTTTCCGAGCGCGGAGGTGATCGCCGAGCTCGCACCCGAACAACTGCCGATGCCGGCCAGCCGCGCCACAGCCATGATCAGGCTCGCCCGCGCCCTTGCATCCGGGGAGGTGTCCCTCGATGCCGGTGCCGATCGGGACGCTGTCACCGAACGGCTGTTGGCTCTGCCCGGAATCGGGCCCTGGACGGTCTCATATATCCGCCTTCGTGCCCTCGGTGATCCCGACGCCTTCTTGCCGAGCGACCTCGGGGTCCGGCGCGCCCTCGAAGCTCGTGGGCTCCCCGGTGACCCGGCAAGTGCCGCTTTGCTGGCCGAAGCGTGGCGCCCGTGGCGCGCCTATGCCCTGCAGTATCTGTGGTCGGGCCCGGTCGCCTCTAGGCCGCAGAACACAGAGCGCCGTCGGGGCGCAAGAAAGGAAAAAGCAGCATGACGTTCACCGCCAAGATGCAAGCTCTTTCGCACCAACTCCCAGCCATGGGCTCTGCGGCCTCTTGGACCACATGCCCGTCTCCGATCGGAGACGTGCTCTTCGTCGCCGATGACTCGGGCCTGCGCGAGTGCCAGCTTCCCGGCCTGTTCGCGCCTCGGAAGGACGTGTCGGCAACCGAGCTCGGCGCCGTCACCCTGGTCAATGCCGCCCAGCAGCTAGATGCGTATTTCGCCGGCGAACTGACACGTTTTGACCTACCGCTCGCCCCGACAGGGACGGCTTTCCAGCTACGCGTCTGGTGGGCGCTCGCCGACATCCCTTACGCGAAGACCGAGAGCTACGGCTCGGTTGCTGGCCGGGTGGGCAACCCGAAAGCGAGCCGCGCCGTTGGCATGGCGAACAACAAGAACCCACTTGCCATAGTGCTCCCGTGCCACAGGGTCATCGGCGCGAACGGCCGCCTTGTCGGTTACGGCGGAGGCCTTTCCATGAAGGACTGGCTCTTGAAGCACGAACAGAAGGTGGCGGAGCGCACCGGCCTGCTCCGATGACGCCCCAGGCGCCGCTTTGGAGCCGACCGCCGGCAATGTCCTAGCCGGCAGGTCCAGAAGCGGTCTCCGCTCGGGCGTAGGCGTCCAACCGCTCGAGCTCATCGAGATAGATGCGGCCTAAGACGCGAGGGGCAAAGAGCTTTTCGAAGATTCCCCCGATGCCGCCGGCCCCGTCCCAGGTCGTCGAGATGCCGACACGGGAGCTCTTGTCCCCCTCCGCCGTGACGGTGAAGGTCGTCACGAGGCTCGAGTTGGCGTCGGACTCGGTGATGACCCGACCGGGATCCGGCTCTGCCAGTGTCATCTGGTACTGGCGCGTCCTGCCGCCGGCGGTGAGGGTGAAGTGGAAGTTCGTTCCCGCCCCTATGCCCCCCGAGTCGACCGAGAAGTTACTGAACGCTGCAGGCAGGAACCGGGGATGGTGCTGGCGCAGGTCGGCGAGGTAGCCATAGACAACCTCGGCCGGAGCGTTGACGATCCTGTCTGCCGATGTTTGGACCTTTCCCATGCCGGTCTGCTTACCACCTGAGGGGCGAGAGCGGTCGCGTCGGGCCGTGGCCCAGCGCAGAGCCGCTGGTGAGTCAAGGGCGTGGTTCTCGCGCCGAAAGGAGACGCCCGGCGGGGCAAACTGGTGCTCGTGGGGACCTTTCCGGCTACGGTCAGCATGTTTGGCGAGGAAAGGGGGTTCTAGTGGCCACGAGTCATCTTGCTCGGTCCGAACGTGCAGGCCTTTGCGACGTGTTGATCCAGTCCGGGCCGAACGTGCCGACTCTTTGTGAGGGCTGGCTCACGAGGGACCTCGCCGCTCACCTCTTTGTTCGCGAGCGCCGTCCACTCGCGGCGCCGGGTATCTTGCTCGGCGGCCCGGCCGCAAAGCTCACCGACAAGGCGATGGCCGTGGCCATTCGCACCTTTGGGTTCGTGGGTGTCGTAGCAAAAGTCCGCTCAGGGCCGCCACTTTTGTTGAAGCCCTTCGACGAGCTGGCCAATCTGGTCGAGTTCTTCGTTCACACAGAAGACGTCCGTCGGGCTGCAGCGGGTTGGGAACCGCGCAACGACACAGAGCTCGATGCCGCTCTTTGGTCCGTTCTCGGTCGCATGGCCAAATTGATGACCCGCAAGTTGAAAGGCGTCGGCCTTGAGCTCGAGTCCCCGACGGGAGCGAGGATCACCGCGCACCGGGGCGAGCCTCGGGCCGTGCTGAGCGGAGGGCCGCAAGAGCTCGTCCTCTACCTCTACGGTCGTCGTCAGGCCGCCAAGGTCCTGCTGAGTGGCCCCGAAACCGCCCGGCGGGCGATAACAGCGGCAAGCTTCGGCATCTAACTCTCAGGGATTGCCGAAGCCGCCCCCGTCGGCGCGCCTTGCGGCCTCTCGGGCGCTCTCGCGTTCGGACAGTCTTGCGGCATAGGCGGCAGCCTCGCTGCGCCGGTCCATACCGAGCTTGGAGAGCATGCTTGAGACGTAGTTCTTCACGGTCTTCTCCGCTAGATAGAGCCGGTCGGCTATCTGGCGGTTCGTCAAGCCCTCAGCGACTAGGTCGAGCACGCGCCTTTCCTGGTCCGAGAGCCGGTCGAGGCGCTCGTCACGCACCGGCCCGTCGCGGAGCCGGTCGAAGACGCGCTTTGTCATCGCCGGGTCGATGAGGGACTCACCCCTCCCGACTCGGCGCACCGCGTCGACGAGGTCGCTCCCGCGGATCTGCTTCAACACGTAGCCGGACGCCCCGGCCATGATGGCGGCGAAGAGGGCCTCGTCGTCGGCGAACGACGTCAGCATTAGGCACTGGACATCCGGCAGCCGGGAGCGCAGCTCGCGGCACACCTCTATCCCGTCGCCGTCGGGAAGGCGGATGTCGAGCACCGCCACGTCCGGGCCTAGGGCGACGCCCCGGGCGGTCGCCTCGGCGGCCGTGCCCGCTTCGCCGACGACCTCTATGTCACCGTCGGCTTCGAGCATCGCGCGCAGACCGTTCCGGACGACCTCGTGGTCGTCCACCAAGAACACGCGTAAGGTCACTCACCCTCCCTTGCAGCCACGCAAGAGATTACCGGGAGTGACGGCTTACTGGTCGGGAGGAAGCTGAGAGAGTATCTCCGGGCCGAGAGAGTTGTAGTGGTTGCGCCAGATCAGGCGGTAGACGCCGAGCCGGCGGGGGACCGACCTCAAGACCGGGATGAACGGGAGCAGGGCAAGCAGCACAGTGAGCGCCATCATGATCGCCCATACCTCGACGTCGCCGTTGGAGGAGGAGTTCATGGGGGGCACCTGGTACCACAAGGTGTACAACCAGAGCCATGCCTGACCAGGGAAGTTCCCGGTCTCGTTCATCATCCCCCACTGGTTGCCCTGGAGATGGCGCTGTGTCGCCAGGTCCGACATGTAACTGCCGTCAGCGATCAAGAGCAGGGGGTTTGTGTAATTGGTGGCGTACTCCTGGGGGGAGGCGAGCAGCGCTCCATCGAGTGCTCCGGAGCGAGCCATCGACACAAGGTTGGCGATGAGAACCCCGACCGGGCCATAAGGCCCACTTTTTACGTTGAGCTGGCCATTGGAAAAGGTCGCATTGGCGACAACCTTCTCGTACGCGGCATCCCATTTAGCCTGTTGGGCACTTGACGCCCCTCGGTAGCTGGAAAGGGCCACCTGCAGTGCCGGCCGATCGGGGAGGGTCGAAAGTGGGTGGAGCACGAAGACCTTGGCGGTGTCGATCGGGATCCTCACACCGACAGCTCTCTCGAGCGATATCGGGCCTAGCTGTTGGCTCGCCCCCGGTGTGTTGTTATAAGGCGGTCCGTAGGTGGCGAGGGGACTGGTGCCGTCGAGCTCTGTCATGGCTGTTTGGGCGAAGTCCACGGGCAAGGCGTTCGACCAGGATTTGACAGTCACTGGAGCGTCGTCGGGAGAAGAGAAGAGGATCGAGCAGCCGACCACGATGATGAGCACCACGATGAAGCAGACGAAGACTTCTTTCGCGAGGTCGTAGCGGCGGTACTCGCCCTGCCATTCGACGACGTCACGGTCGGGCTTGAAGCGGCGCACCCGGTGGGCCCCGTTCCCGGTTTTGGCAGATGCACTGCTTGGGTTCATGACTGGTCCTCCGGCAACTGCCACAGTTGATCGGTCGCGGGTGATTGCCCACCCGCCGGATCATCGGCCATCGACCCGGTCGACAACTCAGCCGGTCCAGGCGCGCCTTGTAGGGGTGGGTCGATTGCCGGAGAGGCCTGCCGGGGCGGCGTCTCGTCGGAAGGCCCGGCTGCTTGTGGTTGTGCCGGTGCTGGCGGCACCTCAGAGACCAAGGTCGCCGGTTCCTCCGCAACGGCCAGCGGAGGACTCGCCATGCCCACAGCCTGGAGGCTGAGCCCGGCCTTTTCGAGCTGAGCTTTGGTCGGGGCAAAGGGTGGGACCACGCCGCGCCGGCGGACCAGGAGGACGTGCACCCCCACGACGGCCACAACGACAAGGGGCAGCAGCACGATGTGCCACATCAGCATCTGTCCGAAGTTGAGGACGTTCCAGAAGGCACCGGCGCCGGTCGAGTTGATGCCGTCCTTGGCCTGGGTGCCGATCCACTCCGAGTCGAAGTTCTGCTGGGACAGGTATCCGGTGAAGGCGGTGGCAATCGAGATGACAAAGGCGAGCACGCCGGTGATCCAGGTCGCCTTGCGCCGCCCGCGCCAAGCGGCCATGAAGAACTTGGCCCAGAGGTGCACGACCATGAACATGAAGAAGAACTCTGTACTCCACAGGTGAATCGAGTTCACGAACAGTCCGACGCTGGAGCTGTGCCACCAGGCCGGGCCCTCGATGGCAAGGACGCCGCCCGAGAGCATCACGCAGGCGAAAGCCCCGATCGACAAGGCGCCGAACACGTAGGCCCAGGAGGCGACATAGGCCGGCTGGCGGTCGGGCAGGAGGCGGTCAGGCGGGAAGGCCTCAAGGGCCGTCTCGCGGATCTTGCCGGTCCAGGTGTCCCTCTCCACCATGAGCGTGTCGTCGCTCGGGGGGGCGCTCACTTGCGCCTGCCCTGGTGCTTGGGGAAGGGGAGCGCGATAGCCGCCACGAGGAGCAAGATCATGACGAGGACGACGACAAGATTCGCAAGCGAGATCTGGACGGCGCCCCAGCTGATGTACTTGCCCGTGCCGCCGAGGTTGATCAGTGCTGCGAGCAGGTTCGAGCCCCCGCTGAGTGATAGTTGACCCACGGTCCCCACCTCCACCCGCATTGTCTATGCCGCGCCGCCGGATCCCTAGGGCCGAAAGTCCCGACTCTGCTCAACCGCCTGCAACGGTCCGCCCAGGCCGAAGCCCCCGACGAGAGCCTCCAGGGCCTCGTCGATCAGCAACGCCGTTTCGGTTTCCTCGAAATGGTCGGCCCAGAATTCGAAGATCGTCGCGAAGCCGGAGATGATCGCTCCGGCAGCTAGCAGCAAGATGCGGGGGGAGGGCTCACCGTGGAGGCGCTCGACAAGAACCTCCGCCAAGGCTTCCTGGCAGTCGTGCCGGCGCACGAGCCAACGACTCCTTAAGGCCGGGGTGTCAAGCACAAGCGCAAAGAGCGTGAGCGTGCGCGGGTCGCGCTGGGTGGCGCTGACCCAGGAGGAGGCGGCCTCCCGCAAGGCGTCCAGGATGGGCTCGTCCTCCGGGCGCTCGCGCAGCGCCGCAGTCACCGCCTCGGCCTCGTTCATAAGGATCTCATCGAGGACGTCCTCTTTGGAGCTGAAGTAGCGGAAGAAGGTCCTCGGCGACACCTCGACGGCGGCGACGATGTCCTCGACTGTCACAGCCGCGTAGCCCCGGTCGAGAAACAGCTGGGCCGCAGCCTCGGCGAGCTGGCGGCGAGTGCGGGCCATGCGCCGTTCAGTGAGCGAGGGCGCCCGGTTAGCTGGCTCCAGTCTTGTCGCCTGTCCACGCCGGGGGTCGTGACCCTCCTCGTTGCGTGCTCCACCCAGATCCACATCGACATCGTAGCCATTTATCGGTTTGCTGACAGTCCCTGTTAAGTGGCAGAGTATGTCATAGGGCATAAGCCGCCAAGGAGGAACCGTGGATGTGACCAGGGAACTGGAGTGCCGCCAGGCGCCCGTTCAGCCGAAGGCTGTCGACCTCAGAGGTGGTCTGCGGGGAAACCCGGTCTGGACCCTCGTCGTGGTCGGCCTCGGCATCGCCATGGTGGGCCTTGACGCCACCGTTGTCGTGATCGCCAACCCGTACATAGCCCATTCGCTGCGCTGTTCGCTCTCGGACCTGCAGTGGGTGGCAAACGCCTACCTGCTCGCCCTAGCTGTGCTGCTGATCCCGATGGGCAAGGTGGGAGACCGTTTCGGGCGCAGGCTCCTTTTCCTCGTAGGCGTGACCGGCTTCGCCCTGACCTCGCTCGCAGTCGGCAAAGTGGGCTCGATCGGCGGCGTCATCGCCTTTCGGGCCCTGCTCGGGGTTTTCGGCGCCATGTTGATGCCGAGCACACTCGCCCTCGTCCGGGGCGCTTTTCCCAAAGATCGACTCAACCTCGCCGTTGGGATCTGGGGTGGGGCGGCGGCGGTATCGGTGGCTGCCGGCCCTGTCGTGGCCGGGCTTCTGGTGCAGAACGCCTCATGGGAGTGGTGCTTTTTCATCAATCTCCCCATCGGTCTCATAACCCTCGTCCTCGGTCTCTTCCTACTGGGCGAGAGCAGGGACTGGCATCACGCCCGGGCCTTCGACTACCGGGGTTTGGCGCTCGTCGGTGCCGGGCTCTTCTGCATCGTCTTCGGGCTCGTCAAAGCCGACGGCTGGGGATGGGGCGCCGCCAAGACGGTCGGGTTCCTCGCCGCCGGTGTGGTCCTTGTTTTCGCCTTCGTCCTCGGCGAACTGCGCAGCCCGGTTCCTCTCGTTCCGATGCGCCTTTTCAAAAGCAGGAGGATGAGCTTCGGGTCCCTCGTCGTGATGGTGATCTTCTTCGCGCTGTTCGGCGTCCTTTTCTTCATCACCTTGTACCTCGTGAACGTCCACGGCTACGACCCCGTGCAGGCTGGCCTCCGGGTGCTTCCCTTGAGCGGGACGTTCATACTCGCCTGCCCGCTCGGCGGGCTGCTCAACGACAAGCTCGGGCCACGCGTCGCCATCCCCTGCGGCATGCTGCTTGTGTCCTTAGCCCTGGCCGGGCTCTGGTGGCTGGAGCCGTCTTCGTCCTATGTACAGCTCTGGGTACCTTTTGTCGTGCTCGGGCTTGGCATAGGACCGGTGATCGTGTCCGCATCGCAAGCCATCGTCTCGAGCGCCCCAATAGCCGACGCGGGAGTCGCTGGGGGACTGCAGTCGACCTCGCTCCAGGTGGGGGGCGTCCTCGGCACGAGCGTCCTCGGCTCGGTGCTCACGTCCCGGGTCGGTGACACCCTCATCGCAAAGCTCACTGGCCTCGGCGTGCCACCGATGGTTGCGGGCCAGATCGGTCGTGCTAAGCAGCTCGTCGCCCAAGGTGTCGCTCCGCAGTTGCCGGGCGCGCCCGCCTTGATGCAAAAGGCCGTCGACGCTGGATGCAAGGCGTCGTTCATGTCGGGCCTTCACGCTGCGATCATCGTGGCCGCGGCAGTCTCTTTTGCGGGTGTTTTCTTGGGCTTGTTTGTCCAGGACCGTTCCGTCGAGCCTGACGAGGAGGTCAGCGACCTGGTCGTGTGAGCAAAGCTCGGCAGGGGGCGCGACGGCGCATGTCGGTATCATGCGAAAATGGACTGGGCCTGCCTGGCCGTTGGCATCGCTGCCCTCGTTCTCTCTCTGAGCGCCTTGCTGCCGTTGCGTGGGGCTCTCGGCTCGGCCCTCTCCTTTGTGCCGAGCTGGATAGTCGGAGAGGCACCCCTGCACCTGGCGGTGGGCGTGTTGGCGGCGACGGCGGCTTGTGGGCTGGCCGGTGGATTCTCGAGCGCACCGGGCTGGGCGGGCCTCGGACTAGCCGTCGTCTCGTGTGCCGGCCTCGGGGCTCAGTTCGCCTCGGGGGTCGCCTCCCGCATGCACTTCGAGGCGGCGCTGTCACAGGTCGGCTCGCCAGCACAGCGCTGGGAATGGACCGGGACCGACACGCGCCATGTGGTCGTGGCCCTCCCGCTACGGCCTCGCGGTGTCGAGCGGCTCCGGGACATCGCCTACAGCGACGATGACGAGCGGGCACACCGCCTCGACGTCTACCGCAAGGCCGGCCCGGGACGAACGACGGCTGCACCCGTGCTGCTCTACTTCCACGGTGGAACCTGGGTGATGGGCGACAAGCGCGAACAGGGCATCCCGATGCTCGAGCACCTCGCCGAGCGGGGCTATGTGTGCGTGACCGCCAATTACTCCCTCAGCCCAAAGGCGCGGTGGCCACGGCACATCCTCGATTGCAAGCTCGCCCTCTTGTGGGTTAAGCGGCACATAGCCGAGTACGGGGGCGACCCGAGCCTCGTTTTCGTTTCGGGTTGCTCGGCGGGCGGCCATCTCGCCTCGCTCTTGGCGCTGACCGCGAACGAGCCGGACTGGCAACCAGGTCACGAGGATGAGGATTCCGCCACCGCCGGGTGCATACCGCTTTACGGTGTCTATGACTTCGTCGACGCCGAGAAGGCCGCCAACGTCAACCTTGTTCCCATCCTGGAGCGCTATGTGTTCGAAGATGCCCTCCTCGAGGACTTCACGGCTGCCTCGCCGGTCCTCAGGGTGCACGAGTTCGCGCCGGCCTTCTTCGTCGTGCATGGCCGCAACGACGTCCTCGTCCCCGTCGAGACGGCACGGGCCTTTGTCAGCTCCCTTCGTGCGCGCAGCACCCAGCCCGTGGCTTACGCCGAGCTGCCCCTGGCCCAGCACGGCTTCGACAACTTCTGGTCACCCCGGACGGTGCACTTCGTGCACGCCCTGGAGCTGTTCACCGAGAGGATCATCTCGAGCCGGGCGGCCGAACGGGAGGTTGGGCGGTAGATCCTTCGGCGTCCGGGCCTACGATGCGGGAAATGGCCCCCTCAGCGAGAGCAGACCGGCTCGAACGCATGACGAACCTCGTCCTCGTACTGCTCGAGACGTCGCGTCCTTTGTCGCTTCGCGAGATCGCCTCGAGTGTCGTCGGCTACCCGGCCGGCAAGGAGGCGAGCCGCCAGGCCTTCGAGCGGGACAAGAGGGCGCTGCGCGAGCTTGGCATCCCCGTCAGCGTCGAGCCTTTGGCGGGCGAGGAGCAGCTCGGCTACCGCATCCATCCGGAGGACTATTACCTCCCCGAGCTCCACCTCGAGCGGGCCGAGGAGCGGGCGCTCAGCTTCGCTGTCGCCGCCGTGCAGCTTGGCGGAGGCGCCGGGCGTGACGCCGTGGTCAAGCTCGGTGCGACCGGTGAGGTGCCTGAGCCCTCCCTGCCGCCAATAGCCGTGCTGCCGGCTCTGCCCGCCCTAGGCCCGTTGCACGAAGCGGTGCGCGACAGGGCGCTCGTCAGCTTTACCTACCGGGGCCGGCGCCGGGAGGTGGAGGCATACGGGCTCGCCTTTCGCTTGACCGCCTGGTACCTCGTGGGCCTTGACAGGACTGCGGCTGACGACGTGCTGAGAATATTCCGTGTCGACCGTTTCGAAGACGCCCCGATCGTCGGGCACTCGGCCGCCTTCGAGCTGCCGGAAGGCTTCGACCTGCGCGAGGCGGTTCGCTTTCTTCCCTGGCGCGTCGGTGCCAAGACGGCTTCGGGGCCGGCTGAGGAGGCCGAAGAAGGCGAGCCGAGCGCCCTCGAGGTGACGATGACCGTCGACGCCCGGCTCGCCCGCAGCGTCGTCGCCACCGTGGGTGCCAGCTCGGTCGAGGCCTGGGAGCCGTCGGGCACCGCCCGTTTGAAGATCACCGTGCCCGAGGAAAGGGCCTTTGTCGACTGGGTCCTGGGACTAGGCGACACCGCCGAGGTCATCGGCCCCCAGCAGGTGCGGGCGCAAGTTGTCGCCCGGCTCGAGGCCCTCGCTGGCCCAGGCGCAAGGACAAGATTGCCTGAAAGCCTCGTCTCTAGGAGCGCTGTTACGCCGCCCGAGAAAGCGCCGGCTGTACAAATGCCGCCGGGCGAAGAGGCGGTGGTATCCCAGCGCAGCCTGCCCGCGCCGCAGGCGACCGCGGGCGAGCGGCTGAACCGGCTGCTCGCCATCTTGGTCTACCTTGCAAGAGTCGGCGAGGCTCCCCTTGGCGAGCTTGCCTCCAGGTTTTCTGTCAGCGCCCGGGAGCTCCTGCACGATCTCGAGCTCGTCGCGTGTTGCGGAGTGCCGCCGTACACGCCCGACCAGCTGATCGATCTGTTGATCGACGAGGACCGGGTCGTGGCAGAGGGGTTGCGCGAGCTTGCCCATCCCCGCCGCTTCACTCCCGAAGAGGGCTTCGCTCTCGCCGCTGCCGCCCGGGCCCTGCTTGCCGTGCCCGGTGCCGACGAAGAGGGAGACCTCGCCAGCGCCCTTGCCAAGCTGGAGGCTGTTCTCGGCAGCTCCAGCCTCGCCGTCGAGGTCGACACCGCGCCCGCCCTCACCCCGCTCCAGGTTGCGGTCGCCTCGGGGAGCCAAGTAGAGATCGACTACTTCGGCGCTGCCGCGACCGAGCCGTCGACGCGGGTTGTCGACCCGTACCAGGTCGTCGTGCGGGAGTCGAAGTGGTACCTGGACGCTTGGTGCCACAAGGCGAACGGGCTGCGCCGATTCCAGGTCGACCGCGTCCGGGCCGTGAGACCGACAGGCCGGCCCGCCGACACGAGCCCCCTGAGTGACAGCGAGCGAGAGGCGATATCGAGTCCTCTGGCCTTTCTCGGCTCGGCGGAGGCCGTCACTGCCAGGGTCGTGCTACCGCTAGAGGCGCGCTTTGCTGTCGAAGGTCTTGTCACAAGACAGCTCGAGGACCTAGGCGACGGCCTAGTTGTGGCGACCATCCCGGTCTCGGACGCGGATGGCTGGTTCGGGCGCCTCCTGCTGCTTCTCGGCCCGCGGGCCGAGGTTATAGAGCCGCCCGAGCTCGTCGACACCCGGTCAAAAGCAGCCCGACGGGCTCTTGAGCGTTACGGGCGCTGAAGGTGAGCTCACTTAAGCGGCATTGACCGGGAACGGACCATCGTGACTGCCTCTCATCCGCGTGGCCGAGAACCGAGGTCCTGCACTTTGTTGGCTGTGCCTTGTTGACGCGCTAGGTCGGCTGGAAGCCCGTTCGCGTGCTCATGTGCCGCTGCGCCAGGTGCCGGACAATCAACTGATCCGAGCCTTTGCCCGGTAGGTCTCGCGGTCAGTGCCGCGCCTATTCAGAGTGCATGCTGAGCGTCGCGAAGCTGTCCCGGGGAAGAGAGGCCTACTACCTGTCGACAGTGGCGGCGGGAAGGGAGTCTCCTGGTGGGCTGATCGAGCCGGACGGTCGTTGGGCCGGGAGCGGGGCGAAAGTACTGGGACTGTCGGGGACAGTGGAGGCTGCAGAGTTGCGAAGGATCCTCGCTGGAGCGGATCCCACCACCGGCGAGGTGCTCTCGGCGCACCACGACGTCGTTCGTGTAGTCGCCTATGACTGCACGTACTCGACGCCGAAATCGGTGAGCCTGCTGCATGCCCTAGGGCCCGAGGAGGTGCAAGCACAAGTACGCGCCGGCCACGAGCAAGCAGCCGACGCCGCGCTCGGCTACCTCGAGCGCAACGGGGGCCGTGTCCGACGCAGTTTGACGCGCGGTGCGCCACCGGTGGCTGTGCCGGCGAAGGGCTTTGTCGCGGCCGCCTTCTTGCACCGCACGAGCCGGGCACCCGACCCCCACCTTCACAGCCACGTCCTTGTGGCCAACCTCGCCCAGGGACCAGACGGTCGCTGGTCAGCCCTCGACGGTCGCGGGCTCTACCTCGAGCTCGCCACGGCCCGTGACCTCTATGAGACCCAGCTTCGCTCCGAGCTCACAGGTCGCCTCGGCGTGTCGTGGCGCGAGCTGCAAGGCGCCTGGGCCGACATCGCCGGCATCGACCCGAAGCTAAACCGGGCCTTCTCCCGGCGATCGACCGAGATTGAGGCGGCTCTCGAGCGCTCGGGTCGTTCTAGCGCGCGGGCGCGCAGCATCGCTGCGGTCACGACAAGGCCCGAGAAGGACCTTGACACCGCTTACGAGCGGCTCGTGGCCGACTGGCGGGAGCGCTCGTTGCGCCTCGGCACCTCCGAGGGCCGACTCGCGTCTGTTGCGCGGGGAGCACGTCAGATCACGGCGCCGTCGACGGATCGCCCAGATCCAGGTGCTTTTTGGGCCGAGAGGGCACTCGGCGAAACCGGCGTGCTTGCCCGCGACGGCACGTGCCGACGGGGCGATCTCATCCGTTCGCGATGCACCTCGCTCCCTTTTGGTGCCGAAGTGGGCGAAATAGAAGCGGACGTGGAGGCCCTCTTGAGCCGAGGTCGCCTGGTGCCGGTGCCCGATCTCATGGGCGCCGCCGGCCGTAGCCTGCAGGCAGGGCACGGCCGGTCGATCCCGGGCGGGGTGCACGAGACCCTCTTCACCTCTCCCGGCGTCCTCGAGCTGCACAAGTCCCTGGAAGATCTCGTGGGCGCCTATCCGGGAGCTGTCGAGATCCTCGCCTACCGGCCCGGTGAGCGCCTCGCGGCGCTCGACAAGATCGCTGAGCTCTCGTCGGATCCCTTGAGGCCTGTGGTCGCACTCGCACCGGGCCGGAGAGCCGCGGCCTCTTTCGAGGCGGTCACGGGCATAGATACCGTGCCCGTCGCACATATGCGCGCCAGCTGCGCGGGTATCTCGGCAAAGCTCCCGGAAAGTGCCGTTGTCGTGCTGGCCGAGGCCCAGCGCCTCGGCCCGTGGGAGCTCGCCTCGGCCATGCGGCCCTCGCTGGAGGGCGGGGGTCGGGTAGTCCTGTTCGCACCGGCGGCGGCCCTCGAAGCGCGCTTTGGGGCCGCGGCCGTCCTTGCTCCTCGGCTCTCCTGCTTCGTGCCCGGAGTCATGTCCCCCTCTCCACCCGCCCGAGTCGGCGAAGCGGAAAGATATTCATTTGGCGGCCGTGATGTCCTCGCTGTCGGCGGAGCCGCCGAGGCACGCGAGGTGATGCTGAAGACGTGGCGCGAGGGCATATCTGCTGGGCTTAGGCCCACGATCGTGGCGAGTGACGACGCCGTCGTGGCTGCGCTGCGCGATTCGGTCCGCGAAAGCGGCGGGTCACTTGACGTGGTCGTCGAGGCGCGCCAGTTGGCAGACGCACTGGCGCGTCGGCGACCTGGCGTTGACCCAAGGCCCCGGATAGCAATACTCGGCCCCATACCTACCCGTGTGCGGGCCGAGGTGAGCTCCGACACGGTCCAGGTCGTGATCGTCGCCCGCCACCGCTCGAACAGCGAGCGCAGAGGACGGGCAGCTGAGCTAGCCCGGCCGGGCTATCTCCTCGCTGAGCTCGGTCCGGTCCCCTTCGCCCCGGCGCAACGGGCGGCTTGGCGAGAGGGCGCGAGCGCGATAGAGGCCTTCCGCCAGCGCTGGTCGATCAAGGACCTTGAGCACGCCTTCGGCAGCCCCAAGCCGCTGAGATCGCTCGACACGAAAAGCGTTGGAGACATGGCCGAGACGAAGCTCAATGTTCGCCGGGCTCTGCGTTCGCTCGAGCGGGCCCCCGGTCTAAGTCGCGAGATAGTCACCGGTCGAGGCCCGGGGCGTTGAGGGGGTCACCTTGCGCAACGCCCTAGATTCAAACGCTTGCTCACTGTGTCTTTTACGGTCGTCATCGGCCAAAAAAGCGCCCGGTCGCAGTCTTGATCTCACGTCCGGCCGGGACAACCAGGTCAGGGCAGTGCTGCGCGCGGGTGTGGGCCAAGCCGCCCCGAATCGTTTCGCGCCACGGTGAGCTCGAGTACCAGGGCGTCATCTGCAACGAGCCAGCTCGGGCCCCTTCGATGCCGAGCACGCGACCCGGCAAACCCCGGGCGATCGCGTCGACGGGAAGGATGCGCTCTTTTCGCATCGACACCGTGCGCCTCTTGGTGGGCCAGAATGCGGTCAACCCGCGGCGGCGGGGGCCGTCGGTGACCGAAATAGTGGGAACCTCGTGCTCGCCGGTGAGAAGCGAGACTGCTTCGAGGGTCCGCGTGTCACCGATGCCGGGGAATATGAGCTTGGTCCCGAACAGCGTCAAGAAGCCTTCGGCCTCGCGGTCCCAGCGCGCCCGCGCCTGGGACAGGTCCTGCAAACAGGCCAGTGTCACGACACCCTGGCTGCCACCCTCGGCGACAAGGGTAGGCAGGTCGTGCAAGGGGGCGATGTTGGCTAGTTCGTCGAGAACGAGCAGGAGGGGGGCTCTTGTCGGAGACCGAACCGCTTCAAGGCGCGGTTGGATGCCGACACCAGAGCCGTAAAGGGTTGACTTGAGCGATGTCTCATAAGCGGCGCTACGCACCTCGCGGAGCAGCCCCGCCACGAGTGGGGCGGCATGGTGTTGAAAGTCACTGCCCGCACAGACATAAAGAGTCGAACGAAGATCCAAGAACTCCGCTGTTTCGAGGAGCCGGCCGCTGCTCGAAGCTAGGGCGGCGTCAGTGCGGTAGCCGGCGAGCACGCCCGAGGTCGTGGACCATATCCCGCTCTGCTCGCGCCCGTCGGTGCCCACGATTCCCTCGAGGAGGTCGAGCGGCCGTTCTGCGCCGTGACGGGCAAGGGCGAGTCGTGTCTCGTCCGCATCGTGTCTGTTGACTCCGGCGAGCACCTCGGAGAAGGGCCGTTGCTCAAGGGCTCCTGCGTGCAGGACGACGCTCAGCAGTGCTGATGCTCGTTCGCTCCAGTGAGCGGCCTCGCCACGGTCGCTTCCCGGACGGGCAGCTCGCACCATGGATTCGGCGACGAGAACCGCCCCGTCCCAAGTCGTCGCCATCGAAAGCGGCGACCAGCCGACCCGCTCGACACCGGGCGGGCAGGGCACCGTACCGCTCGGGTCATAGAGAAGCGCCGGACCGACCCGGGTACGCGACGCCCAGGTCGTAGCCAGGAGATCGGCCTTGGTGGAAGCGGCGATCACCGGCCCGCAGGCGGCCAGCACGTTCGGGATGACGACTGCCGCCGTCTTGCCCGAGCGGGGCGGTCCCAGCAACAAGACACCGTCTTCTGGCCGGGCGAACAAGGGAGTGCCTCCTTGGCCGATGGAGCGGCCGAGGTAGATGCCGTGCCCGTAGAGTCGCGAGGTCTCCAGAACAAGGCCAAGAGGATCGGGGTCTGATTGAGATGCCACCTCGAAGTCCTAACCGTGACACCTACCGGCCGACATCATGGGCCCGGCGCACCTTGGTGGCGAAACACTCGCTCTGGGGCCTCGTCGGGAACGACGCTCGTCCGCGAGGGGGTGTCCCGACTCCTATGACATGGTGCCGCCACAACCGATCTGATACGCCGCTCGGCTCGCGAAAACAGTCCTTCGGGGCCTCCGGTGCCCTGCCGAGAGGCTCCTGGCCGCCGGAGGCCGCAATGGTGTGAATTCCGCGCCGCCAGGCCCGCCCCAAGGTTCGCCACAGGAAAACTGCGGGATCTGCCGGCTCTTTCGGCCCGGCCCGGCCGTATTGCCTGGAAGCCCTCCCAAGGGGGACCAGAAGGCCCAAAACAAAGGCGCGACCGAGAATCGCCTTATTTTCACAGGGCAAACTTCGGCCTGCAAAAGTGGCTGTTTCCGCAGAAGGCGCCCGAACAGGCCGAAGAATAAAGGGGTCAAGCACCCTCTGGAGGAGAATGCTTGATTTCCGCGGGAAAATCACCTTGTATTGCGTGAGGGTCGGACAACATGCCAGGAGGCGAAATTGAACAGAACCGAACTCATCGGTGAGGTGAGCAAGCACACAGGGCTGACCACAAAGCAGGCAGAGAGTGGCCTGAAGGCATTCGAGTACGTGGTCACCTCAGCACTGCGTGGCAACGACACCGTACGGATCACAGGCTTTGGAACCTTCAAGGTCCGTGACCGGGCGGCACGCCGTGGCCGCAACCCGCAGACCGGAGCTCCCGTGCGGATCAAGGCATCCAAGGGGATCGGCTTTGCAGCCGGCGCAGGGTTGAAGAAGGACCTCAACTCGCGCTCCCCGCTGGAGAAGCCGGACCGCGTGGACGGCGTAGCAGGTAGCGCCGCCAAGGCGCCAGTGGCCCGCAAAGCCGCACCGGCCAAGAAGGCCCCTGCCACCAAGGCTCCAGCCAAGAAGGCACCGGCCAAGAAGGCCGCACCGGCCAAGAAGGCCCCTGCCACCAAGGCTCCAGCCAAGAAGGCACCGGCCAAGAAGGCACCGGCCAAGAAGGCCGCTCGCTAGGAGCAGTACTTCGCGGTAAAGCTTTTGATCGACGAGGCCTCGCGACACAATCCGTGTCGCGAGGCCTCGTCGCGTCTGTTGGTCAGAGATTGTCGATGCGTTTGAACGCTTCTGCGGCCGCAAAGCCTTCTGCCAGGCCCTGTGCCGTAAGGCGGTCCGTGACCCGGCGCTTGAAGGCGACGACCTCGAGGTGCTCCTCGCCCCCGGCAGCCCCGGTCGCGGTGATGCCCATCGTCGAGCGCAACTGGCTCTTGTGCTCCAAGAGGGCGGCGAGTTTGGCGTCGACGAAAGCGCTGACGTCCTCGAGGTGATCGGCCTCGTCTGCCTCGAACAAAAGAAGGGTCCGCGGCCTGTGCGGCAAGTCAGCTAGCTCAGGGAAAAAGAGCGGATCGCGGGCAGCCACGATGCCATCGGTGACGAGGAATCCTGCGTTGCGGTGGTCCGGATGCAGGCGATAGCGCTTCCACGGGTCATGGCCGAGCACCACCTCTGGCTTCAGTCTGCGGATGGTGGCGGCAACCTCGAAGCGCTGGCGAAGGCCTGCCTCGAGCTCACCGTCGGGCCAGCCGAGGAAGGTCACCTCGCCCTTGCCGCCGAGTGCCAGAGAGGCGGCCCGCTGCTCATGGCGACGGGTGACGACGAGCTCAGCCGGGTCGTAGGTCGGGTCCCAGGTTCCCTTGGATCCGTCGGTGCAGATGAGATGGAAGATCTCACATCCGCTCGCTGCCCACTTCGCGAGTGTGGCGCCACACCCGAACTCGACATCGTCGGGATGTGCCCCGACGGCGAGCGCCCGAGCTGGCACGGGGAGGTTCGTTTCCATCCGGTCAGGTTGCCACGTGAGCGATAGCCAAATCCTCCGGCAGGTCGACGTCGATCGCCAGCCGACGGTCGTAGACGAGCTGGCACGAAAGGCCGAGCCGGGCGGCCTCGGCCCGATGCCGTTCGAAGCTGCCCGCCCCGTAAGAGAAACGGAACCTGGCGCCCGGAGGGACGACGGCCACGTTGGTCCCATCGCGACGCCGGTCGGGAACGAGGGTGACGATGCCAGGCTCGCCGAGTTTCGCGAGGCCCGCCGCAAAGGGGAGATCGGCATGGCTGACGACTGCGAGCTCGAAGCCCTCAGCGGCGAGCTGGGCGACGCCCGCCATGACAGCCGCCGATAGCCCGAACCCGGGCGTCCAGGCCACCCGGGCGCCTCTTTCAACGGCCCAGGAAGCGACCTCGTTGTCGTCGCAGACGACCAGCACCGGGAGCGGGGCCGCGGCGGCGATCACCCGCGACGCGAGCTCGCGAGCCAGGGCCTCGCGAGCGTCGTCGTCGAGCACCCCCGCGAGACGGTGCTTGGCAGCGCGGAATGACTTGACTGGGACGAGCACGGCACGTGCCGTCTCCGCGGCAGTCATCTCACGGCGAGCCGCGCCGTGGCGATGCGGTGGGGACCAAGCTCAAATGAGCCCTCGAAACCGGCGAGGTGCCGACCGCGCAGGTCGACGAGCTGGCCCCGCACCGGCACTTGGCGTGAATCCGGATCGGGCGTCGGTCCCGTTCCAGCTCGGACCTCGACAAAGCGCGTGTCACCGCTGGGGTTGAACACCCTCATCTCGAGCACACCACCACCGACACGGCGCAGAGCGCTCAGCTCGGCACCGCTAACCGATAGGAGGGAGGCCTCGAGGGCGAAGCTCCCTCCGCCGAGACTGGCCACGACCGGCAGGTCGCAGAAGGCCTCCTCCGCCAGAGCGTAGGGGTCGTCCGCGTCGAGGGCCACGGCGTAGCGCAAGGTGCGCCGTCCCTGCAGTTGCGGGCCTTCGAGCTGGTCCACCGGTCCCGCCGGAAGAGGCCGGTTCGCCATCGTGAGCCGGGAGAGCATGCCCGTCGCCCGCAGCAAGCTGAGCGCGAGGGAATGCGCTCGCGGGCCACTTCGCTCACCAGCGGGACTGTCTGGGCCGGAAGCGCCCTCGATGTCGACGAGCTCGTACTCGCAAAGCCCGTCGTGGAAGACACTCAGGCCGCCGGCCTGCACAAAACGCCGGCAGGGATATGTTGCAAGCGGTCTTTCGCTCGGGCCGCCTTCGGCGAAAAGCCCCCGTTCGACAATGTCGAAGGCGCACTCGGCCCGTGAGCGGTCCGCAGCTTGTGGGAGGGGGAACAGGGCCCGGAGACGGTGATCGCGGCAGGTGTTGTCGAAGCTCGTCGTCACCCTGACGAGTCGCTCACCGGCTCGCAGCTCGATCCGCGAGCTCACGACAACCTCGCGCTCGCCCTTGCGAGAACGCCGGCCTTCATCGATTCTCTCCGGCCAACGGTAGGTCCGCTCAACGACAGCCACAGCCCGGACAGGCCCACTCTCGAGCAGGGACAAGGTGGTGCTCTCGGGCGTGTCGACGACGACGTCGTGCTCGGGCGGCGAGTAGTTGTAGGTGTCTCCGAAGTCCCCCGAGTCGACGAGACGGTTGAAGCCGGCCAAACCGTCGAGGGCAAAGGTGCCATCTTCGGGTGACAAAGTCACGCTGACGAGCGAGTTGGCAAGCACGACCGGGCCTCCGGGGTCACTGGTCGCTGTCACCGGGTCGGAAAGTGGACCGGGCTGCCAGGCTTTCCATCCCAATCCGGGAACGTTCTCCACGCGTGCGAGCAGGCGCCGCGACGAGGCCTGATCGAGCCTGACCTTCACCCGGGCGTCGGGGCGAATTGAGAGGCGGGCGAGTAGGTCGTTCTTTATCTGTTCGATCTGCAGATCAGCGGAGCGCTCGGGCAGGAGGCGGACGCCGATATCGATGCCCTCCTCATCCTCTGTCACATCGACGCCAGCGACATAGGCCCCTTCTCCCATCTGGTCCTGGGAGCCGAGTTGGGCGAGAATTCCCCGCACTTCGCTCGTGGTAAGGACAAGGTCAGCCGCGAGACCGACGCGTTCGTCGAGGATCTGGGCTCCCTCTATAGGCCCGCTCCCACCGAGGATCAGCTCTATGACGGCCGAATGCGAACGGGCGAACGGGTTGACCGCCACGTGGCAGGGTGCCGACAGTGACGAGGCGAGCTGTTTGAGAGCGCGCTCGGTGACTCCTTCGGCGATTTGCGCAGCTTCGCCGTATCGGTGGAGGACTGCGGCACCGACCTCGTCGTGTGAGCAGGCGCAAATTGAGTCGTGGGCCGAGTTGCGCACCATCTCCCGCCAGGCGACCCGCAGGGCCGACTCGGGGTACTGGGCTGGCTTCATGAGCAGCGCCGCCAGCGGCTCGGCGAGCTGTTCGAGGGCGCGCTCGGCGCGGGCGGCCGCCTGCTTGATGTCGACTCGGTTGGAGGCGACGCCCATCAAGACATTTGCCCTGGCACCAGATCTCAACTCGCCGTGCCAGAGAGGAAGACCCTCGCGCGGGGAGCCGGCGAGAGCCTCGGGCAAAGATGAGATAACTATTTCGAAACGTTCCTGGAGGTCGTTGGCCTCGGCCACGACCCTACCGAGCCAGGGCTGAGGCTCTTGGTGGTCGGTACCGTTCGGATAGAGGATCGGTGCCGCGGGCCCGAGCAGGAAGCTCCCGTGCTCCTCCTCGAAAGCCTCCAGGCGTCGCACGAACGCCTTGGCATCGTCCGCCACCGATGCGCCCGCCGAGTAGCCGGCGAGCAGGTACTCGGCTCTCAGCACCGAGCCGTCCGGGGAGACCCAGAAAAAGCCCGTCTTGTTGACGGCACCCGGCACGCCGCGCCAGACGACGGCGTCGGCAAAGCCAGCGGCGCGCAGTATCTGGGGCATCTGGGCGACGTGGCCGAACATGTCGGGTAGGTAGCCGATCTCCATGGCGCCCCCGAAATCGCTCGCTCGCTCGAGGCCGAGCTCGAGGTTGCGCACGATCGTCTCGGCGGAGACGAGGAACTCCTCCATCAGCACGTACCAAGGCCCGAAGCTGATGCGTCCAGAGGCGGCCAGTCGACGCAGTCGTCGCTCGTTCTCGGGGCGGATCTCCAAGTAGTCGTCGACGGCTGCCATCTGGCCGTCGAAGAGGAAGTAGGCGTAGGAGGTATCGGACTCCATGAGCTCGAGCAGCTTGTCTACGAAGTCGACAAGGCGCATCTGGAAGCTGCGGAAAGGCGAGTACCACTCGCGGTCCCAGTGTGTGTGAGGGACGACGTTGACCCTGCGCCGGGGCACTCGCGGCAATGCCCCGTCGAGGTCTCGCCCGGCGTCGCCGGAGCCGGAAGACATGCCCTGCAGGCTACGCCTCCAGCACCCGGCCGCAGGGACCGGGGTCATAACCGGCGATGGCGGACAGCTGGGCGGCGAGCTCCCTGCCGGCGAGCACGTCGAGAAGGGCCCTGACCTCCGGCGTGCCCAGGAGCGAGCGCGGGATGTGCAACTCGGATATCTCCTCTTGCCATGGGACAAAGCCAAGCCCGTAGGCAAGAGCTGCCGGCTCGCTCGCGACACCGATGTCACCGAGCCCCGCTGCGATGGAGGAGGCCACGAGCAGGTGGGCGCTGCAGGTCGTGTCGTAACCGGGGACCTCTAACGCTGCGGCGCCCAGCTCTGCGAGCGCTGCGTCGAGCAACCGGCGGGCCTCTGAACCGGCCTCGCGGTTGACAAGGCGCAGACCGAGCTCCAGGGCCTGCGCGAGTGACTGCACGGCCCCCGCGTACTTGGTGGAGACGACCAAGCCCTCGCGCCAGGCGGCGAATCCGATTACCTCCTGCCCCGGCGAGCTGGCGGCCGCCTCGTCGGCGCGGCGGTGGACGGCGGCCGCGTGCACAGTCCCGGACCCGAGGAGGCGACGTCCTGCGGCGTTGTTGCACGACCACCAGATCAGGCTCGTCGGTGGACGGTGGCGCTCGAGCGGACCGGCCAAGAGAGCTAGCGCTGGGTCACAGCCGGCGACGGCGAGAGTCGGTCCGAAGGCCGCGATCGGCTGCATGGCAACGAGCGTGCCGGCCGGTGCGGGCTCGTCGCCGGCCGCGTGGGCGAGGGCGGGCCTAAATCCGGGCGCGAACCCGAAATCACCGACGAGAGGGAACGCCACGGGCGCGCCGTCGACATCGGAGAGCAGGAAGCGGTCTGTCGGGAGCCCAGCGGCGGCTAGGCGCGCCTCAAGGACGGGGAGCTCAGGGCCGGCACCGAACAGGTCCTCGACGCTCGTGCTGAGGGCCGACGCCAGAGCGAGCGCGACCTCGAGTGACGGTGACCAGCGCCCGGACTCGATGCCCGAGATCGACTGGCGGGTAACTCCGGCCATCTCGGCCAGGGCACCCTGGGACAGGCCGCGCGCGAGTCGTGCCAGACGGAATCGGTCATCGACGCGGGCGGCGCTGGCTGTCATGGTCTCTTCTCACTCCCCGACCGCTGGAGGCTCGAGGGCGGTCACTGTGCAGTCGGCACCCACCGACAGCGGGGTGTCGAGATGGATCGTGAACTGCTCTCCGGATCGCTCGGCCACGGTGCATTCGTCACGCGCGCGCCGTGGGGCCGCGTCGACAGCACCCTCCCGTTCAGCACGAGGCCGCGGTCTGGTACTGCGCCGGACAGCACCCTGTCAGGGTGGATTGCTCGCCACCGCTCGGCTCCGCTCGGGTCACGGACGAAGCCTCCGTAGCCGACGAGCTCGGCCACGCGCCGGCTCGTTGGGGCCAGGACCACCTCCAGCGAGCCGCCCATCTGAAGAAGATGGCCGCTGTCAATGATGCCGATACGGTCGCTGAAGGCCTGCGCCTCGGTGAGGTCGTGGGTGACGAGGATGCCGGCAGCGCTGCGCTCGGCCGAGGTCTCGATCGTCAACTGGCGAAGGTCCTCTCTCGCTGCAACGTCGACGGCCGACAGGGGCTCGTCGAGGAGGAGCACACGGAAAGAGCTGGCAAGCGCCCTGCCGAGGGCCACGCGCTGGCGTTGGCCACCGGACAATGCCGCTCCACACGCCCGGGCAAGCGCGCCGAGCCCGAGTCTTTCGAGCAGCTCGCTTACCCGTCCACGGGTAGGGGAGTGGCGTACGCCATAGGCAACGTTCTGCTCGACGGTGAGATGTGGGAACAGCGTCGTGGGCTGGCGCACAAGGGCGACCTGCCTGTGGCGAGCCTCTAAGGTCGCCTCGCCCTTTTGCTTGCCGGCGACCAACTTCCCCTCGACTCGGATCGTGCCGCGACGCAAATGCGTGAGGCCCGCGATCGACTCAAGGATGGTTGTCTTTCCTGCTCCCGAGGTGCCGAACAGGGCTAGGCGCTCGCAGGCTTCCAGTCCGAAACGGGCTTCGACGGTGACTTGCCTGCGTTCCACCTCCAAGTCGACCTCGAGAAGGGGAGCGGTCGTGGAGCTCACGGTGCTTCGACCCCGGCGACACGCGCCCGGTTCCGTGCGCTCCAGAGGTAGGCAAGGATCGGGAGCGGGAGGGCGGCCACGACGAGCAAGAGGGCGAATGGGAGCGCTCCGGAGAGGCCGAATTCCTGGAAGGCGATGAAGATCTGGTTCGGGAGACCACGGGGGTAGTAGGCGACGATGATCACGGCTCCGAAGGCGCCCATGGCACACGCCCAGGCGGTGGCAAGGCCGGTGGCGAGCCCTGGCGCGGCGAGAGGCAGCGTGATGCGGGCAAAGCTTTGCAGAGGGCGGTCGCCGAGCAACGTGGCGTCCTGTTCGATGCGGGGGTCGACCGATGCGAAGGCGGCGTGCGCCCCTAGGACATAGAAGGGAGCGGCCTCGTAGAACTCGGCGACTACGAGTGCGAAGAAGGTGTTGACGCCCGTCAGGTGGATGTCGGCGAGCAAGTTGCCCAACGTCCCCTCCGGCCCGATGAGAAAGATGAGGAGCAGGCCGATCACGAGCGGGGGCATCATGAGCGGGAGCATGATGCCTAGCTCGACGAGGCGGGCGAGCGGCAGGCGGCCCCGGGCGAGCAGGTAGGCAAGCGGAGTACCGAAGAGCACCATGGCGCCGAGGGCGATCGCGCTCGCCCCGAGCGAGATCCAGAGCGGGCCGAGAGCTCCGGGCGGCCCGAGGGCCGCCCGGATCGAGTGAAATGACAGGTGCTGTATCAACACGGCGAACGGGCCGAGTAGCGCCAGCCAGATCACGAGCGCCCCCAACAGCGCTAGGTATGTCGAGGCTCTAGCAACGACGCGCCCTGCGGCGGGGAACCCCGGCACCACCCCGGTCGTGGCCAGATTGCCCGCCGGGGTAGCTGTCATCAGGACGAGGTTGTACCACCCGAGGCCTGGAACGCGCTCAGCACATCGGCCGGCAACGTGGACGCGGCCGTGTAAGCAGGCTTTGCGCCGATGTAGACCGGAGGCGTGAGCGGGTAGCCACCCCGCTTCAGCTGGGCGCGCCCGGCCGCCGAGACGGTCCAGGCGACAAAGGCGTCGTCGGCTGCCTGGTTGGCGGCCGAGGGGGCGCTCTTCGCGTTCGCAGGCAACACGAGGGTGATGTTCAAGGTGATCAGGTCACCTTGGTCGACAGTGCCTCCGGTGAGGGTGATGCTGACCGTTCCGTAATGGGCGTTCTCGGAGGTGACAGCAAAGTTCAAGCTCGGGGGCAGGGTTATGTAGTGCAGGTGGTACTGGATCGCCTGGGTGAGGTAGGCGCTCGTGGCGTCGAACTCGCCGGCTTGGAGGTCGGTGATGAGCGAGTCCTCATCGACCATCTGTGCAGGCAGGCCGAAGGGCGTGGACTTGGTGACGCCGAGGATTGTCTGGGCCGGGTCGAAAGACAGGTGCAAGGTCGACTGGGCGAGCTTCATCATCAAGATGAAGTAGACGCCCTGCGGGTCGGCGTTGGGATCGGTGCGCCCGATACGGATGCCCGGTGAGCTCATCAGCGTGAACAGCGACGAGAAGGAGGCCTTGTGGTCGGCGATGGCGTTGAACTCCTTGGCGAAGCGTCCGTTCGGGTTGTAGGCGACCACGAGCGGGTCCGTCGCGAGCTGGATGACGAACTTGGAGCGTCCTGTGGGCCATAGCCTTTTGATGTTCTTCTTGCCGACCGACATGAACACGCCGGGATTGATCTCATTGGCGAGGATCTCCGAGGCCAAGGTGCCCGAGCCCGCCGCTCTGCCCTGGAAGCCATCGCCGGTCGCGGCCTCGAACTTCGGTCCGAGGTCGGTGGCGGCCCACAGCTCGAGAGAGCCCGCGTAGGCGACGCTGGCAGTGCCGTGCATCGGCGCGGTCGTGGTCGTGGTCGTCTGGTCGGATGTCGCCGGTCGGGCAGTCGTGGCAGCCGCCGCTGTGCCGAAAACGGCCAGCGAGACGGCGGCCAGCGAAGCTACGGCCGCGACACGAAAACGTGATGAGATGGTCATGTGCGCAAGCATAACTGCCGTTAGGCAAGTTACGCCGACGTAATTCAGAGTTTCCCGTTGAGTCGGTGTTGCGAGGTACCTTCGTTGTCGTGTGTAGCGCCGCCGTCTCCGGGGAGGGACGGAAATGACCGCGGGTCGAGCGCCTAACCTCAAAATCGAGCGGGAGATGCTCTCGCTCGGCCACCTCTTCGTGGCTGGGTGTGACGAGGTGGGCCGCGGCTCGCTCGGGGGCCCGGTGTCGGTGGGCATGGTCGTGGTTGACGCCACCACGAAGCGGCCTCCGACCGGCCTCAGAGATAGCAAACTGCTCCCGCCCCCAGTCCGCGAGTCGCTCGTGCCGAGGATCGAATCCTGGTCGTGCAGCTTCGCGATAGGTCATTCGAGCGCGGCCGAGATCGATTCCATTGGCATCTTGAGGGCACTTCGTCTTGCCGGCGAAAGGGCGCTAGCAGCCCTTAGGGTGAAGCCCGACGTCGTCCTGCTCGACGGCAACTACGACTGGTTCACGCGTCCTGAGCGGGCCTCAGCCTCACCGGTGGCGCTCGAGCCCGAGCAGGTCACTCTCAAGGTGAAGGCCGACCTCGTGTGTGCCTCCGTCGCGGCCGCGAGTGTGATTGCAAAAGTGGCACGCGACCGCCTCATGGTCGAGCTGGCCTGCTCTTACCCTTGGTACGGATGGCAGTCGAACAAGGGATATGCGGCGCCCGAGCACAGGGCGGCGCTCTTGGAGTTCGGGCCGTGTGAGGAGCACAGAAGGTCCTGGAATCTTCTCGTGTCCGATGAGGCTGTCCTGGAGGACCCCGATTTCGGTTCCGACCCACCGGTCGCAGACCGCGGCGCCCTAGTTGCCGGAAGTAGCTTGAAGTCACGAACCAGTCTTGGAGGCTGATTGATGGCGGGATCCGATCCATGGGAGGCGATCCTCGAGCGAATCGAGGACGGGGCGTCGTTGATCGGGCTCAATCCCGACACCTTGCGTATGCTTTTGCGACCCGAGAAGGTGCTCGAGGTCGCTGTGCCTATCCGGCGCGACAGCGGTGATATCGAGGTCTTTCGGGGCTGGAGGGTGCACCACAACAGCGCCCGAGGCCCCGGCAAAGGCGGCATCCGCTTCCACCAGTCCGTCAACGCCCATGAGGTGATGGCGCTCGCGGCCGACATGACACTCAAATGTGCTGTCGTAGATGTGCCCTTCGGCGGCGCCAAAGGTGGGGTCCAGGTAGACCCCACGAACCTTTCCGAGCGCGAGCTCGAGCGTCTTACCCGCCGGTACGCCATGGGCATCGCCTCCATGATCGGTCCCGACCGAGACATCCCTGCCCCGGACGTCAACACCGACGCCGAGGTGATGGCCTGGCTCATGGACACGATCTCGATGGTGAGCGGCGAGGCCATGACGGGCGTCGTGACGGGCAAGCCGATCGCCATCGGCGGCAGCCGTGGCCACGTCGGAGCTACCTCGCAAGGAGTGCTCATCTGCACCCGGGCGGCATTTCAGGAGCTGGACCTTCCCATGACCGGGGCGCGGGCAGTGATCCAAGGTCACGGCAAGGTCGGTGGCCCGCTCGTGTACATGCTGTCCTCGGCCGGCATGAGAGTTATAGCGGTGACTGACGCGGGCGGTGGCGTGTACAACCCGGCTGGGCTTGACGCGGCAGGGCTTGCCCGCCATGTGGACGCGACGGGAAGCGTCGCCGGCTTCGAACGCGCCGACCCGCTAGAACCTGCGCGGCTTTGGGAGCTCGAGTGTGAGCTCGCCGTCCCGGCCGCCCTGGCGGGCGTCATCACGGCTGATGTGGCCGACAAGATGGGCGCCCAGCTGATCGTGGAGGCGGCCAATGGTCCCACGCTGCCCGAGGCGGACCCAATCCTCGAGCGGCGCAACATCGTCGTGATCCCGGACATCCTCGCCAACGCGGGAGGTGTGACCGCCTCTTACTTCGAGTGGGCCCAGAGCCGCCAGGGCTTTGCCTGGGAGGGGGACCTAGTCGCTGAGCGCCTCCGACGGGTGATGTCGGCGGCCTTCGACGCTGTGTGGCGCCGGTCGCACGAGCTCAAGGTGACCCCCCGGCGAGGCGCCGTAGCAGTCGCCTTGGAGCGCGTCGGCGAGGCGATCGAGCTGAGGGGCTTGTTCCCCTAGTAACCACCGATTGTGGCGACCCGACAGGCAGCCGCTTGTCGGCCAGGGCGGGCAGACTTGGTCGATGGACCACTCGCACCCGGCGCCGGAGGGTTCGCGCGCCGGGCCGCTTCCCGAACCGCCGGAGTCACTGGCTGTCCCAGAGTCTGTGGCGGAGACGGTGGAGAGATCTGGGCGGGGCGTCGGCTCGGCGCTGCGTATCGACCTCACCCCCCTTCGCAGCTGTCGGGACTTCCGCCTGCTTTTCATAGGTCAAGGCGTGTCGTTCTTCGGGAGCATGGTCACCTACGTCGCCCTGCCCTATCAGGCGTACCGGATAAGCCATTCGTCTCTCATAGTCGGCTTGCTCAGTCTCACCGAGCTCGTTCCGCTGCTGGTCACGGCCTTTGTGGGAGGAGCCCTGGCGGACTCGGTCGACCGCCGGCGAATGGTGCGCGTCACCGAAACGGCGATGTGCCTGACGATCGGCGCCCTAGTCGCGAATTCCAGCGTCGGGCCGCCTCGGCTCTGGGTGCTCTTCGCCGTGGCGTTCGTGGCGGCGGGCATTGACGGCATGCAGCGTCCCTCTCTGGACGCGATGGTGCCCAGGCTTGTGCCGGCCGATGAGCTCGCGGCGGCTTCTGCCCTTACCTCCCTCAAGTCAAATCTGGGAATGGTGGCGGGGCCGCCAGTTGCAGGGGTTCTTATCGTTGCCGTCGGCCTGCCGGCCACCTACGGGGTCGACGTCGCAACCTTTGTTGTCTCGCTAGTCGCCCTTGCGCTTATGCGGGCCGTGCCTCCGCCGCCAGATTCAGAGGGTCTTAGCTTTCGGGCAGTCGCCGAGGGCCTCCGGTACGCGAGGAGCAGGCAGGACCTGCTCGGCTCGTACCTTGTCGACATGAACGCCATGTTCTTCGGGATCCCGACGGCGCTGTTCCCGCAAGTCGCGAGCCACCTAGGCGGGGCTGCGGTTCTAGGTGTTCTGTATTCAGCACCGTCGGCAGGCTCGCTGCTCGTGACCGTGACAAGCGGGTGGGCCCGCAAGGTTCGTCGCAACGGCCGCGCTGTGGCGTTAGCCGCGGCTATGTGGGGGATAGGGATCATCGGATTCGGCTTCGCTAGCTCGCTTCCCTTAGCGGTGCTGGGGCTAGTAATTGCCGGAGGGGCCGACATGGTAAGTGGGCTGTTCCGCACGACTATGTGGAACCAATCGATCCCGGACTCTCTACGGGGACGGCTCGCCGGAATCGAGATGCTGAGCTACTCCTCGGGTCCCACACTCGGCAACGTCGAATCCGGCTTGGTCGAGTCTTTCGCCGGGTTGCGTGCCTCGATCGTCTCGGGCGGCATCTTGTGCGTGCTGGGCACCGTCGTCCTGGCCGCCGCCTTGCCCCGCTTCTGGAACTACGATGCTGCTGAAGGAGTGCGCTTGAGGCCACGCGGGGCAAATGACGCCAACCGAGAAAGAGCCGTCGCCGTGCTCGCGCCGGACCGCTCGGCTGGAGTTGCGTCCGGTGGCGCGACTCCTATAGCCAGGAGGCTCATGCACGTTTCCCAATCTCTTGTCGCCGGAGCCTTCGCGACGGTCCTAGGGCTCGTTGCGGTCACTGCAGGTTGCTCGAACAACGTAACTCCGCCGACAACCACGACTACGGCCGCGTCGACGACCACGACGACATCCAGTGTTCCAGTAACGACGACTTCGACCACGACATCGACTTCGACCTCGACCACGACGTCAACTACCCAGCCAGCCGTAACTGCCGCCTGCACCTCTGGTCAGCTGAAGCTCGTTTCTTTGCAGGGTACGGGTGCCGCCGGAACGATCTACAGCCCAGTGGAGGTCTTGAACACCTCGACGACGGCGTGCTCCCTCGAGGGGAGGCCGTCTGTCAGCTTGACCGGAGCTGTGCACGGTGCCAAGCAGGCGGTACTGCCGACAAAGGTTCAAACCACGGGCGAGGGCGCTACATTCTCGATCGCTCCGTCCCTGTTGACGCTGCCCCCCAATAGCGCGGCCGCAGTCGGCTTCCTCATACAGTCGAGCGACGTTCCCTCGGACGGAGAGCAGACCTGCCCCGTCGTCAGCACTATTGCGGTCACCCTTCCCGGAATCGACTCGCCTTTCCAGGTGGCAGAAACTTTCACGGCTTGCGGTGGTCCAGCCATCTCGGTGTCGGCATTGGTCAAGGCCAGCGCGTTGCAAACGGGCTGACATTCGGTTGAGCTCCAGGTGGCAAGAGGTCGGAAGAATCGATGCGGCAAGACGTCGTATCGTCATAACCGCAGTTCGACTCGCATTGAGCTGACGGGCGCTTAGCTCAGGTGGTTAGAGCAGCTCGCTTACAACGAGCAGGTCGGCGGTTCAAGTCCGTCAGCGCCCACAAAGTGCCATCTACCTGGATGTATAGCGAAGTCCAGATGGACTAGCACAGCGCACAGCGCACCTAGACCTGCTAATAGCGCTAGGGTGAAGTGTGGCACGGCCCGAATGTCGGAGTCGGTAGCCGCTAGGGGACCGAGTGGCAACAAAGCTCGCTGATGCAGAAGGTGGCGAGGTCGACGAGTATCTCGAAAGCTGGGGCCGGCGGCTTCGAGCGCGCAACCGCTCGGAGAAGACAATCCGTGGCTATGGCGAGACAGTTCAACTGTTTCTTCAGTTCCTGCACTGTCACGACATGCCGACTGCTGTCGGTGAGGTCAACCGCGAGCACGTTGAAGCCTTCATCGCCGACCAGTTGGCTCGATGGAAGCCGACGACAGCGCTTACACGGCACCAGGCGCTGCGGCAGTTCTTCCTTTACCTGGTGGACGAAGGGGAGTTGACCGATTCGCCGATGGCCCGCATGAAGCCCCCGAGCATCCCCGACGTGCCCGTGCCGATCGTGACCGATAATGACCTCAGGAGACTGCTCAAGGCTTGTGAAGGTACAGACTTCGAGAGCCGACGCGACATGGCGATTCTGCGTCTGTTCATCGACACGGGGTGTCGCCTCGCCGAGATAACGGACCTCGCGGTGGAGGATGTCATCTTGGAGGCCGAAGTCATCAACGTCGTCGGCAAGGGAAAGCGTCCGCGGTCGGCACCGTACGGACCGAAGACCAGTTCCGCTCTTGACCGATATCTCCGTCTGCGAAAGCGCCATCCTCAGTCGCATTGCCCAGCCCTGTGGCTCGGTCCGAAAGGTGGCCTAACCACCAGCGGCGTCGCGCAGATACTCAGGCGGCGCTCCGCGACGGCGGGTATCGCTCAGCTGCATCCTCATCAATTCCGACACACTGCCGCCCATGCGTGGCTCGCCTCTGGCGGAGGTGAGACCGACGCAATGAGACTTTTCGGATGGAAAAGTCGTGTCATGTTGAACAGGTACGGTGCTTCCAACGCTGACGAGCGGCCCGCGACAGCTACCGGCGAATCCTCCCCGGTGACCGCATCTAGAACTCAACCGCTGTGCCCCGGAGCGTCTCTCGGTGTGCGTGTCGCGTTTGGCCGTATCTACCGTCGCGCCCCTGGCGAAAGACCCCAGCACCGGTTGCGTTCTCATGTTGTTCTCGACCTCGCCCGTGACGATGCCAAAGCCAGTCGAGTCATGTGCGCCTTTAGCGCTGCCTGGGCGCGCCTGGCACGCTCGGCAGGCGGCAGAGAGCCATCGGGGTCTACTTCACGCTCGAAACGGGTCAGGAACGCGGCACGGGCCGCTTGGGTCGTTTCTTTGGGGTCGCGCTTGGCGTGAAGGCTGTAGGCAGCCAAGCGGGAGCGAAGGGATCGTTGTGCCGGGGTCAACCCCCCTCGATCATGCACAGCAATCCCTCATTGCTGGTTGCGACACCGCCGGTTGCCTTCCGGCCGCGGGCTGCCCCGAGGACGCCGATTCGGGGGAGCAGGGGAGACGTACCGGTGGACGCGTGACGGGCGGAACGGAGCCGAGCCATTGCGCAATGGTGCGCCGATCGACTCACAGCACCTCTCACAGCAACACTCACAGCAGTGCTCACAGACGAGATCGTGGGGCGATTTCTTCGGTCGGCAATCACGCAGGGAGGGTCTGCGTGCACCGGCAACTCACAGCAACACTCACAGCAACACTCACAGCAACACTCACAGGAACACTCACAGCCCCAGGTCAGAGCCCTGTGAGTAGAAGGACTCGGGTCGGAGCGACGCCCGGGGGCGGTGCCGCTCCCGTCGTCGTTGACGGCCAGGCGCACGCCACGATCGCGTTGGGCGTGCTATGGGTGAAAGCCCATAATGATCTGAGGAGGCGACATGACTCGCAGCTACGAAGAGGCTTCGACGACCCGCCGTGCGCGCCTGCCGGCCGAAACGCGAAGTGACGGGGCGGTCTTCGAACAGACCTACCGGCTCGCGGTTCAGGTGATGGAGCGCCGGGAGTTCCTCGGCCTCACTCAGATCGAGCTAGCCGAGAAGACCGGCATCGACCAGGGCGACATCAGCAGGATCGAGCGTGGTTCGATCTTCCCGAACGAGAAGACGCTCCTTCGTCTCGCCGACGCCCTCGGAGCGGAGTGGCGGTTGATCGACAAGGCGACGACCTCCGAATCCCGCACCGAGGCCGGTGTCGAGCGACGGAAAGTCCTCGTGAGTGACTATGCTCCGCGAACACGGCGCGATCGTGAGTGCTGCAAGGCTCGGACGTCCGCGCCGGACGCCGCCGCCGGTCTGGCACCTTGTGCATCAGGCGTGATGCTCGGACGCCCCTTGTTGTGACGCCGATGCAAGCCGTCAGCGAGGTCCTAGACGTGCCCCGAGGTCGATCCTGCCGCTCGCCCCTTCCTCGTCCCTCAGGCGTGCCTCACGCGCAGGCTAACGGCAGACGCCGGAGGAGACACGGAGGTGCGGGGGCCGATCAGAACCAGCGATCCTCCCTGTCTGATCGGGGCGGTGACCCAGCCGAAGAAGGGTCGGCGTTCAGGGCGACCTTCTGTGCGTAAACGGCCCATGCGACTCGTTGTGGAACACGTCGG
>CAVRYE010000002.1:0-387450 GCA_963725355.1 uncultured Acidimicrobiaceae bacterium
TCCCTACTGTCTCAACCACAGACCCGGCGAAATTGAAGTACGAGTAAAGATGCTCGTTAGCTGCACCAGGACGGAAAGACCCCGTGGACCTTTACTGCAGCTTGATGTTGAGCTTTGGTACGGATTGTGTAGGATAGGTGGGAGTCTGGGAAGCTCCGGCGTTAGCCGGGGTGGAGACAACGTTGAAATACCACCCTGTTCGTACTGGGGCTCTAACCTCGGCCCGTAATCCGGGCCAGGGACCGCGTCAGGTGGGCAGTTTGACTGGGGCGGTCGCCTCCTAAAATGTAACGGAGGCGCCCAAAGGTTCCCTCAGGCTGGTTGGCAATCAGCCGTCGAGTGCAATGGCAAAAGGGAGCTTAACTGCGAGACTAACAGGTCGAGCAGATGCGAAAGCAGGGCATAGTGATCCAGCGGTTGCTTGTGGAAGCGCCGTTGCTCAACGGATAAAAGGTACCCCGGGGATAACAGGCTCATCTTCCCCAAGAGTCCATATCGACGGGAAGGTTTGGCACCTCGATGTCGGCTCGTCGCATCCTGGGGCTGAAGCCGGTCCCAAGGGTTGGGCTGTTCGCCCATTAAAGCGGTACGCGAGCTGGGTTTAGAACGTAGAAAACACTGCGTCCCCAGGAAGTAATTCCTGGGTGCTCATCGGCTCATATCGGTGAAACCCTGAACTGTTACTACCGAACTGTAACTTCAGGGCAATACCGAGGGAAGGCCAACACAATGAGAGCGTTGGACGCGTCGTATGTAGCAGGATTTCTGGATGGCGATGGAAGTATTCACTTCCAGCTCGTCAGGCAGCAGGAGTATCGGTTCGGTTTCTATATCCGAGCTAATACCCTTTTCTCGCAGAGCACGTCAGCTCGATTCGGTCTGGAGGCTATCCAGAGCCTGATCGGAGGCCGTTACCTGCGAGACCGAGGCACCGGAATGAGTGATCTCGTCATCACCAGCCGGCCTCTGCTGCTGGACTTGCTCTCCGTTGTTCGGCCGTATGTGATCTTCAAGAGAGAAAACCTACGGCGAGGACTACAACTTCTTCCCGCCTAGAGCGGGTCAAGGATCCAGAGTATTTCTTGCAACTTCCGCGTGAAGTGTTGACGCTTTTGCAACCCTAAACTATTCGAAAACGAAGCGGATCTCCGCCGTAGATGTTGAGCGATATCTACGTAGCAAGGGCGTGTTGTGCCCCTGTAACGACTTCCTCGCTTGCCACAGCGAGGGGATGGCGTCAAAGTAGCAAAATCAGACACGGACGCCATGAAACGCCGGCCCCTAGAAATAGGGTGAAGGTATAGTCTATGCCCGTAGTAATACGGGAGAACATGCGTGAGACAGTTCGGTCCCTATCCGGTGCAGCCGTAGGAAATCTGAGGAAGGCTGTCCCTAGTACGAGAGGACCGGGACGGACGCAGCTCTCGTGTGCCAGTTGTCCTGCCAAGGGCACGGCTGGTTTGCGACCTGCGGAAGGGATAAGCGCTGAAAGCATCTAACCGCGAAGCTCGTTTCGAGATGAGATTTCCCACAGGGATAACCTGGTAAGGCCCGTGGTCAGACCACCACGTTGATAGGCCGGAAGTGTACGCACAGTAATGTGTTCAGCTGACCGGTACTAATCGGCCGAGGGCTTGGGGCTCGTGCTCGCTATGGAAGGCTCGAGGGGTAGTTGGCAACAACACCCTCAAGCGGGAGGCATCGGCGGTCGCCGGTGCGGAAGGTTCCCGCTCGAGCGAAAGGTTTCCGGTGACCATAGCGGCAGGGTCACACCCGTTCCCATCCCGAACACGGAAGTTAAGCCTGCCAGCGCCGATGGTACTTGGGGGGAGACTCCCTGGGAGAGTAGGTCGTCGCCGGAATTCATCTCAGACGCGCCCATCTGCGGATGCAGGTGGGCGTTGTCGCGTATCGGTATTGATCATATTGAGACCAGTTCCGCGACAGTCGTGGAACCGTCGTACCGCGCTCCGTCGCCCGGAGAGGACAACTCCAGGTAACGTCTCTAGTCGTGGCCAATCCGAGCGGTACCCCGGGACAGCGTCGCGCCCAGGGTTCAGGCGCCATGGCTCGTCCGGCACACGCACCCGCAGGGACGAGATCGCGGCGCGGCCCCGAGCTTGAGTCGGACCATCGCGAGACCGAGCGAGAGCGCCGCGCACGCAAGAAGGCGGAGGGCGACGAGCTACCTTCGGAAGTGCACGACGAGCTGCGAAAGGCACTGGGCCCCGAGCGCGCCGCCGGCCTCGAGCGGCGGCTTGCCATAGCTACCAGGGCCTACGAGCGCGACCGCTACCGCGAGGCGCTGACAGAGCTACGAGTGCTTGTGCGCCTGGCGCCCGAGGTGGCAGCCGTCCGAGAGCTTTATGGCCTCACCCTCTACCGGCTCGGTCGCTGGCGTGAGGCACTTCGCGAGCTGCGGGCGTTCCACGAGCTGACTGGCTCGTTCGACCAGCACCCCGTGATCGCCGACTGCGAGCGAGCCCTCGGTCACGACAAGGCGGTGCTCGTAGCTTGGGACGCGGTCCGCCAAGCTGGCGTTGACCGGGAGGTGCTCGTGGAGGGTCGCCTGGTCGTGGCCGGGATGTTCGCCGACCGGGGCGACCTCAAAGAAGCGATCGCTTTGCTGGGCCCGGGCGGCAAGTCCCTCCGCCATCCCGACACCTGCCACCTTCGCCAGTGGTACACGCTCGGCGACCTTTATGAGAGGGCCGGAGACCTTCCGAGGGCACGCGAGCTGTTCGACCGGGTCGCCTCGTTCGCACCGGAGCTCTTCGACGTCGAGAGCCGGTTGGCCGCTCTTCGCTGAGGTCTTGTACCGCTCTGTGATCGGGCAGCCGCCGGGAAGGCCTCTGAGGCGGTACGGTCATTGCCGTGGACCGCGTCGGCCTCGTCGGCTTCCCGAACTCCGGAAAGTCAGCCCTCTTCAATGCACTTACCGGCGGCAACGCGATTGTCGCCTCCCACCCTTTCTCGACGATTGAGACCGAGACGGGCGTCGCGCACGTTCCCGATCCCAGAGTCGACGCTTTGGCAAAGATGAGCCAGAGCCGCAAGACCGTCTACGCAGGTTTCGAGGTCGTCGACATCGCTGCGGTCGGAAAGGGCGCCGAGAAGGGAGACGCTCTCGGAGGTCGTTTCCTTGCCGGAGTGAGAGAAGTAGACGCCCTGTGCCTTGTGTTGCGCAGCTTCGAGGACGAGAACGTGCCAGGCGACACCGATCCGATGGGCGCCCTCTCCGGTCTGGAGCTAGAGCTTGTCCTGGCTGACGTGGCAACACTTGAGCAACAGCTCACGAAGAAAAGGAGCCGTGTCGCGCCCATCGAACCCACCATCGCTCTAGGGCTCAAAGCCGCTCCCGCCGCCTTGAAGTTTCTCGAACAGGGGACCCCGCTTTTTCGCTCGAACCTCCCGAGAGACGAACGTGAGGCGCTGCGCCCGTTCTTCTTGCTGACCGACAAGCCGACGATGGCCGTCATCAACATTGGGGAGTCCGAGATAGGCGCCTCTGACGAGGTCTTATCGGCGGTGGCCAAGGAGCTCGGTGACGCTGTGGACGTGCTCGCCGTCTCGGTACAGCTGGAGGCGGAGGCAGCCCGGCTCGATCCAGCCGAGCGGACCGAGCTGCTCGAAGGCCTCGGTCTCGGGCAAGGCGCGCTCGTGCGGGTCGCCCAAGCGGCCTTCGACATCCTCGGGAAGTGGGTGTTCCTCACTACCGGAGAGGACGAGTCCCGAGCCTGGATCTTCCGTAAAGGCGCCAAGGCTCCTGAGTGCGCCGGGGTCATCCATTCCGACCTGCAGCGCGGCTTTATCAAGGCCGATGTGATCCGTTGGGACGAGTTGCTGGAGTTTGGGTCACTTGCCGCGGCCAGGACCAAGGGCAAGGTCCGCCTCGAAGGCAAGGAGTACGTCGTACAAGACGGCGATGTGCTCGAGATCCGGTTCAACGTCTGAGGCACCCGCTCTTGAGCAACGCCACCGAGTTGTCAGATCGCTGGCGGACCAACCTCGAGTCCTGGGCGATCCCTGACGAAGTCCTGGCGAACAGTCCGGAGTCGCCCTGGGTGTTGCCCCGCCAGCTCTTCATGCGCAGGGCCGAGTTCAGGCTGAGAGCACCCACCGGGCCTTCTTTCGAGCGAGCCTGGGAGGCACTTGAGCCGCCAGGGTCAGTCCTCGATGTTGGCAGTGGGGCCGGGACCGCCTGCCTTCCCCTCCTCGCGCGGGCGACCGCAGTCACAGCTGTCGACACCGACGAGTGCCTGTTGAGCGTCCTCAAGGACTCGGCTGACCACCTTGGCACAACGGCCCAGGCTGTCCTTGGCCGTTGGCCGGACGTCGCTGGCGAGGTCAGCCCAGCTGCCGTCGTCGTCTGCCATCACGTGTTCTACAACGTGGCCGACATCGAGCCGTTCCTCACCGAGCTCACGACCCATGCCTTAAGGCGAGTGGTAGCCGAGATGACCGCGGTCCATCCGCTGTCCTTTTTGAACCCGCTCTGGGAGCGGTTCTGGGGCATCGTTCGACCGAGCGTGCCGACGGCCGAAGACATGCTCGCTTTGCTCGTTGAGCTCGGTCTAGATCCGTCTTACGAGCTCTGGTCACCGGCTGGTGAGCCGGAGCTCCAGAGTTTCGATGACCTCGTAGAGGTGACTAGGCGACGTCTGTGTCTTCCCCCCAGCCGGACCGCCGAGGTGGCTTCTGCCTTAGATGAGCAACGCCGCCATGAGCACCATTTCGGAGACCCTCGGGC
This sequence comes from uncultured Acidimicrobiaceae bacterium, assembly GCA_963725355.1. GTDB lineage: Bacteria > Actinomycetota > Acidimicrobiia > Acidimicrobiales > Bog-793 > Fen-455. Next base: position 4,751 of record CAVRYE010000002.1, read on the forward strand.
CTTCGGAGCTGACCTGATGACGATCTGGTGGTCGGGGACGGCCCAAGAGCGTCACTTGTCTGTGTAATCCGAGGGGCCCGAGCCCAGTTGTTCGCCTCCCCGCGCAAGGCAATAGGATCGGCCGAGAAGAGACCAGCACGGCCGCGAGGCGTCCGGCGCCTGTCTCCGTGCCGCCTGCCCCGGCGGGCAGTCCGGCCTAGCCTTAGACCAGAAGGAGAAACACCGTGGCGACCAACATCCGCGAGGTGCTCGGGGACGAGGCGGAATACCTCCTCGGTCACGAGTGCAAGACCATCGAGCGGTCCCAGCTGACCCTCCCAGGCCCGGACTTTGTAGACCGGGTCCTCGTGCAAAGTGACAGGCCGGTGGCCGTGCTTCGCAACTTGCAACAGATGTTTGACCACGGACGCCTCGGCGGGACCGGGTACCTCTCGATCCTGCCCGTCGACCAGGGCATTGAGCACTCGGCGGCGGCGAGCTTCTCGAAGAATCCCGCCTATTTCGACCCACTGAACCTCGCCGAGCTGGCTGTGGCTTCGGAGTGCAGCGCTTTCGCTTCGACGCTCGGCGGCCTCGCCATCGTCGCTCGTCGCTACGCCCACAAGATCCCCCTCATCGTCAAGCTCAACCACAACGAGCTCTTGAGCTACCCCAACCGCGGGGACCAGGTGCCCTTCGCGTCGGTGCAGCAGGCCGTCGACCTCGGTGCCATCGGAGTAGGGGCAACGATCTACTTCGGCTCGGCGGAAAGCACCCGCCAGATCCGGGAGGTGGGCGCAATGTTCGCCGAGGCGCACCGCCATGGGCTTTTCACCATCCTTTGGTGCTATCTGCGCAACTCTGCTTTCAAGACGCCGGAGGCTGACTACTCGCTTTCCGCAGACCTCTCCGGGCAGGCGAACCATCTCGGGGTCACGATCGAGGCTGACATCATCAAGCAGAAGATGCCGGTGAACAACGGCGGGTACATCGCTCTCAACTACGGCCGCACGGACCCTCTGGTCTACGACCAGCTGACAACAGACCATCCAGTCGACCTCACCCGCTGGCAGGTCGTGAACTGCTACTCGGGGCGCATCGGGCTCATCAACTCAGGCGGCGAGTCGGCCGGTGCCGGCGACTTCGCCGAAGCGGTACGTACCGCCGTCATCAACAAGCGAGCCGGCGGCATGGGGCTCATCGTCGGGCGAAAGGCGTTCCAGCGCCCGATGAGCGAAGGAGTCGGAATCATCAAAGCAATCCAGGACGTTTACCTCGACGCCTCGGTCACAGTCGCCTAGCTCCCAAATGCGAGCGGTGCTCCCGGTCTCGCCGGTAGTGCCGCAGGCGGCAACTGCATCGCCGTCGGGTAAAGCACCCGTCGGTAGAATGCCGATAACCACGGGCAAGCAGGTGACAGTGTTGGTCGCGACAGTGGCGAGGTGTAGGCCGGCGAGCCGAGTGGAGGAGCCGTGACGACAAAGTCCAAAACCGAGGGCGACTCGGGCAGGGTCGAGACGATCGACCAGGTGGTGATCCGCTTCGCCGGGGACTCGGGCGATGGCATGCAGATCGCCGGGGACAGGTTTACCGACGAAAGTGCTCTGATCGGTAACGACTTGTCGACCTTCCCCAACTACCCTGCGGAGATCCGTGCCCCAGCGGGCACCCTCGCAGGTGTCTCCGCCTTTCAGATCCACATCTCCGACCACGAGATCCTCACCCCGGGCGACGCCCCGAACGTCCTCGTCGCGATGAACCCGGCGGCATTGAAGGCAAACCTGTCCGACTTGCCGACGGGCGGGATCCTCGTCATCAACTCCGATGCCTTCGACGAGCGTGACCTGGCCAAGGCCGGCTACGAAGAGAACCCGCTGAATGACGGGAGCCTGTCGGCCTACCGCGTCTACGAGATCCCGATGACGTCGCTCACGATCGAGGCTTGCAAGCCGACCGGCGCCAAGCCGAGAGACGCCGAGCGAAGCAAGAACTTCTTCGCCCTCGGGCTGTTGTCGTGGCTCTACCATCGCCCGATACTCGAGACTGAGCACTGGATCGCGAAGCGCTACGGCCGCGTGCCTGTTGTCGTCGAGGCGAACACGCTTGCCTTCAGGGCCGGCTACAACCTCGGTGAGACGGCCGAGATCTTCGAGTCCTCCTACGAGATCGCCCCGGCCGAGCATCTTCCCGGCACATACACGAACGTCACGGGCAACGTGGCCCTCGCCTGGGGCCTTCTTGCCGCCGCCCACCTCGCCAAGCTGCCTTTGTTCCTGGGGTCCTATCCGATCACGCCGGCGTCTGACATTTTGCACGAGCTGTCCAAGCACAAGAACTTCGGCGTGCGCACTTTGCAGGCCGAAGACGAGATCGCCGGCATCGGCGCCGCTCTCGGGGCCGCTTTCGGTGGTGCTCTCGGCGTGACGACGACGAGCGGGCCGGGCCTCGACCTAAAGGCCGAGACCGTGGGCCTCGCCGTCAGCTTGGAGCTTCCCCTCCTCATCGTCGACATCCAGCGTGGTGGTCCTTCAACGGGGCTTCCCACCAAGACCGAGCAGTCGGACCTGTTGCACGCCATGTTCGGCCGCCACGGCGAGGCCCCCGTGCCGATCGTGGCCGCGAAGACGCCCTCGCACTGCTTCGAGGCGGCGATCGAAGCGGCCCGCCTCGCCCTTAGATACCGGACCCCGGTCTACCTGCTGTCGGACGGCTACCTCGCCAATGGCTCGGAGCCCTGGCGGCTTCCAGACGTCGAGTCGCTGCCCGACATCTCGGTCGAGTTCGCGACTGCGCCCAATGCCACCGGTGCCGACGGCGAAGAAGCCTTTTGGCCCTACCTCCGCGATCCTGACACCCTCGCCCGGCCATGGGCCGTGCCTGGGACACCTGGTCTTGAGCACCGTATCGGTGGGCTGGAAAAGCATGACGGGAGCGGCGCGGTTGCCTATGAGCCCGCCAACCACGAGACGATGGTCCACCTTCGGGCGGCCAAGATCGCCGGCATCGCCAATGAGCTGGCGCCGGTCGAGGCCGATGACCCGACAGACGACGCCCGGGTACTCATGCTCGGGTGGGGCTCGACCTTCGCGGCCATAACGGCAGGGGTGAAGCGGGTCCGTAAAGCGGGAAGGTCGGTCGCGCAGCTCCACCTCGTGCACTTGAACCCGTTCCCACCCAATCTCGGCAAGGTTCTCCACTCCTACGAGGTAGTGATCGTGCCTGAGAACAATCTGGGCCATCTGACCCGGCTCGTGCGCTCCGACTTTCTCGTCGACGCCAAGGTCATGTCGAAAGTGCAGGGCACCCCATTTAGGGTGGGCGAGATCGAGCAGGCAATACACGAAGAGCTCGACCGTCTCGAGAAGCTGGACGTCGAGCACGAAGAAGGTGCCGGGATCCACGCCGGGCACAACGCCAAGGAGTCATCGCTATGACCGACGTCGCGGTTCCCCAGACGACCCGCAAGGACTGGGCGAGCGACCAGGAGGTCCGCTGGTGCCCAGGCTGCGGCGACTACTCGATCCTCTCCGCCGTCCAGCTCCTTTTGCCCGAGCTCGGTGTGCGGCGCGAGAACACGGTGTTCATCTCGGGGATCGGTTGTGCGGCCCGTTTCCCGTACTACATGAACACCTACGGCATGCACTCGATCCACGGGCGGGCGCCGGCCATCGCCACTGGCCTCGCCGTCTCTAGACCCGATCTCGACGTCTGGGTCGTGACAGGCGACGGCGACTCGCTCTCGATCGGTGGCAACCATCTGGTGCACGCGCTGCGGCGCAACGTGAAGCTGACGATCCTCATGTTCAACAACCAGATCTACGGCTTGACAAAGGGCCAGTACTCGCCGACCTCCGAGGTGGGAAAGATCACCAAGTCGACTCCCTTCGGCTCGCTCGACACGCCCTTTAACCCTGTCAGCCTGGCCCTTGGCGCCGAGGCGACCTTCGTAGCGCGCACCCACGACCTCGATCGCAAGCACATGCTCGAGACCTTCCGCCGGGCGCACGACCACGCGGGCGCTTCTTTCGTCGAGGTCTACCAGAACTGCAACGTCTTCAACGACGGGGCCTTCGAGGCGATCAACGGCAAGGAGAACCGGGCCGACATGCTGATCCCGCTCGAGCATGGCCAGGCGATCCGCTTCGGGGCGAACGGTGAGCACGGTGTGGTTTCTGATCCCCAGGGCCGTTTGCACGTGGTCGAGGTGGCAGACGTCGGAGAAGAGGCCCTCCTCGTCCACGACGAGAAGCGGGCCGACCCCGGCCTCGCTTTCGCCCTTTCGCGCCTGGCGACCGGGCCTCATGAGCCGACGCCGATCGGCGTGTTCCGGGCCGTCGAGCGGCCGGACTACGGCAGCCTCGTCGACCACCAGCTCCTCCAGGCGAGCGAGCGCCAGGGCGAGGGCGACCTCGCTTCGTTGCTCAGGTCCGGAGCGACCTGGAGCTACGACTGAGGCTCTTGGGTCCGCTCATTCGAGCGACCGGAAAGCCATTCCCGTGCGGGGCTTGGGGTGGAAGTACGTGCTCTTGGGTGGCATGAGCCGCCCCGTCTCGGCGACAGCTTCGATTTTCGCGATCGGCACCGGCCTCAAGAAGAAGGCTGCCTCGGCCCGGCCCTCTCGCACCGCCGCAGTGGCCTCGTGCCATCCCGGCTCGTAGCTGACCTCGTGCGCGGGAAGGCTGTCGAGCAGCACCGTCAGCCGGCTCGAGTCGAGGTCGTCCCTGGCCGCCTCGTAGACGGCGGGCAAGGGGTAAAGGAGCTTGTAGCCGTCTTGGGTGTAAAGCACGACCACACCCGGCGCCGAGGTGGCAGGCAACACGACGAGGTCCTCGGGAGCCTCCTCGATCCGGAAAAAGCGTGTGACGAGCTCGATGAGGTGCGTAATCGGGACACCCTTTACCACGCGGTGGAAGGTCCGGACCGAGAGCTCTTCTTCTGACAGCTCGACGAGGAAGGCCAACACGAGGTCGTACGGGCCGGGCTGGTCGCCGTTCTTCGCCCGGACCTCGGTCGCATACGCGCGGGCCGTCTGGTAGCGGTGGTGGCCATCTGCGATGAGAACCTTTGCCTCAGCACAGAGCCGGGTGATCTCGCCAATTTGGCGCCCGTCGGTCACGTGCCAGAGCTCGTGCGTGACACCCGCGTCGTCGCTGGCACGAAAGCTCGCCCCGACATGGAGCGACTGCGCCTCCCGACACGCCGAGGTGAGCCCTTTTGCGAGTGAGAGGCCCCAGATGGGGGAGGTGTTCACGCGCATGCGCTGCAAGAGCGAGAGGCGGTCCTGCCTGTCTTTGGCAATCGTCTGTTCATGGGGGAGCACCTCCCCGGACGATTCCAGGTCCAGCCCGAGTGCGCCGAGCAGGCCGGTCATGGTCCGCCGGTGGCCACGGTCGTCGTGGAAGGCCATCTGATAGATGTAAAGAGCGGCGGTGTCATCGCCACGAAGGACGCCACCTGCCAACCAGCTGTGGAAGAGACGGGCCGCATTCTCGTACTGGTCGAGCCCGCTCGACTCATCGGGCACCGGGAGCTCGACATGGACCGCGTTGTACGGGCTGCGAGCGGCCAGCACGGCACGCTCGGCGGGGCTGACGACGTCATACGGCGGGGCAATGACGGCGTCGGGATCGATGCGGGCAGTGTCGTAGCGAATTGCAGGGAAAGGTTCGAGGCGGGCCATCGCCCTTACCTAGCACACGGTGCCGAGGCTCTTCTGCGAGGATCTGGGAATGACCTGGCTTCTTGATTGCGACGGCGTCGTCTGGCTGGCAGACGACGCGATCCCCGGCTCAGCCGAAGCCGTGAGCACCCTGCGCGCCGCAGGGACCCGCGTCGTGCTTTTGACGAACAACTCCTATCCGAAGCGTTCCGACCACGTTGCCAAGCTCGAGCGCCTCGGGATGCCGACAGACCCCGACGACGTCTTGAGCTCGGCGATGGCTGCTGCGCTCCTTCTGGAGCCGGGCGAGCGCGCCCTTGTCCTCGGGGGGCCCGGGATCATCGAGGAGCTGGAGGCCCGGGGTGTGACGACTGTCCGGCCCGGGGGAACAAGTGACGTCGGCCAGGTGGACGCCGTTGTAGTCGGCATGGACCCGTCTTTCGACTACCCGGCCCTGGCGGTCGCAGCCACGGCCCTGCACAACGGCGCCCGCCTTGTCGGCACGAACGAAGACGCAACCTTCCCCACCCCGCGGGGTCTGTTGCCCGGGGCGGGATCGCTTCTGGCCGCGGTGTCCCGGGCCGGCCAGGTCGATCCCATCGTTGCGGGCAAGCCGCACGCCCCGACTCTGAGTCTCGTCCACGAACGGATCGGCGAGGTTGAGATGGTCGTTGGCGACCGCGCCTCGACCGACGGACTCCTGGCCCGCAAGCTGGGGACGCGTTTCGGTCTCGTGCTCTCAGGTGTGACCCGAGCCGGCCACGGCGCTCTCGACCCTGAGCCAGATGTCGAGGCGCCCAATCTCCTCTCGCTTGTCACCGCCGAGCTCGGCTGAGCCCTTGGTACTGCTAGCTATAGCAAGCAGTACCCGACGCTGAGGGGGCAATCTGCTTGCTATTGCAAGCAGAGCGGTATAATCGGCAACATGGCGAAGAAACCGCTTGACAGGTATGTGGAGGCCGGTAGGGAGTTCACCGAGGCGAGCCGCAGGTGCCTCGAAGGAATCGCGCAGGACATCATCAAAGAGCGCGGCCGCGAGCACGCCGAAGACTGGGCTGAGGAGTTGGTCGAGCGGGGCCGGCGCACCGCCGAGCAGCTCGGCGGGCTCGTGCGCAAAGAGATCCGCCACCAGATCAGGCAGTTCAATCTGGCTACGAACCAGGACGTGATCAAGGTCGTCCAGCAGTTCGTCGAGCGCACGACCAAGGCCGCGGCGCCCGTCGTCGATGCCGCCATGACAGCCACGAAGACGGCTACCAAGAAGGCGGCCCCCGCGAAGAAGGCGCCTGCGAAGGCGGCCCCCGCGAAGACGGCCACGGCGAAGAAGGCGGCCCCAGCCAAGAAGGCGGCCCCAACCAAGAAGGCGCCTGCGAAGGCTGCTCCCGTCAAGAAGGCTCCCACCAAGAAGGCTGTCCCTGCCAAGAAGACGGCACCAGGGAAGAAGACGGCACCAGCGAAGAAGGCAACCGCCAAGAAGGCGGCCGCGAACAAAGCGCCCTCAGCTGCCTCGGCGGCGAGGAAGACGCCTGCAGCAAAAAAGGTCGCTCCGAAGAAAGCTGCCGCAGCCAAGAAAGCCCAGCCCGGCAGGAGTTGAACTGATGTCCTAGCCCGAATGGGTGGCATCTCTGCGCGCAGCCCGCAAGGATGGCGGTATGGCGTCGATCCTTCTCGTGGTTCATCCCGAGCGTCCAGCGGCCTGGCAGCTGGCCGCTGACGCCAGGTCGTGGTGGGAGCAGCAAGGCCGCGAGGTGATCGAGCTTCGCCAGGCACAGGACACGGCCAGCCTCATTGTCGGTGACGACCTCGAGTTCGCCGTGAGCCTTGGAGGCGACGGGACGATGCTGCGTACGGTCGACATCGTCCTCGCCGCCGGCGTGCCCGTGCTTGGCGTGAACCTCGGCCGCATGGGGTACCTGACCGCCGTCGAGCCGTCGGGCATCGAGCCGGCCTTCGAGAGGATGCTCGTGGGCGACTTCCTCGTCGAAGAGCGCATGGCGCTCGAGGTGGAGCTCACCGGGAGCACCCCCGGCATATACACGGCGCTCAACGACGCCATCGTCGAGAGGACCGAGCCCGGCCACACCGTGCACGTGGCGGTCGACATCTCCGGCCGGCCGTTTCTCACCTATCTCGCCGACGGGATACTCGTGGCGACGCCGACCGGCTCGACCGCCCACAACCTCTCTGCTCGGGGACCGGTCATCTCGCCCCACTTGAAAGCCATGATTCTCACGCCCGTGTCCCCCCACATGCTCTTCGACCGGTCCCTCGTGCTCGAGCCCAGCGAACAGGTGCGCCTGACGGTTGTGGACGACAGCGACGCCGCCGCCGTGATCGACGGGTCACGGGTCTTCAAGTTGAGGCAGGGCGACTCTGTGACGTGCCGCCCTGCCGCCCAGCCGGCGCGCCTTGTCAGCTTCGGGGTGCGCGACTTCCACGCCAAGCTGCGTCACCGCTTCGGCCTCACCGACCGCTGAGCCAGTAGATGCTTGTCGAGCTGCGCGTACGCGATCTCGGCGTCATCGCCGAGCTCAACCTCGTCATCTCTCCGGGCATGACAGCGCTCACGGGCGAGACCGGAGCCGGCAAGACCCTTGTCGTTGAGGCGCTTGAGCTGCTCGTCGGTGGCCGCGCGGATGCCTCCATGGTGCGTACGGGGGCCGCGGAGGCGGTAGTGGAAGGCCGCTTTGTCCTCGGGGAGAAAGAGGTCGTCCTCTCGCGGGCGGTGCCCACCACCGGGCGCTCGCGGGCTTATGTGGACGGCCACATGGCACCGGTGTCCTCGTTGTCGGAGATCGGAGACGAGCTCGTAGACCTGCACGGTCAGCACGCCCACCAGTCCCTGCTCCGCCAGGTGGCACAACGAGAGGCTCTCGACACCTTCGCCGGGGTCGACCTCGGGCCACTTACACGAGCGAGACGCGAGCTTTCCGACATCGATGCCCGCCTCGACGAGGTGGGAGGCGATCCTCGTGAGCTGGCCCGCACCGTCGACCTACTGCGCTTCCAGGCCGAGGAGATCGCGAGAGCTGTCATAGTGTCCCCGGACGAGGAAGAGCTTCTCGCCTCCGAGGAATCTGTGCTCGCCCAGGTCGGCCTGCTACGTGAGTCCCTCGCCGAGGCTCACGCGGCCCTCGTCGGCGGGGAAGGTCCCCTCCGGGGTGAGCTCGGCGCGAGCGACCTCGTCGGGCTGGCCCTGGCGCGACTTGCGGCTCATGACGCCCTTGGTCATCTCGCCGCCCCCCTGCGGGCGATCCAGGCCGAGCTGGAGGACGTCGTGGGTGAGTTGCGCCGCACAGACGAGCGCTTAGAGGAGGATCCCGAGCGCCTCGAGGCCATCCGCCAGCGCCTGCAGCTGTTCTCCGAGCTGCGGCGCAAGTATGGCCCGGGCCTCCTCGACGTCTTGGAATTCGCCCGGGGCAATGCCGTCCGGCTAGCCGAGCTCGAGGCGACCGAGGAGACGCGAAGGGCTCTCGGCGAACGCCGCCTGGTTGTGCTGGCAGGCCTCAACGAGGAAGAGCAGCGCCTTGGCGACATCCGCCGTCAAGCCGCTCCCAAGCTCGCCGCCGCCGTCGAGGCGAACCTGCAGGAGCTGGCCCTTAGCGGAGCCCGCCTCGAGGTCCGAGTGGGCGACGACCTGGCTGGGTCGCAGGTGGAGTTCTTCCTCGGGGCGAACCCGGGCGAGCCGGCCCTGCCCCTCGCCAAGGTGGCCTCTGGCGGCGAGCTCGCCCGTGCCATGCTCGCCACGCGCCTCGTCCTGTCAGCTGCACCCCCGACCCTCGTTTTCGATGAGGTCGACGCCGGCGTCGGAGGCGAGGCGGCTCTGGCTGTAGGGCGCGCCTTGAGCGCCATCGGCAGTGACCACCAGGTTCTCGTCGTGACCCACCTCGCCCAGGTGGCGGCCTTCGCTGACCAACAGGTGCTCGTCTCAAAGAGCGAGGTGGACGGGCGCACACTCGCCCAGGCCCGACCGGTCACCGGCGAGGACAGGGTCATCGAGCTTTCGAGGATGCTGTCTGGCCACCCCGACTCGTCGGCCGCCCGCCGGCACGCAAAAGAGCTGCTGGAACTGGGTACCAGGTCCGTCACGGCCTCGCGACGCTCCGGTAGCCTTGGTTAGACCGGGACGGGAGGAGAGCGTGACGAAGTTCGTGTTCGTTACAGGTGGCGTCATGAGTTCCCTAGGGAAGGGGCTCACAGCCTCCTCCCTCGGAAGGCTTTTGAAATCACGTGGCCTGAAGGTCACCATGTGCAAGCTCGACCCCTACATAAACGTCGATCCCGGCACGATGAACCCCTTTGAGCACGGCGAGGTCTTCGTCACCGAGGACGGGGGCGAGACCGACCTCGACCTCGGACACTACGAGCGTTTCATCGACGAGTCCTTGCACAAGGACTCAAATGCCACGACGGGCCAGATCTACTCCTCTGTCATCGCCAAGGAGCGCCGGGGCGACTACCTGGGCAAGACCGTGCAGGTCATCCCGCACATCACCGACGAGATCAAAGAGCGGATCAGGCGCCTTGGACGCGAGACGATCGACGTTGTCATCTGTGAGGTCGGCGGCACGGTCGGCGACATCGAGATCGTCCCCTTCTTGGAGGCGATTCGCCAGTTCCGCCGTGACGTCGGCCGCGACAACGTCTGCTACCTGCACTTGACCCTCGTGCCTCACTCGCTTCCCGCCGGTGAGCAGAAGACCAAGCCGACCCAGCACTCAGTGACAGAGCTCCGCGGCCGTGGAATCCAGCCCGACGTGATCGTCTGCCGCAGCCACGAGCCGATGTCGGAGAACTTGAAGCGGAAGATATCCCTGCTCTGTGACGTCTCGACCGACGCCGTCGTCTCGGCGATCGACGCCGAGAACATCTACGAGATCCCCATCGCCCTGCACGAAGAGGGCCTAGACGACATCGTCTGCCGCATCCTGCGCCTTGACAACGAGGACAGGCGCATCGACCTATCTGGGTGGGAGGCCCTCGTCGCCCGGGTCCGCCGCGCCTCGGAGACGGTGCGCATCGGCGTCATCGGCAAGTACGTCAACTTGCCCGACGCCTACCTCTCGGTCGTCGAGGCGCTGCGCCACGCCGGCTTTCACCACGGGGTCAAGGTCGAGATCGACTGGGTCCAGGCCGAGGAGGTGACGGGTATGCTCGCCCACACCCGCCTCGACAGCCTCGACGGCCTCGTCATCCCGGGCGGCTTTGGCGAGCGCGGCCTCGAGGGCAAGATCGCCGCCGCAGGCTACGCCCGCGAGCACGGCATTCCCTGCCTGGGGCTGTGCCTCGGCCTGCACATGATGGTCGTCGAGTTCGCCCGCAACGTCGCCGGCATGGACGGCGCCAACAGCCGCGAGCTCGACGCCACCACGCCCTATGCGGTCATAGACCTCATGGACGACCAGATCGGGGTCGAGGAAAAAGGCGCCACCATGCGCCTAGGGTCCTGGCCGGCCCAGCTGCAGCCGGGCTCGCAGGTTGCCGCCATCTACGGGTCCGAGGTCGTCTACGAGCGCCACCGCCACCGCTACGAGGTCAACCCCCGTTACCGCGACAGGCTCGTCGCCGCCGGGCTGAGCTGTTCGGGCGTCTCCCCGGACGACCGCCTCGTCGAGTTCATCGAGCTGCCCGGTCACCCCTTCTGGATCGCCACGCAGGCCCACCCGGAGTTCAAGAGCCGGCCCGACAAGCCCCACCCGCTGTTTCGCGCCCTCGTCGGGGCGGCCCTCAACCGGGAGCATGAGCGCACCCCGCGGCTCTACGACCTCGATGTCTCCTCCTGAGTCCGAGTCACATCCTGAAAGGGCCGAGCCGTCCGCTGCTGTGCCGGGCTCGCCCCCCTACGACAGGGGAGCCTTCCGCCAGATCGGTGAACGGGTCAGGTATTCGGGCGACCGCCTGAGCGTCGTCGTGGGCACCTTCGTCGGCCCGGACGGCTTCACCTTTGAGCGCGAGGTCGTGCGCACCTTCAATGCCGTCTGCGTCGTGCCGCTCGAGGCCGACGGCGAGCATGTGCTGCTCGTTCGTCAGTACCGCGGCCCGGTCGATCAGGCGCTGTTGGAGCTGCCTGCCGGCAAGCTCGACGTGGCCGGCGAGCCGCCCGAGCTCTGCGCGGCCCGAGAGCTCAACGAGGAGGTCGGGGCCGAGGCGGAGCGGTTCATCGAGCTCGGCCACTTCTTCATCTCGCCGGGATTTTGCGACGAGCAGTCGACCTGCTATCTCGCCGATGGGCTCAAGCAGGGAAAGCGTGCCGCCGACGGCATCGAGGAGGAGCACCTGGTCGTCGAGCGGATCGCCCTGTCCTCGCTCGAAGAGCTCATCGCGGCGGGCGACCTCGTCGACGCCAAGTCCATCGTCGGCCTCTACCTGGCGCGTTCGTATCTCGCCAAACTCGCCCAGGCGCAAAGCTGAGAGACCCATTTGGCTGCCCAGGCCGTCTTGAGCAGGGACGCCGAGGAGTTCTTGTCCTACCTGGCCGTTGAGCGGGGACGGGCGCCCGCCTCCATCTCCGCCTACAGGAGAGACATCGCCGCCTACGAGCGGTTCTTGTCCGACCAGGGCGTGTCGCTGGCGGGCGTCGACGTCGGCCTCGTCGAGTCGTACGTCGCTTTGCTGGGCTCGTCGCGGCGACCGACCTCGACGGCGCGGGCACTGGCGGCTGTGCGCGGCCTTCATCGCTTCTGCGTTGACGAGCGCGGGGCGAGCCTGGACCCGACCGAGGGCGTCTCCACGCCGAAGATACCCCAAGCGATCCCTAAGGCACTTAGTGAGGAGGACGTAGAGCTCTTGTTGTCGGCGGTGATCGGGGAGGATCCCCGGGCGCTCAGAGACCGAGCGATCCTCGAAACTCTCTATGCCACTGGCATGCGCATATCCGAGCTCGCCGGGCTGCGCCTCGGGGACCTAGATCTTGCCAAATGCCTCGCCGTCGCCTACGGGAAAGGCTCGAAAGAACGCCTCGTGCCGGTGGGACGCCAGGCGATCGAGGCCCTCTGCGCCTGGCTCGGACCGGGAGGACGGCCCGTCATCGCCCCGCTGCGCTGGGCACGCCGATCAGATGCCGAAGCCGTCTTCATCTCGACGCGGGGGACGCGCATGTCGCGCCAAGCCGTGTGGCAGGTCGTGCGCAAGGCCGCCGTCAAGGTCAAGCTCGAAGAGCGCGTCTCGCCGCACGTCTTGCGCCACTCGTGTGCCACGCACCTTTTGGAGCACGGGGCCGACATCCGTGTCGTCCAGGAGCTGCTGGGCCATGCCACGATCACGACGACGCAGGTCTACACCAAGGTCTCGCCCGAGCTCTTGCGCAGGGTCTACGAAAAGGCCCATCCCCGCGCCCTTGTCGCCCGGCGCTGAGCCCGACGCACCGAGCTGGCGTGGCACGCTCGTGGCTTAGGCGGCCGAGCTGGGACTTGGGCCTTCGATGGAGGCAGCTTTGCTTTGTGGTGCGACTAGTGTTGCGCCGATGGCGAACGAAACAGCTGCCGTTGACTACCGAAGCCTCCTCGAGGAGGAGCGCTCGTCCCTCTTGCACCAGCTGGAGGAGATCGGCTTCGGCGCGGACGGCAATCTCACCTACGACGCCAACTTCGCAGACTCCTCGCAGGTGACCGCAGAGCGGGGAGAGGCAGAGGCGCTCGCCGCCCAGCTCCAAGAGGCCCTGGCGCAGGTAGAAAAGGCCCTCCACAAGCTAGATCTGGGGACGTACGGCACCTGTGAGCGCTGCGGCAAGCCAATCTCGCCTGCCCGTCTCGAAGCCCAGCCGGCGACCGCGCTCTGCATCGACTGCGCCTCGGTTCGCCGTTGACCACCGGAGCGCGGCTGCGCTCGCTCAGGAGAAATCCGAGACTTCCCACATATGTGATCTTCGCCGCCATCGGGGTTGGCGTGATCGTGCTCGCCGCGCGCCACCACGTGGTGAACGAGCAGACGCTCATCTTCTTCCTCGTCTTCCTGCCTGCAGTCATCTTGCACGAGGTGAGCCACGGTGTCGTGGCCCTTTGGTGCGGGGACGACACGGCCAAGCGGGCGGGCCGGCTGACCCTCAATCCGATCAAGCACATAGACCCGGTCGGCTCGATCCTCTTGCCCGTCGTGCTCGCCCTCATCGGGGCGCCCATATTCGGCTGGGCGAAGCCGGTTCCGGTCTCGATCAACCGCCTGCGCCACCCGAGGAACCAGTCGGTGCTGGTGGCCTTCGCCGGGCCGGGCACGAACATCGTTCTTGCCGTCATCGCCGGAGTCGCCCTGCACGAGCTCTTGAACGTGTGGCACCTGCCGTTCAGCTGCAGCGGTGACATTTGCTACTACGCGGCCATCTCCCAGTGGGCGCTTTTAGAGCAGATCCTCCTCTACTTCGGGATCGTGAACGTGATCCTGGCGGCGTTCAACCTGATCCCCATCCCACCGCTCGACGGCTCGGCCCTGATCGAGCGGCTCCTTCCCGCCTCGGCTCTGCCCACCTACTACCAGCTGCGCATGGGTTTTATGATCTTGGTCATCCTTCTTGTGGTGTTCGATCAGAACCTGCTGGGATCGATCCTCGGCCACGTGGAGAACTGGTACATCAACACCGTGATCTGAGCCTGCCTACGGTTCGAGCAGGCCAATCGCCTGGCGGGCCCGGCGCAGGGTCTCAGAGGCGATGGCGCCTGCTTTGAGGGCACCTTTCTGCAAGAGGGCCGGGACCGCTTCGGGGTCGGCCGTGATCTCGAGGTAACGCTCCCGGACCGGGGTGAGGACCTCGACGAGGGCCTCGGCCAGGTCCGCCTTCAGCGGCCCGTAGCGGTCGTAGGAGGCGGTCACCTCCTCGATGCTGTGACCCGAGGCGGCCGCGAAGATCTCGATCAGGTTGGAGAGCCCGGGCTTTTCCTCCGGGTCGTAGCGCACGACGCCTTCGTTGTCGGTGACGGCCTTGCGGATCTTTTGAGCGACGGCCTCCGGGCCGTCCAGGAGGTCGATCGTGCCGAGGGGCGAGTTGACCGACTTCGACATCTTGCGCTCAGGGTGCTGCAGGTCCATCACCCGGGCCGCCACCTTGGGCACGACGGCCGCCGGGACGACGAAGGTCTCCCCATAGCGGCCGTTGAAGCGCACGGCGATGTCGCGGGCGAGCTCCAGGTGCTGGCGCTGGTCGTCGCCGACGGGCACCTTGTCGGCGTCGTAGAGGAGGATGTCGGCGGCCATCAAGACCGGATAGGTCAAAAGCCCGGCACTGACCGACTCGTTGCCCTTGGACTTCTCCTTGAACTGGGTCATGCGCCGTAGCTCGCCGTAGGTGGCGGTGCACTCGAGCAGCCAGCTGAGGCCGGTGTGCTCTGGTACGTGGCTCTGGGCGAACACGGTGCAGACTTCGGGGTCTAGGCCGCTCGCGAACAGCCACGCGGCCGTCTCCAAGGTGCGGGCGCGCAGCTGGGCGGGATCGTGCTCGACGGTGAGGGCGTGCAGGTCGACGACGCAGAAGATCGAGTCGGCGACATACTGGTCGGCCACCCACTGTCGGAAGGCCCCGAAGTAGTTTCCGACGTGGGGCGCCCCGGACGATTGCACACCAGAAAAGACCCGTTCCATCGCGCAGAGGATACCGGGATGTCCCCCAAAGCCGGGAATCGCTTGGTCATTGGGTATCCGAGCTTCCAAGGCGCGGGGCCGGTAACCTCGCTCGAGTGGGTTACACCGTCCGCACCGACGTCTTCGAGGGGCCCTTCGAACTCTTGTTGAGGCTCATCACTGAGCAACGTGTGGACCTTTACGAGGTCGTGCTCGCCGACATCGTCGACGCCTTCTTGGCCGAGGTCGAGGCCATGCAGCGTCTTGACCTCGAGGTCGCCACAGAGTTCCTCGTCATCGCTGCCACTCTCGTCGAGCTCAAGTGCCGCCGCCTGCTGCCGGGGCGGGAGGAGGCCGACGAGGAGTGCCTGGCCCTCCTAGAAGAGCGTGACTACCTGCTGGCGCGCCTTGTCGAGTGCACGACGTTCTCGGCCGCCGGGGCAGAGCTTGCCCGCGCCGAGCTGGCCGCCTCCAGGTCGTGGCCCCGCCTCGCCGGGCTCGACGAACGCTTCGAGGGCCTGCAGCCCAACCTCTTGGCCTTCTTGAGCGCCGATGACGTCCGCCAGGCGGCCCTTCGTGCCCTCGAGCCGCGGCCCACACCGCACGTCGAGACGGACCATGTCCTCGTCGACGAGGTCACCGTCGCAGAGGTCGTCGAGGCCCTCTGCGAGCGCCTGCCCGGCGCCCCGCCCACGACATTTCGCGAGCTCACTGCTAAAGCCGCCTCCCGCATGGAGATCGTCGTGCACTTCCTCGGCCTGCTCGAGCTCTACAAGCAGGGCCTTGTCGAGCTCGAGCAGGTGAGCACCTTCGGCGAGCTGCGTATCAGTTGGACCGGTGGCCTTGATGAGTTGAGCGAGGACGGCGACGAGGACCTGAACGGCCTGTGCCAGCCGGTCTCTGTCTCTCTCGGAGACCTCGACTACAGCGGATGAGCTTCGAGGTGCCTGACGTGAGCTCCGAGGACTCGGCCGAGGACTTGCCGGCCGGGGCCGCTTTCGCCCGGACCGAAACGGCGGCCATCGAGGCCGTCCTCACCGTCGCCACAGAGCCCGTGCCCCCCGGCCTTCTGGCCGAGCTGCTCGAGATCCCGGTCGAGCGCGTCGAGCAGCTTTGCGGAGAGCTGGCCCGCGGTTACTTAGAAGACGGGCGCGGCTTTACCCTGGCCCGGGTGGCCGGTGGTTACCGCTTCCAGTCAGCCGAGCCTTACGCGGCCTACGTCGAGCGCTTCGTGCTCGACGGCGGCCCGCAGAAGCTTTCGCCCGCGGCGCTCGAGACACTGGCCGTGGTGGCTTACAAGCAGCCGATCTCGCGTTCTCAGATCTCGGCGATCCGGGGCGTCAACGTCGAAAGCGTCATGCGCATGCTCGTAGCCCGCGGCTATGTGCAGGCGGTGGGTCGTGACGAGGGCCCCGGTCAGCCCATCTTGTACGGGACGACCTCGATGTTCTTGGAGCGCCTCGGGCTCGACTCCATCGAGGACCTGCCCCCCCTCGCCGGCTTCGTCCCGCCCGCCTCGACAGTCGAGATGCTCGAGAACGTGTTGCGCTCAGAGCCAGGCGAGTGAGCGAGGCCGAGGGCGAGCGTCTGCAAAAGGTGCTGGCCCGCGTCGGCTATGGGTCGCGCCGCACCTGTGAGGAGCTGATCGGCGAGGGCCGGATCACAGTCAACGGCGAGGTGGCCGTGCTCGGTCGGCGTGTGAATGTCGAGAGTGACCTCGTAAAGGTGGACGGCGCACCGGTCGGGGTCCTCCCGGGTCTGGTCTATTACCTTTTGAACAAGCCGGCCGGTGTTGTTACGACCGCCGACGACCCCGAGGGACGTCCGAGCGTGCTCGAGCTCGTCCCGGCCGAGCCGAGGGTCTTCTCGGTCGGTCGGCTCGATCTTTTGACCGAGGGCCTGCTCATTTTGACCAATGACGGCAATCTCGCCCAGTTGCTGGCTCACCCGAGCTTCGGGGTCGAAAAGGAGTACCTGGCCGAGGTGCGCGGGGTCCCGAGCCCGGCGGAGCTGCGCCGGCTGCGAGAGGGCGTCGTGCTCGACGACGGAGAGACGACGGCCCCGGCCCGGGTGGCCTCAGTCGCTCCGGGGGTGATCCGCCTTGTCATCCACGAGGGGCGAAACCGCCAGGTTCGCCGCATGTGCGAGTCGATCGGCCATCCCGTGCTTCGCCTCGTGCGCACGAGGATCGGCCCGCTAAGCGACCGATCGCTGCACCCGGGAGCCTGGCGCGACCTGTCGTCGAAAGAGGTGCGCTCGCTCGCTGAGTCTGCGCTTCGCCCAAAGACGGAGCACTAGGTAGGCTCCCCGGCCATGGCAGCTGTCTTGCGCGCCCTGCGGGGTGCGACCACCCTCGAACGCGACACCGCCGAGCAGGTCACTGAGCGCGTGCCTGTGCTGGTGGCGACGATGCTCGAGCGCAACGGCATCTCCCATGACGACCTCGTCAGCATCTTGTTCACCGCCACCGACGACATCTCTTCGATGTTCCCGGCCACAGCGGCCCGCATCTTGGGGCTCGGCGACGTTCCCCTCATCTGTGCTCGCGAGCTCACTATCGCCGGCTCGGTGCCCCGCTGCGTGCGGGTTCTGATGCACTTTTACACCGAGAGAGCACGAGACCAGCTCCATCACGTCTACTTGGAGGGCGCCCGCGGGCTTCGAGATGACCTCCCCGACTGAGTCTCCCGGCGCCAGTTTGCCGGGCAGGAGAAGGGCGCAAGTGACAG
This sequence comes from uncultured Acidimicrobiaceae bacterium, assembly GCA_963725355.1. Lineage (GTDB taxonomy): Bacteria > Actinomycetota > Acidimicrobiia > Acidimicrobiales > Bog-793 > Fen-455. The sequence continues at coordinate 22,664 of CAVRYE010000002.1, forward strand.
GTCTCGGGCTCGTGGGGACCTCGATCGCCCTTGCCCTTCGCGCCCGTGGATGGCGCGTCACGGGTACCGACTTGGACCTCGGCCGAGCGCGGCGCGCCCACGAGCTCGGGGCGCTGGACGAGATCGGTTTCGACCACCTGGCTGGAGTCGCCTTCGTGGCCACACCCGTGGCGGCTATTGCGGCTGAGGTGAGGGCCCTGTTCGCCGGCGACGAGACCGGCACCCTCGTTGTCACCGACGTGGGCGGGGTGAAGGGCCCGATCGTGGCCGAGATCGCCAACTCGCGCTTTGTCGGTGGACATCCCATGGCCGGCTCCGAGCAGGAGGGACCAGACGGAGCCGACCCCGACCTGTTCACGGGGGCCACCTGGGTGCTCACCCCCACCTCGTCGACCGACCCGGGCGCCTTTTCGACCGTGCAGTCGGTCATCTCCGAGCTGGGGGCCGATCTCGTGGCGCTCGCCCCTGGTCGCCATGACGAGCTCGTCGCCCTCGTATCCCACGTGCCGCATCTGACCGCGGCCACCATGATGGGCCTGGCCACCGAGGCGACAGATGCCCACACCGCCCTCTTGCGACTGGCGGCGGGAGGCTTTCGCGACATGACGCGCATCGCGGCCGGGTCCTCGGCCATCTGGCCCGATATCTGCCGGGACAACGCCCCCGCCATCGTCCCGGTCCTCGACGACCTCATTGCCAGGCTGAACGAGGTGCGCCGCATCGTGGCCGAGAAGGACCGCATGAGCCTCGTCGCCCTGTTGGACCAGGCCCAGCTCGCCCGGCGCAACCTGCCGCCCCGGGCCAGCCGGCCGAGCTCGGTGACCGACCTGCACGTGCTCATCCCGGACCGCCCCGGGGTGCTCGCTCAGGTGACGACGATCGCCGGTGAGCTCGGAGTCAACATCGAGGACCTTGAGATAGTCCACTCCCAAGAACAGCCCCGGGGCGTGCTGATCTTGACCGTTGCCGCCGAGTCGGCCGAGCGGGTACGCCGCTCGCTCGGCGAGCACGGCTTTGGGTTCTCTAAGTCCGCCCCGCGCCCGGTGATCGCCATCGATGGGCCGGCCGGGGCGGGCAAGTCGACCGTGGCGCAGAGGTGGCCCGCCACTTGAGCCTCGAGCGGCTCGACACGGGCGCCATGTACCGCGCCGTTACGCTGCGGGCCATCGAGGAAGGCGCCGATCCCTACGATGCCGAGGCCATGTCTGAAATCGCCCGGACGATGGACCTGAGCGTCGGCGAGCGCGTGGTGCTCGAGGGCAGGGACGTCACCGAGGAGATACGAGAAGCCGCCGTCACAGAGGCCGTCTCGGTCGTGGCCGCCCACCCCGATGTTCGTGCCGAGCTCGTGCGCCGCCAGCGCGCCTGGGTGAGCGCGCATGGCGGGGGAGTGGTCGAGGGCCGAGACATCGGCAGCGTCGTGCTGCCGGGGGCAGACCTCAAGATCTTCCTCACGGCCGACTCGGACGAGCGGGCCTGGCGGCGGGCGGCCGAAGAGGGCGCGGATCTAGCCGAGGTCGGCCTCACAGCCGAGTCGATCCGGCGCCGGGACGAGCTCGACTCCAAGCGGACCGTGTCGCCCCTTCGGGCCGCCCCGGGGGCGATCGTGCTCGACTCGACGGGGCGAAGCGTCGAGTCCGTCGTCGAGGAGGTGCTCTCCCACCTGTGACACAGGCCCAAGCGCCCGAGCCCGCCCGTCCCTCTCCCGGGGCGCCGGATGTGCCGACCAGAGCCCGACAGGCTCCGGCCCCGGTCGCGACGGGGCGCCCCTCGCGCCGGGACATGTTCGTCTACCGGGTCATCAGGGCTATCGCCGTAGGGGCTTCGAGGCTCTACTTCCCGGGGAGAGTGATCGGCCGGGAGAACCTGCCTGCCACCGGCGCCTGCATCGTGACGCCCGTGCACCGCTCCTACGTCGACTGGCTGATAGTCGCCCGGATCACCGCCAAGCGCCGCCTGCGCTACATCGTGAAGGAGGAGGTCTGGAAGTCGAGGCTCTTCGGGGCCATCGTCGAGGCCTGTGGCGGCTTTCCCGTGAACCGGTCCGGGGCCGACCGCGAAGCGCTGCAGCGCTGCCAGGCCGTGCTCGATGGGGGGGAGGCGCTTGTCATGTTCCCAGAAGGCACCCGGCGCTCGGGCCCTTTGGTCGAAGAGCTGAAAGACGGTGTCGGCTACCTGTCGCTTCGCGCGGGAGTCCCGGTCATACCCGTCGGGATCGGGGGCTCGGAGCGAGCCATGCCCCGCGGCTCGTCGTTCCCGCGCCCGAGGCGGGTGAACGTCGTCATCGGGCCGCCCGTGCCCGTGCCGGGGCCTGCCCCGGCCAAACGCGACGAGCCGGGCGACACAACAATCGAGCCCAGGCGAAACCGCGTCGGGCGGGCGGCGATCACAGAGCAGTCAGAGCGAGTCAAACAGGCCGTCCAGCAAGCCTTCGACGCCGCTGAGGCGAGCCTAAAGAGCTAAGGGTCCGCCAGCCTGCTAACTTCCGCCCGTGATCTGCGATGCCTGACAAGCAAAGGGTCCTCGTCACCGGCGGAGCCGGCTTCGTCGGGGCCACGCTCGTGCGGCGCTTGGTGGAAGCCGGCCAGGAGGTCCGTGTCCTCGACAACTTGACGACCGGCCACTCCTCGCATCTGGACGGTGTCGACGCCGAGCTCGTCGAGGGCGACATCCGTGACGCTAAGACGCTCGAAAGCGTCCTCGGTGGCGTCGGCGCGGTCGTGCACCTGGCTGCCGCCGGCTCGGTCGTGATGTCGGTAGAGGACCCTGTAGGCAACTTCGAGGCCAACGTTCTCGGGACCTTCCGTGTCCTCGACGCCGCCCGGCGCGCCGGCGTGACCCGCATCGTCCTCGCCTCGACGGGGGGCGCCCTCATCGGCGACGCCGTGCCGCCTGTCAACGAGGCATCCCTGCCCAAGCCCATCTCTCCTTACGGCGCCAGCAAGCTCGCCGGCGAGGGCTACGCCCATGCCTTTGCCAAGTCCTACGGGCTGAGCACGGTGGCCCTGCGCTTCGCCAATGTCTACGGGCCCTGGAGTGAGCGCAAGAAGGGCGCCATGACGCTGTTCTTCCGGGCCATCGATGCCGGCGAGCCCATCGTCATCTACGGCGACGGCTCGGCCTCTCGTGACTACACCCACGTCGACGACATCGCCCGGGCCCTCATGCTCGCCCTCGAATGTGACGTCGCCGGGGGCACGGTGCTCCACATCGCTTCGGGAATCGAGACGACGGTCCGCGATCTGGCTGACCTGTGCCGCGCCGCGGCCGGGGTGCCGGATCACCCGATCGAGCACCGCGACAAGCGCCCCGGCGAGGTAGAGCGCAACTTCGCCACCTACGACCTCGCCAACAAGGTGCTCGGATACGCTCCGACCATCAGCCGGGAAGAGGGCATCGGCCGCACCTGGCGTTGGTTCCAGGAGAACGTCTTTACCGCCGAATAGGGCCTCCTGGGTCCCTAGCGGGGCTTTCTCCGCTCCCTCAGGAAGGTCCGGGCGACGACGCGGCCATAACGCAGGCCGTAGAGGAGGTTGCCGCTCTTTTTCGACTTTCCGGCACGGCGGGCCCGGAAGGTGATGGGCCGCTCCTCGTAGCGACAACCGTGCATGATCGCCCCGATCAGTATCTCGGAGGCTTGGTACTGCGGCTCGTCCAAGGTGAGCTCGGCGGGCAGCTCGGCGCGAAAGGCTCGGATCGGGTTGGCCGTGTCGGTCACCTTTGTCTTGGTGAGAAACGAGATCAAGGTGGCGAACACGACGACCCCGGTGTTGCGCACGAAGTCGCTCACATGGGTCTCGCCGAGGCGCCGGGAGCCGTTGACGAAGTCGGCCCCTCCCGCCACCACCGGGGCCAAGATCACCTCGAGGTCGTCGGGGTCGGTCTGGCCGTCGGCATCCGCGGTGACGATATAGCTCGATCCGTGGCTTAAGGCGATGCGGTAGCCGAGGCGGAGGGCTGCCCCCTGACCCCGGTTGACCGGGGCGATGCAGGCGTAGTGCCCGGCGGCCCGGACCTCGGCGCCGGTGCCGTCGTCCTCGCCGTCGACGACGACGAGGACAGAGGCCTCGAGACCGCAGATCTGCTTCGGCATCGAGGAGACGACGGCGCCGATGTTCTCCCGCTCCTTGTAGGCCGCCACCACAACCGCGACGGGGGCCAACTTCAGCGGGCCTTGGGCTGAGAGGAGCTCTTCTGTGGCGACACGGTCGATCAGCTCGTCGACCTGTCGGCGCCGTCGTTCGGCCCGGGCGTTCATGACAAGGTCCGCCTCGAGGTCCCCATCAACATGTCGGTGGCTGTCACCTGGCGATCGGTCGAGCCTGCGGCCCGGCCGTCGACCTCGGCTCCGAGGGTGAGGCCGGTCGCTAGAGCCAGGCACCTTAAGAGCTCGCGAAGCTCCGGCGGGGGAGGGAAGTACTCGTCCTCGTCGGTCGTCTGCACGATCTCGACGCCGAGGCGGGGGGCGAGGCGCTCGAGGAGCTCGTCGATGAGCCAGCCCGGGGCCGAGGCGCCGGCAGTGACCCCGACGATCCCACTCAGGTCGTCTGGGACCTCGGAGGTCGAGTTGACGCGCAGCACCCTTGGGCAGCCTACGGCGGAGGCCACCTTCACGAGGGCCATGGTGTTGGAGGAGTTGGACGAGCCAAGCACGACCATGGCGTCACAGCGCGGGGCTACGGCCTTCACGGCGCCCTGGCGGTTGGTCGTGGCATAGCAGAGGTCTGAGCGGCCCGGCATCCACAGCTGTGGGTAGCGCTCCCGGGCCTTGTCCACGATCCCCTCCCACTCCTCGTGGGCAAGGGTGGTCTGGGCCAGTAAGGCGACCGGGGAGCCCTCCTCGAGGTTCAGATCGTCGACGTCGCTGTCTTGTTCTATGAGGTGGACGGCCTCAGGGGCGACGGCCATCGTCCCGATTGCCTCCTCGTGGCCGGAGTGACCTACGTAGAGGACCGTGTAGCCCTTGCGGGCGCGAACGCTGAGCTCGTGGTGGACCTTGGTGACAAGCGGGCAGCAGGCGTCGACCACGATGCGCCCGTTCTCACCTGCCTCCTGCTCGACCTCGGGTGCCGAGCCATGAGCCGAGAGCATGAGGGGCGCCCCGGCTGGGACCTCGGCCACGTCGTCGACGAAGATGACCCCTTGGCGGGCGAACTCCTCCACGACGAGCCTGTTGTGGACGATCTCGTGATAGCAGTAGACGGGGGGCTCGAAGACCCGCACCATCCAGGCGAGCGCCTTGATGGCCATCTCGACCCCGGCGCAAAAGCCTCGCGGCTCGGCGAGCAGGACGAGCTCGACGCCGTCTCCTTGCCCCGATTGGATCCCCCGAGCCGAAGTCACGGTAGAGAAGGGTAGCCTTTGTCAATGCCGCTACCGCAGGTGGTGGCCGTGGCCGAGCATTCGCCGGCTGAACGTAGCGGGGTCCGGCCGGGCGACGAGCTCCGCTCGATCAACGGGCAGGTGCCCCGTGACGTCATCGAGTACCAGTTGCTGGCGGACGAGCCGATCGTTGACCTCGAGGTCGTCCGTGGCGGGGTAGAGCTCGAGGTCACGGTCCAAAAGCAAGCTGGTGAGCCCCTCGGGCTCGAGATATCCGCTGCCATCTTCGACCGTGTGCGCACCTGTGACAACCACTGCGAGTTCTGCTTCATCTACCAGCTTCCAAAAGGCATGCGGCGGAGCTTGTACCTAAAAGACGACGACTACCGGCTCTCGTTCCTCTACGGCAACTTCACCACCCTCACCCGCTTCACCGAGGCCGACCTCGAGCGGGTGGTCGACGAGAATCTGTCGCCCCTCTACGTCTCGATCCACGCTACCGACCCGGAGGTCCGTTCCCGCATGCTTCGCAACCGCCGCGGGGCGATGAGCCTGCGCTGGTTGCGGGCGCTGCTCGACAACGGGATCGAGGTGCACGGTCAGGTCGTCGTCTGCCCTGGGCTCAACGACGCAGCCGTGCTCTATGGGACCCTTGCCGGCGTTCTTGACCGATTCCCCGAGCTTTCGACGCTCGCCGTCGTCCCCCTCGGAGTGAGCCGGTACTCCAAAGAGGCCGCCATGCGTCCCCACACCACCGATGAGGCGCGTGCCACACTCGAGACGGTCCACGAGTGGCAGGGGCTGTTTCGCCGTGCCCTCGGCCGGCGGGTCGTGTGGGCCTCGGACGAGTACTACCTGCTGGCAGGCATGCAGTTCCCCGAGGCGAGCGCCTATGAGGGATTTGCCCAGCACGAGAACGGCATCGGCATGGTGCGCCGCGTTCGAGGAGTCGTTCGCAACAGACCCCGCCGAGGCCGGGGAGCCCTCGGCCGAAGGGGCAGCGCTCCCGGCGCGGTCCGGCTTTTTCGCTTGGGTGGAGGGTGCCCCCGCCGAGGGCTATCGCGCTCCTCGCACGACCGCGGTCAAGCTCGGCCCCCGGCGGGCTTCGCCAAAGCACCTGCCGGTGACTATCCTCACCGCCCCCTACGGCGAGGCCGTGCTCGCTCCGCTGCTCAAAGCGAACGGCTTTGGCGAGGTCCGCATCTTGGCGGTTGAAAACGAGTTCTTCGGGGGCAACATCGCCGTTGCCGGGCTTATGACCGGGCCAGACATCGCCCGTGCCCTCGGCGGGGATCCCGCCCCGGCCCGCTACCTGTTGCCCGACGTCTGTTTGTCCAAGGGCCGCTTTTTGGACGGCTCGTCGCTGGGCGAGCTTCCTGTCGAGGTCGAGGTCGTCCCGAGCGACGGGGCGTCTTTGCGCAAGGTGTTAGAGGAGACGAGATGAGCACTAAACAAGCCCCCGCACTGCCGGTCGTGGCCGTCGTCGGGCGACCGAACGTCGGCAAGTCCACGCTCGTCAACCGAATCGCCGGGCGCCAGCTCGCCATCGTCGAGGCACGCCCGGGCGTGACCCGGGACCGCCTCGAGGTCGAGTGCGAGTGGAACGGTCGCTCCTTCCTCGTCGTCGACACGGGCGGGGTCGTCGAAGGCGGAGACGCGCTCGACGCCAAGGTGACCGAGCAGGCTTTGCGCGCTCTTTCCGAGTCGGACCTCGTACTTTTGGTGCTCGACGCAACGACGGGCCTAACCGGCGAGGATGCCACCGTCGGTCAGCTCGTTCGTCGTCACGGGGGCCAGGTGATCGTCGTTGCCAACAAAGTCGACTCGGAAAAGCGCGAGATCGATGCCTGGGAGCTTGCCGGGCTCGGCCTCGGCGAGCCGGCCATGGTGAGCGCGCTGCACGGGCGCGGGTCGGGGACCTGCTCGACGACGTGGTCAGCCTGCTGCCCGAGCCAACCTCGGGCGAGGCACTCGAGGGCGCGAGCCCTGGCGAATCCGGCCCCTCCGTGCCGTCGGTGGCGATCGTCGGGCGACCGAACGTCGGCAAGTCGACCTTGTTCAACCGTCTCTCGGGAGAGGAGCGCTCGGTCGTCCACGACCTGCCCGGCACCACTCGCGACGCCATCGACACCCTGATCGAGACCGAGGACGGCACCGTGAAGCTCATCGACACCGCCGGCATGCGGCGCCGGGCGCGAAGCGGCGAGGGCCCGGAGTACTACTCGCTCGTGCGTGCCCTTCGTGCCCTCGACCGGGCGGACGTGGCCCTGTTGGTCCTCGACGCCTCCGAGGGCGTTACCCACCAGGACCAGCGCCTCGCCGAGCGCATCGACGCCTCGGGGAGCCCCGTCGTGATCCTGCTCAACAAATGGGACCTGCTCGACACCGAATCGCGTCTCGAGGTCTCCGACGCCGTAGCTGACCGCCTCGCCTTTTTGGGCTATGCGCCAGTGCTCCGCGTGTCGGCCACGACCGGCCTCGGTGTGCAACGGCTCCTGCCTGCGGTGCAAGAGGCGATGCAGGCCTATCACCGGCGCATCCCGACCGGCCGGCTCAACGACGGGTTGCGCAGCGCCCAGTCTGCCCACCCCGCACCTGGTGGCGCCCGTATCCTCTATGGGGTGCAGGGTGCGGTCGACCCACCGACGATCACTTTGTTCGCCTCGAGGCGCCTGCCCGCTACTTATCTGCGTTATCTCGAGCGCTCCTTGCGAGAGCGCTTTGATCTCGGCCCGACCCCGATCGAGCTGCGGGTCCGTGTCCGCCAGCAAAGATGAGCCGGTTGGCTGGCACGAGAGCTCTCGGTCGTCGACCGGTCCGGGCCTAACGAGGTTTGCGGTGCAGCGCTGCGCCAAGTGTGGCCGGAGCGTCCCAGGCGAGCCCATCGGCGACACCACCCCGCACATGGGAGCGACGGCCGGCGCAGATCTGGAGGGTGAAGGGACCGGGCAGCTGTGTCCGGGGTGCGCGAGCGAGCTCACAGAGGACGACGCCGAGCCCGAGCAGGTCCATGCCAAGGCCCCCTGGCACTTCAAGGTGTTGGCGGTGGGCACTGCCGGCTACCTCGCATACCGCCTTTACCAGGGCATCGGCTGGCTCATCCATCACGCCTGAGGGAGCTCGCCCAAGTGTCGGCTGAGCTCGACGGGAGGGCTCGCGCCCAACGGGTGTGTTTGCCGTTAACCTTGGTTACGCGCAGCCGGGGAAGGAGGCGCCATGTGGGCGATAGCTGGGGTGTTGTTGGGGCTTGTCGTTCTCGCCTCGCTGATCGGGTTCCACGTGGGACCGCATGCCCACCTTGCAGCGGGGGTGCTCGGTGCGCTCGCCGCCGCCTGGCTCATCGTGATGGCCGTTGACGGCCGTACGGCACCTGTGCTCTGGGCGCTTTTGTCTGCCGATGTCGTCGTTTCGGCGGGCGTCGGCACCCTGGCCTGGAAAGGGCTCACGACCCGAGGAGCCAATGTGGCCGATCGCCACCTCGTCTCGCCCGTCGGTTCCCACGGCGTGGCCGTCGGCGAACTCGGCCCGGAGGGCATAGTCCGCGTCAACGGCGAGAACTGGACCGCCGTCTCTTTGAACGGCAAGGTGCGGGCAGGCTCACCCGTCGACGTGCTGCGCGTGGCGGGCGTGCGTCTCGAGGTCTGGGGAGACGAGCAGCTCGACCCGGCCGGTCCTGACGACCTCGACGTCGCCCTCGGCAACGGGGCCCCCGTGGGCGAGGAGCCGTCATTGCCCAACGAATCGACTAGAGAAGGAAGCGGCTCATGATCATCGGGATCATCATCGGGGTGGTTGCCCTCATCCTCGTCGTGTGTGCCGGGGTCTCCTTCAGGATCGTGCGCGAGTACCAGCGCATCGTCCTTTTCCGGCTCGGGCGTGCTCTTGGGACACGCGGCCCCGGGCTTGTCTGGATAAACCCGGTCACGGACCGCACGACTTGGGTCGACCTGCGCGAGCAGTTCCTCGAGATTCCCCACCAGACGGCGATCACCAAGGACAACGCCTCGATCTCGATCGACTTCATCATCTTCTACAAGGTGGTCGACCCCTCCATGTCCGTGTTGCGGGTCGGCCGCTTCGCCGCTGCTGCTCAGAACGTCGCCGCTACCACCTTGCGCAGCGTCGTGGGCGACATGCCCCTCGACGACGTGCTCTCAAAGCGCGAGGAGATGAACGCTTCGCTTCGGGTCCGCCTTGACGACGTGACCGAGCGCTGGGGCGTGAAGGTGACGACGGTTGAGGTTCGTGAGGTGAACCCGCCTCCGGGAGTTCTCGAGGCGATGACGCGCCAGATGTCCGCCGAGCGCACCCGCCGAGCCGCGGTGACTGAGGCCGAAGGGCAAAAGCAGGCCGCCATCACCCTCGCCGAGGGGACCAAACAGGCGGCGATCCTCGCGGCTGAGGGCGAGCGCCAGAGCGCCATCTTGCGCGCTGAAGGCCTTTCTACCGGGCTGGAACGCATCTACAAGGTGGCTCGCGGCCTTGACGGGAACACGATGCAGCTGCAGTACTTGGAGACCCTAAAGCAGGTTGGCTCGTCTCCCTCGACAAAGATCGTCGTGCCCATGGAGCTCGCCGGGATCTTGAACGGGCTGCGCAACGTGCTGCCCGGCGACTCGCCAGCCAAGTCGAACGGCTCGAACCTGGCCGAGGTCGTCACCGACGGTGCTCCCGTGCTCGGCACGATCACCGCCCTCGGCGACTCCTCCTCCTAAAAGGGGCCCGGGGCCCGCGTTACCAGCGGTAGTGGACCTCAGGGGCAATCTGTTCGCGGTAGATCGAGGCCAGGTGCTCGAGGGTCTTCTCATCGAGGGGCCCGAGCTCGCCGGCAGCTGAGTTCTGCCGTGCCTGCTCGGGGTTCTTCGCCCCCGGTATGACCGTGGACACGCCCGGGTCAGACAAGCAGTAACGAAGGGCGAAGGCTGCCATGGTCTCACCCGGGCTCACGAGCGGGCGCAGCTCCTCGACTACCTCGAGCCCGGTCTCGAGGCTCACCCCGGCGAAGGTCTCTCCTACGTCGAAGGCCTCGCCGTGCCTGTTGTAGTTGCGGTGGTCGTCGGCGGCAAAGGTCGTCTCCCGGGTGATCTTGCCGGTCAACAGTCCCGAGGCGAGCGGCACGCGCACGATGACTCCGACGTCGGCCGCCTTGGCGGCGGCGAGGAAGCGGTCGGCCGGGCGCTGGCGGAAGATGTTGTAGATGATCTGCACCGAGGCGACCCCGGGGAAGTCGAGTGCCTTCAGGCCCTCTTCCACCCGCTCGACGCTCACGCCATAGTGGGCGATGGCACCCGAGGCGACGAGGTCGTCGAGGGCGGCGAAGACCTCGGGGTGGTAGAAGACGTCAGTCGGAGGGCAGTGGAGCTGGACGAGGTCGAGGGTCTCCATCTGGAGGTTCTCCCGGCTACGGCTGGTCCAGGCGATGAGGTTCTCCGGCGTGTAGTACTCGAGGCGCTGCTCGGGGGCGCGCCGCCCCGCCTTGGTGGCCACGAATATCGAGTCCCCGAGTTCGTTTCGCAGCTCGGCCACAAGCCGCTCGCTGCGCCCGTCGCCGTAGACATCGGCCGTGTCAAAGAAGTTCACGCCAGTTTCGGCGGCCGCCCGTAGCGCGGCTCGTGAGGTGTCGTCGCTCACCTCACCCCAGTCGGCCCCAATCGCCCAGGCGCCGAATCCGATGACACTTGCGTTCCACCCGGTCTTACCAAGCCGTCGTTTCTCCATGGGAGCAACCTTATGTTGCAAGAGCCTCGACCGGCACGACTCGTTGACGAAGGAGACCGGCCGGGAGCAACAGATTCAATCCAGGCTCATGCTCGGGCCCGGGACAAGGACCCGACGCCAAGGGCCGTGTCTCGCCTCCGCACGCTGGGCAGCGCAACCTCACCCCCTTTTTGCTGCTAGGAGGCTGCGGCGGTTGGGAGGGACGCGAATCGCAGTTGCTGGGAACAGCCGCCAGGCTCGCCGCTACGGCGTCGAAGGCGCCGACAGGTGTAGGCCAACTACAGTTCAGGAACAGACGGGCTGTGGCGCAGCTTGGTTAGCGCGCTTGACTGGGGGTCAAGAGGTCGCGAGTTCAAATCTCGCCAGCCCGACCATAGAGTCCCTGGTAAACGACGGCAGCAGCTTCGTCCGGAGGGGAGCGACACCTCGGTGAGAACCAAAAAGTTCTCACCGTTGTCTGTTCTTACGTGTAAAAGCCCGGTTCATGCTTGACACCGTGGTTCCGGTACCTGCACGACACTTCTAGGACGCGGTTCCGGTACCGGTACCTGCACGACACCTTCCCGTCTGAGCCTCCGCCAGCTCGCCCGTTTCATTTTCTTCGCTGTCGTCAACGACCGACGACAGACCGGGAGGAGGCCCTTGTGCTTGAGGAGCTCAGTGCCGAACAGCGGACCAAGGCGGAGTACGAAGTGCTCGGGGCGTCGACATTTGCGAGATGGCCAAGCGCTGCGGAGTGTGCCGCCACACGGTTCATGTTCGGCTTGAAGATCATCGGACAAGCCGGGCACCTACTCGGGCCGGGTCGGCCGCCGCAGCAGGTCAACCACGACGACGCCGCGGTGACTGCCACGCCCATCAGTGCCCACCTGGGGATTCCAATCCGGCGAACGCGCTGGACGCACCGAGGACAGCCGCGTGAGCGATGAGAAGCAAAACTCCCGCTTGTAGGTGACTCGGGAAGTCGAAGGGGGCATGGCGTTTACAGCTGTGACTGAGTTGTTCTGACGATCACCGCTCCCCGCCAGAGAAGATCTCGAGAAAGAAGAGGAAGACGTTGAGCACATCGAGGAAGATCGACGCCGCTAGAAGGGGCGCGGCAGTGATATCGGCGTTGGTGCGCAGCCGCTGGAAGTCGAACATGGTGAATCCAGCAAAGATCACCAGGCCGAGCGCAGAGTAGGCGAGCTGAGCGTGCGGAATGTGCACAAAGATCAGCACGACGCCGGCTACTAACAGCGCCAAAAGCGCCCAGAAGCAGACTCGCACGATTGCCGTCAGATCGCGCCTGGTGGCGTAGCCCGCCGCGCCGAACCCGGCTGTGAACAGCGCGGTGGCTCCGCCGGCCTGCCACAGTGCGCGTGGGTCCACGCTGGCGTAGTAGGCGATAGTCGGAGCAACTGCCAGCCCGATGAGTAGACCGAAGGCCGCCAGCAACCCGACGGTCAACTCAACGGACCGGCGCGCCGCAAACCGCATACCGATGAGCACTGCGAACGCGGCGATGAACGCCGCGATGCCCACACCGCCGCTCAGGGTGCGGCCGAGCCAGGCGCCGAGTGCAAACAGACCGGCGGTCGCAGCGACATAGCCCATGGTCTGCGCGAACAGGGTGTGAGCCTGACCCCGCTCCAAGCTGCCCATCTGTCGGTACGGAACGGTCTGGATCATTGTTCTGACCCCCCTCTTTTCTGACGCGGCGTCCCTTCTCCGGCGACGCGAATACATTGCTGGGGCGCAGTCTTGACTTCGTGACAAGTCATCGGACCAGGGAGTCACACTGGTCGAGTCCCGGGTCGTCGACACCTCCGGATCGCTGAGCTTCGCTGGCTGGACCTGCAGCGTCGGGGACCTCTGACCGAAGCGCCCTTGTACGACGGTGGCCATGTCTTCATCCGCCCGACCGGCGTTCCCTACCATCTCCAGACCCTCGCGGCTGCTCGGCCGCCACAGCGAGGAGCTCGGTCTACCCCGGCTGACGGCTCCGGGTTAAGGCATACCTGTACGACGCCCACACTCGCGAATGGAGTCCCTCTGAAGATGCCTGCTGCGTGACCCCGTCGATGCAGCTTGGTCGCTGCGTGGACGTGTTAGGTTCATGCTGACAACTGAATAGTTCAGGGAGTTCGGCTCCCGGGTGGGTGGGCATGTCTCAAGGAGGCATGCCCTGTCTTATGCCCGCGTAGTCCGCACCCCTGGGGTGCTACCGGCCCTCTTGTCCGTGTATGCCAGCGCACTGCCCTTCGGGATTCTGAATCTGGCCTTGTTGCTGTTCGCTAAGCAGCGCACTGGGTCCATCGAGGTCGCGGGAGTCGTTATCGCCGCGTTCGGCCTCGGGAACGCCTTCGGATTGATGGTCCAGGGGCGGTTCTTGGACCGCGGCGCCCCTCGACGGACGATCGGCGGCGCCGGTCTCCTGTGCACGTGCACGCTGGTCGCGTCCGCCTTCTGTGCACCCCCTAGTGTCCCAGTTCCTTTCTACGTCGCTCTAGTCGGCATTGCAGGGGCGACAGTGCCTGCGGTGACAACTCTTGTGCGGTCGAGCCTCCCGTTCCTCGTCGCCGACGCTGGCGAGCGTGCCAGCGCCTATGCCTTGCTTGCCGTCCTCTTCCAGGCCGCAATCGCCTCAGGCCCGTTACTCGTGGCCGGCACGTTGCTTTTCGCAGGTCCGATGGTGGCGATCCTTGGAGCTGCTGGGGCTGTGCTCGTCGCGACCGCCGCCTGCCTGCTGGCCGCTGCTGGGCTTCGGACACCTCGTCTCGCGCCAGGCCCGCGAGTGGGTGGTCGTGCACAGCCATCGGCCGGTCTACGCACGGTCGTGTCGGTCGGCGCATGCGTCGGCATCGCGACCGGGATCACCAGCGTCGCCGTGCCTGCCGCGGCGATCGCGCACGGCCGCTCGGTCATCTCTGGACTCGCGTTCGGCGCTCTGGCGATCGGCGATCTGTGCGGTGGGATGATCGTCGGTGGCCGGCTCAGCCGTGCGTGGCCCGTCACTGCGAGGCTCGAATGGTCGCTCGTCGCAGCGGCCGCCGTGTCGGCGCTGGCAGCTACCGCCACTTCCCGCCCCGTGCTCCTGGTTCCGATCCTCTACTTGGGCGGTGTTGTCGGCGCGCCGGTTGGGATCACGCTGTCGACGCTGCTCGATCACGTTGTAGATCGGCGGAATCTGGCCGGGGCCTACTCCATGCTCGTAAGCGCTGGTCTCGCGGCGGCTGCTGCTGGCAGCGCGCTTGCAGGTAGTGCCATGGGGATCGCAGGACCTGCTGGCCTACTCTTCTGCGGAGGCGGTGTTCTCGTCGTCGCCCAGGCCTGGGCAATTGCTCGACGCCGCTCCCTTGTCGGCGACCCCGATGATTGAGCCACGCCAGGTTTCGAAGACTCAACAGCGCCGAGCGCGCCATGTAACCCAGCACCTAAACCGTGGAGGTCTGCCTACTGAGTCATGAGTACCGGTTCAACGCGAGCGTTTCAGCCGATCCAATAGACGGCGAAGACGACTCTTCGTTGGGTAGCGGTGATATCTCATGACCTCGTCCTCGTGAGCCTCCCAAGCGATTGATCGGGCCATAGCCCTCCGTCCCCTTGGGAGCGGACCCCCTATCTTTCCCGGCGGGTCACCGTAAGGCAATGTTCCCCTCGGACCGTCGCGAACATGGTGAACGGGCTTGCGTCGACGAGAATGGCCCGATCCCATCTGCTCAGTGTTGCAGGCGGGCTGGTCCTCTGGGCCGCATGCCCCGGCGCATACACAGCGATCCTTTGCGCGCCGCCCGAGTCGACTGAGATCGCTCGGCAGGGCACGCCGAGTCGGCAGGGTTCGGTGCGATCAACCGTCGCGCCCGTAGCCTGGCCATAGGTGCTGTTGCTCACCGATGGCCGAAAAACTCATGATCCAACGCAGATAGGCCGGTCTGGGTGGAGGCCGACTATCTTGCCTTGTTCGCTTGCTGCCAGAGCAAAGTGACGTGGTCACCGGTGAGAGCAATGAGCTGTTGATGGGCCTCGAAGGCACCGCTTCCGGGGATCTCATCAGCGTAGATGGTGCCTTTCGGACCGAACGCGTACGAGGTCATGAAGAAGTACTCGCCGTCGATCTGGCCATTCATGTTGTATGTCGGGACGAGTGCGCGCTTGCCAAGGCGCAGGAGGACCGAGCCGTTCTCGGCGTAGACGGCACCGCCCCGGGCGCGAACGAGTTCGGAGCAGCTGCCACCGCTTTGCCTGGCGTAGCCGATGTATTTTGCCGCGCCGTCGGGCGAGACCCGCCACACCCCCCAGCCGTTGAAGCCCGCCACGTCGAGGTCCCCGCTACCGTCGACGGCCAGGTAGCCCAGGTTCATGTCGAGGCTCCGCGGAAGCGGCGCCCCAAGGCTCTCCTGCCGCGTGGCGACCGTCTCGAGCCGGCCGCCGGCGAGACGCAGCAGTGAGTCGAGGCGTCCAGGTAGAGCGTGCCGTTCGGAGCGAGCGCTATGTACGGAGTAGCACCCAGAGAGGTTGTGAGTGCCGGTGATCCGTTCACCACCGGGCGCGCTGGCGGGGTTCCTGGCACGCCGTCACCTCCGACTCCGTTGCCGGCCACGGTATGAACGATCCCATCGGTGTCGATCACCTTCACACGGCCTTGGTCGACAAACCAAAGAGTGCCGTCCGGGCCTGACGTGAGGTCGTAGGGAGCCGTGAGCGTTGCGTCGAGAGCGGGGCCGCCGTTGCCGGAAGTGCCCGGCTTGCCGTCGCCGGCGACCACGGCAAATCGTCCGTCGGCCAGGCGGACGACGATCTCGTGTTGATCGGGAGCGGCAAGATATAGCGCTCCCTCGAGGTTAGACGCGAGGTCGCCTGCAACCTTGAGATTGACAACCTTGCCCACAGGCAAGGCGGTTGTGGGAACCGTCCTCAGTCGGTTCCACGCCGAGGACCCTCCGGCGGTGATAGCAGAGAAGCCAACGATGGCGCCGACGACGACGACCAGCATCCCTGTGCCAAGAAGGAGGGTGACGGGCCGTCGCAGGCACACGAGAACTGCGAGCCGGACGCGAGAAAACCCCGGTCGTCTCGTCACGGGCACCACCTCCCTGGCAAGCAGATGTATCACAGAACGCCAGCCGCGACACCGCGAATCTGATACTCCACCCGTCCCGAGCTGACCGGCCGACCGCGCCCCTTAGCTGTCGATCGGCGCTCCCGACGCCGAGGACGCTGCCGACTTCATGGCACCACTGGCTCTGGGCCCACAAGCTTCGGACAGGGGGGGCCTGAGCCGCCCGAACGCGCCCGTCGTCGGTACCCGGTGCTCCGAGGCCTAGACAATGACGAGTCTCAACTCCCTGCCCTTTCGAAGAAAGGCACTTCAGATCGATCGGTGGACCGGGGCTGGTCGGCGCTCTGTCACAGTGGACCTGTAGGCACGGTGGAAGCAAGAGCTCAAAAGTAGAACAAGGTGCCGAACCCACAACTCATCGGGCTCGACACCTTGTCCTCCTGCCGGGAGCTGTCCTAGCTTGCGGCCTTTTGCTCAGACCTCGTCGTAGTTCAGCTGGCGCTCACTGTCCTCGACTGCAGCCTTCTCGGGCTTGAGGTCCATGTTCCGCGTGAGGAGCAGATAGGCAATTGCAGTGACTACTCCACCAACGATCCAGGAGATGTCAACGCTGTTCAAGTCCTTGGCGAAGGGGCCTGTGTAGTAGCTGTGAAGGTTGACGACATTGAGCAGCACCATGAAGGGGACCTCCGCCGCGAAGCCGATCGCATATGCGATCAGCCCCCGGGGCGACCACACGCGATAGATCCCATCTCGCTTGAAAAGGTCCATGATCGAGTAGTGGCCACGCCTCACAACGAAGAAGTCGATGAGGTTAGTGACAGTCCAGGGCACGAGCAGATAGAGCATCAATGTCAAAGCCGTGTCGACGACTCCGACGGCATTCTCGGAAATCGACATGCCGATCGCGAACCAGAGCGCAGTGAGCACGAGAATCGTCACCACACGGATGCGACGCGTGGGCGTGATCTTGTGAAACGCATCCACTCCGGCCAAGGTTGTCAGCATCGCGCCGTAGGCATTCATGCCCATTGTCGCTGCGAGCGCGACAGCCGAAACGAACCCGGTCACCGATCCCAGGCCGCCCAGCACGTGGTTGCCGGCCGTTTTCAGTCCAACGAGCCCGTCCGTAGCACCGAGGCGTACGGCCAACCAGGCGCCGAGGGCAATGAGCCAGATGGCAGGTATCGTGGCCCCGGCATACACATAGGCGATGGTCTTGCGCCGAGGTGTGTCGCGAGGCAGATAGCGGGAGTAATCGGACACATAACCCGCGTAGGTGATGTTGTAGGCGGCGGCAGCGGAGAGCTGAGCCATGAAGCCAGTCCAGTTGAAACCATAGAGAGTGTGGCTAACGATGCCACCGGCGTTACCGGTGAGGACGCCGACGGTAACGATCCCGACCAGCGGGAGCGAGATGTAGAGCAGGTACCGGAACGCTCGGTGAACCCAGTCGTAACCCCAGATGGCGAGCGCACAGGCAAACACGGTCGCCAGGATGGCTATCAATGTGGCGTTCCATCCGAAGGATCCGTGCAGTCCCTGCGACAAGAGCACTTGGTCGGCGACGTTGAACGCCATGTAGGTGAAGACCATCGCGAATAGGGCGATGATCACCCCCCTATAGCCGAACTGCGCACGAGACTGGATCATTTGCGGGAGCCCGAGCGTAGGTCCTTGGGTGGCGTGGAAGGCCATGAAGGCCGTGCCGACCAGGATTCCCACCGTGCCGGCAACAATCGTCCATCCCAGGGACAAGCCAAACGCGGGTCCTATGAAGCCGATAGGAATCGTGAAGTACTGGAAGTTTCCGAGGAACCACAACGGTGCTTGCTGCCACGCCTTCCCGTGCCGCTCGCGCCGTGGGATCCAGTCGATAGAACGAACCTCAATGCCACGTATGCCGGTCGACTGAACAGCCGGCTTGACGTTGGTTTCTGCTTCCACTGCGCACCTGCCTTCTACTCGAGCAAAGGTTCACATGGTCTTTTGGTTACCTTTGGCGAACCTCACGCTCGAATCAACCTCAGGGTTGTGGCCGACCTCCGGCGAGTCCGGCGGCGAATCCTGTGGAGAATCGACTTCGCCTTGGCAGACAGCTGTCCGTTGCCTAAAGCTTCAAGACAACGAAGTCATGACGTGCTTGATTTGGGTGTAGTCCTCGAGCGAGTACATGGACATGTCCTTGCCATAGCCGCTCTCCTTGTAGCCGCCGTGAGGCATCTCGGGAGTGAACATGAAATGGGTGTTGACCCAAACCACGCCGAACTGAAGCTGCCGGGACACCCGCATCGCACGCGACAAGTCCCGCGTCCAGACCGAAGACGCGAGACCGTAGTCGATGTCGTTGGCCCAGGTGACAGCTTCTTCCTCGCTCGAGACACGTTGCACGGTCACGACGGGGCCGAAGACTTCGCGCTGAATGATCTCGGCCCTCTGGTCGACGTCGGTCACGACTGTCGGCTTGTAGAAAAAACCCTTCCCTGAGATCTCTTCGCCACCTGTAAGGACCTTGCCGCCAGCGAGCTCGGCTCGCTCGACGAACCCCGCGACGCTCTCACGCTGTCTGGCCGTGACGAGCGGTCCCATCTCGGTCTCAGGATCGGCCGTGTCGCCTACCTTGATCGACTCGACCTCAGGCACCAGTCTCGACAGCAGTTCGTCGTACACTTTGGCTCCCGCGATCACGCGGCAGGCGGCGGTGCAGTCCTGGCCGGAGTTCGAATAGCCCGCGAACCTGAGCATCGGGACAAGCGCGTCGAGGTCGGCGTCGTCGAAGACGATGACGGGGGACTTACCGCCTAGCTCGAGGTGGGCTCTCTTGACGCTCTCGGCGCAGGCGGCCGCGATGATCTTTCCAGTGGCGGTGTCGCCGGTTACCGATACCAGCCGGACGGCAGGGTGGTGGGTGATGGCGTCGCCGATTACCGCGCCCTTCCCGGTGACCACATTGAGAACGCCGGGAGGCAGGATATCGGCGGCAAGCTCGGCAAGGTAGAGAGTGGTCAGCGGCGTGACCTGCGCTGGCTTGATGATCGAGGTGTTGCCTGCGGCGAGCGCTGGCCCGATCTTCCAGCCGGCCATCATCAAGGGATAGTTCCATGGACAGATCCCGGCTGTCACTCCGAGTGGTTCCCGTCGGATGACCGAAGTGAAACCCCGCTCGTACTCCCCGCTGGACTTGCCTTCTTGGCACCGGGCTGCGCCTGCGAAAAAGCGGAAGTTGTCCGCGACGAAGGGGACGTCGAAGCTTGCCGTCGAGATGGGCTTGCCGACGTCGATCGACTCGAGACGAGCGAACTCGTCGACATGGGCGTCAATCGCGTCGGCCAGCTTCAACAACATGGCCGAGCGCTCCTTGGCCGGAGTGTCGAACCAAACCTCGTCGTAGGCCTTCTGAGCCGCGACGACGGCGCGCTTTATGTCCTGGCTGCTGGCGACTGCCACCTTGGCTGTCGTATCTCCGGTCGCCGGGTTGATGTTGTCTTGAGTTTCGCCCTCGAGGGGATCCACCCACTGCCCACCTATGAATAACGGACGGTACGTTTCCAACCTGCCCTCCATTCGGTTCAGTCCTTCGAGCCTGGCCAGGCCCCGGGTCAGGCGTCCCTCAAGAGTGGGAACGTCATGCAGTGGGGACCCCCACCGCCTTTAAGGATTTGGGTGATCTCCGGCGCTACGACCTCAAGTCCGAGCGCCTTGAGCTTGCGGTTGACATCGGTGTTGCCTGCGAAGGTGAGGACGCGGTCGTCACCCAAGCACTGGATGTTGCAGTAGTGCTTGAAGACACCCTCGCTGGGCACGTCGATCAGCTGGAACCGGCGCTTTGCCAGCATTTTTATGAAGAACTCCGGCATCTGCTCGGTCGCGCGAGACGGCGACACCTGGTGCGACGATGTTGAAGGCCATGTCAAGGTGAAGGTTCTTGCTCGGCAGCTGTATTCCGCGCACCGTGTAGCCAAGTGGCTCAAGCACGTCTGCGGCGTTACGGAGGCCCTCCCAGTCTGTGCGGGCGACGACCCCTTGGACGACGGTCGCTTCGTCGAGAAGCCAGAAGTCTCCACCCTCAAAGAACCCCTGGTCGATCTTCGCGAGCACAGGCACTTCGAGCTCGCGAAGCTTCTTCTCGTAGTACAGCTCCTCACCTTGGCGGACGTGCTCCTTGAAGGATCCGATTAGGACGCCTTCGGCGAGACAAGCGCCGAAATCTCGCGTGTACACCATGTACGGCAAACCTTCGACCGGCTCCATCAGCTCGACTTCGACGTCGTTGTCGCGATAGGCCCGTATAAGGTCCTCGTGCTCGCGGAGGAAAGTCTTCAGGTCGGCGTGCTCACCCTCTTCGAGAACGGCTTTCGTTATCTCGTTGATCGGCTGGAAACTGAAATAGGTCGGTGGGCATAGCAGAACCTTGCGGAGCTTGCCGGTTGCGTTGGAAACCCATGTCATCTTGAAGCTCCTCTCGCGCCCGGCGCCCGGGCGCTCGAAACATTCGTCGCGTCACTGTCGGTGCAGCGCCCGCGCGTGGTTTGGCGGCATGTCTCGGACTGCGGGCACTCTCGGGTCCACATCAGCGGACCTCACGCGCTCACTAGTACCAGTACCGCCTTTTCGGTGTGCATGCGGTTCTCGCCCTGGTCCCAGAACACGCAGTGCTTGCTCTCGATCACCTCGTCGACCATGTCCTCGCCGCGGGTGCCCGGCAGACAGTGCATGTAGATGACGTCCGGCTTTGCCATCCTGATGACGTTCATGTTCACCTGATACGGAGCAAAATCCACGATCCGCTGCTCTTTGTTCTCGGTCGCCATCGAGTGCCAGGTGTTGCCGTAGATGACGTCGGCGCCTGTCGCCACTTCTTCCAGGCTCTCGGTAAAGACGATCTTGCTGCCACTTAGAGCCGCCCACTCTTGAGCAGTGGCGAGCTGTTCCTTGTTGGGCTGGTAGTTTTCGTTTGGCTGGGCGGCATAAAAGTCCATGCCCATCATCGCTGACCCCATCATCAGGGAATGGCAGACGTTCCA
Source organism: uncultured Acidimicrobiaceae bacterium (assembly GCA_963725355.1). Lineage (GTDB taxonomy): Bacteria > Actinomycetota > Acidimicrobiia > Acidimicrobiales > Bog-793 > Fen-455. The sequence continues at coordinate 43,769 of CAVRYE010000002.1, forward strand.
GATGTCGCCCAGATACCCGATCTTCAGTCCGGCGTAGTGGCCCTTCTTCTCCTTGATCGTCATCAGGTCACATAGCCCCTGGCAGGGGTGTGTCTCGTTGGTGAGGGCGTTGATAACCGGGTTCACCATGTACTCGGCGAACTCTTCGACGACCTCCTGGCCGAAGGTCCGGATGAACAGCCCGTCGCAGTACCTGTCGAGGATGCGGGCCGTGTCACGAATGGGCTCACCCCTGCTCGTCTGCATCTGGTCCGGGCTCATGTAGAAGGTCTGAGCGCCGAGTTGGGCGGCCCCGGCCTGGAAGCTGACTCGGGTGCGAGTTGACAGCTTCTCGAAGATCATCGCGTAGGTTTTGCCGCGCAACGGCTCGAAGGCCTCGCCCGTCGCCCGGCGGCGCTTGAGCTCAATCGCCGTGTCGACGAAGTAACCGACCTCCTCCGGTGTGAAGTCGGCCAGCTTGAGAAGATCCTTGCCCTGCAGAGGTTGCAACACGACAAAACTCCCTTTTACGAAAGGACCGTGCGATCGCACGACCCGCTTGTTCTGATTACAACAACAGCTCTCTTCTCCCCTGCAGCTCCGCCATGCGCGTGGCTTCCCGCTCTTTGCGGTTAGCTCCAGGTCGCGACGACGCTTTAGGGATGCAGTCCGGGCTCATCGCGGCCGCCCGTTCCAGGGCTGTAGAGGATCTGGAAGACCCGGGGCCAGGATCCACATGATCCTGGAGCTTTGGGCCGTTGCCCGCCAGGTGTGAGGAACAGTGCCGTCAAAGGTGATGGAGTCACCTGCAGCGAGCCTGTACTCGCTCGAATCGAGCACAAGGACGATCTCGCCCTCGACGACGTAGCAAACCTCGGTCTCGCAAGGAAGGCTGTAGAGCTCCTCGCCTCCCGAACCTTCCGGCCCGGTGACAGTTTCGAGCACTGTCAGCTTGCGTTCGTTGGCATTGGTGAGGAGGGTGTCGACAACAAACGAGCCCGGCAAGGTCGCGTGGGGGCGATCCGAGGCGCGCATGAGTACGGCTGTGGGGAGGGCGAACACGTCGGCGGGGGCGATGCCTATCGCTTCGCAAATCCGCAGCAGCGACGACACCGAAGGACTCACGGCCTCGCGCTCCACGCGAGAGAGGAAGCCTTTGGTGAGCCCTGACCGCTCCGCCACAGTGGCGAGGGACAGCTGGGCGACCTCTCGCGCGTGGCGAAGCCGCTCTCCGATCGGAGGGTTGAGGTTCAGGTTCAAGCGTCGCTTCCTAGCGGTGCCTCCTCGAAGGAGCGGTGAAGCTCACGTTCGCTCTCCTCGATGACGGGCTTTTCTGCAGCCAGGTCCAGGCTCCTTGCGAGCAGGAGATAGGCAATCGAGGTGACTACGAAACCTACGAGGAAGGTGATGTCGGTGTTGTTGAGGGCCTTGCCGGCAGGTCCTGTGAAGTGGAACCCTGCGATGGACGGCAGCACCATGAAGGGAATCTCCGCGACGAAGCCGATCAGGTAGGCGAGCAGCCCCCTCCATCCCCACCGTCTGTAGATGCCGTTGGGCATGTACAGGTTCGTTATGGCGTAGTGACCCCGTCTGACGAAGAAGAAGTCCATGAGGTTGGTCGCCGTCCATGGCACCAGCAGGTACAGCATCAGGGTCAGTGCTGCAAAGACCGTGTTCACCGCCGAGGTCGTGACCGTGATCGCGATCAGGTACCAGACGACGCCGAGGACGACGATGGTCACCACGCGAGCCTGACGAGTCGGCTTCACTTTCTTGAACGAGTCGATGCCCGTGAGCAGGGTGAGCATGGCCCCGTAGGCGTTCATGCCCATCGTGGCGAGAAGCCCGAAGGCAAGGAAGAACGCTGACACTCCGCCAAAGTGGGAAAGCATGTTGTTGCCCGCCGTCTGGACGCCTACGAGGCCGTCGGTCGCTCCGAGCCGGATCGCCAGCCAGGCCCCGATGGCGATCAGCCAGATGGCCGACGAGGAAGCGCCGAAGAAGACCGAGGAGATGACCTTTCCTGTCGGGGTGTCCTTAGGCAGGTACCTCGAGTAGTCCGAGACGTAAGGGGCGTATGTGATGTTGTATGCAGCCGCCGTCGTGAACTGGACCATGAAGGCGGTAAGAGTGAGCCCGTAATGGACCTTGGACGGGTGGCCGCCACAAGCACCGCAGAGGATGCCGATGGTCAGGATGATCATCAGTGGTCCTGAGACGCAGAGGATCATGCGGAACATCCGGTGCACCCAGTCGTGGCCGAAGATGGCGAGGGCGACGGCAAACACGGCCGAAATCACCTCGATGGCGTGAACATTCCAGTGGAAGGCGCCGTTGAGTCCTTGGGACAACAGGACCTGGTCGGTCACATTGAACGCCATGTAGGTGAAGAACACGGCGAAGACGACGACGATCACGCCCGAGTAGCCGAACTGGGCCCGGGACTGAATTACTTGGGGCAAACCAAGCTTGGGCCCCTGGGACCCGTGGAAGGCCATGAACGCGGTGCCCACGTAGATGCCAAGTATCGAGGCGAGAATCGTCCACCAGAGCGAGAGACCGAGGGCGGGGCCGACGAATCCGATCGGTATGGAGAAGTACTGCAGGTTGCCCAGAAACCAGAGCGGCGCTTGGTGCCAGAGCTTCGCGTGTCGTTCGTTTTCGGGCACCCAGTCGATGGATCGAACCTCGATGCCTTTGTAGGCAACTGGTTGCAGGATCGGTTCCGCGTCGGCAGCCATCTGGCCCCCTAACTCGATATGTTCGGACGCCCAAGGCGAAGTGTTGGTCGCTTCCGTCCGTCTTCTCGCCATGGTGGGTCGTGTGCGGTAATACGTCTAGGCAACGTTCGTTGTTGCTCAGTAAACCCAATTAGGCATCAGTGTGCGCCGGGAATCGATCGTTGTCAACAGGGAAACTCCCTCGCTACCATGCTGGCAGCCAGAGCCTCCGGGGAGCACCGGACGGGGACGCCCACACGGCGCAGCCTTCCCACCTGTCCGGCCGCTCGGACGGCGTTGGCCCCCAACATCAGGAACCCTACGAGCTCGGAGTCGGGATTCGAGCTGCTCTGTACGCGGCGACCAAGGGCGAAGATATCCAGAACTAGAGAGGCAAATCATGAGCAAATCAGAACAAGACGCGGCGGAGGTCCTCACGGCCGCGCGGCAACTGGTGGACGCGTTTGCGAGATTCGACAAAGCCTCGTACTTCGCTTCGTTCCGCGATGACGCCTCGTTCATCTTCTACAACTCAGAGGTTGTCTTCCCTGATAGGTCCTCTTATGAGAAGGAGTGGGAGACCTGGGTCGCAGATGGCTGGAAGGTCCTTGAGTGCACGTCTCAGGGTGGAGCGGTCAAGATGCTCGATGAGAACACGGGTCTTTTCACCCATGAAGTGTTCACGACAGTCGACACACCGGAAGGCCCCAGCAAGCTCCACGAGCGAGAAACAATCCTGTTCTCGCGGCAAGCTTCGAGCTGGCTAGGGGTGCATGAGCACCTGTCCTCCTTCCCTGTTTGACGAAAGATAGGTAAGTTCTGCCGGGCCGTCGATAGTCAAAAAAGCAACGTTTAAGAGCGTTGATTGGCAGAACTAAGCGCAAGGGCCACAGGCTCGCTGAGCTTCGAATAAAGCTCTGGCCTGCGGTCGCGAAGTTGCGTCCCGTAACCCGCCCTGACCTCCTCAGTCCGGGCGAAATCCACTCGTGCCACAAGGAAGCCGTCTTCCTCCACCGTCAACTTGCCGAGAGGATGGCCCAGACAGTCGAAGACCGAGGAGTGTCCCGAAAAACGCACGTCGAGATCGGTTCCGGTGCGGTTGACAGCTATGTGGGGGAGCACGTTGTCGTAGGCACGAGCAGCGGTCGCAAGCTCCCAGTCGGGCGCGTAGGGATCCTCCCACGCTCCGATTGTCACGAGGAGGTCCGCCCCGCTCAAAGCGAGCACCCGTGCGACCTCGGGAATGGCGGCGTCCCAACAGATCATGACTCCGAGGGCCCCGATTGAGGTTTCAACGGGTAGTAGCTCATCCCCATTGGCGAAGAAATGGCGCTCCGATTCGAGGCAATGGGTCTTTCGATACGATTTGACAGGCGTCCCGTCGCGATCGAACACGCCGGCGGCGTCGTAGACAGGGCCGGGGGTGTCTCCGCCCTCGGCGAACCCAACCACGAGAACTACTTCGAGCTCGGCGGCGAGTCCTGCCAACTGTTCGAGGTAGGGACCGTGCTGCCAGATCTCCGCTAGGTCACCGAACCGGTCTCCGGCTCTGTAACCAGTCAGCGCGAGCTCAGGAAACACGAGCAAGCTCAGCTCAGGGTTGGCGTCTTTGACCACGCGCCCGAGACGCTTGATATTCGCCAGATTTGTGGCCGGCTCGGCGGTGACCGGAGCGAGCTGTATGCCTCCTACGGTGAGAACCATGAATAACTCTTCTCTGCGGTCTTAAGCAGCTTGTGTAGTCGGACCGGTGAAGTTCCCGGTCAGGGGATCAGCAAAGTCCTCAGAGCCATCCCGGACTCCAGCTCGTCGAGGCTCGCGGCCGCCTCTGCGAGAGGTCGCCGCGCACTTATCAGGTCTTCAAGGAACAGCTGGCCCTCCATGTAGTACTCCACGAGGGTCGGTATGTCGATAGCCGGCCGCACGCTGCCGTAATTGGAGCCGAGGATGCGCTGGTCGGTTGTCGCGAGAGTTAACGGGTCAAAGCGGGCGTATGCACCTTCTGGGGGGAGGCCTACTACGACGGCAGCTCCGCCCAGGCCGAGCATGCGGATCGCTTGTTCAGTTGTCGTTGTCATGCCGATTGCGTCGAAGGCGTAGTCGACCCCGTCCGGCGCGAGCTCCCGCAGCGCATCGGCGGCATCGGTCGCCTTGACGTCGATCTCGTCTGTCGCGCCGAACTTGCGAGCAAGTGCTGTTGTTTCAGCCCGTATGTCCATAGCGATGATCCGCTCCGCACCGCAGAGTCGGGCCCCTTGAACCACCGAGAGGCCGACGCCCCCACAACCGATGACGGCGACGACCGAGCCCGGCTCCATCGCGGCGGTGTTCCTGACCGCACCAACGCCTGTCGCCACAGCACAACCGATCAGCGCGATTGTGTCGAGAGGTGCGTCGTCTCTCACCTTTATGGCACCGGAGGCCGGCACGACTGCTTCCTCGGCGAAAGACGAGACACCGAGGTAGTGGTACAAGGTCTCGCCGTTGCGGCTGAGCCGGGTCGTGCCGTCTTGAAGGGTCCCGCTTGCGTCCACAGCTGCCGCTACCTCGCAGCGCGCCTCATGGCCAGCCCGACAGAACCGGCAGTGCCCACATGGGGCCACCCACGAGAGAACTACGTGGTCACCTTCGGCCAGGCCAGTGACCCCTGGCCCAACTTCTGCTACGACGCCGGATCCTTCGTGACCCATCACGAGGGGGACCGGGACCTGCCAGTCACCGCGTCGCACATGGAGGTCAGAACCGCACACGCCTGCTGCCGAGATACGGACGCGTACTTCGCCGGGCCCCGGCCGTGCGAGGTCGACCTCCGCAACTTCAATCGGCCGAGTGGTTTCAGAGAAGATGACGGCTCGCATGGCACGTACTCCCTTGTCTCGCTGAGCTGCACCGTAACCAGGCCGTGCGAGGGCGTCAAAAGTCCGCCACAACCACTCCCACATGACGTGGGGCCGTCGAATCGCACAAGGGTCGGCCCATGTTGTCCGACCGAGGTCGCGCGCGACACAGAGAGAGCTGGGCTGGGCCGCTGGCGTCCGCACGAGATGCGCCACTCCGCAGCCTCGCTCCTCCTCCGGCGTGAGTGAGTTTTAGCTTCGTCCCGCTCGCATTGTCGGCAGTGAGCTCGATGGTAGCGAAGGTCTCAGCGCCCTCGGTGCTGCCGAACTAGAGGGGCTCGTCCGGTTCGGCCCGCATGCGGACTGACCCAGATGCAGCGAACGAAACAAATCGAACCTCTGTCGATGCTCGACGAAGCATGTCGAGAGAGAGAGGCATCAAGCGTTCGGTAAAGAGCTCGGCATCATTCCTTATAGGCCGAGCGCTGCCCGTGGGTCGCGTCCCATGAAGGCAGCGAGGCGTTCCCAGGCGTCAGTACCGGGATCAAGGTAGACCTCCGCCCCGAAAGGGGTTCCTGGCTGCACCATATTGCGGTACCGAGGCTTGACCATGGCCCGTGCCCCTTCGAGTGCGGGCAAGGCAAGAGAAGGGTCCAACTTGTCGATCTGTCCGGTGGCCCTGGCCAAGTCCCAGCCGTGGGTGGCCAGCTCAGCCAGGTACATGTCGACCAGGGTGGCGCCTGTGTACTCCTCGCCCCAGGGCATTGTGCACCTCAAGGACAGGCTGGAATCGTCGCCCCATGCCTGTGCCGCCACTTCCGCATCGCTACGTAGCTGACCGGGAGCGTCGGGCAGCTCCACGTGAGGTGACTCGTCTCCGGGCGCGGGCGCTTGCCCGTGGCCGAGAGCGGCCGCACGATGGCCGGCTTCGACGAGGTGGTCAATCAGTCCGGCCACGTCGTACTTGGGGCACGGTGTCGGGTGGCCGAGCTCGTCAGCATGTATTCCTGACACGATCACCGCAGCGTTCTCGTAAGCATCCAACAACGTGCTTCGCCGGTCAGAGTCGGCCATGCGAGTCCTCCTCGGCGTGAAGGCTAGCTACGCCGGTCGCCGGTTCGCGAGCGCACCGAAAGACGACGAACTCGCTACCGCACGGGGCACGGATCGGCGATCGGGACGGATCGGTACCGTCAAAGCCGCGTCGAGAACTCGCGGATGTTGTCGGCAATCTTCTCGGGACCGAAGAGGCGGACGAATGCTTCGTCGTCGCTGTCGTAGGCCTCGTGGATTTGCGATCGTTCGGCGTCGTTGAGGCTCTGTTGCCTGTAGTGGGAGTGCCGGAAGCAACAGCGGTAGAGACTTGATATCTCGCAGACCAAGCCTGGCGAAGCGACCCTCAGCCTTCGAGGAAGCGCGTCAGAACCGTAACGTCGTCGTCACCGCCTCCTTGTTCGACCACCTCCTCCCACTCCCTGGCGAGCGACGCCAACACCGAGAAATGCTCGGGGCCGCCGCTTTCAAGGGCAAGATGAACGTCCTTCAACGCCAACCTGAGAGGAAACTCGGGAGAATAGTCGCCGGCCTCGATGCGCCGGAACTTTCCAGCTTCCCACGGCGACAACAGTGGGCCGCCTTCGAAGGCCTCAAGGACAAGGCTTGTGTCCAGTCCGAGGCGGTGTGCGAGGGCGAGCGAGTTCGCCACACCCTCGGCGCCGAAGGCGAGAAGCGTGTTGTTCACGAGCTTCATCCGGGAACCTGTTCCCACCGGCCCGAGCCAGATCGTGCGTTGTCCGATCGCGGAGAAGACCGGTTCGACCTTGAGGCGCGCTGCTTCGGGTCCTGAAGCAAAGATCGTCAGCCTGCCTTGTTCGGCGGGGACCTTGCTACCTGAGACTGGCGCGTCGAGGAACGAGACGTCGGACCTTCGCTGTTCGACCATCGCGGCGATCGACTCGGTCGCGTTGACGCCGATCGTGCTCATCTGCGCCCACACCGCCCCCGAGGGCAGGGCTTCCAACATGTCGAGATCGGTGACGATGGAGGCGACCGCCTTGGCGTCGGTGACCATTGTGATGGCGACATCGACCCCTTGAACGGCCGCCGGCGCCGTCGTCGCTGCCTCGGCACCAAGCTCGACAAGAGGCCGAGCCGCTTCGAGATTCCGGTCCCACACGACGGTCGGGATGCCCGCGCGCAGGGCAGAGCTCGCCATCCCCCGGCCCATGGTGCCAAGTCCGAGCACCGCCAGCTTGGTTGTCTGCAGTGTCATTTGTCGACCCCCCCCGATGAGACCTCAATATGGCGACGGACTAACCGTCCGGAGGTTCCACCCCTTGGCTCATGGTCGCGCCAGGCCGCACGCTGGACAAGGTCGTCGTAATCTGTGGTGTGGGCAGGCTCGGGATTCGGTCCTCCGCCGCGCGGTGAAATAGCAACGCTCCGCCTCGTCGCCCTGGGCTCCTCTTCGGGTCACGGTCTTTCGATGGCTTTGGGTCGCCTCCCTGGTTAGCAACGTCGGCGCGTGGATGCAAACCGTCGGCGCCCAGTGGTTGCTCGTGCACGCTGCCAACGCAGCCATCCTCGTGTCGCTTGTCCAGACCGCGGACATGCTCCCCGACGTGCTGTTCGGCATCGTGGGAGGCGTACTTGCCGACACCCTTGACCGGCGCCGGTTGCTGATCGCGGTGCAAGGTGGTCTCGCGGTCGCGGGTGCGGCGCTGGCGGCTCTCACTTTGGCTGGGCAGATCTCGCCGGCGTTGCTTTTGCTGTTCACGTTCGTGATCGGATCGGGCTCTGTCCTGGTCACGCCGGCCTACCAGTCCCTTGTGCCAGAGCTAGTTCCCCGTGGGGACGTACCCGGCGCCGTCCAGCTCAACTCCATCAACGTCAACATCGCCCGCGCTGTAGGCCCGGCGATAGCCGGGATTCTGATCGCTCATCTCGGTGTTGGCGCCGTTTTCGCCATCAACGCAGGAACGTTTCTCGTGTATGGCATTGTTGTCGCGCTCTGGCGGCCAAGCTCGGACATCACTCCCCAGCTGCCCGAGCGCTTCCTGTCCGCTCTTCGCGCCGGTGGTCGCTACGTCCGCTACGCGCCGGTCGTTCGCCGGATCCTGTTCCGCGCGGCACTGTTCCTCGTCCCGGCGAGTGCTCTGTGGGGTCTGCTGCCTCTCGTAGCCAGTCGGCACCTGGGGCTTGGCTCCGGCGGGTACGGGCTCTTGCTCGGCGCGCTCGGCGTTGGCGCGATTGCCGGGGCGACGGTGCTCTCAAGAGCGCGAGCGCAGCTGTCAGCCAATGGGCTGGTCGGACTGGCTGGAGCGGTCTTCGGTGCTGTTCTCGTGGTCGTCGCCTTGTTGCACTCCACGATCGGGGTCGTCCTTTTCCTGATCCCTGCCGGCGTGGCCTGGGTCGGAATGCTCGCGACGATTAACACCTCGCTGCAGCTCTTCCTGCCGGCCTGGGTCCGCGCCAGAGGGCTTTCTGTCTACCAAATGGTGCTGTTCGGATCACAGGGTCTCGGTGCCCTCGTGTGGGGCGCTCTCGCTGACGAATTCGGACTCACGCTCGCCTTTCTCGTGGCCGCCGGTTTGTTGGCCGGAGGAGCTGCGTCGATGCGCGTCTGGCCGCTCATCGACACATCCAACATGGACCGAAGCACCGTGGTCCGGCCAGATCCCGTTATTGCGCTAGAGCAGCCAGACTCGGACACTGGTCCAGTCGTGGTGTGGACGACATACTCGATCCCGGCCGAGAGCGAGAGCGAATTCAAGACCGCAATGAGGCGTGTTCGAGAGTCGCGTTTACGGACGGGCGCTACCGAATGGGGCCTCTTTCGTAACGGTGAGGAGGCCGGTAGCTTCGAGGAGATCTTCGTCGTCGCCTCCTGGGACGAGCATTTGCGTCAGCACCGGGAGCGGCTAACCGCCACCGACCGGGCCTACGAAGACGCAGCAAAAGCGCTCTCCGAGACGCCACCGCGGACATGGCATCTTCTTCCAGCCGACCTCGAGGTCGAGGAGGACCGAAGTAAGCCTTAGGGTGATTCCTACCTACAGGGCGGCATAAGCATTCGGGCAGCGTCCCTGTCATGGCGGCACCTCGGATCACCAGTCTTCACGCGGGCGGCATCGCGCAGCGTCACAGGCAGTCGGCTAGCAAGAGCAAGGATGGCTGCCCTCGCCCGCGCAAGGGACGGCGCGACGACGATAGCCATCGTGCCGGTGACCCACTACAGCGGTCGATTTAGGAATCAGCTGTGGCTCGCCGGGTGGGAATATCCAAAACACCTGGGTTGGCGGCCGGGCACCTGGCGGATTTCCTGCGTTTGGCGCGTACCTGGGCTCGAGTGTCTGCAGCGAGGCGGGGCTTGGACAACAGCTTCACTGAGCCCGCGGTGGGAAGGTCACAGGTGGCCGACGGCGGCAGCGACGGTTCAGACTAGGTCCCTGGTTGAAGGCGCTATTGGCGACCGACAGTCCCGACCGGTAGCGAACGAGATCTGCCGGGAGCTGCGCCAGTCCTGGCCTGCTGGGCTTGAGCGATACAGGACTAGGAGCCTGCTTGGCGAGGAAGGAGGGCAACACGCTTGGCAATATTCACGGCATGGTCCCCGAGACGTTCGTAGAACCGGGCGAGAAGGGTGACCTGGGCGGCGACGGCGGTCGGCATCACACCACGCGCCACTTCCCCCGTTAGGCGTTCGTGAAGGATGTCGATCTCCTCGTCCTCCTCATCGAGGTTGATCACCTGAGGATCGGGGGCGCCGAAGGCGTCGGCTGCCGCCTTCCACATCTCGAGCGCGACCTCAGTCATGCGCTGCACTATCCCGCGGCTAAGTGGGCTCATCTCCGCGCCGAGGTTGATGACGGCGCGCTGGGCTATGTGCTCGGCGAGATCCGCGCTGCGTTCGAGCTCCGGCAGGATCCGGAGAATGCCGATCAGCCTGCGTAGCTCCTCACCGCGCGGTGACTCGGTGTCGACCAGATCCCAGACGGCTTGTTCGACCTCCAAGGTGAGTTCGTCGATAAGCCGGTCTCCCTCGATCACCGCGGTGCCAAGTGAGATCTCGCCGCGCAGCAAAGCCTGCGTCGCTCCGGCGACTGCTTCGGTCACGAGCGCGAACAGACGAGCGACACTGCGATCAATCGGGGATCCCTCAGACGAAACCTGCACCGCAGGAACGATAACCACGCGACACATGAAATTTCCAAGTTGTTCATCTGTCGTTCATGTTGATGTGGCCTAAAAATCACTTTGAGCTGGGAAAGTGAACATCTGGAGTCGGATCCAGAGGTCACGTCGGATGGAGATCCCCGTTGCTGCTCGGCCAGCCTGACAGTCTGAAAGAAGGTTTCGCGGCGCCCGTCTCTGTCAGCGACCTCCTCAACGAGGCACCGAGGAGCAGGTTCCATCGCAGGGCTGTCCTCATCTCGGGCATGGGATTTTTCACCGATGCCTACGACCTGTTCGTCATCGGAACGGTGTCGGCCATCGTGACCACTCAGTGGCACCTCAGTACGACCGAGGCAAGTTGGGTGACGGGCGCGGCTCTTCTGGGTGCTTTTGTCGGAGCCTTCGTGTTCGGCAGGATCGCTGACATCCTCGGTCGCAAGAGCGTCTACACCCTGGTGGCCGCAGTCATGATCGTTGGGGCGGTGACATCCGCGTTTGCCTCGGGTTTCCTATGGCTGGTCGTGGCGCGTTTCGTCCTTGGGCTTGGCATCGGGGGCGACTACCCGGTGTCTGCCGTGCTCATGAGCGAGTACTCCAACCGCAGCGACCGCGGTCGTCTTGTCGGCATGGTGTTCTCGATGCAGGCGCTCGGCCTCATAGTTGGCCCGCTTGTCGGCTTGGCTCTCTTGTCCTCAGGCGTCTCCCAAGCCCTTAGCTGGAGGTTGCTGCTCGGCTTCGGAGCGATTCCTGCTGCGACCGTCATATACCTGCGGGCCAAGATGCCTGAGTCGCCAAGGTTCCAGGAACGTGTGCAAGGCCAGAGCGAGCGCGCTCTGGCCCAGGCGACTGCGTTTTCCGAGGGAGTCCTCGACGCCTCTGCGGTGTCGGTCGAGACCAAGCGCCAGATGAGTCTCAAAGAGTTCATGTCCAATCCCCGGATGCTGCTCCTTTTGTTGGGCACGGCGGGAAGCTGGTTCCTCTTCGATTACGCCTACTACGGCAACACCTTGTCGTTGCCGGCGATCCTAAAAGGCGTTGATCCTCATGCAACGCTCGAAGCGAAACTTGCCTGGACCCTTGCGATCTTCGTCGTGTTCGCGGTGCCCGGCTATGCCCTCGCCGTCTTGCGCATGGACACTATCGGCCACAAGAGGCTGCAGCTGGTCGGCTTCACCGTCATGGCGGTCGCCTTCGTCGCCCTCGGCGCGGTTCCCCGGCTCACTTCCACGGTTTTGCCTTTCCTTCTTGTCTTCGGTCTCAGCTACTTCTTTGTCGAGTTCGGGCCTAACACGACGACATTCGTCCTCCCGTCTGAGGTATTCCCGGTGAACATGCGGACGACTGGCCATGGGATGGCAGCAGGCGTCGGCAAGCTCGGTGCCTTCATCGGTGTGTTCCTTGTGCCGCAGCTGCAACACCACATCGGCTTGCGAGGCATGCTCCTCGTCGCCGCAAGCGCCTCGATACTCGGGTTCTCATTGAGTCTCGTACTGCCCGAGCCTGCACGCCGGACCCTCGAGGACGTGTCAGGAGAGGACAAGGGCGAGTGGTTGAAAGCGAGCGCGAGCACGGCGGCGGCCCCAGTGCCGGCCCCCGAGTAGTCCGAGCGTCCCCTTTAGCGACTGCTACCAGCCAACAACGCGGGCCTCCTAGGGTGCGCTGCTTCCCGCGAGATGTCCAAAGCGGGTCATCGTCACGCAGGCAGGCGGCAGGGCAACGAGCTCGGGCGAGCCGGATCAAGCGGTCGCTGGTGCAAGTGTCCCTAGCCGGACTACGTTTCAGCCGCTCTGTACCATGGCACTCCGACCGAGCTAGTGGCCTAGGACGCTGGAGAGAGAACATGGGCGATCTGATCGCTTTTCCATGCTGGGTGACCGGACGGGAACTGGCCGGCACCCGTAGCAGCACTGGGCAGGACACCCGACATTTATTTGTTGGCGCCGCCTTCGAGGTTCTTCTGCGAGCGCGATCGGAGTGAGCACCGACCTCGGTAAGGCGCGCCACTGTCTCGGCGAGAGTGCTGCGCGTCCCGATGGAGTACCGAAGGTCCGTGGCGAGTTCGCCTTTTCTTCCGACCTTTTCGCGGAGGGAATGCTCTGGGGGCAAATGGTGCGTTCCCCTCATCCCGCGGCGATCATCCGCGGAATCGACGCATCGGGCGCGCTGGCTGTCCCCGGCGTGCGGGCGGTGATCACCTCTCATGATGTTCCCGGTCGCAAGACCCATGGGCTCGCTTATCCCGACCAACCCGTCTTCGCCTGGGACGTGGTCCGTTTCATGGGCGAGCCAGTTGCCGCTGTAGCTGCTGACCATCCTGAGATCGCGCGGCGAGCGGCGGCAGCGATAGTCGTCGACTATCTGCCCACCGAGGCGCTAACCGACCCTGAGAGAGCCGCCGAAGCTGTGGCGATCCATCCGCTCGGCAACGTGCTCCATCGTCAGAGCGTCCGCACGGGCGACAGCGAGGCCACGGGGGCTGTCGTTGTCGAGGGCCGTTACGAAACAGGCATGCAAGATCAGGCCCAGATGGGTCCCGAGTCCGCCCTGGCGATCCCGGCTGACGACGGCAGCGTGGATCTCTACATCGCCACCCAGTGGCTCCACATGGACCAGGAACAGATGGCAGCCTGCCTGGCCCTCCCACTGGACAAGGTCAGGCTGCACTTGGCCGGCGTCGGAGGCTCGTTCGGTGCACGCGAGGACCTGAGCATGCAGGTGCAGATCTGCCTGCTGGCACTGCGGACAGGGCGACCGGTGAAAATGGTCTACTCCCGCGAGGAGTCATTCCTCGGCCATGTCCATCGGCATCCCGCCGTCATGTGGTATCGCCATCAGGCGGATATGGACGGGCGTCTTGTGAAGGTCGAGGCGCGCATACTTCTCGATGGAGGCGCCTACCTGTCCACCTCGGCGGCGGTAGTGCTGAATGCCGTCTGCCTGGCACCAGGTCCCTACCGAGTCCCAAACGCGTTCGTGGAAGGACTCGCCGTTCGGACGAACAATCCGCCCTGCGGTGCCATGCGGGGCTTCGGCTCAGTGCAGGTGTGCTTCGCCCACGAGGCACAGATGGACAAGCTCGCGGCCACGCTAGGGATGGACCGTGTCGAGATAAGGCTCCGCAATGCGCTCAAGTCCGGCGATGCGCTCATCACCGGCCAGGTGTTGAAGGGCACGGCGCCCGTGGCCGAGGTGATCCGGACTTGCGCCGCCGCGCCCTTGCCAGCCGGCGGCCCAATGAGCGGGCGAGAGCTTGATCTTCCAGGCGGTGCAGGACGAACTGCTGATCGAAGTCGCATTCGCCGTGGCGTCGGCTTTGCTGTGAGCCTCAAGAACTTCATGTTCGGAGGTGGCCTCGACGACTACTCAACGGCGCGATGCCGATTGGAGAATGGCGTGGCCACGATCACGTGTGCGGCCGCCGAGGTGGGACAAGGCTTTGTGACACTGGCCCAGCAGATCGCCCGAGAGGTGCTCGGTGTTGACGAGGTGATCCTCGAGCCCCCAACCACGGTCGGTATCGGCTCGGCAGGGTCGAGCTCAGCGAGCCGCCAGGCATGGATGTCCGGCGGCGCTGTTCAAGCGGCTTGTCTCGCTGTCCGCGACCGACTACTCGAATCGGTCGCGACCACATGCGGCAAAGCGCGAGAAACCCTCGAGATCGTGCCGGGCAGGGTCGTCTCATCTGACGGCGAGATCGAGCTGTCCGTCTCGGAGGCTCTAGGTGCTCAGGTGCTGGAGGAAACCATTGAGTTTCACCACGCCCCGACCACCGAGCTGGATGACGACGGACACGGTGATCCCTTTGTGTCCTACGCCGCCGCCGCACACCGTGCGGTTGTCGACGTCGACATCGATCTCGGTCTGGTGCGGGTCGTGGAGATCACTACCTCCCAAGATGTCGGCCGAGTGCTCAACCCGGTTCAGCTCCTTGGCCAGATCGAAGGTGGCATCGCCCAAGGGGTCGGACTGGCGGTGATGGAGGAGATCGTTCTCGACCACGGCCGTGTGTGCAATCCCTCCTTCACCGACTATGTCATTCCGACTGCCCTTGACATGTCTCGAGTAAGTATCGCGGCGCTGATACAAGAGCCGGAGCCAGGCTCGCCCTTGGGGGCCAAGGGCGCGGGGGAGCCCCCGGCCATCTCATCGGTGGCCGCGGTGGTAGCCGCGATCAGAGACGCCACCGGACTAGAGCTTGCAAGGGTGCCCGTTCGTCCTCAGGACATAGCTCTCGCAAAGCCCATCGGCTCACCAGTGCGTCAGTGACATCGCTCGGGCCGATGAGTTCGTCTTGTCAAGCGACACGACCAGTGTCAGACAGGATCGACCCATGGCTCACCTCGGTCGCTGACCTGACCGGTCCATCGCGTCCCGTTCCAGTAGTGGAGCCGCCCGCTGCTCGGAGGTGACTGCGGGTCCGCGTACCATCCAGGCGGCGGGAGCGGCTCGGGCTGGTTCGGGGGCGACCAAATCGGGCCCTTGTAATCCGATTGGCCGGTCGCCGGCAAAGGAGCTTGCCAAGGGCTAGCCGGAAAGACTTTCTCGGCCTTCGAGTGACGTCGCCTGGTGGCACCGAAAATGGCCACGATGATTCCGAACAGGATCACCAGCGAGTACTTGTCAGTTTCGGCGTTGGAGTCAGTTGAGTCCGCCATCGCCGAGTGCTCGTTGCCGACGAAGGAGGAGAAGGCTGCCGTGTCCAGGTTTGGCCCGTAGGCGGTCATTGTCACCAGCGAGACGATCTCGCCCCGACTGAAGCCGGCCATGCTGAGCTGTACCGGGACCCCACCGTCGTTCGTCCGCCCGCTCCACAGGTAACCGAAGGCTCCCGGGATGGCGATCGGGAGAGACCTAGAACTGGTGAAGGTGACGGTCGCTGTGTCGAACAGGCTCGGATCGCTGTTGCGCGAACGCAGCTCGAGGACTTCATCGGCAGCAGCCCCGGGGCTCACGTGCTGCTGCAGGCAGACGACGGCCTCTACCTGAGAGCTCTGATCCCACCAAACCTTCCAATAGGCCGGCTGTTCGCCGGTCTTGATCCCGAAGTGCGTCACGCCTACGGGAGTGAGAAAGACAGTGGGCGTGACAGGGACCTGAGTCTTCGACACGAGGCCTGAGCTGAGGAGAAGCCGGGTTGGGTTTTCTCCTCCGCCTCCGACAGCAGTCGCGATCATCCCTGGTGCCGGCGAGCTCACTACATAGTGCGAGAGGTCTATTTTGGTCAGGCCGAAGATGTTTCCCATTAGTCCCCCGACGACCAGGGCGAGGCCGATCCCGATCAGGGACCAGCGTTTGCTGTTAGCCATTAGGGCCGACCAAGCCTGGCGGAGGACTGCAGCCAACAGTGAGAAGCTGACTCTTTCTGCTTGGCAACAGGGCAGGGCAATGCACAGTTAAATGGGCCCTCTCCTGGGAGCCGTCTCCACCAGGACCGGGCATGGCTGCCACACACCGCATGCTAGGCATATCGGCTTGCTCGAGACGGGGTTAAGGCCGTCCTGCGTAGCGGCTTGTAGGCCGTGTGGCCCTTGAGGGGACCCACTTTGGCAACTATCTCCTAGGGTCTTTAGGCCCTACCGGGTACGCGTGGCGATCCTTACTCTGCTCCTGACGAGGAAGGGGGGACTGACCGCTGCGCTTTTTTCTTGACGACTTTGCTGAGGTCTTGCGACCCTTCGAACAGGTGCGTGGTCGTTTTCTCAGCGACGCCAGCTGGTTCGCTCCGCTCGCCTCCGCAGCCGAGAAGGATGGCGAAGATCTCTATCTCCGCATCGGGCCGTCGTGGGCGAGTGGGCGGGCAAGCCGCACTGTCCGTGTGACGCTCGGCCAGCCCCATGAGCGGGGGACGCTCTCGTCATTCCACTGGCTTGGAGATCGTGTGAGCTGCCCACGCTGTTCCCGTCGCTCGACGGCGACTTGGAGCTAGCACCGATCGACGCTGACCGGTGCCGGATCACGCTATCTGCTTCGTATTTCCCACCTTTTGGCTCTCTCGGGGGCCAATTGGACCGGGCAGTGCTGCACCGCGTCGCCAGGTCGACAGCCCGTTCGTTCCTGGCGAGGCTCGCGAAGATTCTCGAGGAGGGCGTGGCGGGACCCGGCGGAGGGGAGACTTGATCGTGACGGGGGGACCGGGGCTTTCGTACCCGGCCCGCAGTAACCAAGGACAGGGTGCCCATAGGACTTTCGCCTCTAGTGCAATTCCGGCGGGCAAGGTGGCTGGGAACGGTGGTGCCGAATGGTACCCTTCGGGCCTTCCCGGCACCGCCAGTGCCCGCGGGGCGCGGCGAAGCCCGATCGGAAGACTGATCTCACCACCGATCGCTGCTCAGGCTGGTGTCTCGGGACAGGCAAACTCCCTGATGGGGGAGGGGTGAGGAGGCTCGGTTCGGGTATGAGGCGTGACGAGGACGATGCCCAGCGGCCGTCGTGTGCTTTCCAGCGAGGCTCGGCTGTGAGGGCCGCGGCCACGGGTCGCGAGGGGCAACCAGGACCGGACGCAATCCGAATAGCGGGAACAGTCGGGCCTTTCGGCCCTATTGCCCCTTCCCGCGCGACCAGAAAGATTAGTTGCATGGTCAACAAGCACAATCCAGCAAGACGTACACGGGTTCTGGCGGCGCTGGCCGCCCTTGTCACGATCGGCCTTTGTGCGACTCCTCTCCTCGCGGGGGCTACCCCGAGTACTAAGACGGTCTCGTTCTCTGCCAAGTTCAGCGGCAAGGCCTCGCTGCTGATCGAGAACAGCAAGGTGACGATCTCCTCGATCACCGGTTCGGGCACAAACTCGCTGTTTGGCTCCAGCAAAGTGAGTGGTAGCGGGTCCGCCGCGGCCTCGGCGGAGTGCGACCCGTTCGGGGGCAAAGGCAGCATCTCCGGTGGAACTAACAAGATCACCTTCACAGTGACCCAGTCGAGCGCCCAGCAAGGGTGCTCGAACGGCGAGAGCGGCCCGGTCACGGTCACCTTCCACGGCGTCACGAAGGCAACCGGCGGAACCGGCACGGGGAGCGGGGCCGCGGGCACGCTCAAGTTCACCGGTACCCTGCACCTAGGGGGCACGAGCGGGTCTCAGGTCGGTTCTTTCACGGTCAAGCTCACAGGGAAGTTGAGCGTCAAGGCCTGATGGACACACAAGCCAGACAACAGAAGGGGAGCATTGGCATGGGAAAGTTCAGGACCAGGATCGCCGTCGGACTGGTGGCGGTCGTAGCACTCGGAGCAACGGCGACAGCGATCGCCACGGCGGGGGCTTCGACAGGACGAGCTTCGGCGGGAACGACCACAACGACGACGACGCTGGCTCCGCCAGTCCAGGGCAACGGGCAGCATCACGTTTTCTTTTCCGTCGACACGGTCCAAGGGGCTGGGGGTACGGTCAAGTTGGCAGCAGACGCTGCCTGTTCGATGACGAACCTTTTCCAGCGGGGTGACGTTGTCGTATTCCGCATGTACGGCCTGCACGTAACGACTGGGGCCAACCTCACGAACGTGACCGTCAAGTCCGCTTTCGTGAAGGTTCCCGGCCTGCCGGCGATGCCGATGTACTACAGCAACCACCCGACCAAGCCAGTCGTGGCCTACTGGACCGCAGCCTGGCCGGTCGGCAAGACCTACCCGCTCGGGGTCGTGAACTACACCGTCACGGTCGTCACCAACCCGATCCCGGGAGGCGGCGTCACCGGCCCGGTCCCATCTGAGGTCGGCGTCTTCACCCAGCAGGACACGCCACTGGTGGCTTCGCCGCTGACGATTGAGCCTGGGGCCTGAGCCTCACAAGACAACAAGCATTCTCTGGGAGCCGCCTGCCGCGGGCCGTAAAGGCCGCGGCAGGCGAGCTTCGTAATGGGCAAGGGAATAGGCAGTTACTTCCTCGGCCATCGGCTGAGGAAGTGCCGTCCAAGCGGCGGTGCAACACCAAGGGAAGAACCTATAGGGAGGGCCGTGGTGAGGAATCTCAGATTGAAAAGGCGAATTGGACTACTTGCAGGCGTGACGGCGGGGACTTTGATCCTTTCGATCGTCGCCGCCAGCGCCAGCAACGGCGCACAGGCGCGCCGAGCGGCGCGCACGGATACGTCGGGCGTGGCCACGACGATGCTCAAGGCACCGGCTATCCCAGGTGTCGCCCCGCTTCCCGGTCCCGTGGCCAAGATCACCGGCGTGAGCACGAACATGGGGATCCTCGATGTCTCACCCGATGAAGGCGTAGTCGGGACACCGATCACGATCTCGGGTTCGCACCTCGGCGCGAACAAGAGCGTCCAGCTCACCTGGTCGACGGCCGATGCCACCTGGCAAGTGCAGGCCGAGCCGAACACCGTCAACTATCTCGGCCGAGCAGACACCCTCTTTTCGGTCGTGCTCGACACGACGACTACGAACGCGAACGGGGCCTTCAAGGTCGCGCTCAAGGTTCCCCAGGACTGGGGCGGCCTGCACGACATCTACGCCCTAGTCAACGGCGTGGAGGAGTCTCACGGCGGCTTCATTACCTTGCGGACCGTGACGGTCACGCCGAGGAGCGGTCCGGTGGGCACACCGATCACGATCACCTACAGCGGTCTCGGTGACTCTCTTTACACCGGCGGCGCCTCGCTTTTGTGGGACAACCACTATGTGGGCGAGATGATGGCCAACTGGACCCGCGGGGTTGCCACGGCGACCATCCGGGCAACGGGGCCGGTGGGCCCACACACGATCCAGATCGGCAATGCCATCAGTTACCTGTACCTGAACGTGCCTCAGTCGCCGATCCCCTACACCAATGGCGCCACGGTCACCTTCACGACCACGGCCGACAACGGGCCGCCGCCCGCCTCGATCGACTGGCCCGTGCAGGTCACTCCGACGCTGAACGCCAAGACGACCCTCACTCTTAGCGGCCTAGGAGCCAGCAGCAGCGTCAAGGCGCAGCTGGCCAGCACGCAGGGGCGAGTGAACACCTTGGACACCCTCTCGGCGTCAGGGTTCTCTTCCAAGGCTCCGGTGAGCCTGGTCTGGTCAAGCGTCGTCGGCAACCGTGTCGACTGCAAGAGCACCTGCTGGGTCTTCGTCTCGGCGCCTGTTGACAGCGCGACTCCCTCTGGCGGCTCGATACAGACCAAGATCACAATTCCCGATGGCCTCGGGGGCTGGCATGTCGTTCAGCTGGTGCAGAACGGCAAGACGGTGGCCCAGGTGCCCTTCTACGTGATGGAGAGCATCGTCGGCCGAGGGGTGTCGTCGATAACGGTCAAAGAAGGCCAAAGCTTCACGATCCACGTGAAAGGTGTCGGCTGGACCCAACTCGACAACACCGTCGCGGTCGATTACGACAACAGCTACATCGGCTACGGGTGCGGCTTCAACTCAAACGGTGACGTTCTCCTGCACATACGCGCCACCGGAGGTCCCGGGACCCACCTGATCGACCTCTACCCGATGCTTTACTCCTTGTCGCCCTCGTTCGCGAACACGCCGTATGGAATGGTGCCTGTCCTTACTTACGCTAACGACGAGCCCGGGCTGGCCCTCGGCTACCACCTGCCAGCGTTGCGGTTCGCGATCACCGTCGTCGGCTAGTTCTCGTTCGAAGTCCAGCTCAAGGCCTCGCCGCTTGTTTGAAGCGGCGAGGCCTTGACGCGGGCGAGACGGGCGAGGGGATCGGGGAGCCACCAGTTCCAGCGCCCGAAGAGCGCCATCAGGCTTGGCAAGAGGAGGCCGCGCACAAGCGTCGCATCGAGCAGCACCCCGAGGGCCAAGCCGGCGCCCAACTCCTGCAGGCCCGCCACGCGCCCGGCCACGAGCCCCGAGAGAGCCCCGACCATGATCAAAGCGGCCGCGCTCACGACCCGCCCGGTGCGGGCGAGCCCCTCGGTGATCGCAAAACGATTGTCGCCAGAGGCGTCCCAGGCTTCCCGCATGCGAGAGACGAAGAAGACTTCGTAGTCCATGGAAAGGCCAAAGAGCATGGCGAAGAGGAAGACAGGCACCCACCCCTCGATCTGGCGAACGCGGTAGAGGCCGAGGACATCGGCGCCGACGCCGAATCGGAAGAGGACCACAAGCAGGCCGTAGGCGGCGGCGACGGAGACCACGTCCAAGAAGACGGCCATCAATGGCAGTAGCAACGAGCGGAAAGCGCGCAGCAGCACGAGATAGGCGAGGGCCAGCACGAGCAGGACGATCCAGGGAAAGTCTCCGTAGACACGCCCAAGGAAATCCGACCCCTGAGCGGGCGCCCCGCCCACATACACCCGCAACCGGGAGGGGAAGTGGGCGGCAGGAAGAAAGTGAGTCTTGATCTGGGCCACGAGCCTTTGGGTCGCCTCCGCACCGAATTGGTCCCGGCTGACTACGAGCACGCGGCTGTAGCGACCAGATGCGTCCAGGTATGGCGGTCGCGTTCCGATCGCAACGACGAAGACCTCTGGATCGTCGAGAAGCTCGCGGGCGAGTCGTAGTGTCCCGGCCGAGACCGCGGGTGCTCGTGCGCTGCCCGGGGAGCCGGCGTCAAGGACAATCTCGATCGGCGTGATCACACCTGGTCCGACGCGGTCGCTGAGAAGGGAAAGGGCGCGGCCCGCCTGGATGTTGGCGGGGATGGCCGTCACCGAGCCGGGCGTGAGCTCGAGCCAAAGGGCAGGCACCGCCATTGCAAACAAGACCGTGGCCGAGCCCGCCAGAACGATCCTCGGTCGGCTCGTGACGAGCTTCGCCAGCCTGGCCCACAGGCTCGGTCGGGCGTCGTGTCCCGGCCGAGGCGAGCCTCGCCGAGCACCACTCAGTGCGCGCCTGCCTAGTAGCGACAGAAGAGCGGGCTGCAGGCTCAACGCGGAAACGACGGAAACGAGAGGCACGACGAGGCCGGCGAAGCCGAGCGAGCGAACGAAGGGGACCGGGATAAGGAGCAGGACGCTGAGCCCGATCGCCACGGCGATGCCGGAGAGGAGCACGGTGCGCCCTGCGGTGCTCATCGTGCGCTCGATGGCCACGTCCACCGCTTGGGGATCGTGGCTCAACTCCTCCCGGAAACGGTGCACGATGAGGAGCGAGTAATCGACCGAGAGCCCGAGGGCGATGAGCTGGACGAGGTTCGGTACGTAAAGGACCATCAAGAACTCGTGGGCGAGAAGGAACACGATCGCCAGTGCGGCGAGCATCGTGCAAGCCGCGACGACGAGGGGAATGAGCAGCGCCGCTGAGATCCCGAGGACAAAGGCGAGAACCGCAATGGCGACGAGAAGGGCGATCGCCTCGCCCCTTCGCAGGTCAGACGAGAGGATCGGGGTGATGTCGTGCTGGAGGGCGGGGGCGCCGGTGACATAGGCATGGCTGATCCCGGCCTCTGCGAGAGCTTTGCGTAGCACGCCCGTCTGCGCTGCAGCCTTTTGCAGGTCCAGCGAAGTGCTCACCTCGGCATAGAGGACTCCTGCCACCGAGCGCAAGTCCATGGCGTGAGCTGTCGGCAACGCCGCAGCCGCGGCCTGAAGGCGTCGGTCGAGGTCGGCCAGCTTGCGGGGAGACGGGTTCGAAACGGGCAGGACAACGGTAAAGCTGCCCTCGATGTTGTCCCCGAAATGCTGGGTAAGTATGGCGTCGGCGTGTTCGGAGCTCGTGCCCGGCACCGCGAGCGAGGTCGAGAGGAGCGAAGGCAGCCTTCCCGCGCTCAACACACCGAGCACGACCGCAAATAACCAGCAGATGAGGACAACTGAGCGCCGACGGACGACCACGCGGGTCCAACGCTCGAGCATCTCGGCTGGAGAGCCTACCGACGCCCGAGCGCCGGGCCATGTCTCAGCTGAGGTATGTCTTGAGGCGTGTCAATCCGTCGACGATCTGGGCAGTGTCGATGCCCGAGTAGGCAAGGCGCACGTACTGCTCGCTCTCGCCCGGAAGCGGACGTCCGAAGTGCACGCGCGAGCAAACCGACACACCGGTGTTGTGCAGCACGGCGCGGCGGAAGTCCTCCACGTCGGTGAAGCCCTTGAGAGCCATCGCCCCTGTCACATTGGGGAACAGGTAGAAGGTCGCGTTTGGTCTGTAGCAGGAGATGCCCGGCGTCTCGTTCAAGAGCTCGACGGCTGCGTCGCGGCGCTCCTTCAGCACAGAGAGAATGTGCCGGGGCCCGGACTGATCGCCGAGGAGCCCCTCGACGGCCCCGTACTGGATGAAGTGGTTCGGGCACGACTCGTCGTTCACGTTCAGCTTTGCGATGACTTCGATGACCCTGCGGGGGCCGATGGCTGCCCCCAGCCGCCAGCCGGTCATGGCGAACTTCTTGGAGAAGGTATAGAGGACCACGCACCTGTCGGCCATGCCGGGCAAGGAGGCCAGAGACTGACTGGCCCCCGCGTAGCGGATGTCGAAGTAGGCCTCGTCGCAAAGAACCGTGAGGTCGTGGCGAAGGGCGACCTCCGCAAGGCGCGCCAGCTCCTCTGGCGAGCACTCGGCACCGAGGGGGTTCTGGAGGTCGTTCAAGATGAGCAGTCGTGTCTTGGGTGTAATGGCTGCTTCGAGGGCATCAAGATCGATGGCGAAGCCCTGCTCGCCTTCGAGGAAGCTGTAGGGCACCGCGACGCCCCCGTGGAACTCGATCTGCGACTCGTAGATGGGGTAGCCCGGGTTCGGGTAGAGGACCTCGTCCCCGGGGTTCATGAGGGTGAGGATGAACTTGCCGATGACGGGCTTGCCGCCGGGCTGGACGGCGACGTTCTCGAGTTCATAGCTGGTGGCGTGCGACCGGTTCAGGTCTTCCGCGAGAGCCGCACGGAGCTCGGGAATGCCGGCGTTAGGGCAGTAGCCGGTCTTGCCGTCTCGGATGGCCTTGAACGACGCCTCGACGATGTTGGCCGGGGTGGGGATGTTCAAGTCGCCGAGGTGGAACGGGTAGACGGTGTTGCCCTCAGCGGCAAAGGCGGCCGCTTCTGCAGACACGGCAAAGGCGGTCTCGGACCCCAGGCGGACGATCCGGTTGGCGATCCGGGGACCGCCACCTCTGCCCGCGTTCCCGTTACCTCCAAAGCCCGTCACCGTATCTGTGGCCAGTCCTTTCACAGCGTCCATCTCGTTCTCCACCTTTCGGCTCTCACGCCTGCCCGTCACATGGACCTGTGCCTCACGGGCCAGCTGGCGGCGATTGTGACGCCGCCGAGGAAGGCCGCGCACCGCTACCAGACGGGAGCGTTTCTGTGACCAAAGTTACCTGCGCAGCTGCGGCATCGTCCAAAAGGCAAACAAAAGCCCATGTGCGAAGCCCGAGCGCGAACTCGGAGATAGGACGCTGCTCGGGGGCCTTGTGTGGTCGCCGGCGCGACTCTGCGTCGCTCGGCTGACACGAATGAACCGCGAGTCAGCTTATTCGCGAGATACTCGTAACGGTGCACGGCCCCATGCTTCCCTCGCAAGGCAACGGGGGTCGTGCACCATCTATCGACTGCGCCCGATCAGCTCTTGAGCTTTACTGATGGCTTTCGGGTGCCAGCTAGGCAAACCTTCAGGTGCCAATTAGGCAAAGACGACGTTGGTGTCCTGTTCTGAGAGGCTCGCCTTGGCCCTGACGAGACGCACCGACCAATCGGCGTCCGCCGGGAAGGGTCTGTGAGAGGTCGCACCCCCGGCGGCGTGGACGGCCATGGAGAGAACACCCCAGGCCTTGCTCATGGCTCTTTCCTGATCGCCCGCGTCGACGATCACGGTGAAGCTTGCTTCTGATCGGGCCAGGTCCAGCTCTACATGTGACTCGGCTACCCAGCGGTGCTCCAGCTCTCTCATGGCTTCGTCGACGTGGCCCCTAAGCGCACCAGTGTCCGGGGCGGGCGCCGCGGGACGCGCCGTCTTGAGCTCGATCGCCAGCACGCACTTAACTGCGTATTCCATGACTCACCGCCTTTGAGCTTTTGTATCGGCAGCCCAAGGACGGCCCTGAAGGGAAAACGGCCTTCGCCCCCCGCATGGCCTACGACGGCTCGGAAACCTGCTCTCGAAGGCGCGCGAGCGCCGTCTCGCTTCGGTGCTGGACGACCTGGGCGATGAATGGCGCCATGAGGGCGCCGGCGACCCCGCCCGGCTCCTCGTAGTCGACGGTGAACTCGACGATGGTCTCGCCTTGGCCGGCACTTAGTCTGAAAGTGAGTCTCTGGCCGTCGTCTCCGGCGCTTGACCAGGTGATGAGGCGATCAGGCTCAAGAGCGGCGATCTCAATCGTCGTGCGAAGCGTCCTTGTGGCGACCTTCAAGACAGCGTCGAAGCGGGCCCCCTGGCCCACGGTCCTCGATCCGTTAGGGGTGAGCTGCTCGAGTCCCTCAATGAAGACATCGGCCTGCTTGTAGTCGGCCAGGCAGGCAAAGATCACAGCCGCTGGAGCCGCGATGGCAGCGCTCGCCCGCACAGTCTTCGCCAAAGCCGAAACCTCCCTGAGCGTGCACGGCCCCCAGGGGGCGGCACCCACGGCGCCAAGCTACTCGGGCCCCGATTTAGGCGAGCCACGTGGCGGCGGCGGCTTGACAAAGGCCCCGAGCTGCTAGCTGGCTCCACAGCGTGTTTAGTGGGAGCCTGACTAGGCTCTGGCCTTGGTGAGAGACAGCAGTGGCGACCGGCCCCTGGTTGCAGGTGCTACGGAAGTGGCGGACCACTTAGACGAACTATTGCAGGCCTCGCCCAACGCCGTGCTCGTCGTCGATGCCGACGGGGTCATCTTGCTGGCGAGCAAGGCGGTCGAGACCATGTTCGGCTACAAGCGCGACGAGGTCGTCGGCGAGCGGATAGAGATGCTGGTCCCGGATAGAATTCCGGATGGTCCACGAGCGTCATCGACGCCTCTTCGTCGAGGAAGGCGCGGCTCGCGCGATGGGCCTTGGCCTAGAGCTGAGCGGGCGGCGCTGTGACGGGACCGTGTTCCCGATAGATGTCGGCCTGTCTCCTTTTTCCGCTGGACGGCTCCCGGTCATCGCGGCTTTTGTACGCGACGCGAGCGATCGCCAGCGCCAAGAAGCCAGGCTGCGGGCGATCAACGAGATAACTCAGCGCCTGCTGGCCGGGGAGCGGACTGAGACGACCCTGGCGCTCGTCGCCAATCAGGCACGGGGTCTTGTCGGCGGCGTGCTCGGCTGGGTGGTTACCCCATCTGGTGAGTCCGACCTTGTGATCAGCGCCGCTGACGGCATCGGGGCGGACTCGGTCATCGGCGTCAGGATCTCGCCGCATACGAGCATTGCGCAGCGGGCGATGTCCGAGAGGGCGACGATTCTCGTCGACGATCTCTCCGATGAGCCGGCGGTCCCACCCGAGGTGAGGGCGCTCGGCTTTGGGGAGGGCTTGTACTGCCCACTGAGCACCGAGGAGCGGGTGCTCGGTGCCCTCGTCGTCGCCCGGCCCCGGGGGGCGATGGCGTTCAATCGAAGCGACACGGCGCTTGTCGAGGTCTTCGCTAACGCGGCCGTCGTAGCCCTCACCTTGGGCGAGGACCGCCTCGAGCTCGAGCAGTTGCAGGTGACTGCCGAGCACGAACGCATCGGGCGCGACCTGCACGACACTGTCATCCAGCGCCTCTTCGCCCTCGGCATGAGCCTACAGAGCATCGAGCGGCTCACGAGCGGGCCGGTTGCCGAGCGGATCGAGCAGGCTGTAGACGGACTGGACGATGTGATCCGTGACATCCGCGAGACGATCTTTCGCCTCGAGCGGCCGACCGTGGCCCAGTCAGGCCTGCGGGCGGCTGTGGACGGAGTCGTGTCGGCCGCAAGCGAACAGCTCGGCTTCTCGCCGCGGGTCGGGTTTCAGGGACCGGTGGACGCCGCCACGAGTGCCCAGGTCGCACAACACGTGATCGCCGTGCTCACGGAGGCTCTCTCGAACATCGCCCGCCACGCCCGGGCTTCTGCCGCGGAAGTCGTGATCGTGGCCGAGGAGGGCACGCTGTTGGTTTCGGTGGCCGACAACGGCATCGGGCCTCCCCTCGGTCGCAGCGCCGGCAATGGGCTGCGCAACATGGCCGAACGGGCTCGCTCGCTGTCTGGTTCGGTGTCGATTACCGCCCGCCAACCCTCGGGAACTCTGCTCGAATGGCGTGTCCCCACTGAGTGAAAATGGCTGGCGAAGACTGTGGCGCCGCACGGCTTGAGTAAAGGTGACTTTCGCCTCTAACCGGAAAGGGCTGCTCAGGTCGACTCTTGAATCGTGGAATGCGATCGGCGAACGGTTTTTGACGAGCTCGACAGGCAGGACTGTCTCGAGCTGTTGCGTGAAGAGTCGGTCGGTCGTGTAGCCCTGACGGCGCGGGCTTTGCCGGTCGTCCTACCCGTGAACTTCGCCTTGCTCAACGGCGATATCGTCTGGCGCTCGGCACAAGGCACCAAGCTCAACGATGCTTCGGCCGGCTTCGTCGTCGCCTTCGAGGTCGACCGCTATGAACCCGACCACAGGCGGGGCTGGAGCGTCATGGTGCAGGGTCTGGCGCACGTCATCACCGATGCGGACCAGCTGGAGCGGGCACGACAGCTGCCCCTTGAGCCGTGGGCGCTCGAAGGCGTGGCTGACCGGTACGTCTGCCTCGTGCCCAACATCGTCACTGGACGGCGCATCCGTCCTTCCTGAGCGATATTGCTCGTCTTCGGCTTGCTCCAAGGCTCGGGGCGCCGGCTTGTGATCTGGCTGGTGGGCGGTCCGCGGAGCTCGGTACCCGTACACTTGCCGACGTGGAGCTGGTGCCGACCGGGGCCCTGAGTGGCGAGGACGGCGACCTCGGGCGCGTGCTGACGGTGCCGAACGCCATCTCCCTCGCCCGAATCTTGCTGCTCGGGTTGTTCTGCTGGCTCCTGATCGGCCCCGACAAGAGGATCGCGGCCACGATCGTGCTCATGGTCGTCGGCGCCACCGACTTCCTGGACGGCTTTCTGGCTCGGCGCTTCCACCAGGTGAGCACTGTCGGCAAGGTGCTGGACCCGCTCGCCGACAGGGTCGTGCTCGTCACCGGCGTCCTCGCCATCACCGCCTACGGGGCCGTGCCAGCCTGGCTGGCAGTGGTCGTGCTCGGCCGCGAAGTGCTCGTCTCGGCGGCGGTGATCGTCCTGGCAGCGCTCAAGGCGAGGCGGATCGATGTCCTCTGGGTCGGCAAGGCAGGCACATTCGGTCTGCTGTGCTGCTTT
Organism: uncultured Acidimicrobiaceae bacterium; assembly: GCA_963725355.1. Lineage (GTDB taxonomy): Bacteria > Actinomycetota > Acidimicrobiia > Acidimicrobiales > Bog-793 > Fen-455. The sequence goes on from CAVRYE010000002.1 coordinate 71,609, forward strand.
CCCCTCTTCTTGCTCGGTGACGGGCCCGAGGCATGGGCCCACGTGGTGACAGATGTGACCTGGGTGGCGCTCGTTCCAGCGCTTGTTCTCAGCTTCGTGGCTGCGGCCGCCTATGTCCCGCTCGCCCGTCGAGCCGTTGCGAACCGGCGCTCGGAGCCCGCCCGTCACGAGGCAGTGACCTCGTGAAGGCTGTGATCATGGCCGGGGGCGAAGGCACCAGGCTGAGGCCCCTTACCGCCAACCAGCCCAAGCCGATGCTGCCCATGGCGAATGCCCCTATGGCCGAACACGTCGTGAACCTGCTCCGCAAGCACGGTTTCGAAGAGATCGTCGTCACCGTCGGCTTCCTCGCGAGCACGATCCGGACCTACTTCGGGGACGGTTCGGAGCTCGGGGTGCACCTTGTCTACGCGACCGAGGAGACGCCCCTTGGCACGGCGGGATCGGTGCTTAACGCTAGGGACGAGCTGGACGACCGCTTTCTCGTCATCTCGGGCGATGTCTTGACAGACGTGGATCTGACGGCCCTCGTCGAGTTCCACACCAAGCAGTCAGCTGTAGTGACACTTGCCCTAGAGGCGGTGCCGAATCCTCTCGAGTTCGGGATCGTCATCCTCGACGGCGAGGGCCGGGTCGAGCGTTTCTTGGAAAAGCCCGGATGGGGCGACGTCTTCAGCGACACGATCAACACGGGCATATATGTTCTCGAGCCCGAGGTCTTCGACTGGATTCCCGCCGGTCGGGCTGTCGATTTCTCCTCCGAGGTCTTCCCCACGATGCTCGAGGCCGGCAGACCCATGTACGGCTATGTCGGCCACGACTACTGGGAGGACGTAGGCACCCTCGAGGCGTACCTGAGGGCGCATGCCGACATCCTTGACGGCAAGGTGCATGTCGAGGTGCCGGGTTTTCCGCTGCGTCCCGACGTGTGGCTCGGCGCCGGTGCGGAGGTACACCCCTCGGCGACGATCGTCGGTCCGGCACTCATAGGTGACAACTGCCGCATCGGCCAGGGCGTAGAGCTGAACGGGCATTGCGTGCTCGGTGCCAATGTGCGCGTCGGCGACAACACGGTCATCGAGCGCAGCGTCATTCACGACAACGTCTATATCGCCTCTGCCGTGAGCGCTCGGGGCTGCGTGATCGGGCGCTCCTGCGATGTGCGCCAGGGCGTGCACCTAGAAGACGGAGTCGTCCTCGGGGAGGGCTCAAGGGTTGGCCGCCAAGCCGTGGTGGCTGCGGGCGTGAAGGTCTACCCGCGCAAGATCATCGAGGCCGGGGCCGTCGTCAACTCCTCGATCATCTGGGAGTCGCGCGGCTCGCGGAGCCTGTTCGGGCGCCACGGTGTCGCCGGTATCGCGAACGTGGACCTCTCGCCCGAGGTGGCCCTGCGCGTCGCCCTCGCCTACGCCACCACGTTGCCCAAGGGGGCAACGGTGGCCACTTCGCGCGACTCCAGCCGAGCGGCGCGGATGCTGAAGCGGGCTGCCATGGTCGGGATCAACGCGGCCGGCTGCAACGTCGAGGACCTCGAGGCGGCCACCGTGCCCGTGACGAGGTTCCTCACCCGTACCGGTACGGCTGTGGGGGGGATCACCGTTCGGCTCGTGCCGGGCGACCCGCAGTCGGTCGTGCTGCGGTTCTTGAACGAGGACGGCATGGACCTCGACGAGACGGCGCAGCGCCGGATCGAGCGCCTCTATGACCGGGAGGAGTCTCGGCGGGTTCTCGCCGCTGAGATCGGCGACATCGGTTTCGCGTCACGGACGCTCGAGTTCTACACCAACGAGCTAACGAGCCTCGTCGACCTCGACGCCATCCGGTCAGCGAAATTCAAGCTCGTCTTGGACTATGCCTACGGGGCGACGAGCTTTGTCATGCCGAATGTGCTCGCCAAGCTTGGAGCCGACATTCTCGGGATCAACCCGAATGTGTCCACGGCCGGCATCATCAGCTTCGACAGGGCGGCCCATGCCGCTCGCCTGGTCGAGCTCGTCAAGTCGTCCGGTGCCAGCCTCGGGGCGATGCTCGACCCCGACGGCGAGCAACTGACCCTCGTCGACGACACCGGGCACGTGCTCGCCGACGGAGAGGCCCTGTTAGCCCTCACAAAGCTCGTCTCGAGCGCCGAGCCCGGGTGTGTGGTCGCTGTCCCGGTGGACGCGAGCTCGCAGGTGGAGGCCATCTGCGCTGCCACGGGCACAGAAGTGTCGCGGACAAAGCTGTCGGGGACCCAGCTGTTGGAGGCGGCGAGCTCGTCCCGTGTCGGCCTGGCGGCCAACACCTCGGGGGGTTACGTGTTTCCCCAGTTTGTCCCCGCCTTTGATGCCGTCGCCACCCTGGTACGCCTCCTGTCGCTGCTCGCGATCAGCCGAGAGACGCTGTCGGGGATCGTGGCCCGACTTCCCGAGACTTTCATCACCCGCCGCGAGGTGCCTACGCCATTTGAGCAAAAGGGTCTTGTAATGCGGACCCTTGTCGAACAGGCAGACCCCTCCGAAGTAGTGCTGCTCGATGGGCTCAAGACGATCGACACCACGGGCTGGACACTCGTCCTGCCTGATCCGGACACCCCCGTGACGCATATCTTCGCCGAGGCGAAAAGCGGGCCAGAGGCGGACGAACGCGTGCAGCGGGCGGCTGACGCCGTCGAGTGGATTCTCGACGAAGCCACCTCGTAGGTACCCCGAGGTCTCGAGGGGCTCAAGAGCCCGGCCCGGCCCGGCCAATAGGCGAGAGCGGCGGCGAGTGGCTACGATCGCCGCAGCGTGAAATTCACCGCCGCCCTTAAGGAGCCGTGAGAGATGGACGTCCCGCAAGAGCTGAAATACACCTCCGATCATGAGTGGGCGCGCCTTGTGGACGCCAAGGTCACAGTCGGCTTGACCGACTTCGCACAGGAGGCGCTCGGAGACATCGTCTTCGTACAGCTGCCGGCCGTCGGTGACAGCGTGGCCAAGGGCGGCGAGCTCGGTGAGGTCGAGTCGACCAAGTCGGTGTCGCAGGTTTACGCGCCCGTGAGCGGGACCGTTGTGGAGGTGAACTCCGCCTTGGCGGACCAGCCCGAGCGCATCAACACCGACGCCTATGGCGAGGGCTGGCTCTGCGTCATCGAACCTTCTGCTCCTTCTGAGTTCGAGGAGCTCCTGGACGCTGCCGGGTACTCGTCACTGACCGAATCCTGAGCGCCCGCCGGTCATCCGGCAGCGCGACTCGCCTGTGCTGGCAAGCAGAACTAGAGGTTTAGCGGTGACGCTCGCGCGCGTATCGAGTCCGGACCGACCGAGCGCGGCTGGGCAAGTCTCAGCTACCGTACTGGAGTGTTCTGTAACAACTGCGGCCACAGGAACCCTCCCGAATCCAATTTCTGCTCGTCTTGCGGCGCGCCGCTGGCCGCGAGCACAGACACAACCATTTCGTTCATGCCCGAGGACCCGGCCGGCGACTCGCTCGACGAGGAGGTCAACGTCCCTGCCGGTGACCTTGCCGAGGGCACGGGCGTGCTCGTCGTCAAGCGTGGACCCGATGCCGGGCACGCTTCGTGCTGACCGGCGAAGTCACCAAGGTGGGCAGGCACCCCGACAGCGAGATCTTCCTCGACGACGTAACCGTCTCCCGGCGCCACGCCGAGTTCCGCCGCGAAGGCGCCCACTACGTGGTGGCCGACGTCGGATCCTTGAACGGCACCTACCTCAACCGGGAGAGGATCGAGACCGCCACCTTGAAAGGCGGCGACGAGGTCCAGATCGGGAAATTCAAGCTCGTGTTTCTCTCCACGAGCGCGGGCTAGACCACCGTGGGGGAGCGCTCTTATCTTGCAATTGGCGACGTTCTCGCGTTGTTGCGCGAGGAATTCCCAGACGTCACCATCTCGAAGATCAGGTTCCTCGAGAGCAGGGGATTGCTTGACCCCGAGCGCACACCATCGGGGTACCGCAAGTTCTACGAGCCCGATGTGGACCGCCTCCGCTGGATACTGCGCCAGCAAAGGGAGCACTTCTTGCCCCTTAAGGTGATCAAGGGCCGCCTCGAGAATGGGATGACGGACCCGGAGGCGCCGACGCCACACCTTTTCGAGATGGGTGACCCGCCGCCCGAGGCCGAGCCCGTGCTCGTCGGTGTGGTGGGGACCTCCGAGCTCGTGGCCGAGCGAACCCAGAGCCTTGCGGCCCTGGCGCAGGTCTCTGCCGTCGCCGCCTCGCTTGAGCGGGCGCCTTCTCGACGTGCGGCGTCGGTTCTCTCCTCGAGCGAGCCCTCGCCGAGTTTGTCCGTGGCGCCACAGCCCGGCGCGACCGCGTCCAGCTCGGCGACAGAAGCCGAGGCGGTCTCTTCGCCGCAGGCCGAGGGCACCGCCGAAGCTGAGACGGCTGCAGTTGTGAACAGCGGCCAGTCGCGTCGCCGCCGCTCGTCGGCCGTCGCCCCGGCTGAGCGAGGTCCCGAAGAGCCAGCAGGCGGCCCGGCGAGCGCCGGAGCCGGAGGCGAGGAACCGATCGAGCACGCCTCGCCAGAAGTGGCCACTGAGGAGGCCGAGTCCGACGGGCCCAAGGCCGGGCGAGGTTTGCCGCGTTCGACCGCCGGCTTGCCTGGGGCAGGGCTTTCTGGCGCCAGCCTCACTCTCGCCGAGCTCGCAAGCGCGAGTGGGCTCGAGGTCGAAGGCGTCGAGGAGCTGGAGAGCTTCGGCCTCATCGCGGGACGCACCGTGGCAGGAGTCCGCTGCTATGACGAGGACGCCGTCTTAGTGGCCAAGCTGGCTGCCCGCTTTGCCCCCTATGGCATTGAGGCCCGTCACCTGAAGATCTTCAAGCACGCCGCGGACCGCCAGACCGGGCTGTTCGCCCAAGTCGTGACGCCGCTGTTGCGCCAGCGCAACCCGCAGGCGCACGCTCGCGCCATAGAGGAACTGTCCGAGCTCGCCGAGCTCGGTGAGGCGCTGATGCGGTGCTTCTCGCAAGCGATGCTTCGCGAGCTGACCGGCGGGTGAGTCCAAGCGCAGACTCGCCAAGGCCCCTGCTCGATGCTGTCGAGCTAGCCGCGATCGCCCGCCGCCTGGGGGGCGAAATCACCCGCGACTATCCCGATGGGGTCGTGCTCGTCGCCCTCTTGAAAGGGAGCATCTGCTTTCTCGCCGATCTCGTCCGGGAGCTACCGGTGCCCTGCGAGCTCGACTTCCTCGCCCTTTCTGCCTATGGCGACGGCCGCACCCGCGTGCGGGTCGTGAAGGACCTCGACCTCGAGGTGGCTGACCGGGACGTCGTGGTCGTTCTCGACATCGTCGACACCGGCCTGACCCTTGCCTACGTGCTCCGTCTGATCGCGCTCCGCGGGGCTCGTTCGACGGCTGCCTGCGCCCTGTTGGATCGTCAGAGCCGCAGATTGCTCCCCGTCGATATCCGCTATGTCGGCCGGGTCATCTCCAACGAGCACGTTGTCGGCTATGGCTTGGACCTAGACGAGCGCTACCGCAACCTTCCCGGGCTGAAAGTCGCCGACCCGGCTGAACTGCGCGCCGAGCCGAGTGCGATGTTCGAGCGGCTCGCGCGGCGGTAAGTTGCTGTCATGGTCGAGGTGCATCTGAGGGCCGTGCGGGTAGACCTCGGGTCGAGCACACCCGTGGTGTTGCTTGAGGAAACCGAAGGGGCCCGCCGCTCGCTGCCGATCTTCGTCGGCGGTCCCGAGGCGACTGCCATCGCCTTTGCCCTGCAAGGTGTCGAGCCCCCGCGGCCGATGAGTCACGACCTCATGCGAGAGCTCGTCGAGACCCTGGGCGCCAAGGTCGTGCGAGTCCTTGTGACCGAGCTCCGGGACGGGACGTTTTTTGCCGAGCTTCACCTTCGTGCCGGGGAGCGAGACATCGTCGTCTCCTGCCGGCCTTCTGACGCCATAGCTCTCGCCACGCGGACCCACTCGCCCTTGTACGTCGCCGACGACCTCATGGAGTCTGAAGGGCTCGTGATCGAGCCGGACGACGACGACGTCACCATCGAGGGCAACCCGGACGAGCTCGTGGGCGAGTTCCGCGAGTTTCTCGACAGGATCCGCCCGGAGGACTTCACGTCCTGAGGGTGCTAGCTGACCGGGGGGAGCCGCAACCCTGAAGCTCAACTAGCACTGGACGTCGATCCTTGTGACGGCCAGGTGTCGACCGGTCGTTGACGTCGAGGCCTCTTGGCCCTAACCTTCATTACGAGGGTGTAATTACCGTGCTGTGCTCCCCCAGGGCAGGGGGCGATTCACGGGACTAATGACAGGGGCACGAGATGGACCAGGTCGGTTTTCGTGGGCCACAGGTTTGCAATATCGTCGGCATCACTTACCGCCAGCTCGACTACTGGGACCGCACCGGGCTGAGCCGCCCGTCGCTCGCAAAAGCGCGTGGAAGCGGCTCCCAGAGGCTCTACAGCTACAGGGACCTGCTCGAGCTGAAGGTGATAAAGCAGCTCCTTGACGGAGGAGTCAACCTCCGCCAGGCCAGGCGTGCCATCGAGTGCCTTCGCGACTCGGTCGGGGAGGACCTCGCGACGGCCAACCTCGTCATCGTCGGCGAGGGGTCGGTGCTCGTGCGCACCGGCGAGGAGATCATCGACCTGCTCCGCGGCGGTCAGGGTGTCTTCAATGTCGTCCCTCTTGCCGGGGTGGTGGGGGAGGTTGACGCCGCTATCTTGCGCATCGGGCCATCGCGTCTCGCCGAGAGCGGCCCGGCCGATGTCGCAGACGAGCGCGACACCGAGCCACCCCCATCTGGGACCACGCGGATAGCCGAGGGAGGCTAGACGCTCCCTGGCCGGCCATATCGCCCGGCTCTCGAGCCGCAACCGCACGCCACCGTGCGGTTTGCTCACGACTCCGAGCGCTTGTTTGCCGAGTTGCTCGACTATTACGAAGTTGCCTGGGAATACGAGCCTGTCGAGTTCGTCCTCTCGTGGGGCCCAAATGGCCAGCCCACGAGCGCCTTCAGGCCCGACTTCTATCTGAGCGAGCACGACTTGTTCCTCGAGCTGACGACGCTGCGCCAAGAGCTCGTAACTGTCAAGAACCGCAAGCTGCGACAGATGGCCGAGCTCTATCCAGAAGTGAGCGTGAGGGTCCTTTACCGGCGCGATGTCTTCAGTTTGCTGGGAAAGTACTTGCCGGACGCACCGGCTAGATTGGCCGGGTGACCCTCAAACACTCCGCTTTATATGCCGAGCACACCGAACTCGGTGCCAAGCTTGTCGACTTCGGTGGTTGGGAAATGCCGCTTTCGTACCCCGAAGGCACCATCGCGGAGCACCTTGCCTGCAGGGTCGACGCCGCAGTCTTCGATGTAAGCCACCTGGGCACTGTCCGCGTGGACGGCCCGGGCTCTTTCGAGCTGTTGCAGACGAGCCTCACGAACGACCTGAAAAAAATCGGCCCGGGGCGCGCCCAGTACCAACACCTGCTCGACGAGAACGATGCCTCCGTGCTCGACGACATCATCGTCTGGTGGGTGGGCGAGGATCGCTTCGACGTCATGCCGAATGCCTCCAACACGGCCAGGGTGATCTCGGTACTCGGGGGCAACGACGTCACCGAGCAGCGGGCCGTCATCGCCGTCCAAGGTCCGCGAGCACGCGAGCGCCTGGCGAAGGTTTCGGCCGCCGCGGCTGGCGTCGGCCACTTCGCCGTGGCTGACTTCGAGTTCGAGAACGTCGCCTGCCGGGTGGCCGGGACGGGCTACACCGGCGAGGACGGCGTTGAGTGCGCCGTGCCTACCGAGATTGCCCCCGCCTTTTGGCGTGCCGTCCTTGCCGCCGGGGTGAAGCCGGCCGGCCTGGGCGCCCGCGACACTCTGCGCCTCGAATCAGGCCTGCCCTTGCACGGCCATGAGCTCGGTGCCGGTATCACCCCGCTTCAAGCCGGCCTGGGCTGGGTCGTGAGCTGGGACAAGGGCCCGTTCCGGGGCCGTGAGCCGCTTGAAAAAGAGCGTGAGACGGGGCCGTGGCGCCGCTTGCGGGGACTGCTGGCCGAAGGTCGCAGACCGCCCCGTAACGGTGACGAGGTCCTCATCGGTGGCGTCGCGGCCGGCGTGGTGACAAGTGGCAATTACTCGCCGGTGCTCCAGCGGGGGATCGCCCTCGCCTTCTTGCCCCCAGAGACTGCTCTCGGGGCCGAGGTGGAGATTGCCCTTCGCGGCGGGAGCGCCCCAGCCGTGGTCGTCAAGCCGCCCTTCCAGCGCCTCACCGTCACCTCGAACGGCGACGGCTCCGCCCAGCCCCACCAGGCGGGCTCGAGCGGAGGAGCAAACAAGTGAGCGCGCCCTTCGTCGCCCACACCGATGCCGACATCTCAGAGATGCTCGCCTTCTTGGGCCTTAGTGAGCTCGACGAGCTGTTCGCAGAGATCCCAGAGGCCCTCCGTCTCTCCTCAGGCTTGAACCTCCCGTCCGCGATGAGCGAGCCGGACGTGGCCTGGCGCCTCGAGGACCTCGCGGCCCGAAACAAGCCTTGCGGGCGCGACCTGGTCTGCTTTGCCGGTGGAGGCTCGTATGACCACGAGATCCCCGCTGTCGTCAAGTCTCTTGCCTCCCGCTCGGAGTTCGTCACGGCCTATACGCCCTACCAGCCCGAGGTTTCCCAGGGCGTGCTGCAGGCGGTCTTCGAGTTCCAGACGATGGTGGCCCGCCTCACTGGCCTCGATGTGGCAAACGCCTCCCTTTATGACGGGGCGGCCTCGCTCGTCGAGGCTGTCAACCTCGCCGTGGTGGCTAGTGGGCAACACCGTGTGCTCTGCTCCCAAGGCGTCCATCCCCACTGGCGCCGTCAGCTCGAGACCTTCTCGCGTGGTTCGGGGAACACGATCCACACCGTTGGACTCAAAGGTGGTGTCACAGCCTGGGACGAGGTCACCGACGAGGGTCCCTTCGGCGCCATCGTCGTGGCCGCTCCCAACTTCCTCGGCTGCCTCGAGGACATCGCCGCTGCCAGGCAGGTGGCCGACCGTGTCGGTGCACGTCTCGTCGTGTGCTTCGACCCCGTCTCGGCTGGGCTGCTCCGCCCGCCGGGGGAGCAGGGCGCCGACGTTGTAGTAGGAGAGGGCCAGCCGTTCGGGACGGCCCTCGGCTTCGGTGGTCCCTATCTCGGCCTGTTCGCCTGCCGTCTGGCCGATGTCAGACGCATCCCTGGCCGCATCGTGGGTGAGACTGTCGACAGGACCGGCCACCACGCCTATGTCATGACACTTCGGGCCCGTGAACAGGACATCCGCCGAGAGCGGGCGTCCTCCAACGTGTGCACGAACCAGACCTTGATGGCCGTGACCGCGGCCATCCACCTGTCCTGGCTCGGACCGCAGGGCCTGCGCGAAGTCGCCCTGCGCTCGGCGAGGGCGACCCGTTACACGAAAGAGGCCCTCTTGAAGATCGACGGTGTTGAGTTGCTGACGACGGCCCCCGTGCTACGCGAGTTCGCCGTCCGCACGCCGCTTGAGCCAGAGACGCTCGTCGAGCGGCTCGTAGAGGAAGGCTTCCTCGCCGGTGTGCCCATCCGGGCGGGCTTCGAGGGGACCGCCTATGACGGCGGCCTGCTCGTTGCCGCCACCGAGAGGCGCACCCGGGCCGAGATAGACGAGTTCGCCGCTGCTGTGGAAAAGGCAGTTCGATGAGCGCCCCCCTGCCCGCCGGGCGGGCCCTCGGAGCGCCGCTTTTGGCGCATGACTACGAGCCCACGATCTTCGAGTTCTCCGCCCCGGGGCGCCATGCCGCCTCCTTCAGGACGACGGACCTGCCGGCCTGGCCGGCCGAAGAGCTCGTTCCCGACAGCTTCTTGCGCAGCGACGCCGTCGTCCTGCCGGAGGTTTCCGAGCGCGACCTCGTCGCCCACTTCACGCGCCTCACCCATCGCCAGTACTCGGTCGACCTCGGTGCCTACCCGCTCGGCTCGTGCACGATGAAGTACAACCCGAAGGCGGCTGACGCCGGCGCATCATTGCCTGGCTTCACCCAGGTGCACCCGGCCGCCCCCGCCTCGTGCACACAGGGCTGGTTGGAGTTGCTCGTCGAGCTCGAGGAGAGCCTGTGCGAGATCACGGGCATGGCCGCCGCCACCTTGCAACCGGCGGCGGGTGCGGCGGGCGAGCTCACCGGCCTGCTCTTGATGCGCGCCTACCACGAGTCGCGGGGAGAGTCCGAGCATCGGCGCAGGGTCATCATCCCTGACTCCTCGCACGGGACCAATCCGGCCTCGGTCACCTTGAGCGGATATGAAGCGGTCACGGTCGGGACCAATGCCCGGGGAGGGGTCGACCTCGACGCCCTTCGCGCACTGCTACATGACGACGTGGCCGGCATAATGCTCACCAACCCGAGCACGCTCGGCTTGTTCGAGGACGACATCGTCGAGATCGCCGAAGCCGTGCACGGTGTCGGCGGCCTGCTCTATTACGACGGGGCCAACCTGAACGCCATCTTGGGGGTCGTCCGGCCCGGTGACATGGGCTTCGACATCGTCCACCTGAACGTGCACAAGACCTTCGCCACGCCCCACGGCGGTGGAGGGCCGGGCGCGGGTCCTGTCGCCGTCTCCACGGCTCTGGCGCCCTTCCTCCCCGGCCCACGGCCCACTCGGACCGGGTCCGGCTTCGAACTCGTCATGCCGGAGCGTTCCATCGGGCGTGTGCACTCATGGCACGGCAATGCCGTCGTGTTGCTGAGGGCCTGGATGTATCTTCGCCTCAACGGCGCTGACGGCCTGCGCCGAGTGTCGGAGATCGCCGTGCTGAACGCCAACTGGCTGAAAGAGCGCCTGCGGGGAACCTACGACATCGCTTATGACCGTACGGTCATGCACGAGTGCGTCGTTTCGGCCAAGACCCTCCACCACGAGGTGGGCCTCTCCGCCCTCGATGTCGCCAAGCGTCTCATGGAGCTCGGCTTTCACCCCCCGACGGTGTACTTCCCCCTCATCGTCGAAGAGGCGCTGATGGTCGAGCCCACCGAGACCGAGAGCCCGGAGACGGTCGCAGCCCTCGCCGAGGCCTTCCTCCAGATCGCCCACGAGGCGCGTGAGGCCGGCAACGCCGATGACGCCGAGGCCGCACCGCGCACGACACCAGTGGGCCGTGTGGACGACGCCCGCGCCGCCCGCAAGCTGGTCGTGACCTTCGACCAGCGACGCGAAGACTGAAGAGGCGGCGCAATAGGGGAGGGCTAACCTTCGAGCGTGGGTCCCGCGTGGTTCTCGCGTCGGTCTGTCCTTCTCCATCTGACGGCGCTGATCGTTGTCCCGGGCTGTCTCGCTCTTGGGTGGTGGCAGTTGCACCGCGCCCTGTCGGGGAACGCCCTCAGCTGGGCGTACACCTTCGAATGGCCCTTTTTCGCCTGCTACGGGGTCTACATGTGGTGGCGGATCCTCCACGAGCAGCCCGTTGAAGGCGACCAAGGGCCTCCCGGCGACGTCGGGGCGGCGGAGGGGGCTGACAGCTGGGCAGCTCAAGAACAAGACGACGAGGACGAGGAGCTTGCCGCCTACAACCGCTACCTTGCCCAGCTGCACGCCGCCGACGAGCACAGGGCGCCCTGAGGCTTAGTGGACACAGCACAGAAGAGGGCGCTGCAGCGCTATCGGGTCATGGCCTACGTCGTCGGCGTCGGGCTCGTCGTGCTAGTCGGCGTCGGCGTCCCCCTCCAGTACCTTGCCTCCGAGCCGGCCGTCGTCAATGTCGTAGGCCCTGTGCACGGGTTTTTGTACATCGTCTACCTCCTCTCCGCGGCCGATCTCACCCGGCGCTTCCACCTCGGTCTCGGGCAGGTGGTTGCTCTCGTGGCGGCGGGATTTGTCCCTTTGCTCGCCTTTGTGGTTGAGCGACTGACGACCCGGCGTATCGAACGCCTGGCGCAGATATCGAGCTACGGCCTCACATCGGCCCAAGCAGGCCGGGGCGAGCGCCCGGAGATCGACCCCTAGGCACCCATTTGCCGAGTCGGGGCCGGAACGGGCCCGGGGGCCGGGTCCGCGGCGACCACGATGCGGTCCCTGCCTTGGGCTTTTGCCTGGTACATGGCCACGTCAGCCACGTTGACGACCTCATCAAGCACGGCCCCGTGGCGGGGGAAGAAGGCCACCCCGATGGAGGCCGTCACCGGTTGCAGGCCTTTTCCCGGAGTGGGCAGCTTGGCGAGGACCTCCTGGATTGCCTCGGCGACGCGAATCGCCCCGGCCTCGTCTGTGTCGTGCAGCATGATGAGGAACTCTTCGCCGCCGTAGCGAACAGCCGCGTCGCCTGTGCGCAGCGTTGCCTGCATGGCGCGGCCCACATTGCGCAGCAAGCTGTCGCCGACCGCGTGCCCGCACTCGTCGTTCACATTTTTGAAGTGGTCGAGGTCCAAGAGCAAGATGCCGATCTCGTTGCCCGCCCGAGAGCTGAGCGCCGCCTCGCGGGCCGCCAGCTCGTCCCACCAGCGGTGGTTGAGCAGACCCGTCAAGGTGTCGGTCATTGCCCGCGCCTCGAGCTCGGCGTAGAGCTGGGCGTTGCGCCAGGCGGCCGCGGTGATGTAGCCGAAGAGGGCGCAGCGCTCGAGGTCCTCGTCGGTGAACTGGGAGAGCCCGTCCCGCCACATGTCGATGACCCCGAGGCGGTGGTCGCCGGCGATGAGCGGTACGACGAGCATGGACTCCTCGATCGTCGACTCACCCTGGCCGGGTATGGGGACGGCCTCTGAGTTGCTGCGGGTGTCAGGGCAGTTGTAGGGGTAACCGCGTAAGAAAGCCCAACCTGTGATGCCCCGGTCGAGGGAGATCTCCATCTCGTGCAGGCCCTCGAGCGTGGCCCCGCCGAGGACCCGTGGGCGTAGCTGGAAGTGGTCCCAGTCAGCTTCGAGGATGGCAAAGCGATCTGCGTGCACGGTGAGGGGAAGGTGCTCGGCGGTGACCTGCAAGATCCTGCTCGGGTCATGCTCGGCCTGCATCTTGCGTGCGGCCTCGCCCAGCGACCAGGCGAAACCCTGAGCGTCGAGGTGCACCTTGGCCTGCGTGGGGAGCTTGGCGATGAGCGCCGGGGCGTCGAGGGCCACGCCGGTCGTGGCGAGAACGCGGACACCTTGCTGGCGGAACCAAGCAGCAGAGACCACCTCGTCGCCGGGTTCGGCCAGGTCAGCATCGAGCACGGCAGGCGAGCCGAGGTGCGAGCCGATGCCGAGGCGGACCCCGAGGCCGATCATGCGCCCGGCCGTGGCGTCGTCGACGATGCCGCGGGGAATGACGTGGGCGTTCAGCCGAGCGCAGTAGGCGAGCAGTCCGGCCAGCTCGGCGCGCGCCCGCACCCCGGTTGTCAGGTAGTCGGCGTAGCTCTCGTCTAAGAAGACGAAGCTGGGCATCAGCTCGCCGAGCGGCCTGCGCCCGAGCACGCCCGGGGCGACGTCGGCCAGCGCCACCTGGAAGCCCCGGTCGCGAAGGTGGTCGAGGCGGTCTGCGACGAGATCAGGGGCTTCGAGCGCGGAGGACTCCGAGATGAGCCAGACGACCTCGCCTGGAGCGGCCCCGACGTCGTCGGCCATCTCGAACGGGTCGAAGCCACTGTCCAAAAGGAGCTCCTGGGCGAGCGGGACGAAGAGGATCGCCGGACTTGTGTACTGGACAGCGGGCAGCGCGCCGCGGACAAAGTCACGGGCGTCATATGGTTGCGCCCCGCGCGCCAGGGCCACGTAGCTGAAGACTGTGCGGTCCTGAAGGTCCATTACCGGCTGGAGAGCGACCGGCGCGCGAAGCTCGGACGCCTCGTCTTCTGATTCGTCTCCTCGCAGGAAAGACGCGCTCATTTGCAAAGCCTAGAACGATCCAGCACTCGCCTTGAACGTGTGCCCTCGGTCCCTTCTCGGTGGGTTTGGGGACCTGGGCGTGAGTTGCGGATAAAGTCCGGCCTCGTGGGAATCGGGGCGGACGAGCCATGGACCGTGGTCGGCCTGGACAACGGCGGCACGAGCAACAGCGCCACGGTGCTGAACGCCTCGGGCCACTTTCTCGTCAGCGAGCTCTTAGAGAGCCCGAGCCGGGTTAGAGAAGGGCCCGACGTCGCCGTCGGTGCCCTCGTGGAGTCCTTGGAGGCAGTGTTGACGCGCACTGCGACCGAGCCCGGATCAGTGCGAGCCGTCGGCCTGGGGTCGCCAGGTCCGGCGAGCGCCGACGGCGTCATCTGCTCCAAGGGCGCAACCAACTTCTCCGAGCCGGCGTGGCACGGCTTCGATATCCGCGCCGCCCTCGAGTACCGTCTCGGTGTTCCTGTCATCTACAACAATGACGGCAACGCGGCGGCTCTTTATGCCCACCATATGTTCTTTGGTGCCGAAGCGGCCTTGACATCGTCGGTCTCGGCCATCGTAGGGACCGGCCTCGGTGGTGGCGTCGTCGAAGAAGGACGCGTCGTGCGGGGGGCAGCGGGAATGGCAGGTGAGCTTGGCCACGTCCACATACCGATGGAAGGCCTCCTCGACGAGGGTCAGGCTGTTCCGGTATGCAACTGCGGGTTCTCTGGAGATGTGGAGAGCGTCGCCTCCCTGACAGGGATCGAGAAGAACCTCCTTCCTTATTGGCTGGGGCGTTTTGCCGACCACGAGCTCCATAAGGCGGCGTCGCTCTCCGAAGCGGCCAAGTTGGTGCGCGGGTACGGGGTGGCCGAGGACGCCATGGCGCTTCATATCTTCGACCAGCAGGCGATGGCGCTCGGGCGACTCTTTACGATCGCGAGCAACTTCATCGACCCGAGCGCGTACTTCGTCGGCGGGGGAGTAGTCGAGGCCACGGAGCGCTTTCGGACCTGGTTCCTCGAAAGGATCCGGCTGCACACGACTCTTCGCGAGGAGCAAGCCGCCATCGTGTCGTTCTCTCTAATTCCCGACCTCGACATGGCCGGTGCCCGGGGGGCGGCGCTCGCCGCAATGCAGACTTTCGGAGTCCTCTGATAGCTAGCTCAGCGGCCGATCAAAGCTTTGCCGCTTGGTAAAACATCGCTCTCCGCAGCCGAGCCGTCACGATGGGTTACTATTTCCCTTGCCGGGGGGAGAACCGTTAACGGATTGAAACGAGGGAGTGCATGTTCGGTTCCAGAGTCCGGTCGAAGCTGGCGATGGTCATCACCGCCCCGATTGTCGCAACAGTGGCTATTGTCGGCTCGTCGCCGCTGGCCTTTGCCGCAGAGCGGGCCGCTCCGGCGCCAGTTGTCGTGTCCTTCACGGCCGCGCCGGCGACGCTCACATACCTCGGAGGAAAGGTCGTCCTGGCGGCGACTCTCGACAACGCAAGCTCTTGTGTCTTGTCGGTCACTCCCTCTCTAAAGGGCCTGCCGAAGTCCTTCCCGTGCTCGAACTCGGTGAGGGCAAAGCTCACTGTGCCCGCCAACAAGACCGCGGCAGCGATCACCTACACGTTCGGCCTGGCAGTGAAGAACAAGACTGCGGTTGTGGCCGCCACGCCGGCTGTCGTCGCCGAGCCAGCGATCCCCGCGCCTGTCGTCTCGGCGTTCACAGCTTCTACCGCCAGCCTTTCCGACGCGGGAGGCAAGGTCGTCTTGAGAGCGAGCTTCCAGTATGGACAGTCGTGTGCACTGTCTGTCACGCCCGTTCTCAAGGGCTTCCCGAAGACCTTCGCCTGCTCGACCAAGGTGAGCACCTCTGTCAACCTTGCCGCCGACGAGACATCCAGCCCCATCAGCTACAGCTTCAGCCTGTCGGTAGCCAATAAGACGGGCAATGTGGCGGCCACGCCCGTGGTCGTAGCAGTGGCGGCAGCGCCTCCCGTGCCGGCCCCTGTCGTCAACTCGTTCACGGCCTCGAGCTCGACCATCAGCGATGCGGGGGGCAAGCTCGTCCTCCGTGCCAGCCTCCAGTACGGCTCGACCTGCGTGCTGTCGGTGACGCCGAACCTCAAGGGCTTGCCAAAGACGTCCCCGTGCTCGAACAGCTTCTCGGACTCTGTGGCACTCGCGGCGAACAAGACCCCGAACGCGGACAGCTACACCTTCGCTCTCAGTGTGGCCAACAGGACCTCGACCGTGTCGGCGACGAACGTCGTCGTGGCTGTCGACGCCATGCCGCCTCCGATCTCGTTCACGCCCACGTCCCTGACCTTCGCCAAAGAAGGAGTCTTTGTCGCTGACGAACCGTTGATCGTGACCGTGCACAACAACGCCTCCACGACCCAGGTCATAAGCAGCGTCGCCATCGGCACCCTCGGTGAGCCTTCGGACTTCCTCCTCAACAAGAACAACTGCAGCTACCTCACCGCACATGAGAGCTGCTCGTTCGCCATCCAGTTCCAGCCCACAGGTGCCGGACCTCGCACCGGGGTCGTCGACGTCCTCGACTCGACCTGGGGCACTTCGGGAGGCATGGCCCACCTCAATGTGTTCGGGACGGGAGTGTGGGCGACGGCGACGGTGGCGAACTCGTCGATCTCGCACAACGTCTTGAACTTTGCTGTGCAAGGAGTGCTCACAAAAAGCCCGTTGCAGTACGTGACGGTCAGCAATGTGGGCGCCGTTCCTCTTTACATAAGCGGGATAATCGTCACCGGCGACGAGTCCACCGACTTCTCGATCTCGCCTGGCAACTGCATAAACCAGATAACGGGCTCGTTCCCCTTCGTCGTGGGTGTAAGCCAAAAGTGCACGTTCGGAGTTGCCTTTGAGCCGTCGGCTGCCGCCCAGCGCTCGACTTATGTCGTTGTCGACGACAACACCATCGGAACCCAGACTCAGCTCCAGGTGGCGGGCACCGGCGCTTTCACGACCGACACCGTCGACAACGCCTCGCAGTCCTCGGGGCCGCTCAACATCGACTTCGGCAATGAGGTCGTTGGCTTGACGACGACTGACACGCTGACGATCGCCAACACGGGCAACGTCGACCTGTCCTTTGCGGGGGCCTCGATTTCCGGGATCAACGCAACGGAGTTCGGCATCGCTGCGAGCGGCACCTGTGTGGATGCCGGGGTGGAGATCGCCGTTGGCGGCTCTTGTACTGTCTCTATCTCCTTCACTCCAGCCGCCCTCGGGGCGCGAAGTGCGGTCTTGAAGATCGATGACAACACATCGCTCGGCTTCGAGACGGTGGATTTGACCGGAACCGGAACCGCCCCCAGTACCTAGCATCGTGACCAGCGCCGCCTCGTGGCCCGCAGGGCCCCGAGGCGGCAGCCTGACGTGGCCCCTCGGATGGCGGCAATCCTACGGGGCGCCCGTCAGCAGCTCTTGGCCTTGCGATGCCTGCTCACTTGGCGCCTGGCGAGTGAGGAAGTCCTTGCGGCGGATCAGCAGGAGCGAGGCGGTGGCGCCGACGAAGGCGACCACCGCCGTGACTACCAAAAGGACATCGACCCCGCTCGCGAAGCTCGAGCGGATGGCGGCCGCGAGCTGTCCCCGCACAGCCGGGGGAGCGCTGGCGATCGCCCTTGCGGCGTCGCCTTGGCGGATGGCCGAGACGACCCGGGAGGACTGTGAAGCCAGTGCCGGTACGGAAGCCAGGGCACGAGTGATGTGGTTGCGCAACGCGCTTGCGAAGATCGACCCCAAGGCGGCGATGCTCATGGCGAAGCCGATCTGCCTGAACGTCGAGTTGACTCCCGAGGCCATTCCGGATCGCTGTGGGGTGACGACCCCGATTGCCGTCGAGGCAAGCGGGGGGTTGACCAGGCCTGCTCCGACGCCGGCCACGATGAAGCCTGGGAGCAGGTGGGTCCACGTGCTCGTGCCGCTCAGGCCGGACATCAAGAGCAGGCCGATCCCGACGAGCAAGAGACCGGGAGCTATGAGGTAGCGAACCGGTACGTGTTCACTGAGGCGCCCGCTGATCCCGGCGGCGAGGAACGTGCCACCCGTCGAGACGAGGAGCCTGAGGCCGGTATCGAGGGCCGAGTAGCCCAGGATGTCCTGCAGGTACAAGACGAGGTAGAGGAACATGGCAAACAGCGAGCCGTTCATGGCAAACGCGGCGAGAAGGCCACCGACGAAGGTGGGCGTGCGAAAAAGCGACATGTCGAACATGGGATGGTCGATGCGGAACTCGAGGAGAACAAATCCCACGAGCAGCGCGACGCCGAGGGCCAGCGAGATGATGACCGAGGAGCTGCCCCATGTGGTCTCACTTGCCCGGATGAGGCCGTAGACGAAGGCGACCAGGCCTGTGGTGAGGAGCACGAATCCCCCCCAGTCGGGCCGGCCGGGATGAGGAGCCCGGGACTCTTCCACCTTCACCAAGGTGATGGCGACGGCCGCGATCCCGACCGGGACGTTGACGAGGAAGATGCCCCGCCAGCTGATGCCCGTGGTGATCGCCCCGCCGAGGATCGGCCCGAGCGAGACCGCCACACCTGTGATGGCCCCCCATATCCCGAAAGCGACGCCTCGGTCCTTGCCGCGGAAGCTCTGGGCCAACAGGGCGAGCGAGGTCGCAAAGACGATGGCGCCGCCGACACCTTGGCCGCTGCGCGAGACGATCAGCATGATGGGCGACTGTGCGAGGCCGCAGGTGAGCGAGCCGAGAGTGAAGATGATCAAGCCGATTGTGAAAAGGCGCCTACGCCCGTAGCGGTCGGCGAGAACTCCTGTCGTGAGCAACAAGGAGGCGAGCGTGAGGGCGTAAGCGTCGATGACCCACTGGACGTCGCTGAAGCTCGCGTTCAAAGCAGTCTGTATTTGCGGCAGGGCGACGACGACGATTGTGACGTCGAGCAGGAGCATGAAGGTCCCCGCGCAGACGGCGATGAGCGTCCACCATTTCTTGTCCATGAGAAGCGAGAGGCTACCGGGTGAGCGTGTGCCTCGACCGCGCCCAGAGGTCGTCGGGGTCATTCTCATCGTGCTCGAGGGTGCCAATGGGCGAGAACGGCAGCAGTTGCAGACGTCCCTCAGTACTGCGTTTTCGTTAGGGAACAGCAGTGGCCGCGCGCCCGCTGCCAAGTTGTCGGGACTGGCTTCGATCGTCCGCCCGCGCTCTTCGAGTGGGCCGTTTGCCAAGATGAGGGGATCAGGAGAAAGAAATTGCTCCCTGAGCCCATCGTTCTGGAAGCGATCGGCCTAAGAACCTACGGGCGTAGTGCTGGGGAGGCCGACCGGAATTCTGAGCTCGTCGATGGGCGCCGGGTAGGCGTGGAAGTAACCCTGTGCCTGGTCGCAACGGAAGCTCGCCATCGCGAGAGCCTGGGGCGCGGTCTCGATGCCTTCGGCGGTCACCCGGAGGTGGAGGGAATGAGCGAGGTCTATGACCCCTCTCACAAGGCTTGCTCCGGCCTCGTCGGTGACCCGGTCGGTGAAGGTCTTGTCGATCTTCACCCGGTCGACGGGGAGCTCGTGAAGGTAGCTGAGCGAGGAGTACCCGGTGCCGAAGTCGTCGATGGCGATCGTCACGCCTATCGCCTTCAGGCCCATGATCGAGGAGCGGGCAAGGGCGAAGTTGGTGACGAGAGCCGTTTCGGTTATCTCGAGCTCCAGCTGAGAGGCGGGGAAGCCTGTGGCGGCGAGGATCTTCGACACGTCCTCGGCCAGCCCGGGCCGTGTCAGCTCGACGGCGGAAAGGTTGACCGCCATCGTGAGCTTGCCCTCGTGCTGAGCGAGCAGTTGGATCCCGTCTGTGCACGCCTGTCGCAGCACCCAGCGAGTGATCGGCGTGATGGCCCCGCTGCGTTCGGCGAGGGGGATGAACCTCCCGGGCGGGATCAAGCCCTCGGTAGGGTGTTTCCAGCGCACAAGTGCCTCGAACCCGCAGACGGCGCCGTCGTCGACGTTGACGATTGGCTGGTAATGGAGTCGCAGGTCGCTGCGATCGGCAGCATAGGAGAGCTCGGCACTGAAGCGGTTGTTCGCCACCATCTTGCGCTCGATCGACTCCTCCCACCACTTGGTGCGGCTGCGCCCCTCGGACTTGGCCAGGTACATGGCGGCATCTGCGCGGCGTATGAGCTCCTCGGCGTCGCCACAGTCGCTACGGGCGGCGTCACCATGGGGTCTTAGCTCGTCTGCTGCCGCGATGCCGATGCTGCAGCTGACCCGTATGTGCAGGCCGTCTAGGACCACCTCTTCGAGTGATTGGTGGACGTGTGCCGCGAAGCCCGAGGCGTCGCTGGGGTCGCGCAGCTGCTCGAGCAGGACGACGAACTCGTCGCCACCCATCCTCGCCACGGTGTCGGAAGGTCGGGTCTCGGACTGGAGGACGGCGCTGACAGCCTGCAGCAGACCGTCACCAGTGGCGTGGCCCCAGGCATCGTTGACCGCCTTGAAGCCGTCGAGGTCGATGTACAGCAGGGCGATCGAGACGCCGGAGCGGCCCGCTGCGGCAAGTGCATGGGTGATTCGGTCTTGTAGGAGGGCACGGTTGGCAAGACCCGTAAGTCCGTCGTGGAGAGCAAGGTGTCGGAGCTTTTGTTCAAAGGCACGGTGCTCGGTGATGTCCTGGTATGTGAGCACGATTCCGCCAATGCCCGCGTGGGCCCGCTGGTCGGTTACGGCGACGGCGATGAGGAGATAGCCGCCCGAGGCGCCGCGCAGCCGGACCTCACCCCTCGCCGTCGTGTCCGAATGCTCGCAGGCCTCGCGAAGAAGACGCTGGAACGTCGCCTGGTCGTCTGGGTGGACATCGTCCAGGCAGCTGCGTCCCGCCCGGCCGGCGAAGGTGTCTTTCTCCACCGCGGTCGTGTAGCGGATTGTCCCGTCCTCTTCTACGACGACGATGACGTCGCTCAGGTTCTGAACGAGAGCCTCGAGCCGACCAGCCTGCTCCCTTTGGGCTCTTGCAAGCTCCGCGAGCAAGGTGGAAGTAGAGATCGTCGCCAGAGCGTCTCCGCCGATTACGAGAAGGTCGTCTGAGCTCGAGACCTTCCCATCGATAAGCAAGCGCAGGGCGGCATCCACCGCCGGGGTGTCAGTGTGGATGGGCAGCTCCGCGGCCACCGGCAGCAAGCTGACCGGGTTGTGGGCGTACAAAGCCCAGCCGAAGCCCGCCGGACCGAGCATGTACTGGTAGAAGGCCGAGCGGTTGATGAGCGCTGGGGAACCGTCTGGCCGTTTGAGGACCACGCTGCGACGCTCGTCGTCCTCTCGGAACCACTGGTCGATTTGTCTGCACGTCAAAGTGTCCGGCAA
This sequence comes from uncultured Acidimicrobiaceae bacterium, assembly GCA_963725355.1. Taxonomy (GTDB): domain Bacteria; phylum Actinomycetota; class Acidimicrobiia; order Acidimicrobiales; family Bog-793; genus Fen-455. Next base: position 92,690 of record CAVRYE010000002.1, read on the forward strand.
GCCACGCCTCTGTGCCGCCAGTGCGCCAACGGTGACAGGGGCGCGAAAGGCACTTTGCACGGCTTTCGTCATCGGCATTGCCAGAAAGGTGCTTAAGCACGCTTTGCGAATATGACCTAATGGTTACCTAGGGTTCACCTGCCGGTAAGCGCAATGTGTTTCTTCGCAGCGCCGGGGCGCAGTCTTCAACATCGTTATGTCCGGTTTTCCACCTGCAGGCAAGGGCAGAGGAGGCGGCGGGGTAGTGGCTGCTGAGTAGGCGAGTCCCTTCCATGTGGGACTGAAGAGGATTCGCTCGGCTGAAGTCGTCTCTAACGCCTCACTTGACTCAAGTCCGCGGCGCGAACGATTCGAGGCCAAGCGCTGAGCAGTCGCAGCCGCCTCGCACCGTTTAGCTTTCGAGCTCGTCTACGAGCCGACACCGCACAGGGCGAGAAGGCTCGACTGCAGGAGGGCTGCTTGACCCAGAGACCCGAATTAGAAAAGTTAACATAACGGACATTATCGGCGTTACTGGAGACGGCTCGGACTTGGACTCAAACAGCGGATGGCTAATGCTGGGCGGCGCCGACTCAGGATACGAAGAGCTCAGTCGGCACCAGAAGTCTCGTCCCGGAGCACGACTCTCCTCGGTTCGGAGGCCACAGCCAGCACCTTATCCATGGCGCAGCCGGTCCATTGGAGCGCCGGTTCTCGACCATGCGAGTGCGTCGGCTGCCCGCACTCCAGCGAACAGGTGTTCGCTAGCGTCTCTTCATGACCGACTTTGAGCGGCGCCTAACAGATGAGCACCATACGGCTCTTGTCCCCGCTTGGACTTGAAGCTGGCCGAATGTCGCAGTCAACTGGCAGCACGATGAGAATCACCACGGATCGATACTGCAAGGAAGGGGCACTTTGAACGAGCCCGGTGTAATGCAGCTCGAGGCCGGCCCGATTGCCGCCGGTGGCGGCTGCGTGGCGAGAGCAGATGACGGCCGGGTGGTCTTCGTGCGTCATTGCCTTCCTGGTGAGCACGTGCTCGCCGCCATAACCGAAGAGACCAAGTCCTACCTGCGGGCTGATGCAATCGCGATCACCGAGCCATCTCCCGACCGCGTGGAACCGCCCTGCCGCTACGCAGGGCCCGGTCGCTGTGGAGGCTGCGACTGGCAGCACGTCAGCCTGGCCGCACAGCGGGCGCTAAAGGCTGATCTCGTTGCTCAGCAGCTTCGTCGCCTGGCCGGCGTCGACCCCTCCTTTGAGGTCGAGCAGGTCCTGGGTGCGCCCGACGGGCTCGGGTGGCGGACTCGAGTCGGCTTCGCGGTCGATGACTCGGGCCGTGTTGGGCTCCACAAGCACCGTTCGCACGAACTGCAGCTGGTGGACCGCTGCCTGATTGCCTCAAAGGGCGTCGAGGCGGTCGGCGTGGAACGGCTCAACTGGCCCGGCGTCGATGACTTGGAGGTGCTCGCCTCGCCGAGCGGTGAGTGCGTCGTCTCGCTCAACACGAAAAGACGGCGTCTATCGGGTCTGCCGGTGCTCGCGGCTGGACTGGTCGTCAACGGGAGGCTGACAAGAGAGCCGGAACGAGTCAGCTTCAACGTGCTCGGTCGGCGTTACGAGGTCGGTGCAGGAGTCTTCTGGCAGGTTCACCCCGGGGCAGCTGAGACTCTTGCCCGCGCCGTTCTAAAGGGACTGGGAGCTCGGCCGGGAGACCACGTGGCGGACCTGTACGCAGGCGCGGGCCTATTCGCAGCTCTGTTGGGCGACGTCGTCGGCCCCAGCGGTTCGGTGCTGGCTGTTGAGCGGGACCGCTGGGCCTGCGCTGACGCGGCGCGAAATACGACCGACCAGCCCCAGGTCAAGATCCGCAAGGCGGCAGTGACGCCGGTGCTCATCGCCGAGACGCTCGGCAAGGTCGACCTCGTAGTGCTCGATCCTTCTCGCGAAGGTGCCGGCCGAGCAGTTATGACCGCCCTTGCCGCCTTCGAACCGGGCCCACGCCGTATTGCCTATGTCGCCTGCGACCCAGCCTCGTTTGCTCGCGACCTTCGCGTGCTGATCGAAGCCGGCTGGGTTCTCGACTCGTTGAGGGCCTTCGACATGTTCCCCATGACAGAGCACGTCGAGATTGTGGCCCTTATCGACGCTCCCCCGGCTTCAGATCCCCGGTTGAATCGAGTTACATCGATGTAACTCGTGCTCTACAGGCGTCATCGCCTATAGCGTCATGTCCTCTTTCTGGACTAAATGTCCTGGTCAAGGGTTTGTGACTGCTATGAGAATTACGAGCACAATGAGAACCACCGCGAGCGGCACGGCCCACAAAACGACCCAGCTCTTGAGTGGTAGGTGCAGCGTCTCTGCTCTTTCCATCTGAGCTTCGTCGCCTTCCTCGGGCCTGTCGCGGCGAGAAGATGTCTCGCCAGGGCCCATGTTGGCCGGACCGGCAGGATTCCCAGATGGCGGCTCAGAAGGGCTCATGCCAGCTCATTTGTGCCCGACGCGTTCGATTGCGTCGATTGGGGACGGACCATGTCTGCCTCTTTCGGGCTCAGCTGCTCCTCGAACCAACCTGTAAGTACCAGCCAGGCCGCAAACGGCGGGGCCATCAGCAGGAAAGCGGCGGTCGTGTCCAGCGTGTATTCGCCTTGCAGGTAGTTGACACCGTGGGTGAGCTGGAACGAGAGGCGAAACAATAAAGAGATGCCAATGTAGGACAGCCAGATGATCGGGCGAGACCGTCGCGGGAACCTCCGGCTGTTTCCACCAGCGAACTCCGAAGCCCCGACGATCGTTAACAATGCGCCGAAGGCGAGAGGGACGTTCGAGTGCAAGCCGACCCAGCCGCCGATGATGGAGAGGAACCCGCCGTCGGTGGACACCAGCCAGCTCAGCACGATGACTCCGCTTAGCACTCCCAGACGGTTCGGAGTGAGCCGACTCCAGTGACGTACGAGATCGACCGCCACGACGACTGTGACCACGAGCGTTACGTCACTTAGCAACACTGAGTACAAGCCGAGCGGGGCGACGTAACTGACGATGTAGGTCCAAAGTGCCCAGCCGCTCACCAGGGCAAGTCCGAAGCCGCCCTGGCGCATCTCGAGCGATTTACCCGTGTCGGCACGGCGCATGCCGACTGTCAACAAGACGGCGAAGAGGACTGCAGCTGCCCCGACTTGGAAGCCCAGCTCCTGGGCATGGGTACCCAACCATCCGAAGGGGTTCGGGATCGACGAGCCACCTCCTTTCGGAAACAGCGCCGCCAGGACCCACGAAGAGCTCACAAGCACTCCGGCGACGATGAGCCCGACGCTGTAGGCGCTGGCTCCGAGGAATATGACCCTCTCGGTCTCAACCTCGCGGCGAGGTGATCCGAAAAGCCCGCGTGCAGCGATGGTCATCCAGGCGAACCCAACCATGCCGAGTCCGCAGAGAATCGCGATTTGCGGGTACGCCTTCAGCGACAACCAGCCGGCACCGGGATAGCGCCTGAGCACGAAGAAGACCTCAAGTACCATCAGCGCGACCAAAAGCCATCGGGCGAGACGCGTCGGGTGCGCGCCGGGCGACGGCGGTGGCGATCTGGCCGATTCCGTAGGAGAACCTCACGACCGCCAGTGAGGCAACCACGAACAGGACCACCATCGCCCCGTAGAAGTCCGTAAGCGTTTCCTGGACAGGCACCGCTACGTAATTCACCAAGGACGAATTCAGCGACGGCTGAAAACTGGCGTCATGTAGGCCTACGACGTAGATGACCGTGCAGCCAAGAAAGAAGATCGCCGTACAGATCAGTGCAACCCATCGGGACTTCACGATCACTCTCGACCACCACATACCGCCCCGTTTGGCAATCTTGGATCCTTCAGTTGCCGCCGCGAGAAGAGCCAAAGGCGCGAGCAAGTAGCTCGCGAAGATGAGTGCTGGGAGAACGCCACCCCAGTAGTTGCCGACTGAATTCGCTATTTGCGCACCGACGAAGAGGAAGCCGACTGCGGCAATGACACGGACGTGGCGAGGGCACTCGAAGACGGTATAGACGAGCAGTCCGACGAAGAAGCCGAGCCCGACTAGCAACAGGGCCGAACCCGAGGTGTCTATGCTCTCGGCTCCATTTTGCGAGTACAGCGGAATCGTATGACTGCTGGGAACGAGCGACGGGAAGAGGATGAGCACGATGATCGCCCCGACAGCTGCCAGCGCAGCTACCGTGAGCCGACGTTCGGTCAGGCTCAGGCCGCCGAAGCGGATCCTGCCTTTGTCAATCTGTACCCCGAGCAGGTGACGCCCTATCCAGCGGGCAACTGACTTGGCATCACCGCCCTCGGCTGGCGATTTACCGTGTGGCCCGGCCTCACTAACGGCCACGTGTGTGTCTCCCGTTTGGACCCCGCCGTGGTGATTCGGACGCGGCCGCCGACGATTGTCCTCCGCATTCGAGCGATCGTGGGTCAAATGACCTATGTCCAGAATTCGATCGGAGGATCTCGTAGTTGTGTCGATCTAGCCCATCTCCATTGATGGCAATGCCTAGTTCCAAGCTGGTGGCATAGATACATGAAGAAGGAGGAGGAAGGCGGTCTTCTTGGGGACTCGCTGACCGCCTTACACTTGCGGTATAGCTGGCATGGGCACCAGGTGTGATAGCGGTGGAGCGCTGGGCTGTAGGTGAGGCGTAACCGTCGACGATATGCACGTCGATGATCGTGCCCAGAATCGCGAACACGAGGGAGAGGACGGCGACAAAGGGTATCGCCCTTCTCCACCCAGGTCCTGGGCGAGCCTCCCCGGATAGGCCAGCCAGATCGGTCAACGCGGCCCTGGGTACACGTCCCGCCCCAATCGCGCGTCAGCGGGCTGGTGCCAGACTTGACTACTTCCCCAGCCGATGCCCATGACGCTCTCGTACCCCCCAGAAACGCCGACTGGGAGTTTTTAGCATCTCGGCGCCGGACGCGTCGGTCCGAGAGTCGCCTCGCACGAGGCCCTCATCAGGCTGCGTGTCACATGCTGGAAGGACTTAACGAGCGCTCTCTGTCGACATCAGGGAGATGCCGCGGTTCCACCATCTCGGGTTGGTCACTGCCTGCTCTTTGACCCATGAGAAGTGGTGCCGTGCAGACAAGACGAAGGCCGGCAGCAAGGCGAGACCAACAAACGCCCAACGACGCGATCCCCTCGGCACCTCGACAACGAGGGATCCGGACGCCGCCACGGCCCACGCGCGAAGCATGGCGTTGTAGGAGGGCATCTGCCAAGGCGACAGACCCTCGGCCTCTATGAGCACAGGCAAGCCACACTGCCCAGGCTGAGATGGCCAAAGAAGGTAGTGCACGGCGACCCCGGCCAAAGACGCTCCCGAGCAACGCGGCCAGAACAGGATCAGTCCTACGCGATCCGCGGGCGGCAAGTCCAGCCCAGCTGAGGATCTGCACGGACCATAATGTGGCCGCACCTGGCAAGCCGATCTGGGGCTGCCAAACCAGCCCTAGCCCACTCGCGAGCTCGAATCCATGGTGAGCAGCCGTTCCCAAAGCCGCACCGAGAGCAAAGGGTCGCTCTATGCGCCTCTTCTGTGCGCGCCTCTTCTCATTAGGCCTTCGCCACGCAGTGATCACTGAGCGGCAGGCTACTTACCTCGGCGTCTCGAACTGGGCCGGCTCGTCTCTACCGGCGCTGCTTAGCCTGCAGCGCTGTCACCCTCGTCCACTTGTCGGTCCGTGGCGACGCGCATGCGGTGCCGACCTCTTTCGGAGGTTCCCGCCCAGACGCCCTTCAAGGACGGATGGTCGAGGGCGTACTCGAGGCACTCTTTGGCCACCGGGCACCGGGCACAAAGAACTGAGGCCCGAAGGCGGCTGGAGCCGTCCGGGGGGAAGAAGTCCTCCACTCCCCTACCTCTGCAAGCCGCCCGCCGATGCCACACCGGGCGCTGCAGCAACGAGCTCAGGTCGGGCAGGGGCTCCAGGGATCGCATCGCGATGGCAACGAACTCGTGCAGCGCTTGGTCTTCCCACTCCTCCACCTGCTGAGTATCGGTCGCCACTGGCAATCTCCTCGCTTCACGAGTGGCGACGTCGCCCCCCTGGACAACGTCGCCACCCTGGCTTGCTGGGAGCATTCCCCGGCGGCAGACCCGTCAAACGCCGTCTCTCTCGACAGTTGCTCAGCGCTTAGGAACTAGCGAGTGTCGACGACCTGGAAGGCCTCTGCCAGGCGCCCCCGTGCTAATCCCAGCGCAGCGGCGTTCGCGGCGCCCCACTCGCGCATCATCTCCTCGACGCGGCCGGGGTCGACGAGCTGGCTCACGTGACAGCGAAGTGCCGCCACCTTGCGATCGATGGTTTCGGTGATGTCAACGGCCTGAGTGGCCCGTGGCGAGGCCATGAGCCAGACCTCGTCGACTGCATGAGGCTCGAGGCCCTCGACAAGCAGCTCGGGGTACGCGTAGGGGTTGCGTGCGTCGGGATACACGGCCTGCAAGGTCGCCTCCCCGGCCGCGAGGTGGTCCGGGTGGCTCGCCCGTATCCTGTCCCAATTGCGCTCGGGCGACTGGCAAACGACGCGAGCGGGCCGCACTGTGCGGATGACGCGGGCGATCTCCTTGCGCAGTCCGAGTGTGACCTGGAGGGCACCGTCGCGATAGCCGAGGAAATGGACCTGGGTCACACCCACCTCGGCGGCCGCCTTGCGCTGCTCGTCCTGGCGCGTTCGTCGCAGCTCATCGGGGTCGACGCCGGGGTCCGCGCTCCCCGCGGAACCATCCGTGACGATGCAGTAGGCGACCTCGATGCCCCCGTTCGTCCAGGTCGCCACCGAGCCCGAGGCGCCGAAATCGACGTCGTCGGGGTGCGCGGATACGACGAGGATCTTGTCCGGACCTGCGGACTCGCTCACGCGACTCGCTTCAGGAGGACGACGGGTATGCGCCGAGTCGTCTTCTCCTGATACTCCTGGAATCCAGGGAAGCGCTCGGCCTGGATGGCATAGAGGCGATCGCGCTCCTCGTTGTCGGCGACCTCCGCCTCAACCTCGAAGGTTTCTGTCCCGACCTCGACTGTCGCCCGCGGGTTGGCGACGAGGTTGTGGTACCAGTCCGGATTGGTTGGCGCACCCGCCTTGGAAGCGAACACGGCCAGCTGCTCGCCCTGGGGCAGGTACATGACCGGTGTCGTCCGCTTCTGTCCTGTCTTGGCTCCGGTGGTCGTGAGCAGCAAGAGCGGGGCCCCTGCGAATTGACCTCCCACCTGGCCGCCCGAAGAGCGGAATTCATCGATGATCTTCTTGTTCCAGTCGTCGTACTCGCTCATCGTTCCTCTTTCCTAGGAGGGACTTAAGATCCCCGTTACGGTAGCGGCGGCGCCCACAGAGCCGGCTCCGCGCGTCTGGCGTGGAACCTGGTCAGTCGAGGGTCAGCCGGTCGATCAGGAGAGACTGGACCGAGCGACCGATCGGTCCATCCTCGTCCCAGAGCCGGCTTTCGGAGACTCCGATCCCGTGAGACTCGGCCACCGTGCGCGACTCGAGCCCGACCCACTCCCCCACCGGCAGCCGGCTCAGGTGGATCGTCAAGTCCGGATTGATGAAAAGCCAATCCCCGAAGCTGAGCGGGGAGCTCACACCGTTGCCGAAGTCAGCGGCCGCGGCGGCACGCTCCAGCTGGGACGGCGGCTCACCGCTGACGACCGGCACACGAAGGCGTACCCAGACCGTGGCCGGGCCTGGTGACTCGAAAGCCCCCTCCACAAAGCGGAGCTCGGCCCCCTCGCTGTGAAATGCCCTCGGAGCCTGATCGAGGGTCCAGGTCAAGGCGAGTTCGGGAGCCGGGAGTCTGAGACCTTGAAATGCGGCCTCGTCCGGAAGCTCTACATGAGTAGTCCGGATCCTAAGGGCTCGAGCCGTTGCGACCTCGATACCGTCCTGGCGACTCACGACTTCTACGATCTGGACCCTGCTCCCGGGGCGGATGATCCTCGCCTCGAGGGTGATTGGGGCGGCGATGCTCACGGGTCGCATCAGCTCGACTGTGAGCCGAGCAATGCGAAGGCCTTCGTCGGGCTCGCAGCGCTCGGCCTGCCTGGCCATCAAGGCGGCGACGGGGCCTCCGTGCAGATGGTCCGGGGTCCAAGGCCCAAGTGCGTACTCGGTCGGCAGGTACCCCTGGTTCTCCGGGATGAACAAAGCCTGAGTGGCATCGGTCTTTTGGGCTCGCGTCACAGTGGTCCTCTGAATGTTGGGCAGTGAAGGCCGTCTGGCGGGCTCGGACGATAGTACAGCTCGCTTCTTCGGCTCTCGGAAGGGGTGTCGTTGAGCGACATCTGCCAGCTCCGGCAGGGAACATCACTTCGGCTGTTACAGTTGGGTGTCCGGCCGGTTTGGCCGGTTTCCGGCCCGTTGCCGGTGAGGCCTAGAGACGTAGTTCTGGTTGGCCTTGATTTTTTGAGCTGACTGGAGTTTCTTTGCCTGCCACTTTTGCCGACCTTGGTGTACCCGCGGACCTCATCGCGGTCCTGGAACGGAGCGGTATATCGACCCCGTTCCCGATCCAAGAGGCCACCATCCCGGACGCCCTCGCCCGCCGCGATGTCTCCGGGAGGGCACCCACTGGATCAGGCAAGACACTTGCTTTTGCCATCGCCACCGTAGAAGCGCTGGCCGGTAAGACCCGTTCGAAGCCTGGCCGTCCCCGCGGGCTCGTGCTCGTGCCCACCCGCGAGCTAGCGGCCCAGGTCTGTGGAGTGTTCAACCCCCTCGCCAAAGCCCGCAATCTCAGCGTCACCGCCGTCTACGGCGGTGCTGGTTACGGCCCCCAGCTTCGTGCCCTTCGCGCCGCGGTCGACATCCTCGTGGCCTGCCCGGGTCGTCTCGAGGACCTGATCGACAGGCGGGATGTGAACCTGCAAGACGTCAGCATCGTCGTCGTCGACGAGGCGGACCGGATGGCCGACATGGGGTTCCTCCCCGCCGTCAGGCGCATCCTCGACCAAGCGGCTAGTGACCGCCAAGTCTTGTTGTACTCGGCCACCCTCGACGGCGAAGTTGACGTCCTCGTGCGCAACTACCAGAACAACCCGGTGCGTCACGAGGTGGAGACGACGGCTGAATCCTCTGGCGACGTGCGTCACCTGTTCTGGAAGGTGGACCGCAACGATCGGGTCGCCCTTGCTGCGAAGGTGGCGGTTGGCCACGAGACCGCCATAGTTTTCTGCCGGACGCGTCACGGCGCCGACCGGCTGTCACATCAGCTGGCCGCGGCCGGGGTACGAGCAGTAGCCCTGCACGGCAGCCGCACCCAGGCACAAAGAGACCGAGCGCTGCAGGCGTTCCATTCCGGCGCGGCCCGCGTGCTCGTCGCCACCGACGTCGCCGCCCGCGGCATCGACGTGGAGAACGTCGCCTGCGTGCTCCACTTCGACTTGCCCGCGGACCACAAGGACTACGTGCACCGCTCCGGCCGTACCGGCCGCGCGGGCGCGGATGGAACCGTCATCTCGCTTGTCACCTCTGACCAGGGCGGCGCGGCCCGCTCGATCCAGCGAGCCCTCGGGTTGCCTCAATCACTCGAGCATCCCGCCATCATGCCGGCGGTACCTGAGAGGGCCATGAAGGGCTCGTCCGCGCCGCAGGTGTGCCCGTGCGGGCCGGGGCATCGCTGCACTCCACTGCGGCCGAGCACCAGGGCGCCCGGCCGAGGCCGGCGCCCCGTGCGCTCCGCCCGGTTCGCGCCGGGCACTTGCAGCCCGCCAAGGTTGACTCGCGCAGCAGGCGATCGCTACGCCCGGCAACCGGAACCGTGAAATGGTTCGATCCAGTAAGGGGATTCGGCTTCATCGCCCCGGACGCGGGTGGTCGCGACGTGTTCTTGCACCGCTCGGCTCTGAGCGAGACAGACCAAGTCCCCACCGAGGGAGCGCGTGTCGAGTTCCTCTCCCGGCCGGGACCAAAAGGGCTCGAGGCCGTCGAGCTCCGCGCCGGCTGAGGTGGGCTCAGCTCTTGCGCTCTGCCCGTAGGGCGTTTTAGGAGCTGCCCGGCTCGGGGGCCGGTTTGGTGCCGAGAACAAGCGAGGTCTCGCCGAGCTCGGAGCCCCGATAAAGCTCGACTGTCACCCGTTCGCCGGGGCGGGCCGCTCGTACAGCCAGTGTGAGTTCCAAAGCGCTCGTAATGGGTTGTCCGCCGAAGCGAACGATGACGTCTCCGACGCGGATGCCTGCCAAAGCGGCCGGGGAACCAGGAAAGACATTCACAACGACAGCGCCACCCGCCGGGGCACGCGCATTCGTCCGTGTGGCCGACAAGACCTCGACGCCCAAGAAAGCCTTCGGGGGCCCGAATGTGCCGCCCCGGCGCAAGCCGGGAAGCAGGGCGCGGATGTTGGCGATCGGGATGGCAAAGCCAATGTTCTGAGTACGGGCGTCGCCAGGCGTCGTCACCGCAGCGGCGGTGTTCATACCAATGACCTGACCGGCCGCGTTGACAAGCGGGCCACCGGAGTTGCCGGAATTGATCGCCGCTTGGGTTTGGAGCAGGCCGCTCAGCGATTCGGTCCCGGCGCAGTTCTGCCCCCCGCCTTTATAGAGCGCCCTTTGGCCGAGATGATGCCCTCGGTGACAGACGGCGTGCTCTGCGAAAGGGCGAGCGCGTTGCCGATGGCGAGCACGTCTTCTCCTACCTCGGTGTTGGCGGACTCACCGAGGCTCACCGCCCGCAGGTGGCCCGGCGAGTGCAGCTGCAACAGGGCGATGTCGAGTCCGGGGTCAGTGCCGACGAGAGTTGCCGCGTAGGGTCTCTTCTCGCCATAGAGAGTGACCCTTATCTCGGTCGCGTTCGCGATGACGTGGTTGTTGGTCAATATCTCGCCCCCAGCGGTCAAGATCATGCCCGTTCCCTCGTCGAGGTCGATTGTGCCGCCCTGGGTTGCAGAGGTGCAGTCGATTCCTTCGGCATCGATGGCAACGACCGACGGCAGGACCTTGGCGAGCACCGCTTTCACATCGTTCATGCGCGGGAAGACGCTCAGGTTGGGCGAGAAGCTGACCGTCGTGGTGTCGCGGCCGCGGATGATCGCGGCTGTTACGACGCCTCCCCCGACTCCTGCCCCAGCAGCGACGATGACCGCGACAAGCACGACAGCCAACCACCGCCGGCGTAGGTGCACAGGGTCGGGATCGGCTCGTCGCCCCCCCTCGTGGGCTTCAGCCGGCTGAAGGGCCTCGGGAGGTGAAACAGGGCTGGCCGGAGCCACCTCGGGGCCCGACCCAGAGAGGGAAAGGTCCCCTCCGGACTGGTCTTTGCCCTGGTCTGGTTCCACAGTTGAGGTTGTAGCGCGTCGTCGAGCCGCGCGCGGCGCGTGAGCGTCGCGGGGCCCGAATTTCGTCTCCACTTCGCAAACTGGCTCGCAGAGGGTAGTTTGACCGGAGCATGCCTAATCGTCTCGATATCGAATTGACCAGTGCCCACGGGGACGGCAGCTATACCTGGCGCGCAGCGGGGGCTCGGCAACCGAAGGGTGTAATCGACGGCAAGGTCCTTTCCGACAGTGCCAAGGTCGGAGATGTCCTGCGTGTCGAGGCCGAGGTTGAGATCGACGGGATTACGATCCTGTCGGTTCTGCCGCCTAAAGAGAAGGCGACGCCGTCGGGGCGGATCGAGCTGCTGGGCTCCACCAAGCCAATTGCGGCGGTCACCACAGTTCTGGTTTCAGAAGGGGGCCGTGGGGACAGGCGTGACCTTCTTGACAGTCCACGTCGTGGCGGCGGCGGTTCTCGCGAGCGGCGTCCCGGCCGAGGTGGCGAGCGCCCAGACGCCCGGCGTCCAAGACCAGCAGACGGGGCTGGCGAAACGACCGAGCGACGGCCTGAACGCAGACCGCGCGTGGAGGGGACACCGGGAGGTGGATCCTCAACGGCCTCAGGGCGTCCGGAGCGTCCGGCCTCTGACCGGCGGCCGGAGCGCCGACCGCGAGTCGAGGGAGGTCCCGCTGGCGAGACCGGCCCATCTTCTGGCGCCGGCGAACAGCGCCGTGCCCGGCCCCCCGCGGCCGCAGGCGCCCGTCCAAGGACGCCGACCGGCCAGTCAGACCGCGGCCCCGAGGGTGTCCGTCCGCCGGCGGGTGCCCGTTCTTCTGCGCCGAGTGCACCGAGGAGGTCTCCCCCGCGCTTCGAGCCTGGCACGGCGCATCGAGAGGTGTTGCTCGCCGGCTTGGCGCCCGAGCAGCGGCCGATCGCAGAACGCCTCGCCGCCGGCGGCATACCAGCAGTGCGCCGGGCCATTGCCGAGGAGAGAGAGCGCGCCCGCGCAGAGGGCAGGCCGGAGGTATCCGGCGAGGCCATCCTCGCTCTAGCCGAACAGATTGCTCCGTCTGTGAAGCAGGCAATCTGGCTTGACCGCGCCGAGGCAGCAGTCGCCCAGCTCGAGCAGATCTCGCTTCGGGACTTGCGCACGACCGTTGCTGCTGCGGCGCCACGGGACGAGGCCGCGAGGGAGCTCGACCGCAAGCTCCGTGAAGAGCTCGACCGCCGTGTGAAAAAGCTCCGTGCTAGTTGGGAGGAGCAGATCTCCCACGCGCTCGAGGAAGGCCGTGTCCTCCAGGCGCTGCGTTTTTCTGCGCAACCCCCCGAGCCGACGGCCAGGTTCCCTGCAGGCCTCGTCGAACGTCTCGCAGCAAGTGCCGGTGCAGCTATGACGGCTAGCACCCCGATTGAACGGTGGCTCGCCCTCCTCGACGCCGCCGCCGCCTCGCCGATCCGGCGCCAGATCCATCCAGAGGGCTTGCCGGAGGACCCCTCTGGTGAGGTCGTGCGCAGAGCCCGCCTGGCGGCGGGCAGCATTCCGGCGCTGGCGCCGATGATCGGCCTGCCGATGCCTCCGCCGCCAAAGCCGATCCGCGGAGCTCGCCCCCCGCGCCCACCGCGCCCCCGCACCAACCAGGGCGGGCTCCCAGCAGGTCCACGCAGCCGGGTGCCAGGAAAGTCGCCACCCCGGCTGCTGGCGCGGTCCCGGCGGAGAGCCCCCCAGCCGAGGACGCCTCGGGACAAGAGAATGAGACACAGGCTGACTCTGCCGCGCCCGGCCCTAGTGCGCAGGTCCACCTCGAAGCCGATCAAGATGAGGCCCAATCCGAGCCAGCAGGAGATGACTCCCAGCCTGAGACCGTCGCGCAAGCTCCTCAGACCGAGCTGGCACCGCAGGACGAGGACCAGCCTGCGAGCCCAGAAGCTCCTCAGACAGAGCTGGCACCGCAGGACGAGTCCCAGCCTGAGCCGGGTGGCAACGAGCCAGGGCTTGTGACTTCGCAGAACCAGGCGTCGCCCATCGAGGGGGCGCCCCGAGAGGGACAGCCACAAACGGCCGAGGACGAATCAGGCCTTGCAAGTCCTGATCAAGCCGAGGAAGCGAACCCTGAGGCTTCCGCAGGCGGGATGGACGTCCCAGGGGCTGTTACAGATACGCCCGAGCCCGACGGCACGCAAGTTGTCGAGGAGCCGAGCCAAGCTGGCGGTGACCCAGTCGGCTCTTGAGCCGCAGTGCCGACAGAGATTCCTCGCCCCTGCACGCTCAGTCGAGACGGCGGTGCATGACGAGCAGGCGGGCCGTGAAACCTGACCCCTCGAGAAAGTTCTTTGCCTGCCTCATCCCGGGCAGCGCGACGGTGTCGAGGACGCTCGCGCCGTTGGCCTTGGCCCACTCGACCACAAAATCAAGCATCTTCTCGCCCATGCCGACCTCGCGAGCAGCTTTGTCGACATAGAGGACGTCCAAGACGGCCAATAAAGAGGAGTCCCCCAGCTCCTCGAGATGGCCCAGTGCCATGGCGATGGGTACGTCGTCGATGGTGCCGAGAGCCGCTAGCTGTCGCCCATCGCCGAGCATCGTTGCCATTCGTTCCTCTAGAGGCTCGAAGAAAGCCTCCTTGGCCAAGTGCACCTTGGCGCCGCGCTCGCCGGCTATCTCTTCGCGGTAGCGCCTGAAGAGTTCCACCAGGATCGACAATTCGCCTTCGGCACAGCAATGCGCGGATATCTCCATCTCAGCTGCCATGCCCACCTTGAACCCGAACTCAGGAGGTAGCGCCGTCACGCCCCGCGTTTAGCTGCGCGATCCGGTGTAGCACGGTACGGCGCCGTCGCGCCGCCGACTCGTGCTTGCGTACGGCCTCGAGCTCGGCCGGGGTGAGCGATGCCAACCGTTCTACGACCTGCGAGGCGGCAAGGGTGTCGTAGGCCGGTATGGGGAGCTCTTCGGCAGTTGTGGCTGGCGAGTGGTCAGCTGTCGCTCTGTTCGTCTTGGAGCTGGCGGAGCTCCGCATGGAGGCGGAGGTCTCGACCCTTTCGGCCAGAGGGCGCTGTGCGGGCCGCCGAGGCGACGTGCGGGCCCGAGTGTCCAAGACACCGTTCGGGGCGGGCAACGGGGCTTGGGGCCGGCTTACGGGCTCGCTGGGGCGGCCCGTCGCCCTCGGCCCAAGCCGCCGGCGAGCCTCGGCCACAGCCAAGCGGCCCATCAGCTCTGCGCCGCCGAGCTGTCTTTCGAAGCGCTCGCGTCCTCGCGCGGCGAGACGGGGCAGCTCCTCGGAGGCAACGACGGCCGCGCCGAGGGGGGCGTAGACGAGCAAGTCGAGCAGAGTCTCGGAAAGGGGGTGCTGTTCAGCCACGAGACGACGCTACCGCCAGGCGCGCCGGTCTTTGCCCTGGCTCACACGCAATCCCGGCAGAGAAGGCGCTTTTTGTCAGCTAACTGTGTCTCACTCTTTACGAGGAAGCACGAGCGGCAGACGAACTCGCCGGGTTGCTTGGGCAGGACACGCAAGGAGCCTTCGCCCCGCTCTTCGGAGTCGGGTGCCTCCTCTTCTTCGTCCTCCTCGTCGTCGACCACCACAAGGCGTTCTTTCAAGATGACGTCAAGGCTTGCCTCGACGTCATCGTCGTCGAGATCGTCATCGTCCTCGTCGTCGCTCTCGATAGGGACGAGATCTCCCTCTACAACAGCGACCGAGCCGACCACGACGTCGTCATCGTCGTCGTCCTCGAGGTCGTCAACCAGTGCGACGTCACCCAGGTCGTCGTCGTCGTCATCGAGCAGATCCGCGTCAGCGAGGTCTTCGAGGTCGGCCTCGTCCGCGTCGGGAACCTCAAGGTCGTCGTCGACCTCGATCGGCTCGTCCAGGTCCGCCGTGTCCTTGGTCTCCTTGCGCATGAACGTCCTTCAGGTGATGGGTGCGTGTCTCGCGTCAGCCCCGAGCGCCTATGCCGGGAACGCGGCCGGATGGACTATACGGCACCATCGCGGGCTTCGGACGGCTTAGGGCGAGAATCACCCCGTAAGCCGGAAAACGGCTCAGTGCTCACGCGACGGCGGCAGGACCCAGGACGCCTTTGGGGCCACCCTTTGTCGCCTGCCCGGGCGATCCGCCGGCTTAGATGCCGGCGGGGGCGTTCTCTACTCGACTCCTGGGTCCCCACCACTCGCAACACCCCCGGACGCTCTTCGAGCAACTTCCAGCGGACCGGAAGCCGCTCTCGGCTTGAGGGGACTCTCTAGTTATGCCCACTGGAACCGGGCGCGTCAAGCGGAAAAGGGAAGTCCCCCGTCAAAGGGTCGGACCGAGGCTTTGACGCCTGGCCTCGGAGCGCTGCTCGGCCTCGAGGCGACCGAGATCAGTCTCGGAATGGTCCACAAAACTCATTGAATTGGCTATCGCCCGGTGCCCCGCTTGCTCACTGATAAGCCGGTGCATTTCCTGGGCGATCCGGCGGTAGGCGGGGTGGCCTTGGGGTCCCGAGCGCAGCTCGAGCACGTGCATGGCTTCGCGGGCGTTCAAGTGAAGGACGAACCTGATGTTGAACGCCAGAGCGACGGCGTAGCCGCTCTGGTCGGGGAAATAGGGCGCCAAGGCGTCGTGCAAGCTCTTGGAGCGTTCCAGAGACTCGAGATAGCGCTCGGACATACCGGCCTCCTCGACGAGCGCAGGCACCTCGAAACCAAGGTCCGTGCCGAGGCGCTGCCAGTCGACTGTCAGCAGGCGATGGCGCTGAAGATCCCTGAATGCCCCATAATCCGCCACGATGTCGAAGCGGTAGGAAGTGGCCTCAAGCGCCCTTCCCGGGCGGTGGCGGCGATTGGAGCGCTCTCCCACGTAAGCCTCGATGATCGTCCGACGCGCCTCAGGGCTGAGGGCGGCCACTCGGCGGGCAACCTCCTCCTCGGCGATGTTGAGGTACGGGTAGCACATCGCCACGAGGACCTTGTCCTCCCCGGCGGGGTCGAAGTCGGTTAGGCGCACCGATGTTCCCGGTGCCGGTGCCTCGACGGGCCACAGCTCGTGCACGACGCCATCCATGGCCTCGCGGCGCCCCTCGAGGTACTCGACCCAGACGCCTCCCCGATCGGGCTTGTCGACCCTGGAGAGGAAGGACGGGATCACCTTGCGCAGCTCGACCAAGATGAGCTCCGCGTAGCGGCGCGCCTCGGGCAATGGATTCGCCCTCATCCGCAAGAGGAGCTGCTCGAAACCCTGGCCGGAGCCGAAGATGCCGACATTGGAGAGCGAGCCGGCCGGAAGTAGCCCGCGGAGGGCGTCGAGGCAGCTTGCCCGCACCGCTTGGCGATGGGCGAGTTCCGACACCCCACCATGGCGCGGGTTGGCCCGCATCACGAAGGGCTGCAGCGCCGGCAGGAGCTCGGCGTAGGTGTCGAACATCCGGTCCATCTCGCCGACATAGCGGGCGCCGAGCGGCGATTCCAAAACTGCCTGGTCGCGGTGGTAGCGGTAGTGGCCCGACGGCAACCGGCTGTCGTAGGGGATGTAGCGCGTCGACTGCTCGAGATAGGACATGAGCCGTCCCCGCTCGAGGATCTTGGTGAGCAGGTTCGAGGACTGCTCGCAGGCGAGGTGGACCCCTCCGAGCTGGGCAACCGAGTCGTCGCCGTACTCGCTGAAAACGCGGGCGTAGAGCTGCTCGGCGCGTTTCAGGCCTACAGAGGCGTCGAGGCTCGTGTCGCCGGCGACGTCGAGCTCTTCGAAGAACTCGTCCAAGAACAGCCGGCGCAGGCTCTTGGGCGAGCGAGAGTAGCGGGCGAACAGGGCGCCTTTGACCACCTCGGGCAGGTTCACGAGCGCGAAAACCGGGCCGTCGAGATTGGTGAAGTACCGCCCGAGCACCTCGCGCTCGTCGGCGGTGAACCTCTCAGCGCCTGCGATTGACATGCCCAGATGAGATTACGGTGCGGGTTGCCCACCGGCGCGGATGGTGCCGCGCTCGACCGGGATCGTGACGACCGAGGAGGCGGCGACGACGTCGCGGAACAGGCGCTCGGCAGCCGTACGCGCCGCGTGGGAGGTCTCCTCCTTCTCGGCCACCATGGCCACCTGACGGAGCAGGTCGATGACCTGTTTCACGTTGCGCACGAAGTCGCCGCCCGACATCACTGGTGCCGCCCTGCGGCCCCGCCTGCCCTCGCCCGTGCCTGGCTGGAGAACTTGGCGCAGCTCCCGGCCTCTAGCCCAGTCGTATATGAGGGAGGCAAAGCCAGAGTCGACGCCCCTCGTGACGGGCAGGCGAGCCGATCTTTCCTCGGCAGATAAAGCCTCTGATAGGGCCTCGATCTCCTCGAGGCGCCGGGCGATCTTGGCGCTCGGGGAGGGCAACGGTGCTTCGCGCTCGCGGCGCGCCTCGTAACAAAAGCCCGAGGCGACCGCCGCCAGGCTGGCGGGGTCAAGGCCGTCGAGCTCACCTGACTCGAGCGACTCGGCGATGAGAAGGTCGGCCTCGTGGTACAGGCCCGCCAGCCTGGCACCGGCCTCGGTGACGGTCCAGCCGTGCAGGTAGCCCCGCCGCTCGAGGACACCGAGGACAGAGTCCAGCTCACCGACGAGGTCGTCGTCACTTAGGAACTGGGCGAACGAGGAACTGACCAGGGTGTAGGCCGCCTCGCGGTTGTGGCGTTTTACCAGGTTGACGGCCAGGTTGTAAGTGGGCCGGAACGAGGAGGACAAGGCCCGGGGGCGGCCACCGGCAATGCGGGCGACGTCGGTGAAGCTGTGGAAGGGCGAGCAGAGCACGGCCGCGTAGCCGACCTCGTCGATGCCGCGGCGTCCCGCCCGGCCTGTCAACTGGGTGTACTCACCGGGGGTGAGCTCTTGATGTCCCCTCCCGCCGAATTTGGTCACCTCCTCGATGACGACCGAGCGGGCAGGCATGTTTATGCCGAGGGCGAGGGTCTCTGTGGCAAAGACGACCTTGACGAGTGCCTCGGCGAAGCAGGCCTCGACGGCTTCGCGAAAAGGCGGCACCATGCCGGCGTGGTGGGCGGCGACGCCGGCCTCGAGCCCGGCTGAGTAGGTCCGATATCCGAGCACGGACAAGTCCTCGTCACTTAGCGGGTCGACATAGGACTCGACGATGGCCCGGATGCGCTGACGCTCCTCGGGCGTGGTCAGGCGAAGACCGTCGTCTAGGCAGTGCCTGACCGACTCGTCACAACCAGCCCTGGAGAAGACGAAGTAGATGGCCGGCAGGAGTTTCTCGCCGGCGAGGCGCTCGACCACCTCGACTCTTCTCGGCCGGTAGAGCTGGGGCCGGCGCGAGAGCGATCTAGCCTCGGGCGCCGCCGACCGGGACCCTCTCCGTGTTGACCCGGGCCGGGCTAAGAGGTCGTCGAGCCGGATGGCCTCGGCGTTGGGGCGCCCGTCGACGAAGGTCGGAAGCAGGTGAAGGCGCTCAGCAGAACGGTCCCCCACCACGAACAGGTTCTTGAGCTCAACGGGCCGGTGCTCTTCTATGACGACGCCGGTGGCGCCCCTCACCTCGGAGATCCAGTCGGCCAGCTGGTCGGCGTTGGCTACCGTCGCCGACAAACAGACGAGGGTCACGGCGGCTGGTGCACCCAGAATGACCTCTTCCCAGACGCCTCCCCTGTAGGGGTCCTGCAGGAAGTGGACCTCGTCCAGGATCACATAACGCAAGTCGGCGAGGCGCCCAGGTTCGGCATGGATCATGTTGCGCAGGACCTCTGTGGTCATGACGACGATCGGTGCCTGGCCGTTGATGGAGTTGTCCCCTGTCAAGAGCCCGACCTGGTCGGCCCCGTACTTGCGCCGCAGGTCCCCGTACTTCTGATTCGAGAGCGCCTTTATGGGCGTGGTGTAGAACACCTTTGCCCCCTCGCCGAGAGCGAGGTGGACGGCGTACTCGGCGACGACTGTCTTGCCCGAGCCGGTAGGGGCGCTGACGAGGACCGAGTAACCGTCATCTAACAGGTCCAAGGCGTCGAGCTGGAACCTGTCTAAGGGATAGGGGTGTTCCGCGACGAACTGCTCGCGGCTGGCGACGCCGGCGCCAGGGCCCTTCATGGCCTCTTTCTGGCCGGACGGGTCACTTGCCGAGGAGCCTGCCGATGATGATGGACGCCTCGTAGAACAAAAGGAGCGGGATGGCGAGGGCCAGCATCGAGAACGGGTCCGAGCTCGGCGTGACAATGGCGGCGAAGGCGACCATCCCGATGATCGCCCAGCGGCGGACCTTGGAGAGCTTCGCCGGGGTGAGGACCCCAGCAAGCTCTAGAGCGACGAGCAGGACGGGGAACTCAAAGGTGGCCCCGAAGGCCACCATCAAGAGCAGGATCAGCTGCACATAGGCGTTCGGCGAGAGGATGTAGCTCATATGTGGCCCGCTCACGCTGATGAGAAAGCGCATGGCGTGCGGGAAGGTCAAATAGGCGACGAAGGCGCCAAGGCCGAACAGTCCGGCCGTGGCAAAGGTGAAGGGAAGCGCGTAGCGCTTCTCGTTCGCCTTGAGCCCGGGGGTGACGAACCTCCAGAGCTGGAAGAACAGCACCGGAAGGGCGATCAGGATCCCTCCGTAGGCAGACACGTCCAAACGCAGGGCGAAGCCCTGCAGGGGCTGGGTCAGGTAGAAGTTGCAGCTGCCGGCCTGGGGGGTGTGGATCCTGGCCTGGCAGTAGGGGTGTTGCAAGACATCCAGGATGTTGCCGTAGAACACGTAGGTCACCACGGCCCCGACTGCGATCGAGCAGATGGCGATGATGAGGCGCCGGCGCAGCTCGCCTAGGTGCTCGCCGAGCGTCATCGCGTCCGGGTTAGGCCTGGGATTCTCTTTCCTGGCGCGAAGCCTTGCCAGGCGGGCTGGTGCCGCCATTGATCAGTTCATGCTCGGGTCGTCGAACACGAAGACCGTGTCGGCGGACCGAGAGTCAATCGACAGGCCGCTCGTAGATGACCAGGAAGGCACCGAGACGGGCTTACGGGCCAGTGTCGGGTCGGCGCTGCCGAGCAAGGGCCTGAAGGTGGACTCGACCTGCTCGGTCCCACCTCGAGACCAGGTGCGCCCTGTCGGAGTGAACGGCTCGGGTGTGAAGGAGTCGCTTATCTGGGTGGCTGCGCTGGCGGCGCTCGCGGCCGTCGTCGTGGACTCCCCTGTGCCGGTGACGAGGCCAGTGATGTAGCTGCTCACCATTTTGGTCGGGTTGGTGGGGATGTTCGGCAGGTCTAGGTCCGGGACGAGTGCCCGCACCTCCTCGTCGAACTTGGCCCGTAGACGGTTCAGCTCTCGCCATGCTCCGCCTAGCTGACGCGCCGCTCCTGGGAGCCTTTCGGGGCCCACCACGATGAGCGCTATGACCAAGAGCAGGAAGATCTTGGCCGGATCGAGACCGCCCACGGCCAGATCCTACCGTGCCGCCGGAGGGTGGACCGGCCGGGTCCTACTTGGGGTCATTTCAGTGCCTTTCTAAAAGAAGTGGAGATAGGGGTGGCCGAAACGCCAGACGATCACGAAGACCTTGCCCACGATGAGCGAGCCGCTCAGTGTCCCCCAGCTGCGACTGTCGGCCGAGTCGCCCCGGCAGTCGCCCATCACGAAATAGTGCCCGGGAGGGATCACGGTGGTCCTTATGTCCTCGGCACTCTCGGTGCAGATCCCCTCAAGAGGAGGCAGCCACGGTTCGGCGAGGGGCTTGCCGTTTATGAGGACGGTGTTGCCGCGAGACGAGATTGTCTCGCCCGGCAGGCCGATGACGCGTTTGACGAGGTCGGCGTCGGTCGTGCCAAGGTCTGCCGGGGGCCGCTTGAACACGACTATGTCCCCGCGGTGAATCGTGTAGCCGAACTTGACCACCACGATCCGGTCGCCAATCTGCAGCGTCGGCAGCATCGAGCCGGAGGGGACGAAAAAGGCCTGCACGGCAAAGGTGCGCAGTCCTGCCGCGGCCAGCACCGCCAAGAGAACGACGGCGACCCACTCCAAGAGGCGGCGCGACCAACCGCGAGCCGCCGGTCGCCGATTTGTGGTCGCCTCCGCCGCAGGAACGTCCTTGTCACTATCAGACTCCGGTGCCGGGTGGCTTGGCGGATGCGACCCAGCGTCGTCGAGGGTCCCCCAGGTCACTAAGTCGTCGTCGCTGGGTCCTGTCGAGGTGTCGCTAGGGTCCCTCATCCCCAGCAGCCTAAATCGACTCGATGAGCCGCTCGACGCGCTCGTCGTGGGAGCGGAACGGGTCTTTCAAAAGGACAGTGCGCTGCGTCTGGTCGTTCAGCTTGAGATGCACCCAGTCAACGGTGAAATCGCGGCGCTTCTCCTTGGCCTTTCTTATGAACTCGCCCCTCAGGCGGGCCCGCGTCGTCTCCGGGGGCGCGTCCATGGCGGCTGTTATCGCCTCATCGGTCGTGACGCGCTCGACCCGGCCTTTGGCCTGGAGGAGGTAGAAGATCCCCCGGTTGCGGTCGACGTCGTGGTACTGGAGATCGAGCAGGGCCACCTTCGGGTGTCCCAAAGGCAGCTGGTGGCGTTCGCGGTAGGACTCCACCAGGCGGTACTTGATGACCCAGTCACACTCGCGATCGAGGCCGAGTGGATCCTTCTCGAGCTGTTCCATGCAGTGCTTCCACATCGACAGGGCCTGCTCCTCAAGGGGGGGAAGGCCGCGGCGCTCGTGGTAGCGCATGGCGCGTTCGAGGTACTCGCGCTGGATGTCGAGGGCGCTCAGCTCTCGCCCGTTGGCGAGGCGCACCTCGCGCCGGCAGGTGATGTCGTGGCTGATCTCGCGGATCGCCCGGATCGGGTCCTCCAAGGTGAGGTCGCGGATGACCACGCTCGGATCCTCCAACATCCTGAGCAGGATGCTCGTGGCGCCCACTTTCAAGAACGTGGCGTACTCGCTCATGTTCGAGTCCCCGACGATGACGTGCAGGCGCCGGAAGCGCTCGGCGTCCGCGTGCGGCTCGTCACGGGTGTTGATGATGGGGCGACTGCGCGTCGTGGCGGACGAGACACCTTCCCAGATGTGCTCGGCACGCTGGCACAGACAGAACATCGCCCCGCGGGCGGTCTGGAGCACCTTGCCGGCGCCCGAGTAGATCTGCCGGCTCACAAAAAACGGGATAAGCACCTGCACGAAGTGGGAGAAGTCGTCCCGCCGGCTCGTGAGGTAGTTCTCGTGGCAGCCATAGGAGTTGCCCGCCGAGTCGGTGTTGTTCTTGAACAGGTAGATAACCCCGCGGATGCCTTCGTCGCGGAGCCGGCTTTCTGCCGAGGCGACCAGGCCTTCCAAGATGCGCTCGCCCGCTTTGTCATGGGCGACGAGGTCCAGGATCGAGTCGCACTCGGGTGTGGCGTACTCGGGGTGGCTGCCGACGTCGAGATAGAGCCTGGCGCCGTTCTCCAAGAAGACGTTGCTGGAGCGGCCCCAGCTCACGACACGTTTGAAGAGGTAACGGGCGACCTCGTCCGGGCTCAGCCGCCGCTGGCCGCGAAGGGTGCAGGTAACGCCGTACTCATTTTCGATCCCGAATATCCTGCGCTCCACCGAGGTCCACGGTAGCCTCGAAGTGGATGAAGCCATCCGACCGCATGGTCCACCTGACCACTGTCATGGGTTCGTTTCATGGTCACGTCCTCGCCGCGCGCCTTGGCACGGAGGGAATCCCCGTCGAGCTGAGGGGCATGAGCGAGGGCCCCTATCCCCTTCCGGCCAATGTGAGCGTGTTCGTCCGCGAGGACCAGCTGGAGCTCGCCCGATCGCTTCTGCTCGCCGACGCTGTCGACGCCGTCTTCGACGAGCGCTACAACGACCTAGGCCCGGACGATGCCTTGGCCCTGGACCTGCCCCCGATGGACCTGCCGGGGCCTTCACACCTCCGCCGCGCCCACAAGGCTCTCGTGCTCTCCATGGTGGGCCTCGTGCTCGTGCTCGCCTTCATCACCTCGTTCATCACGTCATTCCACTGAGACGCTCGAGGGCTTGGCGCTCAGGCGTCGGTCGGCTCGCCGCTCTTGTCGTTTGCCGGCTCGGAAGAAGCGGCCGAGGGCTCCGGGGAGGCCGGTTCCGCTTTGAACTCGCTCTCGCCGCCATCGGCGAGCAGGTTGGCGATCTCGTCGCTCTCGATGCGGCGAAAGGCCCTACGCCAGGGTCCGTGCTCTAGCACTGCGACCTCGAGATCGCTCGCGTGCAAGGCCCGCGCCGGTCCCGACAGGCTCGCGACGCAGGCCCGCATCGCCTCGTTGAGCGGCCAGCCCTGGTGAAAGCGGGCGCCCATGCGCTGGGTGATGGCGTCTGCCTCCCCGCCGAGGACGGTAAAGCGCTGCTCATCGGCCACAGTGCCGTCGTAGGCGATGTGGAAGAGCTGGTGGGCATCGCCGGTCGGGTCGAGCTCGGCGACGAGGATCTCCACCTCGAGGGGCTTCATCTCATGGGTGAAGACCTGCCCGAGGTACTGGGCGTAAACGTTGGCGAGCGAGCGGGCGTCCACGTCTTCTCGTGAGTAGGCGTAGCCCTTGGTGTCCGCGTGTCGCACGCCCGCCACGCGTAGCTGGTCGAACTCGTTGTAACGCCCGACTCCGGCGAAAGCGACGCGGTCGTAGATCTCGCTGATCTTGTGCAGAGTGCTGGAGGGGTTCTCCGCCACGATGAGGACGCCACGGTCAAAAGTGGTCCCGACGAGGGCACGGCCACGGGCGATGCCCTTTTGGGCGTACTCGGCGCGGTCCTTCATGACCTGCTCGGGCGCCACGTAATAAGGCATCGTCATGAGGTCTCACCTTCTTGGCCGCGAAGGCGCCGGCGCTCGAGAAAGTTCTGGAAGTGCTCCGCGACTTCGGCGTCCTCGAGCCTGGTGTAGCCCTCGGAGTCGACGGTCGCCACGACGGGGTAGATGCCCCTGATGGGGTCGGGGCCACCGGTGGCGGTGTCCTCGTCAGCTGCTTCGTACAAAGCGGCGACGGCGAGCTCGATGGCCTCTTCGCGCCCGAGGCGTTCTTTGTAGCCGAGCTTGACGGTGTTCTTGGCGTCGCGTCCGCCCGAGCCGGTGGCGTGAAAGTCGGTCTCCTCGAAGCGACCACCGGTCACGTCGTAGGTGAAGATGCGCCCCTTTTTCAAGCGCAGGTCGTAACCCACGAACAGGGGTATCACGACAAGTCCCTGCATCGCCATGGGCAAGTTGGCGCTCACCATTTGGCCGAGCTGGTTCGCCTTGCCCTCGAGGCTCAGGCGGGTGCCCTCCACCTTCTCGTAATGCTCGAGCTGGGTCTGAAAGAGACGAACCATCTCCACGGCGGTGCCCGCCGCGCCCGCGATGGCCACGGCCGAATGCCGATCGGCAGGAAAGACCTTCTCGATGCTGCGGTGGGCGATCATGTTGCCCTCGGTCGCCCGGCGGTCGCCGGCGATCACGACGCCGTCCGCGAAGCGCAGCGCCACGATAGTCGTGCCGTCCGCGACCGGCGGTATGGTCCCCGACGCCGTGCCGGCGCCTGTGCCGGCTTGTGGGGAGTTAGGGAGGCCGTTGGGCGGCCCGGAGGGGTCCGCACCCGCGCCAGCACCAGTCCGGCGGAGCAGCTCGACAAAGCTCGGGCCCGGGTCGTTGCCGAGGCTGAAAAGAGGAAGGGTCATAGGAGGGACTAGGTCTCGCTTTCTCTCACTCGCCCCCCTTTTGAACGTAGTTGCGGACGAACTCCTCTGCGTTGTTCTCGAGAACCTCGTCGATTTCGTCAAGCAGGTCGTCGATCTCGGCCTTCAACCGGTCGCCCCGCTCCGCCGTTGCCGGCGCCTCCTCTTCGGTCGTGGTTGTCTCACGACTCGTCGTAGGTCGCTTCTTCAGCTCGCGCTCTGCCATCACCGTTCCTTATGAGCCCAATCGCCTAAGTAGCTCTGCCGGAGTCTCGCATCCTTCGAAAAGCGTATCGACATGGCGCGCCGTGCCCTTCAGGGGTTCCATCATCGGCACACGACGCAGCGAGTCCTCCCCGATGTCGAACACGACCGAGTCCCAATTGGCGGCCACGATCGCAGCCGAGAAGCGCTCTAGGCACCGGCCACGGAAATAGGCACGCGTGGTCTCAGGCGGGGCCGTTGTGGCCCGGGCAACCTCCTCGTCACTGGTGAGTCTTTCCATCGAAAGCCGGGCGAAGAGCGACTTAGCCGGGCGCAGGTCGTGGTACTGCAAGTCGATGCCAGCAAGGCGCGGGTCGGCCCAGCCAAGGTTGTGGCGCTGCTTGTAGGCCTCCACGAGGCGCAGCTTTGCGACCCAGTCGATCTGACCGGCGAGCGACTGCGGGTCGTTCTCGAGCCCAGTTAGGACCGCCTCCCAGCGGTCGAGCACGCGCCTTGCCACCTCCTCGTTGCCGAGGGCCTCGAGCCCGCGCTCGGCCGCGTACTTACGGGCCAGGTCGTAGAGCTCCCACTGCAGCTCGAGTGCGGTCAGCTCGCCCCCTGAGGCGAGCTCGACGCGGGTGCGAAGTGTCGTGTCGCACGACACGGCGCGAATGGAGGCGACGGGCTGGGCCAGCCTCAGGTCGCGGTCGGTTTGGAACCCGTCCTCGATCATCGCGAGCACGAGGGCGGTGACACCCACCTTTAGAAACGTGGCCACTTCGGACAGGTTGGCGTCCCCGACTATCACGTGCAGGCGGCGGTACTTCTGCGGGTCGGCGTGGGGCTCGTCGCGGGTGTTGATGATCGGGCGCTTTAGCGTCGTCTCGAGGCCCACTTCCTCCTCGAAGAAGTCTGCCCTCTGGCTGAGCTGGAACGGCGGCGAGAAGGCCCCGTGGGAGACCTCTGCGCCGATCTTGCCCGCCCCGGCGTAGATCTGCCTCGTGACAAGGTGTGGAGTGAGCTCGTGGACGATGCGCGAAAAGGGCACGGCTCTGTCGATGAGGTAGTTCTCGTGGCAGCCGTAGGAGTTGCCCTTGCCGTCGGAATTGTTCTTGTAGATGATGATCTCTTCACCTGGAGCGAGGAGATGGTTGGCGGCCTCCATTGACCGCCTCAAGATCAGCTCGCCGGCGCGGTCGTGCAGCACGACCTCGAAGGCGTTTGAGCACTCTGGCGTCGAGTACTCCGGATGGGCGTGGTCGACGTAGTAGCGCGCCCCATTTGTGAGCACGGCGTTGACGAGATGTGTTTCGATCTCGGGCGGCATAGAGCCCTCACGGGCATAGCCGCGGGCGTCACGGCCCGGCGACTCGTCCTCGAAGTCCCAACCGATCTTCTTTTCTAGCTGGGCGACGTATGCATTGATGAGCAGCGAGGACGCGGTCGTCGGGCTCATGTCCCCGCCGGAGACGACTTGGATGCCGTACTCGGTCTCGACCCCGCAGACCTTGATCATCGCCACGTTCGGACGCTACCCCACTCTCTAGGCCCTGCTGGTGCACCGGGCCTTGGCCATATCGCCTCTCAGAGGTACTGGCCCGTCCCGACACGCTCGATGGCACGCCCTCCGCGCTCTTCGCCACCTTGGCCCATGAGAGTGCGGATGTAGATGATCCGCTCGCCCTTCTTGCCGGAGATCTTCGCCCAGTCGTCCGGGTTGGTCGTGTTGGGCAGGTCCTCGTTCTCCTTGTACTCCTGGCGGATGGACTCGATCATGTCGCTCAGGCGTATGCCGTGGCCCTCGCGGGAGATCTCCCGCTTGATGGCGAGCTTCTTGGCCCGCCGCACGATGTTCTCGATCATCGCCCCTGAGGAGAAGTCCTTGAAGAACAAGGTCTCCTTGTCACCGTTTTGGTAGGTGACCTCCAAGAAGCGGTTCTCGTCGTCGGCCCGGTACATCTCGGCAACCGTCTTTTCGATCATGGCCGAGACGGCCTTGTTGGCATCGCCGCCTCCGAGCACCGAGACGTCGCTCGCGTCAATGGGCAGCGTGTCGATCAGATAGCGAGCGAAGACCTGCTGGGCCGCCTGCTCGTCGGGACGCTCGATCTTGATCTTCACATCAAGGCGTCCCGGGCGCAGTATCGCCGGATCGATCAGGTCCTCACGGTTCGAAGCACCGATCACGATCACGTTGCGCAGAGCCTCGACACCATCGATCTCTGCCAACAGCTGGGGAACGACCGTCGACTCCATATCGGAGGAGATGCCACTGCCCCGGGTCCTAAAAAGCGAGTCCATCTCGTCGAAAAAGACGATGACGGGCACTCCCTCTTCGGCTTTTTCCCTCGCCCTTTGGAACACGAGACGAATCTGGCGCTCTGTCTCGCCCACGTACTTGTTCAACAGCTCGGGTCCCTTGATGTTCAAGAAGTAGCTGCGGACCTTTGCGTTGCCCGTGCGCTCGCCCACCTTTTGCGCGAGCGAGTTCGCTACTGCCTTGGCGATGAGCGTCTTGCCGCATCCAGGCGGGCCGTAGAGCAAGATCCCTTTCGGAGCTTGTAGGCGGTACTCGGCGAACAGCTCGCGGTGCAGGTATGGAAGCTCGACGGCGTCTGTGATCGCCTCGATTTGGCTGTCGAGGCCACCGATGTCGGCGTAGGTGACGTCCGGCACCTCCTCCAAGACGACCTCTTCGAGCTCGGGCCGGGGCAGCTTCTCGTAGAGCAGCATCGTGCGGGAGTCCATCAAGAGCGAGTCGCCTGCGCGCAGCTTTACGCCCGCGAGAAAGTCGGATATCTCCGCCACCTGCTCTTGATCAGCTCGCCCGACGATGAGGCAACGTCGCCCGTCCTCGAGCACCTCGAGCACAGAGACGACCTCGCCCCCGAGCTCGGGGTCGCGGACAAGCACCACGTTGAGCGACTCGTTCAAGACGACCTCTTGGCCCTTTCGGAGCTCATCGGTCCCAAGTCCTGGGTGGAGGGCGACGCGCATCTTGCGACCGCTCGCAAAGACGTCGACCGTCCCGTCGTCGTTGCCGGCAAGATAGGTCCCGTACGCCGAAGGGGGCTGAGTGAGCTTGTCGACCTCCTCGCGCAGGGCCGCAATGTGCTCTTTGGCCTGCTGGAGCGTGAAAGTGAGCTTCTCGTTCTGCGAGACGGCGTGGGCGAGCTGCCCCTTGGTCTCCAAAAGGCGCTCTTCGAGCGTTCGCACCCGCCCCGGCGCCTCCTGCAACCGGCGACGAAGCTCAGATACCTCGTCCTCGGCCTGCTCGGCCCTGCGGTGCAGCTCCTCTAGCTCCTCGTCGTCTCCTGGGAACCCCGTGTGCCCGTCGTTCTCCATCGGTGTCCCACCTCCTCATACGGCGCGCTCTTCGCCCCCGTCGGGACCCTACACCGGTGCCAGGGCGATTTGACGCCGTAGCGACCATCTCGGCGTTTAGAGGCCTGCCGCCCACCGTGAGTAAGCTCGGTATCGCAAATGCAACAGAAGCCAGCCCATTACTCGGGCGCACTCAAGGAGGAGTGTCGAATGAGGGTTTGGATCGATCAGGACCTGTGCACAGGAGACGGCGTTTGTGAGGAGCTGTGCCCTTCTGTGTTCACGCTCCTTGACAACGGGCTGACTTACGTGAAGCAGGGTGACACCGTCCTCAACACCCCCGGCGGCGAGTCGCAGATGGCGACGGTTCCATCCGAGCTTGAAGACTCGGTCACCGAGGCTGCAGACGAGTGCCCAGGAGAGTGCATCTTCCTCGTCAACGACTGACCCCGGGCCGTTGGTTGGGCACAAGGTCGAGGTTGCGCCACTACTGGCGCCGCGGACCCTAAGATCTGCGCGTTGTGAGGAAGCGGTCGTTACCGAAATCGGCCGAACAAGGAGCGATTGCCCCAAGGAGATGAGTGGCTGATGAAGGTGTGGATTGACCAGGACCTCTGCACGGGAGACGGGCTCTGCGAAGAGATCTGTCCTGCGGTGTTCACTCTTCTAGATGACGGACTGGCCTATGTGAAACAGGGTGACACCGTCCTCAACGAGCCCGGTGGGGCTTCCCAGATGTCAAACGTCGCCAGCGACCTGGAAGACGCCGTGACCGAGGCCGCAGAGGAGTGCCCGGGAGAGTGCATTTTCATAGTCACCGAGTGAGCCTCTCTCACCGGCGACTAGAACCCGCATGGGCCGAGACGGTCGCGAGCTGACCGTGTACACGGATGGGCCGCTCAGCCGGGAAGCAGTCTCGCCGTTGTGATGAACCCCGTATGAGCGACCATACGGTGGTCAGGGCGAACTGAGCGGCCCTCGATGTGCCATGTGCGTCGGAGGATTTCGAACGTCTCCGCCATCGTGAAGCCGCTCTGGTCCAAAAGCGCGCGCAGCTCCGCCGTCTGGTTGATGGTGGGCAGATAGGCAAGGAGAATTCCCCCGGGCACGAGGGCAGACTTGGCGTGGGGGACGACCTGCCACGGCTCGGCGAGGTCGAGCACGACCCGGTCGAACCCATCGTCGTCTATGCCGACGTAGACGTCGCGCACCTGCACGTCGTAGGGCTGGTCGGGGCCGAGGAAGGCCTCCACGTTTGCCCGGGCCCGGGCGGCGAAGTCTTCGCGCAGCTCGTATCCAGTGATCACCGCCCCGGCGCGCAGCATGGCCATGGAGAGAGCCCCTGAGCCGACGCCCGCCTCGAGGACTCGGGCTCCGGGGAAGATGTCGGCCGCCATCAAGATGGCTCCCAGGTCCTTCGGGTAGATCACCTGGGCACCCCGGGGCATGCCGATCACCACGTCGGCCAGAGTCGGGCGCAACACGAGATAGCGGGCCGAATTGGTCACCCGACCGTCTTTTTGACGGGCTTCTAGCTCCTCGCCTTCGCTTCGCCCGATGATGCTGTCATGCTCGATCACCCCGGCATGGGACTGGAACGAGCGCCCCTTGTGCAGCGTCACGAGGTAGCGGCGGTCCTTCCGGTCGACGAGGAGAACCCGCTCACCCTCGGTCAGGGTCCGGCTTCGAGCCGGTGGGGTCGTCGGGCTCACTCGGGGGCCCCGCCGTCTCCTTCTCCGCTCGGGGCGGGCCCTTTTGCCGAGCGAGACCGCGGGTGCTTGCTCGCGCTATGGGCGGCCTTTCGCTCGAGGCGTTGCTCGGCGGCGGCAGCCTGCTTTGCGGCGCGTGCCGCCGCCTTTTTGAAGCGCCGGCTCGCCTCATACCTGGCGCGGCGCTTTTCTTCCGCCGCCTGCTGCTTTGCCGCCTTCTTCCTGGCTCTTCGCGACCGGGGCGGGGCTGGGACGTGGCTGACGAGGACCGACTCGCCGAGGCGGAGGTTCTCGACACTTATCTGGGGCGGGCTCTTGCGGGTCAAAAAGCGGAAGAGCCAAGCGAGCGCGCCAATGGAGAGCCACAGATTGCTCCCCTCGATCAGGCCGGAGCGGATACCGCGCCGGACAAGCTGGCGAACCCAGCGATCGATATAGCTGCGCACCGCTTGCCAGTCCCCTCGCCCGCTCAGACGCGACGTATCTCGAGCACCGACGCCCGGCGTCGGCCCCGCCGGCGACCGAGCAGGTAGACAGCAGCGACCGCGGCCACACCGGCGGCTACGAGCGCTCCGACGAGCGGTGGGGCGGCGTCGCTCACGACCGACTCCGTGCTTCCCCTGAGTGAGCGGAGCTTGTCCTCCACGTCAGAAAGCGTCACGCGGCGCGGCTCGTCCTGAACCAACATGAGATGCCTGACCAGGCGGATCGTCACAGTCCTGCCTCCGATCGCTTCAATCGTCTCAACTCGTCTTAGCGGCGCGCTTGGCCCGCGACTTGAGCAGCACGGCGCCGAAGCCGCCCATGGCCACCAGGCCCAAGATGGCCGTGATCGGATATGGCACCCAGGACCAATTGCCAGCAAAGGCCGAGCCGGTCTCGGTTTGCAGCACCCGGAGAAGGGCGATCAGCAAGAGCACGGTACCGATGCCCAAGAAGACCGCCGCGACCGAGCCGAACAGCAAGGTACGCCCGACGGTCTTAAGCGGCGCCACCGTCTCTTGGATCACATAGCGCCGAAGGAGGGTGAACAGCTCGGCTCCCTCCTCGCGTGGGTCGCCATGCTTGCCATCAGCTTTTCCCGCCATGAAATCGCAGGCTATCGGCTGCGCGACCCGCTCGTCAGCTCATCGGTGGGGGTCCGGGCAAAACCTTCGCGCCGGAAGGTTCCTCAAGGCTGCAGGGCGGCGCGGAAAAAGCCCCGCAGGTGCTCGAGGCGCCTGTCGAGCTCGACCTCGCCGAGTGGGTCGGTCTCGAGAAGGGCCTCTAGGAACGGGACGTCGCTGAAATAGGTCAGGATCGCCCCGTAGCCCGTCAAGACGAGCTGTCGCGGGTCGTGGGCGCGAAATCGCCCGGCCAACATCTCGCGCTCGAAAAAGCTCACAGCACGCTCCAGCATGGGGCGCAGGGCGACGCCGAGCTCACCGACCATCTGGCCGTCGCCCTCGAGCGCCTCCCGGCGCACGAGACGGACGAACTCCGGGCTCTCGGCGAAGAAACGGAAGCCGCTCGTCAGCACACGGTCCACTTGTTCCCAGCCGTCTCGGGGCCGATCCGTGGCCTCGGCGACCCGGGCGAGCCAGTCGGCGAAAGACGCCTCGATCACCTCGCGATATAGCGACTCTTTGGAGGGGAAGTGGTGCAGCAGGCTCGGTCGCCTTATCCCGACGATCTCAGCGATGTCGTTGAGCGAGGTCCCCTCGAAGCCGTGCTCGGCGAAGCACCAGAGGGCGGCATCGAGGATCGCCTGGCGAGTCGGGATGCCCGGGCGACGGGCGAGGTGGGCCGGCAGGCCGTGCACAGGCGCCACCGGCACCGGGTCTTCGGCCCGCTCACCTGGCTTCGTCATCGACCAAGCCTACCTACCAGACGGTAGGTCTGGGCTGATACCCTACCGACGTGCCAGGCGTTCTCGTCGCTGTGCTCGTCGGTCTCGGGCTAAGTCAGTTGGCGCTTTTTTGCACGACGGTCTACTTGCACCGGGCCTTGTCGCACCGGGCGATCACGGTACGTCCTTCGCTCGCCATGGTCTTTCGCGTCCTCATCTGGCTGATGACGGGGATACGCCCTCGTCAGTGGGTCGCCGTGCACCGCAAGCACCACGCCTTCACCGATGTCCAAGGCGACCCGCACTCGCCCGTCTTGCTCGGTTTTTGGCGCGTCCAGCTCACCAATGCCGCCCTTTACCGCAAGGTCGCCCGTGACGGGGTCACAACGCAGCGCTACGCGAAGGACCTCCCCCCTGACCGGCTTGACAAGTTGCTCTTCGACCACGCCTTCATCGGTCTCGGCATCGGCATAGCAGCCCTCTGCGGAGTTCTCGGCTGGCGTCTCGGCCTCCTCGCCGCCGCAGTCCATGCCCTCAGCTACCTCGCCCTCAACGCGGCGATCAATGCTGTTGGGCACAGCTTTGGCAAAAAGAGCTATCCCAACACAGCCTTCAACAATCAATGGCTCGCGTTTGCCACCTGCGGCGAGGGCCTGCACAACAACCATCACGCCGCTCCCACCTCGGCCACGCTCGCCCTCGGTCGTCACGAGCTCGACCCTGCCTGGTGGGTGATCCGCCTCATGGTGCGGGCCAAGATGGCGACGCTGCGCCTGAGCGAGACGCATTTCGTGCCGCGTTCATCCTCGAGTATGAATTCCGTATAACACAGCGCTGACCTCCCGGTTTGCTGACCCGGTGAGCGGCCTGCCGCGCGTAGTCTGGCAGCCATGGCCGATGCCGAACTCGAACAGCTTTGTATCAACGTCATCCGGGGCCTTGCGATGGACGCCCCCCAACGGGCCAATAGCGGCCATCCGGGCACCGCTATGGCGTTGGCTCCCCTGGCTCACGTCTTGTACTCACGGGTGATGCGCCACGACCCGAGCCATCCCGAATGGCCCGACCGAGATCGCTTCATCTTGTCGAATGGGCACGCGTCGATCCTGTTGTACTCGATGCTCTTCCTCAACGGTTACGGCCTAGAGCTCGAGGACCTGCGCCAGTTCCGCCAGTGGGGCTCGCGGACCCCGGGCCATCCCGAGGTGCACGCGCTACCAGGTGTGGAGGTGACTACAGGTCCCCTCGGCCAGGGCTTCGCCAACGGCATCGGCATGGCGATCGCGGAGCGCTCGTTGCGGGCCCATTTCGGCCCCGAGAGCATCGACCACCACATTTTCGCCACCTGCGGGGACGGGGACCTCATGGAAGGCGTGAGCCACGAGGCGGCCTCGCTGGCGGGCCATCTCGGCCTCGGTCGCCTGGTGTACGTCTATGACGACAACCACATCACCATCGATGGGCCGACCGAGCTCGCCTACACCGATGACGTGGGTAAGCGGTTTGAGGCCTACGGCTGGCACGTCGAGCATCTCGGAGAGGTGGCGAACGACCTCGGAGCCCTCGAAGAGGGCCTGCGCCGCGCCATGGCAGAAGCCGAGAGGCCGTCGCTGCTCATCCTGCGCAGCCACATCGGCTGGCCCTCGCCGCACCGGACCGACACCAAGGAGGCTCACGGCGACCCGCTCGGGGCGGCGGAGATCGCCCTTACAAAGGGACTGCTCGGGCTCCCCGTCGACAAGGACTTCTACGTTCCCGACGAGGTCCCCGCCTTCTACGCTTCATGTGCCGAGCGCGGCCGGTCGGCACGCGAAGAATGGGAGCGGCGCCAAGGTGTACTCGGCGTTGACAAGGAGCGCTTCGCGGCCGCCCTCGCCGGGCGAGGCCTAACAGGCTGGTCGCAGGCACTGCCGAGCTTCGAGGCAGGAAGCAAGCTTGCCACCCGCAAGGCGATCAACAAGTGCCTGACCGCTACCTCCGCCGGCATCCCCGGGCTCATCGCCGGAGCCGGGGACCTCACCGGCAATACCGGCGTCGACCTCGGTCCCACGGTGCCGGCCCAGTCGCTCGCCTTTCCGGGAGGCATCCAGCTGCACTACGGCATCCGCGAGCACGCCATGGCCGCCGCAATGAATGGCATGGCCCTGCACGGGGGCGTGCTGCCGGTCGGGGGCACCTTTTTCGTCTTCAGCGACTACGCGCGGCCGGCGGTGCGCCTGGCGGCTATTTCCGAAGCCCACGTGATCTACTTCTTCACCCACGACTCGATCGGCCTCGGCGAGGACGGACCGACCCACCAGCCCATCGAACAACTTGCCTCCCTTCGGGCCATGCCCGGGCTTCGCGTGATTCGGCCCGCGGACGCCAACGAGACAGCGGTGGCCTTCAAGCTGGCCGTAGATCGTGACGGGCCGACTGCTCTGGTCTTGACTCGCCAGGACGTCCCGGTGCTCGAGGGGACCGCAGAGCTCGCGAGCCAAGGAGTTACCCGCGGCGCCTATGTGCTGCGCCCCGGCCGAGAGGCGGCCATGGCGCCCGACATCGTCTTGATCGGGACAGGTAGCGAGGTGCAGCACTGCCTCGGGGCGGCCCAGCTGCTCGAGGAAGAGGGCGTTCAGGCCCGGGTGGTCTCGTTTCCGAGCTGGGACCTGTTTGCCGAGCAGGAGACCGGGTACCGCAACGAGGTCTTGCCACCTGGGGTGCCGCGCCTTGCCGTGGAGGCGGCCGCGTCGTTCGGTTGGGAGCGCTATGCCGACGCGACGGTCGCCATCGACCGCTTCGGGGCCTCAGCTCCCGGGTCGGTGAACATGGAGAAGTTCGGCTTCACCGCCGATAACGTCGCCGCGCGGGCTCGCGAGCTGCTCGGGGCCCGAGCTCGAGAGCAGGGGGGCAAATGACACGCCTGAACGACCTTTTCGACACCGGGGGCCAGAGCCCGTGGCTCGACAACTTGAAGCGCTCATATCTGACCTCGGGGCGCCTCGCCGAGCTGGTCGCCTCCGGCGTGCGGGGGCTCACCTCGAACCCCACGATCATGGCCAAGGCGATCGCCGTCGGCGAGGACTATGACGAGGAGTTCTCAGGCGCCCTCGCCCGGGGCGACAGCGTCGAGGACGCCTACTGGGATCTCGTCATATCCGACGTGGAGGGGGCGCTCGAGGTATTGCGCCCCGTATACGACCAGAGCGGCGGCGGGGACGGCTTCGTCTCGATCGAGGTCTCTCCGAGCCTGGCCCATGACACCTCGGGCACGATCGTGTCCGCCCGCGAGCTGCACGAGCGGATTCACGAGCCCAACTTGCTCGTGAAGATCCCCGCCACCGAGGAGGGCCTTGAGGCCATCGAGACGATGATCGCCGAGGGCCGCAGCATCAATGTGACCCTGATCTTCTCCCTCGAGCGCTATCGAGCTGTTGTAGAGGCGTACCTGTCGGGTCTGGAGAAGCTCGTCTCCAAGGGCGGCGACCCCGCAAAGGTCGCCTCGGTCGCCTCGTTTTTCGTAAGCCGGGTGGACACCGAGGTCGACCGACGACTCGAGGCGATCGCCAAGGAACACCCCTCCTCGCCGGAAGCTTCCCGGGCGCTCGCGCTACGAGGCACGGCGGCCGTCGCCCAGGCGCGCCTTGCCTACAAGGCCTACCTCGAGCTTTTCGCCGGCGCACGCTGGGAGGCGCTCGAGCGCGCCGGGGCCAAGCGTCAGCGGCCGTTGTGGGCCTCCACCTCAACGAAGAACCCGGCCTATGGCGACCTCGTCTACGTCGATTCGCTTGTCGCCCCCGAGACTGTCAACACGGTGCCGGAAGAGACGATCGAGCTCTACTTAGACCACGGTCGCCATGTCGCCATGACCGCGGAGGACCTCGCTCGGGCCGAGGAGAGCTTCGAGCGCCTCTCCAAGTGCGGGATCGACCTAGCTGACGTAGCGAAGGTGCTCGAGCAAGAAGGGGTGGCATCCTTTGCCGCCTCCTTCGACGACCTGATCGACAAATTGCACGAGAAGGCGGACGCGATAAAGGCGCAGCGTTGAGCTCAGAGCTGCTGGCTCGGCTCGAACGGCGCGACCCGGGCCTGTGGCCCGAGGGCAACGTCGCCCCGAACCGCCTCGGCTGGCTCGACATGCCGAGGCGCATGCTCGACCAGGCGCGAGACCTGGCGAGCTTTGCCGCCAGCATCGACCAGGACACCGTCGTGTTGCTGGGCATGGGCGGCTCCTCGCTCGGCCCGGCCGTGCTCGCCGCCGTGCGGGACAATCTCGGCGGCTCCTCGGGCCGCAAGGTCGTCGTCTGCGACACGACGGACCCGGCGACGGTGGCTGACCTGCCCCTGGAGGACGCCTTCATCGTCGTCTCCTCCAAGTCGGGCACGACCCTCGAGCCGAACGTGCTCTTCTCCTATGCCCGTAGCCGCGTGGCCGATCCGGCCCGATACGCGGTGATAACCGACCCCGGAACGCCCTTGGGCGCCGAGGCGGGCGAGCTCGGCATCAGGCACCTTTTCCAGAACCAGCCCGACATCGGCGGGCGCTACTCGGTGCTCTCCTTGTTCGGGCTCGTGCCCGCCGCCCTCATGGGCTACGAGGTGGCCGAGTTGTGCGAGCTGGCCCTGGACGTCGACCGGGAGGAAGCAGTCGCTCTCGGCGAGGCAATGGGGCAGGCGGCACTTAAGGGGCGAGACAAGACGACGGTCGTCGTCGAGGAGAAGATCGGTTCTTTCGGCCTGTGGGTGGAACAGCTCATCGCCGAGTCGACCGGGAAGTTGGGCCGGGGATGCATCCCGGTCCCAACTACCGAGGACGAGCGTGGCGAGGACCGCCACGTCATCGGCGTCAGCTTCGGGTCCCCCGGGGCGCTCGGGGCCGAGTTCTTCCGCTTCGAGCTCGCCGTGGCGATCGCCGGCCATGTGCTCGACCTCGACCCCTTCGACGAGCCCAACGTCGCCGAGTCCAAGACCAACACCTTGCGGGTGCTCTCCTCTCTACCACTGCCGACACTGCCATCCTCGCCTCCCGAGGCGTTGATGGGCCTCATCGCTGACGAGGTGCGCCCACACGACTACGTCTCGTTGCAGGCTTATCTTCCCTACGGCCTAGACGACCAGCTCGAGACGCTCCGCAGACACGTGCGCGACGCGAATGGAGGCATGGCCGTGACGGCCGGCTACGGGCCAAGGTTCCTGCACTCGACCGGTCAGCTCCATAAGGGTGGTCCTAACAGCATCGTGGCGGTCCAGCTCGTTTCGGCCAAGGCTTCCGGAGAGCTCGCCATCCCCGCCAGGACCTACGACTTCGCCACTTTGATCAGCGCCCAGGCGATCGGCGACCACGACAGCCTCGTCGCCCACAAACGCCGGGTCATCCGCGTCGAGCTCGACGACCTGGGCGAGATCCGTTAACAAATAGCGGCCTTGGGCCGGCAAGGAGGGGCACTAGATGAGGATCGGGATGGTCGGCCTCGGAAAGATGGGCGCCAACATGACCCATCGGCTGATCGAAAAGGGCCACGAGGTCGTGGGCTTCGACCTCGGGGCTGAGGCGCGAGCGGCCGTTGCCGCCTACGGGGCCGACACGGCGGCAACCTTGGAGGAGCTGGCGTCCAAGCTCTCGCCTCCCCGCGTCGTTTGGGTGATGGTCCCCTCGGGCAAGCCGACAGACGACACGGTGGCCGCCCTTGGTCAGCTCTTCTCGGCGGGCGACCTCGTCATCGACGGGGGCAACTCGAACTACAAGGACGCGGCACCTTACGCCGCCCAGCTCGCCGCGAAAGGGGTGCAGTTCATCGACGCCGGCACCTCGGGGGGCGTCTGGGGACTTGAGAACGGCTACTGCCTCATGGTGGGCGGCAGCCCGGAGGCGGTCGCCCTCGCCGAGCCCATCTTCCTCGCTCTCGCCCCCGAGGGCGGCTATGCCCACGTCGGGCCTGTCGGGGCCGGCCACTTCGTGAAGATGGTCCACAACGGGATCGAGTACGGCCTCATGGAGGCCTACGCCGAGGGATTCGAGATCATGTCGAAGGCCGACGAGTACCACCTCGACCTGCACCAGATCGCGGCTATCTGGCGCTACGGCTCTGTGGTGCGCTCCTGGCTCTTGGAGCTCGCCGAGCTCGCGTTGCGGCCCGGGTCGGGTTTTGAAGAGATAGAGCCCTACGTCGTCGACTCGGGCGAGGGCCGCTGGACCTTGCTCGAAGCGCTCGATCGCGAGGTGCCGGCACCTGTCATCGCCGCCTCGCTGTTTCGCCGCTATGAGAGCCGGGAGAAGAACTCCTACGGGCTTCGCCTCCTCGCCGCCCTGCGCAACCAGTTCGGAGGCCACGCCGTCGTGCGGGCAGAGGACAAGGCGCCCAAGTGACACAGCCGCGCTCTCAGAGCTCCTCCCGGGTCCCGCCCGTCGCCCTCGTCATGTTCGGTGCCTCGGGCGACTTGACGGCGAGAAAACTCCTCCCGGCTCTCGCCTCTCTTGCATCGGAGGGGTCCCTCCCCGACGGCTTCGGCCTCATCGGCGTCGCCCGCACGGAATGGTCCGACGACCAGTTCCGGGACCACTGCCTCGAAGCCGTGCCCGACGCCAAGCCCGCCTGGGCCGAGCTCGTGAAGCGCTTTCGTTATGTGTCGGGCAACTACGACGACGACACCACTTTCTCCA
The DNA here is from genome assembly GCA_963725355.1 of uncultured Acidimicrobiaceae bacterium. GTDB lineage: Bacteria > Actinomycetota > Acidimicrobiia > Acidimicrobiales > Bog-793 > Fen-455. Next base: position 131,277 of record CAVRYE010000002.1, read on the forward strand.
AGGTCGCCGAGTGCTTGGAGAATCTCGACTCGCCCGACAGTGGAACCGGAGGGGGCACGGCGGGCAACCGGATCTTCTATCTCGCCACGATCCCGTCATTGTTCGGCGAGGTAGCACGTGGCCTGGGACGCCACGGCCTCAACCACCCCGGGCCCGGAGGCAAGTTCTCCCGCCTCGTCATCGAAAAGCCCTTCGGCCGGGACCTCGAGACGGCCATGGCCCTCGACGAGACGCTGCATGAGTCCTTCGACGAGCACCAGATCTACAGGATCGACCATTACATGGGCAAAGAGACAGTGCAGAACGTGCTCGCGCTGCGTTTTGCCAACTCGATCTTCGAGCCGGTGTGGAACAGGCGCTATGTCGGCCACGTGCACGTGACGGTGGCTGAATCGATCGGGGTCGAGCACCGGGGCGCTTTTTACGAAAGCGCCGGCGCATTGCGCGACATCGTCCAGAACCACGTTATGCAGGTTCTCTCGCTCACCTTGATGGAGCCTTCGGCCACTATGGACCCCACCGCGATCAGGGACGAGAAGGTGAAGCTGCTGCGCGCGGTCATGGCACCGCGTGTCGAGGAGGCCGAGTCCGCCGTTGTCCGCGCCCAGTACCAGGCAGGCATGATCGACGGCCAGCGCGTGCCCGGCTACCGCGAGGAGGAGGGAGTCGACCCGCAGTCGCAGACCGAGACATTTGTCGCCATGAGATTGTCGGTCGACAACTGGCGCTGGGCTGGCGTGCCCGTGTTCATCCGGACCGGCAAGCGCCTGGCCAAGCGCTCGACCGAGGTCGTGATGGTCTTCCAGCGCCCTCCGCACCTGCCCTTTGCCGGAAAACTCGTCCGCGGTCTGCAGCCGAACGCCCTCATCTTGCGCATCCAGCCCGACGAGGGCATCACGCTCAGATTCGGGGCGAAGGTTCCCGGCCAGGACTACCGCGTCCGCACGGTTGCGATGGAGTTCTCCTACAAGGACGCCTTCGGCTCGGACCCGCCGGAGGCCTACGAGCGCCTGCTGCTCGACGCCATGATCGGTGACCCGACACTTTTCATCCGCACTGACGAGGTCGAGCAGGCCTGGCGGCTGCTCGAGCCCGTGCAGGAGGCCTTCGCCGAGGGATACCCCCACCTGTCTGCCTACAACGCGGGCACATGGGGCCCGCTCGAGGCAGCCAGGCTCCTCGAGCCTGAGGGCTATGAGTGGGTGAACCCGTAAGTGACCGCACCCGGTGGGTTGAAGGTCCCCTATGGGGAGCTGCGCCTTGTCGACGACGTGGCCGCGGCCTTCTCCGACCTCGTTGCCGAGGAGGTGGCCCTATATGTCACCAGCCTCGCTTGGACGGGCGCCTTGTTTCGCCTCGTCTTGTCGGGCGGCGCGACGGCACGAGAGTGCTACGAGCACCTCGCCGCCCGCCCGGATGTCGACTGGGCCCGGGTCGAGTGCCTCGTGGGTGACGAGCGCTGTGTCCCGGCCAACGACGCCGATGCGAATCAGCACATGATCAGCGAGGTGCTCATCGACCGAGTCCGCCCGCAACCGAGCTTTGTCCCCATGGACTGCGAGGCGGGGGCAGAGGCATATGAAGCCGTCATAGGGGCCAGCCCGACTCTCGACCTAGTCCACCTCGGCCTCGGGCCAGATGGGCACACGGCATCTCTCTTTCCGGGCTCGGCCGGCTTGAGCGCTCCCGCCGAGCGCCTCGTTGTCAGCAACGTCGATCCGTCAGGGCGCAACGCCCACCTCCGGCTTTCCTTGACATTCGCCGGCATAGCCCGCGCCCGCCTCGTCGTGTTCACCGTCGCTGGGCCTGACAAGCGCGAAGCGATGTCGGGCATCCTCCACGGCCAAGACCTGCCCGCGGCCCGAGCGCGCGCGCAGAGCGCGTGATCTGGCTGTGCGACCCCGGCGCTATCGGCGCGGGAGTGCTTGGCCTAGGGTGATCTGATGCCTCGACAAGCCGGGACCATCCCCTTTCACGCTGACCAGTTCCAGCCGGAGGCACAACAGGCCGCGGAGATGACGCCCGACGATGCCGAGATCCTCGCCACAGATCTCGCGGAGCTCGTAAAACAGGCTGGAGCCGTGCGCGACCTGCGTTACGGGTCCCGTGTCACCTTCTCCCCGAAGGTGTTCATACCCCTGACGATGCTTTGCCAGGACCGCTGCGGTTACTGCACGTTCGCCAAGCCCCCCGCTCGCCTCGCCGAGCCCTATCTGAACCTCGACCAGGTCTTGGCGATCGCCCGGGCCGGGGCTGAAGCCGGTTGCCACGAGGCGCTGTTCACTCTCGGGGAGCGCCCCGAGCTTCGCTACCCACTGGCGGCGGCGTGGCTGGGAGAGCACGGCTTTTCCTCCACGATCGAGTACCTGGCCGAATGCTGCCGACTGGTCACCAACGAGACGGGGCTGCTCGCCCACTCAAACGCCGGGGCGCTTTATCGTGACGAGCTCGCCTGTTTGCGCGAGGTAGCAGTCAGCCAGGGGATGATGCTCGAGACCTTGAACGGTTCCCTCGCGTGTCACCGCAATTCGCCAGACAAGTCACCCGCACGACGCCTTTTGACCCTGGAGTCGGCCGGAGAGCTCTCCATCGCCTTTACGACCGGCATCCTCGTCGGCATCGGCGAGACGCGGGCGGACCGACTCGTCGCCCTGCGGGCGATCGCCGCCAGCCACGCCCGCCATGGGCACGTGCAAGAGGTGATCGTGCAGAACTTCCTCCCCAAGGCTGGCACGGCCATGTCCTCGAGCTCGCCCTGTTCGGCCGAGGAGCACCTCTGGTCCATCGCGGCCGCCCGAGTGGTGCTGCCTCCCGATATCCATCTGCAGGCGCCTCCGAATCTGACGGAGGACTTTTCCAGCCTGCTCGAGGCGGGCATCGACGACTGGGGTGGCGTCTCGCCCGTCACGGCCGACCACGTCAACCCCGAGCGCGCCTGGCCCGCTCTCGACCGCCTGGCACAGGTGACCGAGTCGCGCGGTCACGTGCTCGCGGCTCGCCTCGCGGTGCATCCCGAATGGGCCCGGCCTGCCTTTGTGGACGAGAAGCTCTCGCACCCGATCATGGACCGGTCCGATGCCGAAGGCCTGGCCCGGGACTGCGAGTGGTGCTCAGGTGGAGGCGAGGCTCCTCCCCGCATCTTGCCCGAGAGCTGGCTAAGAGCCTTCGGCCGACCCGCAAAGATGCCAACGCTCAAGCGAGCGAGCGCAGCCGCCCGTGGGGCCGTGCACGAGGTTCTCGCCGGGGTGCTTGACGGCCAAGAGGTGGGCGAGGACGAGATCGTCACCCTCTTTCGTGCGAGGGGCCCCGAGGTTGTAGCCGTTGCCGCCCTGGCCGACGAGCTGCGCCGGGAGGCCGTAGGCGACGCGGTCACCTTCGTGGTCAACCGCAACATCAACTACACCAACATCTGCACCTTCAAGTGCAGGTTCTGCGCCTTTTCGAAAGGGCCTCTCTCCCTCAACCTAAGGGGGAGCCCCTATCTTTTGGGCTTGGAGGAGATCACAGAGCGCGTTGTGCAAGCAGAGGCCCGGGGGGCGACGGAGGTGTGCCTGCAAGGCGGCATCCACCCGGACTTCGACGGGGAGTACTACATCGAGGTGCTGAAGGCGGTGCGGGCGGCTTCGGAGAAGATGCACATCCACGCCTTCACCGCCCTGGAAGTGGCCGAGGGAGCACGCCGGCTGGGCGAGCCGCTCGAGTCGTATCTGAAAAGGCTCAAAGACGCCGGCTTGCGCACCCTTCCTGGAACGGCGGCCGAGGTGCTCCACGACGAGGTACGCGCCGTGCTCTGCCCGGACAAGGTCAACACCGAGCAGTGGCTCGAGGTGCACCGGGTAGCGCACCGCGTCGGTCTGCGCTCGAATGTCACGATCATGTTCGGCGCGATCGAGCAGCCCCGCCACTGGGCCCGGCACCTCGTCATCACCCGTTCGCTGCAAAAAGAGACGGGAGGCTTCACCGAGTTCGTGCCCCTCCCCTTCGTGCACATGGCGAGCCCGATCTACCTGCAGAAAAAGGCACGGCGCGGCCCGACTTTCCGCGAGGCGCTCTTGATGCACGCCGTGGCCCGCATCGCCTACAGGGGATTCATCGACAACATCCAGGCGAGCTGGGTGAAGATCGGTCTCGAGGGCGCCCGCCAGCTCCTCGTCGCGGGCTGTAACGACCTCGGGGGGACGCTCATGGACGAGAACATCTCCCGGGCGGCCGGCGCCAGCCACGGCCAGAACATGGAGGAGGCGGACTTCGCCAGGTTGGCCGAGTCGCTGGGGCGGCCTCTCGAGCAGCGCACCACCGTCTACGGGCGGGTCGTCCCGATCGGGGCGACGCCGTGAACCCGGCGCCAGCATCTAGGGCCGACGAGAGGACTGCCGCCCTCGTCGCCGAGCTGCTCGACCTCTCCGGGGCCACGGCCAACCGGGACCTGTTCCGCGACATCCTTGTCACCGGCCTCGCCCTCGCCAGCACCGACGCCAGCCGTCTCGACTTGAAGATCGCCGCCTCGGCCCTGGCCGAGATGGGGCGCGCCTTCGATCTTTTCGCCCGCTACCGGGGCATCCCCAAGCTGACCATGTTCGGCTCGGCGCGGACCGCGGTCTCAGACCCCCTCTATGCCCAGGCGGTGGACCTGGCGGCCCGCATGGCAAGCGAGAAGTGGCTGGTGGTCACCGGGGCGGGGCCGGGCATCATGGCGGCCGGGGCCGACGGCGCCGGCCCGGACATGTCGCTCGGCGTCGAGATCCGTCTGCCTTTCGAGACGATCTCGCATCCCCAGCTCGCGGCCGAGGGCAGGGTGGTCGAGATGAAGTACTTCTTCACTCGAAAGCTGATGCTCATGAAGGAGTCGGCCGCCTTCGCCGTGCTACCCGGCGGCTTTGGGACCCTGGACGAGTGCTTCGAGCTGCTCACATTGCTGCAGACGGGCAAGGCCGAGCCGGCCCCGATCGTCCTGTTGGACCTGCCCGGCGACCCTTACTGGGAGGGCCTCGAGCGCTTCTTGAAAGGCGAGGTCACCCGCCGTGGCCTGGTCGATCGCGAAGACGGGGCGCTTTATCTGATCACCGACGATGTCAGCGTGGCCGTGGCCGAGATCCTCGGCTTCTACCGCAACTACCACTCCCGGCGCTTTGTCGGCTCGACGATGGTCATACGCTGCCGGTATGGCCCCACCGACGCAGAGCTGGCAGAGCTCAACGATCAGTTCGCCGACATCTGCACCTCGAAGGGGATCTGGCGCACCGGCCCGCTTCCCCCCGAACGGGCCGGCAACGACCACCTCGAGCTCAAGCGCATCGCCCTCGAATTCGACCGCCGCTCGCACGGCCGGCTGCGCATGCTCATCAACGCCATCAACTGCTGGCGGGCCCCCGGCTGAGCGTCAGAAGTCGTCGGCTCCACCCTCGGCATCGGTGCCCGCTCCCTCTCGGGCGCGCTCTGCCTGGGCCACAAGCGACGAGGCCCGCTCGACGGCGTTACGGGCCGCGACAACAGCTTTTCCCGCACGAAGTCGGGGTCGGTCTTGGCGGGCTTGGCGCCCCGGTGCAGCTGAGCCCGCAGGCAGTCATAAGCGGCGTCTGTCAGCCGTTCGGCCAAGGTGTCGAGCTCGGTCCGCAGCTGTTCCAGGGTGTCTTCTCCCACGGTGCCTCCATCTGGTCAAGCGGTCATGAACTGGGCTCAGGTGTGACGACCTCGGTCTCACCCCTTCGGTTTGGCGCGAGCTTCCTTTAGGAAACTTAGCTGCGGTCGTCTTTGCGTCTTCGACCTCTATTGCACCTCACAGGTCCGTTGTCTCAAAGAGCCCGACCTCTCCTCACCGGTCCGAGGAGACGACCTCGACTCTTCGGGTGTCGTCTTTTTGAAGAAACCACCTGTTGCGCAGACGGCTCGGTAGTCTTGGCGCGTCGCTGGACGCACAGGAGGTTCGAGGTGGCCCAACGCGAGACTCCTTCCCCAGCCTCCAACAGACGACTTCGGCACCGGTGACGCCCTGGCCGAAGTCCTCGAGCTGATCGCCCGGGCGCTCGCCGAGGACGACGAGGACCTGGCGGGCAGCGCCTGTCTCGGCTCGCTCACCCGTATTATCTCCCGCTTTTTAGGGGGCTCGGTCGTGCTCTGGCTCCTCGAGGAGGACTCCGGGGAGTTCTCAGTCGCCGCCTCGGCCGACGAGCGTCACGAGACCAACGCTCTTTGGCGCGGGCCATCGGCGGGTCCCGACCCTCGGGACGTCTTGGCTTGGTCGGCAGCGTCGTCGACTCGGGCGTGGCCGTCGAGGCGCCCCGCGCCGCATGGAGCCAGCTGGAAGAGTGCGACGACGCCTCGGTCGTGACGCTCCTCGAGGCGCTCGGCCCGGTGTCGCTGTGCATAGTCCCGGCACGGGCTCGCTCGCAGGTCAGAGGTGCCCTGCTCCTCGCCCGTCCGGCAGGCCAGGGTCCTTTGTCCAAGGCGGAGCGTGCGGTCCTACAAGACGCCGCCGACCGCATCGGGCTCGCCAACGCCTATGGGTCCGAGGACCTGGCGCGCAGAAATGCCGAGGAGCGCCTTGCCTCCAATGCCGGGCGCCAGGCGGCCCTGGCCGATCTCGGGCGCTGGGCGCTGTTAGGCCTCGCCTACCCCAACCTCGTCGATGACGCCGTCACTACCTTGACAGAGCAGCTCGACGTCGATTTTGTGCACGTTTTCGAGGCGACGGCCGACACCGCTTTTGTCGCGATGACGGCCAGTACCGGCCACGGAGCGCCCGCCCAGGAATTGCTCTCGACCGAGCCCACGTCGTCACCTGTGAGCTTCGCCCTTGTCACCCAAGAGACGGTGGTCTGCAACGATCTAGCCCTCGAGGCCCGCTTCGAGGTCCCAGAGCTATGGGCGCGCTCCCGGGTGATGAGCGTCATCGAGGTGCCCATTCCGGGCCAGGACTCCCCCATCGGCGTGCTCGGCGTCGGGAGCCGGCGTCCCGGGCGCTTTGGTGAGGAGGAGATCAACTTCGTCATCGGCGTGGCGAACATCCTTGCCGCTGCCGCCGCTCGCAGCCGCGCCGAAGCCGGCATCCGCGACCAGGCGCTCCGCGACCCGCTGACGGGACTTCCCAACAGGCTCGTGCTCGCCGACCACGGCCATACCGCGGGCGTCCCCAAGCAGTCCGAGATGAGCGGGGTCAAGCGAACTGTCTTTGTCGTCGACATCGACCGCTTCAAGGAGGTGAACGACACCTTGGGGCATGCTCTCGGCGATCTGGTCCTTGTCGAGGTTGCCCGTCGTTTACGCGAGCTCGGGGACCCCGTGGAGATCGTCGCCCGCCTCGGTGCCGACGAGTTCGCCATCGTCGCCTCGAGGCTTTCCGAGCCCGACGATGCCGATGCCCTGGCCGCCCGCCTGCTCGCCACGCTCTCGGAGGCGATCATCGTGGGCGGGGTGCGACTGCGGCTTCGCGCCAGCCTCGGCATCGCCGAAGCCGCTGTCGATGAGAGCGGTGCCAGCTTGCCTGTGCCGGCTCTCGTGCACCGGGCCGAGATCGCCATGTACCAGGCAAAAGCGGACCGCCGTGGAATAAGGCGCTACAGCGACGACCTCGAGCGCTCGAGCATTTCCCGCCTCGAGCTTGCAAGCGAGCTCGCGGACGCGATCGACAACGGGGAGTTCCGTCTCGACTATCAGCCGAAGGTCGACGCCGCCACCAAGGCTGTCAGTGGCGTCGAGGCGCTCGTGCGTTGGCGGCACCCGACTCGCGGCCTGCTCGTTCCGGACGCGTTCATCCCCCTCGCCGAGCAGACCGGCATGATCCGCGAGCTCACCAATTGGGTACTGGAAAAGGCCCTCGCGGAGTGCGCCGGCTGGCACCGCGCTGGCCATTTCATACCTGTGGCGGTGAACCTGTCGGCCGCCACGGTGCACGACCCCGAGCTCATGGGCGCCGTCACAGCCGCCGTCAGCCGTTCCGGCTTGCCCCCTCGCTCGATCGAACTCGAGATCACCGAGAGCGCCGTCATGTTCGACCCAGAGGGCGCTCTCGGCAGCCTCGAGTCGCTCGTGGCCTACGGCGTCAGGCTCTCCCTCGACGACTTCGGCACGGGCTACTCCTCGCTCTCTTACCTGCAAAAGCTTCCCGTCACGGCTGTAAAGATCGACAAGTCCTTCGTCGAGCCCTTGCTCAGTGACGAGACGGCGCGTGCCATTGTGCGCTCAGTCGTCGAGCTGGCTCACAGCCTGGGCCTGTCTGTCATCGCCGAAGGGGTCGACTCCGCCCCGGTCGCCGATCACCTCACAGCTCTCGGCTGTGACGCTCTGCAGGGCTTCTACGTGGCGAGCCCGATGAGCCCGCTCCACTTAGAGGAGTGGATCGCCGCCCACTCGTGCCCGTCGGCCGAGCCGCCCGCCGGCAGTGGACCGTCGAGCTTTCGCTCGCCCTCAGGCGAGGGCTAGCTGGCCCGGCACGACGGGGGCGGACAGCTCGCAACGCCCGGTCAGGTAGCGGTCCACGCTCGCCGCGGCCGAGCGGCCCTCGGCTATCGCCCAGACGATCAGGCTCTGGCCCCTTGCCATGTCGCCGCAGGCGAACACCCCGGGCACAGTCGTTGAGAAGCTCTTGTCTACAGCGACATTGCCCCGGGCGTTGAGCTCGAGGCCGAGCTCTTCGATACAGCCCTCGGTCTCCGGGCCGGAAAATCCCATGGCGATGAGGACGAGGTCCACCTCAAGCTCGAAGGCGCCGCCAGCGCGGGCACGAACCGAGGGCGGCCGTTTTCGTTCACAAACTCGACCGTCTCGGCGCGAAGGGCTGCAACGGCGCCGTCGCCGTCGTCGACCAGCTCGGTGGTGCTTACAGAGAAGAGTCTTTCTCCCCCTCCTCGTGGGCCGAGCTCGTGCGCAGTATCACCGGCCATGTCGGCCAGGGGTTGTCCGCCGGCCTGCTCGGCCCGGGCATGGGGAGGATCTCGAGCTGGGTGACCGAGGCCGCGCCCTGGCGGTGAACCGTGCCGAGGCAGTCGGCTCCGGTGTCGCCACCGCCGATGATGGCGACCCGCTTTCCCGCCGCATTGATCGGCGACGAGTCGAGGTTGCCCTCACAGACGAGGTTCGCCGACTTCAAGTAGTCCATGGCAAAGTGCACTCCGCGAAGCTCGCGACCGTTCGCGAGGAGATCGCGGGGACGGGTCGAGCCGGCGGCCAGCACGACTGCGTCGAACTCGGCGCGAAGCGACGAGACGCTCAGCAATGGTGCGCGTCGGGTGCCGCGGCCGTGGGCACACCCGCCGGGCTTGGCGCCCCGAGCCCGCCGACAGCGACCCGGGGCCGGAACTCTGTCCCCTCGGCGGCCATCTGGGCAAGCCGCCGGTCGAGGACGGATTTCTCCAGCTTGAAGGCCGGTATGCCGTAGCGGAGCAGGCCCCCGATCCGCTCGGCGCGCTCGTATACGACGACGCGGTGCGCCGGCACGCGTGAGCTGCTGGGCCGCTGCCAGCCCGGCAGGGCCCGAGCCGACGACCGCCACCTGCTTGCCGGTCGGGGGGCGTACCCGGGCCGGGGCGAGGGCGCCTGAGGAGGCGGCCCACTCGGCTATCTCGAGCTCGACCTGCTTTATCGAGCACAGGCTCGGAGACGAGGCCCAGCACGCAGGAACCCTCACAGGGCGCCGGGCAGAGGCGGCCGGTGAACTCGGGGAAGTTGTTCGTGGCCCCGAGGCGATCGCTCGCCTCGGCAAAGCGCCCCGAGTGGACCAGGTCGTTCCACTCCGGGATCAAGTTGCCGAGCGGGCAGCCCTCGTGGCAAAAAGCGATGCCGCAGCTCATGCAGCGAGCGGCCTGCTCGGTGAGCTCCTCCCTCTTGAAGGGGAGATATACCTCTCCCCAGTCCAAGACTCGCTCGGAGACGGGCCGGCGGCGGGGACCGTTGCGCTCGTAGCGGAGAAAGCCTCTCGGGTCAGCCATGAGCAGCCGCCATGATCTCCTCGTCGACCGACCCACCGGCCTCGGTCGCGCGCCGGGTTGCCTCGAGCACCCGGCGGTAGTCGCGGGGCATCACCTTGACGATCTCGACGAGGGTCTCGTCCCATCGGGCCAACAGGCGGGCTGCGAGCTCGGAACCGGTCTTTTTGAGATGGGCGTGGCACAGCTCCTCGAGGTCGCTCACGTCGGTCGCATCCAGCCGTTCGAGCTCGACCATGTCGAAGTTGAGCCGCCTTGGCAGCAAAGAGCGCGGATCGTGGACATAGGCGATGCCGCCTGACATGCCGGCGGCGAAGTTGCGCCCGGTCGGGCCGAGGACGAGGACGGTGCCGCCGGTCATGTACTCACAGGCGTGGTCCCCCACCCCCTCGACGACCGCGGTCGCCCCGGAGTTGCGCACGCAGAAGCGCTCTCCGACCTGGCCCCGGATGAAGGCCGCGCCCGAGGTCGCCCCGTAGAGAACGACATTGCCGGCGATGATCTGCTCCTCGGCTCGAAATGGGGACGAGTCCGGCGGCCGGAGCACGATGATGCCGCCCGAGAGGCCCTTGCCGAGGTAGTCGTTGGCGTCCCCGACGAGCTCCATGGTTACTCCGGCGGGGACGAAGGCCCCGAAGCTCTGACCGGCCGAGCCGTTGAAACGGAGCGAGATGGTCCCTTCGGAAAGCCCTTCGCCCCCGTAGCGGCGGGTGATCTCTGAACCGAGCATCGTCCCGACGGCTCGGTGGATGTTGCGTATGGGCAGCTCCAGCTCGCTAGGCACGGCCTTGTCCAAAGACGGGGCGCAGGCCTCGATGATCTGGCGGTCCAAGGCGTCGTCAAGGCCATGGTCCTGCTCGCGGGTCCGCCCGAGCGAGGCCGAGGGCCCTGCCACGCTGTGGAGGATGGGGGCGAGGTCGAGCTTGCCTGCCTTCCAGTAGTGCTCGATGGCGGAAGTCGCATCGAGGCTTTCGACGTGGCCGACCGCCTCCGCCAGGCTGCGAAAGCCGAGCTCAGCGAGCAGCTCGCGGCATTCCTCGGCGATGTAGTTGAAGAAGGTCTCGACGAACTCCGGTCGGCCGGTGAAATTCGCCCGCAGCTCGGGGTTCTGCGTCGCGATGCCGACAGGGCATGTGTCGAGGTGGCAGACGCGCATCATCACACAGCCGGAGACGACGAGGGGGGCTGTGGCAAAGCCGGAATTCCTCGGCTCCCAAAAGGGCCGCCACGATCACGTCGCGGCCGGTCTTTATCTGCCCGTCGACCTGGACGGTGATCCGGTCCCTGAGCCCGTTGCGGAGAAGTGTCTGCTGGGTCTCGGCCAGCCCCAGCTCCCAGGGTGCCCCGGCGTGCTTCAAAGAGGTCAGCGGAGCCGCGCCCGTGCCGCCGTCGTGGCCGGAGATGAGCACGACGTCGGCATGGGCCTTGGCCACGCCGGCGGCCACCGTGCCGACGCCGACCTCGGCGACGAGCTTGACGTGCACCCGGGCCCGCGGGTTGGCGTTCTTCAGGTCATATATGAGCTGGGCGAGGTCCTCGATCGAGTAGATGTCGTGATGGGGAGGGGGCGAGATGAGCCCCACGCCCGGAGTCGAGTACCGGGTCTTTGCGATCCAGGGGTAGACCTTGTGCCCGGGGAGCTGTCCCCCCTCTCCGGGCTTGGCGCCCTGGGCGATCTTGATCTGGATGTCGTCGGCGTTGACTAGGTACTCGCTCGTGACCCCGAAGCGACCCGAGGCGACCTGCTTGACCGCACTGCGGCGCGAGTCGCCGTTCGCGTCTTTGACATTGCGCCTCGGGTCCTCGCCCCCCTCGCCGGTGTTCGAGCGCCCCCCGAGCCTGTTCATGGCGATGGCCAGGGTCTCGTGCGCCTCCGCGGAGATCGAGCCGTAGGACATGGCGCCAGTCGCAAAGCGCCTCATGATCTCCTTGGCCGGCTCGACCTCGTCGATGGGGACCGGGAGGCGGACGCTGTCTGGCCCCGTGCGCAGGCGGAGCAGGCCACGTAGCGTCCCGAGACGCTCCGACTGCTCGTTGACGAGGCTGCTGTACTGCTTGAAGATCTCGTAGCGCTTTGCCCGCGTGGCGTGCTGCAGCTTGAACACCGTGCGGGGGTTGAACAGGTGGTGCTCGCCCCCCCGCCGCCACTTGTACTCACCGCCCACCTCGATCTCGAGCTCCCCCATGCCTGGCGGCGGGCCCTCGTAGGCGTAGCGGTGGCGCCGGGCCACCTCCTCGGCCAGCTCGTCGAGGCCGATTCCCCCGAGGCGGCTCGGCGTGGCGCCGAAGTAGCGGTCGACGAGGCCCTTTTCGAGGCCTATGGCCTCGAAGACCTGGGCACCGGTGTAGGAGGCGACAGTCGAGATCCCCATCTTCGACATGACCTTCAGCACGCCCTTGCTCGACGCCTTCAGGTACTTTCGCTGCGCCTCGCGTTCGGTCATCTCTCCAAAGCGGCCGTCGCGGACCATCTCCGCGATCGACTCGAGGGCGAGGTAGGGGTTCACAGCGGCCGCCCCGTAGCCGATGAGGAGGGAGAAGTGGTGCACCTCGCGGGCATCCCCGCTCTCTACGATAAGGCCGACCCTGGTGCGCTCCTTCTCCCGCACGAGGTGGTTGTGCACCGCCGCGCTGAGCAGCAGTGAGGGGATCGGAGCGCTCGTGGCGCTGGCGTTGCGGTCCGAGAGGATGATGATGTTGGCGCCGAGGGCGATCGCCTCTGACACCTGTTGGCAGACCTTGTCGAGGGCCGCCTCGAGGCCGGGTCCGCCCTCTTTAACAGGGAACAGACCGTCGACGGCGAAGCTCTTGAAGCCGGGGGTTTCCCCGTGCTCGTTGACATAGAGCAGCTTTGCAAGGTCGTCGTTGTCGATGACCGGGTACGGCAGGGCGATCTGACGGCAGGAGGCAGGCCCTGGCTCGAGCAGGTTCTGCTCGGGGCCGACGGTGGCCTCGAGGGAGGTGACGAGCTCCTCGCGGATGGCGTCGAGAGGGGGGTTGGTCACCTGGGCGAAGAGCTCGGTGAAATAGTCGTAGATGAGCCGGGGCCGCGCGGAGAGCACGGCGAGGGGGGTGTCAGAGCCCATCGAGCCGATCGGCTCGCTCCCGGTGCGGGCCATGGGCTCGATGATGAGCCCGAGCTCCTCGCTCGTCAGGCCAAAGAGGCGCTGGTGGCGCACCACCGAGGCGTGCTGGGGCGTGAGCATCAGTCGCGGGGGGAGGTCGTCTAGGTGGACGAGGCCCTCTTTCAGCCACTGCGAGTAGGGGTGCTCGGCGGCAAGGGCTGCTTTGACCTCGTCGTCGTTCACGATGCGGCCGGCCGCGGTGTCAACGAGGAACATGCGCCCGGGCTGCAGGCGGCCCTTTTGCACGACACAGGCCGGGTCGAGGTCGAGCACGCCTACCTCGGAGGCAAGCACGACCAGGCCGTCGTCTGTCACCCAGTAGCGGGCCGGGCGCAGGCCGTTGCGATCCAAGACGGCGCCCACGACCGTGCCGTCGGTGAAAGCGACAGCGGCCGGCCCGTCCCAGGGCTCCATGAGCGCGGCGTGGAAGCCGTAAAAGGCGCGCCGGGCCGGGTCCATCTCGCTGTGGTTCTGCCAAGCCTCGGGGATCATCATCAATACCGCGTGGGCGATCGGGCGCCCGGCGAGGTGGAGCAGCTCCAAGACTTCGTCGAAGGTGGCCGAGTCGCTGGCCCCCGGGGTCACTATGGGGAAGATCCGGCTCAGGTCGCCTTCTAGGTTCTCGCTGGTCAAGAAGGCCTCGCGCGCCCGCATCCAGTTCCGGTTGCCTTGGAGGGTGTTGATCTCGCCGTTGTGGGCGATGAGCCGGTAGGGGTGAGAGAGCGGCCAGGAGGGGAAGGTGTTGGTGGAAAAGCGCGAGTGGACCAGGCAGATTCGGCTCTCGAGCCGCTCGTCGCGAAGATCTTCGTAGAAGCCACGCAGCTGGCCTGGGGCGAGCATCCCCTTGTAGACGAAGGTGCGCGTCGACAAAGACGGGAAGTAGACGTCCGCACCGGCGTGCTCGACGCGCTTTCGCACGATGAAGCACTGGCGCTCGAGGGCATCGCCGCACCGGCCCCGGCCACTGGCATCGGCGAGGAAGACCTGGGAAAAGCACGGGGCGCTGCGTCTCGCACCGTCGCCTATCACCGAGAGGTCGACAGGTACCTCCCTCCAGCCCAGCACGCGCAGGCCTTCGGAGCGGGCGATAGCGCCCACGACCTCGACGGCACGCTCCTTGGGTCCCGCCTCGGCGGGAAGGAAGGCCATCCCGGTCGCGTAGTGGCCAGGCGCAGGCAGCTCGAAGCCGGCCACCTCACGAAACAGCCCATCGGGGATCTGGATAAGCGCCCCGGCGCCGTCGCCGGTGCCAGGGTCTGCCCCGAAGGCGCCTCGATGGGCGAGGTTCTCGAGCGCCGTCAGTCCGAGGCCGACTACCCGGTGGCTGGCGGGGCGATGCAGGTCGGCCACGAAGGCCACCCCGCAGGCGTCGTGCTCGAAAGAGGGGTCGTAGCAACCCAGGTTTTCCCTGCTGGCCATGGCGTCCTCGTGCGCTCAGCTCAGACCGGTGGCCCCATCGCCAACAGTCGATCGACATCCGGCTCAGCCGTTCCGGCTCCCACCGTCGGCTAACAGCCGGGACGCCCTTGGCCCAGCAAGTACCCCCACAGAATACACGCGAGCGGTGGCCCGCTTGGCTGAAGTGACCCGAGGACCGGCCACCTGCGGCTCAAAGTGGGTCGATGCCTATCTTCCCGCCATCGGCGATGTGCTCGGTGAACTTTGTCCCGTCCCAATAGCGCAGTTCGTGGCGCCCGGACGGGTCCGGCAGCCAGTCACGCGGCGACGGAGGCGGGACGGGGGGCTTCGGCTGGCCCGGCTGCGACAGGCTCGGGAAAACCGTCCCGGGCGGCGGCGGCGCGTCCCAGCCACCAGGCGGTGGCGGCGCCACCCAACCACCTGGAGCGCCCTCGCGGTAGCCCGTCCCAGGGGCCTTGGGGGCGCCGGGCGCCGGGGCCTCCCAGCCCTGGGCCGGCCCGGACCCGTAGCCGGAGGGCGGTGCCTGGAAGCCCTGGGGAGCCTGGCCCGGGCCCCAGCCCGGCGGGGGCCCGTAGTTGCTAGGCCCGGTCCGGGAGCGGGTCGTGAGGCAGGCGATCAGGTAGACGACCGCGACCGGGGGTATGAAGAACAGCAGCACCGCCCAGGCGGCCGATGGCAGCTTCCAGGGCGTCACTCCCCGGCGCAGGCGGAAGCGCTCCGAGTAGCGGTAGCCGAACAAGGCCAAGACTGCCCCGAGGACGACGTCTTCTATGAGCTCCGACTTTGTGTAGGTCATGGTCAAGCCGACCAGCTCAGGGTGCACGCCACTGAGCGTAACCGCGTGCCGCTCCCCTGCCGCGACCGCGCCGAGTGACGCGGTCGCAACCATGCGACGATTCTCCGCGCAAGAGGCCGTCCGGGCCCTCGGCGGCAGATGGGCCTTTGGGCGAGGGCTGTCATAGGATCGCCACAATGACCCATGAGCAAGCCCCCATCTCGAACGCGCCCAGCCCCACGCCCACGATCGCCCTCACCATCGCCGGAACCGACTCCGGCGGCGGCGCCGGGGTAGCCGCCGACCTGCGCACCTTTGCCGCTTCGGGCGTGTTCGGAACGCTCGTGGTCACAGCTGTGACGGCCCAGAACACCGTCGGGTTGCGCCAATTCCTGGCCATGTCTCCCGAGCTTGTGGCTGCCCAGCTCGACGCCGTGCTCGAGGACATGGACGTGGGCGCCGCCAAGACCGGCATGCTCGCCTCCCGGGGGGTCGTCGAGCTGCTCGCCAGTCGTGCGGCGAGGGGCGTCCTTCCTCCTTTGGTGGTCGACCCGGTGCTCGTCAGCTCGAGTGGAAAACCGATCTTCGGCGACGACGACATAACCGGGGCCTACTGCGAGCTGTTCGCCTCGGCCAGGGTCATCACCCCCAACTTGCCCGAAGCCGCCCTGCTCACGGGCCTTCAGGTAACCGACCTCGAGTCGATGGAGACTGCCGCGAGACGCCTCGCAGACCTCGGTCCGAGCCTTGTGATCGTAAAGGGCGGCCGCCGGCGCGACGCCGAAGCCGTCGACGTGGCCTTCGATGGTCACTCGGTGACTTTGCTGCGCGCCCCGTGGGTCGAAACGCCCAACGTGCACGGCACCGGATGCACCTTCTCGGCCGCCATCGCCGCCAACCTCGCCCTTGGTCTCGGGCCGCTCGAGGCAGCCATCTCCGCCAAGAAGTTCGTCACCAGGGCGATCCGGGGCAGCTCGAGCTGGCGTCTCGGGGCTGGCCACGGGCCTTTAGACCAGACGGGGGCTGGCTCGGGAGCCCTTAGGACAGCCTGAAGCGCTCCTTTGAGGAGAAGGCCTCGGCCCCCGTGCGAAACGGCCTTAGAGACGCTGCGGGGCCCCGTAGGGGTAAAGCACCTCCGGCACGCTTACATGCCCGTCCTCGTCCTGGTTGGCCTCGACGAGGGCGATGAGGAAGCGGGCCGTCATGGCCGTGCCGTTCAAGGTGTGGACAAAGCGCAACGAGCCGTCCGAGTCGCGAAAGCGCACGTTGAGCCTGCGAGCCTGGTAATCGGTCGTGTTCGAGCACGAGGTGATCTCCCGGTAGCGCTGCTGGCTGGGTATCCAGGCCTCCACGTCGTACTTCTTGGCCGCCGACGGGCCGAGGTCACCCGCTGCAGTGACGACCACGCGGTAGGCGATCCCGAGACGGCTGACGATGTCCTCTTCGATGGCAAGGATCTCCTCGTGGTGGTCCTTGGCCTGCTCGGGGCGGGCGAAGAAGAACATCTCCACCTTGTCGAACTGGTGCACTCGAAAGATGCCCCGGGTGTCGCGCCCGGCCGCACCGGCCTCGCGCCGAAAGCAGGTGGAGTAGCCCGCGTAACGCAGAGGAAGGGCGTCGACGTCAAGGACCTCGTTCTCGTGCAGGCCGGCCAGGGCCACTTCTGAGGTACCGGTCAAGTAGAGACCGTCGCCGGGGAGCTGGTAGAGGTTGACCTCGTCGGTGGGCAAAAAGCCCGTGCCGTACATGGCGCTCTCACGGACGAGGACCGGTGGCAGGACCGGCTCGAAGCCCCGCGCGACGAGGGCGTCCAGGGCATAGCGGTAAAGAGCGAGCTCCAAGAGGGCGACGGGACCTCGTCGGTAGGCGAAGCGGGCGCCTGAAACCTGCGCTCCGTGCTCGAGGTCGAAACCCGGACCGAAAGGAGCACGACCACGGGGCGGGGCCCAGCGAGTGCTGAGCTCGAGGTGGTCGCGCGGCTCGAAGCTGAAGCGGGGCACGGTGCCGACCTTGCGCAGCTCAAGGGCATCCTCGTCGCTAAAGCCGTCAGGAGCACTGTCATCGGGTGGGTTCGGCAGCGCCGAGAGCAGCTCAAAGCGGCGTCGCTCGAGCGTCTCCAGCTCACCTTGCGCCTGGCGAAGCTGTTGGCCGACGGCCACGAGGGCCGTCCTTTCCTCCTCGGTCGGCTTGCCCCACGGTCGCGTCCTTGAACGCAGATCGTCGACTGTGGCCGACAGCTCCCGCCACAAGGCGTCAACCTCCAGCAAGGCGTCGAAGTTGGCCGCGGCGCCTTTCCTGGCAAGGGCGCGCCGGAACTCCTCGGGGTGCTCACGGGCCAGCCGTATGTCGATCATGGCCGCGTAGCCTAGGAGTTGCCAGGCACGGGGTCAGGAATGTCGCTCAGGGACCGCACCGGTCTTCAGCGGCGCCGGCCCTTTTTGCGCGGCCTTGGCGGTGGGCGACGGGCCGGGGAGCCGGGACGTGGTGGCGCAGGGCGCTGGGGCGTCGGGGCGCCTGCCGGGCTCGGGGTCGCCCCGTTGGTGCCCCCGTTTGTGCTGAGGGCGTCCTCGTCTCCGAGCTCCACCGTGGAGTCGTCATCGACGTTCGGGGTCATGTCGGCGGCGGTGCGCCGGGCCGATCCGGGCCGCAGCGTCGAGGGCCTCGTGGGAGCCGTTCCTCCGCTACGGCGGCGCTTGACACCGGTCGTCGGCTCGGGGCTGCTCAAGGCTCCCGCGGCGACGGCCGCCGGGGAGAGGAGCTGCATGGCCGTTCCCCGGGACTCGAGGCGCTCGCGGATCCTCTTGTAGCGCTCCTCGTGTTCTTTCAACATCGCGAGCAGGGGCGAGGCGATGAAGATCGAGGAGTAGGCCCCGCTTGTCAGGCCGATCAAGAGGGCGAGGCCGAAGTACTCGAGGGTGACTGCCCCGAGGATCTCTGCGCCAAGCACGAGCACGGCGAGGATGGGCAGGATCGCCACGAGAGAGGTGTTGATGGACCGGGCGAGGGTCTGGTTCATCGAGAGGTTCACGACGTCTGTGTACGACAGCTTCCCGGTCGCTCCGAGGCCCTTGGAGTTGTCGCGCACACGGTCGAATACGACGATCGTGTCGTACAACGAGTACCCGAGGACGGTCAAGAAGGCGACCACGGTGTCGGGAGTGACGAGGAACGAGGCCAGGGAATAGATGCCGACCGTGATGATGATGTCGTGGGCGACAGCGACGATGGCTGCGAGCGCCATCTTCCATTCGAAGAACAGGCTGATGTAGGCCGCGATGACGATGAGGAAAACGATGAGCGCCTCGACGGCCTTGTGGGTGATGTTGCCACCCCAGGTGGGACCGACGTTTTCGACCGAGACCGAGGAGGCCGGTTTGTGGGCGAGGGCTGCCAGCACGCCGGCGACCTTGGCCGCCTCGGCGTTGCTCACTCCAGCGGAGCCTTTCGCGAGCTTGGCTTCGACGTTCAAGCTCGCCTTTGAGCCGCTTCCGAGCTGGGTGATCGTCGCTCCGCCGAAGCCGAGGGGCGTGAGAGCGGCCTGCGCCTGGGCGACACTGACGCCCGGTGCAGGTACCTCCCACGATGTCCCGCCGACGAACTCGATGCTGTAGTTGAGGCCCTTCACACCGAGTGAAACCAGGCCGGCGAGGATCACGAGCGAGGAGGCGGCGAACCACCACCGACGCTTGCGGACAAAGTCGAAGCGCGTCTGGCCCCGGTAGAGGCGGATCAGCGGCGAGTGCTGCCGTTCTCCGGCCGAAATGGCGATCGAGGCGGTGCTCACAGTGCGGCCTCCGTTGGGGCGGCGAGGCCTCTAGCCACACCGAATATGCGGGCATCGGTGAAGATCCGGTTGCGGCCGAGCATGATCACGAGCGGCCTCGTGAAGGTGTAGGCGGTTATCACGTCGACCAGGGTGGACAGGCCGAGCATGAAAGCGAAGCCGCGTACGGCGCCTATGGACAAGATCCACAGCACGAGCGCACCGAGGAAGGACACGGCGTCCGCGGAAAGGATCGTGCGGTAGGCGCTCTTAAAGCCCCTGTCCACCGAGGACCGCACCGAGCGGCCCGCTCGCACTTCGTCCTTTAATCGCTCGAAATAGACGATATAAGAGTCGACAGTGATACCCACTGAGACGATCAGACCAGTCATGCCGGACAGGTCCAGGGTCAGACCGGCCGAAGTCTCGCCGAGTATGGAGATGATGGCGTAGATGAGTGCGCCCGTGGTGATGAGGCCGAGGACGACGACGACCCCGAGGGAGCGGTAGTAGAAGATCGTGTAGCCCATCACGAGGAGCAGCCCGAGCAGGCCGGCCAAGAGGCCGGCTTGGAGCGACCGCTTGCCGAGTGTCGGCGAGACGGTCGTGTAGGTGGCCTGGTTGAGGGCGATCGGGATCTGGCCGTACTTGAGGATCGTGGACAGACTCGTCGCCTGGGACTGGGTGAAACCGCCCGAGATCTGGCCTGAGCCGCCGAAGGACGTGGCATTAATCGTGGGAGCTGACTCCACGTAGGCGCCGAGGTCGATGGCGAGCGGCAGGTGGTAATTCGCCTTGGCGATCGTGTCGAAAAAGGCCGAGTACTGCGACTTGATCGTGAAGTTCACGACCCAGCCCTCACCAGAAGTGGCGTTGTACTCAGCACTGGCCGAGGCGAGGATGGCCCCAGTCGCCGGCACGGTGCCGTCGTAGGCGGTCGGCCCAAGCTCGTAGCGGGCAACGCCCGTGGCGTTCGAGTTGGCGTCGACGAGAACGGTGCGTGAGGGCTGATCCTGGAGCTGGGGCGTGCTCGGCACAGAAGCGAGGGCAGGATCGGGGCCCGGGCCCGGGTTGTAGGCGCCGCTGGTACCGCTGGCACTGATATAGGTGGAGGTCGTGAACTTGTAGTTCGCCCCGCAGGCGGGCGGTGCCACGTAGGCGCCGGCTTTGGCCTTTTTCGCAGGCACGGTCGTGGTGGTCGTCGTCGAGGTGGTGGACGTGCTGGAGCTTGTCGTGCTCGAGCTGCTCGTCGTCTTCGACTTTTTCGGCACCGTGGTCGTGGTCGTGGTCGAGCTCGAGACCGGAGCCGCGTAAGCCGGCGCCGCGCACAGCACCGGGCGGAAGAAGAGCTGGGAGGTGTTGCCAAGGGTCTTTATGACCTGGGCGAAGTTCTTCACGCCTGGCAGCTGGACGACGATGTTGTTGCCCTGTGAGCCGATGTTCGGGTTGGACAGCCCCATCCCATTGGCGCGGTTTTGCATGATGGCGACCACTGTCTGGAGCTGGGCAGGTGTCGCCTTATGCGCCGGCTGGAACACGACCGACAGCCCGCCTTCGAGGTCGAGTCCGAGCTTGGGGGACCAGCCCGCGGCGAGGACGCCGCCTAGCGCCCCGAAACAGATCAGGCAGACGAGGACGACGCTGGCAAGCAAGCCCCTTCTCACCGCAAGCCGCCTCCGCCCGGGCCCCCGTGACCGTCGAGGTCGTCTCCCGGCTTGGAGGTGTCGCCCGGCTCGAGGGGAGCGACCGAATATGGGTCGTGCCCAGAGTCGTCGACAAGGTCGTCGTGACCGTGGTCGCCGAAGGAAGTGTTCACGTCATGGTCGGTCTCGACCGGGTCGTCGACTCGTCGGGTAACGGCCTGGCGTAGGACCTCGATCACGGTGCCGGGGGCAATTTCGATACGGGCATGGTCCCCGACAAAGCCGTCGACGCGGCCCAATATCCCCGAAGAGAGCATGACCTTGTCTCCGACGGAGATCTCCTTGTTGACCTGCATCGCCTTCTGGCGACGCTGACGCTGGGGGCGGATCAAAAACATGTAGCCGACACCGAACAAAAGCACGAAGAAGATGAGCGTCGTGGCGGAGCCACCTGACTTCTTTGCCGCGGCGAGAAGAACCGGGCCCGTGAGGGTCGCGAGTGTATGCATGCTGGGAATCGCGATTGCGTGGACTGAGGACATGCTGAGGCCTATCGCTCAAGGAATGATGCGACCCGTCACCTTAGTCGCCCAAGGAGGGGTCCTTTGTGCAACCATCCTCGCCGCGTTGAGGGCCGAAGAGCGAATCTTGCTGCCCGGCGTCGCGCGGCCCCCCTGGAGACGGCCTGTGGTCCGAGCCGTCGTGGTCGCCCGACAAGACGAGGTTAGAGAGTTGAGCCGGCGCCTCGAGGCCGAGGTGGGCATAGGCGCGTTCAGAGGCCAGCCTTCCCCGGGGGGTGCGCATGATGAGACCTGCCTGCAACAAGAAGGGCTCGTAGACATCCTCGACTGTCTCGGGCTCCTCGCCGACGCTCACGGCCAGGGTGGAAAGCCCTACCGGGCGCCCTGAGAAGTGTATGCACAAGGTCTGGAGGATTCTCCGGTCCACGCTATCGAGGCCGAGCTCGTCTACACCGAATACCGTTAGGCCGGCTCGGGCCGCGTCCTCGGTGATCACGCCTTGCCCGCGGACTTCGACGAAGTCGCGCACGCGGCGCAAGAGGCGGATGGCGAGACGGGGCGTCCCCCGGGAGCGCCGGGCGATCTCACTGGCCCCGCCCTGGGTCAGCTCGACACCGAAGAGCTCGCCCGTGCGGTGGACGATGGTCTCGAGCTCCTGGTCGCTGTAGAGCTCGAGGCGGGCCACGATACCGAAACGGTCGCGCAGCGGCCCGGTGATGAGACCTGTCCGAGTCGTCGCACCGACGAGGGTGAACCGCGGCAGGTCGAGGCGGATCGAGCGCGCCGTGGGGCCCCGCCCAAGAACGATGTCGAGCTGGAAGTCCTCCATCGCCGGATAGAGCAGCTCCTCGACGGCTCGGCCCATACGGTGGATCTCGTCGATAAAAAGGACGTCGCCGGGCTGGAGGTCGGTCAATATGGCGGCGACGTCGCCGCTGCGCACGAGCGCAGGCCCGGACGTGATGCGTAGTCCGGCCCCCATCTCGAAGGCCAATATCCCCGCCAGCGTCGTCTTGCCGAGCCCCGGAGGCCCGGCGAACAACACGTGGTCGACGGGTTGCTCGCGGCGGCGGGCGGCCTCGAGGATGATCTCCAGCTTCTCGCGCAGTTGCTGCTGGCCGACGAAGTCAGCCAAGTGCTTGGGCCTTATCCCCACCTCGAAGGCGCTGTCGCCCTCAAGAGGGGCGAGCTCGCGCACCTCCTCGTCCCCGTCGATCACCGGATGACCGGCGAGTATCTCGCGCCGTGGGCTCACGGGCAGCTCACCGGCGTGGTGCCAGGTTTCTAAGGGCGAGGCGGAGGAGCTCCTCTACGCTTCCCTCCCCCGGCAGGGCCCGTATGGCCGCCCTGATCTCTTCGGGTGCATAGCCGAGCTGAGCGAGGGCCTCTCCGACCTCCGCGGCGGGCGTTGGCGGCCGGTCAACGGCAGAAACGCCGTTGTGCAGCTCCGCGTCGGGCCCGAGATAGTCAAAGCGCGCCTGCAGCTCCAACAGCAGCCTGGCTGCGGTCTTTTGGCCCACCCCGGGCACGAGCTTCAGGGCGGCGACGTTGCCGCTCGCGATGACCTGGGCGAGCTCGTGCGGTCCGTGGATGCTCAATATCGCAAGCGCCAGCCCCGGTCCGACGCCGTGGGCACCGAGCAGCAGCTCGAAGGCGGTGCGCTCCTCGGGCGAGGCGAAGCCGTACAAGGTGATGGCACCCTCGCGGACATGGGTGTGCACGGCGAAGCTGGCCTCGTGGCCGACCTGGGCCGAGGCTGCCGTCCTCGGCGCACAAAAGAGCCGGTAGCCGACGCCGGCGACATCGACGACCAGGTCCACAGCAAAGTCGCCCGTGCTCGTGCGCTCGGTGACGACACCGCGCAGCGACGCGATCACGTCCGGGCCGGCTCAGGCTCGGGCGGACCGGGACGAGAAAGGCGCGCCCACGGTGCCGTGCTCAGGTGGCACAAGGCGAGAGCAAGGGCGTCGGCGGCGTCGGGCGGCTCGGGTACCCGGTCCAGGTCGAGCAGGCGCGCCACCATGCGTTGCACCTGGTCTTTGGAGGCCCCGCCGAAACCGGTGACGGCGAGCTTGACCTCGTTGGAGGTGTACTCGACGACATCGCAGCCGAGCTCGACGGCGGTAAGCATCGCCACCCCGCTCGCCTGGCCGACCGACATGGCCGTGCGGGCGTTGGTCTGGAAAAAACGCGCTCTACGACGACGACACCTGGGTGCAGCTCAGCGACGAGGCTGTGCAGCTCCTCGCGAAGCGCCGCCAGCCGAATCGGCACAGGCTGGTCTACGGGGGTCGTTATGACTCCGGCAGCGACGGCGGTGCTGCGTCCTGACTCCGAGCGCACGCAGCCGTAGCCGCACCGCGACAGGCCTGGATCGATACCGAGAACAAACACTCGTTCGATGCTAACCCGCGCGGGCTCATGAGCCGGGGGACCTTGGAGGAGAGCTCAGAGCTCCACCCGTTCGAGGATGTCGTCGGGGATGTCGAAGTTCGCCCACACGGCCTGGACGTCGTCGTGCTCCTCGAGCAGCTCTATGAGCCGCAGGATCTTCTTGGCGGTCGACTCGTCTGTCACCTCGAGGCGGGTGTTCGGCACCATCTCGAGGTCGGCTGAGTCGACGGCGATGCCGGCGGTCTCAAGGGCGCTGCGCAGCCCGGCGAGGTCGGTCGGGGCGCTCGTCAACATCCACTCGTCACCTTCGTCGCGCAGGTCCTCACCGCCGGCGTCGAGGGCCGCCACCATGAGCTCGTCCTCGCCTACCGACTTCGGGACCATGACGACACCCTTGCGCTCGAACTGCCAGGAGACCGCCCCGGGTTCGGCCATGGAGCCGCCGTTACGGGAGAAGGTGGAACGGATCTCCGAGCCCGTGCGATTGCGGTTGTCCGTCAGGCACTCGACGATGAGGGCCACTCCGGAGGGGGCGTAGCCCTCATAGGAGATGGATTCGTAGCGCACCCCCTCGAGCTCGCCGGTGCCACGCTTTATTGCCCGCTCGATGGTGTCGAGAGGGACGGAGGCGTCGCGCGCCTTTGTGAACATTGTGCGGAGGTTCGCGTTGGTGGAGATGTCGCCGCCACCTTCACGGGCCGCGACCTCTACCTGGCGGATCAGCTTCGCGAATAGCTTGCCGCGCGCCGCGTCTACGGCGCCTTTTCGATGCTTTGTGGTTGCCCACTTGGAATGGCCCGACATCGCCTCAGCCTTTCTCGGTGTGCCGACGATGATACGACGACGGTCTAGACCCCATGGCTGCTGCCTGCTCGCAAGGTGCGGCCACCTGAGCGGGGCTCACAGTTCGCGCAGCATCCCGACACGTTCCTCGAGGTCCAAAGTCCCGAAGCGCTCCGGCTCGTCCCTGGACTTGTCGAAAGGCACCAGCCACAGACGTGAGGTCGCGTTCGTGACGCTGCGGGGCAGTGATTCGGGGCGGCAGCTCGGGAACCCAGCCATCTTCTCAAGAGCCGAGATGAGCCCGGGAGGATAACGGGTCACCCCGACAGCAGCGAGGTCGGCAAGCGCTTCGCGGCTGTTGCCGGCGATTTTGTCGGCGATTCTCGCAAAGAGGGGGATATGGGTTCCTAACGGGTCGAAGGCAAGCACCGCTATCGCGCCCGAGACGGTGTCGCCCCTCTTTATGTGGGCGAGCTCGTGGGCCAGCACCGCCTCGAGCTCGATCCGGTCGAGCGCTAGGACGAGCCCGCTCGTGACGAACACGACACCGCGATGCGGTGGGCTGCCCACCGAGACGGAGTTGGGGGCGGGGTCATCGATCACCCGGATCTCGGCTCCCGGCAGGCCGAAGACGGCGAAGAGTCCGTCGGCGACGTCGACGAGCCGGGCGGCTTCAGCTGCCCCGAGCGCGCCCGGGCGCCTCTCGGGGGTGACGACAGTGCCGCCGAGCTGGCGAGTGAGCACGCCCGCCGAGCGCACCCAGACGACCGAGGAGACGAGGGCGATCACACAAGCGATGGCAGCGCCTGCCACCAAGAAGTCCGACGAGACGACCCCGAGTGCCAACAGCACGATGGCCAGCACCAGAGGAATGACAAGAGCTGCTGCGGAGCGCCTCCGGCTGGAGCGAGCCGCGTGGCGCCAGGCGGCGTCCCGGCGGCGCGCCGCAGCGGCGAGAACAGCACGGGAGGCTTCGTAGGCGGCTTGCTGGGCTTCGGCCGCCCGACGAGCTCTCCCTTCACCCTCGGCGCTCCGGCGCTGCCAGTGCGTCCGGTCCCTGGCTGTTGAAGGCATCACCCGAGGCTAGTCCCGCCCGGAGCGTGCCAGCCGGAGATAGATGTCCCGGTAGCGCTCGGCCACTAGGGCCATATCGCATTCAGCAGCACGTAGGCGACCCTTTTCGACAAGAGCCAGCCGGGTGTCCTCGTCGTAGAGAACATCGCCGAGAGCCCAGGCGAGTGCCCGAGGCTCGCCCGGGCGAACCAGGCAGGCGGCTTGACCGGCGGCGAGGCGATAACCGGACAGGTCCGAGGCAACCACCGCCGTCCCGGCAGCCATCGCCTCGAGGAGAACGACACCGAAGGACTCGCCTCCGAGGGAAGGGGCGCAGAAGACGTCGGCGCCGGCCAGACGTCGTTCCCGCTCGAGGTCGTCGACTGCCCCGGGCCACTCGATACGGCCGTCCTTGGCGAAGCGGGCCCGGAGGCGCGCACTCTCCGGCCCGACGCCGAGCGCCCACAACCGCGCGTCGGCGGGAAGGCCTGAGAACGCCTCCAGCAACACCTCGAGCCCTTTACGGTGCTCGTGGCGACCGACGAAGACGACCGTGGGCCCCTGTTTCGGCCAGGGTTGGAGATCTGGCCATCTTGCGCCCTCGACCCCGTTGGGGATGATCTCCAGGCGCCCGACCAGGCGCCCGACGCAGGTCTCGGCGGTCTTACGCGCCTCGTCGGAGACGGCGTAAACCTCGTCCAGATGCTCGGACCACCTCCCGACCAGGCGGCCGTAGGCGCGGTAGGCGATGTCGGCGCCGGAGCGGTGGAACGTCGCCACCACAGGGCGAGGCCCGAAGCCCGTGGCCGCGAGCGAGGGGCCCGGGACGAAGGGTTCGTGAATGTGGACGATGTCGGGAGAGAAGCTGCGAAGAGCCGAGACGGTGCGCGCCATGGTCGCGGGAAAAGGCGAGACGGGCGCCCGTGACCCGTTGACCGAGATAGGAAGACTCCTGCCCACCGGCAAGAACCTGGCGCCCTGCAAGCTGTCTGCGTCGACACGTCCTGCTGTCTCCGCGGACTCGGCCGGCCCGATCACGACGACCTCGTCGCCTTTCGGGGCGAGCGCCCGCGCCAAGCCGAGGACCTGGGTCTGGACGCCTCCGGGGACCGTACAGCTGTAGGGGCATACGAGGGCGATTCGCATCCGCACCGAGGCTACCGGCGTCCGCGGACTTGTTGCGGTGGACCTCGCAAACGCGCGAGCGGTTTGTTCTCGCGCGTCTCGGATCGGCACCTTGTCAGCTCATTTCCGAGTGGCGGCGGGCTGAGGTTTTGTCGCCACGCGATCTGCTTGTGACCGGCTCGCAACCGGGCGAGAGCCCGGTGAATCGCGCAAAGGCCGGCGCCCTTCGGCCGGCGTCACGCTCTTGCCCGGGAGCTAGGGCGGGCTCACGTAGCCGGCGAGGGTGAACTCGTCTTGTCCGACCTCGACTTGGATCTGGTCGGTCCCATTCTCCACGTGGAGAAGCCGGTCAGGTCGCCGTCCCCGTTCACTACGTCGGGGCCTAGCTGGCCCGGCGCGTCCTCGGTGACAATCGCCACGTGCTCGGCCGACGGGTCGGCGCCGAGAATCAGGCCGTAGATTGCCACGTCGCCGGGCACGGCCACGTATCGGCTTGTCACCGCGTGCCAGTCGCCGTTAGCGACGCCCCAGTTATAAAAGCTGACGGCGCCACCGTTGATTTCTCCCGGGCCGTAGCCGTAGGGGAATTGCACCCCGGCCTTCTGCCAGGCCCAGGCGGCAAAGTCGGCGCACCACTCTTCTGCCCTCTCGCCGCTCGGGCAGTCCGCCGTGCCGGCGCTCCAGTTGGCGCTGAACTTGTTGCAATAGGAGTTGGAGGGGTCGGTGCTGTAGCCGACTTGGCTCTCGGCGATGGTCACGATGCGCTCGGACTGGCTCAATCCGCCAAGAGTGGCCTCGCTCGGCACCGGGAAGGAATCGGCCTTCTGGAATACCCCGTGCAGGGTCGTTACCAACACGGCGACGACTGCGCCAGCACCGAAGAAGATCGCGAACAGGTGGAATGCCGCGCGCGGACGGCGCGACCTCACAGCGCTCGGCCCACGTGTCTCGGAGCCGGGAGGGGGCTCGGATGGCTCGTCCGACCAGATGTGGCCCACGCGGCGAGAACGCCGGACGGCCGCGTAGCAGCTATGCGTCCACTAATCGGTGGCAACCGGACCGAGCCACCCGACAAACGACCAACCCGAGGCCGGTTCATGGCGTCAGGCCGCTCGCCGGCGGACCAGCCAGACGGTGGCGGCGATGAGCAGCACGGACAGCGCGAACAGCCAGCCACCCTCTATCCATTGGAACGGCCAGAAGCGGTCGGCGGGCTGATAGGTGGTCAACTGCGTATAGCCGTGCTGGACGAGGTACTGCCACACATTGACGGACTTGGGAACCCCGCCTTTGCTAAACAGCTGTCCTGGTGCCCCTTGCAGGACGTGGCTGAGCACGGACTGGCTCGCGGGCCGCCGGGCCTTGGTGAGCCACTGTTGGCTGAGGACCCATGCGGAATCGGGAATGTTCAGCTTGGAGGTGACGAGCGGGGCCAAGTAGTGCTGGCGCAGGATCCCACCGACTGCGAAGGCGAGCCCGGTGTAAGCGACCAGGGTTGCGACAATCGCCGGGACGACCCGGCGAACGAGGACGCCGGTCAAGAGTCCGGTCGCAAAGGCCGCCAGCGCCCAGGCGGCAAAAGTAACTCCCCGCAGGTCGAATAGGCCGGCGCCGAGCGGGGAAGACGCCATGAGCGGCAACTCCTTGGAGACGTACAAGGCCTGGCTGCCGGCGGGAAAGTAAGGCTGGTAGTACCAGGACAGAAGCACGCTGATCGCTCCGGCCACGGCGGTCACGACGCATCCGAGGCCCACCACCTTGGCAAAGGTCCATCGCCAACGCCCAAAACCCTGGGTCCAGGCAAATCGGAAAGTCCCGCTCTCCAGCTCACGCGCGAGCAGGGGCGCACCGAGAAATGCTCCGACGAGGGCGGGCACTGGCTGGAAGATGAATCCATTCGCGACAAACCCGTACATGCCATTGAAGGTGTTGACCAAATTGTTGCAGGCGAAGGAATTTGCTGGTTGGCAGGCGATCGCGGCGGCGTAGGCGTGATGCAAATGAAGGCCCGCGACCCCAAGCAACACCGCGATTGCGGCAAACATCGCTGTCACTGCGGTCAGACCTGTGCGGTGCTGGCGCCAGGTGACCCAGGCCATCTGCCGCCACGGCAACGGCCTTAGGTTCTCCTCCTCGGCACGGACGGGCAAAGCGAAGGTGCTCAGCGTCGTCATATCGTCGCCTCCGACCGTTCGGCTTGCCTGCCCCAGCTCGGTCCGGGCAGTGCGGCGGCGCCCGGCTCGCGCAGATAGGCAAGAGTCAGTTCTTCCAGTGTCAGCGGGTGCGCCTCCCATCCCGATGGCACCGGATCGGACGTGCTATCGCACCGAACGACAAGATGCGTTTGCGAAGCGCCACGACTCTCGTGAACGACGTTCCACTGCTCTGCATACCGATCCGACTGCGAGCTTGGGCCGGTGAGCACGCGATGGCGCGCGAGCAGATCATCGACCTCCCCCACCATCTGGACCCTCCCGCGGGAGATGAGCACGAGATAGTCCGCCACTCGCTCGAGCTCCGCGAGCACGTGTGACGACAAGACGACTGAGACGCCGTCGTCTACGACCGCTGTCATCACCGTCGCCATGAAGTCGTGGCGGGCGAGCGGATCGAGCATCGCCATCGGCTCGTCGAGCAAGAGGAGACGCGGCCGGCGCGCGAGGGCCAGGGTCAGAGCGAGCTGTGCTTGCTGGCCGCCGGACATCTTGCCCGCCTTTTGCCGCAGCGCAATACCGAGCTCGCAGAGGCGTTGCATGGCGTAGCCCTGGTCAAAGCGACGGTTGAGATTGCGGGTCACATGAACCAGGTCGCCTGCCGAGAGGTTCTTGTAAAGCGGCGTGTCCTGGGCCACAAACGCGATCCCATCGAGGCCAGCTTGAGAGCCAGCTGGACACCCGCCGAGCACCGTCAGCGTCCCGGTCGTCGGGTTGGCAAGCCCGACCGCGATGTTGAGAAAAGTTGTCTTGCCGGCGCCGTTCGGACCAACGAGCGCAGCCACGTGTCCTTCGGGGATTGCCACGGTGCAGTCATTGAGGGCTCTTGTCGAGCCGTAGGACTTGCCGAGGGCGTGGGTCTCGATGACGTTCATGCCACGCCCTGCGCCTCGTGCCGAGCTGCGTCGCGCCGGTCGGCACTGCCCCCGCGACGCTCACGAAAATCCCGCAGCACGTTCGCGACAAGCGCCCCGATCCCGTCCTCGTCGAGCCCCACGGCGTCGGCGGCTGCAACCCAGGAGACGAGCGAGCGGCGGAGCTCGGTGAGCTCGGGCAATGCCACCTGGTTGAGCGACGCCTCGATTATGAAGGTCCCCTGGCCGGGCCGTCCGACCGCGAGTCCTTTGGTCTCGAGCTCCTTGTAGGCCTTGAGGACAGTATTCGGGTTTATCGCCAGCTCGGAGACCACGTCACGGACTTTCGGGAGCTGATCGCCGAGCACGAGGTATCCGAGCCTCAGGGCGTGCTCGACCTGGTGGACGATCTGGAGATAGGTCGGCACGCCGGAGCCGAGATCGAGGCGAAACTCTATCGGTGAGCCTCGTTGCGGAGCGGTAGAGTCCCTGTCGTCTTTATCTACTGTCATAAGACAAGGCTACAGCAGTGCGACTCGCTGTCAACAGCGCCCTGTACCCGAGATCATGGGCTCGGGTCCGACACGAGGGGCGGACACCGGCGATCGTGAGAAAGAAAGGTCATTGTCAGTGGTATCGCTGACGGTCCGACTGCCAGTTCGGCTGGAAAAGGTGCCATTGCTCGGGGGCGGCACGAATGAGCTCTTCAAGGTCATAGGCCGTGTCCTGGGTGAGCCGCTGCACATCTTGGCGCATCCCCCCACCGCTGCGTGTGGTGTCGAGGGGCGGCTGGACCACGGCGTGGTACCGCCCGTGGGGTCGCTGATAGATGGCACATGTCATCAAAGCGGCACCTGAGCGCAGCGCGAGCAGGGCGGGGCCGCCTGGCAGCGTCGTCTTCTCCCCGAAGAAGTCGACCTCCACGCCGGTGCCGGCTAGGTCCCGGTCGGCGAGCAGCCCGACGATGCGACCCTCGCGCAAGGTGTCGAGGAGGCGGACGGTCGTGCCCGGACCAGGAGGCAGCACCGTCAAGCCGAGGGCATTTCTCTGCGAGGTGAACCACTCGAAGAGCTCCGGCGGCTCGAGCGCCTCACCGACCGTCGTCATGGGATAGCCCTGTTGGGCGAGCCAGCGGCCCCCGTACTCCCAGGAGCCGACGTGGGGCAGGACCACGATCACCCCGCGGCCCTTGGCCATCTCGAGGCGCAGGCGCTCGAAGCCCTCGATGCTGAAGGTCGACTCGATCTCGTCCGAGCGCAGCGCCCCTACGCGCGCTGACTCCACCCAGTAATGGGCATAAGAGACGAAGGCGGCCGTGGCGAGGCGCTCCAGGGCGGCGTCGCTCACCTCTGGGCCGAGCACCCGGCGCAGGTTGGCCCGAACGAGGGGTCGCTTTGAGCGCCAGAATCGGGCAACGGCCAAGCCGGCAGCTTCGGCAAGTGCCGACGCTGCTGCCCGGGGCAAGAGGTTCAAGGATGCCGCGAGGCCCCTGTAGGTGAGATAGAGCGCCCATTGGCGCGCCCTTACCAAGTCCGGCCGGGCGGCAGACGGGCGATCTGTTATCAGCTACTGATCCCGAGGTGGGCGGCGTCTGCCGGTTCGCTCCAGGCGCCGGCGCTCGGCCGACACCCCGATGCGGTGCATGGTGATCCCGTAGCGTTCCGTGGCAAGCACCCGGCGCAGCCTGATCCCGAGCGGCTCGTCGCGGCGCCGGGCGCGGACGCGGCTCGGCGTCGTGGCCCGACGCCTCGTGCCCGCGGCACGCGGCTCACGCCAGGCTTGCCAGCGCGACTCGACCCGTCCGGTCCGCCAGGCCCCGCGGGTGCTCTCCGACCCGGCGAGCTCGGGGGTCGCCTGGCGCCAGACCTTGACGAAGCGCTGCAGCGCTGTGAAAGCCGAAAGGGCGAGGAGCAGGGCGAGGATCGGTACCAAGATGAAGTGGAGGAGCAGGCCGACCCCGAGCAGGATGAGGCGCTCGGCACGCTCCATGAGACCGCCCTTGGCGTCGTAGCCGAGGGACTCTGCCTTGGCTCGCTCGTAGGAGATGACGGCGCTGACAGCGAGGATGGCGAAGGGCAAAAGGGCCATCTTCGGGTCCTTGCCGGTGGCCAGGTACCACGCCACACCACCGAAGATCAGGGAATCCGCGACCCGGTCGGCGACCGAGTCGAGGAAGGCGCCCTTTTTCGAGGCGCTCCCGGCGGCCTTGGCGACCACGCCGTCGAGGGTGTCCATGAGGCCGCCGGTCGTGAGCAGGACGACGCCGACCCAGAAATATCCAAGACCGATACAGACCCCGGTGGCTGCGGCGAGCAAGACGCCGACAAAGGTGACTTCGTTGGCTGTGACACCGAGGTGCACGAGGCGCTTGCCGATGAGGAACCCGTTACGGATGGCAGCCTTGGGCTCCTCGGCAGCCAGCTCAGGCTCGAGGTTCGGCGCGGAGGGAACCGCAACGGGGGCATCTTCCTTGCCGTTCGCCGTTGACTGGCCCCTGTGGCCGTCGATCATGTCGCTCCTGTCTGGCAAGCACACGTCGCGAGAGCCCGAGACGGGCCGCGCGGCGAACACTCTCTCTTTGCGAGATTACCAGAGCCCTTCTCGGGACCAGCAGCCTATTCGTGTTGCCGACGCACCCGGTAGGCTGCGCAGCTGTCAAAAGGAAGCTTGTCGACCAGTCACCACCGGTGAAGCCGGTCGCGGGAAGTGAGGTACCCACGTGAACACCGTGCCGTCCGCGAAGATCCGTAACGTCGCGCTGATCGGCCATGGCGGCTCCGGCAAGACGACCCTGGCAGAGGCGCTCCTTGTCGCCGCTGGTGTGCTGACCCGAGCGGGTCGCACCGAAGACGGGACGACGGTCTGCGATTTCGAGCCTGAGGAGCTGAAGAGGCAAATCTCGGTCTCCCTAGCCCTGGCGCCTTTCCTCTATGAGGACTGCAAGATCAACGTCATCGACACGCCTGGGTATGCCGACTTTGTCGCTGAGGTCGAGGCTGGGCTTTCTGTGGCCGACCTCGCTGTGCTCGTCGTCAGCGCCGTCGAAGGCGTCGAGGTGCAGACACAGGAGACCTGGAGGCTGGCTGCCGACCTCGGCATCCCTCGGCTCGTGTTCGTCAACAAGCTCGACCGCGAGCGCGCTGACTTCGAGCGCACTCTTGACCAGCTGAGGGAGGTGTTCGGCTCGGGCATCGCCCCCTTGGAGCTTCCCATCGGCTCCGAGGCGCAATTCAACGGCATTGCCGACCTGTTGACCGACACAGCCATCACCTACAGCGGGTCCAAGTCCACGACCGGGCCTATCCCAGATGAGATCTCCGACCTCGAGCACCGTGTCCGCGAGGCGCTCATTGAGGGGATCGTCGTCGCGGACGACGCCATGATGGAGCGCTATTTGGAAGGTGAGGTGCCCTCGGCCAAGGACCTCGAGGAGACCCTCGCCCACGGGATCGCCTCGGCAAGCGTGTTCCCCGTCGTGTGCGGTTCGGCGCTGACCGGCGTTGGCATCGACCGCCTCGCGTCCTTGATCTGCGAGATCGGGCCGAGCCCCCTCGCCCGGGGTCCATTCAAGGTGAAAGCTGGCAACGACACAATCGAGCTCCCCCGCGACCCGGACGGTCCCCCGCTCGCGCGTGTCTTCAAGACGATCGCCGACCCGTTCGTCGGGCGTATCTCGCTTATGGAAGTGCTCTCGGGAACCTTGCGGCCCGACATGAGCCTCGTCGACAGTCGTAACCACACCGAGGAGAAGCTGCACGCCCTTCAGGTCATGCGAGGCAAGGAGACCCAGCCCACCTCCGCTGCCCCGGCCGGAGACATCGTTGCCGTCGCCAAGCTGAGTGGCGTGCTGACCGGCGACACCTTGGCGCCGAAGAACCAGCCGGTCGTAGCCGAAGGTCCGCGGCTTAGAAACCCGATCCTCTCCATCGCCGTGCACCCGAAGGCCAAGGGCGACGACGACAAGCTCATGACGGCGATCCACCGCCTGCAGGAGGAGGACACGGCCCTACTCGTGCGTCGCGACGACGAGACTCACCAGACCGTTCTCTCAGGCATGGGCGACACCCACCTGCAGATCGTCTGCGAGAAGCTGAACCGTAAGTTCGGCGTCGCCGTCGAGACAGAGCCCGTCCTCGTCCCCTACCGCGAGACGATCACCAAGTCCGCCGAGGCTGAGGGCAAGTACAAGAAGCAGACCGGCGGGCACGGCCAGTTCGGCGTGGCCAACTTGCGCGTCGAGCCGCTAGAGCGCGGGGAGGGATTCGAGTTCGTCGACGCCATCGTCGGTGGCGCCATCCCCCGCCAGTTCATCCCTGCGGTGGAAAAGGGCGTCCAGGAGGCAATGGTCCAGGGTGGATACTTCGGCTACCCGGTCGTCGACGTCCGGGTGACCTGCTTCGACGGCAAGTACCACTCCGTCGACTCGTCCGAGATGAGCTTCAAGATGGCCGCCTCCATCGGGTTCAAAGAGGCCCTTGCAGCAGCCGGGCCAGTCGTGCTCGAGCCAGTGTCCCGGCTGGAGGTCACCGTGCCAGCCGCCTACCAGGGCGACATCCTCGGCGACCTCAATTCCCGTCGTGGCCGGGTGCTCGGCACCGAGGCGGGCGAGCACGGCGAGCAGGTGGTGATAGCTCTCGTGCCCGCCTCTGAGATCCAGCGTTATGCCACCGACCTCCGTTCGCTCACAGGCGGCCGGGGCCGCTTCACTGTGCGCCACGACCATCATGAGGTCGTACCGGCACCGATCGCCGAACGGCTCGCCAAGCTGGCAGCCGAGGCCTGAGAGGCCCCGAGCTCAGATCGGCAGCGAGGTCCAAGCCAGGGCCACCTCGCGACTGCCGGTCAGCTCGAGGGCCTCGAGAGGCTTGCGGTTCCAGCAGTACAGGTAGAGGTCAGACGCCGGCCCGACGAGGACGGCATCGGCGGGTCCCCGTCCCTCGCGCCAACGAAGCCGTCCTGAGGTGATCTCCACGGTCCAGGCCGCCGCGTCATCGGCGCAGGCCAGGCAAAGCACGCCGCCGAGGTTGGCTTCGGGCGCCTCGGGGACGTCGGTCGCGAGGTGAACCGAGATCCACTCCTCGATGCCGTCGACGGCGAGGTCCTTTTTGATTGGGGTCGGGGCGGAGATGGCGAGCTCGGCGTCGTAGCGGTGCACAGCGGTCTCGAGCGCCGTGCGCCGTGCGACCCAGCGCGCCGTCATGTCGGTCCCCGACCAGTTCCAGCACGGGTCCGTCGGCTCATGCGCACCGAGGGCGGCCTTGAGCAGGTTGCAAGCGCCCTGGAACCACTCGATGAGGTCGCTGCCCGGCGGCAGGCCTTTGGCAGGCGGCTGCGTTGGCGCCTCGGGGGCGGACGCCTCGAGCTGGGTGTGCCAAAACAAAAAGACGTCTCCGAGGTGCTCGATGAGGTCCGAGAGCTGCCACTCCGGGCAGGTCGGAACTGCGACGGCAAGATCCTCGGCACCAAGGTCTATGAGGAGGTCGCACTCGCGCCCTAGTGCGTCGAGGTGGGATTCGTAGTCGAGCTGGTGCCTGTCCATTGCCTCAATCTTCCCCGTCTGGGCCTCTTCGCGCCCCGCGGCGTCGGACGCGTCGGGAGCGTCGTTTCCAAGCCTCGGGGTCCCTAGCCCTCCGGGTATCTCCCCGGTCAGGCGCCCCGCCGCGGCACGGATCTCGCGCACGGTACGGGCGGGGTCGGCCACCTCGACGACAACGTAGCGGAACCGCTCCCCGGAGCACTCCATCAGCACCGCGTTGCGACCGATCCCGATCGACCAAAAGGACCAGCCGTCTATGCCGTGATAGATCCCGATTCGCCAAACCCCCTGGCCGTGACGCCGCCAGTTGCGCAGTCCGCTGCGCACGTGTGCCCTGGCCAAAGGGTCGTGCTCGACACGGGTCACCGACGCCAAGGAGAAGCGGACCTCGGACCTGGTGGCGAGCAGCCTGCGCCAGCCCTTCAACCGGACGACGACCTCGTCCTTGTCGACCGTGCACTCCCCCCAGACCCAGGGCGCCTGAGCGGTGCCTTTCGAGGAGGCGGGACCGCTCACTTCCAGGCGGCCCGCAACCTCGCCCAGCTGACGCCCAGGGCTTCTGGCAGAACGCGGGTCTCGGCCACCGAGGTCATGAAGTTAGTGTCACCGGTCCAGCGCGGGACGATGTGGACATGGAGGTGAGCTGGGATGCCAGCCCCGGCCGACCGGCCGAGGTTCAGTCCGATGTTCATTCCTTCGGGCCTGTAGGCGGTCCTGAGAGCGGCTGCCGCCCTGAACACCCCGCTCGAGAGCTCCTCGGACTCCTCGGGCTCGAGCTCGGGCAGGTCGCGGAAGTGGCGGATGGGCAGGACCATAAGGTGCCCGGGGCTGTAGGGGTAGGCATTGAGCAGCACCACGGTGCGCTTGCCGGTCCAGATGACATGGCGTTCCTCGTCCGCTTGCGTCGAGGCCATGATGGCGCAGAAGACGCAGGTGTCCTCGCCGCCAGCAGGCTGCTCCGCTGCGGGAGCGGGCTCCTCGAACGAGCTCACGTAGGCGGAGCGCCAGCCGGCCCAGAGGCGGTCGAGGCTCACGGCATTTCGCCGCCGATCGGGGGCGCCCCTTCCACCCTGAGGCGCTCGACGAAGGCGTCGAGGCTCACCCCGCGCTCAGGGGCGTCGGAGCCACGGGCGTTCACGCCGATCGTCCCGGCCTCGACGTCGGTGTCGCCGACGACGAGGATGTAGGGAATCTTCTCGAGCTTGGCGCGGCGGATCCTCGCCCCGAGGGGCTCGTCGGCCTCGTCGGCCTCGGCGCGCACCTTGGCCGCTGCTAGGCGCGCTCGGACGTTTTCGGCATAAGGCCCGTGGTCGTCGCGAACAGGCAGCACCCGCACCTGGACCGGCGCCAGCCAGGTCGGCAAGGCCCCGGCGTAGTGCTCAAGGAGGATGGCGAAGAAGCGCTCCACGGAGCCGAACAGGGCTCGGTGGATCATGATGGGACGGTGACGGGCGTTGTCCTGGCCGACGTACTCCATCTCGAAGCGTTGCGGGAGCTGGAAGTCCACTTGCACGGTCGAGATCTGCCAGTTCCGCCCGATGGCGTCACGGACCTGCACCGATATCTTCGGTCCGTAAAAGGCGCCGCCGCCCGGGTCCAAGGTGAGCTCGAGATCCATGGCGAGCGCCGCCTGGCGGAGGAGCTCCGTTGCTTCCTCCCATTCGGCGTCGGTGCCGAAGGCCTTGTCCTCCGGTTTGGTGGAGAGCTCTAGGTAGAAGTCCTCGAGGCCGAAGTCGCGCAACAAGTCGAGCTCGAAGGCCAACAACGAGCGCAGCTCACTTGCCAGCTGCTCGCGGCTGCAGAAGATGTGGGCGTCGTCCATCGTGAGGCCCCGGACCCGGGTGAGGCCATGTATGACGCCGGACTTCTCGTAGCGATAGACCGTCCCGAATTCGAACAGGCGAAGCGGCAGCTCCCGGTAGGAACGCTGCCGGCTCTTGTAGATGAGGATGTGGAACGGGCAGTTCATGGGCTTTAGGTAGTACTGCTGGCCCTCGTCGAGCTCCATGGGGGGGAACATCCCCTCGGCGAAGGTCTGCAGGTGCCCTGAGATCTCGAACAGCTCCGCCTTGGTGATGTGCGGGGTGTTGACGAACTCGTAGCCCGCCTGGCTGTGACGCTCTCTCGAGTAGTCCTCCATCACCTTGCGCACAAGGCCCCCCTTGGGGTGGAACACGGCCAGGCCCGAGCCGAGCTCAGAAGGGAAGGAGAACAAGTCGAGCTCGGCGCCGAGTCGGCGGTGGTCCCGGCGCTCGGCTTCCTCGAGGCGCTCAAGGTGGTCCTTGAGCGCCTCTTCGGACTCCCAGGCGGTGCCGTAGACCCTTTGCAGCTGGGCGCGATGCTCGTCGCCGCGCCAGTATGCCCCGGCGACCCGGGTCAGCTTGAAGTGGCCGAGGCGGTCAGTTGAGCCCACATGCGGCCCGCGGCACAGATCGACAAAGCCCGGCCCGTTGCGATATGCGCTTACTTCGCCGGGGCTGCCCCCTGCCTCGGCCGCCAGCTCCTCGTCGAGGCCCGTGGCTTCGGCCACGCCCTGGATGATCTCGCGCTTGTAGGGCTGG
Organism: uncultured Acidimicrobiaceae bacterium; assembly: GCA_963725355.1. Lineage (GTDB taxonomy): Bacteria > Actinomycetota > Acidimicrobiia > Acidimicrobiales > Bog-793 > Fen-455. The sequence continues at coordinate 168,962 of CAVRYE010000002.1, forward strand.
TCGGCGAAGATCTCGAGCCCTTCGGCGATTGTGTGCTCTTCGCGCACGAAAGGCTGTGCCTCGGCGAAGATCGCCCGCATCTCCGCCTCGATCCGCCCGAGATCCTCGTCTGTGAAGCGGGCTCCGTGAGGCAGCTCGAAGTCGTAGTAGAAGCCGTCGGCGATCGCTGGGCCGATGGCATAGCGCGTGCCCGGCCAGAGCCTCAGCACGGCTTGGGCCAACACGTGCGCCGTCGAGTGCCTGAGCACGCCTCGCCCCTCGTCGCTGTTCTCAGTGACGATGCGAACCTTGGCACCATCGTGCAGTTCAGCTGAGAGGTCGACCATGGACCCGTCCAGCTCGGCGGCGACGGCGGCAGCCGCGAGTCGACGCCCGATCGAAGATGCGAGATCAGCGATCGTCGTGCCGGCGGGGACAGCGCGAGCGGACCCGTCGGGCAGCAAGACCGTGATCTCGGTGGGCATCGGACAGCTCCTCTTACTGGCAGCGCTTGACTGCGACTGTTGGAACGCTCAGCCTACCGAACCGCCGGCCCCGTCTCATTGGAAAGGGCCACCCCCAGCAGCTGGGCGGCATCGCTCACCCCGCGGCCAGCGTCCACCTCCTCGTCGATGGCGGAAATGGCACCGACGGTGTCAAGGTCGTCGTCGAGCCGGTCGCGCACGATCTCGAGGGCCGCGTCGCCCCTGCCGGCCACGCGCCAACGATCCAGGCGGTTCTCGGCCTGCTCCAAGAGGGCGTCTTCCCACTCGAAGCCGAGGCGGTAGTTCTGGCCGAGCAGGGCGAGGCGAATGGCGGCCGGGTCGTGGCCCGCCTCCAACAGGCTGTGGACGAAAACCAGATTGCCGAGCGACTTCGACATCTTCTCCCCGCCGAGGCCCACCATGCCTACGTGCATCCAGTGCCGGACGAAAAGCGAGCCCGTCGCCGCCTCGGACTGGGCGCTCTCGCACTCGTGGTGGGGGAAGATGAGGTCGCTCCCGCCCCCGTGCACGTCGATGGTCGTGCCGAGCTCGCGCAGGGCCAAAGCCGAGCACTCGATGTGCCAGCCCGGTCTGCCCGGGCCCCAGAGCGACTCCCAAGACGGCTCGTCCGGCGTAGAGGGCTGCCAGAGCACGAAATCGAGCGGGTCATCTTTGAACGGGTCCTCGGGCTTGCCTCCGCGGGCGGCGGCGAGCTCGATCATCTCGTCGCGTTCGAGATGGCTCACCTGACCAAAGCGGGGAAATGAGGAGACGTCGAAATAGACCGCTCCCCCGGCTCGGTAGGCGTGCCCGGTGTCGAGCACCATGCCGATGAAGCCCAAGATGTCGGGTATCGCCGAGGTGGCGCGAGGCTCTGAGTAGGAGGGCAACAGTCCGAGGGCCTCCATGTCAGAGTCGAAGCGGGCGATCTCTCCCGCGGCGAGGTCGAGGTAGTGCACGCCGAGCTCGCGTGCCTTGCGCAAGATGTCGTCGTCGACGTCGGTTATGTTGCGCACGCACAAGGTGCTGTGGCCTAGGTCGCGCAGGCGACGCTGCAAGACGTCGTAGGTCACATAGACCGCGGCGTGGCCAAGATGCGCCGAGTCATAGGGCGTGATGCCGCAGGTGTACATCGTCACGACCTCACCGGGCGTGAAAGGGACCACCTCGCGGCGGGCGGTATCGTAAAGCTGCATCACGACGCCGTCTTAGCAGGTAAGACAGGCTGCTCGACCGCGCAGGGCTCGAGCGCTAAGCACCTTCGCCGCGAAGTCCAGTCAGCCGGATGCTCGCATGGGCACGGTGGCGGATGTTGACCCCGATGAGCACGGCGGTGAAGGCCTCGATCGCAGCCGCCGCCGACAGGGTCCCGGCGTCAATGCCGCGACATCCCGGGATCCGGTCGACGACCTCGATGGTGGCCTTGGTCGCTGCCGCGTGGTCTGAGCAGACGAGCACGTCGGCGTCGAGGGGCTCCTCAAGATTGGCGAGACCGCGAGCGGGCAGGTGGTGGAAGGCGCCCGAGACCAAGGCACGAGGCGCCGCGTCTTGCACGGCAACACATAGCGAGCCGCGGGCCGGCACAACGGCCTCGATGTCGTCACCCACCTTGAACAAGGCGTTCGCCATCGAGACGACGACCTTGCCCTCGAGGTGGTCGGCCAGACCGGCGACCGTGTGCGGCGCCCCGTCCCAGGGCGTGGCTACAACGACCAGGTCCGCCTCGCAAGCGACCTCGTTCGCGGCGCCTCGTAGCTCAAGGTTGCGCGTCGCCCACTTCTCGCGTAGCTGGGCTGCGGTCTCCTCCCCGCGCTCGGCCGAGCGGGACCCGATCGACACCGACATTCCGACTGACGCCAACCTCACGGCAAGAGCTTTCCCCGCCGGGCCGGTACCTCCGAGAATTCCTATGTCCATGGCCCTAGCCTTGCACACCTTCGGGAGGCTCCCCATGGGCGAGAGGCTCGCTCGTCTCGTAGCGGGCGAAGCGGGGCATCAGCCAGCTCACAAGGCCGACGCCCACTAGGCAGCCGAGGCCTCCGGACACGACCGAGACCTGGGCGCTCGACAGGGCAGCGACCGCTCCGGCCTCGAAGTCGCCGAGTCGGGGGCCACCTGTCACCACGGCCGTGTGTACCGACGAGAGCCTCCCTCGGAGCGCTTCTGGCGCCTCGAGCTGGAGGATCGTACCCCGGAACACTGCGGAGACGACGTCTGCGGCACCGGCAAGGGCTAGCAGGCCCAGCGCCGCGCTGAGGAAGGGGACGAGCCCGAAGGCGGCGATCGCCGCGCCCCAGATGCCTACCGCCACCATGACGGCCCGTCCCTGCTTTTTCACGGCGACCACCCAGCCGGTGAGCAAGGCCCCCACGAGGGCACCCGCGCCAGGGGCGGCATAGAGGAGCCCGACGGTGGCTGCTCCGCCGTGGAAGCGGACGAGGGCGAGGGCCGGAAACAGCGCCCGCGGCATGCCGAGAACCATGGCGTCCAAGTCGATGACAAATGTTCCCTGCAGCACAGGGCGCCCCTTTAGGTAGCTGAGCCCTTCGGCGATCGAGCGCAGGCCGAAACGGGTCCCTCCGCCCGGGGGCTTGAGCGAGGGCAGGCTGGCGACGGCGAGGAGCGAGACGGCGAAGGTGGCGGTGTCGATCCAGTAGACCGAGGCGATCCCGACCTGGCCGAGGAGAAGGCCGGCGATGGCAGGGCCAGCCACCTGGCCCACCTGGAACAAAAGCTGCCAAAGGGCATTGGCGCTCGCGAACATCGGCCTTCCGACCAGATTCGCGAGCACGGCCGAGCGGGTCGGGCTGTCGACGCTGGAGATCCCCGCCGCCAGGGCGCTCAGGGCATACAGGGGCCAGATCGCTGGGTGGCCACCGCTGGAGTTGAGGGCGAGGCCGAGGCTGCACGCCGCCAGGCCGAGCTGGGTCAAAAGGAGCAGCAGCCTGCGGTCGACGGCGTCAGCTACAGAGCCTCCGAACAACGAGCCTGCGAGCACGGGAACGATCTGGGCGAGGCCGACGAATCCCACATCGAGGGAAGAATGAGTCAGCCGGAAGACCTGGTAAGGAATTGCCACCACTGTGAGCTGGGAGCCGAAGGTAGTCACGAGGTAGCCCGACCACAGGCGACGGAAGGCCTGCGATTGGCGCAGGGGACCGAGGTCGATAAACAGCCTTCCTCGCGCCATGGCCGCGAAGCTACCGACCCGTGGGGATTGGGCGCCCGAGGGACCGACCCGAGCACGACTTGGCGCGCCCTAACCTCGAGTCAAGCCTCGAGAAAGCGCGCTAATGGGCCGATCATTTCGAATCGGGAGCATCATGGGGGTGCCGATACGCCTTCATTGGAGCTTCCCCCTGCTTTTGGTTCTGCTGGCGATCCCCGCCGGGGGCCACTTCGTCGTCGCGCCTTTCCTGGAGAGCCTCGTTTGGATCGGGGCCCTGTTCGCCTGCGTCGTAGTTCACGAGCTGTCGCACTGCTTTGTCGCCCGCCGTCGCGGCTTTGCCGTGCGCGATGTGGTTCTTTTGCCCATCGGCGGTGCCTCTCAGATCTCCGGGTTGCCCGGCGCTCCGGCTGATGAGCTCGCCATCGCCATTGCCGGGCCAATGGCAAGTATCGCCGTGGGTCTCGCGATGGCGTTGTTGGGCTACTTGACGGGGGCTCAGCTTTGGCCCCCAGCCCTTTTCGTCGGGGCCGTCACGAGCCGGCTCATGTGGGCGAATTTCCTCCTTGCCGGCTTCAACTTGATCCCCGCCATCCCGATGGACGGCGGCCGGGTGTTGCGAGCGCTGCTCGCCCGTAACAGGAGCGATCTGAGCGCCACCGTGCTCGCCGTGCGCATAGGACGCCTCGTCGGCCTCGCCATGGTGCTGGTGGGACTGCGCTATGACCTGTGGCTCTCCCTCATCGGCTTGTTCGTGCTGTTGAGCGCAGGCGGCGAAGAGCGGGCGGCCGCTGTGCGCACGGCCGCGGACGGCCTCAAGGTCAAAGACGTGATGGTGCACGACCCGACGACGCTCGAGGTGAGCTACCCGCTTTCGGTAGTGGCGCCGTTCTTAGAGGCCACCCCGGGCCGAGTCCTGCCCGTTGTCGAGCACGGGCACTACGTGGGATTGATTGCCGCCGATCACCTCGGCACCCTGGACTGGGTCCGGCACGTGACCGACGCCACCGACCGCTCGGCCCCCCCTCTGGCGGCGGACGACCCTCTTTACCCGCTCGCAGTGGAGGTCCTCCTCGGTTCTCACCGTCGAGCCGCGGCCGTTCTTGACGAAGGCCACGTCGTCGGGGTCCTTTACGCCCCCCACCTCGAGGCGGCTATGCGTCGTGCGGCAGCGTCGTTGGGGGCCTCGAGCCTGAGCCGCTAAGAAGGCGTGGCCCAGGGAATCATTCGCGGGGCGGTGAGCCGTGTTGGCTGAGGGAGCCTTCACGCTCGTCTTGAAGCCGGGCCCGCTTCGACTGGGCTGTAGTTCGCCCTCGTTCGGCCTGGTCAAGTACGAGTTTGCGGATCCGCACGCTTTTCGGGGTCACCTCGACGCACTCGTCCTCCCTGATGAACTCGAGCGCCTGCTCCAAAGACAGCATCTTGGGCGGGATCAGACGGACGAGCTCCTCAGAGGTCGAAGAGCGAATGTTGGTGACCTTGCGCTCTTTGGTCGGGTTGACGTCCATGTCCTCCGAGCGGGCGTTCTCGCCGATGATCATCCCCTCGTAGACCTCGACGCCCGGCCCCATGAAAAGCGCCCCGCGGTCTTGGAGGTTCAAAAGGGCGTAGTTGGTCGTCAGACCGCGCCGGTCTGCGACTAACGACCCTGAGCCACGCGTGCGCAGCTCGCCGTGCCACGGCTCGAAGTGGTCGAAGATGTGGTGCAGCACCCCGGTCCCACGGGTCTCGGTCAGGAACTCGGTCCGAAAGCCGATGAGGCCACGCGCTGGTACGCAGTAGTCGACCCTCGCCCACCCGGTGCCGTGGTTGACCATCTGCACGAGGCGGCCCTTGCGCAGCGAGAGGAGCTGGGTTACGACGCCGAGGAACTCCTCGGGGACGTCGATCGACACCGACTCCATCGGCTCGTGCACCTTGTCGTCGATCACCCGGGTCACGACTTGGGGCTTGCCGACGGTCAGCTCGAAGCCCTCGCGGCGCAGCATCTCTACGAGGACAGCGAGCTGAAGCTCGCCCCGTCCTTGGACCTCCCAGGTGTCGGGACGACCAGTCGGCAACAGGCGGATCGCGACATTGCCGACGAGCTCTGCGTCGAGGCGGTTCTTCAAGAGCCGTGCTGTGACCTTGGTTCCCTCAGTTCCAGAAAGGGGCGAGGTGTTCGTCCCGACGGTCATACCGAGGCTCGGCTCGTCGACGATGAGAACTGGCAGAGGACGCGGGTCGTCTGGATCGGAGATCGTCTCTCCGATGGTGACCTCGGAGAGGCCGGCTATGGCGATGATCTCGCCCGGGCCGACCTCAGCTGCGTCCACGCGATCGAGACCCTCCGAGACGTAGAGCTCAGCCACCTTGAAGCGCTCCACGGTGCCGTCTGCCCTGCACCAGGCCGCTTGCTGACCGCGGCGGATCGTCCCGTTGAGCACCCGGCAGATGGCGAGTCGGCCGACGTAGGAAGAGGCATCGAGGTTCGTCACGAGCGCCTGCAAGGGGTGCTCGGGGTCGAAGACCGGGGCGGGGATGTACTCCGATATCACCCTGAACAAGGGCTCGAGGTCCTTGCCCTCGACGGCGGGGTCGAGCGACGCGCGGCCCGCCCTCGCGTTGCAGTAGACGATGGGGAACTCGATCTGCTCCTCGTCGGCGTCGAGGTCCAAGAAGAGCTCGTAGACCTCGTCCACGACCTCTTTCGGCCTGGCATCGGGCCGGTCGATCTTGTTCACGACCAGCACGACCGGCAAGCGCCGCTCCAGCGCCTTGCGCAGCACAAAGCGTGTCTGGGGGAGAGGTCCTTCACTTGCGTCGACGAGGAGGAGGACGCCGTCGACCATGGCGAGAGCCCTTTCCACCTCTCCGCCGAAGTCTGCGTGGCCGGGCGTGTCGACGATGTTGAGCTTCACGCCCCCGTGGCGGACCGAGGTGTTCTTGGCGAGGATCGTGATCCCCTTCTCCCGCTCGAGGTCCATCGAGTCCATGACACGCTCGTTGACCTCCTGGTTGGCCCGGAAGACCCCGGACTGCCAGAGCATCCCGTCGACGAGCGTCGTCTTGCCATGGTCGACGTGGGCGACGATGGCAAGGTTGCGGAAGTTGGCGCGCGAAAGCATTTGGGCAGGATCCCGGAAAAGGGCACGGCGGAAGCCGCGCGCTAGCAGTCTAGCCTCAGCGGCAGAAGACCTCGCCTACCTCGAACAACTCATGGGGCACGGCCTTGGGCTTTTCCCTCGGTACCGCCTCGGCCAGGGGAACGAGGACGATCCGGTCTCCTTGCAGGGCGACCATCTGACCGAAGCGGGCCTCATGGACAGCGTCGATCGCGGCCATGCCGAGACGCGTGGCGAGCACGCGGTCAAAGGCGGTGGGCGTCCCTCCCCGCTGCACGTGGCCGAGGATCGTCACCCTGGACTCAAAGCCGGTGCGGCTCTCGATCTCCTTGGCGAGCAGGTTCGAGATGCCGCCGAGGCGACGGTGGCCGTAGATGTCGATCTCGCGCTCTGGCACCTCGATGGTGCCGGGCTTGGGAATGGCGCCCTCGGCTACGACCACGACCGAGGCCCAGCGCCCCGAGCTGTGGCGCTTGACCAAAGAAGCACAGATCTCGTCGATGTCGAAGGGCTCCTCGGGGATGAGAATCTCTGCCGCGCCCCCGGCGATGCCAGCGTAGATGGCGATCCATCCTGCATGGCGGCCCATGACCTCGCAGACCATGACCCGGTCGTGCGCTTCGGCCGTGGTGTGGAGGCGGTCGATGGCATCGGTGGCGATCTGGACCGCGGTGTGAAAGCCGAAGCTCACATCGGTCGAGCTGATGTCGTTGTCTATGGTCTTCGGCACCCCGACGAGGGGCACCTGCTCTTCGGAATAGAGCTCGAGGCCGGCGCGAAGCGTGCCTTCACCACCGATGACCACGAGCCCGTCGAGCCCTGTGAGGTGCTCGAGGGCGGCGGCCACTCCCCCATCTTGGCGGTGAGGGCTCACCCTGGATGTGCCGAGGATCGTGCCACCTCTTGGGAGGATGCCACGGCACACGTGCGAGTCGAGGGGGACGCTGCGACCCTCGATGACACCCCGCCACCCGTCCGCGAAGCCTACGAACTCGTCTCTGTAAACCGTCTCGCCCTTGCGGACCACGGCCCGGATGACGGCGTTGAGGCCCGGGCAGTCACCCCCACCTGTGAGTACCCCAACTTTCATGGGTTAACGATCAGCTCCCTCTCCAGAAGTAACCACGCTCGCTCCTACCTTACTGGCACGCTCTTGGGGCACACGGTTACGCGGGACCGGCGAAAGGAGGGATTGTCTGTCGCACAAGGGCGGCTTGTGCCAAGCTCTCCGCTTGATGATCACCGCTGCCCAGCTAGCCGACGGCCAGGACGCGCTCCCGCTCGGCCAAGGGCGGTCGGTCTGGCGGCAGCGCAGTGCCATAGCGGCCGTCGTCATCTTGTACCTCGGCTTCGGGGTGCTCTCCAACCTGCCTTCGTGGACGGGCGGGGTAACCCACACGATGCAGTGTGGAGGTTGCGGTGACAGCGGCCAGGAGGTGTGGTTCCTCGCCTGGGGGGCGCACGCCCTCACCCACCTGCTCGACCCGATTCGGTCGAACTTCCTCAACTACCCCTGGGGCGTAGATCTCGCCGACAACACCTCCATGCCCCTCGCCGGTGCCATAGCCACCCCGATCACCTTGCTCTTCGGGCCGATCACGACCTTCAACGTCGTATTCTCACTCGCCTTCGCCGGCTCGGCGACGGCGATGTTCTTCGTCCTTCGGCGCTTCACGACATGGATGGTGGCTGCCTTCATCGGCGGGCTTCTCTACGGCTTTTGCCCCTACATGGTCGGCCAAGGGGAAGGCCACATCTTCTTGATGCTGGCAGCGGTGCCGCCCGTCATGTTGTTGCTGCTCGACGAGATCATCGTCCGTCAACGAGGGCGGTGGTGGATCATGGGCCTGCTCCTCGGCCTTGTGATGATCATCCAGCTCGGATGGTCGGCGGAATTGCTTGCTTGCCTCCTGCTCGTCGCTGCCATCGGGATAGTTGTTCTCGCCATCGGGCGGCGGCACCTCATCGCCAGCCACTTTGCTTACGCGGTCAAGGCGATCGTCCTCGGCGTCGTGGTGCTGGCTCCGTTCGGGCTCTGGTTCGCTCTTGTGAGCCGGACCGGACCCGAGCACATCACAGGGCCTGTGCACTCGGTGGCAGCCCTGGCAGGGCTCTCTAGCGACCTGGCAGGCCTTGTCATCCCGACAGTCAACCAGCACTTCTCCTTCGGCCTAGCCCAGACCGGGACGTCGTTCGTGCACCTGCTCGGGACCGCGGGAGTGACCCAGCCCGACACGACTGAGGACGGCACCTATGTCGGCATACCGATCCTCTTGCTGCTCGCCATCGGCTCGGTCCGCTTTTGGCGTGAGGGGATCGTGCGCTTCTCCATGCTCATGGCGGGACTAACGCTTTTGGTCTCGATGGGGTCGCGACTTCGCGTGTGGGGACACGTCACGATCATCCGCCTCCCCTTTGTGGTCCTCACCCACCTCCCCTTCCTGCAAAGCGAGGTGGCCTCTCGCTACTGCTTGTTCATGTGGCTCTTCATCGCCCTCGCCGTGGCCGTCATGTTGGACCGGGCCCGGGCGGTCGGGCTCGCACCGGGGCGCCTCCACGGCCGGGGTTCAGGAAAGAGGTTCGCCTACTCTCCTCTGCCGATCCTGCTCGTGCTGGCCGTGCTCGGCCTCGTCTCGCTCGTGCCGGGCTGGCCCTACAACATCGGCCAGGTCTACACGCCCCCCGCCCTCGTGCCACCGACTGTCGTCTCGAACATCGCCGGCGGGACGCTCCTCACCTACCCCATGGCCCGCAACGTCCACAACCTGCCGATGGTCTGGCAGTCGATCGACGGCTTCAACTACCGCATCCCCGCCGGAGAGGCGAGCGTCGCCAACGGGCATTACGGCGCCACTGAAGCGGCCTTCAGCACGTGCTGGCAGGTGACGTCCACGCTCGAGTACGCCCCCCCGGCGAGTTTTTTGCCTGCGGCCCGGTCTGACTTCGTCCGCTGGCAGGTACGAGCCGTGGTCATCCCGTTGCGCAGCTCGGTCAACCCCCTCTCCGCGGTGCGCTTTGTCCAGGCCGTGCTCGGGCGAGCTCCCGTCTACGAGCAGGACGCGGCGGTCTGGACCAACGTCGAGCTGCCCAGGAGCTGAACGCAGGGCTCCGAGGCCCGCCCGGCCCTCTACTCTTCGTCCCGCAACTCGTTTCGGGCCACAGAGGACCGGCTCGCGTCGGGCAGGCGTACCTTGACGCCTATCTCCTCGAGAATCTTCGCGAGCGAGGCGCGGATCGCGAAAGGAGAGCTGTCCCGGGCGATGGTGCGACGGCCGTTGACGGCAAGACGCGTCCAAAGATCACCGTCGTGATAAGCGCGCAGGATCTCTGAGGCAAAGGCTTCAGCCCCGTCGGCAACGAGCACGTCGTACTCGTGCTCGAGGCCCATGCCTTCGGCCCCGAGCCTCGTAGTCACCACAGGCAGCCCGTGGGCCATCGACTCGCCCACCTTGCCCTTGACGCCGGCTCCGTAACGAAGAGGTGCCACCGACAAGCGGGCGTGCTCGAGCAAGTTTGTGAGATCAGGCACCCAGCCGAGGATGCGCACGCTCTCGCTTTCGAGGGCCAAGATGTCTTCTGTCGGCGAGCTCCCGACGATGAAGGCGGGGATGTCGGGGTCCTCGAGCCGCACGAGCGGCATGATCTCTTCGACCAGCCAGTGTGCAGCGTCTCGGTTCGGGTGGTGCGGGAAGCTGCCCACAAAGAGCACGCCGTTGCGTTCCTCAAAGGGGCGTCCTGTGTGCTCCTCGCCATGGACGTTCGGCACGACGTGGACCTGAAGGGAGGGCTCCTCTTCCAAGAGCACGTCCCGCTCGGCCACCGACACGACGAGAGTGGCATCCGCGATGCGGGCGAGGGAGAGCTCCATGTCGTGGTAGCGGGCGGCGGCTCGGGCCACGGCCGGGTCCGCCTCGATCTCGGCGCGCCGCGCCTCGCGCAAGAAGTGAAGGTCGACGGTGTCGTAGATGACCTTTGCCTCCGGGCACAGTTCGCGGACAAGCGGCTGCCAGCGCCAGGTCGGTTCAGGGCGGGACAAGATGGCGACGTCGAGGGCCGGCGAGAGCTCGCGGAGCAGCTTGCGCTCGTCGAGGGGTCCGTAGAGGACCTCGATGCCGGCACGCTGCAGGGCTGTCGAGTAATCACCTTGGCGCTGGCCGTCGTTGGGGACGAAGCTCACCGCCAGGCCGAGGTCGCGAAGGGCAAGCAGCAGCTCCGACATGCGTTTGGAGCCCGAGTCCTGGTTGGGAAGGGGAACCCGGTCGGAGACGACGAGCACGTGACCCACCACGCCCCGCCTGCTGGCGATGCGGGCGAAGTCGGGATCGCTGTCGTGCTGGGCAAGTAGCTCGGTCTGCCACTTGAGGCGGAAGGCCTCGCGGCTCACGTTCTGGTAGCGCTTCACGCCCGCGTTCTCGTCTGTGCCGTTGCTCGACCCCTCGGCGTGCACGACATTGGACTCGGGCTGGTAGACGACGCGGTAGCCCAGCTTGCGGGCGGCAAAGGCGAGATCGGTGTCCTCGTAGTAGGCCGGGGCGTAGCGGCGGTCAAGCCCGCCCAGGACATCGAGGATCTCCTTGCGCACGAGCAGGCTGGCACCCGAGCAGTAGTCGACGTCTCGCACGTAGTTGTAAGCAGGGTCGTCGGGGTCCCCGTAGCGGCCATAGTTCCAGCCCGAGCCATCCCTCCAGATGATGCCGCCCGCCTCTTGCAGGCGTCCGTCTGGATAGACGAGCTTGGAGCCCACGACGCCGACGTTCTCCTCCATCTCCACTGTTCTCACGAGAGCGTCGAGCCAGCCCGGTTGGACGATGGTGTCGTTGTTGAGCAGGACGACGAACCGGCCGCGGGAGACGTTTATGCCGGCGTTCACGGCGCCTATGAAACCGGCGTTCTGCTTGAGGCGCACGCGCTGGACACCCTCGACCATCGTCAACAGCTCACGGGTGACGTCTGTCGAAGCGTCGTCGACGACGATCACCTCGTACTGCACTGCCGAGGTGTCAAGAGCCAGCGAGCGCAGACAAGTCGCCGTCACCTCCCAGTTGTTGTAGGCGGGGATGATGACGCTGACTTCGGGCTCGGCGACCGTCGCCAGCGGCGGGATACCGGTCCCGACCGGGACGTGGGACACCTTGGCGCTCACAAGGCGCGCCGCCCGGGAGACAAAGCGCTGGTAGTTCGCACGACGCAGGCTGCCTGCTGGCGCGAAGCGCTCCACGGAGCGTCGGTACTGGTCCAGCAACGGGTAGATAGCCGAGCTCTTTAGCTCTTGTAGTTCGGCAACGGGAGATCCCGGGTCGCTTCGGACCGCTCTCAGGCTCGTGAGCACCGCTTCTTGGCGCTGATCAAGGTGGTCCGCCCTCCGGCGCAGGTGGGCGAGGGCACGCAGTGCCTCGTCGTGGTCGGCCGAGAGCTCCCGGTAAAGCTCCGCCTGCTCATCTAAGAGCCTGGCCCCCTCGGCTCTCGAGAAGTCGCGCTCTGCCTCAGCTGTACGCTCGAGCTCGACCAGACGCGAGATCTCGAGGCGGGCGTCTCCGATCTCGACCTCGGCGGTGGCGAGCAGTCCGGCGAGGCTGGCCGCCTCTTGCCGGGCGGCGTCACGCTCGCTCTCAGTCACGCTGAGCAGGCGCGCAAGGCGTGATTGCTCAAACCGAGCGTGGTCTCGCTCGGTTTCCGCCGCGCTCAGCTCATCGCGCAGCGTGCTCAGTTCGTCGGGCGCTCGTTCCATCTCGGGCGGCTGCGGTGCGGTCGGGGCATTTGGGGGGACGACGTGAGCCTGTCGGTTTCGCGGCGGCCCCGTCGGCTTCCCGTTGTCCCTGCTACCGCTGGTTGCCACGTCACCCTCCGTTCAGCCTTCGCCATCTTCTCAGCTGCCAGGGCTCCCCGGACAGTTCGCCTCCTCTCTTTGTCTAGAGGAACCAACCAGTCCCACCCCCCGCGGCACGACAAAGATACCCCGGGTGCCACCTGCCCAAGGGGACCTCCCAGGTTCGGGCTGACCCTTGGCGACTCCGCCCCAGCTGGGAGCGTCATAGGCCGCTGACGCCCCGAACTCTAATGGCTGAGGCCTTGCCTGCTCATCTCAGCCCAGAGCGTCACTGCGCGCAAAGGCCCTGAGCAGGAGCAGCCAAACGTGCAGGACGGCACCCTGGTGCCGCAGCACGGTCGTGCGGACCACCTCTGGCCCGTAGGGGGCCAGAGCCGTCGTAGCGGCCTGGAAGCCTCCTCCGGTGAGGCTCATGAGGAGCAGCTCGGCGGGCATTCTCTGTGCAAGCTTGTGCCTGTCGGAGTCCGAGAGGACCGGGAAACCGGGACCGAGGGAGTTGTAGCCCTCGTGGAAGATGCCCACGGGCTCCAAGAGCGGCTGGTCCCAGGGAAACCACATCAAGAGCTGTTCGCCTTTGTAGGTGGGATCGCCCACGAAACCGGGAAGCTCGGCGCTGACCTGGTACCAGTCGACGAGGTTCGTGGCGTTGCCGCCGAGCGCCCCTTCGTAGTTGGAGATCGGGATGCCGGCGACGGCCAGGCCCTTTAAGGGTCCAAAGGGCGTGCCGGGAGCGACGGTGAGCACAAGGAGCGACCCCGTCACGGCGATGGTGCTCAGGGTCACGGCGAAGGTGAGTCCGAAGCGGCGCCTCTGGCGGAGGGTATGGCCTCCTCGGGACGGGTGTGTCGAGCCGCGGCGGGCCGTGTGCGCCCCCACTCGGTGCTTGGAGCGCCGGTCCCCGGCACGGTTGACGACGGCCATGGCACCGGCGCCGAGCACGACGACGCCGGCGAGCACGGCCCCGGTCGGCCACCACCCGAACTCGGGCACATGCGGGTCGGTCTCATACAAAAGGGCGACGCCCAATACGACGACGAGGCCGCCGAGGCCCCCGAGGGGGCTCGGCGTGAGCCTGGACGCCATCTCGGCCAGCAGCAAGGAAAGGGCCAAGCAGACCACGCCCCACAAGGTGGAGGAGAAAAAGTGCATCTCCAAGGCCTGCACGTGGTAGCCGAACTGCAAGTAGGAGAAGGCGGCGAGCTGGAGAGCAGCACACAGCCCGACGTACAAGACGGCGCTCGGGACATTTCGTAGCCGGCGGGCAAAGCTCAGGAAAAAAGCGACGACGACAGCGGGGGGCACGAGCAGGTAGGCGACATGGGGGGCCCAGCGCCAGTTGGCCGAGTGCCACTGGCGGATCTGGTCGGGGTGGTTCAAGAACTCTGCCCCGGCAATGGCAGGGGCGATGAAGTTGAACTGGCCGAGCACATAGCGCGAGGCGACCATGAGGCCCAAGGTGCAAAGCCCCCCCGTAGTCAAAAGGACCGCCCCGTGCAAAAAGATGCGCCTCCGGGCCCGAAACAGTGCGATCACGCCATAGCTCAAAACTGCCGCGGCCGTGAGCACCAGGCCCATGCCGTGCGACCACACCGACAAGGTCAAAAAGATGCCACCTGCCACCAAATAGGCGTTCTTGTGCTTTGCCTCGAGGCTAAGTGCCAAACAGGCGACCCCGCCGGCGACATAGGAGACAACGGCACTGTCTGGGTAGTCAGTCCCCCAGGCGGTGATGACGACCGGGCAGCTCATCAACACCGCCACCGCCAAGAACCCCGCCGAGATGCCGTAGAGGCGCCGCAACAACAAATAGGCGGGCACGAGGGCGAACAAAGAGAGCAGGTAACGGGTGAGGAAAAAGCCCGGCAGGATCCCAAAGCCGAGGTAGCAGAGCCTCGCCAGCACCAAAAAGCCCGCCTGGGCCCCCTCGCGCATGCGGGCCGTGGCGGCAAAAGCGGCCGCGTAGCGGGTGAACATCTGGCTCGGGTCCACGATGTAGACCGTGTGCATGCTCGGGTCGGGCAGCTCCACAGGCGACATGGCCCGCAGCCTCAGCAGGAAAAAGGCGACGACAGGAGACAGGGCGACACCGAGCGACTCGAGGGCGAGAAGCGACGCGCGACGAGTCGGTGAAAGCTGTGTCGCCGAGGCCGCCCCGCCTGGCCGCCTGTCTGGGCTGAGCACGGCGGCAACCTTACCCAGGCGGGTCCCCCAGGCTCATATCGCGCGCCGCCAAGGCCGGCGTCGGCGCTGGGGATGTGTGAGGCGCGACGCCGTGACTACACTCGCGCACCGTGCTCAACGGGAAGCAGATCACCGTCGTGCTTCCCGCCTATAACGCAGGGGAGACGCTCAAGCGGACAGTCGAGGAGCTCGATCGCGACGTGATCGACGACGTCCTGCTCGTCGATGACGCCAGCACCGATGACACGATCCAGCAGGCCAAGCAGCTCGGCCTGGTCTCGATTCGCCATGATGAGAACCGCGGCTACGGGGCGAACCAGAAGAGCTGCTACCGGGCCGCGCTCGACCGAGGGGCGAACATCATCGTGATGGTCCACCCCGACTACCAGTATTCGCCCCTCCTCGTGCCTGCCCTGGCCGCGATGATCGCCTACGGCGAGTACGACTTCGTGCTCGGCTCGCGCATCCTCGCCCAGGACTCGATGGCAAGGGGCATGCCGGCTTACAAGTTCATCGCCAACAGGTTCCTCACCTTGTTCGAGAACCTTCTGCTGCACCAGAAGCTCTCCGAGTACCACACCGGGCTTCGCGCCTACAGCTCCAGCTTGCTTGAGGCCTTGCCTTTCGAGCGGAACTCGGACGACTTCGTCTTCGACAACCAGATGATCGCCCAGGCCGTCGCGTTCGGGGCGAGCATCGGCGAGCTTTCCTGTCCGACCCGCTACGCCGACGACTCGTCCTCGATCAACTTCCGCCGGAGCGTCCGCTACGGCGTCGGCGTGCTGCAGACCAGCGTGCAGTATCGGCTCCACACGAGCGGGAAACGCCACTACCCCTACCTCGAGGTCCCCGGGCGCGATCCGACGGCCCCGCGGTTTTGAGGCCTTCTTGGTGGGTCGTGCTGGCCGGCGAAACGCCTTGATCATCAACTGTTGACAGCCCGTCTTGGGACTTTGTTCTGGCAATGGAGCCAGGTACCGACCCGGGCTTGGGGCAAGTCCCGGCCTTGGATTGCAAGCCAGCCCGCTGGCGTTGAGCTACTAAGTGTGCAGGTCCCGGCTCGGACGGTCTACGGCTCGCCTCGGGCATATGTGGCAGGTTGAAAGGCTTCAGCTGGTCTCTACGAATGCCTCTGTGAACTGGCTCTCATATAGGGCTGCGTAGGCGCCGTTGCGAGCGAGGAGCTCGGCGTGGCTCCCCTGCTCCACGATCCGGCCCGCCTCCATCACCACGATCGTGTCGGCGTTGCGGATCGTCGAGAGGCGATGGGCGATGACAAAGCTCGTCCTCCCACGACGAAGCCGTGCCATAGCCTCTTGGATCAGCACCTCTGTGCGGGTGTCTACGCTGCTCGTGGCCTCGTCCAAAATGAGGATCGTCGGATTGGCGACAAAGGCCCGGGCGATAGTGATGAGCTGTTTTTGTCCGGCGGAGATGTTCGAGGCGTCCTCGTCGATGATCGTGTCGTAGCCCTCGGGCTGGGTGCGCACGAAATGGTCCACATAGGCGGCTTCCGCAGCGGCCATCACCTCCTCGTTGGTGGCGCCTTCGCGCCCATAGGCGATGTTGTCCCGAATCGACCCTGTGAACAACCAGGTGTCCTGCAGGACCATCCCGAAGGTGCGCCTCACGTTGTCCCGGGTGAGCTCATGGGCGTCGATCCCATCGAGCAAGATCCGTCCGGCGTCGATCTCATAAAAGCGCATCAAAAGATTGACGATCGTCGTCTTGCCCGCTCCGGTCGGCCCGACGATGGCGACTGTTTGGCCGGGCGCGACCTTCAAGTCGAAGTCCTCGATCAGGGGTCGGTCGGACACGTAGCGGAAGCTCACGTTCTCGAGCTCGACTCGACCGTCCGGGTCGACGAGCCGGGCCGGTTGCTCGCTGTCGGGAGCTTCTTCCTCGGCGTCGAGGAGAGCAAAGACCCGTTCGGCCGAGGCCACGCCCGACTGGAGAAGGTTCATCTGGCTCGCGATCTGGGTGATCGGCATCGTGAACTGGCGCGAGTACTGGATGAAGGCCTGCACATCGCCGAGGGATAAAGCTCCCGAAGCGACGCGGTAGCCGCCCACGACGGCGATGGCGACGTAGTTCAAGTTGGCGAGGAACTGCATAGCGGGCTGGATGACCCCGGAGAGGAACTGAGCCCTAAAGCTCGCTTCGTAGAGGGGCTCGTTCTCGGCGTCGAACTGCTCCACGGCCGCGTCGCTGCGTCCGAACACCTGCACAAGGGCATGCCCGGTGTGCATCTCCTCGACGTGACCGTTGAGCGCCCCTGTGCGGGCCCATTGCGCCTTGAACTGCACCTGGGAGCGTCGGGCGATGAGCAGGGTCACAACAATCGACAACGGGACCGTGACGAGCGAGACAGCGGCGAGCAGGGGGCTGATCCAGAACATCATCACCAGCACGCCGATGATCGTCAGGCTTGAGAGCAACAGCTGGCTCAGGCCCTGCTGCAAGGTCGTGGTGACGTTGTCGATGTCGTTTGTCACCCGGCTCAGGATGTCTCCGTGGGAGTGCTGGTCGAAATAGCGCAAGGGCAGTCGGGCGAGCTTGGACTCCACGTCCTCGCGCAGGCGGTAGACGGTGCGCTGGGCGACGCCAGCCATGACGTAGCCCTGTGCCCAGTTCAGCAAAGCCCCGAAGAGGTAGACGAGCGCCGCCAGACCGAGCAGGGTGCCGAGGTGCCCGAAGTCGACCCCTTTGCCCGGCGTGAGGGACATTCCCCTCACCATGTCAGCGAGCTGGCCCTCGCCCCTCGAGCGCAGGATGGCGATCGCCTCCGCCTTGGTCATGCCTGCGGGCAGACGCTTGCCGATTACCCCGTTGAACAAGACGTCGGTCGCGCTACCGAGGATCTTCGGGCCGAAGACGGTGAAGGCCACGCTTGCCGAACCCATCAGGACCACCCAGGCGATGCGGAAACGCTCAGGCTTGAGCCGTCGCCCGAGGCGTCGCACCGTGTTGCGGAAGTCCTTCGGGCGCTCGACGGGCACACCCAATCCCCGACCCGGGCCGCCCATTTGGCCTCGCCCACCGGGGCCGCGTTGGGCGGGAGGCGTGCTCACGCTGCCTCCTCGCCGAGCTGGGAGGCCACGATCTCGCGGTATTCCGCGCAGCTGGCCATGAGCTCATCGTGGGGGCCGTTGCCGACGATGCGCCCGTCGTCGAGGACGATGATCCGGTCCGCGTGCAGGATCGTGCTCACGCGCTGGGTCACGATCATCACGGTGGCGTCCGTGGTCTCAAGGCGCAGGGCCACGCGCAGCTTCGCGTCAGTGGCCGCGTCGAGGGCCGAGAAGCAGTCATCGAACAGATAGATCGCCGGGCGCCTGACGAGCGCCCTGGCAATGGAGAGGCGCTGGCGCTGACCGCCGGAGACATTCGTCCCACCCTGGGTGATCTCGGCCTCGAGACCGCCGGGCATGGCAGCGACGAATTCCTTTGCCTGTGCCACCTCGAGGGCGTGCCACATCTCGGCTTCGGTCGCATCGGGCCTACCGAAGCGCAGGTTGTCGGCCACGGTGCCGCTGAAGAGGTAAGCCTGCTGAGGCACGAAGCCGATCCTCGACCAGAGGTGGGCACGTGCCTGGTGGCGCACATCAAGACCGTCGACAAGCACGGCGCCGCGCGAGACGTCGAAAAGCCGTGGGATGAGGTTGGTAAGCGTGCTCTTGCCCGAGCCGGTCCCGCCGATGACCGCCGTCGTCTCCCCGGGGACGAGGGAGAAGGACAACCCGTGGAGGATCGGCTCCTCGCCCCCTGGGTACTCGAAGAAGACGTCTCTCAGCTCCACGAGACCGGTCAGAGAAGAGGGGACCTCGGGCTCTTCCGGATCCTTCACAGCCGGTTCAGCCCGCAGCACCTCCTCTACGCGGTCGGCGCTCGCTACGGCCCTCGGGAGGAGGATCACCATCATGACGGCGATCATCACCGACATAAGGATCTGCAAGATGTAGCTCAAAAAGGCGGTCAGGTTGCCAATCGGCATGCTCCCGTCTGCGATGAGGTGGCCTCCGAACCAGATGACGGCCACACATGAGAGATTCATCACCCCCATCACTGCGGGGAGGGCGAAGGCGAACATGCGGTTCACGCGCAGTCCCGTGTTCGTCAGCTGCGCGTTGGCCTCGGCGAAGCGACGCTGCTCGCGGCTCGTGCGCACGAAAGCGCGGATGACTCGCACACCGGTTATCTGCTCGCGCAACACGAGGTTGACCCGGTCGATCTTGGCCTGGATCGTTCGGAACAAGGGCACGGCCTTGAAGAACAGGATCGTGATGATGCCGAGCAGGACAGGGACGGCGACCACGAGCAGCGCGGAGAGCTTGACGTCCTCTTTGAGGGCCATGATCACCCCGCCGACGCACATGATGGGTGCGAGCACCATCATGGTGAGGGCCATCTGTAAGAACAGCTGGATCTGCTGCACGTCGTTGGTGTTGCGGGTGATGAGAGACGGCGTCCCGAAGTGGTTCGTCTCCTGGGCCGAGAAGCGCTGAACAGCGCGGAAGACCGCTGCGCGAACGTCACGGCCGATGCCCATCGAGACTCGGGAGGCGAAATAGGTTGCCACCACGGCCATCAATGCGACGACGAAGGTGATGGCGAGCATGTAGGCACCTGTCGTCCAGATGTAGTGGACGTCGCCTTTTTCGATGCCGTTGTTGATGATGTCAGCAGTGAGATTGGGCAGGTAAAGGTTCGCCACCGCCTGGACCACAAGAAGGCCCACAACCAAGCAGACCTGGGCCGAGTAGCGACCGATGTAACGCCTGACGAGGCTGACGAGCATCATCGTCGGGCTACCCAATTCGAGTCTTCAAGCTCGCGCTCGAGGCTGTCGGCGAAGCGGCCGAGCATGGAAGCGAACGTAGCCAGGTCCGCCTCGTTCCAGCCTTCGAGCAGCCTGTCGAAAAAGACACGTCGGACCCTGAGCACCTTGTCCAGCGTGCGCCGTCCGCTCGGGGTAAGACGTATCCGGCTGGCACGGCGGTCCTCGACGTCACCCTCGCGGGCCACGAGGCCTTCCTTCTCGAGTTGTTGCACTTTGCGGGTGACCGTCGGGGCGTCCACTCCGAGGAGCTCGGCTAGAGCAGTCACACGCGAGTCCCCGTTGGAATAGAGAACGTAGAGCAGCGCTGCCCCGCCCGGATCGAGCCTGACACCGGCGCTTTGCACGAGGCGGTAATGCAGGCGCACCTGGCTCATCGAGCGAGCGAGCACCCAAGAAGCAGACCTGATCTGGGCGATCGACTCGCTCGCGGGCCCCGCTGAAGCCCCCTTCGTTGCATTAGTTGCTTGCGGCACGTAAACATAATATGGCAGTCACCAGCGGTGACAAAATCGCCGCGTGCGTCAAGTGGCCTTGTAGGCCTGCCCTCCGAGGAGGTAGTCGACGACGTCCGCCGCCGTGTAGCTCGGCCGTGCCGAGCTGACGAGGTCCGGGAGGAAGGTGAGGTCCTGGCCGATGGTCGCAAGGGGGGGCTCGACGGTCCCACCCCGGTGTCGCTGCCCGAGGCCGATTGCGGCTATCAAGCCGTTGCAGACGCACCGCCGACCGATGGTGTCCTCCTCCTTGCCGCCCTTTCGGACATAGGCCGAGGCAGGTTCGGCCGGGCAACGGTAGCCGACCTGGCCGTCTTCGGCGAGGTAAGGGATGCGTAGGTAACTCGCCTCGCACACCCGCCGGCGCTGGTCGTAGACATCGGGGTCTGCCACAGTGCCCGGCAGGTCGGCGACCTTGAAAGGGAACCCGGTCGGCGAGGCGAGGGCATCGGTACGCACGCGGAGGCTGCCCGCCAGGGCGCTTTCGATGAAGGCGCGCTTTAGAGACGGGTCGAAGCCCGACTCCTCACACAGGGCGAATGCCGAGCCAACCTGCACGCCGGCTGCACCGGCCTCGTGGGCTCGGGTGAGCAGCCCGGGGCCGGCGTAGGCACCGGCTAGCCAGAACGGCAGCGCCAGCTCCTTCAGCTTGTCGAGGTCGACGGCGTCACGCGGGCCGTAGACAGGTTGGCCCTCGGCGTCAAAGGTGAGTGGTCCTCGTGGGGGAGCGTTGTGGCCCCCGGCCACGGGTCCTTCAACTACGAAGCCGTCCGGGCGTGTGCGCGGGTCACGAGCGAGATAGGAGCCAAGCACGTGTGAGCCGACTATGGCGAGGAACTCCGGTCGCTTGAGTTCGACGTCGCCTCCCGGCAGGCGTGTCGGGTGCACCGAGACGGTGAAACGCTCTCCCGCCGAACCGGCGACATCGACGGAGATCTCACCGACGCGGCCCGCGGAGAGGGAATCGAGCAGGCTGGGCAGCTCGGCCGGGATCCCGGCCCCGACGAGCACATAGTCGACGCCCGCGAGCATCGCCCCGTAAGCGGCCGCCGGCGTGGCCATCTGGATCTTCTCCAGGTAGTTGATCCCCACTAGACCGTCGTGGCCCTCCTTGGCGAGGAACACCTCCACGAAGTTCGCGGTGACAACGAGATCGGTGGCGAGCCTGCTCGGGTTCAAAGACAGCCGGGGCACCAAGCGGAACGGCTCGTCGGGCCCGATCCCATCTTCGACGAAGTAGCGCTCCAAGATTTCCTCGGCCGTGCCTGGGTGCGGGAAGCTGGCAAGAGCGCGCCGTATGTGACCCCCGCTGTCGCCCAGCTGGAGCCGGCGCGCCAACAAGGTGTCCAGGGCGACTCCCGAAACGACCCCGAGATGACCGGTGAGCGAGACAGCCCGAGCGAGGCGCCAGCCTGAGACGCCGACGCCCATGCCGCCTTGGATGATCGCCGGGCGCCGCGCGTCGTGAGGGGAACTCAAGACCTCTCCCCCGTCGGCGAGATGGGCGCGTGGCTCACCGCTCGGAGCCTTCGGCAACCGTCACCGACTCGGGGGCAGCTGTAATAGCCTCGATGTAGCCAAAGGTTAGTTCACTGCGGCGACGGTGAAGGTCCCGCAAGCACGCAGGTGGCGGGCATCAGAGCCTCGGAAGCTGCTGGTGCTGGGGCCGCACGACGATCTCGCTCACCGCCACCCGCTCGGGCTGCCGGTAGGCAAAGACGACGGCCTGGGCGACATCCTCGGCTGTCAACGGCTCGCACTCGTCGAGCAGAGGGCGGATCTTCGGGTTGTCACGGGTAAGGGGCGTGTCGACGAGACCCGGTTCGACGATGGTTACCCGTATCCCCGCCTCGAGGAGCTCCAAGCGCAAAGCATGGGCGAAGCCGACCTGTCCCCATTTGGACGCTATGTAGACCGGTTCGCCGACATATGCTTCGCGCCCTGAGACCGAGGACATGATGATGACGTGCCCAGAGCCCTGCTCGATCATGGTCGGAAGCACGGCATGGGCGGCGTAGATGATCCCAAGCAGATTCGTCTCGATCACATCGCGCCATCGTTCGGGATCGCCGGTCGCGATGCGGCTTTGGTCAGAGATGCCGGCGTTGGCGACTAGGAAATCGAGCCTGCCCCATCTGTCGATGACCCGCTCGACGACCTGGGCGTGAGCCTCCGGATCGCGCACGTCGGCGGAGATGCACAAGGCTTCTCCGCCAGCGGTTTCCACCTTGTTCACCAGCTCCTCAGCTCCGCTCAGAGATCGGGCGACAAGTACCGTCCGACCGCCGAGGCGACCGAACTCGACTGCACAAGCCGCCCCGATGCCCTTTAATCCTCCGGTGATGATGCCGACCGGGCCAGTTGCCACGAGTTACCTCCTAGTCCCCTCCTGGGAAGGCCCAGAGCTGATCGAAGATCTTCTTCCCGTCCAGGCTCACCGCGCCCGATGCGCGTGCGGCTGTCTCGGAGAAATCGGTCTCGACTTCAACCAGCACTCGCTCACCATCAGGGAGGCTGAGGTCGATGTTGACCTTGGCGAAAACTCGTGCCGATGTGAGGTCGCTACGTGCTACCCGGGCCGTGAACCGCTCGTCGAGGCGCATGACAGCACCTGTTGGCGGAGCAAGCTCGGCCTTGTTCAAAAGAACGGCCTCGAAGACTCCGTCAGGCTCCTCCTCGCTACGTCGGTAGCAGACAGCGCCGGAGTTGACCCAGTCAGGTCGTGGTACGGCGGGTGGCCGTGGGACCTCTACATTGCGCGACACTCCGGCGGCTAGGTCCTCGAGCATTGGCAGGACGACGCGGGAGCTTCCAGCACCGCCAAGAAGGACGCTGAACCCTGCCGGGCCGGGCGTGGGCCAGGCCCGGGGAAAGTCGACGCCGGAGATGGCGACACGCAACCGGTGCCCGGCATCGAGCACCGCCGCCACGGGGCCTCCGTGGACGGTGACCGTGGCGTTGTCGCCGCCGGCGAGCTGGTCGGCGACCCGCAGCCAGCCCGTCGTCAACAACTTGGAGCGGCCATCTTCAGCCACGTCGCAGAACTTGACCGCGAGGCGCAGGTCGGGCGTCTCGACGCCCGCCAAGGCGATCACGGCCTCGGGATTACCGGCGAGCTCCATTGACCTGGAAAGGGGCGCTGTCTCAAAGCACAGGGAGGCCAGGTCGTCGGCGTGCTGGTCACCAGGGTGCCCGAAACCCGTGCCAAGCGGGTCGAGCATCCCAGCCTGCCGCCCTGTGACTGCGCTCGGGGTGTAGCTCGCCTTGCCCGGCGCGCCGGGCGAGGGCTCGAGGCGGCCTTGTCCGCCAAGGTACATCTCCACTCGTACGACTTCGGGGGGCGGCCAGGACTCGTAGCTTCGCCAGACGTCGGGGCCTTCTACGAACAGGACCGTTGAAGAGCCTGCTTCCCGGTCCCCCACATCGGCCGGATCCTTGGTGAGATAGCGCTTGAACCAGTTCGCCATGTCCCCTACCCAGTCGTATGGCTCTCGATCGACCAGGTCGGGGCAAACATGAAGCCATGGTCCCAGCACGAGTCTCCGCTCGCATGTGAGATCGGAGAACGTGCGCACCGCTCCGTCGGTGAAGAAGTCGTGCCAGCCCTCCACCATGACCGTCGGCACTGTGATCTTGGAGGTGTCGAGCGCCCTCCGCCTCCAGTAGTCGGTGTCGGCGCGGTGCTTTCGCCACTCGAAGGCGTGCCCGGGATGGTCCACCATGCGGTCCAGACGCTCCTGCCAGACCCGCCGCCACTCACCGCCGACGTCTTGTCGCGAGGGAGGGCAGAGGTCCAATCCGAACATGTGTGAGGACCAAAGGTAATTGCCGAAAGCCATCGGGCAGTTGCCACCGGGCGCCACCCAGTCGCGGTGGGTGTCGTCGGAGGCGTAGACGGCATAGATAGCCCGAAGGTGCGGAGGGCGGCGAGCGGCGGCGGCGAGCGCCGTCATGCCTCCGTACGATACGCCCCAGATACCGACACCTCCGCTGCACCAGGGTTCGGCTGCTACCCACTCGACGACCTCGGCAGTGTCTTGTCCTTCGATGCCCCCGAGGTCGTAGCTGACTCCAGGCGCCCCCGAAGATGCCCCGTGCCCGCGCATGTCGACAAGCAAGGTGGCGATCCCCTCCTCGGCAAGGCGCATCCGCGGGGCGAGAAAGAGGCTCCCGATGATGTCGTCCTTGCGGTAGGGGTACATGCTGATCGCGACGGGGAAAGGACCCTCCCCGTCGGGGAGCATGTAGTCCGCAGCCAGCAACGCACCTTCGACCGGTATCTGCACCTCGCGGCGGTCAGCTGTCATGGTGACTCCTTTCTCGGCCCTGAGCCGTCCCCCGACTCTCGAGTGCACACAAGGGCGTCGGAGACGGCCAGCTGAGTGCAGGGCGCGGATTATTTGTGGACAGCTCCGAGATCGATGACCTCTTTAGGGTCATCTCAGAGCTCTGCCTGGGAGAGCTCGCCGGTGATGAGCCCGACGAGCTGCATGCCCGTCAAGCTGTGGGTGGCAAGGTCTACGTCTGCAACCTTTTGGCCGAGGCGAAGCACGGCGACCCGATTTGCCACCCGCAGCACGTGCTGCATGTTGTGAGTGACGAGCAAGGTGGCGATGCCGTGCTCGCGCAGGCCCTCAACGAGCCCGAGCACCGCCTCGGTCTGCTTGACGCCGAGCGCGGCCAGAGGTTCGTCCATGACGACGATCTTGCTGCCCCAGATCACGGCGCGGGCGATGGCTACGGCCTGGCGCTGGCCGCCCGACAAGGCACCTGCCTTCGCCGTGACGGGAGGAAGGTTCAGGCCCAGGCTGGCGAAGGCTTCCTCAACTTCCCGTCTCATCCTTCGGTTGTTGACGTTGCGCAGCAGGCGGCCAACAGGGCCGCCACCGTAGAGTTCGCGGCCCAAGAACACGTTCTGGGCGATATCGAGGGTCGGGACGAGCATCAGGTTCTGGAATACGGTCTCGATGCCGGCCGCCCGAGCGGCATGGGGAGTCGAGGTGAACGACTTCCCGGCAACGAGCACCTCACCGCTGTCCGGCTTGGCCAGCCCGGCGATTATCGACACGAGGGTGCTCTTACCGGCTCCGTTGTCGCCGATGAGGGCGAGCACCTCGGCATTGTGAAGAGAGAGCGATACCCCGCTCAGCGCTGTGACGGGCCCGTAGCGCTTCACGACGTCGCGCACCGCGAGCATTTCCTCCCGACGAGGCGCGGACGGGCTCGGTCCGCCTCCGCCAGCAGAACTCGTTGCCACGCTCATCGGTCCTCCTTGCTCGGGCCAGGTGCTAGACAACGCTCACCTCATCGGGTACGTCCTCGGGTACGGCGTCGTCTCTTCCTCGCACGAGCGTGTCGGGTGCCCGGACCGGGACGCGTTCGAGGTGTTGGTAAACGACGTCCAGCACAGCGGCGACGACCAAGGCACCTCCTACGCACATGCTCGCCACGTAAGGCCCAACGTTGATGAGGATGAGGCCGTTGTCGAGGACGCCGATGAACAAGATCCCGGCCAGTGTGCCCCACAGCGAGCCGCGGCCACCGTTGAATGCCACACCACCGAGCAGGATCGCCGTAAGGACTTGCAGCTCGAGGCCCTGGCCGATTTGGACCGAGGCTGCGTCCAGCTGGGAGGTGAGGATCAGGCCCCCCGCGGCAGCGGCCATACCCGACAGCACGTAGACGATGAAAGGAAGCCGGTTTACGGCGACTCCGACCGCCTTTGCCGCCTCCCGGTTCGACCCGATGCTGATCAGGTGCCGGCCGACCGGCGTCCGGTACCACACAAAGAGCCCGACGATGAAGACGCAGATGAAGATGACCACCGGCACCGGCAGTCCAGCCACCTCACCGTTGCCGAGGACGGCGAAGGCATTGCCGAAGCCGTAACGGGTGTTGTCCGAGGTTATGAACTGTGCCACGCCCGCCGCGCCCGCATAACCTCCTAGGGTCACGATGACAGGAGAGCATCTCAAATAGGCGATCAGAATCCCGTTGCACAACCCCCAGGTGCCCCCGACGGCGAGGGCGAGGATTATTGACCATCCAAGGGGCAGGTGGAAGATCTGGTTGAACTCGCCAAAGGAGGCCGCGCTCAGTCCCGCCACCGACCCGACGGAAAGGTCGAGGCCCCCCGAGACGAGCAGCATGGCCCCCGGCACCGCCACCATGCCGAGGATCGAGATCTGGAGCAGGACGACTGTCAAGTTGGAGCGGGTTAGGAAGGCTGGCGAGGAAACTGTGAAGTAGCAGCAGAGACCGATTAACGCGACAAACAGGCCTCCACCTTGAGCCTGGCCAAGCCGGCGCAGCGATATCGCCAACGGGGGCCTAGCGGGCGCTGACTTCAAACCAGGAGCCACTTATGCCTTCCTTCTGCGACTAAGCACCCGGTCACGGCCCGGCCGCGCTTCGACGAGGGCCGGGTCACCAGCCCCCGTCGAGCGGATGCAATCGGATCTGTCACTGTGTCGCCAGGTGGTGCCTGGCGCGACTCGGGCTAGCCAAGCTCCTTCAGCAGCTGCTTGCCGAGAGCCTGGGTGTGGACGTCAACGAGCACGTAGGGGAAGTTGACCCTACGTCCAGTGCTGTGGCCCTCGATGGCTGCGATGGACGCGGTGACGCAGGCCTTGCCGATGGCGACGGCGTCGAGGGCGCCAGTTGCCGCGGACTGGCGAGCCCGACAGGACCTGTTGGATGACCGGTGCCGACCCATCGAAGCCGCAGATGAACATGTCCTTCTGCCTCGCCGCGTTCGGGTGCGTGCCGTTGAAAGCGGCCAGTACCCCGTCGCAGCCCTCGTCGGCGATGCAGATGAAGACGTTGATGTCGGGATGGGCTTCGAGCATCGACTGCGCCGGGCCGATCGTCTGGGGCGAGAGCACGCCTTCTGCCTGCGCCACGAGCTTGGCCCCCGGCGCGACCTTCTGCAGCGCTGCGAGGCAGCCCTGGGTGCGCTGGCGGCCCGTGAGCTGGATGTTATGGGTGAGCATGGCCACCTGCGCCTTGCCGCCCAGGGTCTGATTCACCCAATGTCCGGCATAGGTCCCCACGAGCTGGGCTCCCTGCAGGTTGTCAAAGATGACCCATCCGTCGGTGTGAGGCAGGGCATTGTCGGAGTAGTCGAGCATCTTGATGCCCTTGGCATGCGCTTTGGTGATGAGCGGCTCGATGGCGCTGTTGTCTAGCGGCAGCACGACAATTGCTGCGACGCCCTCGGCGATCCAGTCCTCGATCTCCGCCAGTTGCAAGCTCAGCTCCGAATTCGCGTGGCTTTCGAGCAAGAGGTAGCCCTCCTTGTTGGCTGCTTCTTGCGCGCCCAGCATCAACGGCTGCCAGATTGAAGCCGTCGTGTCCGGCTGGCTGAAGCCGATGGACTTCTGCAGGGCGTGGGGGCGGATCCGCCGGGATCGCGTCGTCGCGCCCGCCGGGCCGGCCAGTCCTCCTAACGCGACGGCTGCCCCACCTGCCGCCATGCCGCCAAGCAGTTTGCGCCGGCTGATCGCTCCCACGCTCGCGCCATCCTGGGTCTCATTGTTCATGCGGTTCCCCTTCCCGATTCATGAAACGAATGTGTTACGACAAGTTTGCGGTGCCAGAACTAAATGCCATGATTTAGGGTTAAGAGAGGTGGCCATGACCACCGTGGGCAGCACAAACGGGACGACAATGTCCTCCTGACCCCCCTCCCATCCCCGTGCAGAGGCTGTACCCCTGTGTAGACAGGTTCTACGCTCATTGCGATAGCGTGTCAACCGTTGTTTTCTCAAGGGGCGCGAATTCGTCGACCGCGAACTGCGTTGAGCACCTCTTTGTCCGGTCGCGTACCGAGACCACCCAGGGGCGCAAGCCCCGGTGTCTACGTGTTGGAAGCAATCCCCCGCAGAGCCCCTGCCCGAGGCCGTGGGTCGGGGCTTTACCTAGCAGCCTTCGGACTTCGCGAGCACGGAGCGGACGAAACCCAGATCACGCTCGTATAGATGAGCGGAGGAGATCCTCAAGATGAGGCGACCAACCTGAACGCTCAACGATTCGGCCACACGCCTTTGGATAGCTGCCAGCTCGACGAGGTTTGCGTAGCCCTTCGTGGCTAGGTCGATGCTGTGAGCTGTGACGACCAGCTCGAGGCTTGTTCCTAGCAGCCAGAAGTGGAGAAGGCTCACACAAGGGACATAGGAGGTGTCCGAGAGAGGCTGGAGGGTCGTGATGAGAGCCGAGCGTGAGGAAGGATCGTCGCGCAGCCGCTCGGTGACCCAGGCGACCTGGTCGAGCCCGCTTGCCTCGTAGTCATAGAGCCTGGTGGCGTAGCTGGCCGCCATTCCGAGCTCCTCAACACCTCGGTAGTCAGTGAAGTTTGTCCTCATCCAAGAAAGGCGCTCCGGGTCGCCAAAGCTCTCGATGAGCCCGTCGTCCAGGCTCGGGTCGTCGATGACGATGTCCAAGAGCATTACCTCGACGGTGGGTAGGCCGCTGTAAGTCGCCGCCTGACCTTCAGCGACGATCGCCCTGGTTGCTTCCAGCCACGCGCGGCCGAGTGACGGCGCATGGATCAGCGTTCCCGGGTGGTCTCGCGATGATGGCGCCATGGCCGCTACCTGTCCGGATCTGACGGTCCGGTCCGGTCAAGGCGCAGCAAAGTCCCCGGCCCTTTGACTTTGGCGTTCATGCGCTGGCACACAGCGACACCGTCAGCCCATGAGCCCGAACGAACCGGCGATGTCGTCGAGAGCACCGAGCTCGACGGCTGCCGACTCCTGTACGGGCTTTTTTGTGTCTTCGGTGAGGACAATCACGGCGAAGTTCTGGCCCCGGTTGTCGCGTGCGAGGTAGCCGAGCGTGAGCACACCAGGTTCGCTTCCTCCCTTGAACCAGATCCTCGGCCAGGTCTTCGCGTCGAGGCTAATCCCGCCGTTGTTGGTGGAGAGCACCTTGTCGAGAGGGCTCAAGCCGGGCTCGGCCTGAAGAGCCGCAAGTCCAGCGAGCGCGCGGCATAAGTCGTTGGCTGACGCGAACCATTCGATCGAGTCGATGTCGCGTGGCGTGCTAGCTCCCTTCTCGCCGCCCGCCTGGACCTTGTCCACGGTCGTGGCGAGGAACCTGGTTCGCTGCGACGGGTTGAGAGAAAGGTAATGGTCAGCAAACGATGGGAAGTCGTGGTACTTGAGGGCGAACAGCTCGCTCACCGTGAGGAACGGGATGTCAAGGGAGGCGTGCGTCGACCAGGCCCGCACCTGGTTCTCGACAGCTGTCCGCCCGACGAGTTGCAAGAGCATGTCGGCAGCAGTGTTGTCGCTGATCGAGATCATCTTGACAGCGGCTTGTTCTACGGTGAGCTTGGTCCCGTCGGGCGCGTTCTGGAGCGTCCCGCTGCCGCCGACCTTTATCGCGGCTGTGACCGTCACCTTTTGGCTCCAGGAGACCTTGTGCTCGCGAATGGCGTTGGCGAGGGCACCGAGCACGAAGAGCTTGAACATCGAACCGAGGGGCCGGGGCGTCTCAGCCGAGACAGATTTGAGCGCAACGCAGGTCCCGGCCGCATTTAGCTTGGCGGCGAGAAAGCTCGTGCCCGGAGCGATGGAGCTCACGTGGCTTTCTATCTGTGACCACGTCTGGGTCACAGATGCCCCGGCGGGCTTGAACAGCAGGCCACTGATGAGACCTGGTCCGTCGACAACGAGGTCGACCGTGTACTGGCTCGGACCGATCCGCACGAGGGCGACGAGACTGCGTTCGGCAACCCTTGAGAGCCCTAGGAGGGTTGCCTCGGACCCGGGAGGACCGAGTGACTCGAGGGCCTGGTTGAGCACGCTAGGGCTCACCTGGGCGAGGAAAGCCTTGTCGAAGTGGACTGAGATGACCTCGTTGCTGAGCGGAAGCTGACTCGGGACGCCGAGCAGCCAGCGCAGCTGCTTTCCGACGGGGCTGGAAGGGACCTTCAGCCGAGTGATCGTTGTCGCGCCATAGCTGGTAGAGCTCCTCGGCTGGGCCGACGCGCCAACCGACGCCGTCAACAGGCACATCGCCGCGATAGTGCCGGCAGTGACGAGCAGCCGAGCCGATACCGCGCGAGCGCGACGCGAACGCAGTCGACGGGAAGGTCTATTCACTGTTCTCCTCCTATGTGTTGATAACGGGCCCGTCAAGGGATATTCGCGGCGAGCAAAAAGAAACCGGCGATCTGCCCCTGCGGGTCCAAGGCGATCCGACCCTTGCGCTCGCCTTTTTTGTAGAGGATCGGTATGTCGACGACTGTGTAGCCAGGGCGCGCCATGACCAAAGGTGGTCCGAGGTCGTAGAGACGGCCCAGCTGTTTTGTGAGTCGAGAGCGCACCGACTTGAGTAGGGCGACGGAGCAGACCTCCGCCATGCGCTGGTTGAACTCTGCCGCGCAGGCCTTCAAACTCTCCACTGAGGAACTGACGCAGCGCCCGGACGGCGCGTTCGGGCGCATCCGCGAGCGTCAGGTCGCCCGGCTGAGGCAGTACGTCGGCGTGACGACCGAAGCGCTGGAACGCAGCTTGGCGGCTCACTTGAAGGGCATAGCCGATAGCAGCCCAGGACTGGCCTTCTGCACGCGCCCTGCGCACGAGGTCCGCGACGATGTCGTCAAGGACCTCCCCAAGCCCCCTTGCCGCAGCAAGCGCCGGGAGGACTGCGCCGTCGTCGATCTCGTTCTCGCCGGCTCCCGTGGGCGAGCCTTTTGCCAAGCGGTCGCCAAGCAGCTCGGCATTGGTCCGGAGCATCAGAAGTAGTACGTCTAGCTCGACGTCGCTTCCCGGGGATTCGAGCTCCATCATGATGTCAAGTGTCGTTTACACAACGCTTGGTGTCAAGGAGTCTTTACGCGCAGGAGGCTGGCGAGAGAGTCGATGGTCTCCCAGTTCCAGCCGAAGTTGGGTCGTTCGGCCCTACTCGTTCCCGGCGCCTAGATGCACTCTGTAACCAGGTAGACCGTGCTCAAAAAGACAGGCCGATTATCTCGGCGCTTGAGTGTTGTGTCCCTTTAGTGTCAGCACCCCCGGTATCCCCCCACCGGGGGGCGCTGGCCGTAACTCGGTAGCCAGTCGGAGCCTGGGGTGGTCGGATGCCTCCCCAGGCACGTTGTTCAGCCTCCAATAGGTCTGAGCGGCTTCACGGGAGGCGGGACCAGAAAGTCTCGTAGGAGTGCGGTCTCGAGTTCGGACTCCGCAAGCGGCTTCGAGAAATAGTAGCCCTGCACAAATGAGCAGCCCATGGCCTGAAGCATCTGGACCTGGCGTATGTCCTCGGCTCCCTCGGCAACGGTTGATAGGTGGAAGTTGTGAGCAAGTTGCAGAATCATTTGAACTAAGTGCGCTGCTTCGGCGCTGTCAACAATGTGATCGATGAACGATTTATCGATCTTGAGAACGTCGGCTGGCATGTCACGGAGTGAGCTGAGCGAGGAGTAACCAGTCCCGAAGTCGTCAATGGCGATTTTCACGCCGATGTGCCTCAGCTCGCGGATCACTACCCTTTTTTCCGCCGAGTCCTCGGAGTACAGGCTTTCAGTGACCTCGAGGGTGAGCTGCTGAGGATCGATTCCCGACTCATCGAGGGCCCTGCGCACCGTCGTGACAAAGAGCGGATCGAACAACTGGCGCAACGACACATTCACGCTGATGCGTAACGGCACGTTGCCAATATGCTTCCACGTCGGGAGAGCGTGACAAGCCCGGTTGAGCACCCATTCGCCAATAGGCACGATCCAGCCAGAGGCTTCAGCTGCAGGAATGAAGTCGTTGGGGAAGACCAGGCCTCGGTCGGGGTGATTCCAACGAACAAGCGCCTCGACAGCTCGAACTCTGCCAGATTGGAGATCAACGATCGGCTGATAGAAGAGAACGAACTCATTCTTCTCGACCGCGCGCCGAAGCTCTGTTCCGATCCGGGCTCCTTCGAGCACTGAACCGTGTAGATCCGACGAGTAGACGACGAAGCATCGCTTTCCCTGTGCTTTTGCTGCATACATGGCGAGCTCCGCGTGGCGCAGCAGCTCCTCGTCAGTTTCAGCACCGCTCGCGTCGGTGGTGACACCGATGCTTGCAGTCATGACCACCGCCTCGCCATCGAGCTCAAACGGC
The DNA here is from genome assembly GCA_963725355.1 of uncultured Acidimicrobiaceae bacterium. Classification (GTDB taxonomy): domain Bacteria; phylum Actinomycetota; class Acidimicrobiia; order Acidimicrobiales; family Bog-793; genus Fen-455. The sequence continues at coordinate 201,136 of CAVRYE010000002.1, forward strand.
GAGGAGAAGCTCTCGATTAGCCGTCTCGCCGCTGCACTCGGGTTGACGTTTCCAAAAGCGCCTTCGAACAAGATCGCGAACTCGTCGCCACCGAGGCGCGCTATCGCGTCAGCCTCTCTAAGCGTCGCCCGGAGGCGCTGGGCGACCTGCCTAAGGAGCTCATCGCCCTGGCCGCGACCGCGAAGACTGTTCACGGCCTTGAAGTCATCGAGGTCGATGAACATCACCTGGAGCGACCCACCACTTCGTGCACGACGTCTGACTGCCAGTTCAAGTTGTTCTGCAAAGAGCGCACGGTTGGCCAGCGTCGTGAGTGGGTCACGGAACGCTTGCTGGCGGAGTTGATCTTCAAGCGCTCGTTGATCGGTTACGTCTCGGCTATTGAGTACCAGTCCACTGATACTTGGCTCGTCCAGCAGATTCGTAGCCACGGACTGAAACGTGTGCCACATGCCGTCCGAGTGCCGAATGCGCCACTCGGTAGTCACCTCCTCGGTCGGCTCGGCCTTGAGGCGACTCACCACGGCCTGCCAACGGCTGTGGTCCTCCGGGTGCAGGCAGTCGAGGAGACTCGTCCCAGCGGTTCTCGTCGCGTCCCATCCGAGCACACGGGTGACCGACGGACTCTGGTACACGACAGTCGCGTCCTCACCGACGATCGTGATCGCATCTGAGGAGTGCTCTACAAGGGCCGAGTATCGCGCCTCGCGGTCGCGCAGTGCTTGGGTGCCCAATTCCAGCTTCGCATGAAGACGACGGTTGAGCATCAGGTTGTCAAGCAGGGTGAGAATCTGCCTCAACCCCAGCACTATGAGCAGAATGAATCCCTCGGAGGCTAAAAAGAGGCCGAAGCTGCGTCCCTGCGCGAGGCGGATCGCAACGGCTGTGCCGGCCATACCCACCAGGGCATAAGGGATCAGGACAGACATCAAGGTGACGAGTTCGGTCTCGGAAGTCTCTGACAGGTTCGCAGGTGAAACCAACGTCCAAGCGGCTCCGAGCGCCACGAGTAAGTACCCGACGACCCATCCAATGTCGAATACATTTCCTGATCCGTACTTGTTGACCTCGGTGAAGTACGCGAAAGAGCTGTCCGAGACCGCAAACGCTACGACGCCAACCATGACCAGACCCAGGCTTACGCGATTGGTGCGCGCAGTATGCCTGGCGAGGATGACGACGAGTGACACGAGCACCACGTCGCCCGCCGGATAGGCCATTGAGAGGACTTGCCTCAAGATGTCGCCCTGGTGAGAGCCGTAGATCGGGCCGAGCACCGTGGCCCAACTGAGGAACAACAACGATCCGGCGATCAACATGCCGTCCAAGAGCGCGCCCAACTGCGAAGTCGCGCGCCGAAGGTTGCTCGGGAATGCCAACAGCCCCACGACCGCTAGCGGAACAGCGGAGAGATATCCGACGTCCGCGAGGGAGGGGAAAGGCACAGCGACATTGCGAACCAGGGAGTAGTAGCACCAAACGCCCTGACCGAGGGCCCACGAGAGGCTTGACGCTCCGATGAAGGCCCATGCCTTGCGGGTTACTGAGTTGCGCCGGGCCGCCCATCCGCAAGCGCCGGTAGCGATCAGAGGTGCAAAGAGTTGGCCAGCGTTGTCAACCGCGCTCGTGGTGCCTGCGCCGCCGATATCGAGGACTATCCAGAGGAGAAAGATCGTCGCTGCAACAAAGAGGCCACCTGTAGTGGTCCAGAACCACCAGAGTCGCCTTGTCTTGAGGGCTCCCAATCGCGCCACGGCCTCGGGTACTGCTTGTTTACCCCGAAGGTCGACGAGTCGCGGAGCAACGTGCATCAGGTTGCCTCTCGGCGCGCGCGGTGCTCTCTCTTGGCCGCATACATAGCTGCGTCGGCTCGCCGAAAGAGAGCCTCAGCGTCGGTACCATCGCGGGGAAAGACCGCAAACCCAGTGCTGATACGGACGTTGATCTCGCAGGAACCGATCACAATGGGATCCTTGAGGCACTCCGAGACCCGGGCCGCGACGCTGGTTCCTTCGTCTTCGGATGCCTTCGGCAGGAGGATCGCGAACTCGTCACCACCGAGCCGCGCGATCGAGTCCCCCTCTCTCGTGGCTCCAGCCAGCCGCAAGGCGACCTCTCGCAGTACCTCATCACCTGCCAAGTGCCCGTACGTATCGTTTATTTGCTTGAACTGGTCGACATCGAGTACGACGATGACGAGGTCCTCTTGCCTGCGTGGAGACCCCTTGAGTGCATGAGCTAGGCGATCGTGGAAGAAGGCGCGATTGGGCAAGTCCGTAAGTGGGTCATGGGTGGCCAGGTGACGAAGGCGCCTCTCTAAGTCGTCACGCGCCTCTTCGGCAGCCTTCTGGTCCGTGACGTCGCGAACGAGGAGACAGACGTTTGGATGGGCCAACCCGGAGATCCGGGCAAGCCGGCCTTGGAACCACCGAACACCGGCTGGGACTTCCAGACGGTACTCCACCATCTCGGGGTTACCTGTTTTGAGTGCACGACCGATGGCACGGGTCACGCGCCCACCGACTTCTTCTCCGAGAGCTTCGCGCACCGTGCGGCCCAGCAAATCTCGTCGCGGCGAGACGAGCAACCTGTCGCTGGTCGTCCAGACGGCCATATAGACACCGTTGACATCCAGCTCGAACACGAGGTCGTCCAATGAGGAAAGAAGAGCCCGCAGACGGGCCTCACTTTCTCGGAACGCCTCGGCTGCCTCGATTGGCCGGGCACCTCGAATAGCAATGGACGCACCAGGCAAGCGACCACCGTCGTCCAGGAAGGGACTGCCTCCTTCGTACTCAATCCCGACCCGATGCTCAGTTTCATGTGGCGCTGCTCGTAACGCGCGTCGCCTCATGTCTCTCCTATCGACGTTCCTAGGCGGGCCTTGATCACTTCTCGCTCGCGCCGCTGCGTGCTAGTCGATCAGCTCGTCCAGCCGTCGGTAGCTGGCGAGGTCGTGACGGTGCCCGAACCACCTGTGGCGGTGACGCCGGTCAGCGAGGGCATCGAGAAGAACGTGTTCTCGCAAGCTGCCGGGGCTGTCGTCGCCATGCTGGCGTCATTGGTGAGCGTGACTGTCAGCGGGTTGTTCGGATTGCCGCTGGCTCCGACGACGAGAGCGGTCGTAAGGGAGTGCGAGCTACCCGAGGTGCCCGTCGCGTAGCTCCATGTGACCCCGCTCGGAGTGGCAGCTAGACAACCGGTCTGGGTCGTCGTGAGGGCACTTGTGGTGTAGCCCGTGGCATAGGTCGCGCTCGTGGGCAGGTTGACTGCTGTGACCGTGACAGGGAAGGCGTTCGGGTTGGAGATCGTCAGCACGACGTCACCGACCCCGCCCGGATAGAGCACGTTGGCCGGAGAAGGAGTGGAGATGGCAGTGATCGTGAGGTTGGACACCGTGCCCGACTGCGCCAAACCACTCGAGCCGGCGCTTAGGCCCACGACCCAGTTCGTCGCCGCGTAGGCACCGCCGCCCGCCAGGGCGGCGCCGATGGTCACCAGGAGGACGCTGGTGACCACCACGCCGATCCCCTCGCTTCGCATTGGGCCCTCCTGATTGAAAGGAAAGCGTGATTCCGTTCTTATCGGCCTGCAGCCAGATGATCGGATAGACGGATCATCATTTATTGCTAGACGATGCGTCTATCGTAGATATATGATCCTGATCGGGATGGGCTTCGGTTGACTTCGCAAGCTGGCGCGGGTCGTTCGTCCGCCGGGTCGCTCCCTGACGGCGTTCTGGCGGTCCTCGATTGCAATCCTCTCCCGGCCCTGATAGTGGAGGTTTCTTCCGAGAGGATCTTGGCTTTGAGCCAGGCCGCTCTCGCGCTTTTCTCCGATCAGGGTTCGGAGCTTGTCGGTCGTACGGTCGAATCGCTCGGGGTCGGCATTCCACCAGGCGCTCTCGAGCTGCTCGTCGAGGGTCGACTTGTCGGCTTTGAGACGGTTCATCAACTCCGCCTTGTCGACGGATCGCTGGTCCCGCTCCAAACCTGGGTGAGAACGATCGGTGACATGCCACTCCAACACGTTCTCCTTGTCTTTACGCTGCCCGGCAAGGCCATGAGATCGGCAGGCTCTGTGTTGGTCTCTGAACTTGGTGCGGTCATCGGTACGACTGATGCCCGCCTCATGATCGACGGTCTGACAGGCGATCTCGACGCAACGGTGAACGGGACGAGAAAGGAGCTGCTCGGCCAGAGCATCTTCGAGATCGTTGGTGCCGCCGACGTCGCCGGTCTCGTGTGGGCCGTGGCTCAGACAACCTCAACAGGTAAGGGCGTCGCTCTGCCGGTCAACATGGGCAGGGCAATCGGACAGCCACAGCAGTGCCTGATGCTGCTCCTGCCGAAGAATCCGGCGCCGAGCTTTATTTTCGGCCTGATGTCACCTATGCGGCCCGAGGCAGCATCGGAATCAGAACTTGGAGCCTTGTGGGACGAAACGCGAGGCGACGACATTTTCCGAGTTTCACGTGACCTTGCAGCCCTCGCTGTAGCCGTGCCTGGACTGGCAGAGCTATCTCCGCGGGAGCTCGACGTGCTCACGCGGTTGCTCGCTGGACGTCGCGTTCCGGCCATCGCAAGGGTGCTCTTCATCTCGCAGAGCACGGTCCGTAACCATCTTTCGTCGGTTTTCAGGAAACTCGGTGTCGAGTCGCAGCAAGAGCTGATCGATCTGCTCAGACAGAAGAGTGGACACACCGTCTAGGGAACAAATGACGTTCCGTCTATTGAACGACGGGAACGCTGGGTCGATGAGTAGTGCCGACCCATATTCTCTGGACCCCCTGGAAGGCGCTGGCGTGATCGAGCGAACTGGTCTTGAAGCGACGATTCGGAGGGCCGCCGACCCGTTCGTGCTCATGCAACGAGTCGCCGATGAGGCCGTCGAGCTGGTTGAAGGTGCCGACGGCGTGCTCGTTGGCTTTGCCAACGACGAAACCTGGTTGACTTTCGCCTGTGCGGCGGGTTCGGTTTCAAGTCACGTTGGGGGCAGAATCCGCCTTGGGGCAAGCTTGGCTGGGCTCGCGTTCCAAAGAGGTGAGACGGTCCATGCGGACGACACTACGAGGGACCCGCGCGTCGACCCGACCTTTCGCCGTCTGACGGCGGTCAAGTCCCTGGTTTGTGTACCTCTCTGGCGTCACCACACGACGGTGGGCGTGCTCTGTGTTACCTCTGCTCGCGCGAAGGCGTTCAAGGACCGGGATGTCGCGACACTCACCAGCCTCGCTGAGTTCATCAGCGTCTCGATCTCAGTGGCGTTCGACATGGCTGAGTCCATCAACGCACTGTTGTCCCGAGTTTCCCACGATGCTCCTGGCGCGGCGGTTGCATATAGGGACAACCCGGAGGCGGAAGAGCGATTCGTGGCCAATGTATTGAGTCCCGGGGCGTTGAGGAGCCTGGAGACTAGGAGCCGATTCGATCCCTTCCTAAGTGGGCGAGGCCTGACACACGTCTTCCAGCCCATATACGACATGACGAGCGGCACCTGCTTTGCCGTAGAGGCACTCGCCCGGTTCTCAGGAAGACCCAAGCGAGGGCCGGACACCTGGTTCGCAGAGGCCCATGCCTTAGGTGTCGGTGTCGAACTCGAAATCGCCTCGCTCACGAAGGCGCTGCGCGCTCAGGTGCGTCTCCCACGAGACATGACAATGTGTGTAAACGCGGGGCCAGAAGCGATTGTCTCTGATGACTTGGACAGGCTTCTTGCAACCTGCGACGCTCGGCGCGTCGTGATGGAGCTGACCGAGGAGACCAAAGTCGACGACTACCCCCGACTCTCGAGCGCGCTCGAAAGGTTGTGCTTGATGGGAGTACGGCTCGCGATCGACGACACGGGCGCCGGCTTTGCAAGCTTTGCCCACATTCTCAAACTCTCCCCCAACCTAATCAAGCTGGATCGGGAACTTACCTCCGGTATCGACCACGACCCGGTGCGTGTTTCGCTCGCCACCGCCTTGGTGAGCTTCGCCTCCCAGCTCGGCGCCGAGATCGTCGCCGAGGGAATCGAGACCGCCGCAGAACTACAGGTGTTGCGGGGTCTAGGGATTCGCTACGGACAGGGGTACTTCCTTTGTCGACCGACGTCGATCTCTTCGATTCCGACTCGTCTTCCGCGAGAGGTCTGGATGGCAACAGCGGAGATGGCTTCTTGATGGCCTCCATCGGCCATGCCCTTGGCCTCGCGGACTCTCTTGTCCCCAAGGGAAACTGGCACCCTCGGAGTCGGCCCGTGTCGCCACTGGCGGGCTCGCTACATTTGGCCTGTATCTGCTTGCCTCGCCTAGTTCACATTTGATCGGTAAGAGCCAAGGCGTGAGGCGAGTTGGTAATGACGTCTGAGGAGATCGCTCAGTGTTTTCGGGCACGCGGGGCGTACTTCTGTGAAATCGACAAGGCAGCGCAGGTCGCTCTGGGGATCGGGCGTGTTTGCGACCGAGCCGGGCCTACTTCCGAGTCCATCGACCCACCAGCTGTCCTGGTCCGTGGCCAGCAACCGCCGGCGGTGCGTGACTCTGACGCACAGCGCCATTTCGCCGCTGGCCTATCGAGGTACAAGGAAGTCGTCGAGACGATCGCCGGACAGACGGCGATGCTGAGGTGAGCCGCGCAGTACTGGTCATCAAGGCTGGCAACTCCGAGAGCGCCTTGGTGTACGCGGACGTCGAGCCTGCGTATTCTTTCGATTAGGTCCCGGATGCCCCCCCTCAAACCTCATCATCATGAGTGCACGGTCCTCCGTCTGAGGCCGGACTCGTCTCTCTCACTGGGAGCGACGAGTTCATCGACTCAACCGCTCAGTCTGTTGGGTCCGATCAAGCTGTGGTGCGTCGAGAACTCAGACACCTTCGTGAGCTACGACGGGACAATTGTTCACGTCCATGGGTACTCCCTCATCAACCACGGCCACCCACTGAGTGGACTCGAGTGGCCCAAGCTCTACCCGCTGAACGTATTTGTCTTCCACGTGTCAGGCATCAGGGACCATCAACAGGCAGCCGACGCTCATGCGTTTGTTGCTGGGAACGTACTGCTCTTAGAGCGAGACCCAGCGAGTTCGGCTGGCCCTAACGAGATCCGCGTGATGAGTCAGGATGGCGGGCTGCAGGCCGGATTCGTGCCAACGGACGTGGCGGCGATGATGGCGCCAATCATGGATTCCGCCCATTTGCCGCAGGCCGCCGGCGCCGTCTTGAAGACGTTTTTCATGGTTGAGGGCCACCGAAAGGCCATCGAGGTCGTAGCGGTAATTGGTAGAGAACTCGACCTTGTCCTCTGAGCTGGAGCAGCTTCAGAACGCTACCTACACCAAGAGCCTCCTTGAGGCAGAAAGGAAATGGGCAAATGCGCAGAGCGGCCCCATCGCGCGTGGAGGCGCCAAAGGCTGACTTCGTCAAAGACAGTGGCCAAGCGACGAGCTGTCGAATCATCCGGCCGTCGCTCGAAGAGCTGGTGGAACTCTTCGCAGCTCAATGAGATCGCCGCGAGTGGCAACCTCCACTCTGACCCGAACCGGAGACACCTGGGTGGCGTTGTCCGCCAGCCGCCAGGCTGCATGCTCGGAACCTACGTCTGCTGTGCAGAGTTGACGCGGAGCGGTCCCCGGCCCGGCACTGTCCACAGGTACCGGGGGCCGCTGCGCTAGGCAACACAAGTCGACCATCAACCTAGGGCCGCGCCCTTAGAGTCTCCCGTGAGTTGCCTGACGATCGGGTGACGCTTCCACAACGGAACGCGAAACGGCCCGTCGCCCCGGTAAATCCCGTGAGCGGCGGGCCGTCCCCGGCAATACGGCCCGGGTGTTACGCGCCACCTTTTGATACCTGAGAACACAGAGGGGGTGATCGCGCGCGTTTGACAGTAATCGCTTGGCGAGGTCTCTCGGCGCCACACGCGAAGCGGTCCGCCACCCGAAGGACGGCGGACCACTTCTGAGACACACAACTGTCAGGGTTCCGGCGCTGGCTTGCTCTTGAGCTACGCAAACCAGGCACCGGTTCTTCACTAACCGTACGGCCGCTGCCTCAGAATATCCTTAGAAGCCGGTGAGTGTTGCCCAAGGCTCACTGGACGAACTGTCCATTTCGCTCACGAAGTGCGCGGATATGCCGATAATTCATTAAGCGTGCCGCCGTCGCGGGCGGTTTGCGTGGGGGAGGCGCCCGAGGCAGCCCGTGAGAGCCACCACTCACGAGCTCGGGAGCCTTAAGCCACCACTCGCGGTCGCCGCGACGGCGGTAGAGGGTGTGATACGGCCCGCCACTTCAGACGATCGGGCGACACGTTCCCAACTGGGCGCGAGCCGCGCGACCCGAAGAGCAGTGGTTATCGCGCCTTGTCAGGCTTACCGCCCCACTGGGCCGCGGTAGGTCCCGGCGTCGAATCCCTGAACTCGACGGCTGGGCCGAGTCCGGCAATCTCGCACATGTACTCGTCGGTGATCACACCGCCGTACGTGTTGCTGATTAGGCGACCGGCCGGCACCGAGGCTGTGGAGGCGGTCTCGTTCCTCCAAGCCCGTTCGCATCCGATCCTCCCGCAATAGGGGGAGTCGATAGGGAACTACGGGGTCTCTGTGAGCGAAGGGGGCTCGGCTACCCTCCGAACGACGTCCGCTCTGCATGGAACCAGATTCGCTTCCGATGTGCCGCAGCGGTCCGCACAACTCTGTTCGTCGTGGAAGCTTCCGATAAAGGCTTCGCGCACGCCTCGCCCAAGTCGAGTCGAGTCGATCGCCACTCCGGCCCTGACGTGCTCCTCGTCGTGGGCGCTACAGGACTCGAACCTGTGACCTCAGCCGTGTGAAGGCTGCGCTCTAACCACCTGAGCCAAGCGCCCAAAAAAAGAACCATCCGCGGAGGCGAAGAATAACAGCGCACACAACCAAGGTCGTTTCCGCTTGGCGCGGAGCCTCTCAGTCCTCTACGACGTCGTAAGCCTCGATGATGACGGAGGACTCCGCAAGAGCGTTGATCTGCTTGGCCTCGGGCACCTTGGTGAAAACGACTGTCTCGTAAATGACGAATTTCAAGACGAAGAACACCGCGGAGACACCTAGGTAGGCGAGTGTTGTGAGAGCGACCTGCCAGCCCGGGCTGCTCGTCAGATGGCGCGCCCAGTCCTCGGCAACGTGGGTGACCACGGCCGAGACGACGAAGGTCGCGAACGCAACGACCATGTACAAGAGCACCTCAGTACGTCTGTCACGGCCGCGTCGATCCCGCCAGGCCCAACGCCGGTTCAGTATGTAATTGGGCACGGCGCCACCGATGAAGCCGACCGCCGAAGCGACCGTGGTGCCCGTGTGGCCCCATCCGAGGGCAGCAGCGAAGGCTGCCTCGCTGAGGATGATCGCTACAACGGACCCGGCGCTGTACCCCGTGACGCGGCGCAACAAGGGGTGGCGCTCGAGATGCGGGCTCAACCAGGCAGGCGTCTTAGAAGCCACAGTTCAGCCGGCCTTACCGGCTGGAGAGTGTCGTGGTGCCACCCCGCCACTAGCCAAAAGGTCGCGGCCCATCAGCGAGACCGAGGCACCTGCGCACACGACACCTACTGTAGCGCCCACCCCCTCGGCTTCGCTGGCCGATTACCCGAGGGCTCTCCCGAGCCTCTGACTGGCGCCGCGGGTACCCTGGACACGATGGCCGACCAGGAAGAAGCCAACCCGAGCGAACCTGCACCCGACGAAGGGGACGGCACAAAGGGCTGGAACGAATGGGTGCGGCGTAACTTCTCTGCCCGGCGCTTCCTCCGGCCGGTCCCGGCGAGCCGGGGGTCCGGGGCAGCGAACCGCGCGAACCTCTCCCCCGCCGACAGATCGGCTGCCACCAAGGCGGCCGTGAACAACCTCGATGCTCGTGAGCGACGGATCGGCTTTTTCGCTCTGGCTTTCGAACTCGCCCTTACGGCGATCGTCGTCGTGCCCTATCTGACCCACCACGTGAAGGTTGGAAAGTCTGACCAGCTCAAGACCCTGGGCGCGGTGCACGTGTTCCTCATCGAGGGCCTCGTCGTCGGTCTCTTCTTGCTGCTCGGAGTTCTCATCCGCCGCCGAGCCCTCTTCGGCTTTGCCAGCCTCGCCACCGGGATCTGGCTGGTGGAGCTGCCCGCGCTGCGCGTCTTCGGCCTTGCCTACTTCGTCCTCGGCATGTGGCTGTTGTTCCGGGGCCTCAAATCTCAGCAGAACGCCTCTAGGGGCACCTCAGCACGCCCTGCGAGCCAGCCGAGACCCTCCAGACGCTCGCGGGCCGCCGCAGACGCAGTTGCAGCTCGCTCCGCGCCCAAGCCCAACAAGCGGTACACGCCTCCTAAGCCGACGCGCCGGCCCCCCGCTAAGAAGCCAGCTTCGGCCCGCGCCGAACCTCAGAAGTAGTGACTGCGACACGAGCCGACACGGGCCAGAGGCGCCCTGCCAACCACCCGGTGAGGCCAATACCGCAGTTGAAGTGGTCAGGCCTCTCGGAGCCCCGGTGATAGAAAGCACACTCGTGATACTCGACGAGCTCGCCGGTCGGCGGATCGCCGTGACCGGGGCGACCGGCTTCCTCGGAACGGCTCTTGTCGAGCGCCTGCTGCGCAGCGTGCCTGACTGCGAGATCGTGGTGCTCGTCCGCCCTGGACAACGCCAGGCGCCGGCCGAGCGCACCCGGCGCGAGATCCTGCGCAACGACTGCTTCGACAGGCTCCGTGAGGAGCTCGGCGCAAACTTTGACGAAGTTGTCCGGCACCGCCTTCACACGATTGCCGGCGACGTCGGAAAGGACGGCCTCGCCCTCGACGAGGAGGGCCGGCTCCTTCTCGCCTCCTGTGACATCGTCATCCACGCCGCTGCCGCTGTGACCTTTGATGCTCCTTTGGACGGTGCAGTGGAAGTGAACCTCCTCGGCCCGATGCGCGTCGCCGAAGTGCTCAAAGAACTCGCCGCCGAGCGAGCCGGCTGCGAGGGCACTGAGTTGTCACTGCCGCATCTCATCGCCGTCTCGACTGCCTACGTGAACAGCGGGCACAAAGGCGACGCGTCCGAAGAGCTCATCACGGCCTCGAAGTTCGTATCGAAGATCGACTGGCGCGCCGAGGTGCAAGCAGCCCGTCGGGCCCGTGCCGACGAGGACGCGGCGAGTCGCGGCCCCGAGCGCCTGGCCGCGTTTCACCGCCAGGCTCGAAGCGAGTTAGGCGCAGCTGGCACGGCGTTGCTCGCGGAGAAGACTGAGCAGTTGCGCACCGACTGGGTCCGGGACCGCATGGTGGCGCTCGGCCGGGGGCGTTCGCGGGCGCTCGGGTGGCCAGACGCATATGCCTTTACCAAGTCGCTCGGCGAGAACGCCTTGCTTGACGTACGTGGCGACCTGCCCGTCACCTTCGTCCGGCCGTCGATTGTCGAGTCCGCGCTCGCACAGCCCCGCCCGGGATGGATCCGCGGTTTCCGCATGGCTGAACCCGTCATCATCTCGTACGCCAAAGGCCTCCTGCGCCAGTTCCCGGGCGTGCCCGAGGGCATCGTCGACGTCATCCCAGTCGACCTCGTCGTTGCGGCGCTGATCGCGATTGCCGCCAAAGGCCCTGATCCGTCTGGCCCCACGGTCTACCAGGTCGCCTCCGGTGCCCGGAACCCGCTCCACTACGGCAAGCTGGTGGACCTCGTTGAGAACTGGTTCACCGAACGCCCGCTCTATGACCACCGCGGGCAGCCGATCGCCGTACCGAAGTGGTCATTCCCCGGCCGGGGTCAGGTGCAGGGCCAGCTGAGGCGGGCTACCCAGGTCCTCGGGGCCGCTGAGCGGCTCGTCAACGCCCTGCCGCTGCGGGGCGAACGTGCCGAAGGGGCGGCACGACTGGAGGAACGACGGACCGAAGCCGAGCGGGCCCTCGGTTACGTCGAGCTCTACGGCGCCTACAGCGAGACCGAGGCCCGCTTTCGCATCGATCGCACAGTGCAGCTGTTTGAAAGCCTTAGCGCGTCCGATCGGGCCGAGTTCTGCTTCGACCCGGCGGTCATCGTCTGGCCGCACTACATAGAAGACGTCCACCTGCCCTCGATCGTTACCCACGCCAGAGTTCGCACCTCTCCTAACGCGAAGCGCACCATGGCGACGCGCGAAGAGCGATCTCTGAAGGCGGCGTTGTCCGCCGATCCTCGCTGTGCTGCATTTGACCTCGAGAACACCCTCATCGCTTCCAATGTCGTCGAAAGCTATGCCTGGCTGGCGACTCGCCACCTGGAGCGAGCCGAGCGCGCCCGCCTCGTGGCCGGCCTGCTCGCCGAAGGCCCAAAGCTGCTCCGCCTCGACAGGCGGGACCGCAGCGATTTCCTCCGCGCCTTCTATCGACGCTACGAGGGGGCTCCTGCCGACCAGCTCCGCTTCGACTCCTACGAGCTTTACAGCGACCTGCTCGGGCTGCGCTCGTTCCCCGAGGCGATCGCCCGGGTGCGCCGTCACCGCGCCCTTGGGCACCGCACCTTGTTGATCACAGGGGCCCTTGACTTCGTCGTCGAGCCCCTGCGACCTCTTTTCGATGAGATCGTCTGCGCCCACATGGGCGAGCGCAACGGCAAGCTCACCGGGGAGCTCACCGACTCGCCGCCGACCGGCGAAGCGCGGGCGCTGCTTCTCGACGAGTTCGCCCGTGCCCAGGGCTTGAGCCTCGCCGACACCGTGGCCTATGCCGACTCGACGAGCGACCTTCCCATGCTCGAGGCGGCAGGCTTCCCCATGGTCGTGAACCCGGAAGCCAAGCTGGCGGCGATAGCGCGCCGCCGGGGCTGGTTCATCGAGCATTGGGACAGGGCCGGTGGCGGCCCGCGTAGGACCCTTGCCATCGCCACCCGCCGCCCCGGCGTGCAGACCAGGCCCACCACCTGGTTGACAGGTTCTTCGGAACAGAGGTCAAGGTGAAGGCCCTCCAGTTCGAGCGCAACGTGCCCCGCTTTGCCGCCGCCCGGGTGGCTTCGGCTCTCGTCGGATCAGGCAAGGGCGTGCGCGTCGGGCCGCTCGAGCTCGTAGAACTAGAGCAGTTGGAGCTTCCTGGCAAGGGATGGGTCCGGGTTCGCCCCCGGTTGGCCGGCATTTGTGGGTCCGACCTCGCCACATTGGACGGTCGCAGCTCGCGATATTTCGAGCCCATCGTCAGCTTCCCCTTCGTGCCTGGTCACGAGGTGGTTGGAGACGTCGAGGGCGGCGCGCTCGACGGCAAGCGGGCGGTCCTCGAGCCGGTGCTCGGTTGCGAGGCGCGGGGCATCGAGCCGCGCTGCCCTGGCTGTGCGGCGGGCCGCAAGGGCTCCTGCGAGCGGATCGCCTTCGGTCACCTGCGTCCGGGACTGCAGACCGGCTACTGCCGCGACACCGGCGGCGGCTGGTCGACCGGCTTTGTCGCTCACGAGAGCCAGCTGCACGAGGTCCCCGCCGAGTTCTCCGACGAGGCCGCCGTTATGGTCGAGCCCGCCGCCTGTGCTGTTCATGCGGCCCTGGCAGCTGAGATCTCTGGTGGGGAAAGCCTTGTCGTGCTCGGCGCCGGCACCCTCGGGCTCTGTGTCATTGCCGCCTTGCGGGCGCTTTGCCTTCCCGGAACCCTGGTGGCGGTTGCCAAGCACCAGGCTCAAAGAGATCTTGCCCGGGAGCTCGGGGCGGACCAGGTCGTCAGGCCCGGTGAGTACAAACGAGCGGCTCGGCGCCTTTCGGGCTCCCTCGCTCTCGAGTCCGGTGACGGTGGCATCGAGCGCCTGACGGGCGGCGTCGACGTCGTCATCGACTGTGTCGGTTCGTCTGACTCCCTGGGCCAGTGCCTGGACATCGTTCGGCCCGGCGGCCGAGTGATCCTCGTCGGCATGCCAGGCGTCGTCCGTGTCGACCTCGCCCCTCTCTGGCAACGTGAGATCGCGATCCGCGGGGCATACGCCTATGGTTGCGAGGACCGTCCCGACGGGCCGCGCTCCAGCTTCGACATCGCCATGCAACTTGTCCACGAGGCGCGCCTCGAGCGGCTCGTGTCGGCCCGCTACCCGCTCGAGAGCTATGAGGACGCCGTCGCCCATGCCGCCAGTGCCGGCAGGCGGGGGGCGGTCAAGATCGTTTTCGACCTGCGCAAGGCGGCCTCTGACGCACCTGCCCCCGCGGCGGGGGGCGGCCGGGGGAGACATGTGCCCACGACAAACAAGGAGGCAAAGTGAGCCCGAGGCCCGGCTTCGTCCTCGAGGTCGACCGGTCGACCCCGGCGACTTTGATGTGGCATGGCGAGGGCTTTCGACTTGAGAAGCTCCCCGTCGGGACGCGCGTCGTCTACGGGCCGGAGCCTCTCGAGGCCCTGAAGGACCCCGACCAGGCCATCCGCGATGCCCTCGACCACCCGCTCGGGGACTCCCAACCGCTGCGCAGCCTGCTGTTCGCGGGCATGCGCCTCACGATCGCCTTCGACGACATCTCCCTGCCCCTCCCCCCGATGCGCGCGCCCGACGCCCGTCAGCGTGTGATCGAGGCGGTGCTCGACCTAGCCGCAGACGCAGGAGTCGACGACGTGGTGCTCATCGCGGCTCTCGCCCTTCATCGCAGGATGACCGATCCCGAGCTGCGCCACGCCCTCGGCGACCGCGTCTTCGAAGCCTTCGCGCCCCACGGCCTGCTCTTGCAGCACGATGCCGAGGATCCCTCCAACCTTGTCCACCTCGGTTTCACCGAACAGGGCGAGGATGTCGAGATCAACCGCCGGGCAGCGGAAAGTGACCTGCTCGTGTACGTCAACATCAACCTCGTCGCGATGGACGGCGGTCACAAGTCAGTTGCGACTGGCCTCGCCTCATATCGGAGCCTCAAGCACCATCACAACGTGCGCACGTTGATGAACAGCCGATCGCTCATGGACGAGCACCACTCGGAGCTTCGCAACTCGAACTGGCGCATGGGCAGGCTGATCGCTCAATCGGAGGTGAAGATCTTCCAGATCGAGACGACGCTCAATACAAAGACCTTCCCCGAACAGCTCGCTTTCCTGCAAAAGCGCGAGTGGGAGTGGTCCCTTCGCGACCGGGCAAGCTTTCTTGCGGCCTCGAGCGCGCTCGACAGGACGCCCGGAGGGCTCAGCCGGAAGATCTTCCACTCCGTGCAGGCCCCACACGACGTCACCTCCGTGCAAGCCGGCGAGGTCGAGGCCGTGCACCACTCGACGCTCGCCAACATCTACCGCCAGCAGACCGTCGCCGTCTCGGGCCAGAGCGACGTGCTCACAATGGGCCTGCCCTACATCTGCCCCTACAACGTCAATTCGACGATGAACCCGATCCTCGTCGCATGTTTGGGGCTCGGCTACTTCTTCAACCTCTACCGCGGAAAGCCCCTCGTGCGCGAGGGCGGGGTGCTGATCATCTCGCATCCGACCCCGTGGGAGTTCAACCCGGTCCATCACCCGAGTTACATCGACTTTTTCGAGCAGGTGCTCCCCGAGACGACCGACCTGTTCGAGATCGAGGCCAAATACGAGGAGGCCTTCGCCACCGATCCCTGGTACGTCCATCTCTATAGGACCAGCTACGCCTACCACGGGGTCCACCCGCTTTACATGTGGTACTGGTGCGCCCACGCCCTCCAGCACCTCGGTCGGGTGATCGTGGTCGGCGGGGACAGAGCGGCGGTGCGCCAGATGGGCTTCTCCCCCGCATCCACGCTAAATGACGCCCTCGAGCTTGCCGAAGACATAGTCGGGAGGGATCCGACCATCACTCATCTGCACGTGCCCCCATTGCTCTTGGCCGAGGTCACATGACACGGCGCGTCCGTGGTGCCCTCGAGCCCGGTCGGGACCGGCTTCGCTTTGTGGCTGAGGAGCCCACGCGCCCGGGCGGGGTCGTCGTGCCGTTCCCCAAGCACAACCTTGGCGTCGACTACGACACCTCCTGGGCCCGGCGCTACCCGGTACGCCTCGTTCGCGCGATGGTGCTCGACGACTTCTCCCGGCCGATGCTGCACGTCGCTCTCTCACCCAAGGTCATAGGCCTCGAGCACCTTGATCCCATTGACGGGCCGATGATCCTTGCAGCCAACCACGCCAGCCACCTCGACACCGCCCTGCTCCTTTCTGTGCTCCCGTCCTGGCTCCGGCACCGGACGATCGTGGCGGCGGCGGCCGACTACTTTTTCGATCGCCACTGGAAAGCAGCCATGTGGTCCTTCGGGCTCGGGGCGATCCCGATGGAGCGCTCCAAGGTCAACCGCCGCTCGGCGGATCTGGCCGCCTCGCTCATAAACGACGGCTGGAGCCTCATCATCTTTCCCGAAGGGGGCCGAACCGCCGACGGCTGGGGCCGCGAGTTCAAGGGTGGAGCCTCCTATCTGGCCAAGCGCTGTGGTGTGCCTGTCATACCGGTCCACATTCGCGGGACGCGAGCGGTGTTGGCGAAGAGCAGCTCGCGCTTTCGCCCTGGCTCGACCGAGATCCGACTCGGCGATGCCCTGGTTCTCATGGAGGGCGAGGACGCCCGTCGCTTCGCAGCTCGCATCGAGCTGGCCGTAGCCGCCCTCGCTGACGAGGCCGAGTCGGATTGGTGGTCAGCCCGCCGCCGGGCCGCGGCAGGCACGACGCCGTCGTTCCGGGGCCCGGGGGTGTCCGCCTGGCGTCGAGAGTGGGCGCTTCCCGACTCGGCGCGCAAGGACCAGCACCGCAGCCGAGAAAAGATGAGTGACAAGCCCTGGAAGCGCGGCGACTGACTTGGCGCCCGTCGGTCGCCCCCGTGCTCGAGGCAGTCTCGCCACGCTCTTTCGTCTCGCATTGGGCTGCCTCGGCCTCATAGGCCTTGGGGCAGGGATTTCCGCCTGCGGGGTGAGCAACTCCCTCGGCAGTGCCGTCCTAGCACCCTTGAGCGCCCTTCCCGCCACCGACGTCGTCTTTGAGACGAACCTACAAAGCGCCAGCCAGGTGCAAAGTTCCGCGATCGGTGTGTCAGGCGTCTCGGGCCTCGCCCAGAACGGGGGCGGCTTTACGACCGCCGGCGCTCCGAGCTCACCGAGCGAGGTCTCGATCGCAAGCGCCGCCGGGGTGTCGGTCTACACAGCCTTCAACCCAGCAGACCGCCACTGCCTTGGCACCTTCGTCATCGCCCCGGGGGCTTTGGTCACAGTCCTCGGCGAGAGCACGGCCGGCACCTACGACTTCTGGTTCGGCTCGACTACGGCGCCAGCATGCACAGCGAGCCTTTTCACGACCCAGGCGACGGTGCCCTCAACCTGGGCGAGCGGCGACCCCTCGACGAGCTGGCCAACCACATAGGGCGAGAGCCCGGGGACGCTAGCGCCGGGCAGAGGGAGGCAATATGCCCCAGGTCGCGCTGAGCACGTAGCCGCGGCCTCGCACGAGGCTCCTTCGCCATTCCACGGGGCGCTCACCCGCGTAGGCGAGGCGCTCGACGGCGAGCACGCCCTCGCCTTGTTCTGGCCGGAGGAGCTTGCGCTCGGCCGTCGTGCAGGTGACCACCTTCAGGTGCTCGCTGCCGCCGGTGATCCGTATGCCGCAGCGCTCTTCGAGCACGCCGTAGAGGGAGCCCTGGCTGAGGTCGCCGCCGCGAAACTCACGCCGCTCGCCGGCATCGAGGGCAAGCGCCGAGGCGTCGAGGGCAAGTGGTTCTCCGTCCGCGTAGCGCAGGCGTTCGACCCACTGCACGACGTGGCGGTTGTCAAGACCGAGGGCGCGTGCCGCCGCCTCGCCTGCGGGTGCTTGCTCGAGGCGCAACACCTTGCTCGCCTCGACCAGCCCGGCGGCAGTGATTGCCTGGGCGAGCCCGGCGGTGCCGAGAATGGGGGCGTCGAGCTGTCGGTTGACGACAAAGGTCCCACTGCCGCGGCGGGCATCTAGCAGGCCTTCGCCTCGCAGGCGGCGAATCGCCTCGCGCACCGTCGCCCGGCTCACGCTGAAAGCCCCCGCCAGCTCGACCTCTGTCGGGAAGCGTTCGTCGAATTCCCCCGCGGAGAGACGCCGGCGCAACTGCGTCGCGAGCTGGGCCCAAAGTGGCATCGGGTCGCTCGCGTCAAGGGCCACGAGCGCGGCGAGTGTGTCCTCCTTTTGGCGAGAAGGTGTCACGAAGTCAACCAGCCGATCACGAACGACCCGAGGATGACGCTGAGCACCCCCGTGGCGATGGCTCCAAAGAGGAAGTCGCGCCGGCGGACAAAGGCGACCGCGCTCGTGACGAGGCCTGCCACCGGGGTCAGGATCAAGACGAGCACACCGGCGACGATAACGGCTTCCCCGCTACCTCGGCCGATCCCACTCCAAAGCGCGCTGAGCGAGTGAGGAAAGGGCGCTTTGCCAAGGAGATGGGCCCGTTCCACCGCCTTCGATGTGAAGGCGCCGGGATCCGACACTAGTCCGAGAGCGTAGCCAGAAACGAGCAAGCCAGTGCTCGCGAGGACTCCGAGTCGCAACACACGTCCTACCGCTGCCCGAACACCATGAGGCGAGGGCGGGACCAGGGCACCGTGGGCGAGGGACTCACCCATCAGCTGATTCCCTTCCAAAGCATCTGCACCGCCACGATCATGAGGGCAACCACAAATAGGACCCTGAGCCGGTCCGCACGTATCCCCCTCAGAAGCTTGGAGCCCTGCGTCGCCCCGAGGAGCACCCCGATCGCGACGGGCCCAGCGATGAGCGGGTCGATGTCACCGCGGGCAAAATAAACTACGGCGCTCGCCGCCGCGGTCAGTCCTATCAACAAGTTGCTCGTCGCCGTCGACACCTTCATCGGGATATGCATGGCGATGTCCATTGCAGGCACCTTCAGCACGCCCGATCCAATACCAAGCAGCCCGCTCACCGTTCCGGCGAGATACATGAGCCCCAGGCCTAGACCGGTGTTGGCGACTACGTAGGGCACTTGTGCTTCCTCGGCCTCGTCGTAGTACGCCGAGTCGAGCGCGAGTCTCCCGGCGATGCGGTCCTTGCGCTTCGCGCTCTCATCGCCCAAGGCCGGCTCTGTCGCCCGCATGGCCGACACGTGAGCGAGGTCTGGACCGACACTTGGGTTTGGGGCCGCTCCCCGCGAGCGGAGCATCTGTAGCCCAGAGAACGCGAGGACCAGGCCGAAGAGCGTGAAGAGCACCCGGGGGTCCACGACGCCCGAAAGCAGCGCGCCCGTGACGGCGCCGATCGTCGTCGCCATCGCCAAGAAAGTGGCGACACGAAGATTCGTGATGCTCTCGCCCACATTGCGCGCCGCTCCGGCTGACGAGGTCGCGGCGACGGCGACGATCGATGTCCCGATGGCGAGGCGAATGTCGAGATGAAGGGCAAGGCTCAACACGGGCACGATCACAAAACCACCACCGAGACCGAGGAGCGACCCGAGCACTCCAGCCAGTAACGAGACCGCGAACAGCAACAGGGAGAGCTCGATGAGGTCCATCCCTCTCACCTTACATTAGTACGGACAACCTGACTACATATTTGTCCGGACAACCCGACTACCTACGTGGCTGGGAGGGTCGCCGGCCGACTCCTGCGGCCGCGCCGAACTGATAGCACAACTCGAGAGGGCGGCTATCGTGAGGGCGACGAATCTGCGCCCAGACGCGGAGAAAGGGCCGGTGGGGGGGATACCGGCCCCTTCTCAAGACCCATCAGTTGCTGGAGGGGGGATTCCGCTACTGAGGTCTACGTACATAGTGCACGAAATCACAGCATCGGTCAAACAGCTCTTATCGATACCAGCTATCGTTCTCTGCGATGGAACTGCGTCAGTTGAGCGCAATCGTCGGAATAGCAGACCATGGCTCATTTTCGGCTGCGGCCGACGCCTTGCAGACGGTGCAGTCGAACATCTCGGCGCACGTGAAAAAACTCGAGCGCGAGCTCGGTTGCGAGCTCGTAGACCGCACGAACGGGCAGCTCACCGAGGCCGGCGAGATCGTCGTGGCCAGGGCGAGGCGAGTCCAGGCCGAGCTTGAGGCGATGCTTTCCGACGTTGTCGCCCTCACCCGCGAGGTGGCCGGGACGGTTCGTATCGGGATAATCGGCACGACCGCCCGCTGGCTCGTCCCCCAGCTTCTGCGTGCCATCCCACAGCGATACCCCCACCTGCGCCTTGTCTTCGTCGAGTCCCCGAACACGCGTCTTGACACCCAGATCGCCACCGGACAGGTCGACATCGCTGTGCTGGACCTGCCCGCCGAGGGCGCAGATCTCGCCGTGACTCCCCTGTTCGAGGAGGACCTCGTGCTGGTCGTGCCATTGGACCACCCCCTCGCGGGCGCAGGCGAGATCACCCTGCGAGAGCTGAAGGGCGTCCCTTTGTTGCTGCCTTTGGCCGGAACGGCCTTTCGCGCCGACATAGACGCCGCCATAGCGGCGACTGGCACGACCCTTCTCGCCCGAGCCGAGGTCGACGGGACCCGTCTCATCGCCTCGCTCACCTTCGAGGGCTGGGGGCCCTCCATCCTTCCTGCGACGGCTGTGCCGAGCTACCTGCTGGACCAGTTCGCTCTCGTGAAACTGAAGGAGATCCCTCGGCGCCTGGTTGGAATCGTACGCAGGGCGACCGGGCTTCCCTCCGCCCCGGCGCGGGCGGTGCTAGAGCTCGTGACCGAGATCATCTTCGATCCGGCGCGAAGACCCGAATGGCTTACCCCGGCGGCACCAGAGCTCCGCATCGGAGGCGGCGACAGCCGGCCGTCAGGCGTCGTCAGGCTCTGAAGGCTCCCGGACAGGCTCGCGCCACATGAGCCAGAGGTGCACAGAGCTCCCTGGAACTGTGACTTCGTCGATGAGCTCGAAGCGGTGGCGATTGTAGAAGGCGACATTTCTTTCCTTGGAGGACTCGAGGTAGGCGGGCACGCGGTCGCGGTCGCAGATCGCAAGCACTGGGGCCAAGACGGCTGAGCCGAATCCCCTGCCCTGCCAGACCGGGTCAGTGCCGAGGCCCCCGAGGTAGTAGTGCGGCGTCTTAGGGTGACGGGCCTCGACGAGCTGTACCACCCGCAGTGCCGCCCCTGCCCGTCTGCCGAGGACCAAGAGCTTGGGGACCTGCGCCATCAGCTCGCGGGCGGTGGGGGGACCCGATCGGGGAGGTACCCACATCGCGGTCGAGTGGCATCCTTCGGTCGTGTACGCCGCTCCCCTGCCGCGTGGTGTCTGGCGTAGCTGGAGGGTGAAGAACCGGCTCAGGGCCCGCTGCCTAGTGCGCGGGTCGGGAAACATGTACTCGAGCATCGGGTCGTCGTGGAAGGCCCGCACCAACGAGATGGCGGCGACAGGCACGTCCTCGGGACGCACCAGGTGAACCTCAACCACCGCGGGCATGGTAGCGGCGCCGCCGCCCGAACACCTGGACCTGGCCCGGGAATCTCTTCGCCGCTCCTAGGGTTCACATTTCATGGCTCCTAATCGCTTCTCAGTCAACTGGGACTATCGCTGTCCTTTTGCCCGCAACGCTCACGAGCACCTCGTGGCAGCTATTCAAGCTGGGGCCTCTTTTGAGGTGGAGTTCGTTCCTTTCTCACTCAATCAGGCCCATGTAGAAGAGGGCGGGGTCCCGGTCTGGGACGACCCTGAGCGGGCAGCCGACCTGCTTGCTGGACAGGTCGGGATCGTCGTGCGCGATCGATTCCCAGACAGCTTCTTGACCACGCACGTGGCGCTTTTCTCACTTCGCCACGACAAGAGCGCCGACTTGCGCGACACGGCCGCGCTGAGCTCGGTGCTCGAGGACAACGGACTTGACCCAGCCAGCGTCTTCAAGGAGATCGAAAGTGGCTGGCCGCTTGACGAATACCGCAAGGCTCATGAGGCCGCCGTCGCCGAACACAGTGTGTTTGGCGTTCCCACCTTCGTCGTGGGCAGTGAGGCCGCCTTCGTGCGGATCATGACCAGGCCTCAAGGCGACGCAAAGCTCGCCGTGGCGACGATAGAGCGTGTCATCGAGCTGCTTGGCGACCACGCTGAGCTGAACGAGTTCAAGCGGACGAGAATTCCCCACTGAATTGGCTGTTTTGGGTGCCTAAACCCGAAAATGACTGCTATGGTCACCCGCTGCTAGCGTCAGTGGTATGCGGATTATCTCAGAGCAAGAGCTCGGGAACCGCCTCGGTTCACTGACCGAGACAGCGCCGCGGGTCGTGGCGTCCGGCAACTGGTCCACTCCGAGACGGGCCCTGGAGATCCTCGACGCGAACGTCGAGAGCTACCGGTTGTTCGTGTTGGGCCTTCGCCACCCGGTCACATCCCGATCGAGCGTCCGACTTGAGTCGCCGTTTGTCGGGCCTGGGATGCGTCACTCTTGCTCACTGGACTACATCCCCATGCGCCTATCCCTCGTGCCGCGGCTGTTCGCCATTTCCAGGCAGCCCGACGTCGTTCTCATTCACACCTCGACGCCCAAGTCGGGCAAAGTCTCCCTCGGCCTCGAAGTGAACGTCCTGCCCGCGGCCTTGGAAGTGGCTCGTGCCCGCGGCGCGCTCGTTGTCGCCCAGCTCAATCCGCGCATGCCGTACACATTCGGCGAAGGTGAGATCGCGACGAACCTGATAGACGCGGCCATCGAGGTGGATGAGCCTTTGCAGACGGTCAACCCCGCCCCGCCCGACGACGTGAAGCGCCAGATCGGCGAACACATCGCCCACCTCGTGCCTGACGGCGCCACGTTGCAGCTTGGTATCGGGGCCATACCGGACGCCACCTTGGCGAACCTCAAGGGACGCCGCGGGCTACGGATCTGGTCGGAGATGATCAGCGACGGCGTCCTCGCCCTCGAGCGGGCCGGAGCCCTGGAGCCCGATAACCAGGTCGTGACTTCGTTCATCGGCGGATCCGAAGAGCTCTACAAATGGGCCGACTCGAACCCCCGATTGCACATGTTCCGCACCGAGACGACAAATGATCCTGCGCTGATCGCCGTCAATCCGATGATGATCTCCATCAATGCGGCCGTTCAGGTCGACCTGTTCGCCCAAGCGAACGCTAGTTACGTGGGGGGCCGTATCTTCTCCGGCTTCGGTGGCCAGACTGACTTCATCGTCGGTGCGCTCCACTCAACCGGCGGCCAGGCCGTGATCGGGCTGCCGTCTTGGCACAAGAAGACCAAGTCCTCGACCATAGTTCCCCTGCTCGACACCCCGGCGACTTCGTTCCAGCACTCGGTCATCGTCACTGACCAGGGCTGTGCTCACATATTCGGGCGCAGCCAGCATGACCAGGCCCGCCTGCTCATCGAAGAGGCTGCCGCCCCCGAGGCACGCGACGAGCTCTGGGATGCCGCTGAGCGACTGGGCTTGGCGGACCAGCAAAGCGGTACGAAGCCGGACGAGAAGTAACTTCTCACTTCGGCTGGTTGGGACCGATTTGCCGACAAGCTGCTCCGCAGACCAGAGCTGACCGCCTCGCGGATTCTCAGTCGAGAGAGATTGGCTCGTCGTCGTCGACGAGGCCTCCGGACCCGATCGGCGTCTCGACGGCAAGAGCAGCCTTTTCCGCCACGAGGCTGCGGATCCGCTGATGAAGCTCGACCATGAGCTCCGGGCTGTCGCGTAGGAACTGCTTAGCGTTCTCACGCCCCTGGCCCAGCTGCTCGCCTTCATAGGTGTACCAGGCACCGGACTTCTTCGCGATCCCGAGATCCACAGCAACGTCGAGCACGGAGCCCTCCCGGCTGATGCCCTTGCCGTAGACGATGTCGAACTCTGCCATGCGGAAGGGCGGGGCGCACTTGTTCTTCACGACCTTCACCCGAGTCCGGTTGCCGATGATCTCGGCCCCGTCCTTGATCGACTCCAGGCGACGGATGTCGAGGCGGACCGACGAATAGAACTTGAGGGCACGCCCTCCCGGGGTCACTTCGGGCGATCCGTAGATAACCCCGACCTTCTCCCGCAACTGGTTGATGAAAAGAGCGATCGTCGAGGATTTGGACAGAGTGCCCGTCAGCTTGCGAAGCGCCTGGGACATGAGGCGTGCCTGCAGACCGACATGGGTGTCGCCCATGTCACCTTCGAGCTCGGCTCGGGGGGTGAGCGCCGCAACCGAGTCGATGACGATTACGTCCATCGCCCCGGAGCGGATCAACATGTCGGCGATCTCGAGAGCTTGCTCGCCGGTATCGGGCTGGGAGATGAGCAGCTCGTCGATGTCGACACCTATCGCCTTGGCGTAAACGGGATCCAGGGCGTGCTCGGCGTCGATATAGGCGCAGATTCCGCCGTTGCGCTGGGCTTCGGCCACCACGTGCAGGGCGAGGGTCGATTTGCCGGATGACTCCGGCCCGAAGACCTCGATGATCCGCCCCCTCGGGAGACCTCCGATGCCGAGCGCGAGGTCGAGGGCCATGGCCCCGGTCGAGATCACTTCGATGCCCATCCCGGTGTGCTCGCCCATGCGCATGACCGAGCCCTTCCCGAACTGCTTCTCGATCTGGCCGAGCGCCGCCTCGAGTGCCTTGTCACGCTCCATCGTCTGTCCTCTCCCCTCTCCTGCTGCCGGTCGACGCTTCTCTTCCAGAACAGCATCTCCTTGTCGCGGTGTTGCCTTGTCCCGGCTCGCCGGTGGCTCCCCGCCGGGCCGCAACCTACGAAACGGCTGTGTCATTCCCCCAGCGCTACCTTGCAGCGAGCTCATGACAGCACTGTAGTTCCAAACATATGTTCGGTGGTGGACCGATCCCAGCTAAGGCGCAAACGTCACGAAAGGGCAGCAAACAACCTGTCCTTGAGGCCTTCTAGGCGACTTGGCCACTTCCACCGAGTCGCCGCCTCAACAGGTTGAGCGCTGAGATCGTGGCGAGCTGGCGAGCTCGCTCGCGATCGCCCGGCACGCGCAACTCCGTGGCCTGGGCGTCACAGCCCGGCAGGGCCAGGCCGACGACGAGAGTTCCCGCCGGCCGGCCCTCTTGTTCACTAGGCCCGGCGACACCGGTCGTGGCGAGCCCGACGTCGCCGCCGAGGACGCGCCTTACGCCTTCGGCCATCGCCGCCGCTGCTTCGCGCGTTACAACCGGCCCTTCGCCCAGCCCGAGCACGGAACGCTTCACCGAGGCGTCGTAGGCGACGACGGCTCCCCGGAACCACTGGCTAGCCCCTGGAACAGCCACAAGGCGTGAAGCGATGAGGCCCCCTGTCATCGACTCGGCCACGGCGAGAGTGAGGCCACGCTCGAGCAGGAGCCGGCTGACGACAATCTCCATCGTCTCGTCGTCAACCCCGAAGACTGCGTCACCGAGGAGAGCCCGCAGCTCCGCCTCCTCCGCGGCGAGGGCCTTTTGTGCGGTCTCCTCGTCGGCTGCCTTTACCGTGAGGCGGACCTTGATCCCCTCTACGCCGCTCGCGAGGAAGGCGATGGTCGGCACCCCAGGCCCCCCAGCTTCGAGGGCGTCCACTCGTCCCGCAACGAGCTCGGCGAGGCCAGACTCGCCGTAGCCCCAGGTCCGAAGCGTCCGGCTGCGGATCACGGCCGCCTCGCCGGCCCGCCGCCTCAGATCCGGCAGCACGGCCCGTTCCATCATGTCGTGCATCTCGTACGGCACCCCGGGGAGGGCGTACATCACCTTGTCACCGACCGGGCAGATAAGCCCGGGGGCGGTCCCGAGAGTCTGGGTGATCACCGTCGCACCCTCTGGAACATCTGCCTGGCGCTCATTGTTGGCCGGCATTGTCCTGGTCGGGCCGCGAGGGACAAAGCGCTTCTTGATCACCTCCAGGACCGACTCATCACGCCTAAGGGGGACATCCATGACCAGGGCGACCGCTTCCCGGGTGAGATCGTCCTGGGTCGGGCCGAGGCCGCCACAGATGATCACGGCCTCGTTCCGCTCGAGGGCGGCCCTCAGCACCTCCGCGATGCGGGCGATATTGTCGCCCACCCTCGTGTGGTAGTTGCAGTCGATTCCCGCCAAGGCAAGACGCTCGCCAATGAAGGCCGAGTTCGTGTCCACGACCTGACCGAGCAGGAGCTCCGTCCCGACCGCGACCACCTCTGCGCGCACATGGCCTCCTTTGTTGCCAGCTCAGCCTGCGGGCCGGCCCACGCCATCAGGCGTCGGTGCCTGCGCTCCGGCGAGCAGCTTGCGCGAGTCACGCAAGTACTCAAAACCGGTCCAAAGCGTCACCAGGACCACGAACCACAGTGCCCAACCGACGGCTCTGGCGTGGTGCAGGCCAACTGGCGGGAGGAATGCAAGCCCGATCACCATGTCCTGCAACAGCGTCTTGATCTTGGCCGTCGTACGGGCGGGCACCGAGACCCCCCGCCGGCCGGCATAGCTACGAAAGGCGCTCATGGAGACCTCGCGGGCTGCGATGAGGACTACAGGGAGCCAGCTCACCTCAGAGATGGCGGCGAGCGAGGCGAGGACGCCCAGCACAACGCACTTGTCGGCAAGCGGGTCCAAGAACGCGCCCGATTCGCGTGGCGCCGTAACGCCTTGCGATCACGCCGTCGAAAAAGTCCGAGGAGGAGCAGATGAACCAGAGCCCGACGAGGAGCCAGCTCGACGGGCCGGTCGCGACAACGAGCGCCACCATCACGGGCGTGGCGAGCAGCCTGGCCAGTGTGAGGGCGTTGGCGGGTGTCAAAAGCGCCGAGGGCCCGAACACCGTCTCCTGCCGGCTCATTGGGCCATCCCGCCCACGAGCGCGCTGGCCGGCTCTGCCTCGAGGTCAGGGCCGTTCGACCCGAAAAAGCGCACCGGTCCGAGCCAGCCGGCTGGGAGCGAGCGGGGCACGCGCACGATTCCGTCGATCTCAGGAGCTTCCCTGTAAGAGCGGGCCAATCCCGGTGAATCGACGAGGACATCGCAAGTCGTCCCGACCAGCTGTCGGCGGCGCCGCCTAGTTATCGCGTCCTGCAGCTCGGAGCACTCCTGAAGGCGTTCGAGGGCAAGAGGGGCCGGGACCTGGTCGCCGGCCCCAGACGCGAGGGTCCCTTCCTCTCGGGAGAAGGTGAAAAAGCCGGCCCAGTCGAGCTCTGCTTGCTCCAAGAAGGCCAGCAGCTCGTCGTGGTCCTCCTCGGTCTCACCCGGGTAGCCGAGGATGAACGACGAGCGAAGAGCGGCTCCCGGCTCGAGACTGCGGATGTGAGCGATTCGCTCGAGGAACCGTGCGCCATCTCCCCACCGGCGCATCTTGCGCAGCAACGGTCCGGAGGCGTGCTGCAAGGAGAGGTCGAAGTAGGCGACGCCGGTGGAGATGATGGCCTCGACGAGGCGGTCGGTGAGTGAGGAAGGGTAGAGATAGAGCAAACGGAGCCGGTCCACGCGTTGGCGGGCTGCCTCGACGAGCTCAACGATGTTCGGACTATTTGATGAATTCTGCTCCGTGCCGGCGCTGCGGTCCCTGCCGTAAGAGGCGAGATCTTGCGCGACGAGCACTATCTCTCGTGCCCCGAGGCCCTCTATCTCCTCGAGGATCGAAGCCAGCGGGCGGGACCGCTGCTTGCCGCGGAAAGACGGGATCGCACAGAACCCGCAACGCCGGTCACATCCCTCAGCGACCTTCACGTAGGCCCAGGGTGCGCTTGTTGGAGGTCGGGCCAGCTCGAGCAGGTCGAAGCTCTGCGCGGAGGCGCCCTCCGCCGTGGCGCCCTTGCCGGCGCGCACGACGCGCCGTGTCGTTTTCATCTCGACCGGCACCCCGAAGCCAGCCACAAGGTCGATCTCGCTCAGGGCCGCCGCCAGCTCTTCCCCCGATCGCTCGGCCAGACAGCCCGTCACGACGAGTCGGGATCCCTTCTTGCGGAGCCTGTCCAGCTCGAGGATCGTGTCGATCGATTCCTCGCGGGCGGCGTCGATGAAAGCGCAGGTGTTCACGACAACGAGGTCGGCCTCGCCCGGATGCGCTGCCTGCTCGTATCCCCCCGCGGTCAGGCGACCGAGGAGTTTGTGCGAGTCGACCTCGTTCTTCGGACAGCCGAGCGTCGTGATCCAGTAGCGCTCGTCCACCGTCGAAGCGTACCCAATGAGACGAGGCGCGCCCCCGGGAACCTCAAAGTCGGTCGAGGAGCTCGCGGCGCTTCTGCTCGTACTCGGCGTCGGTGATGACGCCGTGTCTGTGCAGCTCGGCCAGCTCGCTCATCTGTTGGGCGACGCTCGGCCCGCTCGGGGGGGAGAGTGGATAGCCCTGCGGCGCCGCGTACTCGGGTGCATGAACAACCGGAGGTGGCGCATACACAGGGGCCGGTGGCTCAGGTGGCGGGGGCGCCGGAGCGCGAGGCGTCGGGTCGGTAACGGGCTGGGACACCTCTTCGCTCTGCTCGGACAGCCGCTCGGTGCCCCTCTGGTCGACTGCATATCCCATGGCACCTTGGGACACGACGCGGTTGATGAGCGACTGCACCTCGGCCGGCCTGGTGATGTCGGGGAAGGGGTCCTGCCCGTGACGCCCGGCCGACTCGACGGTGAGGCTCCCGGCTCTGACGATCCTCTCCAGGATCGTCTGGTGGTAAGTCACGTCCTGGACGCGACCGATCGGGATCTCCCTTCCTGTCCTTCGCAGGACGCCGGTCCGATAGACGATGCGCTGGGACGTGACGACAAACGACGTGGTGGTCCAAGCCAGGTAGCGGATCCAGAAATAGCCCAGAGCGGCCACGCCGCAGCCGAGCAGGACCCAGCCCATGTAGGTAGGCGCCTTCGACCACAGCACGAAGGCAGCCACGCAGCCGCCAAGGACAGCCAAGGTGAACGTTGTCGGCCAGAACAATAAGGACCAGTTCGGCTTCGAGTCGAGGAAGATCTCTTCCCCCGGGCAAAGCAGCTTTGTCGGAAAGCTCATCGTCGCCTCCGTCAGCCTCGCCAGCTCATCCGAGCTTGCTCGCGATTGACCCTGCTACCCGCAGGACCGACCCGTCCGAGCCCGCCGCCGAGTAGACCGCCGCCGGGCGTGCGGTGGCCTCTGCCAACAGGTCGGTCAGCAAAGTGGCGAGCGGCAAGCGGGGGTCGATCCACAAATAATGCGATAGTGAGCCCGGGATGGTGTTGATCTCGTTGATGAAAAGGTCTTCCCCATCGGAGAGAAAGTCGATACGTGCGACGCCTCGCAGCCCTGTGATCGAGGCGACCTCGGTCGCCAGCTCGTAGATGCGTTCTGCCAGTGCGGGCTCGATGTCGGCTGGCAGCTCCCGAGGCGCGGAGGTCATGCCCTCAGAGCCCACGTATTTGTCCTGGTAGCCGAGGATCTCTCCCCCTTGCCGGGTACGAAGCGGGCGTTCGATGGCCGACAGCTGGAGCTCTGGCCAGCTCCGGGCAGCAAGCTGCAGGTCGAACATCTCCTCGTGGTAGGGCTCGAGCACCGCACCGCGACGCAGGTGGGAGTTCGCCATCAGCCTGGCCCGGGCCGTTTCGAAGTCAGCGACTACCTCGATTCCGATCGAGGACCCTCCAAAGCGCGGCTTCAAGATGTAGGGCGGGGCAAAAGGCGGTTCCCCGCTCTTGTCGTCGAGGGGCACTCGAGCCAACGCCGGCAGGCCTGCATAGACGACGAGGGCGGCGAAAGCGAGCTTGTCCATGCCAAGCGCGGCCCCTGCAGCCGTCGGGCCTGTGTAAGGGAGCCCGGTCAGGTCAAGGGCGCCCTGCAGGCTGCCGTCCTCACCTGGGCCACCGTGACAGCAGATCACTGCGGCGTCGATCTCGAGACGGCTCTCCCGAGCCCGCAGCCCGCTCCCGGGCCTGACAAAGCCACCTCCCGGTCCGCTGATCAGTTTGAGACGCAACGCGCTCGAGGGAACACCTTCGAGGAAGCCGGCAGCTTCTGTGGCGGCTGGAACCTCGTACCAGTCGCCTGACTTGGACCAGTACAAAGAACGGACGCCGTTTACCCCGGGCGCCCGTTGAAGCGCGTGGACCGCTTGCAGGCCGGTGAGCACCGAGACGTCGTGCTCAGGAGACGGCCCGCCGTAGATGACCGCCACTCGCGGGGCAGGCCGGTTTCGCGGCCTTCTCTCTCGGCGACCCCGAAAGCCCCTCGGTCGCTGAAGCCTCGCTTGTTGCTCATCGTGCGCCACTCTACGGCCTTGCCACTTGGGGAGTCATCTAAGGCGGCGCCACTGTGGCTAGCTCCGTCGCTTGCGACTGCTTGGAGAGATCAGGGAAAGTGGTCGGGCAGATCGTTCTCGAACAAGACCACGTCCCCGGGACCGAGCTCCGCTTGGGCCCACGCGACGGCCTCCTCGCGCCTGTCCACCATCTTCAGTGATGGTGGTGCGGCGACACGTCGGCAACCTTCCAGGAGAGCGGCCCGATTAGTCCTCCCGACGAGGACGAAATCGGTGACCACGGCAGCCGCCGCCTCGCCAAGGGCCGCGTTCTCGGCTCGTTGCTCGCGGCCGAGCTCCACCATCCCCGGCGTGACGAGCATCCGCCGACCCGCCGGGGCGAGTGACGCGAGCACCTCGAGGGCATGGCGGGCGCCGGCCGGGTTGGAGTTGAAGGTGTCGTCGAGGACTCGGTAACCGCCCGCGGCTCGGTAGGGCTGGAGGCGGTTGGGCACGCCTGGCAACGAACCAAGCCGGCCCGCGACCTGTTCGGGCGTGATGCCCAGCTCCAGAGCCACGGCCGCTGCGCAGGCCGCGTTCGTCCTGATGGGCGGCGGTGACTCGGGGTCCAGCCGAGCAACGCCGGACGCCTTGCCCGCGACTCGCAATTCCAGCCCGTGGTCGAGGCCAAGCACGGCCACGTCCGCCGAGACGTCCGATCCCGAGGCGCGGACCACCTTCAAGGTCCCTTCGAGCCGGTCGGCCAGCGCCGCCAGCCGCGAGTCGTCGACGTTCAGCACAGCCAGTCGGGCCCCGGAAGTGATCTCAGCCTTCGCCTCGAGCGTGCGGTCGAGCGAGCCGAAACGCTCCAGGTGTGCCGGGCCGATGGAGGTGATGACCGCCACCTCCGGTCGCAACCAGCTGCAAAGGTCCGCGATCTCGCCCGGTCCATAGGCCCCCATCTCCGCCACGAGCACGTCGGTCCCAGGCGTCAGGTGCTCTATCACCGTCCGCGTAAGGCCTGCCCGATTGTTGAAGCTGCGCGGGCTCGCTACGACGCTTCGTTCCCCACCGAGAAGGTATGCGACGTAGTTCTTCGTTGTGGTCTTGCCGTACGAACCCGTAATCCCGACGACAAGCGGTCGCGCTCGGGCGAGCAGCTCTGAGGCCCGCCGTACATAGCCCTGGGCGAGCCGATTCTCCACTGGCGTCAGCGCCGCGAGTGCCCCGGCGACGAGAAGAGGAACGGCCAGGGCGCTGAACGCAATGGCAGCCGCCGCGCCGGACCACCCTCCGGCGAGGGCGCCGAGCCCGACTACTGCTCCCTCGATTACGCCAGTCACCGCTGCTACCAACGACAAACGCCGGGTCCAAGAAAGGCGCGAGGTCCGACCCCGCAAGTTGAGGCCGACCGGACCAAAGCCAACCAAGGCGGCAGTGGCTATGGCGGCCCCGGGAGCTACCGTGGCCGCGGCGGCTCCCGACAGGGCGCCGAGGCCGATGACGAGGTTGAGCGGCGAACCTGTCCACCATCGCCAGGCGAAGCGGACGACTCCGGCTGCCAGGTAGTGCTCGCGCTGGGCGACACGCAGCCAGCGCGCGGCTGCGAGGATGCTCGCCGCGACGCAAGCACCGAGGGCGACGCCAGCGAGCGCTGTCACCTATCCCGACCACCCGTGGGCGCCTGGAGCCTCCTCAAGGGCGCAGCCGTTCGACCGCCGCACGCAGCTCACCAGGGACAGTGAGCGGAGTGAGGTGACCGGCGCCGGGGCAGACCACGAGATGGGCAGAAGGCATCTGTGCCTCTAACCATCTCGCCACCTCCAACGGGGCGGCAGTGTCGTCATCGCCCCACACGAGCTCGGTCGGGCACGAGAGCCCCCCGAGCACGGAGGTGTAGTCCTCTGCGAGCGAGCGAACGAGCACCGCCCGCATGACGCCCGTGGCGGCCCGGTAGTCCGCCGAACCGTGACGCTGGCGCATCGCCTCCATCCTGTCCTCGGAGACGAGCCCGCGGGCGGCCATCTGTCGCGCGATCCGAAAGGCGGGCGACGGCCTCTTGCGCGCTCCCTCGCCTTGGTGCAGCGGCGCCCCGCTCAAGACAAGGCCCGCCACCTGTCGCGGGCGCGCCGCGGCCAGCTGCACGGCCACGCGGCCACCGAAGGAGTGTCCGAGCACGACAACCCGCTCTTGCATCTCCTCGAGAACAGCGGCGACCGCCTCCGCGTACGCAACAGAACCCCAGGCTTGCGGGGGCGCGGGGGCGCTGCCAAAGCCGGGCAGGTCGAGGGCCACGGCGTCCAGGCCGGCTGCTGCGAACACACCGGCAAAGTCCCGGTGGTCACGACGCCACCCGTGCAGTGCGAGCACCCACGGTTTCGCGCTGCCATAGCGCTGCCCGAACAACCGGGAGCCGGCGAAGGACGAAAGCATCTGAAGAAACCTAATGCCTGACGTCGACTGCCGAGTTGACCGTCCCCACCTGCGTCCGGGCGGTGAGGCACCTGGGTCTCCGCCGGCGAGAGCTGAGGCACCCTGCCGCTACGGTCTTGTCATGGAGCCCGCTCCGACGCTCTCGAACGCCATGGCCGGGCGGTTGCTGGCCGGGTGCGACCCCCAGCAGCGACTGGCCATCACGAGCGAGGCGCGACCGCTGTGTGTGCTTGCGGCTGCCGGCTCTGGCAAGACACGAGTCCTCACGCGCCGCATCGCCTGGCGCGTCAACGAGAGCACGGCCACAGCACGCTACGTCCTCGCCCTCACCTTTACGCGCAAAGCGGCCTCAGAGATGCGGGCCCGACTCGCGAACCTTGGTCTTCCCGAGCCGGCGAATGTGGGGACATTCCACGCCATGGCGCTCAGCGAACTGCGCCGTCTTGCGGCCGAGCGCGGGCGCCCTGTCCCAGTCGTCGTCGCTTCTAAGGCCAAGCTCCTCGCCACAGCCGCGGGGACCAAGGCAGGTCACGACCGCGCCGTGCTGGCCGAGCTGGCCCAGGAGATCGAGTGGGCTCAGGCGCAGTGTCTGACGCCTCGGGACTATGAGAAGGCACTCGGGCGCGCAGGGCGCCAAGGACAGCTCGATCCCACCGTGGTGACCGAGGTCTGGAGACGCTACGAGCGCGAGAAGCAGCGCCGAGGGGTGCTCGACTTCGACGATCTTCTTCTGCAGTGCGCGAGGGAGATCGAAACCGACCCCGATTTCGCTGCTTCAGCGCGATGGCGCTTCCGCCACGTCTTTGTCGACGAGTACCAGGACGTGAACCCGGCACAGGTGAGGCTGCTTGAGGCGTGGCTCGGCGACAATGACGACCTTTGTGTCGTAGGCGACCCTGACCAGGCGATTTATGCCTGGAATGGCAGCGATCCCCGCGCCTTGGTCGACTTCCCCGAGCGACATCCGAGTTGTGATGTCGTGCGCCTCGGGGTCAACTACCGCTCGAGTGACGCGGTGTTGGCGGTGGCATCCTCTGTCCTTCGGGCTGACGCGATCGCGCCCGGGGGCCGGGCCGGCCCCGGGCCGAGAGCTGAGACAGGCACCACGGCCGCCCTCGCAGGCGTTTCAGCTTGCCAGCACCCCAGTGTTAGGACGCATCCTGTTGTGGCGTACGAGACCGATGCCGACGAGGCGCTCGGCGTTGTCACTGCGCTGAGGCGAGCGCGCAGCCCCGGCGCACCCTGGTCGAGCCTGGCCATCCTTGGCCGCACGAACGCCCAGTTGTTGCTCTTCGAGCGCGAGCTTCAGTCGGCGGGTGTCCCGTTCCGCAGCGGTGGCGGACGGACGTTCCTCACCCGGCCCACGGTCCGGCACGCCCTGGAGCGTTTGAATTCGGCGAACCAGTCGGGATTCCGGGCCTGGATAGATGACCTCAACACAGAGGGACGAGAGCCACTCCCCGCCGAGGACGACCGTTCCTACCTCGAGGCGTCAGACGGCGACGAAGTGCCGAGCGCCCGCGATGACGACGAGCTCGCGGAGCTCGCAGAGCTCGCTCTCGAGTACCTGCGCTCGGATCCGAGGGCGAGCGGGGATGGATTTGTGACATGGCTCGAGGCGAGCCTGCGCAGCGACCCGCCCCGCCAGACCGGCGACGCCGTCGACCTCATGACGTTTCACCGCGCGAAGGGACTCGAGTGGCGCGTCGTCTTCCTGACCGGCCTGGAGGACGGCCTGGTCCCCATAGCCCATGCCCGCAGCACTGATGCCATTGCAGAAGAGCGCAGACTGCTTTACGTCGCCTGCACGAGAGCGATGGACGACCTGCGTTGCTCCTGGGCTAGGGAGAGGAGCTTCGGCGGGCGCCGCTCGGCCCGTAAGCCCTCGCCGTACCTGGCTGCCATCGAGGCGGCGCATCGCGACCTCGCAGGCCGTGTCGAGCTGACTCGAGAGCACGCCCTTGCCTCTCAGGAGAAGGTGCGGGCCATCCTTGCCGAACGCGAACGCCCCCTTCGGGACCAGTGAATTTCGGAACCAATGGTTCCAGACGGTGACGAATCGACCGATCGTGCCCTCAGATGGCTCGCCCGAGTAGCATTGCAGACGCACTAGCGTTTCTATCCGAAAGGGTCACGCCGCCACGGTGGCCAGGGATATAGCGTCAGAACGGCACTAATGGGCTTTTCCGTGAATCGACAAGACACCGGGCGATTGCGTGGCAGTTGGCCCCGGGAGGAGGGTGGCTGATGCCCAAAGACGGCGAGAGCGGCGCGTCTGACCTAGAGGCACGCAACCACTACCTGAGCATCATCGACGATGCTTGGGAGATCTACCGCGAGTCCGTCGAGGGCGCCTGGGATAATTACGAGGAAGCCCTCAAGCCGGTGCGGGAAGTTTATGAGCAAGCTCAGGGCACCGCCGAGGAAGCCCATGGTGAGGCAATCGATGCCGCTTGGGCGGATTACAAGCAAGCGGTTGCCAATGCTCCCACGACCATGCGCCGCGAC
Source organism: uncultured Acidimicrobiaceae bacterium (assembly GCA_963725355.1). Classification (GTDB taxonomy): domain Bacteria; phylum Actinomycetota; class Acidimicrobiia; order Acidimicrobiales; family Bog-793; genus Fen-455. Next base: position 236,013 of record CAVRYE010000002.1, read on the forward strand.
ATCGTCGCTCAGGCGCGTGCCACATACAACGAGTTGGCTGCCCAGATTCGCAAGACCTATAACGAGAGCATGGCCATCGCCCGAGACGAGTACCTGCGCTCGGTGGACGCGGCCCGGGCCGCTTACCGCAATGCCGTCGACAGCGAGCTCGACTCTCACCGGGACGCGGTGCGGGCGGCGTGGAGCAGCTATCTCCAGGCGGTTGATTCCACCCTCGCCACCGAGGACTGACTCGCCGCAAAACGCGGCTCACGTCTATCGCTGATAGATTTCTCCTGCTTAATCGACCCAAATGATCGATTCACGAGTACAACGGGTCTTTGGCGGCCCCTAGTCGACTGGACAGGCGGATGCACATATCAGCCAGAATTGAGTACGCCTTGCGGGCTTTGTGCACGTTGGCGGCACGCGAAGGCGAGCCCCTCACGGCCGAGGAACTAGCCGAAGCACAAGGCCTACCTGTCAGATTCCTCCGGGCGATCCTGAATGACCTTCGCCGCGTCGGGATCGTCACAAGCCAGCGCGGTAACGAGGGCGGCTACAAGCTCGCCCGCCCGGCGTCAGATATCACCCTCGGCGACGTGTTCCGGCGCCTGGAGGGCCCGCTCGCCGAGGTACGGGGAATGCGCCCCGAATCGGCCAGCTACGAGGACGCCGCGGTGCACCTGCAAAAGGTCTGGGTAGCGGTCCGGGCCTGCCTCAGGGGTGTGCTGGATGAGGTCACACTCGAACAGGTCGTCTCCGGCAAGCTGCCGAGCCAGGTCGTCCGCCTCGTGCAACGCCCAGGGGCGTGGGAACCGCACTGAGGCCGGCTCGCAACGGCAATCTTTGAGCTTTAGCTCAGCTCGGCCCGGCTCCGCGGTCCAGTCACGATCCATCCCCCGTCGACGGCGTAGGGGCCGATGGGAAAGCCGAGGGCGAGCAAAAGAGGCCCGAGTGCCTCGTTCAAGATATCGACCGACTCGATCTCGCCCGGCGGACTCGGCTCGCCGCCTTCTGCGAGATCGCGCAGCTGCCAGCGGACCACAACTCCTTCGCGACCGTCGCGGTCAACGGGCGTGGTCGACAGGTAGCAGCCGACGGGCGAACCCGACTGGCCAGCGGAACCGGGGACGATACCCATCTCCTCGATAGCTAACAGGAGGTCCTTGCGTATCTCGTCGGTCCCTCCCAGCTCGTCCTCGACCGCGCCGGGCCATGACGCTTCGTCGAGATCCTCGAACCTCTCGTCCCCTGTCTCGTCGCTCATCGGTGCCTGACCATTCGGTGCCCTCGGTTGTCACGTCTTCTCGACGACGCCGCTCGCGCCGACATCTCGTGCCTGACCCCAAGGCAGGCAACAACATTGATGCTACGTGGCCGGGAGGTGCCTGCAGTGGATTACCCGCCCATCGCCATACCAGGGCGCTCCCGCGAAACCGTGCTGGCGCGAACCTAGCGCTGTCGCGCCGGCCGCGCCCGGTGGATTGGCCTTGTTGTCACGAGCGCGCTCCCGCGGGCCGATGTGGGTCGGCTCGGGCGTAGACCTGGCAGACGTCACTCGAAAAGACGCTCAGGCGTGCCAGCCGGAGGTCTGATATCTGCTCGAGCAGCTGAGCCTTCTCCACGGCGTTCAGGCCGCCGGAGTGGTCGAACTTCGACAGGTCCGCATCTGAATAGGCGGACGGGTCGCACGTCATTTGCTTGAGAGCCAGGTAATAGGCGCGCTTGTTGTGCGAGGCCTTGCTCTCTTTTATGTCCGAAACGATCCCGATGACAGACAGCGCTGCGGCAAGCAGGCAGGGCAGGGCGAAAACGCCCGCTTTTGCCAACCTCGGCGCCGGGCGCCGGTCACCCTCCTCGCGCACGGCGACCAAACGGATCAAAACGAGGTAGATCCCGATCATCACCGGGGCGGTGAGCACGACGTAGCGCGACGACATCGCCGTGTCGATTCCGATCTGCAGACGACTCACACCGGTGGCAACCGCCGCCATGCCGCCGAAGGCGATAAGCCCCGCAGCGAGCTGGACGGCCCGGTCCGCACGCAGGCGCGGATCACGCACATACAAACCGGCGAAGAGCGCGACAACGACAACCTCACCCACCCCGATTGCCCGGGCAAGTGGGAGCTCCTTCACGCCGCCCCCGATGACGCCGTCGCCCAGGCAGATGAGGGCGAATTCGACCACCTTGCCCAGGTGATGCAGCGGGTGCCCTGAGGCGACGCCTGAGCTGCCCGCGAAGTAAAGGGCGAGGAAGGCGGCGGCCACGCCCGAGAACACGAGCTTTTCCCGAAGGCGAAAGCGCGAGCGCGGCAGCCAGAGCACTATCGCGCAGGCGATCCAGGACAAGTTGCCTGACTCTCCGGTGAACGAGGCCAGAGCACAAACGAGCACCGCCATGATCAAAGAGCGCACGCTGCTGCGTCGCCCCAACGGCCCGCCAGCTATAAGAAGGAGGGCGAGGAAGCTCAAAGCGACGCCCGCGAGGTTCATGACGTTCCACTCGTCGAGCAGGTTCTGCCAGTTGTTCCAACAGAAGATACCGAGAGCGAGCGGATATGCCGCCAGCAGGACCACAACCACTCGGGCGCGGGGCAACGCGAGGCGGATGGCCCAGATAGCGCAAAGCGTCTCGCACACCCCGACCAGGACTGATCCAAGCTTGACCAGTTGCACGTCAAGGGCGAAGTATTTTCCGTCAATGAGCAGCCCGAGCCGCTCGAGTACGGGCCTGTTGTCGCCGTAGAAGGCAAAGATGTGTCCCCAAGATATCTGCCCCGTCCTGGCGAAGTTCGAGATTATGGGGACGAAGCTCCAGGTATCGGAGATCGGTATGTTCGCGCTCGAGGTGATGATGAAGCGGGCCTCAAGGACCGGCAGGACGAGGTAGGCCAGCAAGACCACCACGAGCAGGACACGCGAAGCCCAGGCGCGCTCGGAGAACAGATGGCTGAGCCGACTCATGCGCTAGCCGAAGGTAGCAGAACAGCCCCGGACTTCCTTTCCGCCCGCAGGTAGCGACGCGCCGCCCAAGCCTGTTGGCATGATCGACACTGGACGCACACTGCTAGGTAACGGTGCCGGACTGATCCTTTCATCGGCGCTGATCAGCATTCGCCCAATTCCCAACCCCCATCGGTACCTGCCCAAGGTCGCCATCGTGCCGGACGCGCCGGTTCTCGGGCTGGTGGCCTCCGCCCGTCCGGTGAGCCCGCTGAGGCGCGGACCGCCTAGCGGCGATTCCCACCGTCGGCGGCGAGCCGGCGCAAAGCGGCCACGAGCAGGTCGACCTCGGCGTGCGTGTTGTACATCGCCAGTGAGGGCCGGACCGCCGACTCGAGCCCGTATCGGCGCAGGATCGGCTGAGCACAGTGATGCCCGGCGCGCACCGCGATCGCCTCTTTGTCGAGTGCCGTGCCGACCTCTTCGGGCCGGTAACCCTCGAGCACGAAGGTGAGCACGCTGGCCTTCTCAGGGGCGGTCCCTATGAGGTGCAGGCCCGGCACGCTGCGGATCTCGGCGAGGGCATACTCGAGTAGGTCGTGCTCGTAGCGCTCGACAAGCGAGCGCCCGAGGTGGCTCACATAGTCGAGCGCCGCCCCGAGCCCGACAGCTCCTGCGATGTTTCCTGTTCCGGCTTCGAACTTGGCGGGGGGCCGTTGATAAAGGGTCCGCTCAAGGGTGACGTCGGCGATCATGTTTCCGCCGCCTTGCCACGGCGGCATGTCCTCGAGCAGTTCCGGTTTGGCGTAGAGGGCACCGATGCCGGTCGGGGCGAAGATCTTGTGCCCGGAAAAGACGTAGAAGTCGGCGTCCAGATCAGCGACGTCGACGACCATGTGGGCGACCGCTTGCGCACCGTCGACAAGCACTTTGGCGCCAGCCCGATGAGCCATCTCGACGACCTGTTTCACCGGGACGATCGTCCCGAGCACGTTTGACACGTGCGTGATGGCGACGATCTTGGTCCTGTCGCTCAAAAGCTGGCCGTAGGAGTCGAGGAGCAGCCGCCCCTCGTCGTCTACGGGGATCACCTTCAGCTTCGCCCCGCGCTCGGCGGCTAGCTGCTGCCAGGGAACGATGTTGGCGTGGTGTTCGAGATGGGAGATTACGATCTCGTCGTCGGGTCCGACTCGGTGGCGTCCCCAGGCCTGAGCTACAAGGTTGATGGCCTCCGTCGTGCCTCGGGTGAAGACCACATTTGCGGGCGACGGTGCTCCTAAAAAGTCCGCCACCGTGGAACGTGCCCCTTCGTAGGCGTCCGAGGAACGCGCTGCCAGGGAGTGGGCGGAGCGGTGGATATTCGAGTTCTCGTGCGAGTAGAAGTACGCCAGGCGGTCGATGACAACCTGTGGCTTTTGCGTGGTCGCGCCATTGTCGAGCCATACGAGCTGACGTCCGTGGACCCGCTCCTGCAGGATCGGGAAGTCGCGTCTCACGGCCTCGATGTGGAAGGCCGGGTGGGCCTCGACGGGCATTACACGCCGGTCACAAACTGGCCGGTGGGGAAACGAGATCCGCTCGTCGACGAAGTAGAACGACGGCTCACCTGAGGCCATGGTGGCGGGGGCAGCTAGGGAGCGCTCGAGCGCTCGTGCCCCTGTCGCCCCCAAGATGGCGGCAATCGTTGCGGGTGGCAGGCCCGGCACGGCGGTCGCCGGAGGTTGCCCAGCGAGGCCAGCCAACCTTCCCGGTGTCGCTGCCGCCCGGTGGAAGCCCGAGGTGAGGTCCGGGGGCATGTAACCGAGCAGGTCTGCCTGCGGGGCATAGGCGGTCGCCTCCTCGGGCCCGGGCACGTCGGCCTTCGGCAAATTCGACTCGTCGGCAGACGGCGCCTGCGGCCCATGACCCGGCATCGTGCCGAAGAACTCGTTGGCGAGCCGTGTCAGCGTGGCCTCGTCCGGCACCCAAGAAGGAAGGGCGCCGTCACCCTCACCTGTAGGTGGGTGAGTAGTCATGGAACTTGTCGATCTCGACGTCTTCGAGAACTGCGAGCGCATCAGTGGTGAGCACCGCGAGCGAGTAGTACAGCGAGACGAGGTAGGAGGCGATGGCGTTGCGGCTGATGCCCATGAAGCGGACTGAGAGGCCCGGGGACTGCTCGCCGGTGAGACCCGGCTGGTACAGGCCGATCACGCCCTGGCGGCGCTCCCCCACACGTAGCAGCAGCACCTTGGTCTTGTTCTTCTCGATTGGCACCTTGTCCGAGGGCACAATCGGCAGCCCACGCCAGGTGAGGAACTGCGAGCCGTGGATGCTGACGGTGGCAGGCGGCACACCGCGGCGGGTGCACTCACGTCCGAAGGCAGCAATGGCGAGCGGGTGGGCGAGGAAGAAGGCCGGCTCCTTCCAGACCTTGGTGATCAGCTGGTCGAAGTCGTCCGGGGTTGGCGGGCCGCCTAGGGTCGAGATGCGCTGGGAGGCATCGGCTACGGCGAGCAAACCGTAGTCGGTGTTGTTGATGAGCTCACTCTCCTGGCGCTCTTTGACGGTCTCGATCGTGAGGCGGATCTGCTCGGCGATCTGGTCGAACGGGCTGCTGTAGAGGTCCGAGATACGTGTGTGGATGTCGACAATGGTTGCGACCGTGTTGAGGAAGTACTCCCGTGGCGTCTCGTAGTAGCCGACATAGGTCGTCGGCAGCTCGGACTCGTCCCTCGGCGGGGTGGCAACCGTGACCGAGTTGGGGTCCTTCACTCGGTTCAGGCGGTAGATGCCCGCCTCGACGGGCACCCACTGCAGCATCTGGGTCAGCCATCGCGGCGTGATCGTGTCGAGCTGCGCGGTGCTCTTGGTGGCATTGGTGAGCTGACGCGCAGCTGCGTCGGTCAGGGCGAGATTCGTCGGCCCTTCGGCAGAAGTTGTGTTTGGCATTGCTGGACCTTTCCCTCGTGGACTGCCCCGTACCACGTACCACCGCAGATGCGGGCCTGGTGCCGCCGGACTTCGGCGGGCTTGTGAGAATCAAATTGCCAAGGACGTCAGCGCCCTCGCCCGAGATCGCGGGGCATGAAACCTTCACCCCGAGGGACACCTCATCCCGATTATTCGACACTATTGTGATGAACTTCACTGCAAGGCAGTAGGGTCCAAGGTCCCCACTTCGGACGTTGCGGCCCTGGAGCATCAAAAGGCCTTCAAATGAACAGCTGAATGTCGGCTTTGGCCGCCATGTCGATGAAGCTCGCTGCCCCGAGTGTCGGCTGGATCCCCTCGATGAAGTCGGAGGTCGACAGCCCGTACAGGTCCATCGTCATCTGGCAGGGGTGCAGGCGCACACCGACGTCGATGGCCATTTCCATCAGCTCGGAGACACTGGCGACCTTGTACTCCTTGGCGAGCATCTTGATCATTGAGGTGCCCATGCCCGCGAAATGGATCTTGCTCAGCTTCAGGTGCTCGCTCCCGCCCCGGTCTACGAGCGATTCCGCCTTTTGCATCCAGTTTTGGCCCGTCACCCGTTTGTCGTTCTTCTGCAGCACCCGGAGGCCCCAGAAGGTGAAGAAGACGTCCACCTCGAGCCCCGAGGCGGCACCCGTTGTGGCCAAGATCATCACCGGCCACACCCGGTCGAGGTCATTGCTCCAGCAGATGATGGCCATCCGCTTCGGCTCGTCCTCGCTCGGCTCGCCCGTCGCGGCGATCGGTGCAGTCTCGTTGTCCATGTGTTGTCTCCTGACTCGGCGGCGACCGGCCGGCTGCCGGGCCATCCCAAGGGCGCCGTGCGGCCGGACGAAGGCGACTAAAGACTAATGCTACCTTCCTACTAGATTACATAGCTGACATGTACTGGGTTTTGCATGGCCTACGCCTCGGGTCATTGGCACGTGATCCCCTCTGCAACGAGGAACTGCCGGTACGCTTCGACTCCCTCGACCCCTGTCACCAGGTCATCTGCTTCGCCCTCCCAGTCCGAAGGCCGAAGCCGGGCGACCCAGCCCGCCCCGTATGGGTCCGAGTTGACCAGGCTCGGCGAGACCATGAGAGCCTCGTTGACCTCCACGATGTCGCCGCTTATCGGCGCAGTGACAGGACCGACCCACTTGCCGCTCTCGACAGTGGCCAGGTTGCGACCTTTTGCCACCGCCTTGCCGGCGGCTTTCGGCGTCACCGCCACGATGGTCTTGGCCAGGCTCTGGGCAACGTCGGTCATCCCAACTGTCACGAGGTCACCCTCGCGTCGTGCCCAAACGTGCTTGCCGACGATGTAATAGAGGTCCTCGGGAATGTTGCAGTTGTTGACAACGCTCATCGTCGTGCCTTCCGTCCAGGGCCTGGTCGTCCGCCCCGCCACCTCATCACACTGTGACCTCCACCATGCCAGGTTCTGCCGGCCTGGAGATGGCCTCCTCGATCAAAGAGACGATGTCCCGCACGACGAGCCGGTCTTCGACCCCCGCCGTCTTCACGGCGTCGGTGAACATTGTCATGTCCTTCGGGCAGGCAACTACGAACTGGCCGACGTCGAGTAGCAGCGCCTCTCTGATTCGGTTGGCGCTCGGACGCTCAGGTGAGCTGTCCTCCATCCAGATCCGGCCGCCACCGGCGCCGCAGCAGAAGGTGTCCATGCCGTTTCGTCCCATCTCGACCAGCTCGCAGCCAAGAGCAGCCAGAATTCGTCGCGGCGGGGCCAGCACCTCGTTGTAGCGGGCGAGGTAGCAAGGGTCGTGATAGGTCACTCGGTATCCGAGCGGCCTGATGGTGATCTCGCCGCTCTCGAGCAAATCTGCCAGGAGCTCGGTGTGGTGCCAGGCCGGGTAGCTCGCCCCGAGAGCCGGGTACTCATTGCGCAGGGCGTTTAAGGAGTGGGGGTCTGTCGTGAAGATCTCTTCGAACTGGGCTTGCGCGAGCGCGTCGCGGTTGTGCTCGGCGAGCATCTCGAAGAGGCCCTCCTCCCCCACCCGCCGCACATCGTTGCCAGTGTCGTGCTCGGCTTCGTAGAGCAGGCCGAAGTCGACTCCGGCGTTGTGGAGGATCCTCGCCAGGGCCCGAGAGCTGTCGGCGAGCCTCTCGTCAAAGCTGGCGTAATCCCCCACGAACCAGAGGTACCTCACGGGCTGCTTGCGGGCGTCTGGGATCTGGAAGTCGAGCTCCCGGGTCCACCGCGCCCGCATCCGGGAGGACTTGCCAAAGGAATTGCCCTGCGTGGCCAGGTTTGTCAGTGCCTGCTGCAGGCTCAGGTCCATCGACCCCTCGTCGACCAGGCCGCGCCTCAGCTGGACGATGGTCGGAACGTGCTCGATGCCGACGGGGCAGACCTGCACACAGTGCATGCACGTCGTGCAGGCCCACAGCGATCGGGTCTCGACCACATCACCGGCGATCTTCACTCCATCGCTAGCTGCGAGGGGACCCGAACGGGTCGGCCTTTGCTCGCGATCGAGCAGCGTAATGCCCCTGGAGGAGGTGTCGACCCACTGTCGCAGGTCGAGGATGAGGTCCCGGGGCGACAGGGGGGCGCCGACGGCGAAGGCGGGGCAGACCTCTTGGCAACGGTTGCACTTTGTGCAGGCGTCGAGATTGACCAGTTCCTTCCACGTGAAGTCCGCGATCACTTGGTACCCGGGATGGTCCGGACTCGGCGCGGGCAGCCTCAAGGTGGCCGACCGGTCCGTGGCCAGGAGGCTGACGGCGTCGACGATCATGTGCATGGCCTTGGAGTAGGGAAGGTAGGCGATGAAGCTCAGCGCCAGGCCGGCATGCACCCACCACACGACGCCGTGGACCCGGACGGCTTCAGCCGGGCTCATGCCGAGCCCTGAGAACCCCTCGGCGACCAAGCGCCCAAAGGGGCTGAACACGGTGAACCACGCCATGTTCTGGCCGAGGATGCGCAACCCGGTGAGCAGGTAGGCGGTAACGAGGATGGAGACGAGCAGGCTCAAAAAGACCCAGTCGCCTGCCACCATCTCTCCTCGCGAGTAACCACCCTCGGGGGCGGCTGCCCGCGCGTAGTTGAGGCGGCGGCGACCGAGCGCGCGACGCACAGCCATGTAGATGAGGGCAAGGAGAAAGGCGAATCCCATCGTGTCGATCACGAAGGTGTAGATGATGAAGAACGTTCCATGAAAAAAGCTGTCGGCGTGTCCTGCGAACAGCTTCGAGACGTTGCGCACGATGTCGGTGTCGACAGTCAGGATGACTGTCGCCAGGAAAGCCGCGAGGAAGCCCCAGAAGATGAAGAAATGGGCCACGCCCGTCGCGCGATGGCCCTTGGAGACCGTGGCGCCCTTGGCCATCGAGCGCAGCCTCGAGTAGAGGGCGCCCCGGACCATGGTCCAGCGTTGGGCCGGCCGTCCCTGCCTGTACTTGCCCAGCCGATGCCAGACGCCCCAGGCGAACACGATCGTCGACACGGCGGCCAGGCTGTAGAAGACCGTTCTTCCTACTATGCCCATGCCCTCGAAGATGGGCCGGCCGACCGCCGTAGCCATCAGGAGGGACCGAGGTGCCATCGTCAGCCGCGGACCTTGTCGACGAGCTCTGGGACCAGATCGAAAAGATCGAGGGACGTCCCGTAGTGGGCGACACCGAAGATCGGCGCCGCCGGATCGGTGTTACAGGCGATTATCAGCTCGGCGTTGCGCATCCCCTCGAGGTGCTCAGGAGCACCGGAGATGCCGAAGGCAAGGTACGCCCGCGGCTTGACCTTGACGCCTGACTGGCCGACCTGGCGCGTCTTCGGCAGCCATCCCGCGTCTACGACGGGTCGGGAGGCCGACAGCGGTACACCGAGGGCCTCGGCCAGTTCGAGCACGATCTCCAGATTGTCCTGCGACTCGATCCCACGGCCCACTGAGACGAGCATCTCGGCCGAGGCGATGTCAACATCGCCGGCGGCAGTCTCGAGGACGCCTTGAAGCGACATGCGCAGTGAGTCGAGCCCGAAAGGTGGTGCGACGCTTACGACCTCTGGGTTGTTGTCGGCCAGCACCATCGTGACCGGAAATGCGCCTCCCGGGACCGTCACGATCGCCCTGTCGCCGGGCAGTTCCACGTCGGCGAGAACTTTTCCGCCGAGAATCTGGGCCGTGGCGGTGACGAGGCCGTCCTCTATCGCGAGCGCCGTCACATAGCTGGCCAGGGGCGCCTGCCAACGCACAGACAGAGCTGACCCAAGGTCGAGCCCCACGGTCGCGTGCGACAACACCAACAGCCGCGGGGAGCGCTCGGCGAGCAGGTGCTCCAGCACCTTCTCGTAGGCCTCTGGCAGGTACTCGCTGAGCCCGGGGTGCTCGACGGAGACGACGATGTCCGCGGCACCGAGCTCGCCGGCGAGCTCGAGCGGACCGAGCAGAGCGACCTCGACCAGCCCGCCCAGCGCGCTCGCCAGCTCGCGGGCCTTGGCGATCAGCTCCAGGGTTCCCTCCGAGACGTGCTGGCCACTGTGCTCGGCGAGCACCATCACGTTATTGCTCATAGTCTTCACTCCTTCAAAAGGCCACGCGAGCGAAGCAGGCCCACAATCTGGTCCGCCACGTCGCTGACGCTCCCGGTCAGCATCTCGGCCGACTCCGCGGTCTCCGGCTTGTGCATCCTCCTCACGCGGAGGCCAGCGGGTTCCTCCCTGGGCGACACCGTCACCTCCTTGAGGCCACCTGCCGCCATGGCCTGCTTGATCCGGCTGATGGGGGCATAACGCGGGGGTTGGCGGGCGGACTGGACGCCGATGATGGCGGGCAAATCGACCTCGAGCTCGTGGGAGCGGCCGGCCGCGAATTCCTGACGGACCTTCACAGAGCGGCCCTCTTCCTCGACGCTCACCACGACCGACACGTGGGGCAGGTCGCACATGGCCGCCAGCATGGGAGCCAGTTGGCCATCCGGGTCGTCACTGGCCTGCACCCCCGTGATCACGAGATCTGCTGGCTCAAGGACGAGGTAACCGGCAAGGAGCGCCGCCCTGTGGGAGACCGTGCTCCTGGCGCCAGCTCCCGGTTCACCCGAATCGATCAGCTTCAGGCCAGCGTCAGCCCCCTTGGCCAGAGCTGTGTAGAGGATCTGGTCGATGTCGGTGTCGGTGGACAAACCGACTGCGACGACCTCGGCCCCAGAGGCGTCTTTCAACAAGAGGGCCTCTTCGAGAGCCTGCCCGTCCCACTCGTTGAGGATGAATTTCAGGTACTCGGGATCTATCGCCTTCTCGTCAGCTGTGAGGTCTATCTCCTCGACGAGATCGGGGACCGCCTTTAGAGCTACCACGATCCGCAACTCAAACCACCTTTCCGTCCTGGGCGACAATGTCATCCAGTTGCAACTGCCTGCGAATCTCCTCGAGATCGTCTCCGTTCGGGGCAAATGGATAGTCCCGGAAGGCCTCAACGGGGCGGTAGGACCCGTACGGCCTGGTGCAACCCGGAGTATCGCCTTCTCCCGGGCAGCCATCGGTCATAAAGGCCCTCCCGTCGGCCACCACGTGGTCGAGGGTCGTACGAGGCGTCCTCACCTGGGCGATCGAGCCGTCGTCGCCGAAACTGAACACGTCCAGATCGCATCGTTCGGCTTCGACGAGGTGTCTCGCGAGTTGGATCCTCCGCCAGCGTCGCAGCTCTGGCTGGCCGCGCTCGGCCATGCGCGAGCCCGGTTCCGGGTTGAAGCAGAACAGATAAGAGAGCACCTCGCGCTCGCGCAGCACCTGGAAAAGCCTGACGAGATCCTCGTCGCTCTCGCCGAGACCTACGACGGTGTGCACGTTGACCTTCCAGGGCCCGAACACCTCACGCGCCGCGCCGAGAACATCCCAGTAGTTGTCCCATTTGAGGCCGCCGGACAAGACATCGGTCCGCGTCTTGCAGAACAGCTCCTCGGTGACGGCGTCGAGGCCGATCCCGATCATGTCGACGCCGAGAGCCTTCAGGTTCTCCAGCCGCCCCCGCGTGAGGCTAGGAGGGGCGACGAGGACCGAGATCGGTGTCCGGACCCGTTCGGTTATACGGCGGACGATCTCGCAGGTGTCGCGGTATGCCCTGCCCCGGGTGACCATGGAGATGCACAGCCGCGTCAAGTTGGGTTCCAGCTCGGCCATTCGCTCTACGAGGTCCCCGATAGGCACGAGCGGCCATTCGACTCTGATGAACGACTTGTCCTCTTGGGTTCCCTCTCTAGTGCGAGCGAGCCCGCAGTACTCACAGCCGGACCGGCAGCCGTCTTCGTAATTGAGGAGGATGTTCACGCCGCCGAAGTCGAAGTCTCGGCTGAATCGACCAGAACGCAGCCGAAGGGCCATGGCGCTCGCCATAGAGATGCGCACGAACTCGGGGCTCTCTCGGGTCCCTGAGCGTTCTTCTGAGAGCGCAAGCTCGCTTGTCACCACGACGGCGCGTCCTCCTAGCTCTTGGCCGCGCTAACCCGCACGGCGCCGCCCGGGGCCTCGGTCGATGCGTCTCCGGCGATCATCACAGCAGCGACAAGGTCCTCCGTGCCAACGCCGAGGGCTCGAGCAGCTCCTGATCGTGCCACCACCTCTAAGACCGAGTCGTGGTCGAGGCGTCGCCAGCGCAAGGCCGCCTCCAGTGCGGCCAGCTCCGCGGGCAGCTCGTTGAAGTCCCCTGCCACGAGCGCAGACTTCACCACGTCACCGTGGGTTGCCAGGTAGATTCTCGCCAGACCCGCCGGCGTCTTCAAAAGCGCCGAGCCGTTCGCGTCGGGCGAGGCACTGCGCTCGTGGAGCCAGGACTGCGATCGGTAGCGACCCTCGGCGAGAGCTTCCGCCCGGGCCTGCTCATCTTCGTCGGGCTTTTCCGGCTCGAGCAGGACATCGAAGCTCTCCGAGAAGCCGCGGGCGACAAAGGGCCGCAGAGTCGTTGCGTCATGTCTGCTGCCAGTTACTGCGGAAACGGTCGTGACTCGCTCACCCACGGCCGCGATGGCACGTCCATCCAGTTTGGCGGCAGGTATCTTAAGCACCTGCACCATGAATCCCACGTCGAGGTCGCAGAGCACGCTTGCGTGGAAGAGCATCGCCCCGAACTGGTCGGCGTAGAGTCCAAGGCCGGCGATCTTGCGGCCGGCGACCTCGAGGTCGTTCTTGCCCTCGAAACTCGCCATGATGCCAAGTCCCCCAAGGCCCCTCACGAGAGCCGCAGAGAGCTTGGCGATCGTCTCCCTCGGCCGCTCGTGGACCGGTGCCCGGTCCACATAGGCGATGCCGAGCTGCCCATGGCCCATGACGATGGCCCCGCCGCCGGTGAGCCGACGGCCGATCTCGGTCCCCGTAGCAGTGCAGGCCTCAAGGTCGAGTTCGGCCTCGATGTTCTGATAGCGCCCAACCAGGGCGCAGTGGTCGCGGTAGCTGTACAAGCGAAGAGTCGGGGGACGCTCGGGAGCACTTCGCCGCGTACCGGCCCATCAGGGCCTCGTCGAGGGCGAGCCCCTCCGCCGCACCGACCCCGTCGGAGGACAGGAGCCGCCACACCTCGCTCAACCCGCCACCTCCAGCCTCTTCGAGCCACTTTCCTGGGCTCCTTGCCAGGTGAGCGAGCAGCAGTACTCGAACAGCCGCGGCTCGAGACCTCGCCGACCTCGCGTACTCGATGACGCCATCAGCCGGATAGGCGATGCCGTTCAGGCCGAGGTCGACTGCGGCCTCGTCGAGCTCTCGTTTTTGCGGACCGAGAGGCCGGGCGCAGCCGAGGTTGATCGCAATCGCCGGTGCCGCAAGGCGCGCCGTGGCGAAGAAGGCCGCCAACTCTTCGACCGGAGGTGGCGTCACCGTCGCCATGGGCGTGCCTGCCAACGGCGCCAGCACGACGAGGACGAGGGTCGACACCGGGTACGAGGTCACGATCTCGAGGGCTCGGTGCTCACCGAGGAAACGGCCGAAATGGAGGCCCAACACGATGTGGGGGATGATCCGCAGACCGTGCGAGGCGAGCAGCTGCAAGGAATGCTCCACGTCCTGCACTGTCAGGTCGAGATGGTAGACATCGCGCAAGGTCTCGTCAGCGCCGATGACATCTAGCATCACGCCGTCCACGCCCGAGGCCGTCAAAGCCTCGGCCAGTTCGGGCGTGACCATCCCGGAGTGCACGATGACACGCATGCCGAGCTCCTCGCGGATGCGAGGGACGTGGCGCAAGTGCCCCAGCAGCGGCACCGTGCCCGATCGCGTGGATCCGCCCGAGAGGAGTATCCCTTCACTCCCCTCCTCGTGCAGCCGGGCGGCGAGCTCGAACAGGTCCTGGCCTGCCCGAACCGACACCATCCCCTTCAGCACCTTTGCCTGGCAGTGGTCACACGACAGCGAGCACGCGCCGCCGGTCACAGAGACTGGCAGGAAGCGCCGCGGTGAGCTCGGGGACCACTCAGAGCTCTGCCAGCGCTTGAGGCCGGGGGCATAGAAGTCCATCACGTCCTCGAAGTTCGCCCGCCTCACCTCTGCCGGTGAGCTCTGCTGGCACCCCGTGGTCACTGCGCGATCACGCCCTTTAGCCGGTATGACGTGGCCTTGGCTGTGAACCAGGAGACGATCTCGTCAGGCTCGGAGAGCAGGTTTCCCAGTTCCGCTTCGTCGCCGTCGAGGCTCGCCTCTATGAGCCATCCCTCGCCGTACGGGTCCCGCTCGGCGAGGCCGGCGTCGATCGCCACGGCGTCGTTGACCGCCAGTACCGTGCCGGTGACGGGGCTGACCAAAGGGCCGACGAACTTCGCGGCCTCGAGCTGGCCGAAGGGCCGCCCCGCCACGAGCTCGGTGCCCGGAGGATCAAACGACAGCTGCGCGAGGCTGCCGCTCGTCTCGAGCCCGAGCACGTCCATCCCGACGCGCACACGGCGGGGTCCTTGTGCCAGCACCCACATCTGCGTGTCAGCCTCATAACGCCGGTCAAGGGCCAGGGCAAAGCCGGCTACGAACACTGATCCGGCCGCCGCCATCATGGCCTCGCCGAATTGGCGGCAGCGAAGGCAACTGCGAGCCGGCGCCCGGGATCACCGAAGCTGGCCAGCACGTCGCCGACCGAGTCCAAGGCCGCGCCGGTGAGGGCGCGCTCGGCTCGCTCGGTGCACCCGTTGAGCTCCTGGTCTTGCACCTGCACTTGTTCCAGCCTCCCATTGACGATGCTGGCCACGACCCGTGCCCCCCGGTAGGTCGCACCGAAGGTCCACACCCCGGCGCGCACCTTTACCACTCGGGCACGAGGACCGGCACTGCCAGCGAGGTGGGGCCTCGAGACCCCGGCCAGCCACGCCCGGCTGGTGAACTTCTCGTCCAGCCTCATCACCACCTCGCGCTCAAAACCCTTCAACCCGGTCTCTGGGTGCGCGTCAAGCCCCAAGCCAGCCGCGTAGCTCCCCGTCATGGCGGTTTGGAAGGCGGCGGGATCGATCTGGGTCTCGCCCACGAAGCGTCGCATAAGCGAAAGCGTCTGGCGGCGCTGCCGAGGCTGAGTGAAGGCGAGCACCCGCGTCGCCTCTTCGTGGTCGAAGTGCTCTATCAGATTGCCGCAGAGCACCACCGCATCCTCAATCTGCCCCGCGCCGTGTCCGCAGATCTTCTGTTCTCCCACGCAGATCTCGCCGTTGTCGTCGAGCAGGGCCGGCACTCCCAAGGCGGCAAAGGCCGTGACCACCGGTTCGAGAAGCATGTGCAGTGCTTGTGGCCGGCCGGCCGGCAACCTCCCAGCCGGAAGGCAGATCTGGAAGAACAGCTGGTTACTGTCGAGGTAGACCGGGCCGCCTCCCACCATGCGACGCAACACCGGCAGCCCCTTTCGCCGGCAGTACTCACGGTCGACCTCCTCGGCCAGGCGGTGGTAACCGAGACACACATAGGGTGCGGCCGGCCGCGTGAACGAAAGCGTGGCCGGGGCACCTTGCGACACGCCGTAAGCGACGGCGTGCCACAGGGTCTGGGAGCGAAGCGGTGAGCTGAGGCCGAAGTCGATCACTCGCAGCGGCTCACCCACGGCCGCTGCCCTCCTGCATCGCCTCGTCGACGAGCTCGATGACATCACAGACGCGCAGCTCCTCGTGACCGGTCGACTTGGCCGCATCGCTGAAGCGGGGAACCTCGTAGGGACAGCAGACAGCCAGCACCTCGGCACCTGTCTGAGCAGCTTCGCGGACCCGGCGCTCGGAGAGACGCTCACTCATATGGTCGCGGGTGAACCCGTCCAGCCACATGCCTCCGCCTCCGCCGCCGCAGCAGTAGGCGTTCTCCCGGCATCGACCCATCTCGACGAGCCGCACGCCCGGGATGGCCTCTAGCAGGGCACGGGGCGCGTCGTACTCTCCGTTCCGTCTCCCGAGATAGCACGGGTCGTGAAATGTCACCGTCATGTCCAGCTCCCTCGCCCAGGGAATCTGGTCTACGAGGGGGGCAAGCAGCTGTGTGTAGTGCATCACTTCGTATTCGTGGCCGCGTTGGCGGTACTCGGTAACAAAGGCATTAAAGGCGTGCGGGTCCGGCGTGACGATCCGGTTGAAGTCATACCTCCCCAGTACGGCGGTGACGTCATCCACCAGGGACTCGAAGAGCCCCTTTTCCCCGGCGAGCCGCTGCGAGTCGCCGACAGTCTTCTCTTCGGGCCCGAGAATCGCCCAGTCAATCCCGAGAGCCTCGGCGACCCTCGCAAAGCACTTGGCGGCATCCTGGCCCCTAGGGTGGAAGCTCCAGTAGTCCTCGACATAGAACAGCACGTCGACCGGCCCCGGTTCCTTGCTCAGCACCCTCACCTTCGCCCCGGCGTTCTCGGTCCACTGCCCCCGGCGCCTTGGGTTCTGGCCGAGGGCGTTGCCGTACCGGAATGTCTTTTCGAAGACGTCCTGCAGCTCTGTCGGGACCTTGCTCGAAGAAAGGGCGCCCTCACGAACAGCCGGCATGATGGCGAGCATGTCCACTTCCTTGGGGCAGACCCGCAGGCAGTTGCCACATGTCGTGCAAAGCCAGAGATCTGCGTCGTCCATGAGAGCGGTACCGGTCTGGACCCTGCGGTGGATCTTGCGCGGCCCGTAGTCGCCCACCAGGTCTACCGGGCAGGCGGGGACGCACTTGCCGCAGCCGTAGCACCATTCGAGCGACTCTCCGCCTGGGTGGGCGGCGATGGCTGCAAAACCCTCCGGTCCGTAGTCGGTGATGACCCGGGACTCGAACATCCGGTTCCACATCCCCGGCAGGTCCACTTCCCGACCGGAGATCGTGGAGGCAACTGTGGCGTGCTCCTTCTCCACCGACACGGGGGGGACCTTGCGGCCACCAACGGGCAAGGTGACTACACCTCCAGGTGGTAGACGCCGAGGAGGCGTCTCACGACGTCGGGTAATGCTGGTGTGACGCGGTTGAACTCAGGCGTCATCCGCAGCCGCAGGATCGTGTGCATATAGAGCCCGTAGACCGCGGCAAGAAGGACGTCGATGCCGAAGGGCCCCGGACCGACAGCGCTGAAGCCGACCGCCTTGCCGGTCTCCTCGACCAGGGCCATCGCCCGTCCGATGTTCAAGTAGAGGGCGCCTCGCGTGGTCGCGGCACCGAGATCGCTTTCCCCGGTCGTCAAGAGCGTCAACGCGCCAGTGCCCGCCTCAGGCTCGAAGATCCACCGCGTCCACAACCAGTAGCGCTCAGGCGAGGTGAAATGCAGCAGCTCAAATGGTAGGTCGAACCGGCATCGCGACAGCTCCGGCACACCTGCAAGAGCGCTCAGCGCAGCATCGAAGTCGTCGATCCTCTCGCTGAGCTCGGCGCCCGACCAGAGCAGCCGCGCGACGGCCTCGGCCAACAAGCCCGGCCCGAGGACATCCAGAAGCTCGTCTGAACGCCGACGCGTCGCGAATACCCAGCCCAGCATCTGGCGCAGGGCGGCACGGTTCAGCCCGAAGGAGCCCTCGCTCAGCAGCTCGCCTAGCGCGGCAGATTTCAAGGACAGCTCGCCGGCTATCGCGCGGAGCTGGCTATCGCCGATCCGGTCTCTTATCGCGCGCTGAAATTCGAGCGCGCTCGGGCTGTCGACGACAAGGCCAGAATTCACTCGCCCATCGCCTCAGTTCGCTGCCTTAGCCGTGCGTGAGCGCAGATAACCAAAAGCTCTCAGGGCCGCCCCGGCCGCTGAGGAGACTGTGTCCTCGAGATCAGCCGGGCCTAGGGCGGCGCCACAGGCGAAGATCGCCTCCCTGTCGGTACTGACAGGGTCGAGCGGCGCGCCGGGAGCGTCGACGAAGCCATATTTGTTGCGCTTCACGCCCAACAGGTCCGCCACGTCGCGGGTGCCCATCGAAGGCTCCATTCCGACTGAGAGCACGACGAGGTCCATGGGAACCTCCATCGGTCTGCCCATCGTCGTGTCCTCGCCCCGCACTAACAGGCGGTCGCCCTTTGGTAGAACCTCTGTTATCAGCCCTTTCACGTACTGCACGTGGTGCTGTTCTTGTGCCGGCCAGTAGATCTCGTTTTCCCAGTAGCCGTACATCCTCATGTCGATGTAGAAGATGATGACCTTCGAATCGGGCAGGAGCTCACGGATCTCGATGGCCTCCTTGGAGGCCACGCCGCAGCAGACCTTCGAGCAGTACTCGTTGCCGATCTGCCTGTCGCGACTGCCGACGCACTGAACAAAGCAGATCCGCTCCGGCGGTTGGCCGTTGGAAGGTCGCACGACCCGGTGCTCGGAGAGCATCGCCTCGAGATCAGGCTGGGTGATCACGTCAGCGAACTCGTAGTAGCCATACATCTGCGTCGCTCTGCCAGGATCGAAATGTGCGAACCCCGTGGCGATGATGATGGCGCCGCACTCGGCGGAGTCCTGTCCGCCTGTGGGGCCGCCTCCGGACCGGTCGGTCCCCGCCTGGCGCAGGGTGAGTAGGAAGGCTCCCGCTTCACCAGACATCGCGACGAGCTCGGTGCCGAGGCGAATCTCTACAAGGGGACTTGCCGTCACCTCGTCGATCATCTGGCGGATCTGAGGCTGAGCGGGCTCACCCCGGGGAGTGAGGCCGGAGTAGTTCTCCGCAACGGGAGTGCCCCCTAGGAACTCGCGCTGCTCGATCAACAGCACCCTGCCGCCAATCTGGGTAATGGCGTGTGCAGCGCGCAGACCACCTGGTCCCCCACCGATGACCGCGACCGTGTCAGAAGACATCTCTCACCTCAAGTGTCGTTTCCATGACTGGGTGCTGCCCCAGGCTGGCCGTCGTCCCCAGCACCGGCGTCGTCCCAGTCGAGATAGCGCTTCTCACCGCCGGCAAGGCGGTCGAGATCCCCCTGAAACTCAGTCCAGGCCTTCTCCCAGTCGATGCCCATCTTCTCGAGCAGAGGCCTGTAGTCGGCCGAGTGCCAGTGCAGCTGGCAGACCCGATACGGGTGTGCCCCCATGGCGAGCGCCGCGAACTGCGCCTCGCTTATGACGGGCAGGCCTACGTTGCGCCCGTGTGCCATCGCCGCGAACTGGCTCTTGTCGAGGGTCGTGACACACCCTGTGTCGTGAGTGAGCACGACGTCCGGGTTTGCCTCCTGCTTCATCACCTCGATCTTGCGCAGCGTCGCGAACGAACGGGTGAAGTCGCGCTGCACCAAGATGTGACGAAAGCCGAAGCCACAGCAGTCGAACCAGGTCGAGTAGTTGCGGACCTCGGCACCGAGAGCCTCCGCGAGGCCCGTCACCACGGCGGTGCGCTGCCCGCCGTAGATGTCCGGGTCGTAGATGGCGTCTCCTGAGACGATCTTGTAGTAGTGGCACGCCGGGTGCACCGTCACAACGATCTTCGACAAATCGTGCACCTGTTTGGCGGCGATCTCGTGGCGCAAGGCGTGGAACCACTCTGAGTAGTGCACGATCTCTTCGGGAAGCACAAGCGGCTTGCCCAACTTCGCCATGATGGCGCGCACCTGGGCCCGCAGATCACCGTGGCGGATCAGCTCCTCTCGCACCTCTTTGTAGTGACCGTAGGAAGTGCCGCAGTGGATGAGGGGGAAGTAGCCCGTCTCGTAAGCGGCAGCGAAGTTGCGCACTGCCACTGCCGCCTGGGCTGCGGTGTTCGAAGTCGCGCTCGCGTAGTAGTTCCAGGCCGTGCAGGAGGTCTGGTCATGGGGATCGTGGTAGTCGTAGCCGAGCTTGCGCATCACCCAGAAGATCGAGGTCGAGTACCCAGGGATGTGCCCGCACTGACCGCATGACTTGTGATGCCAAAGATGCGCCTTCTGGATCCGCTTCACGCGCCCGTACTTGGTGGCGACCGCTATCGCCTCCCGATCGATCCTCTGCACGATGAGCTCACCTTGGCGCTCGAGCTCCAGCAACTCTGCGCGAGGGTCCTCGAGGGAACGCCGGTCGGTAACTTGCACGGCTGCGTCGCGGCTCGCGCGCCGGGCATCAATGGGTGCCTTTATCGGGATGCTCATTGTCCGATGCCCTCTTCCTCAAGACGATCCTCCATAAGCTCTTGCAAGATGGAGTACAGGTCCGAGTCGACCTGGGCGATCATGTCCAGGGCTCCAGTCTCGAACCAGATGACGTACAGCTCGAGAAGGGTCTTGTCGGCCACGGACCACCCAGTCGAGGTCGTGTGCATTGTCTCGGCCGGCAATGCGCGACGCCACAGGTCAAGATTGTCGGCCACGTCAGCAGTCTCGGGTCCCCAGTCCGGAAATGCGTCCGGACGGAGCATGTCCGGGGACACCTGCGTGCCTGTCGACATTATCTTGTAGATGATCCTCGAGTACCCGACGAGGGCTTCTTTGGCCGAGGCGAGGCCGTTACGGACGGCGACCTCCCTCATGATGGTGATGATCCCGCCCGGGTTGTTGCCCCGCGGGCAACGGAGGCAAGAGAAGCACTGGGAGCATTCCCAGATGTCCTCCTGCATCTGTTGGTAGATGAGGTCAACGTCCTCGCGGGAGGCCGCTTGTGCCACCCGACGCGGACTGAAGTCGTAGAACTTCGCCGACGGGCAAGCGCCTACGCAGATGCCGCACTCGTAGCAGCCGTACAGGTAGTCACCAAAGCGGATGTCAGCCTTGATCTCCTCGAACAGCCGCAACTTGGTGTCTTGATCGACCTCCCCGTAGCCGGCTACCTCGGGGAGCTTGTAGTGAGCGTCCATCTCTGCTTGTCGAGCCTGCGCCGGCGCCATCTTCTGACCTAGAAACTGATCACGGCGTCGGCCGAGGCGGCGAGGTCGTTGAACGCCGCGCCACCAATGACCTCGACCCCGTCGATCAGGTCCTCGATCACGAGGTCGTTCAGGTCCAAAGAGGGCTGGCAAACCAGCAGCCTCACGCCTAGGCCGGTCGCCTGCTCGATGAAATATCTCAGAGGCTGGCCCTGGTCACCCTTGGGCCCGATCTTGTCCACCACGTCCCGGCGCAAGAGGCTTGGACCGTACATCGTGAAGTAGATCATGACCTCGAACTCCATGGCCGCAGCCGAGGCGGCGAGAAAAAACGGCGTAGCACTTCGCCCGGGGTCGGTGACCCCGTGCGTCTGGACGTAGAGGATCTTCGTCTCAGAGTCTTCTGCCCACATCACCGACCCCAGTCACTTGACACGGATCAGGATGTGGAAGACGTCGCCTTGTTTGGTGACAGACAGCAGGTCGTTGCCCGTACGGCTGCTCCATGCCCTCATGTCCGGCTCGACGCCCGCGTCGGTGGCGAGAAGCTCGAGAACCTGCCCCGAGGCGAGGCTCTTGACCGCCTGGGCGGTCTTGACAACCGGCAACGGACACGCCAAACCAATGCAGTCCAGAACCTGGTCTGCCGCTGGGGTCGTGGACTCGGGCACAGCTTCCTCCTCTTCTTACTAGATTGAGAAATCTTCTCCGGACCAGACACCCGCCCTGGAGGGACGGACGTCGTGATGCTCTTTCTGCCCCTCGACGACCAGCTCGAGCTCATCGACTCGAGCGAGCAGCGACTGCAGGCTGGAACCGAGCAGGTCCGGCATGAACGCGGACTCGAGGTCGGGGCGGTCGCTGGCCAGGTGCGGGCGACTCCGGGCGATCACCTGACCCGGAACACCGACCACGACCGAGTTGGGCGGGACAGACCTGACGACGACGGCGTTAGCCCCGATACGGCTGTCATCACCGATGGTTATTGCGCCGAGGACCTTCGCCCCAGCACCGATTGTGACCCGGTTGCCCACTGTCGGGTGGCGCTTGACTCGGTCGAGACTTGTCCCTCCGAGGGTGACCCCCTGATAGATGGTCACGTCATCGCCGACCTCTGCCGTTTCGCCAATCACCACACCACTAGCATGGTCGATGAAGACGCCCTGGCCGAGGATGGCGGCCGGATGGATCTCGACCCCGGTCAGCCATCGCGCTAGGCCAGCGCCGGCTCTGGCGAGAAACTTGAAGTCCTTCCCCCAGAGCGCGTGACAGATGCGGTGGCTCCAAAGAGCGTGCACGCCCGAATAGCACAAGGCGATCTCAAGCGTCGAGCGTGCCGCGGGGTCACGGTCGCGTGCCGCGATGAGGTCGCGCCTCAGGGTGGAGAGCATGCTCAGTCGGTGAGGCCCTCGAACAGCGCAGTGGAGAGATAACGCTCGCCAAATGAGGGGACGATCACCACGATCAGCTTCCCGGCGTTCTCGGAGCGACGAGCGACCTGCAGCGCCGCCCATAACGCCGCACCAGAGGAGATCCCGACGAGCAGACCCTCCTCCCGAGCCGATCTGCGAGCGATGTCGAACGCGTCCGCGTTCTCGACCTGGATGATCTCGTCGACGACGCCGGTGTCCAAGATCGCCGGGACAAATCCGGCGCCGATGCCCTGGATGGGGTGAGGACCCTTCTGCCCGCCGGAAAGCACGGGTGAGGCGGCCGGCTCGACGGCGACCATCTTCACCGAAGGCTTGCGCTCCTTGAGCACCTGGCCCACGCCCGTGATCGTCCCGCCCGTTCCGACACCGGAGACGACGACGTCCACCGCTCCGTCGGTGTCCTTCCAGATCTCTTCTGCCGTAGTCGCCCGGTGGATGGCCGGGTTGGCCGGATTCTCGAACTGCTGGGGGACAAAGTACCTGCTGTCGCTTTTGGCGAGCTCCTCGGCCTTGGCGATCGCGCCCGGCATCCCCTCCGGCCCAGGGGTAAGAACAAGCTCGGCCCCATAGGCCCGAAGCAGGGCGCGGCGCTCCTTGCTCATCGTCTCGGGCATCGTGAACACGCAGTGGTATCCGCGAGCAGCGCACACCATAGCCAGCGCGATGCCCGTATTGCCGCTCGTCGGTTCGAGGATGATCGAGTCAGGCCCTATGAGTCCGGCCTTCTCCGCCGCGTCGATCATCGAGACACCAATGCGGTCCTTCACACTGTGAGCCGGGTTGAAGAACTCGAGCTTGGCGACCACCGTCGCACCAGCCCCCTCGGTCAGACGGCGCAACCGTACGAGTGGCGTGTTCCCGATCAGCTCAGTTATGTCGTTAGCAATTTTCATGATCGCCAGCCTCTCTTCGCTCGCATCAGCCGCGCCCAAGCCCAACTTCAGATAAATTCCATCGTAATCATGCAATAGATCGCATGCACGGCGCTAATCGGGTTAGCCGGTCCCGCGGATTAGCGCCTGGCCCCGGGCTTCGGCTGCGAGACCGAGCCAAGCTAGATGCGTGAGCAAGCCGGTCGACTTTGTCGATAATGCGATACCACAAACATGCTGGCGAGGTTGCTGAGGTCGAAACCCCGCTCGATCCGCAGCGTTGCCAAACGCAATCCTCCCCAGCCGTACAGCGAATCATTACCCGTCCGATCAGGAAAAGGAACCCCTGAGTCGGCTAGGAGGCACAGGCGACCCTCTTGCACCAGACCATCTGTTAAGTGGTCGACGCTGCCGGACTCGTTGCCCGGATACGGGTTGGCTCGCAAGCCGGAGCCACACGGGGGCATGTGGTCGTCCGGTCGATGCGAGTTAGAGGGTCGGACACCGCCGACGCGGCGACGCAGGTGTCTTGGCGAGGAGAGGCGCAAGCCAAGAGTCGCTCACGGGATCTCTCAAACCGCTGGCCACCTCTAGGCCGCCAGTCTGACAGGCCTTGGTGTTGGCGGGGATGTCCCGGTCCTGGCAGAATTCTGCTTCCCGGGTCGTTAGGTGTGGCATGGAGAGACCGCTCGCCGAGTCCGGTTTCAACCTGTCCCAGACCATGGGTCCCCGCCGCTGGGATCGCGCGGGTTCACATACAAGCTTCTCTTCTCTGCTCCCATTCGGCCCGACCGGGCTGTGACAACGTGTCCTAGCTCTCCCTTGCGGCCGCATTGGGGCGGTGCGACGACCCGTCTATTCCTAACGCTGTGAACGCCCCACAAGCTTCACGCTTGCACCACCTTCGCATTGTCTATCAAAGGAGGATCAGGAAACCCCTTACGTAGACGGAATCAGTACAACAACTATGCGACCTGTGGCAATCCCAGAGAGCCGCTGCATGGCTGGTCGTAGCCCCGCACGTACCGGTGCAACCCACGCGCATTGGAGGTCGGGCTTGGCCTCGCATTCACGAACGAACTAGCTCAAGCAGCGCCAATTTCCGGACGATATTGATGGTCAAGGCAAAGAGCGCGCGCCACTGTGCCGAGGACGGGAATCCCGACTGATGCGGAACTGGGAAGACGAACTACCAAAACAGGAGCTTCCCACCCCTCGCGCCCTGCCGTTCGGCCCTCACGGCCATGTTCCCGAGTCACCGGGCCGCCAGCCACTCGAGCACACCAGCTGGAGGGCGTTACTCACGATCGTTCTCGCGGCAGGCCTCGTCGTATCCTCGCTCAGCGCCTGGGCCTGGTACGCCTACATGAGCTCCCTGCGCCACCAAGCCCTTGCGTCATCACTGACGGACGTCAAGTCGATCCTGGGGACTTCGCTTGAACGCGACAGCGACCTTTTGGCCACTGTCAACGCCGAAGTGGCCACCCATCCCGGGCTCACGAATGCAGCCTTGGCTGCCCTGCTGTCCAAGCTCGACCTCTCCCAGCGCTATCCGGGCAGCTTTGCTTTCACATACATCGAGAACGTCAGCGCGGCGGCACTGCCCAACTTCGACGCCGTCGCCGAGGCAGACCCTCCTCTAGGGGTGCGAGATGGGACCACTGGTCCCGTGCGGCCTTCTCTCTATGGCAGACCGGGCTACTGTCTCACCCGCCTTGTCGCTGTCGAGGTTGCCGGGGAGGGCATCCTCAAGAACGTCCTGTTGGATTGGATCTCTCCCTACGTCAACTTCCATTTCAACTTCTGCGCCTCTTCGTTCGTGAACCCCCTCGACACCGCCGCAAGTACCGGCGAGCCCGTGGCTGCCTCTGTCGTCAGCCTGATCCAACCAACACCCGGCTTAGCCGAGATTCCCGCCACGCTCCACCAGCTGCTGTTGAAGCTCCCGATCTTCATCGAAGTGAGCCCGGTCTACGCCGGCACGGCGGTTCCCACCACTGCCAGCTCACGCGCCAGGGTGCTCATCGGCTGGACCATGGCGGTCTTCGATGCCGACGAGCTCTTGAGCCCCGTCGTCGACGGGGAGAAGGCCGCGTCCCTCGTGCTCGCCTACGCTCCTCCAGGAGGCAAGACCGCGGTACTGGCTCGAGTCGGGACCCCCCAAGCCGGCTCGACCCCCGAGATGCTCACGTTCCTTGACGACCCGGGCTGGGTCATCGACGCGACCGTCACTCCCCGAGACAGCGGGCCCTCCCCCACTGTGCAGGGAGCCGCTGTCTTCCTGGGTGCCTTGGCCCTAACTATGTTGCTCTTCCTCTTGCTGAGGCAGCTCGTGCTGTCTCGGCGGTCAGCCCTCGAGCTCGTAGAGCGGCGTACCGCCGAACTGCGTCATCAGGCCCTCCACGACTCACTTACGGGTCTGCCCAACCGGTCCCTCGTAAACCAGGTGGCGCGCCACCTCGTGGAAAGGGCGAGCAGTGAGGGCCTGCCCGTGGCGGTGTTCTTCATCGACCTCGACGACTTCAAGAAGGTCAACGACACCTTCGGGCACGACTCCGGAGACGAACTCCTGCGGGCTGTGGCGATACGTCTCACGCGGTCGTTGCGCAGTACCGACACCGTCGGGCGTCTCGGCGGTGATGAGTTCGTCGTACTCTCACAAAACTCGTTTTCTGACGGCGGTCTCGGCGTTGTGGCCGAGCGGCTGCTTGCTGTCTTCCGCGAACCGTTCATGCTCGGATCCACGATGAGGACGACCATCACGACCTCGGCCAGCATCGGCATCGCGACGGGGATGCGATCGAGCCCAGAGGAGCTGTTACGAAACGCGGACATTGCGATGTACAAGGCGAAGTCGATCGGCAAGAACTGCCACGTGCTCTTCGAGCCCGAGATGCACGAGGTGGTGAAGAACCAGTTGACCATGGAGAGCGACCTCGCCGAGGCGTTTGCGAACAAAGAGTTCTTCCTCCTCTACCAGCCGATCGTGGATCTCGAGACCGGCAAGCCAAGAGACCTCGAAGCCCTGTTGCGCTGGCGCCACCCCAAGCGGGGCGTGCTTGGGCCGGCCGAGTTCATCGACGTGCTCGAGTCCTCAGACGTCATCATCGATGTCGGGCGACACGTCTTGATGGAGGCCTGCCGTCAGGCCAAGGCCTGGCACCAGGTCGGGCATGAGGTCGGCATATCAGTCAACGTCGGCGCTCGACAGCTCCACTACGACGTCTTGATCGACCACGTGCCGCGAAGCTCTGGCGGCAGCAGCTCTCAATCCGAAGTACCTGACCGTCGAGGTCACCGAGTCGATGTTGATGATCGATCCGAAGATCACCGCTCAGCGCTTGGAAGCCTTAGCCAAACTCGGTGTGCGCATAGCCATAGACGACTTCGGCACGGGCTACGCCTCCTTGTCCTACCTGCGGGAATTCCCCGCGAACATCCTGAAGATCGACCGGTCCTTCGTGGCCCAGCTCGGCACTGCTGCCGGTCCCAACTTCCTTGACGCCCTCATCCATCTCGGCAAGTCCCTCGATCTCGTGACCATCGCAGAGGGCATCGAGCAGACCTCTCAGCTCGAACACGTCAAGGAGCAGGGCTGTGATTGGGGCCAGGGGTTCCTGTTCTCCAAGCCCCTGCCCCCAAGGCAGGTCGAGCAGATCTTGAGGCGGTCCCGCTTCCATGTCGGCAACCCCTCCGATCCAGAGGACCAGCCCATCAGTTACAGCGTGGTGTGAGCCGGTCCAGCCTCACGACTGGCCACCTTCCATCTAGGAGGGGCGCAACGACCAGAGGTCAGCGCGCGTGCGTAGGCACTTGTGTCTTTCGGAGCGACATAGGATCTCCCGAGCTCGAATCTCTTTGCTGTCACGGCGGCACCTGGGACTCGCGCCTCGGTTCGGCGACAAATGGGACTTGCGACGGAGCCCTGCCACTGCCCTCGGCGCGCGATGGCACAGGACACATGGTGAGGCCGTCGTAGGGCCACTGTTGCAGAGGGAGCCTGCCGAGCACGCCGAGTTGGGCCGGGGCGCCGGGTCACCCCCGCGGAGGATGCCCCTTTTCGTCTCGAGATCTCCAGCTGACCCACTCACCCGTTTAGTTACTCTCGGCCCGGTTTGCGGTCGTTAGCAAGCGTGTGCCCAACCTGTCGGGCACATCGACAGACGGAGAGACCCCTTCAGCTCATGCTCAGAGCTGTGCCATAGCTTCGCATCGTGTGCGGTTTCTGGCGACACCCGCCCTGTCAAGAATCGGTCTTCCACGCCGTGCTAGCGTTCGCGGTTGGGGACTTCCGCTCGGGGCTAGGAGGTGCTCGATGAGGAAGGTCCTCTCTGTCCTTGTTGTTGTTGCGTCCCTAGCGACCGTAGGGCTCGGCGCAGTTGGATCCCCGTCCTGGGCAGGATCACGCGTCGCCCAACAGGGCTCTGGGTCAAGCACTGTCCAGGTCTTGGGTTGGGGATTCGCCACGCCAAGTGCGCTGGTCCACCTCGGCGCAGACTTGTTCGTCGCCAACGAGAGCTCCAATTCCATCATGGAGGTGAATGCCAACACGGGCCAGCGCATCAGAGTGATTTCCTCTCCTGCCTACGACTTTGCTGGCCCCTCTGCAATGGTGCTCGACGACACCGGCGACATTTTCGTTGCCAATTCGGAGGCCGACTCGGTGACTGAGCTCGCCGCGGTCACGGGCCAGCTCATCAGAGTCATCGCCGGGTCCCAGTTCAAACTTGCGGGTCCGACTGGCCTCGCCATCATCGGCACCAACCTGTTCGTGCTGAACTCCTTCAGCAACTCGGTCACCGAAGTGGATACCGTGACGGGCTCACTGGTCGCCGTCATTAAGTCATCGAGGTACAAGCTCTCCACCCCTTCTGTGGCTGCCAGTTGCGCCGGCAGCCTCTTCGTGGGCAACGCATCTCTCAACTCGGTTACGGTGATAGACGGTACAACTGGGGACTTTGTGCGCACGCTGTCGGGTGCCTACAGGTTCAACGACCCGAGCAGCATGGTTGCTTTCGACGACGATCTGTTCGTGGCCAATGAGGGCAACAGTTCCATCACCGAACTGAACTGCGTGACAGGAGACCTGGTGCGCAACGTCTCCGGTGCTGCCTCCGGGATCGCGGACCCGACAGCACTACTCGTGAGCGGTAACTCCCTCTTCGTGGCGAACTTCCCCATCCCACCTTTGACCCTGGCCAGCACTGCCTCCATGCTCGCAACGGAACTCGGTTCCGTGGCGGAGCTCAGCCTCGCTACGGGAGGCCTGGAGAGTCTCCTGAAAGCGCCTGGATATGGATTTCAAGGACCGTCGGCTCTCGTCCAGATAGGACCCCGAGTGTTTGTCGCCAATGCCGTCGGAAACACGATCACGGAGATCAACAGCTCTTCTGGCGCCTTCGAGCAGCTTCTGGTCGGCTCGGCGTATCAGTTCAACGAAGCCGTTTCCATGGCCATAAGCGGTGACGACCTTTTCGTAGCAAACGCCCTCGGCAACACGGTGACCGAGCTGGACGCCTCGTCTGGCAGCCTCGTTCAGGTCATCCACGGCGCCCAGTACGGGTTCGATACCCCTGATGCTGTGTTGGCAGACGGCAGCGACATCTTTGTGGCCAGCCTTGGTGGGAACATCACCGAACTCTCATCGCCGTCTGGAGCGCTTGTACGGGTGATCAAGGATCCGACGGGGAAATCACCCGGACCTTACGCCTTGTCTCTCAGCGGGGACGACCTGTTCGTCGTCAATAGGTTCGGGAACTCTGTCACCGAGTTCGACGTCACATCGGGGGCAGTCGTTCAAGTGATCTCCGGGGCCATCTACCAGTTCGACAGCCCCGACGCGGTGGCCATAGTCGGCAACGACGTGTTCGTCTCAAATGTCGAAGGCTTGAACGGATCAGGCTCTGTGACCGAATTCGACGCCAGCACGGGGGCGATCGTGAGGATCATCTCGGGCGCCGCGTTCGACCTGTCGCTGCCGCTTGGACTGGTCACCAACGGTACCGACCTGTTCGTGCCGCAGTTTCTAAACAACGCGATCACCGAGATCGACGCCGCGTCCGGCACATTGGTCAAGGTCATAAAACTTCCCTCGTTCGTGGTGACAAGCCTGACCGTAGACGGCAACTATCTCTTCGCCGGCGGTCTACAGGTGAGCAAATCCGAAGGCATGAGCTCTGCCGTGACAGTCTTCAACTACGTCACCGGCAGTCTCCAGCAGATGATCACCGGATCGTCCTACTCCTTCGATGAGCCCTCGGCCTTGGCTATAAATGATGCCACACTGTTCGTCGCGAACGAGCTTGGCGGATCGGTAACGGTGCTGCCCACCTAAAAGAACGCGGAGGCATATGGCTGGCTCACCCCAGTCCAGTTGGTCGAGGCTTGGTTCAACCGACAACAGCTACCGCCAGTATCTAGTCGGTTGCCGATCGAGATCCCCTGACGTCTTTTCGTAAAGGTTCTCAAATCTGTGGGATTGCTGACATCTTTTAGGCGCATAACACGTTGCTTGGTCGCAAGGATGTTTTGCTTGATGGTGTCCCCTGCGACTCGAGCCGAGACGAGCCCACCACTGCGTCAGCAGCACGTCTGCCCGCTACAAGGGTGGCTATAGCCCTCCAGCTGAGCAAGTTGGCACTGCCCAGCCACGGAAGGCTGTACGCATTGCACAAAGCCTACCTTCATTAGTTGTTCGGAACTAACAGGGACAGCTACTTTCCTGCTTGTTACGGTACGTGAGTCGTTAGGCGGAGCCTGGCGGACCAATGAGACCGGGATCGAGAGTGCGAGGGGGCTCTGAGTATCTCGATGGGCGAAAGATTGCACGCAGCTGAGTTGCAGTACATGGTGTTGTCCGACAACACCAATCCGTACTTGCTTGCTCGCGTGCGCTGGCCGGACGTTGCCCAGGCGATCAGCGCCGGGCGTCCTGACTGGCAAGATGACCCGGGTTTGTTCGACCTACCCTACGACCCGAGCGGTGTAACAGTGACCCGTGCTGAGGCAGTTTCCATTGCCGAAGCTTGGGGAGCCAACATTGACTCCGATACAGCTTTCCCCGCGTTCTCGCTGATACGACGTATGCCGGCGAACTGGTCCAACCTAGTGCCGGCGGAAAAGCGCGCCTGGTCTTTGGAATTCCTCGGGCGACGGAACCGTGCCTCCTCGCGTCGTTTGCGGTCGCGTTTGCACACCCGGCAGCCTTCGCAGCAAGCGACGCAACTCATCGGCATAACTGCAATGAAACCTCGTCTCGCGCCCATCTACGACTCCGCTTCAGTGAACGACAGTCGTCTGGCCGCCGTGGCAACCGAGCGGCGGGGCTATCCCAGGGTCCAGGTCCAAGGACGAGCGCAACTCAGTGGCCACCGCAAGGTCATCTCTGCCCATCTCGTCGATGTCAGCCAAAGCGGTGTCAATTGCACCGTGCCCGACGCAAAGCTTCTGCCCGAATTCGGCCTGACTCTCGACCCGCCCGTGGTGCTCGAGGGCGGGCTAACCGGTTCTCGAATCACACTTGACGTCAGTGGTCGCATCGTTTGGCGCAGGAGCCACGGACCGGGAATCAAGCTCGGAATCGTGTTCGGGGAACTCAACAACGAGCAGGCCGAGCGTCTACGGCACTTTCTCGTAACCGCCAGCACCCACCAGGACTCCTGAGATGCAGATACCCATTCCGAGCAACGCCGCACAGCCGCCTTCACCTTTCGATATCTCCTCGGAGCCAATGGGAGGCCACGCCACAGGCTTTACTGGAAACGAGCAGGATTCAGGCGTGGCAACAATTCCCCTGCGACGCGGGTCTGATCGTCGCCTGCGGGGACTCGACCTAGGTACCCAGCATTTTGAAGACACGACCTTGCTCCAGGCGAGGAGGAAGCTCCCTCGTCGCCGGCATCGTCGCCGGCTCCTCGTCGGCTGGGTGGCGGCCCTCGCTGTCGCGGTTTTGGCCGCGGTGATCCTACGGGCTTCTGTGGTCCAGCCCTTCTCGGTTCCCTCGGCCGCGATGATGCCTACGCTCCACATAGGTGACCGCATTCTCGTAGTGAAGTCCAGGCGACTTGCTGGCCCGATTCGGGGCGGGGACATGGTTGTCTTCAGACGTCCGAGCGCCTTCCCGTGCAGCACGGGACCGGATAAGGCCACGGACCTCGTGGAGCGGGTGATCGGTCTTCCCGGAAACACCATATGGTCCGCCGGGAAGAGCATTTTCATAGACGGCACACGACTGAGTGAGCACGGCTGGTACTGGACGAGGTACGGACAGTTAGGCTCGGTGCCGATAAGTCGAACGACAATTCCGCCGGATCACTACTACGTCATGGGAGACAATCGCACCGACTCATGCGATTCTCGTGCGTTCGGGCCGATCGCCAGGTCCTCGATCGTCGGGAAGGTGGTCGCCATTGTGGTGCGCGATCGCCACCCGTACATCCGTATCTTCTGACCCGGACCCTGCTTGTCCGGCTCATCTCAGGTCGCCACGTGGTACTTCTCGCCCGGCACGGTTGGCTCCCTGGGCGGCGCCGTAGGTTCCTGAGCCCAAGTCTCCGGATCCTGGCCAGCTCAACTGTCTTCGCGTTGGTCGTCGCCGGTTGCAGTTCTTCTGGAGCTGCCCATCTGAGTATCTCCCTCTTACCAAACCGCGCTGCCGAGGGCCAGACTTGGGCTTGGACAGCGGGATGCGAAACCGGCCCTTACGTACATCGAACGTGCCAATCAGCGGGACCCGTCCTCGGTACTGCGCAGCTGAACGCAGATGAGTGGAATCTCGGAGCTGGGACTGCAACTGTCGGATACCTCGGTATGTCGATGAGCTCTCCTGGTGGCTTGGACATGCACGGAGACTTCCGGACTACGCCGCCGTGCACAGAATCCTCTTGCATCGCGCCAACCGCTAATACCTGGGTGCGCGCCTATCCAAATGTCCTTTACGGGATCAACCAGTGCCATAAGGCGACTTCGCCACCGGAGTCAGAACTACTTCCCCTCCCTCTCAAAGTGAGCGCGATTCCATCCGACCTGATCGGGGTCACCACCTATGCTGAACAAGCTCAGCACGTGACCTATGACGTCGCTTATGACCTCTGGCTGAGTGACTCAGCCACACGTCGACCTTGTAACACCAGCGGGTCGATCGAGGTCATGGTGTGGACGGATTACGACCAGCGCGCAATGCTGCCCGGAAACATGCAGACGGCGTCAGCAACCATTCCCTTTTCAGTGAACGGGGTTGTGCAAGCGGGCAAGTCCGCCTGGTGGACCTACACGAGCAACGTCTTCCGAGACGGAGCGACGGCGCCCTGGGGGGGCACGGTGTGGTTTGTCCTCAATTCAGCCCAGAAGATCAGCCACGGAACGGTGAGCGTCGATCTCAGTTCGGTACTCTCGGCTGTCGGTTCGTTGCTAGAGAACTACTACGGCTGGACCGGATTCGCGCACCGTTATTGGCTTGACACCATACCATTCGGAATGGAATTCGGCCCACAAAGCGGGGCCCTTTATGGCGCGGGCTCGGCCCACTTCACGCTGAGATTCTTGTCGTACTGTCTAGACGTCGGAACGACGCTTCACGACGCAGCCTGTCCTGTCGGTTGAGCTGTGCAAACCCAAACCACTCATCAGCCGGGTGGGTCCAGACCTCATCGAAGGCTCGCTTTTGCTAGCTGAGCGTGAGCGTGACGGTGCCTGAGAGTGCGCCGGCTAGATTCTCGTCGACGGAGCTGACAGCAACTTTTGAAAACGTGCCGTTCCATTCTGTCGTGGCCGGCTCTTGCAGGCGCAAAGTAAGCCCCTGGACGTGCTTCCTGACGCCGAGGTCAGTCATAACTTCTTCGAGCAAAGCGCGCGAAGAGGTCTGAAAGCGCAACCGGAATTCTTGAGACGACGTAAACGGCAGCTGTGAGAGCTCGACCGAGGACACTGAGTACCAGGGAGCTGGTCTTGTTGACGTCGAGCCGAGCTTGATAGAAACCGCGCTGGGTGCTTTGGGGGACGAGGGCGACACTGTAGGAAGCGGACCCAGGTCTCTCACAGCCTGGCGCGAGGCGAGTACCTCGCTCAAGGCGACAAGGGAGAGCGTTACGCTCCCCGACGGCGAGCCGGACAACTCTTCCTGGAAAGACGTCACGCCTGCCTTAGAGAAACTCGCCGTCCACTCCGTCGTGGCCGGCCGGTGGCTCGCGCTGGGCCTTTGGACGACTAGAGTCAGCGCCGGCACTGGATGTCCGAGGCGTGCCGAATCGACAAGCTCGTTCAAAAGGGCCATCGACGATGTGTGAAAGCTCAGCTCAAATTCCCCGGTGAGCGGTCCCGGCGAGTAGGACGCGAGGCGAACTGAGGAAACCGAGTAGTACGGAGCCCGTCTTGACGAAACGGAGCCCAGTTTGACGAAAACGTCCGTGACACTCGGAAAGCTTCGGACCGCGACGCGATGAACGACACTGTTCGCGTTAAGCAACGTGCCCGGCGCGACAAAGACACCGGCCGTCACTCCAACGCCCAGCGCGAGAACCGCCGCTGCGACCGGACTCAGCACTCGGAGTGAGGGCCTGCGCCGATTCTCAAGGCGAAGCCGCCGCTTTGCGAAGCGCTGCCGGTACGTCAGTGCAGGAACGCGTTGCGCACGTAGGTTCCACATCGCCGCGAGCGGAGTACAGAAGTACACCGTCCCTTGCAGGGCGATAATGCCTATGAGCAACAACGGCGGATGCCGCTCGGCGGCTAAGAGGCCCGCCGAGACATAGAGGGCGGCAGCCAGCAAGAACTCCGAGCGGCTCGCGCGGACTGCGGTGCGCAGCCGGTGGTGACGTCCACCTGTCTTCGAGGTTCTGAGGAAAACCCCGTCGCGACGCGCCATACCCTCAACGCAGGCAAGCGCAGTGACCCAGCTGGCTGAGAGGCTGACCATTAGGGACAGAAAGGCCCGACGATGCGACATTGTTGTCCAATGTCGCAGCGTCCATATCATGCAGATCGTGGCGATAAGGATTAGCGACATCGGCAGGAGCGAGCGGTCGCCTGCGAACGGGGTGAGGGCGAAGTGAGAGCCGGCAAGCCTCAGCCCGGTAACGACGAGCAGCAACAATGCGAAGCCAAGCATCAGGAGGTCTCTCGTCCATGACATGCAGGCCATGAGGTAATCGCGGCGCTGAGCTCTCGAGAGGTGGTTATCAGGCGACGTGTCCCAGGGAATGAGGCTCCGCCAGTGGAGACGGAAGATCTGCATGGCGCCAAAGCACCAACGGTGCCGCTGGGTGTTCAGTCCCGCAAAGGTCGGGGGCACTACTCCTCGACCGAAACAGCGCGGTATGTAGAGTCCAGACCAGCCGGCTTTGGACATTCGCAGTGAGGCTTCGGTGTCCTCGCTGATGCACCATTCGTTCCAACCGCCGATGCCAACGAGCGCGCTGCGCCGGAACAGTCCCATGGTCCCGACGAAGGGCACCGAGTCGCGCTCGTTGCGCGATGACATGATCGCCAGATAGAAACCTTGATACGAGTCGACGCACGCCTGGTAATAGGCGCTGCCCTCAAAGTCGCGGTTGCCCTCAAAGGTCTGGATGAAACCGACGCCAGGATTGACGAAGTATGGGATCGTCTCGCGTAGATAGTGGGGTTGCACGATGTCATCGGCATCGATTAATCCGATGATCTCAGCACGAGGGTCGGTGTAGCGGCGCAGCGCGAGATTGCACGCGCCCGCCTTGTAGCCCGGCCAAGGTGCAACGTGGACGAAACGGACCCGCTCGCGACCTCGGCAATACTCCTCCACCGGGCCCCATACGGCAGGATCGGACGTGTTGTTGTCGACGATGACTACCTCGAAATTGGGATAGTCGATCCGCTCGACCGCCTTGATCGTGTTGATCAACAAATCCGGGGGTTCGTTGTAAGCAGGTATGTGCAGGGAGACCATCGGCAGATAAGAAGGATCGGCCATAGGTGCAGGACGCGAGTGGCGAGTACGGCACAACACGTCGCTCACGTAGCTCATGTTCGATCCCCACACCAAGAAAGCGAGAAGGTCAAGGAGAAGCAGCAACGAAGCCGTCACCGCTTCCGCGATCGACAGCGTGGCTGACGCCGCAACGAAACCCGCGAACACGATGAAGGTGAATCCCGCCGCGAGATATGAGGCGTGGAAGACCTGCCCGATGACGCCAACGTCGTTGCGCAGGACGATGACGATGATCGAAAAGACGGCGAGCAGGTAGGCGGCCAACTCCAGCCCAGCTAGAGACAGTCCCCACAGCTCGGCGGTGACAAAGCACGCCAGGGCAGCGACCGCCACCGCGCCGAGAGCACCGAGGAATACCTCTGTGACCCTCGAGCCGGTCCACCGAAAAGTCGTGCCGAGGCGCCTCGCGGGGGTCACCAGCAGCAATGTCGTTATGAGGAGCTGAACGAAGGACACCATGAACAGGTCGTAGAGACTGAAGTGGCGCAGCATCAGAACCCCCCTTGGCCTACTGAAGCGAGAGTGTCACGGTGCCCGTGGGCGAGCCGGACAGGCTCTCGTTGAACGAAGTGACGTTGGCCGTTGAGAACGTGCCTGTCCACTCAGTCGGTGTCAGCCCGCTCGCAGCGCCGGACTGTTGCAACGCGAAGGTCAGCCCGGCGAACGGCTTCTTGCTGCCCGCGTTACCAACAAGCGAGTTGAGCAAGCCAAGAGAGGAGGTCTCGAAGCTGAAGGTGAACCGGACGCGCCCTCCGTCCGAAGAATGCGGCAGCATAAAGAACAAGACCGAAGATACCGAGTAGTAATGATCCTGCTCCGATGAGGCCGAGCCCAGCTTGATAGAGACCTCTGGGGTGGTCGACAGTGACGGCACCGGTACCTGACGGAAGGTTCCCCCAACAGCCTCCCGCAAAGTGAGCGTCCTGCTCGAGGCAAAGAGCTCCAGCGTCACATTGCCTCCGGGCTGCGACAGGTTGTCACCGAAAGACGTGACGGCCGCGCTCGGAAACGTGCCGGCCCACTCGGTTGTCGCCAGCTGACCGCTCGCACCGGGTTTGGTGATCACCAGAGTTACGCCCAGAATTTCGTTGTCCCGTGCTGCCGTCTTGTGCAAGCTCCTTTAGCAGGGCAATCGAGTCTGTGCCGAAGCTCAGGTTGAACTGAGCAGCATTGATTGCGAGAGATGAGGAGGGCTGCGGCGCGAGCCTCACCGAGGACACAGGGTAATACGGGGCCGCTTTTGATGAGACTGGGCCGAGCTTGAGGTAAGCGTCGATGGCGACCGGGGAAAGGAGCAGGCTTTCCAGCGGAACGACTCCGCTGGCGGCGACGCCGTTCGCCCGGAGCAACTGGGTTGGTGCCACCAAAGATCCGAAGACCCCGCCGGCACCCAAGGCCAGCACCGTCGCGGCGGCCGGTCCTAGGACGGCGCGCCGGTGACGGCGGCTGCTCGCCTCCCGAAGGCGTCGTTGCTCAAAACGCTGGCGGTAGGTAGGCGCCGGGACGCGTTGCGCGTGAAGGTTCCAGAACGAAGCGATCGGGGAACACAGGTACACCGTGCCCTGCAGGGCGATGATGGCGACGAGCAGCAAGGGGGGATGCGCCGATGCGGCAAGCAGGCCCGCGGAAACGTATAGAGCGATCGTCAAGAGCGATTCGAAACGGCTCAAACGGAAGGCAGTTCGCAGCCTCTGGCGAGTGCCGGCAGCCTTTGACGTTCTCAAGAACACTCCATCGCGACGTGCCATGCCCTCGATGCAGGCGAGGGCGGTGATCCAACTGGCGGAAAGGCTGATGACCAGACCCAAGAGGGTCCGTCTATGCGACATCGTCGTCCAGTGCCGGAGAGTCCAGGTCATGCAAACGGTGGCTATCAGGATGAGGGAAACCGGAAGTAGCGACGAATCGCCCGCCAGCGGCATGACAGCAAAGTGGGAGCCTGCGAGCTTCAGCCCGGTGACCGCGAGCAACAACAGCGCGAAGGCGAACATCAGAAGGTCTCGATTCCACCCGAGGCAGCCCATCAGGTAGTCCCTGCGCTGAGCGCTGGTCAGGTGGTTGTCAGGTGATCGGTCCCATGGCATCAGGCTCCGCCAGTGGAGTCGAAAGATCTGCATGGCACCGAAACACCACCGGTGCCGCTGGGTGTTCAATCCCCTATAGCTGGGCGGCACGACTCCCCGACCGAAGCAGCGCGGGACGTACAGTCCCTTCCAGCCCGCTTTGGACATCCTGAGTGAGGCTTCGGTGTCCTCGCTTATGCACCACTCGTTCCAGCCTCCGATGCCGACGAGCGCGCTACGACGGAACAGGCCCATCGTTCCGACGAAGGGCACTGAGTCGCGCTCGTTGCGCGATGACATCACCGCCAAGTAGAAGGCTTGGTAAGAGTCGACACACGCCTGGTAGTAGGCGCTGCCCTCGTAGTCACGGTTGCCCTCGAAGGTCTGAAGGAACCCCAACTTTGGATCGGCGAAATGGGGAACAGTTTCACGCAGGTAATAGGGTTTGACGATGTCATCGGCGTCGATCAAGCCGATGATCTCAGCCCGTGGGTCCGTATAGCGGCGTAACGCAAGATTGCAAGCACCCGCTTTGTAGCCCGGCCAAGGTGCGACGTGGACGAAGCGCACACGCTCGCGGTCTCGGCAGTATGCCTCCACCGGGCCCCAGACGGCCGGATCAGAGGTGTTGTTGTCGATTACGACCACCTCGAAGTTTGGGTAGTCGATCTGCTCGACCGCCCTGATCGTGTTGATCAACAACTCCGGCGGCTCGTTGTAGGCCGGAATGTGTATAGAAACCATCGGCTGGTAGGAGGGATCCGCTCCCAGCGCCGGGCGCGAATGACGCTTTCTGCACAAGACGTCGCTGACATAGCTCATGTTCGAGCCCCAGACGAGAAAGGCGACAAGGTCGAACAGGAGCAAGAACGAAGCCGTCACCGCCTCGGCGATCGAGCGCGTTGCTGATGCCGCGACGAGCGCGGCGAACGAGATGAAAGTGAACCCGGCGGCGAGATACGACGCATGAAAGACCTGGCCGACGACCCCAACATCGTTCCGCAGGACGATGACGATGATCGAGAAGAGCGCGAGTAGATAGGCGGCTAGCTCGACACCACCCGCAGGCAGTCCCCACAGCTCGGCGGTGAGGAAGCACGCGAGGGCGGAGACAGCGACCGCGGCAAGGGCACCGAGAAGAACCTCCGTTACCTTGGAGCCTGTCCAGCGAAAACGGGTACCGAGCTCTCGTGCCGGACTGAGCACCAGCACCGTCGACAAGACGAGCTGAACGAAGGAGAGGACAAATAGATCGTAAAGACTGAACTCACGTAGCACCTGTGCCCCCCCGAGCCGCAGACCTCGCAAACGACGTGCGACATAACGATAGTGGTTCGCGCTGGTTGCGGCCAGCGATTTGTTTCCTCGACCCGCGTTTCGCCGACTACTGCTTTTGCGCGAACCCGTACAGCAAGCCCGCCTGGTTGGCGACATAGACCACGTTATTGCCGATACCTGGTGGGTTGAAGGGGTCGGTATTGCCAACGAACCATGTCCCGATGAGTTTCAGCTCCTTGTTGACCGGGACAGCGTCGTACGCCTGCAGGTGAGCACCATCGACCACCCACACGACTGCCGAGCCGGGGTCGGTGCCATTGGAGGTTACGAGGGGGCCTGACACTCCGAAGACGGCTCGCTGTGAGCCGATCGCCTCGAGACTCAGCCGCGGCACGCCCTCGGATGTCGTCGTGAACCTATAGACATCCACCTCACCCGGTGCGCCAGCTCTCGCTCCCGAGTCCGTCGCGACGTAAACGTATCCCCCCTGGCCTGGCCACGCACCGGCCGTACCTATGCCTTCACCGTTCGGGCCGTACTCTCCGACAACGAGGTCCCCCCCGCCGGGACCCTCACGTATGCCACCGAGGTTTTCTCGGTTCAGCAGGTAGACGATGCCCTCCTTTCCGGTCACCACGAGCAGATGCGGGTACTCGGGTGTGGAGAACTCGCTGGGCAATGCCGTAGGTGCGCCGGCGAGATCCCAGTCATGTCCGTCAACGCTGGGGTCGTCGTACATCGAAAAGAAGTCGGTCGCCTTCAGCGACCCGTCTGGTTGCACGACGAGTCGGACCACTGAATCCGCCAGGTTCGCCGGCGGTGAGTGGCCGGGGATCGTGCCGTTCGGATGGGCGGCGTTGTCGTTTTCACCATTGCCGTCGGAGAACAGAATCTGATTCGCGCCGTCGGACACAAGGCCACCACCACCCTGCCAAATTCCACCACCGCTCCCGCTTCCGGCACCCTGGGTGGTCCAGAGCGTCGTTTGACGACCTTTGGTCGAAACGCCAGCTATGAAGCCGGCATACGGCGGGTAATCGCAGTGTGAACCGAACGCGGCGTACACAACACCGTTCAAAAACAGGAGGCCGGGCCTCTGCAGTTCCTTGGTTGGACGGAACAGTTGCAGCGGATTGTTCGAGGCTGGCCCCTCTATTTCGACGGGGAAGTGCGGCATTTCAACGCCGTTGGCCGGATTTATCGCGTGCATGTACCAGCCAATATGCCCCGCGACATACGCCTGGTCGACGACGTAGACAACGCCGGTCTCCGGATCCACGGTCGGGGTCGAGGTCACCCCCAAATTCGGCGTCAGGTCGCCGCAGAGCAGGGAAGCATCACGGAAGGACGTACCAATTCGCCGCGACCACTCGACCGCCCCGGTGACCGGGTTGAGCCCGTATGTCCAATCTGTCTCGGTCGCCACAAACACAACACCTCCGACGAGAAGGGGTTGGGCATAGATCTGACCATTGAGACGTGTAACGAACAACTGGCCGAACTGCGATGATCCTACGATGCTCGGGCCGAGCCCAGGCTCGTTCGGGTACCAACCGTCGCGGAATTGTCGCCGCGACTTGTCGCAGACTGAAAGCCCCCTTGTCGGCCAATCGAGGGCAGCGACGTCGAATCGTTCTCTGCCTTCGAGCGATCGGCGGTTCTCTCGGATCTCAGGGGCGCGCTGCCGACACTGCTCCCCCGGGCACTTGGACCAACCAGCACGGCTAGTACCAAGCCAACGGCAACCAGAACTCTCGTTCTCACTCGGTTCCCTCTCCCAAGGTTTCACCCGGACGATTCCTGGTGTCGCCTTGTGACTGCTCTGGTCGGGTCTGTTTGCCCCCAATCACCAAGGGAGAGGCCGTTCTCTGAGTGGGACCCGCCCCTTTTTGAAAAGGCCTTAAGAACGACGGCACCGACGTACTCAACGGGCGGGCGCCTTCGAGCTTGCGTGTGAAATGGTACCAAGTCCTGGTACGAATGGCATTGCCGACAACGGCAGTTTGATGCCCCAAAGCGTAAGCGAGGCCGTTTCTTCACAGGCTTTCGGACCTGACAGACGGCGGTGCACCTTTGCGTAGGCGTCCGCGAGCCCGAAGAGGCCCCGGCGCTTGATCACTCATGAACTGCTGCTCAACGGAGCCATTGCCCGAGCGGTCACGCCTGCTAGATGACCTTGTGACGGCGTCTGTTTGGCGTTATTCTCGACTCCTTCTTCTGCCACACTTCCGGAGGTTGAATGAAGAGAATCGGCTTCATGCTTTTGCTGTTTCTCGCACTATCGACCGCGGTTGCACCATCGGCTCAGGCAGATGGAGGCGCCTCCCTATCGACCGCCCCGACTGTAACTTCTGGGAGCACCTACTCCGCGAGCTTCTCGTCAGATCGTCTTTCCCATGGCAACACCGAGTTGTGGAAGGTGCGCTTGCTCCTTGGAGACGACCTCCTCCTGAATGCAATTCGCAGCCGAGGCGCGAGTTCCTTTGTGGTGAAGGTTCTCCCCGTAGGCACCGATGAAGCAACTCTGTGGACCAAGAGACCCGTCTATGAGGCAAGGTTGAGCTCTCCTGTAGCCGTCACCGCATCGCGGAGCGGGACATACCCGATCGCAATCAGCTGCAACACCTCACGCCGGTGCACCACCATCAGGTTCTCGGTGGTTATAACTCACGAGCTGGTCGTGCACATCCCACGTTCAACGAGGCTCAGCCTGACGGGGACTTTCACCGTTGTCGTGCGAACGCCGGGGGGCAATCCCGTCACCGGGCGAGATCTTATTGTCAGTCTCTACGGCCTTTGGCGCGACAGCTCCGCGTCGGTCACCCACCACGTGCTCGGCAGTACCAAGGTGATACGTGGACAGGCTGTATTCACCTATCACCTGCCTGCCGGTCTAGCCGAGAAGACAATTTCTTTGCAGGCAATCGTGGACGGGCCTGGCTATCGCACCGCATCCAGCGCTCTCTGCGAAGCGAACGTGGCCTAGCTGGCTGTCCCACTCGGGCCTTACTGGCTTCGCTTAAAGGTGGCGAAGCTTTGCCCTAGGCGGCCTAACAGTTCGCCTCGGCTAGCGGGGACCGCGTCGAGTGTCGCAAAGGTTGCCACGAGGCCCGCACGAAGGGTCTGCGCCAACGATGTGGGCGCACCGACCTCGTCATTGGCCTAGAGCGATGAGGTTCCCATTGTCGAGTGGAACGTAGACGATACCGTTCGACACCGTCGTCTCACCCTCAACCCCCGCTGCTGGCAAATAGTGGAGGAGGGTGGCTCCATTGGCCGGGTTTAGGAACAGGATGTTCCCGCTCGCGCCATAGCCCATGATCAGAATCCCCGGCACCTCGGTAATGCCGGAGGTCATGCTGCCTTGCACGCAAGCGCGCCAGATAAAGTCTCCTGTCGCCGGGTTGAGGGCGGAGATGTTCTCGTAGCAGCTGGTACCGTTGATGAGCGCGTTGCCTCCGCCAACGTACAGGCGTGTTCCGTCCCAGGTCGCGGAGACGATCGAAAGAGGCCCGCCAGCCGGGTCCGCGATCCTGGTCTGCCACACCGGACCTGCAGCCAGGTTGTCGCGGTTCCAGGCGTAAAAGATGCCGTTCTTATTGATTGCGCCGACAAGTTGAGTCGATACCCCGTTGATCACTGCGGTGAACAGCGTCGGCGTCGAGCCGAAGTCAGGATCGTCGTATATCTGGGATTGCGGTATTGTCCAACTCGACAGGATCGTCAGGTCGCTGGCTCGCAATTTGATGATGGCCGGAGACAACTCACCAGGCACGTCGCACCCGTTGGGCGTTCCGGTCGTGACGTAAATGCTTCCGTCACTCGTATCGATAGCCGGGGACGACCAGATCCCGCCCCCGATGCAGCCGTTGGGCGCCATGTCAGCGACGTGTTCAACGACGCCCGTTGTCGCATTCATCTCAACCAGCTGGCCTTGGACGAGGGGGCAGTCGCCGAAAGAGGCCACTCCCTCGTAGACGTTGCCGTTGTAGAGAATCGGAGAACCCCATAAGAAGTCCCCCGGCGGCGTTCCGAGGTTAGTCTCCCAAAGAACCGCGCCAGTCAGCGCGTCAAGCATGTAAAAGTTGTCAGTGCCGCCCGGCACGTACAAAACCGGGGTGCTGCCCGACATTGCGGCCGTGGCTGTGCCGGCCACTCCGACCACCGGAGGGTTACAGGAACTATCGGTATTGACCCCGAGATTCGTCGTCCAGACGTCGGTGCCCGTGAGAGTGGTGCCGTGTTCGTTGCCGTTCCAGTCTCCCCAATAGACCATGTCGTTCGCGACGATGGGTTGAGCGTAGGTCCCGGTGCCGCCGGTGTCGGTCCAGTGCAGCTTGAGGTTGGTCACGTTGGACGGTGTGAGACCCGTCTCCGTTGGGTAATAGCCGCTCCGGGCAAGGCTCCCACGATAGGTCGCGACCATTGTCGGCGGGGCTGTGCCTGTGCTGTAAGTGAATTCGTCAGGCGCGGTTATCGTGCTCGTGCCTCCCGCGGTGGACACAGTCACATCGGCGACACCCGCGCCAGTGGGCGCCGTCGCGGTGATGCTGGTATCGCTGTTCACCGTGAACGATGCGGCCACGCCGGCGAAGTAGACGGCGCTGGTGCTCGTGAAGCCGGTCCCCGTCACGATCACTGAGTAACCGCTGAAGCCCGCGTTTGGACTAACCGCCGTGACCGTAGGTGGAAGCGGAGTGGTGTAAGTGAACTGGTCTGCCGCGCTAGTGCTGCTCGTGCCTCCGGTGGTGGTGACGGTGATATCGACCGTCCCGCTGCCCGGTGGCGACGTGGCATAGATGG
This sequence comes from uncultured Acidimicrobiaceae bacterium, assembly GCA_963725355.1. Classification (GTDB taxonomy): domain Bacteria; phylum Actinomycetota; class Acidimicrobiia; order Acidimicrobiales; family Bog-793; genus Fen-455. The sequence goes on from CAVRYE010000002.1 coordinate 279,444, forward strand.
CGCTCGCGCTGCCCACGGTGTAAGACGTTGCTGGGTGGCCTTGCCCGAAATCGACGACCGTCGCACCCATGAGATTGGTACCTGTGACCGTCACAAACGAGCCGTTCGGGCCTGAGCTCGGGCTCACTCCAGTGACGCTTGGCGGTGGCGGCGCCACGTAGGTGAACTGGTCGGCCGCGCTCGTGGCGCTCGCGCCGCCGTCGGTGGTGACAGTGACGTCGACTGCGCCGAGAGAACCCGGGGGCGCCGTCGCGGTGATGCTGGTTGGACTGTTCACCGTGTAGCTCGCCGACGGGTTGCCCGAGCCAAAGTCGACAGTCGAGGCGTTCGAGAGCCCGGTGCCCGTGATCGTCACAACCGTTCCGCCCGTGCTCCCCCCGGAGCTTGGGCTAATTCCTGTGACCGTCGGCACCGGCGAGGTCGTGTACGTGAACTCGTCGGCAGTGGTCGACGGGCTGGCACCATCGGGATTGGTGACCTGCACGTCGAATGTTCCGAGTTGCCCACTCGGTGCGGTGGCGACAATGGTGGTGTCATTGACGACGCTAAATGTCGAGGCAGTGTTGGCGGGCCCGAATGTCACGAAGTCGGCGTCAAGGAAGTTCGTGCCTGTAATCGTGACCACCGTTCCGCCCGTCGTCGGGCCTGAGTTCGGTGTCACACTTGTGACAGTCGGGGGCGCGGCGACATAGGCGTACTGGTCGGCAGCACTCGTGGCGCTTGTGCCGCCTAGCGTCGTCACCTGAACGGAGACGGTGCCGGTGCCGGCTGGCGCCGAGGCGATGATGCTGGTCGAGCTGTTGATCGTGTACCCGGTCGCCTCGTTAGGCCCAAAGGCGATGGCAGTCGCACCGGTGAGATTCGTACCGGTGATAGTCACGGCGGTTCCGCCCTGGCCCGGCCCTGTGTTAGGGCTTATCGAGGTGACACTGGGAGGGGGCACGCCGACAGACGTGGCCGTGATGAACACGTTCTGGACTTGGTGGACGTCGTTGAAGCCGCCCGTGCCACCGGTGAACCCAATGAGCAGGTACGGGGGAAGGCTGGTGGCATAGTTGAGTACCTGCGTGCCGTCCATCCATACGATGATGCCGGCCGAAGAAGTGGTGACCACGATATGGTGAACAGTGTTTCGAAGCTGCGGGATTGAGGTGTTGGTAGCGACGTAGTTCAGCTCGTTGCTTGCCCCGGGGATCGACCCGTTGGCGATGCCGATGAAGTTGTTAGACGGGTTGACGTTGTTCTGCCAAGTGTCCAGGGAGACGGCGTACCCCGTGATACCAGAGAATCCCTCCCCGCCGCCGTTGACGCCGAGCGCCGTCGGAGCGGTGCCACTCGCGTCGGCCAAAGTGAGCGTGAGTCCGTCAGCTCCAGAGCCAGACCCGATGAAGGCGTCGAAAGACACGGTCACGCCGGCGCTTACCACCGGCGTCGGATAGAACGCGGACCCGGCCTCCCAGTTCGTGGCGCCGGTCAGCTCCAAGTTGGCAGGCAAGGCGCCCGTGTTCAGCGCGGCTGTGCCGTTGAGCTGCCATCCATTCAGCACCGGCGAGGGCATTTCATACGGCGCCGGCCCGGACGTGAAAGTGAACTGGTCGGCCGAACTGGTTGCGCTAGTCCCTCCGCTGGTCGCAACTGTGATGTCTATCGTCCCGGGCGAGCCGGCTGGCGCGATGGCAGTGATGGTAGTCGGGTTGTTGACGGCGAAGTTGGCAGCCGGGTTACCGGATCCGAAGTCGACGACCGATGCCCCCAAGAAGTTGGTCCCGGTGATCGTTACCAACGATCCATCCGGCCCAGTGTTCGGGCTCACCGCCAAGACAGTGGGCGGCGGCGGCACGGTGTAGGTGAACTGGTCAGCCGCACTGGTCGTGCTCGTCCCACCTGGCGTGGTGACTGTGATGTCTACCGTTCCCGGCGTACCGGTCGGGGAGATAGCCGTGATCGAGGTCGGGCTGTTGACCGTGAAGCTCGCTGAAGTCTTGGCGAAGCTCACAGCCGTGGCGCCTGTGAAGTTTGTGCCTGTGACTGTCACCGAGGCCCCGCCCGTGGCTATTCCCGAGGTCGGACTGACAGCGGACACGGTGGGCGGCGGCGGCACGGTGTATGTGTACTTGTCGACAGCACTGGTCGCGCTCGTCCCACCTGGTGTGGTGACTGTGACGTCGACGGTCGACAGGGCGCCAGGTGGTGAGGTGGCGGTGATGGTGCTCGCGTTGTTCACCGTGAACGTCGCCGGGTTACCCGATCCGAAGTCGACCGCGGTCGCTCCCGTGAAGCTCGTGCCGGTGATCGTGACCGATGTATCGCCCGTGCTCTGCCCCGAAGTCGGGCTGAGGTTCGTGACCGCCGGTGGTGGTGGGGTCGTGTAGGTGAACTGGTCGGCACTACTGGTGGCGCTCGTTCCGCCAGATGACGTCACCGTGATGTCTACGGTGCCGAGGGAACCGGCCGGCGAGATGGCGGTGATCGAGGTGGAACTGTTAATGGTGAACGTGGCCGCGCCAGTTCCGAAATAGACCGCGCTCGCACCGGTGAAACCAGTTCCCGTAAGGGTCACCGTCGCGGCGCCCGTGCTTGGTCCCGAAGTTGGGCTGACGGCGGTGACCGTGGGCCGTGGCGGTGGCGTGTAGGTGTATTGATCGGCCGCACTCGTGGCACTAGTCCCGCCCGGGGTCGTCACCGTGATGTCGACGGTGCTAAGGGAACCGACCGGAGATGTTGCGGTGATAGAGGTCGCACTGTTGACCGTGAAAGACGTCGCCGCGCTAGTTCCGAAATTGATTGCGCTCGCACCGGTGAAGCCACTTCCCGTGATGGTCACCGACGTGCCGCCCGTGCTCGGTCCCGAGGCTGGGCTGACGGCTGAGACCGCGGGCGCTGGCGGTGGCGGGCTCGACGTGATGGTGACGTTCTGGACCTCGTGGATGTCGTTGAAACCCCCTGTGCCTGCGGTGAAGCCGACAAGTACATAAGGCGGCAAAGTGGCGGCGTACGTGAGCACCTGCATGCCATCCATCGTCACGGTGATGCCCACCGAAGAGGTTGTCACCACGATGGTGTGCACGGTGTTGCGGATGGCGGGAATCGAGGTGTTGGTCGTCACGTAGTTCAACTCGTCCGCAACTCCTGAAACCGGACCATTAGCGATGCCGATGAAGTTGTTGGACGGGTTGACGCTGTTCTGCCAGGTGTCAAGGGACACGGCGACCCCAGTTATCCCAGAGAAACCCTCGCCGCCGCCGTTGTCGCCGAGAGCTGTTGGTTGAGTGTCACTTGCATTCGCCAAGGTGAAGGTGAGCCCGTCAGCTCCTGAACCTGACCCGATGAAGACATTGAAAGTGGCGCTGATACCAGCCCCGGGCACCGGTGTGGGGTCGAGGGCGGAGCCGGCCTGCCAGTTGCTGGCACTCGTCAGTTCCAAGTTGGCCGGCGACGCGGTGGTATTGAGAACCGCTGAGCCGTTGAGCTGCCATCCCCCGGCCACGGGTGAGGGGATTGAGTAGGACCCAATCGCGTAGGCGAACTGGTCAGCCGCACTCGTGGCGCTGGTTCCCCCCGGGGTGGTAACGGTGACATTGACCGTGCCCGTGCCGACCGGAGATGTTGCGGTGATAGAGGTCGCACTGTTGACCGTGAAAGACGTCGCCGCGGTGGTCCCGAACTGAACTGCACTCGCCCCCGTGAAACCGGTGCCGGTGACGGTCACCGAGGTGCCGCCTGCCTGCGGCCCAGAAGAGGGGCTCACGGAGCTGACTATCGGTGCGGCGACGTAGGCGAACTGGTCAGCCACACTCGTGGCGCTGGTTCCCCCCGGGGTGGTAACGGTGACATTGACCGTGCCCGTGCCGACCGGAGATGTTGCGGTGATAGAGGTCGCACTGTTGACCGTGAAAGACGTCGCCGCGGTGGTCCCGAACTGAACTGCACTCGCCCCCGTGAAACCGGTGCCGGTGACGGTCACCGAGGTGCCGCCTGCCTGCGGCCCAGAAGAGGGGCTCACGGAGCTGACTATCGGTGCGGCGACGTAGGCGAACTGGTCAGCCGCACTCGTGGCGCTGGTTCCCCCCGGGGTGGTAACGGTGACATTGACCGTCCCGCTGCCGACCGGAGATGTTGCGGTGATAGAGGTCGCACTGTTGACCGTGAAAGACGTCGCCGCGGTGGTCCCGAACTTCACCGCGGTTGCACCAGTCAAAGCGGTGCCGGTGACGGTCACCGAGGTGCCGCCTGCCTGCGGCCCAGAAGAGGGGCTCACGGAGCTGACTATCGGTGCGGCGACGTAGGCGAACTGGTCAGCCACACTCGTGGCGCTGGTTCCCCCCGGGGTGGTAACGGTGACATTGACCGTCCCGCTGCCAGCTGGAGATGTTGCGGTGATAGAGGTCGCACTGTTGACCGTGAAAGACGTCGCCGCGGTGGTCCCGAACTGAACTGCACTCGCCCCCGTGAAACCGGTGCCGGTGACGGTCACCGAGGTGCCGCCTGCCTGCGGCCCAGAAGAGGGGCTCACGGAGCTGACTATCGGTGCGGCGACGTAGGCGAACTGGTCAGCCGCACTCGTGGCGCTGGTTCCCCCCGGGGTGGTAACGGTGACATTGACCGTGCCCGTGCCGACCGGAGATGTTGCGGTGATAGAGGTCGCACTGTTGACCGTGAAAGACGCCGCGTTGCCCGCCCCGAAGTCGACTGTGCTCGCTCCTGTGAAGTTGGCGCCGGTGATAGCGACTAGGGAACCGCTCGGGCCAGAGTCTGGGGTCACCCCGGTCACAACGGGCACCGAAGAAGCGACGTAGGCGAACTGGTCAGCCGCACTCGTGGCGCTGGTTCCCCCCGGGGTGGTAACGGTGACATTGACCGTGCCCGTGCCGACCGGAGATGTTGCGGTGATAGAGGTCGCACTGTTGACCGTGAAAGACGTCGCCGCGGTGGTCCCGAACTGAACTGCACTCGCCCCCGTGAAACCGGTGCCGGTGACGGTCACCGAGGTGCCGCCTGCCTGCGGCCCAGAAGAGGGGCTCACGGAGCTGACTATCGGTGCGGCGACGTAGGCGAACTGGTCAGCCACACTCGTGGCGCTGGTTCCCCCCGGGGTGGTAACGGTGACATTGACCGTGCCCGTGCCGACCGGAGATGTTGCGGTGATAGAGGTCGCACTGTTGACCGTGAAAGACGTCGCCGCGGTGGTCCCGAACTGAACTGCACTCGCCCCCGTGAAACCGGTGCCGGTGACGGTCACCGAGGTGCCGCCTGCCTGCGGCCCAGAAGAGGGGCTCACGGAGCTGACTATCGGTGCGGCGACGTAGGCGAACTGGTCAGCCGCACTCGTGGCGCTGGTTCCCCCCGGGGTGGTAACGGTGACATTGACCGTCCCGCTGCCGACCGGAGATGTTGCGGTGATAGAGGTCGCACTGTTGACCGTGAAAGACGTCGCCGCGGTGGTCCCGAACTTCACCGCGGTTGCACCAGTCAAAGCGGTGCCGGTGACGGTCACCGAGGTGCCGCCTGCCTGCGGCCCAGAAGAGGGGCTCACGGAGCTGACTATCGGTGCGGCGACGTAGGCGAACTGGTCAGCCACACTCGTGGCGCTGGTTCCCCCCGGGGTGGTAACGGTGACATTGACCGTCCCGCTGCCAGCTGGAGATGTTGCGGTGATAGAGGTCGCACTGTTGACCGTGAAAGACGTCGCCGCGGTGGTCCCGAACTGAACTGCACTCGCCCCCGTGAAACCGGTGCCGGTGACGGTCACCGAGGTGCCGCCCGTACTCGGTCCTGAGGTTGGGCTGACGGCCGAGACCGTGGGCGCTGGCGATGGCGCGTTTGATGTGATGGTGACGTTCTGGACCTGGTGGATGTCGTCCACACCACCAGTGCCCCCGGTGAAGCCGACAAGCACATCGGGCGGCAAAGTGGTTGCGTACGTGAGCACCTGGGTGCCATCCATCGTCACCGTTATGCCCGTCGAGGTAGTCGTCACCACAATGGTGTGCACGGTGTTGCGGATGGCGGGAATCGAGGTGTTGGTCGTCACGTAGTTCAACTCGTCCGCAACTCCTGAAACCGGACCATTAGCGATGCCGATGAAGTTGTTGGACGGGTTGACGCTGTTCTGCCAGGTGTCAAGGGACACGGCGATCCCAGTTATCCCAGAGAAACCCTCACCGCCGCCGCTGACACCGAGAGCTGTCGGTTGAGTGTCACTTGCATTCGCCAAGGTGAAGGTGAGCCCGTCTGCCCCGTCTCCAGAGCCAATGAAGACATCGAAGGCAGCGCTAATTCCCACCCCCGGTATGGCGGTCGGGTAGAAGGCTGAGCCGGCCTCGTTATTCGTGGCCGGCGTCAGTTGCAGGTTTGGGGGTGACGCGCCGGTATTGAGCACCGCTGAGCCGTTGAGCTGCCATCCGCCAGCTACCGGCGAAGGGACCGAGAAGGTCGCAGCTGCGTAACTGAACTGGTCAGCCGCACTCGTGGCGCTGGTTCCCCCCGGGGTGGTGACGGTGACATTGACCGTCCCGCTGCCAGCTGGAGATGTTGCGGTGATAGAGGTCGCACTGTTGACCGTGAAAGACGTCGCCGCGGTGGTCCCGAACTGAACTGCACTCGCCCCCGTGAAACCGGTGCCGGTGACGGTCACCGAGGTGCCGCCCGTACTCGGTCCTGAGGTTGGGCTGACGGCCGAGACCGTGGGCGCTGGCGATGGCGCGTTTGATGTGATGGTGACGTTCTGGACCTGGTGGATGTCGTCCACACCACCAGTGCCCCCGGTGAAGCCGACAAGCACATCGGGCGGCAAAGTGGTTGCGTACGTGAGCACCTGGGTGCCATCCATCGTCACCGTTATGCCCGTCGAGGTAGTCGTCACCACAATGGTGTGCACGGTGTTGCGGATGGCGGGAATCGAGGTGTTGGTCGTCACGTAGTTCAACTCGTCCGCAACTCCTGAAACCGGACCATTAGCGATGCCGATGAAGTTGTTGGACGGGTTGACGCTGTTCTGCCAGGTGTCAAGGGACACGGCGATCCCAGTTATCCCAGAGAAACCCTCACCGCCGCCGCTGACACCGAGAGCTGTCGGTTGAGTGTCACTTGCATTCGCCAAGGTGAAGGTGAGCCCGTCTGCCCCGTCTCCAGAGCCAATGAAGACATCGAAGGCAGCGCTAATTCCCACCCCCGGTATGGCGGTCGGGTAGAAGGCTGAGCCGGCCTCGTTATTCGTGGCCGGCGTCAGTTGCAGGTTTGGGGGTGACGCGCCGGTATTGAGCACCGCTGAGCCGTTGAGCTGCCATCCGCCAGCTACCGGCGAAGGGACCGAGAAGGTCGCAGCTGCGGCACCTCCCGAGCTCACCAGGCAAACGACGATTAGGGTCGCAGCCCCTGCTATCAGAGCGAACCGCAACAATCCTGGAATCGACCGGGAATGCCCGGATATCGGCGCGAGCTTCATCGAAGGCAAAGGTGCCCGCTTCGCACCGTGTCCGCCCCGTTGGATACGTAGTACTTACGAGGCCTAGCGCGCTTTATTCCGGTACCAGATTCGGCGTCCGGTTGGGACTCAATTTGCCTGGCCACCACTAGACGCCGGCAACGGGTGGTGTCAGGGTGCTGGCGGCCCGCAGTGCCACGACAAGACATCTTCACGCTGATTCGCAAGCGGGGGGTCAGCTCATGAGCGAAGTGGCTCTTTCCTCGCCTCGAACCGCCGACTGAGGTGGTAGGGCGCGTCAAACACGACTGTCCCACGGTGCTCCTCGCGAACACCCACATCTTTCCCCCCAAGGCTTATTGAACCCGGACTGTATGTGTAGCCAACAATGAGTCGGAGACGCAAGGTTTCCGCTCACTTTTCTCGACGCTCACACAAGTAGCAGTCGCTCGACCACGTTAAGTGTTGAGACGATCGCTAGGCGTACTTCGCGGGCCGAACCGCGAACTGACTACAAAGCTCACCGATCGTGGGCCGCGCAACCTAGCACGGCTCACCCTGGGTAGCACCCCCGGGAGGACTCGAACCTCGACCGTCTGATTAGAAGGCATAGAGCGCTAAGCGACGTGCGTGTGCAGGAAATCCCAGGTGGCAGTCGAGCGCAGCGACAGAGTCAGACGCTCCCTCAGGAGTGCTTAGTGCTTATGGACCCGACCTGCTTCCCAGCCGCGAGCGCAGACCGCACCTTGGAACGCCGATCGCCAATCGTCATCGAATATGTTCGTGGGATAGTCGTGGACGACTGGCTCTCCGTGCCCCCCGTCGGGTATACCTGGTGCTCCGCCGCGAGTACCCGACGGGGCGGCGTCGATGTACCGTCAGTCGATGACATATAGGAGCGCTCCCCCTGAGCTCTCTGTAACCCCGCGGCCAGCGATCAATGAGCCATTGCCGCGTGTTGCGATTTGGCGGCGCATGATGGCCTTCCTTCGATCTCGCCTTGGCGTGACCACGGCCATTGTTGCCGCCCTTGTTGTCATCGCCGCCCTCACCGTGACCAACATGCGCATCTCGGATCGACCGGCACTAACCGCGAAGCAGGTCAATCGCATGGTCAATCAGAAGGTGAGCACGGCGATCTCGCAGCTGCAGTCCCCCTTGAGCGTCGCAGGCAGCGTGTACAAAGCAGTCGAATACGGGATCGTCACAATCCAGTCGATGCACCTCCGCGCGCCCGGCAGCGACGAACTCGGCACCGGGATCATTGTCGACAAGAGCGGCGACATCCTCACGGCACTTCACGTCGTCCAGGGCGCGTCTTCAATCAAGGTCTCTTTCGCCGACGGCACCCTCGCGTTCGTGTCCGTGCTGGCGACCGACACAGGCGACGACATCGCAGTGTTGAGACCAAGTCGGCTGCCGACAGTCATGGCACCTGAGGTGCTCGGCGGCAGCCCCCAGGTCGGAGACCAGATATTCGTCGTTGGCAATCCCCTGGGCCTGCTCGGCTCGCTGTCGGCGGGAGTCGTCTCGGGGCTCGACCGCTCCTTCGAGCTGGCGCCCGGGCGGCGGACGACGGGACTGATCCAGTTCGACGCAGCTGTGAACCCAGGCAGCTCCGGGGGCCCGCTGCTCAACGCCAAGGGCGAGGTCGTGGGGATAGTCACCGGCCTCGCCAACCCCGCGGGCGCCAATTCCTTTGCCGGCATAGGATTCGCCGTGCCAATCGCCACAGCTGGCCAGACCGCCGGGGCCCCGTCGAAGTGAACGCCGGCTCCAACTCCGGCCCGGACGGCCCGGAGGCCAAGTTCGAGGCGCTGCTGTACCACGTCAAGAGGGTCATCGTGGGCCAGGACGACCTTCTCGAAAAGATGGTCGTAGCCCTCGTCGCAGGGGGTCACCTTCTCGTGGAGGGCGTGCCCGGTCTCGCCAAGACACTCGCGGTGAAGACGTTCGCCGACGCGCTCGGCGTCGAGTTCCAACGCATCCAGTTTACGCCCGACCTCGTACCGGCCGACATCGTCGGCACGAGGATCTACAACCAGAAGCTCGGCGAATTCGAGGTTTCGCTCGGCCCTATTTTCGCCAACCTCGTTCTGGCGGACGAGATCAACCGGGCGCCGGCCAAGGTGCAAAGCGCGTTGTTGGAGGCGATGCAAGAGCGCCAGGTGACGATCGGCAGGCAAACCCACGCCCTGCCCGACCCGTTCCTCGTCATGGCGACCCAGAATCCGATCGAGTCGGACGGGACCTATCCCCTCCCCGAGGCCCAGGTCGACCGGTTCATGTTCAAGGTGCTCGTCGACTACCCAACCGCCACCGAGGAGTTCGTCATCGTCGAGCGGATGGTCGCCGGGCTCGAGAAGGTGCACGAGGTGATGCAGGTCGAGCAGCTCCGAGAGATCCAGAAGGCGGTTCACACGGTGTTCGTCGATCCGGCCCTCATCGACTACGCCGTCCGGGTGGCTACAGCCACGCGGAAGCCGTCATCTATCGGCCTGGAGAACCTCGCGCGCTACGTGTCGTACGGTGTGAGCCCACGTGCCTCGATCTACATGATCACCGCGGCACAAGCCCTCGCGCTCGTGCGCGGCCGCCGTTACGTGCTCCCTGAGGACGTGCAAGCCATCGCTCCCGACGTGTTGCGCCATCGGATGGTCCTTTCCTACGAGGCCCTCAGCGACGACGTAAGCGTGCAGCACATCGTCGACGCCGTACTGCAAAGCGTCCCGCTTCCTGACGTCGTGCTGCGCGACTAGGACGGCTAGGCATCGGCGCGCATATGGAAACCGCCCCGCTGCTCGCGCCCGAACGAGTCCTACGCCGCATCGAGTGGAAGGTGGTGAGGCGCCTCGAGGGCCTGCTCCAAGGCGAGTTCCACACGCTGCTTCGCGGTAGTGGCACCGACTTCCTCGACCTGCGCGACTACCAGTGGGGCGACGACGTCCGCCACATTGACTGGAACGTTACGGCACGCATGGATGAACTGTTCGTTCGCGACTTCATGGAGGACCGCGAGGTCACGGCCTGGCTGCTTCTCGACCGCTCCAGGTCGATGGCCTTCGGAACCGTCGAACGAACGAAGGAGCAGGTGCTCTCCGAGTTGGCCGCGGCGATCTGCCAACTCTTTGTACGGGGAGGCAATCGCGTCGGAGCCGTGATCTCCGACGGCATGCATGAGTGGACCATCCCGCCGCGCCAAGGCCGAAATCAGGTGTTGGCGATCGTGCGGGAACTTCTCAGGCCAATCGGTGGCGGCCCGCTGACCGACCTCGGCAAGCTTCTTGAGACAGCGGCGCGACTCGTGCGCCGCCGATCGCTCGTCGTGCTGATCTCGGACTTCATCAGCCAACCCGGATGGGAACGACCGTTGTGCCGACTCACAGAGCGGCACGAGGTTGTCGCCGTCCGGGTGTTTGACCCGCGGGAGTACGAGCTCCCTGACGCGGGCCTGTTGTACGTGCAGGACGCGGAATCGGGGGAGCAACTGCTAGTCGACTCGAGCGATCCCAAAATACGCCGCCGCCTCCTCGAGGTCGGGCGATCGCGGGACGACACCATCCGCCACGGTGTTGCCCGAGCCCGGGTGCGACTCCACGCTCTTTCCACCGAGGAGGATCTCCTCAGCGCTCTGGTGCGCATCGCCAGCTCCGGCCGGGGTCCGCGCAGATGACCTTCATGTCGCCCGTGATGCTGCTGGGGCTTCTGCTGATTCCTGCCGTCGTCGCGGGCTACGCCTCCTCGAAGAGGAGGCGGCGGCGACGTGTGGCCAGCCTTGCCGCGGACGGCTTCGTCGTGCTCGATCCGGTCCGGCGGAGGCTGCGAGAGCATCTCCCGTTCGCCGTTCTCGTAGTCGCGCTTGTCTTGTTGGTGCTCGCCTGCGCTCGCCCGATCGCCACCATCAAGACGCCGCAGCGTACGGCAACGGTGGTCGTAGCACTCGACGTTTCGAACAGCATGGCAGCCACCGACGTCCAGCCGTCCCGCATCGGAGTGGCAAAAGCGGTGGCCAGCGACTTTGTTCGCCAGCAGCCGTCGGGTGTCCATATCGGCGTCGTGGGTTTCGGCGACGGCGGCGTGATCACGCAGCCTCCCACCTCAAACCACGCCGAAGTGCTGCGGGCGATCGACCACCTCTCCCTCGGAGGCAGCACCTCGATAGGAGCCGGCATCCTCACGGCACTCGACGCCATCGCTGGCAGGACCCTGCGCGTCAACCTTGCCAAGCTCGCCAACGACGACTCGGGCGAGATCGACCTCGGCTACTACGGAGGGGCGACAATCGTGCTGATCTCAGATGGCGAGGAGACGAGCGGGACAGATCCCGTGACGATGGCACGGTTAGCCTCAACCGCGGGTGTCCGCATCCAGACCGTCGGCGTCGGCACCGTGGTCGGCACGACCGTGCAGATCGACGGATTCACCATCGCCACAGCCCTCGACGCCCAAACGCTCGAGAACGTGGCGAGGGTCACGAATGGCTCGTACCACCAGATCGGCGACGGCTCGCCCGCGAGCGCCGTCTCCCGGACGATACGACTGCACTTTGCGCTCGTAAGCCATCACACCGAGATCACAGCCTTGTTTGCCGCGGCCGCAGGCCTCCTGCTTGCCATCAGCGCTGCCATCTCCTTGCTCTGGTTCGGACGGGTGGTGTGACATGACCTTCATTTGGCCACTGGCGCTGCTGGTCGCGCTCGTCGTTCCGGTGCTTCTCGGGGTCTATCTCCTGGCGATGCGTCGCCGCCGATCGAAATCGGTCGCCTATTCGAGCGTCGCGTTGTTGCGCTCCGCACTCGCCCGCCCCTTGCGGTGGCGCCGCCACCTCCCGGCCGCCCTGCTATTCCTCAGCCTCGCATTGTTGGCAGTAGCGGCCGCCCGGCCCGAGATCACTTCGGACGTGCCCTTCGGGCACTCTACGGTCGTTCTCGCGCTCGACGAGTCCGGATCAATGTGCTCGACAGATGTGGCGCCCAATCGCATCACGGCCGCGGAGATGGCCGCCCGCAAGTTCGTCGACTCACTCCCCAGGACGACGCTGGCGGGGCTGGTCGTATTCAACGGCTTTGCCGAGATCGCCGTGGGGCCGACCACCGCGCGCACCGGGTTGGACCAGGCCATCGAGAACTTGAGCGTCGGTCCGGGCACTGCGATCGGCTCCGCAATCCTGGAGGCACTCGAGGCCATCGCCGAAGTCGACCCCGAGGTAAAGCCCGTCGCTAGTGATATCGCGGACAATCCCCTGGAACCGGGCTCCAGCAGTACCGGAGACGGCACGCCGGGCGCGACGACCAAACCCGGCAAGGGCGGCTATGTGCCCGATGTCATCGTCCTTTTGACGGACGGTGCCAACAACCGCGGGATCACGCCCTTCCAGGCCGTTCCCTTCGCAGTCGCCCGAAGGGTCCGTGTCTACACGATCGGCTTCGGGACAACGCATCCGGGCCCGCTTGCGTGCACTCCACAGCAGATGGCCGGCGAGCTGGCGGGCGGGTTCAGCGGTGGCACATACGGTCGGAGTTTCCGATTTGGTCCCGGTATGCCCAACCCACTCGTGGCCGATCTGCCACCTCTTCGTCAGGTCTCCCAGCTCACCGGTGGCGTGAGCTACAGCGCCCGGAACGGGTCGCAGCTCGCCAAGGTGTTCGCCAGCTTGCCGAAGGAGATCGGCGTCCAGAAGGAGCGGCGCGAGATCACATGGGTCTTCGCGTTCCTCGGTGCGCTGCTCGTCCTCCTCGCTGCTGCTGCATCGTTACGGTGGGCCCCCTACCCGTAACGCCAACGCCGGAACATCGCTCAAGCACCTGAGCGATGCCCGAGTCCGTCGGTCCGCTCTTCGCGTCTAGTTATAGCGCCGGGCTCTCGTCTCGAGAGTGTCAGAATCGCACACGCAGCTAGCTCGTAGCGCCCCCGGGAGGACTCGAACCTCGGACCGTCTGCTTAGAAGCTATTGACGGCCCAACGCTGTGCTGAGCCTGGCTTTCGCAGGTTGTCGACGAACGAAACTGGCTCAGTTAGATGGTGTGCGTGACGCTGCCTCTGAAGGCGCCGAGGGCGCTGCGCCTGCGGCAAAACTCGTCCCGGCCGTGATCGGCATTGGAAAGCTCTCCGGGGAGATCGCGATAACGTCCGGCCTCGACGCCGGACGTTTTTCCTGCTCAGGACTAGTGTCGAACGGTGGACTCCGTAAAACCTCCACGCAGTGTGGCGAAAGCGGAGCTCTGGTCCCCACCCGCGCGACTAGGACCACAGTCCGACCAGTCACCGCCGCCACCGAAACAGTGGTCGGGTCTTTCCGCTGCGCGCAAAGAGCCTCGAACCGTCGCAGATCCTCAAGCAAGAGAAGCCGTTCTTCCCCTCAAGGCCAAGGCACCCCGAGGACGGCCGCAATCGTGGTTAGCTTTTGTACGAGTCGGAGTTGATTGTGCGGAACCGGTATGAAGTCGTGTCGCTTGTAGAACTCCGCGGCTGCCTCGTCGATCGCGTCAACAACGACCAGCTTTCCGCCGGCAGCTCTCGCGGCTTCGATGATCGTCGTAAGCGCCACGATAAGTAGCTCGCTCCCGAAGCCCCGACCCTGAGTACGCCGGTCGATTGCCAGCTTGGCTAGCAGGATCGCTGGGATCTGACGCGGCGCCCCTCGCCCGAGTGACCGAGTGACGTCATTCCTTTCGATCAAGTGCGCCGCGAGCGAGAAATATCCGACAACACTGTTTTCGCTGCCGACCGCCACGTACGTGCGCGTTCCCTGCCTGACCGCATGATGAGCATGATGTCGCAACCAAGCAGTGATGTCGTCGTTTCCGCAATCGAACCCGTCGAGTTTGTGACCGTCGTTAAGGGCTTCGACTGTCCAGGTCACGTCCGAGCGATCCGAGACGCCAGCCGGGCGCGCTTAGCTGCACGGGCAAGTCTCGGCGTGGACGTCGGTTGGTCGAGTGCGGCAACCAGATCGTCGAAGAAGGAGGCAGGAACCCGAGTGATGCTCTCTGCGGAGATGACTCTCTCGGCCCTCTCGACGGCGGCCGTCACAACAAAGGCGGACCGGGAGACGCCCTCGATCGCCGCGGCGCGGTCTATGGCCGCCAGCTGCTCAGCCAGCAGTCTCGCCTCGATGCGATCACTCTTCACTGTCACGGCATTCCCTTCGCCTCTTCTTTGCTCAACCACCGTACAAGTGTGGTACAGGAACTTTCGAAAACGCGACCGTTTCTCATTCGCCTAGCACTGACCCCAAAGTGGCACTTCCGATTTTCGCGGGGTGTGACCAAGGGCCTGTACTGACCGCGGTGTGAGCGGGAGCGTCGCGGCCGACGGAAATCCGCCGTTTAGGCACAGAGGCGCTTCAGTCTTGATTTGTGAGAAAAAAGATCCTCCGCGCCTCTGTGTTCACCGATCCTACCGAGATCGTCCAACATCTCGTCGGCCTGAAAGAGGTCCGCGTCCTGTCTTACGCGTGGCGGGGACCCGTGGGCGAGATCACCATCGAGCAGCAGGCCCCAGCGCTTTTGTGCCCGAGATGTGGCAGCCGGGCCTGGGTGAAGGACCGCCCGGTCGTCTCTTATGTCGACCTGCCCTTCGGAGGTGTGCCGATCACGCTGCGCTGGAAGAAGCACCGGCTCAGATGCCCGAGGCGCCAATGTGCCGAGAGGTCCTTCACTCTTTTTGACCACAGGATCGCCGCCAAGGGCTGCATGCTCACGACCCGGGCGGCCAAGTGGGTCACAAGACAGATCGGCGCGGGCCAGACCGTCTCACACCTTGCCCGGGAGCTCTGTTGCAGCTGGGACGTCGTCAACGCCGCCGTGCGCATCTACGGCCAAGCGCTCTTAGAGGCCGACACCAAGCGCTTGAAAGAGACGACGGCCATCGGCCTCGACGAGGCGCTGTTTGTCCGCCAGGGGCCCTACAAGCACAAGTCATGGGCGACGACGGTCTGTGACGTCGTCAACCACCAGCTCATCGAGGTTCTCCCAACCCGCGAGTTCGCCGAGGTGGCGGGCTGGCTGTATCGCCAGCCCCATCACGTGAAAGACAACCTCGACTACGGCTGTTTGGACATGTCGCGGACCTACAACGCCGTGTTCAAGGTCGTGACCCCGAAGGCGACTCGGGTCATCGACCGCTTCCACGTCATGCGACATGCCATCGCCGCTGTCGACGAGGTCCGCCGCCGTGTGCAACAGCAGCGCCTCGGTCATAGGGGACGCAGTGGCGATCCCCTCTACAAGGCCCGCAAGCTCCTCGTGATCAAAGACACCGCAGGCGATCCCGAGCTCTCCTCGCGCCTCGAGGGTCTCTTGGCGCTCGGAGACCCAGAAGGAGAGGTTGCCTTCGCCTACAGCTTGAAAGAGGCCGTGGCGCGCTTTTATGAGACAGACGACGCAGAGCAGGCCGCCGATCTCCTCCGGGACGTGATCGACCTCGGCTCCAGGCGCTCTTCGCCCTTTGAGGTGAGACGCCTCGCGCACACTCTTTCCAACTGGTTCGAGCCCATCGTTGCCTGGCACGAGGCGCGGGTGTCCAACGGCCCCACCGAAGGCATGAACAACCTCTTGAAGAGAGTCAAGCGGGTCGCCTTCGGCTTCACGAACTTCGAGAACTTCCGCATCCGGGCGTTGCTCTATGCCGGCAGGCCCAACTTCAGAGTCCTCGACTCGATCGTGGTCAGGTGACCAGGACAGAGCGGCTCACCCCGCAAATACCGGAAGAGCCCCCAAAGTTAGAACCGCTCGCCCTGGTAGCGCCCCCGGGAGGACTCGAACCTCCGACCGTCTGCTTAGAAGGCAGTCGCTCTATCCGCTGAGCTACGGGGGCCTTGATTGAGACCGGTGACGGCTGCAAGCGTAGGTGATGTCGGCACCCATCCTTGTGGAGGTGCGTGGAAGCGACCGCGACAAACGCCGAGCCGGCGTGGACTTGAGCGCGGGAAGGAGGCGGTGTGGCACCGCGAGTCGAGATCGGGATCGACACCGTCGCACCCGAAGTGCTAGCGCCCTTCTGGGCGGAGGCACTTGGGTACGCAATCGGCGACATGGACCGGGATGGAACCTACCTAGACCTCGTGCCACCCGATCCAGGAATGCCGGTCGTCTACCTACAGCGCGTCCCCGAGCCGAAGACAGTAAAAAACCGCCTTCACCTCGACCTTTACACGGCCGAGCAGGAAGAGACGGTCGAACGGCTCCTCTCCCTCGGAGCCACCCGTTTGGGAGCCGTGACCGGCAGCGAAGGTGGCACCTGGCAGGTAATGGCGGACCCCGAGGGCAACGAGTTCTGCATCTGCGAGCTCGACCAGCGGCTATGAACGACGGATGTGGCTCTTTGCGCCGGCTGTGTCATGCTTGAGGGGTACCAGGGGCTGTGCCCCTAGGTCGTGGTGGCCGTAGCTCAGTTGGTTAGAGCGCCAGGTTGTGGCCCTGGAGGTCGGGGGTTCAAGTCCCCTCGGTCACCCTTTCGGTGGGCCCCTGCCCGCGAGTTCGACTAGGCTCTCGGGCCGAGCGCGCCTCTAGCTCAATTTGGCAGAGCAACGGACTCTTAATCCGCAGGTTCTGGGTTCGAGTCCCAGGGGGCGCACGAAGTGCCAGTTCGGAGGCTTGTTCGGATCTTCGGATCTCAGCGGGGAGCTCCGCGTCCCAGGGTCCCCCAGAATTGGGCGAAGGCGCTTCAGGCTTGAGGTGTGAGCCAACAAAACCGAAGCACCTTCGTCCTCGTCAACCCTAGTGAGATCCTCCAGGCCCTCGTTGGTCTGAAGG
The DNA here is from genome assembly GCA_963725355.1 of uncultured Acidimicrobiaceae bacterium. Lineage (GTDB taxonomy): Bacteria > Actinomycetota > Acidimicrobiia > Acidimicrobiales > Bog-793 > Fen-455. The sequence goes on from CAVRYE010000002.1 coordinate 296,622, forward strand.
ACGTCCGCGTCCTCGCGTACGAACGCCGCGGTCGTGACGTCGAGCTCATGATCGAGCAGGTCGTCTCTGACGTGCGCTGTCCGAGCTGCGGTCATCGCGCCCAGGTGAAAGAGCGCCCGATCGTCCGCTACGTAGACCTGCCCGTCTACGGCACCCCGATGCGCCTCGCCTGGAAGAAGCATCGGATGGTCTGTGTCGCAGATCACTGCCCACGCCGGAGCTTCGTGCTCGCAGACCACCGGATTGCCGCCAAGAACTGCCTGCTCACTACGTGGGCCGCCAAGTGGGCGACCGTCCAGGTCGGCATGGGGCGCACGGTCCTTGAGGTCGCCGGTGAGCTCGACTGCGACTGGCACACCGTGAACGACGCCGTGCACACCTACGGCGAGGCGCTCCTTTTGGCCGACCGCAGACGCATGAACAACACGAGCGCCATCGGCCTCGACGAGACCTCCTTCGTCCGGCTTGAGAGGAAGGGGCACACGGACTACGCGACGACCGTCGCGGACGTCGAGCACCACCAGATCATCGAGATCCTGCCCTCGCGCGACTTCGTGGAGGTGGCGCGCTGGCTCGACAAACAGCCCAAGGGCTGGAAGGAACGCATCCGATGGGGCGCCCTCGACATGTCGAGCGCCTACGCGGCGGTCTACTCGGTCGTGTTGCCGAAGGCGGACCAGGTGGTCGACCCCTTCCACGTCATCGCCCTTGCCAACCGGGCGCTCGATAGCGTCCGCCGGCGCGTCCAGCACGAGCTCGGCGGCCGGCAGAACAAGGGGAAGAACCCCCTCTATCGCGCCCGGCACCTGCTGCTAGTCGGCGAGGAACGCCTCGGTGAGCAAGCAGCGGAGCGTCTTCGCTCACTCCTCGAGCTCGGTGACCCGGGCGCCGAGGTGGCGATCGCCTACCGGGTAAAGGAGCGCCTTCGCGACTTCTACCGGACCGACGACCCGAACGAGGCAACGGCGCTCTTAGATGACCTCCGGCGCCACTGCGTGAGAACCGCGATGCCGCCCGAGCTCCAGCGCCTCGGCAGGACCATCGAGCGCTGGTTCGAGAAGATCTGCAACTGGCACAAGGCCCGCGTCACGAACGGACCCACCGAAGCGCTCAACAACCTGATCAAGAGGATCAAACGGATCGGCTTCGGGTTCAGGAACTTCGCGAATTACCGGATCCGGGCACTTCTCTACGCCGGCAGGCCGAACTGGCGCGTGCTCGGATCGATCGTGGTGCGTTGAGAGCGCGACCCCGTCAGAATCCGATGATCCTCTTGTTCACGCGTAGTCCTCCGACCGAGGCCGCATTCGAGCGTCCCCTTCGTGTGACGCTCCCCGTCTATTCCGCGGCGTCGCTGACCGGCGCGCACGGTCCGGGGTCAACGACGACTGCGGGTCGCATGCCATCACAGCCCCTTGTGTGCCCGCTTTCACCTGTGAGCGATACGGCTTGGCGGTCACTTCTCAAGCGCCGCGACTCGCCGGGTCATTCCGCCTACTCCTCGGCCGAAGCCTCCGACGATCTGACGAGCTGCTGGGATCGGCCACGCTGGGTTCCCGCGCACCCGCCCTAGCTAGCTCGATCCAGGCCGGGAGGTCTCGGCGAGTAAGGACAGCGGCGACTCTGCTACCCTCGATTTGACGGCCTCGGCCGTCGTGCTGCCAAACAGGGGAAGTCCGGTGAAAGTCCGGCGCTGGCCCGCAACCGTAGGCGAGGTGTTCCTCGCAAGCCGGGAAACCTGTCGGCAGTGAGTCCTACTAACCGTCGAGGAACACGGGGACTGGGAACCGGTACGCAGCGGTCCTCCGCCTCCCCGGGATCCAGTAGCCGGGAGAGGACCTTCATGCCAAGTTCCGTCGTTCGGGCGGCCCGGGCCTGTCTTGTGGCCGTCCTTGTCTGCTTGACTGCCGGCGTGCCGATCGGCGCAGCTGATGCTGCCAACTCGGTCTCTCTAACGCCGGTGGCGTCCGACGCCGCGGCTGCCGGAGCAGGTTGGATAGCCCGTGATATGAGCCCGACGGGCGCAATCGTCGACGCCGAATCCCACCAGGCAAGCGCCGGTGACACCGCTAACGCCGTCCTTGCCCTGGTTGCCGCCGGTGTCGGCGCCAACCAGGTGAAGGCAGCCACAGGTTGGCTCGAGCACAATTACGCCAGCTACGTCTCCTCCAAGGGCGTTGACAGCCCGGGGAGGCTGGGACTCTTGATCCTCGCCGCCGCCGCCGCAGGCGCCGACCCCGCTCACTTCGGCGGCAACAGCCATGCGAACAATCTTGTCGCCAGGCTCGAGGCGACAGAGCAGCCGACGGGTGCCCTGGCCGGTGCTTTCGGAATCGGACCAGAGGTGGACGCCTTCGACCAGTCGCTTGCCCTCCTCGCCCTAGCGGCAACCAAGAACCTCGGTAAGCAAGCCCGCCTCGGAGAGACCTACCTGGCATCCCTGCAGTGCACAGACGGAGGCTGGGAGTACAGCCGGACGACGAAAAGCACCCCGTGTGCCACCCCCAACCCGAAGAACTACTCGAGCCCTGACACCAATACGACAGCCTTGGCCGTCATGGCAACCATCGCTACGGCTGGTCATTTCGCCCATAGCCCGGTCACGTTCTTCCAGGCTTCCCAGGAGGCCAACGGCTCCTTCGGCGTCTACGGCGTAGCCGGCGAAGGCCAGTCCGGTGACCCCGACTCCACCGCATATGTGATCCAGGCGCTGACCGCCCTTCATGTCATCGACGCTCCCCAGTTCGTAAAGGGTGGTACCACCCCGCAAGAGGCGCTCGAGCGCTTCCAGTACGGGTGCAAGGCTCCCGTGAGCGAGCGCGGCGAGTACTCCTACTTCGGTTCACCGAGCCAGTTGGCGACCCTGCAGGCAGTCCCCGCCGCGGCAGGAGACCCCTTCCCGATCGCTCCGCGCAAGCTGTCGGTCGCTGAGCCACGACTCGGCTGCGGTGCGCCCTGAGCCGAGACCGGCCGCAGTCGTAGCGGTCGCGGCAGTCGCTCTGCTCGCGGTGGTACTGGGCGGGGCAACGAGTAGCGCGAGCCCCGCCGCGGCCACCAGCGCGGCCGGACGCAGGACAAAGTGGCAACGCTGCGGCGTGCCTACAAGGATCCCGAAAGGTGACATCATCGTGCCGGTCGTCGTGGACTTCGGCGGACCTGCCGGTAAGTTGCTCGTCAGCTGCGTTCTGGCGCGTGCCGGTGCTACCGGAGCCGACGTGCTCCAGTCGCAGGCGCGCCTCATCGGCTACCCGACGCCCCGATACGCCGACTCAGGTCTTCTTTGTGCAATCGACGGTTACCCGACTGCCGGGTGTGGCACCGAGTCCGGAGGCCACTACAGCTACTGGGCCTACTGGCACGGCGGAGCCCGTTGGCTTTACGCGAACGACGGCCCCGGCGAGTGGACGGTCTCTAGAGGTGACGTCGAGGGCTGGCGCTTCGAGCCCGACGGCAGCGCCTCGCCCGCTGATCCACCTCCCCGCGCACCCTCGACGGCCGCCGCGCTCGAGTCAACCACGAGCCAGAAGCAAGCGGTCGTTCAAGCGTCGAGTGGCGACAGAGCCGGTCCCGTCCATGTGGCGGACTCAGACTCAGCCACAAAGACGGCCCTGTTCGGCATCTGTCTCGGTCTCATATTGCTCATCGGGGCGGCCGCGCTGTTGCGCGTCCGGCGTGCGCACGGTCGCATCAGCTAAATGCTTCGTCCCCGCCTGCAGGCCCTGCACCCGATGGCGTGGTGGTGCTGGGCCGGGGCGCTGGCCGTAACGGCCAGCCGGACGACCAATCTGCTCCTCTTGGGCCTCCTCCTCGCGGTGGTCGCGTGGGTCGTGGCAACACGGCGAGGAGACAGCCCTTGGGCGCGCTCGTTCGGGGCACTCCTCCGCCTCGGAGGCTTTGTCATCCTCGTGCGTTTTGTCGTCCAGATCCTTTTCGGCGACCGCGTGCCTGGCGACACGCTGTTCACACTGCCCTCTCTCCCCCTCCCTCACTGGGCCGCGGGCGTGACGATAGGGGGCCAGGTCACGGCCCAGGCTGCCATCGGAGCAATCTGCCAAGGCGCCCAGATAGCCGTCATCCTCGCGTGCTTCGGGGCGGCCAATTCCCTGGCAAGCTCGTTCCGGCTCCTGCGGTGCGTGCCGGCTGGCCTCTACGAGGTGGCTGTCGCTGTGACGGTAGCCATCTCGTTTACGCCTCAGGTCGTCCTTTCAATCACCCGGGTCTGCGACGCCCGGCGGTTGCGCGGCCGGGCGACCAGCGGGCTAAGAGGATGGCGGGGCCTTGCCGTCCCCGTCCTCGACGGGGCACTCGAGCGCTCCGTTGATCTGGCGGCATCGATGGACGCCCGCGGCTTTGGACGTCGTTCCCTCTCCTCTCGACGCCGGCAGTTGACAGCTGCGGCGACCCTCGGGGGCCTGCTCGGACTCGGCATCGGCCTATTCGAGGTGCTCTACTCGAGCTCACCTTCGAGCGTCGGGCTCGCGGTCATCGGTTTCGGCGGTGCACTCGTTGTCGGCGGCATGGCAGCAGCGTCCCACGGATCACGCACCCGCTACCGGCCCGACCACTGGCTCGCGGCAGAGTGGCTCGTCGTCTGCTCGGCCTTGGTGGCTCTCGGCGGGATGCTTGCCGCCGGAGCGGGCGACCCGAGCTCGCTCACCCAGCCCCTCTACCCACTCAGTCTGCCGGCAGTGCCGCTGAGCGCCCTGGTGGGCATCCTTGTCGCGGCCCTGCCCTCGGTCATTGCCCCGACGCCCGTCGGGGCCCGGACCCGGCTGCAAGAAGCAGTGACATGATCACCTTCGACCGCGTCACGGTCACCTACCCGGGAGCACTCCGTCCCGTCTTGGACAACGTCAGCCTGACCGTAGAAGAGGGTCACTTCGCCCTCGTTATCGGCGCTACAGGGGCTGGTAAATCCACCCTCCTTCGCTGCGTGAACGGCCTCGTCCCGCATTTTTCCGGGGGACGTCTGAACGGCACCGTGGCTGTCGACGGCCGGAGCACCGAGCGCTTCCGGCCCCGCGACCTCGCCGACGCCGTCGGCTATGTGGGACAAGACGCCGATGCCAGCTTTGTTGCCGACACCGTCGAGGACGAGCTCGCCTATGCCATGGAGAACCTGGCCGTTGATGCCGCGACGATGCGCCGTCGTGTGGAGGACGTCCTTGATGCCTTGAACCTGCACGCTTTGCGCCAACGCGCCATCACGACTCTGTCTGGTGGACAGCGCCAGCGGGTTGCCATCGGTGCGGCCTTTACAGCCGCGCCCCGAGCGCTTGTACTCGACGAGCCAACATCCTCGCTCGACCCGGTCTCTGCCGAGGAGGTGCTGGCGTCACTGTCACGGCTCGTGCACGACCAGGGCACAACGATCCTCGTTGCCGAGCACCGCCTCGAGCGCATAGCCCAGTTCGCCGACGTCGTCGTCGACCTCGGCACGGCCGTCGGCCAGGTATGCAGCGGCCCACCGGCGACGATCTTTGCCACTTCGGACCTCGCGCCGCCCGTCGTTCGCCTCGCCCGCCTAGCAGGATGGACACCCGTACCCCTCTCGGTGCGAGATGCTCGACGCCATGCCCCCGAGCTGCGCCGACGCTTGCAGCTGAACTGGACTCCCCCTTCGCCACCAGCACGCGGTGACCGCCTCGCACAGGTGAAGGGGCTCACGGCCGCCTATGGGCCGATACCGGCGCTCGCTGAGGTAGGTCTCGATCTCCACCAAGGTGAGGTCGTGGCCCTCATGGGGCGAAATGGAGCGGGCAAGTCGACTCTGCTTTACCACCTCGTAGGCCTGAGACGGCCCCAGAGCGGCTCGGTGCAGGTGCTTGGCAGGTCTCCTGCGAGCCTGTCCGCCCGTGAGGCGATACGCCTTGTAGGCCTCGTTCCCCAGGACCCCGGGGCGCTCCTGTGCGCCGAGACGGTGGCCGCCGAGTGCTACGACGGCGACCATGACGCCGGGCTCGCTCCCGGCACGACGCGCCGGGTACTCGAATCGCTTGTCGCTGGCATATCGGACGCCGCGCATCCCAAGGACCTCTCCGAGGGTCAACGACTGGCGTTGGCGCTCGCCCTCGTCTTGGCCCCCGAGCCCCCGTTGCTCCTTTTGGACGAGCCGACTCGTGGACTCGACTATCGCGCCAAGGAGCGGCTCTCCAAGAGGCTCCGCGAACTCGCGTCGCGCTGGTCACTGCGTCGTTGTCGCCACCCACGACGTGGAGCTCGTCGCAGAGGTCGCCGACCGAGTCGTCGTGCTCGCTGACGGCGAGGTCATCACCGACGGGCCAGCGCGTTCTGTCGTCTGCCATTCCGCAGGTCTGGCCTCCCAAGTGTCCCGCATCCTTTCTCCGGAGCAGTGGCTCACCGTCGAAGAGGTTGCTGGCGCCTTGGCCGCCTCGCCGAAGGCCGGGGACGCCCGATGAACAGGTCGCGCGCCGGGCGTCCTATCGCCCTCGACCTTTTCGGGGGCCTCGCCATTGGTGTCGCGTCCCTCCTCGGTGCCGTCTCGTTCCTCTGGCCGCTATTCGTCCCTGCCCGGGCCTCACTCAATCAGGCCCATGCCGGCGACGCGCCCTGGATCGTGGCAGTGCTCCTGCCGCTCCTGCTCGTGGCCGTCCTCGGTGAGTTCAGCTCCGGGGGAGTGGACGCCAAGGGCGTCGCCATGCTCGGCGTGCTGGGCGCCTGCGGTGCCGCCCTCCGCCTTCCTTCCGGTGGCGCTGCCGGCTTCGAGCCTGTCTTCTTCTTGCTCTTCCCGGCCGGTTATGTGTTCGGGCGGCATTTCGGCTTCCTGCTAGGGGCTCTCACCCTGTTCGCGTCGGCCCTCGTGACCGGTGGCGTCGGGCCATGGCTGCCATTCCAGATGATGGCGGCGGCCTGGATGGGCTACGGCGCCGGCTGCCTGCCGCATCTGCGCGGCCGCCGCGAGCTCGTCGTTCTGGCCGGGTACGCCGTCGTCGCCTGCCTCGCCTACGGGGTGTTGATGGACCTGTGGTTCTGGCCCTTCGGCACCGGCACCAGCTCGACACTTTCATTTCAGCCCGGGGCGAGCGTGGCGCATAATCTCGTGCGGTTCCTTCTCTTCCACGCCTCGACGTCGTTCGGCTTCGACCTACCTCGAGCCGCGCTCAACGCCGGGCTGATCCTGCTTGCCGGACGTCCCGTGCTCGCTGCGTTGCGTCGGGCGAGCCACCGCGCCGCCTTCGGCGCCCCAGTCGAGATCGCCCCCCGCCCGGCCGATAACCCCGCCGTCAGATAGCAGGCGGCCCGCTCGGCAGCTCCTCGTCGAGACGGTGCTTGACGCTCACCAGGAAGCCCGGCCCCTCGGAGGTCTCGATCGAGACGCAAGTGACCTCATCGGAGGGGACGTCCTCAAGACGCAAGCCCAGGGCCGAAGCCAGCTCGGCCAGCTCCCCGTAGGCGCCTGCATAGTCCTCGGGACGGCGTCCCGCCCGGACAACCTGAGCGAACCATTCCCTGCCGACCGGCACCGGCGCGACCCTCGCACCGCGTCGCTTGACGAGACCGGCGCCGCCAATCGGTTCGCTCATCTCCTCAAGCTCTGTCGAGCCGCCTATCAGCTCGAACACCTTCTTGCGTACCGTGAGCTGGTCCGCCCCGAAGCTCAAGAGGACCTGGACGGCGACGCCTTCCCCCTCGCGCATGAGCCCGAGGAGGATGTGCTCGGTGCCGATGTGGTTGTGGCCGAGCTGCAACGCCTCGCGAAGGGATAGCTCGAGCACCTTTTTCGCCCGTGGCGTGAAGGGGGGAGAGCCCGTTTGCCCGGAACCGACCGGTCCGACGGTCTCTTCCACTTTCTCGCGCGCTGCTTCGAGGGAGAGCCCCAGGTCCTCGAGGACCTGGGCAGCGACACCTTCCCCCTCGTGTATCAAGCCGAGCAAGATGTGCTCTGTCCCGATGAAGCCGTGGTTCAAGAGCCGGGCCTCTTCCTGAGCGAGGACGAGCACCCTCCGGGCCCGGTCTGTGAACCGCTCGAACATCTATGTTTCTGGCGCGGTCTGGTCGTTGGCCACCACGGGGGCAGTCCCGTTCCCCGTCGGCAGGTCGAAGAGCTTCACGGCACCTTGGGGAACACCTCCCTTGACGGCTTCGTAGATCGAGTAGCCCTGGGTGACAAGGTTCGTGATCAGGTCAGTGACCCCTTCAGTGCCGTTGACGAGCACTATGTTCGCCCCAGCGAGTCCTTTGGCGGCGGCTTCGACGAGAGCCGGAAGCTGCTCGACGATCCTGTTTGCGGCGATGAGGCTCTGGTTGCCGCCAGAGAGCGCCTCGGCCCGTGCCTTGATGGCGTCGCGGTCGGCCTCGGCGAGGCGGATCGTACGGTAGGCATCCGCGTCGGCAGGCTTCTCGACCTCGGCGATGAGGTCCTTCTCGCGCTTCTCGGCCTGCAAGGCGGCAAGCCTCGTCTGCTCCTCGGTGACCTGCTGGCTCGCCTTGGCCTGGGCGAGCGGTCCTGCCTGGCTAGCTGCCGCCTGAGCCTGCTCGATTTCGGCCCGGTAGCCGGCCTGCTTGATCTCAGCCTCGCGCACGAAGCCCGCCTTCAAGGCGTTGGCCTCCTGCTCCTTCTCGGTGGCCGCCTGGTCGGCTTGGGCAGCCGCGATGCGGGCGTCACGGGCCACGGCGGCGGCGTGGGGCGCGGCAAGGTTCTCGATATAACCCGTGGAGTCCTTGATCTCTTGGATCTGGAAGGCGTCGATCACAAGACCGAGCTTTTCCATCTCGTCTGTCGAGGCGGCCTTGACCTCCTGAGCGACGCGGTTGCGGTCGCCGATGATCTCTTCGACGGTGAGCCCGCCGACGATTGAGCGCAGATGTCCGGCAAGGACCTGGGCGGTGAGGCGTTCCATGCCCTGCTGCTGGTCGAGGAAACGACGAGCAGCATTGGCGATCGACGCATTGTCGTCGCCGACCTTGAACACCGCCACCGCCTCGACGGTGAGTGGGATACGGAGCTTGGTAACACAGGTCTCGGAGATGAGGGCCTCGCGGAAGTCCAGCGACAGCCAGCGAGCCTTGTTCTTCCACGGCAGGACGAAGGAGCCCTTCCCGGTCACTATGCGGAATTGGCCCCCGTCACTACCCCGCCTAGATCCCGAGACAACCATCGCCTCGTTCGGCGATGGGATCTTGTAGAAGAACATCCGCCCTTCTTTCCTTAAGCAGATCAGCAGCTAGTCACAAGCAGCGTCCGCGACGACAGCTGCTCCACGACGACGATACGCGTGTTCACCGTGAGCGGCTCTTCGCTGTCAGTGTACGCCGTGTAGGCCTCCGAACCTCCGCGGATTTGGATGATCACCTCGCCCGGAACACCTTGGGAAATAGGCACAGACACGCGCCCCATCTTGCCGACGGCGTCCTCGCCCGGCCCAGCGGCCTCAAAATCCATCTTTCGCGCGCTCCTTGTGCGATGTGGGCCGTCACCTGTACCCAGGATGCAACGGCCTACGGAATAAGCCGATGTCTCAATCGCCGCGGTCCCGGCTAAGCGTACCCGTCGGGTCCGAGGCCCTTGCGAGGTGGCTCCCTGGCCGAAGCATCTCCCCCGCCCCATAACGAGCTAATCCGGGAAGTGTCGGCGGCATCAACAAGCACGCCCCGCGGGCGCTTCCCCGGTGCCCATATCGCTTCCCCGCTGGTCCTGTTTTCCCGGCCACCTCCGGTCCGTCTCGCTCGGGCTCGAACCGGCAATGATCTAGTTGCGGCGATGACATGCCCCGACGAGAGCCTCTCATCACCGCTCCAGAGCAGCGACGGCCTGGACGTCGCTAGCGATCTGGGCTACGAGCTCGGCTTCTGAGTCGTAGATGCGTTGGCCCCGCATCAGCTCGCCGATCTCGATTCGGATGCTCTCGCCGTAGATGTCCCCCTCGAAGTCCAATAGGTACGCCTCCACGAGCCGTTCTCCGGCCGCGTAGTAAGTCGGGCGACGACCGACAGAGATGGCGGCCTTATACCTGGACCCGTCCTGGAGCTCGACTTCGCCTGCGTAGACCCCATCGGCCAGCTCCACCGCGGGACCGATCCGGATATTCGCCGTGGGAAAGCCGAGCTTGCGGCCCCGCTGGTCGCCCATCACCACGATCCCCTCAACGCAATGCTCCACATCAACAACCTATGGCGTGTGCAACACCGAGGAGCCAATCCAACGCGGCACCGCCCATTCCGGTACATACTCTCCGAGTGACTTTCTTGACTCCCACGAAGGTTCGGGCTCGGGCCGTCGATCACCTCGCGGTCGCCATCGGCACGACCAATGGTCTTTTCCTCGTCAGTGACGGGGCCGTCGACGGTCCCTTCTTCGCCAAGGATTCCGTCGGGGCGTTTGCCCAACTCGAAGGGCGGCTCCTCACAGCGAGCACCGGGCGCGCGTCGGGGACGGTCATGCGAGCCAGTGACGACGGCGGCCTCAACTGGATCGATCAGACTCCGCTGCCAATCGCCGACGGCGCCGGTCTCAGTGTTGTCCGGCAGCTCCACATCGATCGAAGGCCCGGCTCGGCTCGGACCATTTGGGCCGGAGCCGAGCCGGCGTTACTGTTGCGCTCGACCGACGGCGGGCACAGCTTCGAGCTCGTCAAAGGCTTGCTCGAGCATCCCGACAGGGCTGGCTGGACGCGGGGCAGCTGCGAAGTGGCGCTGCACAGCGTCCTCACCCACCCGAAGCGGCCCGACCGGATCCTGGCTGCCATCACCACAGGTGGCATCTACCGCTCCGACGACGGCGGTGAGAGCTGGGCGTCTGCCAACCACGGAATCGAGCCGACCGACGACGCGGACGGGACCTTGTGCGTGCACAGCCTGGCCGTTGACGCCGTCAACCCGGACATGGTCTGGGCGCAGACTCATTCGGGCACATACAGGAGCGAGGACGCCGGCGAGCACTGGGAGAGCGTCGTGCACCTGGGCGAGGCGACCGGGCTTCCCTCCGAGTTCGGATACCCGATCGTGACCCATCCCGTCGAGCCGGCCACCGCATACGTCATCCCACTCCAGTCGGAGGACTATGCCGTCACGCAGGGCCGTTGCCGCGTATACCGGACCACCAACGCCGGGAAGAGCTGGGAAGCCCTTGCCGACGGTCTGCCGGGTCCCCACGCCTACCTGAGCGTGCTGAACAACGCCCTCACTATCGGCTCCGAGCCTCCCTACCCCATCGTCTTCGGCTCCCAGTCCGGGCACGTGTTTGCCTCGCAGGACGGCGGTGACACCTGGCGGTTGGTCGCCTCCTACCTGCCCCCGATCCTGTGCGTGCGAGTGCTCGACTAGCCGCTCATGGGTACTTTCGACATGGTCTCAGGCTCCGAGCAAGGAGGCGCTAGATGAACGACAAGCAGCTGCACGACCGCATCTCTGAGCTCGTTGCCGAAGAGCGCGAGCTCGAAGAAGGCCATATCGGCTCTCGTGCCACGCCGGACCAGGAGCACCGCCTGAGGGAGGTGCAAGTAGCTCTCGACCAGGCCTGGGACCTCCTCCGCCAACGGCGGGCCCGTCGGGAATTTCATCAGGATGCGACTCACACGAGCACTCGGCCACCCGAGGTAGTGGAGGGCTACGAGCAGTAGAGGCAATCTGGGGTTAGCGGCCCGGAGAGATGCCACGGCAGCGGCTCGACCTGCCTCGAACTGATCGAAGCGGCCGACGATGACGACCAGCCAATCGGGAGCAGGATATATCGCGTCCCGGCCCGGTCCGGACCTCGTGAAGGCGAATGTCCTCCGGCGGCTCGAGGAGATCGGACCGGCCCGCTTTGCCACTTTGGTGATCCTCGCCTACGTGGTACTGAGCTTGTTCGCCTACTTGCCCGCTTGGCCAGGAGACCCACACCGCCTCGTCGGGTGCGCCTGTGGAGACCCGGCCGAACAGGCCTGGTACCTCGGCTGGGTGCCCTGGGCCATCGTCCACGGCCACAACCCCCTCTTTACGAGCTGGATGGACTATCCCTCGGGGGTGAACCTCGCCGTCAACACCGAGATGCCCCTCCTCGGGCTGGTGACGGCTCCCATCACCTTTTTTTTCGGACCCGTCTCGAGCTTCACCTTCATGCTCTGGCTCGCTTATCCACTTTCAGCGACATCGGCGTTCTTCGTGCTGCGGTACTGGACAGGTTCCCAGCTCGCCGGGGCCTGCGGAGGACTTCTCTACGGCTTCTCGGCCTACGTGGTCGGCCAGGGGCTGGGACACCTCAACTTGTCCTTCGTGCCCCTGCCGCCGCTGATCTTTCTCGCACTGCACGAGATCATCGTCCGCCAGCGCGGACGGCCCCTCAGATGGGGGGTCATCCTCGGCTTGCTGGCCGCGGCGCAGTTCCTCATCTCGGCCGAGATCCTTTTCACCACGGGCATGGTCAGCCTCCTCGGCGTAGTCATCTTGGCCTTGGCCCGCCCCCGCCTGATCACCCGGAGCAGGTTGCAGCTCGCGAGTCGAGCTCTTCTCCCCGCCGCCGTGATTGCGGGCGGGCTCGTCTCGTACCCCTTGTACTTCCAGCTCGCCGGTCCCCTTCGCATCAAAGGGCCTGCCCAGGGCACGATCATGAACCCTTTTCGTGCCGACCTGCTCGGACCGTTCGTACCCACCTTCTTGCAACGCTTCTCCCCGGCTGCGGCGGTCCGCCTCGGCAACAGCTTCACGGACTACCAGGTTGACGAGAACGGCAGCTACCTCGGCATCCCCTTGGTCCTGCTCGCGCTCTGGTGCGTGGCCCGCTTCCGCCGTGACCGCTGGGTCCTTCTCGCCGCCTGTCTCGCCTTGGCCAGCTTTGTGCTTTCACTGGGGCCAAGGCTCGTGGTAGCTGCCCACGAGACGGCCATCCCGCTCCCCTTCGACCTGATCGGGCCACTGCCCCTCGTACAAGACGTCCTGCCTGTGCGCCTTTCTCAGTACCAGAGCTTCTTTGTCGCTGTCGTCGTCGCCTTCGGGATCGCTCACTGGCTCGCTGGGGATGATCATCGAGCACCTCCGGGGTTGTCTGACCGGGACACCCGGCAAGAACGGCGCTTGGTCCACTTCTTGGCGCCCTTCGTCCTTGCCCTGCTCGCGGTTTCGACAGTCGTCTCTTTGATCCCGAGCTGGCCCCTCAGCACCGCCGACGTGAGCACAACGACGCCTTCTTTCTTCGTGTCTTCGGCCGCGAGCGAGGTCCCCTCCGGCAGCGTCGTGCTCACCTATCCGTTTCCGGTCTACTCCTCCAACGCAGCAATGCTCTGGCAGGAGATCGATCTATGGCGCTGGAAGCTGATAGGCGGTTACGCCGCCATCCCAAACGCGACCGGTGCGGTGACAGCCCTGCCTCCCCCGCTCTCGCCCATTGCCGTGCAGGAGTTCCTCGGTTACTGGACGATGGACAACCCCTACATCGTTGCCGTCCCACCCCCACTCGACGCCCGTCTTGTCGCCGAGATGCGCTCCTATGTGCTCGCTCACCGGGTGGGGACCGTGATCCTCGACACATCGTGGCCTCGCGCCGCCACTGTCTACCCTCTGTTCGAGCGGGCGCTCGGCCGACCCGCCACAGTAGGCGGGGTCGATCTCTGGCTGCACGCCCAAGAGCGGGTGGCTGAGGGGGACGGGCTGTGTCACCCGGACTGCAGCGCCCGGCCGGTAGACTCCTCCCGAGTGAAGGCGCCATGACACTCAGCGATGCTGAGGCTCACGCCGGGCTCGGTCTTCCTGTTGCAAAGGGCGTGCCGCGCCGCTTGTTGAAGCGGCTCGTCGCCCGGGTGGGCTTGTTCGTCCTGCGTCCCCAGGTCGCCTTCAACGCCGAGGTCCTCGCTGCCCTGCGCGACCAGGAGCTCGCCGCGTCCCGCTTGTCAGCTGAGCTGGGCGCCCTCACAGCGCACCTGGATGATCGGCTCTCTGGGCTTGGGTCAAGGAACGAGGAGTTGTCTGCGGTGCTGTCGGCCGCCCTCACTGCCCAACAGGACACCAACACTGCCGAGACGACGACTTTTGGCGAGCTATGGGAGGCGGTTGCCGCCCAGTCGGCCCAAATCGACTCGCGGAGTTCCGACCTCTGGCACGCCATAACAGCTCAAGCGTCCCACTTCGAGTCCCTCAACGCCGATCTCTGGACCGCCGTGCAGGAACAGACCAACCAGGTAGACAGCCTGGGAGCGGACCTGTGGTCGGCGGTCAACAACAGGTGGCAGGTTCTCCAGGACCTGCAGGGGCGCGTCGACGACCTCGGGCTCGCCATCGGGCGAAGCCAGCAGTACCTAGAGGAACAGGTGACGGCCCTCAAACTTCACGTCGACCTCATGCAGCGCCAGGCCTTCGCTCGCCACCACGAGGGACTGGGGGAGCTGCGCGGCGAGCTGGTCGAGATGAGCCTCGAGCTCGCGGAGCTCGGTCAAAGGCTCGACAGCGCGTCCAGCGAGATGCGCCGGCGTCAGGCAATCGTGGACGCTCTTCTCGACGAGGTACGCAGATCCTTGCCCGCACCTGTCCCGCCCGAGGCGCTAGCGAAACTTCCCGGGGCGATGGATCTCATGTACCCGGCCTTTGAGGAGGTCTTCCGAGGACCGTCGCAATCTATCTCCGGCCTTTTGAAGGACTACCTGCCCGATGTGCTGGCGCTCGACCGTCACGGACCGGTCGTCGACCTCGGCTCTGGTCGAGGTGAGTGGCTGGCTATCCTCGCCGATGCGGGGGTCGACGCCTATGGAGTTGACACGAGCCACGACTTCGTCGACAGATGCCAAGAGCGAGGGCTCAAGGTCGTCCTCGCCGATGCCTGCGAACATCTTTCCGGCCTTGCCGAACGTTCCCTTTCGGCGGTAACGGCCTTTCACCTCGTCGAGCACATCGGGATCGATCGCCTGGTCCAGTTGATCGACCTTTGTGTGCGTGCCCTTGAGCCGGGAGGCCTGCTCATCTTCGAGACCCCGAACCCTGACAACCTTATCGTCGGCTCGTCGAGCTTCTATCTCGATCCCAGCCACCTCCGGCCCATCCCGCCGGGACTGCTCGCCTTCCTTGTCGAGGCGCGCGGCCTCGCCGATGTGGAGGTCCGTCTGCTTCACCCGAATTCGGCCGGCAACTTGGTGTCGCCCTCGGTCAGCGCTCCGTGGTCGGCCGACCTAGCTCCCCTCGTGGCCGCCGTTAACGCTCGGCTCTATGGGCCGCAGGATTACGCCGTCGTTGGACGACGGCTGTAAAGCCTGGACCCTCTCTTGCGCGTCGCGTGGTGGAGCCCGCTTCCACCGCAAAAAAGCGGCATCTCCGATTACAGCTTCGACCTACTCGAAGGCCTCGCCGACAAGATCCAGGCAATAGCCGTCGTCGCTGACGGGCTCGTTGGGGTCGTCAAGGTCCCTCCCGGTGTGCCTGTCATCGGGGTGACTGACTATCTCGCCGGCGTCGCGGGCAGCTGTGATCTCGACGTGTACCAGATGGGCAACCATCTCGAGTTCCACGGCTATATGCACGCGCCTGCCCTTACGGCTCCTGGCCTTCTCGTGCTGCACGACATGGCGCTGCTGGACCTGTATGTATCTGCCTGCGGTGGAACGCGCAGCGCCGTGTTGTTAGAAGAGGCACGCTCTTATGACCCGGCGGTCCGCGACGAGCTGCCTCCCATCGTCGTCGATGGACGCGAGGACCTCGACAGGCTCCGCTTCCCCCTCTCTCGGCGCTTGGTCACTTCGAGCCGCCTCACGATCGTCCACAGCGCTTGGCTTTGTGAACAGCTCGCCCAGCAGTGCCCGGGAAGCCCACTTCGCCACCTGCACATGCCGGTGCCGATCATCCCACCGCCCGGTGGCCGGGAGGGTGCGGGCTCACAAGTGGTGTTCGGGGTATTCGGCAGTCTCGAGCGGCACAAGCGCGTCCCCGCGGCCGTCAGAGCCTTCGCCAAGCTGCATAGGTCCTTCCCTTCGAAGGTGCGCCTTGTAATCGCGGGGCGCCTGGACAATCCAGCCGTCGAGCGCGAGGTGAGCGAGCTGATCCGGGCGTGCGGTGTCGGCGAGGCCGTCAAGGTCTTGACTGATGTGCCACTCGAAGTACTCCAAGCTGAGATCGCTAAGTGCGACGTCGCTATATGCCTGCGCTGGCCCACCGCTGGCGAGGTGAGCGCCGTGCTCATGCGGGCACTTGGAGCTGGAAAGCCCGTGATCACGAGCGACGTGCCCCAGTACCGCGACCTCGATCCCGCCTATTGCTGGAAGGTCACGACCGACGAGGCGCGAGAAGCCGACGAGCTCGAGGCCCTGATGCGTCGTGCGATTGAGGACCCTGAGGGGGTTCGCAGCGCCGGCAAGGCCGCCTTAGCCTTTGTCGAGGCTGAGGCAACGCTCGCCGTCTCGATGCGTCACTACCTCGAGGCCTTCGAGGAATGCAAACGCCTCGAAGTCTTTTCCCTCGGCGCGACCAGAGTGCGGCCGAGCCGAGGGGGCCTGCCAGGCGTGAACGTGATCGGGGACTGGCACGCGACCACAGGCCTCGCCGAGGCGGCCCGACGCTCGGTCGGGGCGCTTATCGCCGCCGGAGTCACAGTTGCCGCCAGTGTGCGTGAGATCGACGGGCTCTCCCACGACGCCCAGCGCATGCCGGCCTGGCTCCACTTGGCCCCGAAGGGAAGACCACACGAGATCGACATCTGCTACCTGAACGTCAATGAGCTCCACATCTTGAGCGAGGCCGAGCTGCGACCACGGGGAAGGCGTAACTACGTCATCGGGTACTGGTTCTGGGAGCTCCCCGCTCTCGCCACCGGCTTTGTCGACCAGGTGCAACGCCTCGATGAGATATGGGTCGGCAGCCGTTTCACCAAAGATGCCCTCCTCGGCCACACCACCAAGCCCGTACAGGTCATGCCGTGTGTCGTGGAGGCTCCGGTCCCCGGCGGAGCGAGCCGCAAGGACCTCGACCTGCCCGAGGGAACCTGCATCTTCTTCTTCCACTTCGACGCCATGTCCACCTTTGCCCGCAAGAACCCGTGGGCCGTCATCCAGGCCTTCCGTAGAGCCTTCACGGCCCGAGAACGGTCGGGACCGGTCCGCCTCGTCCTTAAGACGATCAACCTCTCCCGCACGCCTCCGCCAGCAATTCAGCGCCTGGTTCGCGAGCTGCAGGCGGTCAACGGGATCCTCCTCGACGTGGACCTGTCTGGCAAAGACATGGCCTCATTGATCTCCTCGATCGACGTCTACGTGTCGCTTCATCGTTCCGAGGGATTTGGCCTCGGGATAGCTGAGGCGATGGCGTCGGGGCGCCCGGCGATAGCGACGGCTTACTCCGGGAACCTGGACTACATGAACCAACACAACAGCTGCCTTGTCGGCTACCGCCTCCGCCAGCTCGACGGGTCGGAGAGCTACGAGAGCCCCGGGGTCCAAGCCGTCTACGAGCCGGGACAGCTGTGGGCCGACGCCGACATCGATCAGGCAGCGCATTGGATGCGCTTGCTATACGAGAACCCCGGGCTACAAAAGCGCATCGGGGCGGCCGGGGCCGCAACGATCAGGGCCCGCTACAGCTCTGCGGCCGCTGGAGCGGCCGGCGCCGCTCGGCTCGCCGAGATCGCCTCCGAGCTGTCGGGGGCCTCGGACAGGCACAACGCGCCTCTTGGACGTGTCTAAAGGACAAGACCACGAGCTCGGCAGCGAAGGCCCGGTGGCGAAGCCGGGTTCCTTCGCTGCCGCAGGTGTCTGCTACGAGCAACCGCTAGTGGCGCCGCAGCTCGGGCAGGCGTAGCAGGAACCGGCACGCTGCATGACATTGCCGCAGGCGTAGCAGAAGGGGGCGTCCCTCGTCTCCATCTGCCCCGAAGGCCGCAGAGCTTCGGCATCGTGCTGGTGCCGGACCGTCGTCGCGTCGCCTCCGGCGCCAAAGCGCTCCCTGTCGGTCTTGGCCGCCTCCCCGTCATCGACATCCTCCAGGCCCGGCAGAGTCGGCTGGGTCCGCTCCCCGGTCGAGAGCACCCCGAGCTCCAGGCGCTCGTCGAAGCTCAAGTAGTCGAGTGCGAGGCGCCGGAAGATGTAATCAACAAGACTGGAAGCCAGCCGCAGCTCAGGGTCATCTGTGATCCCAGCCGGCTCAAAACGGATGTTGGTGTACTTGCGGACGAAGGTGGACAGCGGAACGCCGTGCTGGAGCCCGAGGCTGACGGCGATGGAGAAGGCGTCCATTACACCCGACAAGGTCGAGCCTTGTTTGGACACCTTCATGAAGACCTCACCCGGCCGGCCGTCCTCGTACTCGCCGACTGTCACATAGCCCTCACAATCGGCTACGCGGAAGGCGAAAGTGTTCGAGCGACGTTTGCGGGGCAGCCTTGTGCGGGTCGTCGTAGCCGGTGCCACGACGTGCTTTTCCTGAAGAGCACCTTCGAGCTCTGATATGCGCTCGAGGAGGGCAGCCTCACGGACATGGCCTTGCGACTTTCGGCCCTCGCCCAGCGTGGTGTCGTCGTCCGACATGACGAGCTCCGCTTCTCCTCGCTTCGTCGTCGCCATTGGTTGCGCGACCTTGCAGTTGTCCCGGTAGATGGCCACCGCCTTCAGACCCATCTTCCAGGCGTCCACGTGCAGCTGCTCGATGTCCTCGACGCTGACGTCCTCCGGTAGGTTCACCGTCTTCGAGATCGCTCCCGAGATGAAGGGCTGAGCCGCCGCCATCATCTTCACGTGGCCGAGGTAGTGGATCGTGTTGTCGCCCATAGAGCATGCAAATACGGGCAAGTGCTCTGCGTTCAGCTTCGGTGCCCCGACGATTGTCTTGTGCTCGTCGATATAAGCGACGATCTCAGCGTTCTCCTCTGGGCTGTAGCCGAGCCTCCTCAGCGCCCTCGGGACCGTCTGGTTGACGATCGACATCGTCCCGCCGCCGACGAGCTTCTTGGTCTTCACGAGCCCAAGGTCCGGCTCGATCCCGGTCGTGTCGCAGTCCATGAGGAACGAGATCGTCCCCGTGGGAGCGAGCACCGTCGCCTGGGAGTTACGCACGCCGTGCGCCTCGGCCAGTTCGACAGCACTGTCCCAAGCCTCTTGGGCGGCGCAGAGAAGATCGGTCGGCACCTTCTCCTCGTCGATCTTGGCCACCTCGCGGCGGTGCATCCTCAGCACCTCGAGCATCGGGCCCGCATTCTCGTGGAAGCCCGCGAAAGGGCCCATCCTGGCTGCGGTCCGCGCCGAGGTCACATAGGCGGCACCGGTCATGAGAGCCGTGATCGAGCCTGCGATAGCCCGCCCCTCATCGGAGTTGTAAGGCACCCCGAGAGCCATCAAGAGGGCGCCAAGGTTGGCGTAGCCGAGGCCGAGCTGGCGGAAGCGCCGGGTCGTGTCGGCGATCTTCTCCGTCGGATAGTCGGCGTTGCCGATGAGGATCTCCTGGGCGGTGAACACTACGGCCACGGCCGCCTGGAAGCCCTCGACATCGAAGGTGTCGTCATCGTTGAGGAACCTCATCAGGTTCAAGCTGGCGAGATTGCAGCTGCTGTTGTCAAGGTGGACGTACTCCGAGCACGGGTTGCTCCCTGAGATCCGTCCCGTGTTCGGAGCGGTGTGCCACTTGTTGATTGTCGTGTCGAACTGCAAGCCGGGATCGGCGCACTCCCAGGCGGCTTCGGCAATCTGGCGGAACAGGTCGCGTGCCTTAGCGGTCTCGACGGTCTCTTTTGACACGCGTCCGACAAGGTCCCAGTCGGCATCATCGATCACGGCCTGCATGAACTCGTCGGTGACGCGCACCGAGTTGTTGGCGTTCTGGTACTGGACTGACTGGCTGTCTCGGCCGTCGAGGTCCATGTCGAACCCCGCCTGTGCCAGCACGCGGGCCTTGCGCTCCTCGCGTGCCTTGCACCAGATGAACTCCTTGATGTCAGGGTGGTCGGCATCGAGGATCACCATCTTCGCGGCGCGCCGGGTCTTGCCACCGGACTTGATCGTCCCGGCCGAGGCGTCCGCCCCGCGCATGAAGCTCACCGGCCCCGACGCCGTCCCGCCACCGTTGAGAAGCTCTCGCGACGAGCGGATATTGGAGAGGTTGACTCCTGCTCCAGATCCTCCCTTGAAGATGATCCCTTCTTCGACGTACCAGTTGAGGATCGAGGCCATCGAGTCCTCTACGCCGAGTATGAAGCACGCCGCAGCTTGCTGAGGCACGCCTGAGACGCCGATGTTGAACCAGACCGGCGAGTTGAACGCCGCCTTTTGCTGCACGATCAGGTGCTTGAGCTCGTCGCTGAATGTGGCAGCTTCGGCGGGATCCAGGAAGTAGCCGTCCTTGGTCCCCCAAGTCGTGATCGTGTCCACGACCCGGTCGACGACCTGTCGCAGCGAGATCTCCCGTTCCGGCGAACCCACGGCCCCCCGGAAGTACTTCTGGGCAAGGATGTTCGTCGCGTTGAGGCTCCAGGTCGAGGGCACCTCGACTCCTGGTTGCTCGAAGGCGACCGCGCCGGTGCGGTAATCGCTGATCCGGGCGTCCCTGCGCTCCCAGACGACCTCGTCATAGGGGTGGCGAGACTCTGTCGTGAAATGCCGGCTGATGCCGATTCCGAGGCGCTCTCCTGCGACGGCCATTTGTGTGGTTCCCTCCTTGGCGGACCTTGCCCGCTTTGCGCCGACCGAAATACCCGGCACGCGCCGAGTTACCCAGATACCACAATATCTTGTGGTGCCACAGATTCCGGCCACCAGATAGGTGGTAATTACAACACCGTAGTTACCGTTGTGTCAATGGCTGAAGAGCACCGTCATGCCTGCTCATGGGCCGCTCGCGAAAGTTCCCAGTCGCTTGTTCGAGTAACCGCAGCTCAGGCGCCCGGACGCCCGGGCGACTACGGTGCCGACGTGGCTGTGGTCGTCGCAATCGACGCGGGCACCTCCGGGGTGCGGGCGGTGGCAATAAACGAGCGCTGCGAAGTGGTCGGCTCCTCGTATCGCGAGCTCCCCCAATACTTCCCGGCCCCCGGCCTCGTCGAGCATGACCCCGCCGAGATCTGGGACCTGGTCCAGGTGACATTATCGGAGCTTCACGCCCAGCTCGCCGAACGCTCGGCGTCTATAGCCGCTATTGGCATCACCAACCAACGCGAGACCGCTGTCGCATGGGACCGGGCCACCGGACGTCCCTGCCACAGGGCCATCGTCTGGCAGGACCGCCGCACCGCCTCGCGTTGTGCCGAGCTCCTCGATGCTGGGCTGCTCCCCCTCGTCCGCGAACGCACCGGTCTCGTGCTGGACCCGTACTTCTCAGCCACCAAGTGGGCCTGGATGCTCGAGCACGGTGGTGTCGAGTTGAATTCTTCTCTTGCCCTCGGCACTGTCGACGACTGGATCTGTTGGAACCTGACCGGCTCCACGAGCGGGGGCACACATGCCACCGACCCTTCCAACGCCAGCCGCACGCTCTGCTACGACATCGAGCGGCGCTCATGGTCCGATGAACTGTGTCAGGCGATGGGCGTTCCCATCAGGGCCCTCGGAGCAGTACTTCCCTCCTCCGGCCGCTACGGCGTCGTGGCAGCCCAGGTCGCCGGGGGGTCGTTGAAGGGCGTGCCTGTGAGCGGCATTGCGGGCGACCAGCAGGCGGCTTTGTTCGGGCACTGCTGCCACCTGCCCGGAGAGACCAAGGTCACCTATGGCACAGGGAGCTTCGTCCTCATGAACCTCGGCACCGAGCTGCCTCGACCGAGCGAGGGGCTGCTCACGACGGTCGCCTGGGACCTCGGAGAGGCGGGCTTCACCTACGCCCTCGAAGGCGCCATCTTTTCCTCCGGCGCCACGCTCCAGTGGTTGCGAGACGGCCTCGGCGTGATCAGCCACGCGGCCCAAGCCGGACCGCTTGCCACCGAGATCGCCGGCAACGACGGAGTCTTTCTCGTCCCGGCCTTCGCCGGGCTCGGCAGCCCGTGGTGGGATCCCGAGGCTCGCGGCACCGTCGTCGGCATCACCCGGGGCACAGGACGGGCCCATTTCGCCCGGGCGGCGGTCGAAGCTATGGCCTATCAGTGCCGCGACGTCCTCGAGGCAATGAGCCAGGTGGCTGGTCGGTCTCCCAGCAGTCTGCGGGCCGACGGCGGGGCAGCTGTCATGGACCTGTTGCTGCAGTTCCAGGCCGACCAGTGCGGCGTCCCGGTCATCCGACCTCGAAGCACGGAGATGACAGCACTTGGCGCCGCCATGCTCGCCGGTCTCGCCGAAGGTGTCTGGGGCTCTGTCGAGGACCTGCGAGCCCTCACAGCCGGAGGTGACCTCTTCGAGCCGTCCTCGCGGCGCTCCCGGGCCGATGCCGACCATGATGCCTGGTTGTCCGCCCTGGAACGCTCGCGACGCTGGGAGAGAGATTCGGGCCGGACCTGAGGCGCCCAGAGCCCCGATAGCGCCCCGGGCATGCCTTCGCCTAAATGTCCTCCCCCTCCCTGCCGATGGTTACAGATCGGGTGTATTCACCTGAGGACCATTCGGGAGCGAGGGAACGATGGCCGCAGGCGAGCCCACGCGGGCCGGCAAAAATTGGAAGCGGTGGACGACGCCCATTGTTGCCATGGCCGCGGCGATGCTCGTCGGCTTTGCTCTCCTCGGCTCTCTCAGCTCGACAACAGTTGGCGCTTCTGGTGGACCGCCTGCGGCGCGTCATCGCCTGAAGCCTGCCCAGTTCTTCGCGAGACGGACCGTAACCACGCCCAACTGGTGGAAGGGCGGCGCATGCGACTCGGGCAACTACCCCGGCTCACATCCACTCGGTGCGCAATGGCACGGGCTTGTCGCCTGTGGGCCCGGCCCGACTCAGGGCGGCAATGACCACTCGGTAGCCTTCTTCCCCGGCGCTTGGGGCGAGTTCGAATGGGAATGCGTCGAGCTCTCCATGCGCTGGATGTACCTGGCCTGGGGGGTCAACCCGTACCCGGCCAACGGCTGGGATGTCGTCAGCAACTACAACCTTGACGACAACAAGGCCAAGTACAACCCGAACGGTCCTCAGCTCGTGGTGGTCGACAACGGCACCGTGGGAGCGGTTCCCCAGCCAGGTGACGTCATATCCATCGCCCGCACGGCGAGCGACGCCTACGGGCACACCGACGTAGTGACGTCGAATTCCGTCAACGACGAGGGCTACGGCACCATCACCGTCATCCAGCAGAACGGAGGTGCCGGGAACAACGGCTGGGCGACCTACCCCGTCAATGACTGGACCGTCGCTGACGGTGTGAGCGGCTGGCTGCACAATCCCGCCTGGTCCTTCCAGCGCCCGGTCATCGGCTACTCCGGACCGGACGGGATCACGGCGAGGATCGCCGCTCCCGGTAACTCCTCCGAACTCTTGACCACCACCACCGGGCCGGTCGCGGCGGCGGGCGACACGGGCCCAGTCGGTGGCAACGGCAGCGCCGTCTACGGCTACATAAGCCCGCAGCACGACTTTGTTGTGAAACAAGCCACCTCCACTGGATGGACAACAGTCGCCCAGAACGTCCAGTCCATCGCCGTCGCCCTGTCCGGGTCGGGGACACCGGTGCTCGGCTACTTGAGCCTTGGCGGCGACTTCTACGCCGAGGAGGGCCCCTTGAGCAACCCGTTCCGGCTCGAGGCGACAGGCGTTGCAGCTATTGCCGTCGCCGGGGGGGCCGCTGCCGTGCTCCCCCTGCTCGGCTTCGAGTCAGTGAACGGGGCATTCCTAGTGAAAAGCGGAGTGGCCGGTGGGCACTGGACCTTGGCCCAGGCCTCTGGGGTCCGCTCCATCGCTCTCGGCGAAGCCACCGCGTCCTCAGCGGCGGTCCTCGGCTACCTGTCCGACAAAGGCACCTTCTTTGCCAGGCAAGCCTCCCAAAGTGCTTGGACCAAGGTAGCGAGCGGCGTCTCGGCGATCTCGCTTGCCGAGGTCGGGCCTGGGGGCGGTCCTCTCCTCGGATACCTGTCGGGCGGCGTCTTTTATGCCGGCGAGGGCCTCCTTCCCGTCAGCTTTGTCAAAGAGGCGTCCGGGGTCTCCCAGATTGCCGTCGCCTCTGGATCCGCACCGGGTGCTCTCCCCGACCTCGGCTACCTCACAAGCACCGGCGACGTTTATGTGACCCAGGGTCCCCTCTCGGCCAGCTTCTTGCTGCAGGCTCACGGGGCGACCTATTTCACCCTGTCCAGCCTCACCGACTCCTGAGCGGCCGGCGGGCATCGGACACGCGTTTGTCACCAAGGTGTCGGGAGCGCTCCGCTTAGTCGCCCGGCTCGCCCTCTGTCGGCTGTACGAGCCTTTCCCATCGGTGCATGGCGTCGGCCACATCAGCGCCTTCGGGATCTAGGCAGTACTGGATCGCCAGGCCGTCCACGATTGCGATCATGAGAGCACAGAACGATCGCGGCTCAATCGCCATGGCAGGCTCGGCGTCGCTGATGCAACGCCACACTGTCTCGCGATAGCCGTCGTAGAGGGCAGCCACCCGCCGCCGCAACGACGGGTCGCGAAGCGCATAGGGAAGCACCTCAAAAAATGCCTGGAATGACGAGGCGTCCGCCACGATCCGCGTCTCTCCTTCCAAGAGGGCCTGCATACGCGCCGGCCCAGGAGGAAGGGAGAGGCACTCTTGGATGAGCGCCCGGTTGGCATCATGGGTGAGCGAGTCGACCAGGGCCGCCACCAGGCCGTCTTTGTTACCGAAGTGGTAGCCGATGCTCGCCTTGGACTCTTCGGCCTCAACGGCTATGGCTGACAGCGTCAGCGCCGTGAACCCGTCGCGCACGAGCAGTCGCCGGGCGGCGGCCAAGATGCGTTGCGCCGTGGGCGCGAGCGCCTCCATCGGGTCCTCGAGCGCGAACGGCTCTGGGCGTTCCGGCTCTGCCCCATAGCGCCTCCGCCTGCTGCTGGGTTCGTTCAAGATCCTCCCGTCGAGGCCCGCCGCGAGCCAGTTTGACAAATCTCGCGACCCCCATGCTAGGGTGCATTTGTCCGTCCGGTCAAACAAATCAAACGGACAGATAAACGGGATTTCCCAGGTGGCGAACCTGAGATCGAAGGAGGCAAGGTGATGCAGGACAAGCTCGCCGGACTGCGTAGGCTCCGTGGCCGCAACTTCTTGAGCGACCTGGACTTCGCCCGTGAGGACCTCGAGGACATGCTCGGGCTCGCCGTGGTTCTAAAGGACCTGTGGCGTACCAAGCCCCTCACGCCCTTCTTTCCGGGCAAGCACCTTGCCATGATCTTCGAGGCCGCCTCGACCCGTACCCGGGTCAGCTTCGAGAACGGCTTCGCCGAGCTGGGCGGCAATGCCGTCTACCTGCGCCCCGGCGAAATACACCTGCCCGGTCGCGAGAGCGTTGCGGACACCGCACGCACCCTTTCGCAATACAACGCAGCCATCGTCATTCGATCAAAGTCGGACGAGGTCGTCAACGAGCTCGCCGCCTGGTCAAGCGTCCCGGTGATCAACGCCATGGACCACGACCGGCACCCATGCCAGTCGATGAGCGATGCCTTCACGATCTTGGAGCAGGCAGGCCGTCTGGAAGGAGTGACCTTCGCCTACATCGGCGACGCCGCCCACCCTTGCAACTCGCTGTCGACGACATTGACCAAGCTCGGTCTCAACGTCCGCGTCGGCAATGCCCGCGGCTACGAGATCGCACCGGAGATCCGCGAGAACGCGCAACGCTTCGCAGCCGAAAGCGGGGGCTCGTTCCTGCTCACGAACGATCCCCTCGAGGCGATCGACGGGGCCGACTTCGTCTACACCGACTGCTGGTGGTGGACCGGCCAGGAAGCTGAGTACGCGGACCGCGTCGCTGCCTTCAAGCCCTTCCAGGTCAACGCCGAGCTCTGGAGCCACACCAAGCCCGGAGCCAAGTTCATGCACTGTCTCCCGGCCATGCGGGGCGAGGAGGTCACCGACGAGGTCGCCGACAGCCCGGCCTCGATCATCTTCCCCCAGGCACAGAACCGCATGCACTTCCAAAAGGCGCTCCTGCTCGCCCTCATCGGCCTCGACGGGGTCCCTGAGGATTCCTCACTGCGCGAGATCGCAGACGCCCTCTTGCCCGACGGGCCGAGCTCAGGCGACTCGTCAGCGCCCTCGTCTCGAGCCCAGAAGTGAAGACGCTCCCGGGTACGCCCCGCAGCGACGGTTTCTACATGCCGGGCGAGTTCGAGCCGCATGCTCAGACCTGGATGCTCTGGCCCGAGCGCCCGGACAACTGGCGGAACGGAGCCAAGCCGGCACAACGGGCCTGGGTCGCTGTCGCCTCGGCCATAGCCCAGTTCGAACCCGTGACGGTCGGGGTCAACAACGACCAGTACGAGAACGCCCGCAACCTCTTGCCGGAGGACGTGCGGGTGATCGAGATTTCTTCCAACGACGCCTGGGCGCGTGACTGCGGACCAACATTCGTCGTAAACGACCAGGGCCTCGTGCGGCTCGTCGACTGGAGGTTCAACGCCTGGGGTGGTCTTTACGACGGTCTCTACTTCCCTTGGGACAAGGACCAGCTCGTAGCGCGCAAGATCGCCGAGATCGAGCAGGTGGACCGCTACTCGGCGCCGTTGGTGATGGAGGGCGGCTCGATCCACGTCGATGGCGAGGGCACCGTCCTCACCACCGAGGAGTGCCTCCTCTCACCGGGGCGCAACCCCGAGCTATCGCGCGAAGAGATCGAAGGCTATCTGCGCGACTACCTCGGGGTGGACAAAGTTCTGTGGCTCGCTAGGGGCATAGACCCAGAGGAGACCAACGGGCATGTGGACGACGTCGCCTGCTTCGTGCGTCCGGGCGTTGTCCTTGCTGCTGTCACTGACGACAAGGACGACTGGCGCTATGAGTTGCTCCAGGACAACCTCGCCGCGCTGGAACAGGCCACCGACGCCAAGGGTCGCCGCCTTCATATCGAGACGCTTCCCATGCCGGCGATCATGGAGTTCACCGAGGAAGAAGTTGCCGGCGTCGACTCGGCGGAAGGCTCCATCCCACGACTGGCGGGCGACAAGACGGCCGCGTCGTATCTCAACTTCCTCATCGTCAACGGGGGCGTTGTCTTGCCCACCTTCGACGACCCGAATGACTCGGTGGCCAAGGCCACGCTCGAAAAGGTGTTCCCCGAGCGTCAAGTTGTCACGGTCCCCGGACGCGAGATCGTCCTAGGCGGTGGCAACGTCCACTGCATAACCCAACAGCAGCCCGCCGCGCGGCCCAGGCCCTCTTAGTGCCGTAGCGCGAGGAGAAGTCATGACCCCACCCTTGCCATCTGAGCGACCGAGGAGACTGCCGGCGACAGCTAAGCGCATCCTCGAGGCTGCCAAGACAATCGTGGCCGAGCGGGGGTTCTCCGAGCTGACCATGACGGCGCTGGAGCAGGAGTCCGGTGCCAACCGGGCGCTCGTCTCCTACTACTTCGGTGACAAGGCCGGCCTCGTGGCCGCAATCGTCGATAGCTTGTTTGAAGAGCCCGACTCTGAGGTCGTCGAGGAGATACGCGACAGCTCCGAGGGCCCCGAACGGACACTCCGCTTCCTCGAGTGGCAACAGAGGGTCTCGGCCAACGACCGCGTTAATCGGATGCTCTACGAGCTGCTCCCCCACGCCTTCAAAGACGCGCAGATACGGCTGCGGTTCGCCGAGGAGTACCGGCTCTATCGCACCGTCGATGCCGATTGTTTGCAACCGACGCCGGTGCAACTGACACCCGAAGAGGCCGAAGCCCTTGCCGCGGTGGCGATCGCGGTCGTGGAAGGCCTCGCCATGCAACGCGCTCTCGACCCCGACGGCTTCGACCATGCAAGTGCCTGGCGCTGCTGGCGCGACGTGGTCGCGACCTTCCTGGGACTGCCCACGACCCGGGGAGGCGCCGAAGTACAAGACCTAGCTCGACCGGTGGCCTCAGAGCCAACAGGACCGAAGCCCGCGGGCAACAAAAGTGCCCTTATCCCCCCACCCCAAAGCACCCCCTCGCCAAAGGAGCACCTCAAGTTATGAGCACCACCGTCGCGCAGCCCACCTCGTTGCCGAGCCTCGCCTCCCTCCGTGGCCGGAACTACTTCACTGACCAGGAATTCACCAGCGAGGAGCTAGTCGGCCTGCTCGAGCTCGCCGTGTCGCTGAAGGCTCTTTACAAGCGCCGTGGCCTCACGGCCTTTCTTCCCGGCCGAAGCTTGGCGATGATCTTCGAGCAGCCCTCCACCCGCACCCGCATCAGCTTCGAGGCCGGCATGACCGAGCTCGGCGGGCATTCCCAATACCTGCGCCCCGGAGAGATCCACCTCGGCGGCCATGAGACCGTCGCAGACACTGCCCGTGTGATGAGCAGGCTGGTCGACGCCATCATGGCCCGTACCGCTTTTCACTCCACGCTCGCCGAGCTTGCCGCTGCCGCGACGATCCCGGTGATCAACGGGCTCACCGACGACTATGACCATCCGGTGCAGTCGATGACCGACGCCCTCACCGTGCTCGAGCACTTCGGCACCATCGAAGGACTGACCTGTGCCTTTGTCGGCAAGTGCGCGGACGCCATGGGCACCTCTGTGGCGCTGACGATGACACGACTGGGAGCGAACGTTGTCATGGCCGGCCCACCTGAAGAGCAAATGACATCGGCGATCCAAGCCCTCGCCAAGGCCAACTGCGAGCAGAGCGGCGCCAGCCTGACCCTCACCGACGATGCGGTGGCCGCTGTGCGCCAAGCAGATGTCGTCTACACCGTCGGCTGGTGGTGGCTCCAGTCCGAAGAGGAGAAGAACGAGCTGCGTCGCCTGCTGCGCCCCTACCAGGTGAACGAGGCGCTCTGGGCCCACACAAAGCCGGGTGCCAAGTTCATGCACTGCCTGCCGGCGATCCGAGGCGAAGAGATGACCGACGCCATCCTCGACGCGCCCTTCTCGATCGTCCTCGACGAGGCGGAGAATCGCAAGCACTTCCAAAAGGCGCTCCTGCTCGCGCTTATCGGCATCGACTCGCTCCCGAGTGATCCCGACTTGCAGCCCATAGCCCGCGCCTTGCTGGCCTAGGAGTCTTTTCACCCGTGAACGGAGGCAAACGTGGCAACTGAATCCCCCACCGGCGGACGGGTCTCGCTGGCCGATCAGCCGAGAACGATGGGCATCTTCTCGATGACCCTATTCGCCGTCTCGGCGATGATCACCCTTGACACAGTTGCGATCTCCTCGGCCCTCGGGGTCGAGAGCATCACCTTGTTCGTGATCTTCGCCGTGATCTTCTTCGTTCCCTATGGCTTGGTGACCGCCGAGTTGGGCAGTGCCTGGCCGGAGGAAGGCGGCATCTACGTCTGGGTACGAGAGGCCTACGGGCAACGCTGGGGTACCTTCACCGCCTGGTTGTACTGGGTCAACGTCGCTTACTGGGCGCCGGCGGTGTTCGTCGTGTTCGCCGGCACCCTCTCGGCGGCCTTCTGGGGCGGCATGAGCCAGAACTGGGCCGAGGTGCTCGTCATCGTCCTCATCTGGGTCATGGTGCTCATCGGCGTCCTGCCGATGTCACTCAGCAAGTGGGTCAACAGTGCGAGTGCCGCGGTTAAGGTACTCGTCCTCGTCATGCTCGGTGGCATGGGCATCGCCTACGCGATTCACCATGGCACGGCTAACTCCTTCGCCCCTCACAACTGGGTCCCCTCGTTCGGGAGCAACTGGAGCTTCATGCCCATCATCATTTACAACTTCATGGGCTTCGAGCTGATGAGCTCGGCGGCGGGAGCGGTGAAGAACCCCAAGCGTGACATCCCGCGCATGTTGTTGATGGCGGGCGCGGTGATCGTTGCCGCCCAGCTGATCGGCAACTTCGGCATCCTCGCCACGATCCCGCTCAACAAGCTCTCCATCGTGTCGGGCATGGCCCAGGCAATGAAGCTTTCCTTCCACACCGTCCTTGGTAGTGCGGCCACGCCGGTCTACGACCTGTTCATCGTCTTGTTGCTCTTCACCCTGATCGGCAACATGGTCACCTGGTCAATCGGCGCCAACCATTCGATGGCCTCGACCGGGCTCGACCGTTCCGCGCCTGGGATCTTCGGCCACGTGAACAAGCGCTTTTTGACCCCCGATTACGCCTTTGTCCTCATGGGCGTGCTCGCCACCGGGCTGACGGTGATCAACTACACCTTCTTCGCCACGAAAGACAGCGTGTTTTGGAGCATCTTCGCCCTCAGCTCGATCGTGTTCTTGTTCCCCTACCTGCTCATGTTCCCCTCGGTGATCATGCTCAGAAAAAAGGAGCCGAACAAGGCCCGTCCCTACACGGTCCCCTTCGGCAAGCCCGGCGTCTGGGTGTCCGTGCTGCTCACGATGGGTGGGGTTCTGTTTGCCATAACCCTGTTCTTCTACCTCGTGCCGACCGGGACTCCGCACGCCACGTACTGGTGGGTCACAGGCGGCGGCACGGTGATCAGCATGCTCGTCGGTTGGTGGCTGGCGACGCGCATCGGCTCCGACAGCGCCTTGCCCGCCTCGACCGGCCCGGAGGGCGGCACAGCCCCGGACGAGGCCCCCGACTTCGTCGGGGTCTGATACCAGCGGGCCTCGCGCCAACTGATCATCGATGGAGAGGAGGGCGGCGTGGCCGCCCTCCTCTCCGCGCCAGGGTCTGCAACGGCTCCAAGCGACAGGAGCGCTGCCTGCCTTGTCGTTCCGACCCGATCCCGGCCTCGGTTCTAGGGTGAGCACATGCACCTCGAAAGCACCCACGGCAGGCCAGTGTGGTCACAGAGACGATGAGGGGCGCCTACCTCCCTGGAAACAGCACCGTCGTGCTGAAAGAGCTCGCCGTGCCCGCTCCGGGACATGGCGAGGCCCTCGTGCGCATGAAGGCTTGCACGATCTGCGGCTCAGACATCAGGGCCATCTATCACGCGCACCTCGGCAAGGGCCCTGAGGGCTACCAAGACGTCGTCGCCGGGCACGAGCCGAGCGGGCAGATCGTGGCCGCGGGGCCCGGGTGCCGGCGCTTTGGCGTGGGCGACCGCGTCGCGGTCTACCACATCTCCGGGTGCGGCCTTTGCCAGGACTGCCGCCGCGGCTACATGATCTCGTGCACGAGTCCGTACCGCCGCGCCTACGGCTGGCAACGCGACGGCGGTATGGCCGACCTGCTGCTCGCTGAGGAGAAGGACCTGATCGAGCTTCCTCCCGAGCTCACCTACGCCGACGGCGCCCAGGTCGCCTGCGGCTTTGGGACCGCCTACGAAGGACTTCGAAAAGTGGGCATAAGCGGGGATGACGCCGTCCTCATCACCGGGCTCGGTCCGGTGGGCCTGGCGGCAGGAGTGCTGTGCCGCAAGCTCGGGGCGAGACGCATCATCGGGACCGACGTGCAGGCCGAGCGCATGGAGCTCGCCCTCGAGCTCGGTTCGTGCGACGAGGTGATGCCGAGCGAGCCCGACATCGTGGACAACATCCGCAAGCTAACTCGCGGCAAAGGTGTCGAGCGCGCGGTTGACTGCTCGGGTAGTCCAGCCGGCCGCGCCGTTGCGATTCGTGCCACGGGCCGCTGGGGACGCGTCGTGCTCCTAGGCGAGGGGGGTGGTCTCGAGATCGACCCATCTCCCGACCTCCTCCACGATCAAAAGACCGTATTCGGTTCATGGGTGACCTCGAGCTGGCTAATGGAAGAGCTCGTCGAACGCCTCGTTGCTTGGAACCTGCACCCCTGCGACTTGATCACCAATCGTTTCCCCCTCGACCAGGTGAGCGACGCCTATGCACTCATGGCCTCGGGCAAGTGCGGCAAGGTCGCGGTCTGCTGGGACGAGGAGCTGACGTGAAACCGCCTGTTTTCCTTCCCAGCACGACCTGGGTGGCCCAGATGCAGCCCTCGGCCCGCCCCACGAGCGCGCCGAGTCCACGAAAGGAGACCTGTCGTGAGTGACACGACCAAGAGCTTCACCTTGGATGGGCGCAATGTCGCAGTAACGGGAGGAGCCCGAGGCATCGGCTACGCGATCGCCCGGGCCGCTGCTCGGGCAGGAGCCACTCTCGCCCTCATTGACCTGTCCGATGCCGGCGTCCAAGAGGCAGCAGCCAAGCTGCGTGTCGAGGTGTCGGGCGCCGAGGTGCTGACCGCGACCTGTGACGTCTCTTCGTACGAAGAGGTGCAATCTGCCATGCTCCTTCTTCAGGATCGGTGGGGCTTGACCGATACCCTCGTCAACAACGCTGGCATCGCCCAGCACTGCCCCGCCGAGGAGATGAGCGTCGCCGACTGGGACCGGATGCTGCAGGTGAACCTGTCCGGTGTCTTCTTCTGCAGCCAGATCTTCGGGATCCCGATGATCGCAGCCAAAAAAGGCGCCATCGTGAACATCGCTTCGATGTCGGGGCTCATCGTCAACCGGCCCCAACCTCAGGTCGCTTACAACGTCTCCAAGGCTGGCGTCATCATGCTCACCAAGTCCCTAGCCGCTGAGTGGGCCCCTTATGGCATAAGGGTGAACGCAGTAGCACCGGGTTACACTCGCACCGATTTGATCGAGCACCTCGTCGAGACGGATATGGCCCGCGACTACTGGATCGGAGGGACGCCTCTCAAGAGGATGGGCTCACCGGACGAGATCGCCAACGCGGTCCTCTTCCTGGCCTCGGACGCGGCCAGCTTCGTGACCGGGGAGACCCTGGTCGCAGACGGCGGCTACACGCTTTGGTAAGCCGGCACCTAAAGACCGACAATGTGACCAGGATCAGGAGAGGAACCCACAATGCCCATTTCTTTGCGTCAGGCACTGGCGATCGTGGAGGCTGGCGAGAAGCGTGCCCTGCAGCTCAATGTCCCCATGGCGATTGCCGTGGTCGACGAGGGGGGCAACCTTAAAGCACACCACCGCATGGACGGCGCCTCCCTGGCGGCGATCGAGGTCTCGCTTGGCAAGGCCTTCAGCGCAGCCGCCACGAACAACTCCACAGCTGAGCTCGCAACGCAGTGCCAGCCCGGCGCGCCTCTTTACGGGCTGCAGAACACCCACAGCGGAAGGATCGTCATCTTCGGAGGCGGCCTCCCCCTCCACGCTGACGGGCAGCTGATCGGTGCCGTGGGCACAAGCGGAGGAACTGTCGCCGAGGACGTGATCGTCGCCGAGGCGGCCGCGGCGGCCTTTAGCCAGGTCTGAGGTCTAGAGCAAAGGACTCAGTCGGGAGTCGCGCCAGTAGGCTTGGCCCCAGCACTGAGATAGGTTCCGTGGCCTTCTTTGACCATCTTGTGGTCAAAGACCAGCACTTCGCTGACGAGGCCACCCTTCTGGTTCTTGTAGTTGATGACGAGCGTGCCGA
Organism: uncultured Acidimicrobiaceae bacterium; assembly: GCA_963725355.1. Classification (GTDB taxonomy): domain Bacteria; phylum Actinomycetota; class Acidimicrobiia; order Acidimicrobiales; family Bog-793; genus Fen-455. Next base: position 329,823 of record CAVRYE010000002.1, read on the forward strand.
CGCCGAGGTAGACACCGAGAACCTCAAAGTGCAGATCGGGGATCTGCCTAAGTCCTTCCCGCCAGTATGCGCGGAGGGCGTCTTTTCCCCTGATCACGCCATCGCTGCCGACGAGCAGCTGCCGGGCGAGGGGCGAGGGGCGAGGTGAAAACTACGTCATCTGAGAAGTGGCTGAGCACGTCCTCAAGATCGTGAGCATTCCAAGCTCGCGCCCAGCTTTCGACGAAGTCGGTGGCCTCCTTGCTGTTCACCTTGCGAAAGGTAACTCAGAGCTTCAAAGCACCGCGCAGGTTGCGCACGGCCTGGGCGATCCTCTGCTCGTTCTCAATGAGCGCGAAGCGGACAAAGCCCTCACCCCCCGGCCCGAAACCCACACCTGGAGAGACCGCCACCTGCGCCTCGGCGACGAGGAACTTCGAGAACTCGATCGAGCCCATCTCCTTGTAGGTCTCTGGAATCTTTGCCCATACGAACATGGTGCCTTTGGGTTTGGGCAAGAGCCAGCCAAGGCGGGCCAGCCCGTCACAAAGTGCATCACGGCGCCCCTGGTAGATCTCGTTCACGAACTTGGGATACTCGGGCGCCTCGTTCATGGCGACGATGGCGGCAATCTGGATCGGCTGGAACGTGCCGTAGTCGAGGTAGCTCTTCAGCTTGGTCAGCCCTTGAACGATCTCCGCGTTCCCAACTAAGAAGGCGACCCGCCAACCCGCCATGGAGAACGACTTCGTCAAGGTGTAGAGCTCTACCGCCACCTCCGACGCGCCGGGAACCTCGAGGATCGACGGGGGCCGGAAGCCGTCGAAGGCCGTGTCTGAGTAAGCGAAGTCGTGCACGAGCAATACGCCGTGCTCACGAGCGAACTCGACGAGCCTCGTCATGGTCGCCAGGTCGATGCAAGCGGTCGTCGGGTTGTGCGGAAAAGACAAGATCGCCACCCTGGGCTTCGGCCATGCAGATTCCCAAGCTTCGACCAGGCCTGCGAAGAAGGCCTCGCCTGCGTCAGCCTCGTCATTGCCGAGACCTTCGAGACGCACCATTCTCACGTCGGCGCCAGCAAACAGCGGGGCGTAGAGGTGGATCGGGTAGGAGGGCGACGGCACGAGCGCCGTGTCGCCGGGGCCGACGACAACCCACATGAGGTGGGAAAGCCCCTCCTTGGCCCCAATCGTCGTCACGACCTCGCGTTCGGGGTCGAGCTCGACGCCGAACCGCCTCAGGTATAGGTCGCAGATTGCCTGCCTGAGCTTTGGGATCCCCCGGCTCGCCGAGTAGCGGTGGTTGCGGGGATTGTGGACCGACTCGGCGAGCTTCTCAACAGCTACATCAGGCGAGGGGATGTCGGGGTTGCCGAAGCCGAGGTCGATGACGTCGATGCCTTCCCGACGTGCTTGGAGCTTCAGCTGGTCGATCTGCGCGAACACATAAGGAGGAAGGCCTTGAATCCTGCGAAGTTCCATCGCATGACGATAGTCGCTGGGCCTACCTGGTCTGCATCCCGGCGAGTCTCAGGGCTTCGCTGACGAGCTGTACTGAGCGCGGCCAACCCCAGATCGCCCAGCTCGCCCCCGCCTCGCGCAGACCGGCGAGCCTGCTCGCCGCTGAAGGCGCGTCGCTCGGCAAAGGACCTGCCCAGGTCACCGGTCCCTTCTCTGCCTCAGCTTGTAGCTGGTCAAGCTCGACATCCCAAAGGTTCACGGTCACGCCCGCTCTACGGGCCATCTTCACAGTCGCCGGTGATCGAGCCCCAACCCAGCATTCGATCCCTGCGGCCGAGAGCTCGCCCAGGGCGAGCGCCAGCGACACGCGACGGTCCTCGAGCGTGGGCCATTCGACCCCGAAAGCATCGTTCTCCGCCCGGCTCTTCGCGTCGCCCACTCCGAGCGCGGCCACGAGCCGGCGGCCGCTCATCTCGTACAAGGAGAGAAGCGAGTCGATCACGAACCGATCCGGAACCAGGCCGAAGCGGGCGACAAGGGTGCCCACCCGGATGCTGCTCGTCGCAGCCGCCACCGCCCCGAGGACGGGATAGATCGACAGCGCAGGTCTTGACTTGTCCCCGCCAGGCCAAAGGTGGTCGAAGGCGAAGACACCGTCTATTCCCGCCACCTCCGATTCACGAGCCAGAGCAATGACTTTCACGGCGTTGGGCTGAAAGCTGGGGAGGGTGATGCCGACCAGCAAGACTTCAGACCTCGCCGAGACGCGGCCAGGGAGGCTTCACGCAGTGGACTCGACGCGCGCCTTTAGGTCCCGGATGGCCGCATGGATGATGTTGCCCTCAGCTCTCCGCTTGATGAAGCCCGGAAGCGGCACCCGCAGTTCGACGGCGAGCTGGTAGGTGACCTCGGTCCCGCCCTCAGGCGCGGCAGCAAAGCGGTAGATGCCGTCCAGTCGGCTCGTAAGGTCTCCGTCTCGCTGCACCCAGCGCAACTCGGCCGGAGCTTGCGAATAGTCATAGAACAAGGTGTAGCTCGTGCTTCGTCCGAAGGCGCCGGCGCGGAACGAGACCAGGGAAGCTCGGCCCTGCTCGTCGCGCTCATGGACGTGGACCTCCTTCAGATCGGCTACCCATTCCGGATACCGCTCGATGTCGGCCACAACCTCGAAGCACCGCGCCGGGGAACCGTCGACGACCATCCGCTCAATGGTCTGATCGGCCACACGTCCTCCTCTCTGCCCAATTACCTCCAGCCTCGCACCTCCTCGGGCGCTCGGCCAGCATCGCCCAACGCCCGTCGTACCACCTGTCACCTAACACTGTGCCGAGAGCCTCTCCAGAACCGCCGCGGACGCCGATGGCGCGAGCCCGTCTCCATCAACTGGTCGTCTGGACCAGCGCCTCGTACAGCTTGGAGGCCAGGTGGTCGTAGTCGAACTCGGCCACCGCTCGGCGACGGGCTTGGTCCCCGAGCCGTTGCCTGAGCTCTGCATCGTCCAACAGGCGCGCCAGGGCACTTGCCACGGCCCTCGCGTCTTGCGGTCGCTCGACGACGAGCCCGGTCTGGCCGTCGACGACGGCCTCGTCAGAGCCGCCGCTTCTTCCTGCAAGCTGTGCGACCCCCGTCGCGGCGGCCTCGAGAAAGACGATCCCGAATCCTTCTTGTTCGAGTCCGAACCAACGGGAACGACAGCACATCGCCCAAACGTCGGCAGCCCCGTCAAGCAGCGGCAGGTCGGCGTCCGACAAGCGGCCGAGGAAACACACCCGGACGCCAGAGCGCCTTGCCACCAGCTCCAGGCGGCGGCGATCCCGCCCCCCACCGCCTATGGCAAGTGTCAGGTCTGGCCTGTCTCCGCTCAAAGCGGCGACGGCCTCGATCAGCACGTCCATGCCCTTTCGGGGAACGAGCCGGCTCACGCTTACGACGAGACGACCCTCGAGGGGAAGTCCCAGTCGCCCCCGCGCCGCCACGCGTTCATCGAAGCTCAGCGGGTGGAATCGCTCGTGGTCCACGCCGGGGGGCACGACAACGATTGGGGGCGTTCGCGCCCCGGCCGCGCGGGTCGCCTCAGCGCCCGGGTAACCACCGGCCGCGACGGCGAGCGAGGCACCCGACAGGACCGATCTCAGCAGCTGGCGACCGCCCGGAACACGGCCCGGAACGGTTACCTCAGCCCCGTGCAGGACCACCCCGTAAGGCACCTGCAGCATTTTGCCCACCAGTCCGACAGGCAACGCCGGGTCCAAAAGCACGAGCTTCGCCCCGCAACTTTGCGCGAGCAGCCTCACTGCTCGCGCCAACCTCGGCGTCGGCAGGAGGACTGGCAACGACCAGCGTTCTATCCGGAACGGCTGAGTTCGGTCAAAGGCGGCAGCACCCTTGTGGGGTGTTGTGAGGACGCACAGTTCCTCCGGCGGAAGCCGCCGGAACAGCTCGAAGAGGTACGACTGGATCCCACCAACCTTGGGAGGAAAGTCGTTGGTGACGAGCAGGTACGTCATGGGCGTCGGGTACTGGCGGCGCCGGCGCTGTAGAGGACGGGCGCGCCCGGGTCAGCCGACTCGGCGCCGGAAGCGCAGCTCGGGTACGAGCCCGGCTCGTTGCAGCATGCGGACCGCCCTTGCTTCGGCGACGTCGACCACGATCGCCTCTCCGGCCGTTGGGCCCAACAAGAAAGTGACGACGCACTCGGCACAAGCCGGGGTCTCCTTGAGCAGGCAGTCATCGCAGCTGATTGACACGCTCTCTGTCGGCATCGCTCCTCCTTCAGGCCCTTCGTCGCGGGCGAGACAGTCCACTCGTCCGCCCTTAGAGGCGGCCGACCGGTCAAGGACCACAGCGACATAATGCCCGAAGGATGTATCAGGCCCGCCAGGCTAACCGGCCGGGCGGTGCCGGTTGCGGGTACCGTCTCAGTCCATGGTTTCCGACCGACTGCGAGCCATCTGGCAACTGCAGATGCCCGAGGTCCGCGAGTATGCCGGCCTTCATCAATTTCGACGGCCAAGTCCAGGACCTTTCTCCAACTGGCGTCGCCGCCCTGCTTGCTCAGGTCGGTATCGGCGCTCCCGAACCTGACGCTCACGATGAGAGCCAGCTGTCTGCTGTCGAGGCGGGCGTACGTGCCAGCTTTGCCTCCGCTGAGGTCCACCGCTGGAACCCGCTCGTTCACCTCGCCAACTTGGACCTCGCCTGTTATGACCGCGAGTACGCCCCGAGCGAGCAGAGAGCGGCGGCCAAGGCAGCTCACATCGCTCAATGGCCCGAGGCGATCCAAGCGGCGATCGAGTCTCTCGACTCGGTGCCGGCACCTGTCGCCTCCGGTCTGCTGTCCCCTGTGCAGGGGCTCGCTCAGAGTCTCGAGCCGGACTCGGCAGGCCAGAGAACGCTCGAATGTGCTCGGTCTGCCCTCGACCGTCTCGTCGGCCATCTGCAGAGCGCCGCGGCCACGGGCTCGCCCGATGCCAGCCTCGGCTCGCTGAAGCTGACGCAACTCCTCGGTGAACCGGAGGCAATGGCGGTGGACCTCGGCCGCCTCGAAGAGATCGCCGACGCCGAGAGGGCTCGGCTCAAGAGCCGACTCGTTCAGGATTGTGACCGCCTGCGGCCAGGCGCCGAGCCGGGCGAAGTGATCAAAGACCTGCTCGCAGATCACCCTGATGACGACGGCATCCACGCTGCCGCGCGCCTGCTGCTAGAGGAGCTGGGTCAATTCACCCTCGAGCATGGTTTGCTGCCCGAGCTCGGAGGTACCTGCCTTGTCGGGGCGGCTCCTCCCTCAAGGAGCTATGCCGTGGCGATGATGTCCTGGACAGGACCCTATGAGGCCGAGGCGCCCGCATGGTTTTACGTCAACCCGCCCGACCCGTCCTGGACCGACGACGTCAAGGACCGCTGGCGGTCACTGTTCAGCGCGACGACGCTTCCTGCAATCACCGCCCATGAGGTGACGCCAGGCCATTTCGCCCACGGGCGCATGATCCGCCTCACGGCCCGTGGCGATGTCCGCCGCTCCCTCACGTCACTAGCTTTTGTCGAGGGCTGGGCCCACTATGCCGAGGAGCTCTTGGTGGAGGAGGGCTTCCGGCAGGACGACCCTCGCTTTGCCATCGGAGTCTGGATCGAGGCTCTGGTCCGCGTGACAAGGCTGGCATCCGCGCTAGGGGTCCATCGGGGCACCATGACACTTGAAGAGGCGACAGCGCGCTTTCGCGAAGACGCCTACCTGGAGGAGCCAGGCGCCCGGTCAGAGGCGAGGCGGGCCGCTTTCGACCCGACGTACGGTCGTTACACCTGGGGCAAACTCGAGATCCGCGCCCTGCGAGACGAAGCCATCGCTCGCTGGGGTGCACGTTTCTCCTTGCGACGGTTCCACGAGGCTCTGCTCGAGCTCGGCGCTCCCCCGCTAGGAACCCTCGGCGACGCTCTCGAACCACACTGACTAAGTCCGACGGCCGTGCAGGCCCGGACGGCTCGCCATCACCAGTGAAGGTTCTCCCGCCGGCCCACCAGTCCGCCGATGTTGAGGATCTCCACCAGTCTGATGAGGTGCTTGACCGTATCGAGACGGTAAATGACCAGTGCTGTCTCGACCTTTGTCGCCAGGCGCCTAGCGAGAAAGCCCTGGAGCTCCACCGCGGCATGGGTGGGCTCCGCCAAAAGCGGCCCGAAGACGAATGTCCTGACGGCGTCGGCGACGTGGAACTTGAGATCGTCGAGTGCCTTTCTCGATGGCATGCTCGCGACCAGACCCCAACTGTCCTCGCCGGCAGGACGTGGGATCGGCGACACGGTCAGACCACCTGTCACAGAACGAACGACGAACCTGCCATCTGGATCAAGTGCCGCCAACTCCTCGCCCATGTAGAGGTTCCCGCTCTGGAGCGCAGCCTCGCCCTCGAGGATGCGGCGAACGAGCTTCGGCTCCGAAAGGAGGTCCACGGAGTACTCGAGGCCTTCTAGCTCGCGGGGCGACAGCATGATGGCAGCGGGCACACCGGCTCGCTCGACCACGACACGGTCGCGCGTGGCGACAACGCGTTCGACCACAGCCTCGAGATCGTCACCCTTGCTCGAGAGAACTGCCACCAGGCAAGCCTACCGCTCACTTCAAAACTGGCAAAGGCTGCTTGCAGTCCTTGATTAGTCGCCAGTCGCCGGCATCTGCTTCAGGCGGCCCACAAATGAGCGCAGAGCCAACCCCCTATGGGAAAGCTTGTGTTTCTCACTCGGGGCCATCTCCGCAAAGGTGCGTCCGCCGGCAGCGTTCGGGACGAAGACCGGGTCATAGCCGAAGCCCTCTTGCCCGCGCGGGCTGAGGGCGATCACTCCCTCGACAGAGCCGTCTGCGACGATCTCGTGCCCGTCAGGAAAACGACAGACGACCACCGTTCGGAAGCGGGCCCGGCGGTCGGTCTCGCCTTCAAGTTCGACAAGGAGCTTGGCGAGATTGTCCGCGTAAGTGGCAGTCGGGCCGGCGAAACGCGCCGTGTGCGTTCCCGGTGCCCCGCCGAGCGCGGCGACCTCCAGGCCAGTGTCGTCGGCTACAGATGGCTCACCGGTCGCGGAGACGAGGGCGACAGCCTTGAGCCTGGCATTGTCCTCCAGCGTCGTTCCCGTCTCCTCGACTGCGGGCACCCCCTCGGGCCGTGCGACGAGATCGACCATGTCTCCGAGCTCGTCCTTCAAGATGGCCGCCAGCTCGGCGGCCTTCTCGGGATTGGCTGTGGCGAGCACCAGTCGCATCTGAGCCCGTTTCGACACGATCGTTCCCTTGCCTCAGCTGGTAGCCGTCCGGCCGCGATCCGGCGGCGAAGAGGCCAGCACCTCTTGTTGAATTTCGAAGGATCTGGCCGATGCCAAGCTCGGCTAAGCCGAGCATGTCGTCAAGCTCGCTTCTCGCGAAAGGTGGCCCCTCGGCTGTCCCCTGTACCTCCACGAAACGACCGGAAGATGTCATGACGACATTGAGGTCGACTTCGGCGGCCGAGTCCTCCACATAGTCGAGATCCAGCATGCAGACGGCCTCCACGATCCCGACCGAAACGGCGGCGCAAGCCTCCCGTACTGGGTGCTGGCGGAGCACTCCGGAGCTGCACAGTCGCGTGCAGGCATCATGGAGGGCGACATAGGCACCCGATATCGAGGCCGTCCTCGTCCCACCATCGGCCTGGAGCACATCGCAGTCGATGAGGATCTGTCTTTCGCCGAGCAGCTCGAGGTCGACGACGCTGCGCAGCGCGCGGCCGATGAGGCGCTGTATCTCGTGGGTGCGGCCGGACTGACGGCCCCTCGTCGCTTCCCGGCTCACCCGCTCGGGCGACGAGCCAGGAAGCAGGGAGTACTCGGCCGTCACCCAGCCGCGACCGGTGCCCCGCATCCAACGCGGGACGTCCTCGTCGACCGAGGCTGTGCAGAGCACCTTCGTGCGGCCGTAGACGGCGAGCACGGAGCCGGCAGCGAACTCGGTGAAATCTCGGACGAACACGCACGGGCGGAGCTCGTCGAGGGCCCGCCCGTCATGGCGTTCGAGATCGATGTCGTCACGCTCAGTGTCGGTCATTCCGGCAGGGTAGCCGCCCAAAGCCGTGAGCGGCGTCAGAAGTAGATGATGCGCCTGGCCCGCTCCACGACTGCATCGAGCTCGTCGGTCCAAGCTCCTGTCGAGAGGTACTTCCACCCCCCGTCGGCACACATGAACACGACTGTGCCCGACTCGATCGTGGTCGCGCACTTGACGGCCCCGGCCAGGGCCGCGCCGGAGGAGATGCCGGCGAATATGCCCTGGTCAGCGAGGCGTCTCGTCCACTCGACCGAATCTCGGGGCCCGACGATGGTCTTGCGGTCGAGCAGGTCGGCACCCTTCTGCTCGACGAATATCGGCGGTATGTAGCCGTCGTCGAGGTTGCGGAGCCCTTCCACTGTCTCCCCCGCCGGGGGCTCGACGGCCCAGATCTGCACCTGCGGATTGGCCGCCTTCAGGAAGCGGCCGACACCGAGCAGGGTGCCGCTTGTGCCAAGCCCGGCCACGAAATGGGTGATATCTGGACAGTCACGCCAGATCTCGGGCCCGGTAGTTTCGTAATGCGCCCTCGGATTGGCGGGATTCGCGTACTGGTAGAGGAAAGTCCACTCGGGGTGAGCCGCTGCGAGCCGCTGAGCGAGGCGGACGGCTCCATTGGAGCCCTCGCTCGCCGGCGAGTCGATGATCTCTGCCTGCCAGAGCTCGAGGAGCTGGCGCCGCTCGACAGAGACGTTCCCAGGCAGAACGATCTTCAGCTTGTATCCCTTCAGCCGGCAGACGAGAGCCATGCCTATCCCGGTGTTGCCCGACGACGGCTCGAGCAGGATTGCACCTGGAGCGAGTATCCCCTCACGCTCCGCGTTCTCGATCATTGAAAGAGCGATCCGGTCCTTGACCGATCCACCCGGGTTCTGGCCTTCGGGCTTGGCGAGGATGCGAACTCTGGGATTGGGGCTGAGACTCGAGACATCGACGAGAGGAGTGTTCCCGATCAGCTCGAGGATGTTTCTCAGGGCAGGCAAGGCCCGCTCGGCTCGGGACGCGACCTATTGAGCGCCGCCCGCAACTGCGGGCAGGATCGAGACGGTGTCGTCGGGCTGGACCTTGGTGTCCAGCTTCTCCATGTAGCGAACGTCGTCGTCGTTCAAATACACGTTCACGAACCTGTGGAGATCACCCTCGGAGGTCACGAGCTGGCCCGACAGTCCTGGGTACTCGCCTTGCAAGGTCTCGAGCACCTCCGCAATAGTCGCTCCCTCGACCCTGACCGAGCGCTGGCCGCCAGCATGTGAGCGGAGCAAGTTCGGCAAGTTCACTTCGGGCACCGGCACCTCCAGAATGTTGACTGTTTCAGTCAGATACTAATGAACCTCGATCGGCTCCTCGGCAACCTCCTCGCCGATGATCCGGTAGGAGCGAACGGAGGCCACCTCCTGGCGCAGGGAAACGAGCACGTAGTGCCAGCTCGGGTCAGGGGCCTGGGAAACGTCGGTCGGCGACGGGTACGGATCGGTGTGCGTATGAGAGTGAAAGACCCCGATCACCGAGTTGCCCTCCGCCTCGGCGGCCCGGTCGATGCGGAGATGCTCCGCCGGGTCGACGGTGTAAACCTGGGCGGACGCAGCGACATTGCGTGTGGGCTGGATCTTCGCGACCGTTCCCGTCGTAGCATGCCCGGTGAGGAGGCCACAGCCTTCCTCGGGATAAGCCCGAAGGCAGTGGGCGATCATCTCGTCTAGCTGCGAGACCGTCAGATGCAGCACCGAGCACTTCATCTCCGCCGTACCCGGCGGCATTGGATCGGATTCTGGTTGGACCGCCGCTGCCGGCCGATCATCGCTGAGGTCCTTCATCAGGGGCGCACGGTAGCGTTTCGCCGATGGTTACGAAAAAGCCCACCTCTGCCAAGCACGTCCAAGGCAGGCCTCGGGCCTTTTCCGATGCCCACGAGCCTGTGATCCACTACGTGGCGCGCAACCGACGCGCCCGACATGACTACGACATCCTCGATGTCTACGAGTGTGGCATCGCTCTCAAAGGTGCCGAGGTGAAGTCGCTGCGACTAGGCCAGGCCTCGCTGCAAGACGCTTACGCCCGGATCGACAACGGCGAGATGTGGCTCGTGGGCGCCCACTTGGCACCCTACGAGTACGGCTCCGGCTACGGCCGCTTCGAGCCGCTGCGGCCACGTAAGCTCCTGCTCCACCGCCAGCAGATTGACGAGCTGTCCGGCAACGTTGCCCAGAAGTCGCTCACCCTCGTCCCGCTCAGCATCTACTTCAAAGACGGGCTTGCCAAGGTTGAGATCGCCCTTGCCAGAGGACGCCGGCTCTACGACAAGCGCCACGCCATAGCCGAGCGTGACGCGAACAGGGAGGCCGAGCGCGTGATCCGCGAGCACGAGCGCCGACGCTGAGGTCACAGCGAGGCGGTATCCTCTTGGCAAGCAAACAATCACCAAGGGGGTGACAGGCTTCGACTTCGGTCGTCAAGATGGGAGAAGCGAGCCGTGGTCTCCGGAGCCACGTTAAAGAGCCGGAAACAAAAACAAACGCCGAGCCTCAGCTCGCGCTTGCTGCCTAACTAGCAGCAACGTCTGCCCGGTCCCAGTCCTGCGGATCGGTCCCAGGCGTCATCTTGCAGGGCTCACCCGAAATGCATTGTCGACGAGCAGTCGGGGAAAATTAAGTCGGCTGGGGTCCCGCACCGGCGCCGGTGGCGTGGCGGGACCCGAGATTCCACCGCCGGATGCGCTCGGAGAAGTCCCATCAAGATGCTGAAGGACGCGGGTTCAATTCCCGCCACCTCCACCGAGAGGTGTTCACACAAAGAACACCTCCGACATCACAAAACCCCCGTCGAGGGTCGCCTCGGTGGGGATTTTGTCGTTTTCAAGGGCGCGTGTGCAGCCGTGTTGGGACCTATTGGTAAAGACGCGGACACTGCACATCCGACCTACCGAAGCCCGGGCGCGCCAGAACCGCCCCGAGGGGCGGTTTCTGACTCGCAGCGGTGCTCAACCGGGCGGGCCGGTCGCCTGCTTGGTCGAGAGCGCTTTCGCGTATCGCTCGCGCGCCTCGGCCCAAGTGCCCTGCCTTCTCTTCGGCTGGCGCTTCGGCGCGCTGGCGAGCTGTAGCTGGTTGGCACGAAAGCTGCGGATGCGGTCGAGGTTGTATGCCGCGACGGTGAATCCCAAAAGGACGGAGATCTTCACCCGTCCAAAGACGCGAAAAGAACCCGCGGGCACAGTCGACGAACGAGCCCTTCAAGGCCGCGTTGGCCGACTCGACGACCTGGCGGCGGTTCATCGATATCCGCCATGCCGTGGAACCAAACGGGATGACCTGGGTCAAGGGAAGCTCGACAGCCGGTGCCGACAGGCTGCCACGACAACACCGGGTGTCCTCCGGCAGCGTCACCATGGGTTTTTGGCGCGAGCGGCGCATGGTCTTCGGCAAGCTCCTGGTCCTGAGAAGACCAGCGCAGAAAGGACATCGCCAGCGGGTGAACCCGTCTGCGTCGGGACGGCGGTGGCGGACATAGCGCCACCGGGAGCGACGGTTGAAGGCATCTTCGAAGGCGCGCCTGTAGGCCCCGCTGGCAAAGCGCGGTGGCATGGCGAGGTCGCGGAGTTCGGCTGGCAAGAATCTCGAGTAGAGCTGACCGTCAAGCAAGAGCGCCTCGCCTGAAAACGGTCGGATGCCGCGCTGGTGTGTGACTGGCTGAAGGGTCTGCTCGATGCCGGCGGCGGCGAGGGGGAACGACGTCGTTTCCGGCTGGCAAAGCGAGTACCCCGGGTCCCAGACCACGTCGCTGATCTCGGCGAAGTTCCTCTTGTACGAGATGAGCTCGTCCACGATGGCTCTACCCCTATGACTGCCTGCCGGCACCAAATTGAGGGTGGTGATGACGTTCGGGACCTCGTCTCCAAGAGTCGTCCTGTCGCAGTAGTTGGTCCAACGAACGTCTCGGGTCTGCACGGCGATGTGGAGCTCATAGCCGACATAGGGACCGGCAAGGCGCTGGCCAGTAGACGAGCGGTGTCCTGCTCGGGCGTCTGGGTCGAGGGTGTAACGCTTGCGGCCGTCAGGTCCGATGCCGAAGATCTTCGCCGTTTTCACTCGTCTCTTCGGACGGACGATCTCGTCGTCTAAGAGCTGTGTCTCGGCGGCCTCGCCGTCGAGCTCGATCGTGAACGAGGCCCCGCGAAGCCTGCCCCAGGTCTCGACGTCGGTGCCGTCGACAGCCACCGAGGTGCTCAAGATCACATCAGATGAGATCCCAGCCCGAGCAAGGGCATTCGCGAACCCGGTGGCGTCTATTCCCGCCTCTTTTGAGTCGAGAACGCGGCTGAGCCTGCAAAAGAGCCAGTCGACTCGGGGGTAGGCCTCGGCCTCATCCCAGTTGCGTATCCCAAGGGCGTCGCGCTGTTCGGGCGTCATCGCGTTGAGCGTCCGGGCCGCCTGGACGATGTGGGCTCGGTGGTGGCGCCGCAGGGCATTGATCTGCATTGCTACGAGGAGCCCCTCGAGGCTCAAGTGCCGGGGTCTACCGACCTCGGAGTCGACATGGGGCTCAAGGGCCGCCACGAGGCGGCTCTTTTTGATCACCTGGCGGGCGATCGAGAACTCCTCTACGGAAGGCTGCACACCCCCGCCGGCGTCAATGGCCGAGCGCCTGGTCACACACTGCCTCGGAGCAGTTCGGCCTCCTCTTTGTCGCAAAGTGGCGCCATGTGCTCGATGAGGTCACTGCAAGCGTTCAGTCGCTTCAGGCCCGCCGCTCGGCAGAGCTCAGGAAGGCGCGTACCTGCCAAGAGGTGCTCGAGCAACCATGTCGAGCGCAACCGAGCCGGCACGAGGCGTGGATGCCCGGTCGGGACGACCAGAGAATCGGTCAGGTGCGAGGTCCTGTTCGAGGAGACCGAATCGCCCCCGAGGAGGAACCCTCCACCGGCGCTCGAGGCGAGCTCGAGCACGGTGTGCTCCCACTTGGCGCGAACGACAACAGAGCGGGCTGCCGGCTCCCCGACCGAGACGATCACGAACCGGCCCCTCTTTAGGACATCTGTGGCGCGGACCTTGGCCACCCAGCGTCCGTCGAGGCCGGCTCCGAGCCCCAACGCGAGAAGGCCTAAAGCGGCCCGGCGCCGCGCCTCGGTCGGCTGCAAGGCCGCGTCCTCACAGAGGATCTTGACGTCCACCTCGCTATAGGGCGCGACCAGGGCTTGACGTCCTAGCGAGGCGGGCCGCGGCTCCCAGGGGGCTGCGCTAGTGAGCAAAGGCGCCACACGGCGCAGCGTGGAGCGGTAGGTCGCCGCCGAGCGTTCCCCCGCCAAGGCGACCTCGACGAAACGCTCGACTGAGTCCGGATCAAGGATCACCTCTCGGTCAAGGGCCAGGCCCTCACCGGTGGCGAACTCGACGAGACGTCGCAGAGCCCGTCTCGTGCGCTTGTCGGTCGCACGATCGCCGAGGTCCAAGTCGATCGCCATCTTCTCGACGAAGGCTTCGACCGGGGTCTGAGGCACTGGCCCATTCCCCGATCGAGTGGGCCGTGGGCCCGTTGTTTCGCCGTCGTGGTGGGATACACCGTGCGCGCCCAGGAGAGGTCCTTTGTCGTAGCAGGTCTCGAGGGCGTCAGAGCGCCGATAAGGGCCCTGTTCTAGCGGGAGGCTGTGTCATTGCCTGGGAAAGACAGCCGACCTCAATACCAACCACCGACGCTGCTGTTGCACGGTGTTTAGCTACTCGCGACCCCCGAAAAGATCGCACCGCACAAGTACAGCGGCGGCAACTTCAGCGACTAGCTAAGCCGTGCCTCGGTTGGCGTCATGAGAAGGCACGGACCGCATGCCACCCTGGATCGTGATCCACATGCACATTCTTGCGGTGTCGCCTCGCCGAAAGACGACGAACGGCTGCGGAGGCGTCATCGTCCTGGCCGTCGAAGTATGCGTGTAGCTCGCAGCGACCCGCAGCGGTCACAAGCGCCACAACTACGCCACCGTCACCGAGCTGCTCCTCGAGGTCGTTGCACAGCGCGTCGAGACGTGCCTGTTCGGCGGCGACCGGTTGGCCGCCCTTGTTGTCGGGCGCGTAAGCAAGAACAAGGCGAAGGTGCTCCTCGAAGAGGGGGTGGTCGATCCAGCGCATTGGCCGGCGCGCCCTTATGACGGCCGGGGCGCCGTCGCTCCGTTTACCCTTCAGCTCCACCCAGGGCGGCGAGGCCGCCTCCCGCTCCTCGAGCTCGGCGACCGCGTAGAGAGGCAGCGCTTCTTCCGGCAACTCGGTCAAGACCTCGAGACGGCCAAGCCAGCGCTCGACGCCGTCCTCCCCGAGCAAACGGTCGAGCGCCACAAAGGCGATCTCCACCGCCGCCCCGCCCGGCAGACCGGCGAAGCCAGCGTGGTAGACACCGAGATCGACCTGGCGCCCCGTTGTCGGCGAGGGCGATACGGGTCACCAGCGTAGAAAGGCCGACTTGCTCGCCTCCCAGCAGCAGCTCGCCGTCGAGCGCAGCCGCATCAGCAGGGCGGGAGTAGAGATACTCCCAGCTCGGCGGGGGCGAAGGGGCGGCACGCACGCAGCGCTCTGCTATGGCGCGCAGCCGAGGATCGCTAAATGACACGGTGTCTCACACCGGCGCTTTCCTCGCTACCGAGAGAGTCTTGAAGGATAAGGCACGCCACCTTGTGGAGCTTGCCGTGTTGGAGCTGTGAAGGCACCGCCTCGCCCTCCCACTAGGTGCTGCTCAGGAGATTTTGTGATCACCTCACCGAGGGCTCAACACTCAAGGTCAACGCAGACCACGGCGCTGGAACTATTGCTCCCACGCAGCACGGACATACGGAGGAAGAACCAGCTCGTCGAACGCGCTCAAGAGGACCTTGACGTCGACGTAGCAACGGACACCGAGGGAACAGCCGTGTACATCACCTGCGAAATCTCGACCGCGGTCTGGCCGATCCGTCGGTCGTGATGTCGCGCGCGGTGCCTCGCCTTACTCGACGCTGACCACGTCGGCGACCGCAACAGGCGCGAGCCGCACGTCAGTCGTGACGAGGGTCATCTGGAGTCCGGCTGCAAGCTCGACGTACAAGGCGTCGGCGAGGCGCAGCGACCCGCGTCTCGCCCACGCACCACGAAGGAGTGGCGCGAGGGGGTGTCGCACAATCGGGGCACCCGCCAGTTGGCCGATGATCGTCTCGACGGCATCGCCTTCGATCTCCCCTGCCCGATACAGGCGGCCCATTGCAGAGAAGACTTCTGCGTCGAGGTGCGCCGGACCGTGCAGACCATGGCTCGCGATCCGCCTCGCTACAGCGTCGCCGACCGGTCCGCCTAGCAAGAGATCCACGAGCGCCGAGGCATCAATGACCGCTTCAGCCATGACGAGTGCCGGGCTCCTCGCGTGCCTCATCAAGGGCGCGGAGCACGCTGGTATGTCTTGCCTGGTGCGGCACGACGGGTCGCAGCTGAGCTAGCCACGCGTCCGTCGACTCCTGAGCGAGTGTTGCTCTGACCGCACTTTGGGCGAGGGCCGACACATTGAGACCCCTCTCGCGCGCGGCGGTCGCAAGGTCGTCCGGGAGATACACGTTCAGTCGAGCCATACACACACTATACACACAGGGCGCCGTGGGACGCCGCGCTGAGAAGCTCTCAAGGCGCTCCTCTCACGGCCCTTCGTCGCTCATCGCGAACGGGAGGTTATCTCGCTCACGGGAAAGCCTGCAGGTGCACCTATCACGAGCGATAGCCATCCTGTCACTCTCCGAGTGGCCCATAGCGTTCGCGCCGCCGCGCTCTATGAGCCTCGAGACGATCACCCGAGCAACCGCGTCGAGCCTGCCACGTTCAAACTGTGGAGGCACCGATACGTCGCGGCTCGCGTCCCCTGCTCGGGCGATTGTGTGTTCACCTCACGCCGAGGTGTTCACACAAAGAACACCGTCGACATCACAAAACCCCCCACCGAGGTGTCTTCGGTGGGGGGTTTGTCATTTGAAGGATTACACCTTGTTCGGTGCCAGAAGTGTTGACGCGGCGACTACGAGCCCAACTGCCAACGCCCCGCCTCGCCTCGCCGGCGCCACTCCTAGGCGACAGTCACTCTCGAAGCAGCCTTCAGCCTGGTGAGCCCGCCGACTGCGTAACAGAGCCAGTCAATCGGAGATAGGCCTCCACCTCATCGAAATCGAGCATCCCGAGAGTCTGGCAGCGTCCGGTGTCGTAGCGCCGAGCGTCCTGGCAACTCGAACCACGTGCCCCGCGTCGTGGCGCCCAGACGCCGTCCTCTCACGCGCTTGGAGGTGTCCCTTCAGCGTTCGCTACCACTGCCTCGATTTGGACTAACGCACCTTCAAGCAACGCTGATACGCCAACTGTTCTTCGTGCCGGAACACCGCCTGGAAAGAACGCCGTGTACGCTTCGTCTACAGCGTCAATATCGGCAATATTCTTGAGGAACACGTTCACTTTAACTACATCCTCCATAACATGGCCGACACTTTCAACAATCGCCTTGATATTCTGCAAGCATTGTCCAGCCTGCTCCTTTGCGCCACCAGCCACGATTCCCCCAGTCTTCGCGTCAAGAGGCAATTGCGCTGCGATGTGATTGTAATGGGAGAACGCCACAGTTTGAGTAGATAGAGAACTCTTTGGCGCATTGCCAGTATTGCTTGCCTCTATGACAAGTCCGTGCCTATCTTCAACAGCTTGAGGGGGTGTGCCATCTCCGTGCGACACAACTGCTTCAATTTGTACCAAAGCGCCCATAGGTAGGGCTGAAGCCACGACTGTTGTCCGTGCAGGAACGTAGGCTACAGCCCTGGCAATAGCCGAGTCTGGGAAGAATGTGGTATAGACCTCGTTTACGGCATCAACGTCCGTAGGGTCGTTGAGAAAGATGGTTATTTTAACAATATCGTCGAAGGGAACATCAATACTTTCCAAAACTGCCTTGATATTCCTCAGGCACTGTCCGGCCTGCTCCTTTGCGCCACCAGCGACCAACTTCCCAGATTTCGGATCGATCGGTAGTTGTGCTGAAATATTGTTGTAGTGGGAGAAGGCCACAGTTTGCGTACACAGAGAGTTTCTTGGGGCATTGTCGGTGTTTCTTGCAACCTTTATGAGATCGCCTGCCTGCGGTGCTCCTGGAATTGTACCCTCGCCGTTTGAAACGAGCGCTTCAACTTGTACCAAAGCATCCATGGGTAGGGCTGCGACAGCGACTGTCGTCCGTGTCGGGACATAGCCGGGAAAGAACGCCGTGTAGACCTCATCCACAACGTCAACATCTGAGATGTGCTTAAGAAATATGGTGATTCTAACGACATCATCCATGACGTGGTCGATGCTCTCTATGATCGCCTTGAGGTTCTCGAAGCATTGTCTAGCCTGCTCTCGTACACCCCCGGCTACCAATTGCCCAGACTTCGGGTCGATCGGTAATTGAGCTGAAAGATTATTGTAATGCGAAAAGGCCACGGTTTGTGAGTATGGACCGATACCTTTCGGAGCATTCGCCGTATTTCGTGCCAAAACTACGTTATATCCGCTCATAACAGCATGCCCCTTTTTTGTTTGCTATTCAGGTAGATTTCACAAAGTTCACACTTATTCCTTGAAGCCCAAGTTCGCTATGGTCCCTAACGACCCGACAGGAAAGTGCAGATTGCGCCACTCGAACCTTGACGATTGTACCTAAGCCTCACCGGCAGTCTGATTTGGCAATCTTGGCTGACGATGCCCTTGTCGGCTAGTACTCCGACGGGAGTTCGACGGGACCACGCTTTGTCGCGCTTTGCATGATCGCCTGGCAGACGGCGATGTCGCGCGCTCCATCGGCCCCGTCGGTCGGTGGTGACTCACCGCCTGTCACAGCGGCGTGGAACTGGGCGAGCTCGGCTTTGAAGCCACTCTCGTAGGAGGTGACCTCCTCGCGCTTGAACGACCGCACGCCACCGCCAGCACTTCCCTCGATTATGAGCTCCGCCGCGGCATTGCGCAGGTAGGGCGATGGGAAGGTGAGGACCGCGCGCCCGTCAGCGGACATCATCATGAACTCCATTGAGTAGCGGGTCATACCGGGCACATCGACCCAGTGAATGGCCGCCGTCACGCCTCCAAAGCGCAGCACGGCGGTCAACAAACCGGGGCGCAGGTCGACGTAGTCGAGACGGTCCGGTTCGCCCAGCACCGCGCGTGTGGTGTTGATCTCGTGAACCAGGGTGTCGAGCAAGACGTTCTGGTACTGCTCGACCAAGAACTCGTCGTCGGTGCCGATAGCGGCGACGAGACGAGAGCGTGTGTCTGCCCTCAGCCCGGCAAGCACCGTCTCGTCCACGTCGGTGCTAGGGGGACGCAGACCGTACTGGCTGACATAGGGCTGGAACGGCGACTCGGTGGTTGTGACCCGAAACAGCCGCGGCTCGGAAAACGCGGCGACCGTCTCTCGAAACTGCGCGAAGGCCGGATCGTAGCGTTTTGGGTAGCCGACCATCAGCACGACTTCCGCTGATTTCGCGGCCTCTATCATCTCGCGCGCCTCAACGGTCGAGAAACACATCGGCTTCTCCGTAAAGACGTGTCGCCCCAGGCGCGCCGCTTCGATTGCGATCGGCGCGTGGCTGCCTGAGGTGAGGATGAGGACGGCGTCGAGGTCGCTCGCCAGCATCTCGCGCCAGTCAGTGAAGACTCCGGGCACGCCGTAGTCGGCTGCCGCCGCGGCGACGCTCTGGGCTGAGATGTCGCAGACGGCCGCGATCTCGTAACGGTCCGCCAGCTCATGCAAGAAATGAAGATGCATGACCTGGCCGATGACGCCTGTGCCGATTACACCGATGCGCAGTCGGACAGTCGGGTCCCCCCCGATAGTCGCCCCCATCAGCCCTTGACGCCCCCACCAAGCACGAACCCCTCTCGGAACAGCCGCGAAGAGATGGCGTAGAGGATGAAGACCGGCACGCAGAACACGAGCGAGTAAGCGGCGATGTTCCCGTACTCGGGCTTGGGCACCGTCAAGAACGTGTAGATGGCGATCGGTGCCGGCTGCTGGTCGGCCGGGCTGATGAGTATGAGCGGCACCACGAACGATCCCCAGGCGTTGACGAAGCCGAAGATCGACGCCGCCGCAATGCCGGGCATGGCGAGCGGCACGACCACGCGCCGTAACACCTGGAAGGTGCTCGCACTTTCTATACGCGCCGCCTCCTCCAGGTCTCTCGGCACTGCGTCGATGAAGTTCTTCATGAGGTAGATCTCGAACGGCAACGACGTCACTGACAAGAAGATGGCTGTCGGGAGGATCGTCAGGTAGTTGAAGCGGCTGAAGATCTCGTAGACCGGGATGACCATGATTGCCAGGGGCACGCCCGAGGAGAAGAGGACGAATAGCAGGAGCGGACCCTTGAACGGGATCCGCCGGCGCGAGAGCGAGTATGCCGCGAAGACCCCGGTGACAGACGCAATCGCCGTCGAGACCACAGCGAGGACCACACTGTTCCATAGCGAGTGGAGCAGGCTCCCCGTCAGCACGTTGTGAAAGTTGATTAACGAGACATGGGGCCACTCGAGACCCCAGCTGGCGTTGCTGTCGATCGAGGCCAACAAGAGCCAGAGCATCGGGACCACAAAGAGGATCCCGAAGCCAGTTAGCGCTAGGTGCGTCGCAGTCGCGCGTGCGATCGACCTTCGCGTCGCGGGATTCTCCGGCGGCATCTCGCGCTGGGTCGGCGCAGCCGGCGGGAGCATGGGAGCTCGGCCGCTCATGACTTGGCCGCCACGCGGACATAGAGCACACCGAAGACCGTCGCTATCAGGACCATCACGTTGCCGATCAGACGCGCCGTAAGCGAGGTTGTTGTAAGTAAAGGCCTGTTGGTAGGAGTACAGGGGCAAGATGTTCGTCGAGTTGCCAGGCCCACCCTGAGTCATTATGTAGATCAGGCCAAAGTTGGCGAGCGACAACAACGCGGTCAAAAGGACCACCGCGATGACCGTCGGGCGCATCAGGGGCAGCACGATCCTGCGGAACCGCTGCCATGAAGAGGCGTTCTCGACTATCGCGGCCTCGATCGCGTCGGAGGGGATGTTGCGCAGCGCGGCACCCATCACCAGCATCGAGAAGCCAGTCATCGACCAGACGTTGGCCACTGTGACTACGACGAGCGGCCAGTTATCGAGAAAGTTCGTGTTGTGCAGCCCCGTCAAAGTGCCGAGGGCGCCGCCCTGGATCGTCGATGCGTACCAGGTCATTCCCGCAGTGACAGCCGGCATCATCCATGAGACCACTACCACTCCGCCGACGACGACGCGCATCCATGTCCGCGCTCGCATGAGGAGCGACGCCAGCAGGTAGCCAATGACCACAACGCCTGCGATCGACCCGCCAACAAAGCCGGCGGTAACCCAGAGAGACGACCAGAAGGTCGTGTCCTGGCGCAAGCGGCTCAGGTTCTGGAGCCCGGTGTAGCCCCACTGCACCGAGGTGGGACCGACGAGGGTGAGGTTGGTGAAGCCGAGGTACACCGCGTACCCCATGGGGATCAGGAACAGAATGATGAGCAGCCCGAAGGCCGGCGTCAGCAGTGTCAGGCTGCTCAGTTGGAAGCGCTCCTTGTCGTGGCGCGTCTTCCAGAGTCGGGCGAGGTCGGGCCCGATGACAGCTTCAGTGCTCAACGTCGAAACAGTCACCGGACCCTCCCTCTAGGTGCATTGTCACTGAGGCAACGAAACGACCGCGCTTGGTCCTAGTTGGTTGGTGATGAAGCTCTTCATCTGGGCCATGGCCTGCGCGCCTGTGGTGCTGGGCGTCTTGGCGATGGCCCCCGACGCCTCTTCGATCGCCTGCACCCAGACCGAGTAGTTGGCGCTCGCGGGGAGCTCGGTTGACCAAGGCAGCAGATCACCGAACGCCTGGTTGAACGGTGCGGCGAAGTTTGCGTATTCCGGGTTCGACCAGTAGGACTTCACCGGCGGCACCCAACCCGCCCAGTTCGCCGCTTCGATCATGTTGGTCGGCTCCTGCATCACGTTGATGAGCTCTGCTGCCGCCTGGGCGTCCTTGGTGTGAGACGAGATGCCGAAGTCCCAGCCCGACAGCGTGGACGCGTAACCACCTCCGTAGATCTTGGGCAGACCAGCGACCGCGATCGCCTTTCCGGCCTGCGGCCAGTCCGGGAAGCTGACCATCTTGGTCCAGTTCCCGCCGAGGAAGTTGGCGCCGACAGCGATGCCAAGCTGGCCCTTGGCAAACAGCGCGGAGGGGATGTTCGGCGCGTTGTTCTCGCTGAATAGGTCCGAGATCGGCGCGCCCAGTCCGTCCGCGAACACCTCGTGGTACCAGTTGAGGGTCTGGAGCAGTCCCTTGGACGAGACGACCATCTTGCCCGAGGACGTCTGGATCGTCGGCGTCTGCGAGCCGGCAAGCAGGTTCAAAATGCCGTATCCAGCCCCGTTGGGCCCAGCGCTAGTGCCCGCGTCGGTCCACAGCGGGATGATTTTGGGCTCAGCCTTCTTGATCGCCTTGGCCACGGTGATGATGTCCGCCCAAGTCTTGGGCTGCCACGGCACCTTGATGCCTGCCTTCTCCAGTATCGCCTTGTCGTAGAACAGGCCGTTGTTGTTTTCCCCGGCACTCACTGCATAGATGTGGTTGCCGATCTTGCCCTCGTTCTGGATGACCGTGGGGTACTGGCTGAACCACGACGAGCCCTTCAGGTACTTGTCCATCGGCATCAGCCAACCGGACGACTCATAGAGGGCGATCTCGGTCGATGGGAACTCCGCGACGTCAGGGGATGTGCCCGCCGAGTGGTAGAGCAGTTCCAGCTTCGTGAGGAAGTCGGGCTCGCCGCCGGCGATCGGGATCAGCTTCAAAGTCACGTCCGGGTACTTGGCCTCGAACTCCTTTTGCACCGCTCCCCACCACTTGGCGCCGAGTGGGATGGTGTCAAAGGTGGTGTCCGCGGCGTAAGCGACCGAGATGGTGACCTTCGACGATGCCCCAGCCGAGGAGGCCGCGAGCGCGCCTGTTCCCAGCCCCGAGACAAGCAGCGCCGTGGCGGCAACTGCCCCGGGTAGCCGTCCCTTCTTCATTAACTTCATCGTTCCCCCTTTGTGCCTTTCTCTTGACTTACTCACGGTTGCTGCGATGATTCGACCGTCACGCGCTCACGCAGGCGATGGCGGCCCAGAAGACTGAGCTTGGACTCTGGGTCGAACAGATGGATGGAGTCCATATCAAAGACGAGCTCCACCTTGTCCCCCGGTGCGGGGATGGGAGCCCGGGGCAGCCGGGCGATCACGTGGAGATCGCCTACGTCCACGGTGGCGAAGACCTCGGTGCCCGTGTGCTCGCTGACGTCCACGCTGGCCCGAATACGCGGGCTCTCATTGGCCGCGCCGAAAGCGAGGTGCAAGTCGTGAGGTCGGATACCCACGAGCACAGGACCGCTCACAACGCCATCGACCAGCCGCCCTCGTACGCGATCGGTGACATCTGCGCGCACTCCCAGAGCGTCCACGGTGATCGCCCCGCCGGATAGCTCGAGGGCACCCGCGACAATGTTCATTCTCGGTGAGCCGATGAACTCCCCGACAAAGACGGACCCCGGGTACTCGTAGAGGTCGTTGGCGCTGTCGACCTGGAGGAGCAGGCCGTCCTTCAGCACCGCGACCCGGTCTCCCATGGTGAGGGCTTCGACCTGGTCATGGGTGACGTACACGATCGTCGTCGCCTCCAGCCGCTGGTGGAGGCGTATGAGCTCCGAGCGCATCTGGACGCGCAGCGCCGCGTCCAGATTGGAGAGCGGCTCGTCCATGAGAAACACACGAGGCTCGCGGATAAGCGCGCGCCCAAGCGCCACACGCTGGCGCTGGCCACCGGACAATGCCGCCGGGGTGCGCTTTAGCAGATGGCGGATCTGAAGCACGTCGGCAACCTCATTGATCCGTTGCTCCAGGTTTGCCTTCGGCTCCTTGCGCACCCGAGGTCCGAAGGCGAGGTTCTTGTAGACGTTCATGTTCGGATAGAGCGCATAGCTCTGAAAGACCATCGACATGTCGCGCTCGCCGGTCGGGACATCGGTCACGTCACGCTCACCGACAAAGATCCGTCCGTGGCTCGGACGCTCCAGACCCGCCAGCATCCGCAGCGACGTGGTCTTGCCGCACCCCGACGGACCTACAAGCACAATGAACTCGCCCTCACGGATCTCGAGGTTCAAGTCGGTGACGACGGGGTTGCCGTCAAAGAACTTCCAGATGTTCTCGAACCTGATCCCGCTCACCGGGCAACCACCGTCACCGCGCGGACAGACGCCACCGCGATCACCGCGTCGACCTGTTTCCCTACGTCGAGCACATCGCCCCCCACGAGCCGCCTAGCCGCCCGAGGGAGCGATTCGCAGATCCGGCGTACCGGCCCCCCCGAGCCCACTGCCGCGGACCGTACTGCGGTCCGAGGTCCTTGTCAATAACTGCTATCAAACTCACACGAACTGTTGACCGGGTTGATCGCTGGTCAGCTTGCTGAACAACGAGTAGCGCGAGGCGCGGTACACATGCTGGGCGAACTCGATCTCACGCCCGTGCTCGTCGTAGGTGGTGCGCTCCATCGTGACCAGCGCCGTCCCGCGGGTCTCGCCCAAAAGGCGCGCTTCTGGGGCGCTCGCATTCTTCGCCGAAATGCGCTGCACGGCAACGGCGGGGTGGACGCCGCTCGCGCGCAACAGTTCGTAGAGGCCGTGCACCTCCAACATGTCGTTGCTAAGGGTGACGAGCGAGGTCGGGATGTAGTTGTGCATGAGAGCGATCGGCTCATCCTCGCCGAACCGCAATCGCTCAAGATAGAGCACGAGCTGGTCTTCTTCGAGTCCCAGTGCCTCTTTGACCAGGTCGGATGCCTTTACCACCTCGTTGTGCAGCACCCGTGTGGTGGGTCGCTTTCCGGCGTGGGCGAGGTCATCGAAGAGGCTGGTCAGTTTCACAGAGCGGCTGACCTTGTCCTTGGTGACGATCGTGCCCTGTCCCCGCCGGCGCAGCACAAGTCCCTTGTCCACGAGGTAGCTGAAGGCGGCACGCACCGTCGGGCGCGACAGTCCCAGGTCCTCGGCTATCTTCACCTCGTTCTCGAGGCGATCTCCCGAGTCGAGTGCACCTGAGCGGATCTCGGCTTCAATGTACTGGGCAAGCTGGAAGTACAGCGGCACCGGGCTGTCCCGGTCCAGCATGACCGTCCCCGCGGGGTTATAGGC
Organism: uncultured Acidimicrobiaceae bacterium; assembly: GCA_963725355.1. Taxonomy (GTDB): domain Bacteria; phylum Actinomycetota; class Acidimicrobiia; order Acidimicrobiales; family Bog-793; genus Fen-455. The sequence continues at coordinate 354,058 of CAVRYE010000002.1, forward strand.
CTGTCCGGCGAGTTGAGTCATGGCAGTCCTTTGTCACGATCCTGGACCCAGGCTATACCCTAAACGAACTCGAAGTGTTATTGTCCTAACATATGACGTCCAGGTGTGACGTTGGGGGGATCCCCGCGCTGTGCCCTGAGGGGAAGCGAACGAGGTGAACGTAGGTCCGCGCTTCGACGTCCTCACTATCGGCCGTGTCGGTGTGGACTTCTACCCCACCACCGATGGGAGCATCATCGCGGTCCGGCACTTCGAGAAATTTCTCGGCGGCAGTCCCACCAACGTCGCTGTCGCAGCGGCTCGCCTTGGCGAACGAGCCGCCGTTATTACCCGCACGGGCGCGGACCCGTTCGGCGAGTACGTTCACGCGGCGCTGCATGACTTCGACGTCGATGACCGTTATGTCACCTCAGTCGAGGGCTTACAGACGCCGGTCATCTTCTGCGAGACGTTTCCCCCTGATCGTTTCCCGATCTACTTCTACCGCGCGCCGAAGGCGCCCGATCTCGAGATCTACCCCGAGGAGCTCGATTTCGAGGCCATACAAGCAGCGCGTCTGTTCTGGGCGACGGTGAGCGGCCTGTCGGCTGAACCGAGCCGGACGGCAACCATGGCTGCGCTTGCCGTGCGGTCGCGCCGGCGCCCGACGGTTCTCGACCTCGACTACCGGCCCTCTTTCTGGTCGAGCCGGGCCAGCGCGACCGAGGCCACGAGCCAAGCGCTCTTGCACACGACCATCGCCGTCGGCAACCTCGAAGAGGTCGATGTCGCCGTCGGCACCCAGGACCCAGATGAGGCCGGCGACCGCCTACTCGAGCTTGGCCTCGAGCTGGCGGTGATCAAGCTCGGCCCAGAGGGAGTGATGGCCAAGTCTCGCGATCGAGCGCGTCGAGGTCCCACCTGTGCCGGTAAAGGTCGTGAACGGGCTCGGCGCCGGCGATGCCTTCGGAGGAGCGCTTTGCCACGGTGTGCTCGCAGGCTGGTCGCTGGCGGACTCGCTGCGCTTCGCCAGCGCTGCGGGGGCGATCGTGGCCTCGAAGCTCGCCTGCTCGGAAGCCATGCCAACGGCCCCCGAGGTCGAGGACGTCCTTAGGAGGGTCACGAGGTGAACGATCAGCAGCGCCGGGTGCTGTCCGAGCGCGTTTTCACAACCCAAGTGTCATCGCCGACGCCTCGCAAGCGCGCAAGGTGCGCGACGCATGGGGTTCTGATCGCCTGCTCATAGTCGCAGCTGACCATGCCGCCCGTGGCGTGATCGAAGTGGGCGATGTGCCGGGGGCGATGGGTGACCGCTACGACCTGCTCGACCGGCTCACCACAGCACTGGGCGTGGCCGGGGTGGACGGAGTCCTCGGGTCGCCCGATGTGATCGAGGACCTCCTCCTGCTCGGGGCGCTCGACGACAAGATCGTTTTCGGCTCGATGAACCGGGGTGGCCTGGCAAACGCAACCTTTGAGTACGACGACCGCTTCACCGGTTACAGCGCTGCATCGGTCACCTCATCGCGCCTCGACGGGGGCAAGATGCTGCTGCGCATCAACCTCGACGACCCGGCAACCGCAGACACGCTCAGCGCATGCGCAAGCGCCATCACCGAGCTCGCACGCGAGCACAAGGTCGCAATGGTCGAGCCGTTCATGAGCCGACGCGTCAACGGACGAGCGATGAGCGACCTGTCGACCGAGGCGATCATTCGGTCGATGTCAATCGCAGCCGCGCTCGGCGAAACATCCGCCTACACCTGGCTAAAGGTCCCAGTGGTGGACGACATGGCCCCGGTTGCCCAGGCGACCACCCTGCCCGTGGTTCTGCTCGGCGGCGCGCGCACAGACCGTCCCGACGAGATGTTCGAGCGCTGGCGCCGCGCTCTCGCTCTCCCCGGCGTGCGGGGCCTGGTCGTCGGGCGCAACCTTCTCTACCCCAAGGACGACGACGTACTGTCCGCGGTAAAGACTGCAGCCAGCCTCCTGTGAATTTGCCGCCCGTAAGAGGCCGCCCGTGAGAGGTGCCTACAGCCTCGAGATCGCAAGTGCGGGTGTGAGGTTTGCCAGCCCGGTCGGTGCCGACGTGTCCCACTGTGCATTAGAGACTCGCGAGGCCCGCGAGGCCGACCACGCTCGCCCCCAGGCTCTGTCGTCCGCCACCGCCGCGCTCGAGCTACCCGGCTCACGCTGACTCGACGGCGAGCCCGGCCTTGAACCTGGCGCCGACGCCGGACGAGCGCGGCTTTCACGACGTCGCATTTACTCGCGCCGCGTTCGCCGGAGCCACGACGATCTTCCTGGTATTCGGGACCACTTCCTCCCTGTACGGCCCGCTGCTCATCACCTTCGCCCGCCACTTCCACGTCTCGCTTCCAGCTGCCGGCGCGGTCTTGAGCGTCCACTTCGTCGGAGCATTCTGCGGAGTACCACTGGCATGGGCGGCGCTACGACGCTACCCCGCGAGGGCAGTGCTGGCCGGCGCGCTCGCGACGATGGCCCTCGGCGCGGCCGGCGCCGCGCTAGCCAGAGGCTTCCATGAGCTGCTTGCCAGCGTCGTCGTTATTGGCCTGGGCTTCGGCGCCATCGACTTCTCGCTCAACTCCCTACTCGTGCGCCTCCCCGAAGTAAGTCGCGCCCACCGACTCAGCGTGGCCAATGCTGGTTACAGCGTCGGCTCGATCGTCGGACCACTCCTCGTCGTGGCGGCACGCCCGTTGCACTATCCCCTCCTCTTTGCTGGTGTCGGTGTCGCTGCTCTCGCTCTCACCGCCAGCACAGGGGGAGTCGGTGCGCCGAGGATGGCGCGCGGCCGCGAACTGGCTCGACATCCACGGCGGCGCGCGACTCTGGGCGTCTTCGTCGCGGCCTATGTCCTTTACGTAGCGACCGAGTCCTCCGCGGCAGGATGGATCGCACCGCAGTTGCACAGGGTCGGCTACTCCCAGTCAACCGGTGCTTTCGTTACGGCCGGGTTCTGGCTCGGCCTGGCCATCGGCCGCCTGCTTGCCGGGCCAGCGCACCGACGCATCAGCGACCGGCGCCTCGTGCTTGTCAGCCTGGCGGTGACCGTGGCGTTGTCGCTCAGCGCGTTGGTCGACGGCCTGGCGCCTGCCGCCTACCCCCTGGCCGGACTCAGCCTGGCGCTCGTCTACCCGATGGGACTCATCTGGTTCACGAATCTCAATCCCGGTGACGGCGACGGACTGGTGATCCTGATTCTGATGATGATGGCCGGTGGTGTCATCGGACCGGCGATCACCGGCGTGGCAGTGTCGCTTGCAGGCGTCCGAGCGGTCCCGGTATGCCTCGCGATCCTTGCCGCGGCCGACTTCGTCGCTTTTGTCATCGCCCGTCAGTTCCACGCTCCACCAGGGTCCGAGCCCGGCTAGGGCGGAAACAGTCAACTCTGAGCCACCCACGCGGCTGTGCTGCGCCGAGATATCGGCGGCAAATCACACGACTGTGAGGGCCTCAGACACCCTCCTGTCCCTCGAGAGTGATGACCTGGACTTCGCTCATCGGTATCGCCGTCCGCTGTTCCTCTCCGCTTTCCAGGCTCGTGTAGAAGGCGTAGTCGTCGCCTTCGTCCTCAAAGCGATCGGCGAGGAGCGCCTCCGGTGCCTTGTCCGGGTCCTGCCAGTGAATGACGTACTGGAACATGGGCGCCACGGTATCGCTACAGCCGACCAGCACGAGCCGGGTTCATCCGACTCCTCGCCCGGCGGGTCGGATCAGTTCTTCCATCCAGTCGGCACATGGCGGACTCGACCAATCAGCGTCCCGACCTGCACCTGGCTCTTGGTGGCTCGTGCCGACCAGCCAAAGACACGGGGCGTGGGACGGCAAGGTTCGTGCAAAACGACCCGTCGCGCCAGCCAATTGCGCGAGATACTGAAGTGGGTGTGCGGCTCCCGGCTTCCCTCGCAAGGCTTCAGGGGGTCGCGCACCCATCCCTTTTTCCACCTGGCGGTCGGCCGCGAGCCCGCCGACTGGAATGTCATCGTGATTTCTCATCAGAGTTTCGGGCGATTTTTGCCATTTCTTAGTGAATGTCGGAGCGGAAGTGGGTAAAGTCGTTGCCGGCTGGGTGCCCTGGGCTTGGCGGCGAGGATACGTAGGCCCAGGGCGCACGGTCGAAAGCTGAGCCGAGCTTGCGGCTGGACGGGGGGAACGTCGTGCAGATCTCGGAGATACTGAAGCGCAAGGGCTCCGCCGTCGTCACGATAGGCCAAGAAGAGACTGTGGCCGCAGCGGTCGCGGAGATGGCTCGGAGCAATGTCGGTGCTTTGGTTGTTTCCAGAGACGGCCGGGCCGTCGAGGGGATCGTTTCTGAACGCGATGTCGCTCGCGCCCTTGACAGCTTGGGCGGAGCCCTCTTGGACGAGCCCGTGCTCACGATCATGACGAGCGAGGTACGGGCCGTGTCTCCAGACGACGAGGTGGAGGCCTTGGCCGTGATTATGACTGAGCACCGTATGCGGCACGTGCCGGTGCTCCAGGGCGAGGCGCTCGTAGGCATCGTGAGCATCGGTGACGTCGTGAAGAGCCGGATCGAGGAGTTGGAACAAGACAGAGAGGCTCTCTTCAGGTACATCGAGGCCCGCTGAGCTCCGCGACCGAATAGGCCGCCTCAAAGCTGTGTTCGGAAAAGACGCCGTCATAGGGCCCGAATGAGTTTGCTTCCCGAACATGTGGCGCAGGATCACAAGGTGCTCCAAGGTTGAAGCGAGCTTCCTTAGGTCAAGTCACGCGGCGAGCCCGCGGGGACCGACGGACGCGGTGGCGTCGCATCCAGAGCCGCTCTGTCTGGCCGTCTGATCTGTAGGTGCGCCCATCACCTGGGGTGAGCCCGGATCGGGACGACAGCGAGACAGTCCTCCGTGGTCGGGTTCCAGTCGTGCGCTCGAAAAAGACATTGGTGCTGCGACAACAAGCGCCCGTGCAGGGGCGAGATTGTCGAGATTAGGAGCCGCCGGGGTGCGAGAAACGTAGTTAGCCCTCCCGCTTAGAGCCGTCTTGGCGCTCATAAAGGGACGGCGTCCTGCCGATAAAGCAGGTGTGCACGATGCGATGCTGCCTGGCAGCAAGCCGTCTCTAGAGAGCCCGCGTGCCTACGTCGACGCCCGAGAGCGCTGGTTCGGGACGCTGCTCGCCCACTCGAGTGACCTGATAGCCGTCCTCGACGAAAAAGCGCGTGTTCTCTACGCCAATCCCTCCGCCGAAGTCATGCTCGGCTTGGTACCTGAAGAACAGCTGGGGCGGAACATGTTCGAGCTGGTCCACCCCGATGACCTGGAACAGACGACAAGAAGGTTCGCCGAGGTCATCGAGGGGCGAGGCTCCGCTCAGCCGACCGTGTTCCGGTTCCAGTGCGCCTCGGGCGAGTGGAAGGTGCTCGAGGCGACCTCTACGAACTGCCTCGACGACCCCGATATCAGGGGGATCGTTCTCAACGCCCGCGACGTCACCGAGCAGACGAATCTCTCCCGCGCTGTTTGCACCTTGAGCCAGGGCAACGACGTCCTCGTCCACGCCGTCGACGAGAGCTCCCTTCTTCAGGACTCCTGCCAGGCAATAGTGGCGGCCGGCGGATACGTATTGGCGTGGGTGGGCGTCGTCGAGCACGACACTGCGCGCAGCGTACGACCTGTTGCCGCTGCTGGTCGGACCGAGTACCTAGACGGGCTCCGCCTCGGCTGGGGCGATGACGATCTCGGCCGTGGGCCGACCGGCACGGCGATCAGGACGCGCAGCGTGCAGGTCCTCAGCGACACACACCTCTCGAGCACCTTCACCCCTTGGCGGGAGACCGCTGACAGGATCGGCATCCGCGCCTCGTGCGCGCTGCCTTTAGTAGTGGGCGAGGAGACCGTCGGCGCCCTCATGATCTATGCGGACGAATCGGGGGCTTTCGGCCCCGACGAGCTAGCCGTGCTCTCCGAGCTGGCGGACGACCTCTCCTACGGCATCGGACGGCTGCGCGACGGCGATCGCCTGGCCCGCAACGAAGCGTTGCTCCGCGAGGCCGAGCGCCTCGCGCATGTTGGGCACTGGGAATGGGATCTTGCCTCAGGTCGCGTAGAGTTTCTCGCCGACGAGGTGTTCACGATCCATGGCATCGTCGCCTCACAGTGGCCGGCCTCCTTCGAGGCCCTCGTCGCGCTAGTCCATCCGGACGACCGAGAATCGTTCCGGTGCGCCATCGATGAGACGCTCACGACCGGCAGTGCCGAGCTGGAGCACCGCATAGTCCGTCCGGACGGACAGATCCGCTTCGTGCGCAAGCGCACCGAAACAGCCCGGGGAGCGGACGGGACCCCCCTGCGGGTACTTGGCACCTGCCAGGACGTTACCGAGCAGGAGGCCGCGAAGAAGGAGATCGAGCGCTCCCGGCAGTTCTTGGCGGCGATCACCGACAACATGGCCGAAGGCATGATGGTCACAGACGGAGAGGGCAACGTGACCTTCATGAACGCAGCAGCAGAACGTCTGCTCGGCTGGGAGGCCGAGGACCTCCTCGGCCGCTCGGCCCACGCCGCGGTCCATTTCCGGCGCGCCGACGGGTCGCCGTACCCGGTCGAAGACTGCCCGCTCCTAAGTGTCTGGAAGGCGGGTGAGACCCTCATGGTGGACAACGACACCTTCGTAAAAAAGGACGGGAGCATGCTCCCGGTCGCCTACAGCGCCTCACCCCTTAACACCGACGAGATCAACGGAGCAGTCGTCGTGTTCGCCGACATCAGCGAGCAGGCAGCAGAGCGTCTCCGCGTCGAGCGGGAGCTCGAGAAGCTGAGCTGGGTCGGGCGAATCCGCGACGCCCTCGATCAGGACCGGTTCGTCCTGTACGCCCAGCCGATCGTCAACCTCGGCAGCGGCCTTGTCGTCCAGCACGAGCTATTGATCAGGATGGTGAATTCCGACGGCACCGTCGTGCTGCCCGATCGCTTCTTGCCGACAGCCGAGGAGTTCGGGCTGATCTCTGAGATCGACCGCTGGGTGGTAGGCGAAACCGCCCGCCTAGCGGCCGAGGGACATCGAGTCGAGTTCAACCTCTCCGCCAAGTCAGTGGCCGACCCGAACATGCTGAGCGTCGTGCGCAGTGCACTCGAGTCTCGTGGGGCAGACCCAAAGCTCGTGGTGTGCGAGATCACAGAAACAGCCCTGCTGCGCGACACCGCCGCCGCAGAGACCTTCGTCAAGGGGCTTTACGACATCGGCTGCCAGGTCGCCCTCGACGACTTCGGCACAGGCTACGGAGGCTTCGCCTACCTGAAGCGCCTCCGAGTCTCGTACCTGAAGATCGATCGCGAGTTCGTCCGCGACCTGCCCCAGGAGGCATCGAGCCGCCACGTCGTCTCAGCGGTCGTGAGCTTGGCCAAGGCCTTCTCCTTGACGACTGTCGCCGAGGCGGCCGAGGACGAGGTGACCCTCGAGATTCTCCGCGAGTTGGGCGTCGATTGCGTGCAGGGCTACGTGGTCGCCTACCCCGGACCTCTCGCCGCCGTCCTCGGAACTGCCCCTTAGGGGCGATGGCTCCACCTCGGACCGCGGGGACTGAACGAGCGGCGCGGCGCTGAGCGGCCAGGCGATGTCCCCTCCATAACCGAGCCGACCCGTTAGGCTTTGTTAGGGTGGACGTGATCCGAGTCGTTCTCGCGGAGGACAACGCCTTGCTCCGCGAGGGTGTATCGCGCCTCATAGATGCTCATGCCGACCTCGAACTGGTCGGCGTCGCGTCGGACCTCCCCGAGCTGCTGACCGTCATCACCGAATGCAAGCCCGCCGTTGTCGTCACCGACATCCGCATGCCCCCAACTGGCACCGACGAGGGCATCCAGGCTGCATCGTGGCTGCGCAAGAACGAGCCGAGCATCGGCGTCGTCGTTCTTAGCCAGTACACCGCTCCCGCCTACGCCCTCGCCCTGCTACAAGAGGGATCGGCCGGGCGTGCCTACCTGCTCAAAGAGCGCGTGGCCGGCGCCAACGAGCTCGCCCAGGCGATCAGGGTGGTCTCGAGCGGCGGCTCGGTCATCGACCCGCTCGTTGTCGACGAGCTCGTCCGGGCCCGTACCAAGCAACGCAAGTCCGACCTCGAGTGGCTGACGCCGCGCGAGTCGGAGATCCTGGCCGAGATGGCACAGGGCAAGTCGAATGGGGCTATCGCCGAAACCCTCGGCGTCTCGGAACGGGCGGTCGAGAAGCACTCGAACGCGATCTTCGCCAAGCTCGGGCTCTCCGAGGAGCGAGACGTCAACCGTCGGGTGAAGGCCGTGCTCGTCTATTTGAGCGCCCAGTCGGGAAGCTAGCTACACCGAAGCTCGGGTGGCACCGCCAAGGACCTACCTGGTCGCTCATGGGAGAATGGATGGTTGATGGAGTCCCCCCTCTCGGTCCTAGTCGTGGATGACCAGGCGCCCTTTCGCCTCGCCGCCCGGGCCGTGTTGCGTCGCACTGAGGGCTTCGAGCTCGTGGGCGAGGCCGCGAACGGCCTCGAGGCGATATCGCTCGCCGACTCGTTGCACCCAGACCTCGTTCTCATGGACATCAACATGCCCGAGATGGGCGGTCTCGAGGCGACGCGGCGCATCGTCGCCGGGCATCCCGGCACGGTCGTGTTCTTGTGCTCGACCTACGACGTCAACGACCTTCCCGAGGACGCCAGGACGAGTGGCGCCCGCGCCTACGTGCACAAGGAACAGTTCGGGCCCTCAACCTTGCGCCGGCTCTGGGAAGAGCGCGACTCCGACCGCTTTGTCAGCTGAGCACGCTTAGGCCTGGCGGCTACTTCATCCGCTGAGGGGGACCGAGCCCCGTATCAGGGTCCCTCGACCGGGTTCTGACTCCCAGCGCACCGAACCACCGATGGCGCCCAAGCGGTCCGTCATGTTGACGAATCCGTGACCACGCTGGGCCTTTCGCACATCGAAGCCGGGGCCGTCGTCCGCGACGCTGAACAGCAGCCCACCTGACTCCTCCCAGATCTTGACGGTGACATGGGCCTCGGGAGCGTACTTGCCGGCGTTCTGAAGCGCTTCTAGACAGCAGAAGTAGACAGCAGCCTCGACGTCGCCGTCGTAGCGGGCGATGCCCTCGGTCGACAGCTCGATATCGAGTGGGCTCCGGTTCACCACGGGGCGCAGCGCCCCAGTGAGGCCGCTGTCTACGAGCAGTGGCGGGTAGATGCCGTGCGCCAGCTCGCGCAGCTCCTGGATGGTGTCCTGCACGGCCGAGCCGAGCTCCTCGAGCATCTCGACAGCGCCCGCGGGGTCCTCGACGACTATGTCCTTTACCAGTCGCAAATTGACCGCCAAAGCGACAAGGTGCTGCTGGGCGCCGTCATGCAGGTTCCGCTCGACGCGGCGGCGCTCGGCGTCACCTGTGGCGACGATGCGCGCCCTCGAAGCGCGAAGCTCGTCCGCCTGGCGCCGAAGCTCGTCGAGCGATGTCTGCAGGGCGGTGTCCAGCTGGGCGTTGTGAAAAGCGAGGCCGACCTGCCGTGCCAGCTCTGTGAGCACACGGTCGTCTTCCTCGGTGAAGCCGACACCACCTTCGGCCCTGGCCACGACAATGGTCCCGAGGAGCTCGCCACCGTGGCAGATCGGAGCCACGCGGATAGGTCCACCCTCACGGCCGTCCAGCAGCGCCGGCATCCAGACAGAGGCCCATGCGTTGCCCGAGACTCCTGCGTGGGTGATCACAGGGCGCTCGCGGGCCGAGACCACAAGAGAGCGAGCACCGAGATCTGGCACCGACACAGCCAGCTCGAGCACGTCCCCGGTGCCGGTGTAGATCTCAGCGGACCTGAGGGCGAGCGTCTTGCGCAAGGACTCGGCCAGCTGCAAAAGCAGCTCGTCCATCGGTATAGCTCGTGTAAGACGGCTACCGAAGCTGCGCACCACCTCGTCGGGCGCCTCCCGTGCGCCGTAGACAAAGCCGGTCGCGATGCCAGCGAACCGCTCCCGGGCAGGGATGTAACCGACGGCCACGATGGCCGCCGCCACCATGGACAAACCGAGCACCTCCCGGTCGGTCGTGCCTGTCGGTGTCTTGCCTAGCCCGCGCACTACGACCAGGTAGATAGCCGACACGACAACGCTGAACCCGAGGATGGAGAGCAGGTGAACGAGCAGGCGGTCTGCGTGAGGGGCGAGACGCGTGCTAGCCGCGCACAGCAGGCCGAGCCCCGCCAGCACCCCAGCGCATGCGGTGGGCACGGCGATCTGGCCCGGCCAGCTCACGAGCAGGTTGAGCGATACTGCAACAAGAACGAGCTCTCCGCCCAGCACGGCCCCAACAGCGATCCACTGCATCCGCTGGCGTCCGGTGGCCGGAGCTACGAGGTAACGCGAGTGGACAACGGGAAGTGCCGAGCACACCGCCACCAGCCAGGCGATCCCAGCCGGCCACGGAGCCAGAACATGCGCCGTGGCGGTGAGCAAAGCCGCGACAACAAGGGCTACCAGGTAGCAAAGCCCGGCTCCAATCTGGCGGGATCGCTTGGCGAGCACGCCGTCTGGCAGCGACAACAGGCCGTGCACCGAGACCGCCATGGCGGCGAGGGCGGCGAAGGTGGCAGCTATGTGGGGCGCGCTATGAACGGGGTTGGCGCGGCTCAGGGCCAGTCGCGACCCCGCCGCGCAGCCCGCCGCCAGGAGCGACCCGACAATCACGAGCCAGCCGAGGCGACGCGCCCGCGTGATAGTCGCGAGGCCCGCCACGGCCGTGCACACAATGCCGACTCCGATGACGACCCCCAACAGGCGGCTGCCCTCATGCGGCGACGCCGCGAGCGAGACGACAACGAGGGCAAGGGCGGCCAGAAACGCCGCTGCGCCAGGGGCCCAGACCCGAGCAGGGGTGTGCTCGGCCGACGCGACACCGGCTTCGAGGCCAGCGGCTGAGTCGCCCGTCACCCCGGTACCCACCATTTCAGAGAGTGCCGATGGCTGTCACGGTCTCGACAACTCCGTAGGCCGCCTCGGCCTCTGCCCCGACTATCCGTCCGTCACGCATCTTGAGCACCGTGTCAGCCGCAGCCGCGACGTCGGGGTCGTGGGTGACGAGGACGATCGTCTGGCCCCCGGTGTGCAGTCGGCTGAGCAGCTCGATCACCTCTTGTCCCCCGGCGGAGTCGAGAGCTCCTGTCGGTTCGTCAGCCAGCAGCAGCGTCGGCTCGTTGGCCAACGCCCGAGCGATGGCAAGGCGCTGGCGCTGGCCACCGGAGAGCACCCCGGGCATGGCGGAGACCTTGTCCCCGATGCCAAGCAGGTCGAGCAGGTCCCGAGACCTTGTCTCTGCCGCCTTGCGCTTGCGCCCGGCGATGATCGCCGGGAGGGCGACGTTCTCCAGGACGGTCATGCCCTCGAGTAGGTTGAAGAACTGGAAGACGATGCCTATGTGGCGTCGTCGCATCCGGGCCAGCTCGTCCTCGCTGCTGCCCGTCACCTCCTCGCCGGAAACCTTTATGGTCCCCTCGTCGGCGATGTCGAGGCCGGCCACCAAGTTGAGCAGAGTCGACTTGCCACAACCTGACGGACCCATGAGAGCAAGGAAGGTGCCCCTCTCGACAGTCAGGTCGACACCCCGCAAAGCCCTCACGGGAGCGTTCTCCGCCTCGAAGGTCTTGCGCACGCCGTGCATCTCGAGTGCCGGCGCACTCTCGCCCTTGGCCGGTGAGCCGGCCGATGTGGTGGTCATGTTCGTCTCCCTCCCTTGTCCTGCGTCGGCGGCCGGACGTCGATCCCCCCGGGCCTTAGAGCCGACGACGAATCCCCATATGACAGCAGCTTGAAGGCCACAACCGGTGTATCGCGCCCCTTCACGAGCTGTTCGTCGAGCGCCAAGGTACTGACCTCGCAGGTGAGCGCGCGCAGCGTGGCCTCAGAAAGCACAGTCTCACCGGCCGCCGCCAGCTGCTGGAGGCGTTGGGAAAGGTTCACCGTATCGCCGACAAGGGTGTACTCGAGGCGCTCCTCGGAGCCGAGGAGGGCGGCCGCCGCCTGGCCTGTGGAGAGCCCGAGCCCGAGACCGAACGGCGGAAGTCCCTCGTCCTGCCAGCGCCGGTTGATCTCGGCCTGACCTGCGTGCATGGCCACGGCGGCGGCGACCGCACGATCGGCATGGTCGACCTGGGAGACGGGCGCTCCGAAGACCGCCATGACAGCGTCGCCGACGAACTGCATGACCGTCCCGCCCTCGCCCAAGATGGCCCTGTTCATCGCAGCCCTGTGGGTGTTGAGCTGCCCGGCCAGCTGGCTCGGATCGGCGTGCTCAGCGATCGTCGAGTAGGAGCGTATGTCGCTCATGACGACGGTCACCTCCACCCGTTCTGTCTCGCCGATGCGCCTGCCCTCCGAGCGCAGCTTCTCCGCCAGCCCACCGGGCAACAGGCGCGAGAGCGTCTCACCTTGCTCCTCCCGGTCGACGATGGCCTGGTGCAAGAGGCGCAAGCGCTGGAGCGCTCCTTGGTTCCCGGCGCTGACGCCCTGGGCGAGCTTCAGGAACACCGCCTCTACTTCCGCGTCGACGGCCGCTGGAGGAAGGCGCAACTGGGCCGCGATGGCTTTTATCGGCTTGCCCTCGGCCACGAGGCCGAGAAGAGCCTCCTCCGATTCGCTCAGTTCACCGCTCGAGGTCACAGGTCGCACGAGTGCCTCGACGATGGCCGGGTCGAGCGCGGTGCCCCCGGTCGCCACGGCGCGGATGGCGTCAACCAGCTGGTCGCCCTCGGCGATATGGTCCTTCAGCAAATAGCCGTAGCCGGCGGACCCCTCGGCAAGCAGCGACACGGCGTACTCCGGATCGTCGTACTGGGACAAGATGACGACGCCGGTCCCAGGGTTGCGCTTTCGCACCTCCTTTGCCGCATCGATGCCCTCGCGGTGGAACGACGGAGGCATTCGAATGTCGGTCACGAGCACGTGTGGCTCGGTGGCCCGCGCCCCTTCGACCGTCCCTTCGAAGTCGGCAGCTACTCCGACGACAGAGAGGTCCGAGTGGCGTTCGATGAGCGCGCGCACGCCTTCACGGACGATCAGGTTGTCGTCCACGAGGAACACCTCGATCGTGGCCGGGCCTTCGATATGGTCCATGTCCCTACATTTGTCGCATGCCGGCCATTGGCGCACCAGGTAGCAGACCCCCTTCCCAAAAGGGGTGCTAGGACCACCCCTCGAGTCGGGCACCACCCTTCACCAGCCGGCGGCCGGAGAAGATGATGTCCCCATGCGCTACGAGAGCTCAGTCACAACACTTTCCTGGATACCCTCCGAGGCCGTTGCCGGTGGCACGCGCCTGCCGTTTGACGCGGGTGTGGCCCACTATGACGCACCGCCGCCAGAGGTGCTCGGAGACCTCGACGAGTTGCGTGCCGCCGACCGGTTCCGCTTCGCCAACCACCTGGCGGCCTGGATCGAGGTCGACAAGACGGGCTGGATCAAGTCCGCCGGCTACCTAGGTAGAGGTCACATCGGGAGCACGACACTGCGCCTGGGCGGCCTGCAACACGTCTTCCAGGCATTCGCCCTCCCCGACATCCAGCACAAGCCCGAGCGAGGCGAAGGATGGGTGCGCTTTACACAGACAGCCGGTGGCCGCACCGGCATGCCAGCGCCAAGGCGGGTGCGGCGAGCGCCGTTTGTTCAATGGCAGGCTCCCCTCGCCTGGACGACCCTCAGCCTCACGCTCTACACGGACGGGCACAGCGAGGGACTCTTGAGCGGTGCCAGCCGCTTCCCACGCCACTGGGTCTACGACGACAAGGGCCGCCTTGTGGCTAAGTCGGGTCTGATCGATTTCAAGGACTGGTACCGCAAGTCATTCGGAAAACAGACCCCATGGGGTGACCAGGAGTCGCAAGCCATGGTGACCGCTATCGAGTCAGCTCTCGAGCGCTCGCTCTCCGCGCAGCTCATGCATGGAGTGGCCAAACCTAGGATCAAGAAGGTGAAACCGGGCACGGCCCTCGTCCACCAGGGCGACGAGAGCTCAGAGGTCTTCCTAGTGCTCGACGGTGTGCTGCGCGTCGAGGTCGACGGCGAGCGCCTGGCCGAGTACGGTCCGGGAGCACTCCTCGGCGAGCGCGCGCCCACCTGGAAGCAGGTGCCCGCACCTCCTCCCTGGTGGCAGTCACGCCTTGCCGGGTGGCTTCGGTCCCAGCCGAGAGTCTCGACCGGTCGGCGCTCCAGGAACTGGCCACAGGGCACCGCCGCGAAGACGCCAGGGCGAACTGACCGGGTGCGAGCCCACTTCTTGGGGGTCCGAGGATCGACACCTGCACCCGGGGGCCTCTTCGTGCGCTACGGCGGGCACACCTCCTGTGTCGCCCTGGCCCACAACGACGAGGTCGCCCCGTCGCTCATCTTGGACTCGGGCACCGGCATCCGCCGAGCGAGCGCCCTTTGTGGCACCGCTGCCTTCGCAGGGACCATCATGCTCACCCACCTGCACTGGGACCACGTCCAAGGCCTCCCTTTCTTCTCCGCCGCCGACCGGGACGACTCCCGGGTGAACCTGATGCTCCCCGAACAGCCCGACGGCACCGCCGCGGCGGAGGTGCTGGCGGGGGTCATGGCCCCGCCCTACTTTCCCATCCGTCCTTGTGAGCTCCGCGGCAAGTGGGTCTTCTCCACAGTCTCGCCCGGGACGATCGAGGTGGAGGGCTTCCGCGTCGAAGTGAGGGACATCCCCCACAAGGCGGGACGCACTTTCGGCTTGCGGGTGAGTGAGGCGGGCTCGGTCCTCACCTACATGCCTGACCACTGCCCCAGCTTGTTAGGCCCCGGTCCCGAAGGGTGGGGCGAGTACCACCGGGATGCCTTGTGGCTGGCAGAAGGTGCAAGCGCTCTCGTCCACGACGCCCAGATGGCAGCCAACGAGGATGTGACTGCCGGCCGCCTCGGCCATTCGGTGACCGAGTACGCCGTCGGGCTCGGCCGGCGGGCTCGTGCCGGCCTAGTGGTTCTCTTCCACCATCAACCTGACAGGTCCGACGAGTCTCTCGACGCTTTGGCGGAGCGCTTTGCCACCGAGCCGGGCGTCGTCGTGGCCACCGAGTCCCTGGTGCTCGCACTGTGAGCTCGCCCCGCCCGAACGCCGTTGACGCCATCGTCGTTGGTTCCGGCCCCAACGGCCTGGCGGCCGCGCTGGAGCTTCGCGCGCGCCGGACTTCGCGTGGAGATCTTCGAGGGGGCCGCGACGCCCGGAGGGGGTTGTCGGACCGAGGAGCTGACCCTGCCGGGTTTCCATCACGACGTCTGCTCAACTGTCCAGTCCCTCGTCACGCTCTCGCCGTTCTTCCTAGGCGTCGACCTCGAACGCCGCGGCGTCCAGCTCTGCACGCCCGAGATCGCCTTCGCCCATCCCTTTGACGGGGGGTGGGCAGCCGCCGTCGAGGGCTCGGTGGCCGAGACTGCAGCCGGCCTCGGAGTAGACGCCGCCGCTTACAACCGCCTGTTCGCGCCCCTCGTCGAGAATGCCTCGACGATCCTCGCGAGCGTGCTTGCTCCCTTGCGATCCGTGCCCCGCCATCCCGTCCCGTTGGCACGCTTCGCAATTTCAGGGCTTGGCTCAGCCGCCCATCTCGCCCGGAGATTCTCGACCGAGAATGCAAAAGGGCTCCTAGGCGGAGTGGCGGCTCACGCCATGATGCCCCTCGACGCGCCTATGACTGCCGCCTTTGGGACGGTGCTGACAATCGCCGCCCATGTTGGAGGGTGGCCGCTGATAAAAGGTGGGAGCGCCCGCCTAGTCGATGCCCTCCTCGGCGAGCTTGCAGACGCTGGCGCGGCGGATGCGAACCGGCCATTTCGTCGCCGATGTGGCCGAGCTGCCCCGAGCAAAGGCCGTGCTCTTTGACACTTCGCTCGAGGGTTTCCTCGCTGCTGCAGGTGAACGGCTTTCGCCCCGATACAAGCGCGCTGCCGGGCGCTTTGTTCACGGACCGGGCATCTGCAAGGTCGACTGGGCACTTTCGGGGCCTGTGCCCTGGGCAGCGCCGGAATGCCGGCGAGCCGGTACCGTCCATCTCGGCGGAACCTTCACCGAGATAGCAGCCAGCGAGGCCGATGTCGCCGCCGGCCGCCACTCGGATCACCCTTACTGCCTTGTTGTCCAACCGGGCGTCGTCGACGCCTCCCGAGCCCCGGTCGGCCAACAGACCTTATGGGCCTACTGTCACGTTCCCCGTGAGTCCACTGTCGACATGACGCCTCGCATCGAGGCCCAGATCGAGCGCTTCGCACCCGGCTTTCGAGATGTCGTCCTCGCCCGCTCGACCGTCACGGCAGCGCAGGCCGGGGCCTACAACCCCAACTATGTCGGTGGCGACATAACCGGGGGCGCCGGGACCTTTCGCCAGACGGTTTTTCGCCCGGCAGTGCGCTGGAACCCATATCGAACAGGCGCCACTGGGCTGTACCTCTGTTCGGCCTCCACGCCTCCGGGAGGCGGTGTCCACGGCATGTGCGGAGTCGGAGCGGCGAGGGCGGTGCTTGCGGACCTGAGACGGCCGAGGTGAGCCGGCCGATCCAGGGATCTCGCTGATCGACCTGCCGCAAAGGCACCCCTGCCATTGCTCAGGACGCTTGGGCGTGCCTCCCAAGCAGCGTCTCTGGCGACAGACGCAGCGGTAGGGAGTCAATAGAGGTAGGCCGGCAGAGGAAGTACCCCTGTCCGTAACGGATACCGAGCCCGCGCAGCACTTCCAGCTCAGCTGCCGTCTCGATCCCTTCGGCGATGATTTCGGCCCCGAGACCCGAGGCGAAGCTGACCAGCCCAGTCGCAAGGGCTCCTCTCACAGGGTCGTGGTCGATGCCGGAGGTCAGCTCTCGGTCAAGCTTTATGAGGTTCGGGGCGAGCTTCAAGATATGGGCGAAGCTGGCGAAACCGGCGCCGGTGTCGTCAATGGCAAGGCGCACTCCGAGCAGGCGAAGCCCCGCGAGCGAGCCGGAAAGTTCCTGATAGTCGTTCACCCTGGCCTCTTCGGTCAGCTCGACGATGATCCGGTGCGGCGCGGCGTCGGCCAGTTTCTGGCGCAGCTCAGCCGAGAGGATCGCCTCGGGACCGGCGTTGACGCACAAAGCCAATGAATCGGGGAGCCGGTCCAGGCAGTTGAGGGCTCCCGCGACCGATACGAGCTCCAGCTCGACGCCGACTCCATCGCGTGTGCCTCGGCGAACCAGGTGTCGGGCGGCCGCTTGGGTTGTCCGGAGAACCGGGCGAGGGCCTCGACGGCCAGGCACTCGCCACTGATGAGGTCGTAAACGGGCTGGAAGACGTGGGTGAGGCCGCGCCCACGCAGGAAGCGCTCGACACGCGACATCGTCTCAAGTCTTCCCATCGCCCCCGGATTGAGCACGTTGGCAACGAAGCGTTCCTCGGCCGCCAAGCTGTCCTGCTCAACAATCGCGGCACCGGGCCCGTCGTGATAGGCACGGGCTAACAGGGAGTCTGTGACCATCGCCAGGTCTACGGCGACGGCGATGACGACACTGATGAACTCGGCCAAGCTCGTGAGAGTCGCCACGTCGCGTCCGTCAAAAGCCCTCGGCCGACACGAGGCGACACAGAGGACCCCGACTGTCTGACTGCGGCGCCGGAGCGGGACGCACACGACAGACCCGACCTTTGCCGTACGGCAGAAGTCACGCTCGACGCGGGGGTCTTCGGTCGCGTCGTCACAGTGCAGGGTCTCGCCTCTCTGCAGGGAAAGGCCGGCAAGGCTGCCTTCGATCGGCATGCGCTGGCCGATGCGCTCTTTCAGGTGGCCCGCCCCGCACTCAAAGCTCAAGAAGGAGGGATCATGGGCAAAGCCGATAAGGACGCCGTCTGCCGCCTCGACGAGAATCATCGCCTCGTCCGCGACTCGCTGCATCAAGACGATGGGGTCCACGGCACGCCTGATGGCAGACTCAAGGCCGGTCCGGTCGACGATCGAGGACCATCCCTGGCACTTGCGCAAGGTTCTTGCCACGGCTCGTTTCTCTGTCGACGGGATAACGCGGAGTTCAATCCTCTCGCTTATCGATCGACATTCCGAGCGAAATGAGCCTCATCACCTGGGCAATCACCCGGCCGTCACCCCGGCGGGGTCAACTCGGCCCCGGGCGAGCCCGGGGCCGAGGGGGAGCTTCACGGTCACGCCGGAAGGACATGCTCTCCGGTTTTCAGTCAACAACCCCGCGGCTTTTCTGTCAACACCTCGCAGGCCCGAACCGGTGCCGGGTAGCTTCAAAGCAGTGATGACACGCTCGCCACAGAACAAGAGGGAGACATTGAGATGAAGAGCTCCGACCTGCTCGCCGATGCGTTCGGACGGATCAGAGAGACAGTCCTAGGCGTCCTCGACGGCATCACGAGCGAGGAGCTGAGCGCCAGGCTCGACTCCGAAGCCAACTCGATCGCCTGGCTCGTGTGGCACCTGACCCGGGTCCAGGACGACCACGTCGCCGAGGTGGCGGGGACCGAGCAGATTTGGACCGCTGCCGGTTGGGCGCGTCGCTTCGCCCTTGATCTAGATGACTCCGAGATCGGTTATGGCCACAGCTCGGAAAAAGTCGCCGCTGTGAAGGCCGACCCCGGTGAGCTCGACGGCTATAACCAGGCCGTCTACGAGAACACGCTCCAGTTCGTCTCCCAGCTGAGCGACCCCGACCTGGACAAGGTCGTGGACGAGCGCTGGGACCCTCCCGTCACTCTCGGTGTGCGTCTCATAAGCGTCATCGGAGACGACCTACAGCACGCCGGGCAGGCAGCGTTCATCAAAGGCATCCTCGCCCGACGGGGCCGCTGAACTGCCGCAGCCAGGCAAAGATAGGTCTAGACAATATGGGCACGTCGGAGTAACTTCACGCCAGATCGCTCTGGCGACCTATGGGGGCTAGTCAGTTGGGGGGTGTACAAGCACGGGGCGATAGGTCGCGGCCGTCGTCGGGTGCTGTCCCTCCTCGAGCGCGAGCCCAGACGGGCCGGGCGCCCGCCTGGCGAGAAGGAGAGACGGTAGATGGCGCAGCTGGATCAGGGGGCTTCGGCTAGCCAGTCGGCAGACAGCAAGGATCTGGCGGCTTTCGGTTACAAACAGGAGCTGCACCGCACACTCGGCCTGTTCAGTTCGTTCGCAGCTGCTTTCAGCTACATCTCGCCCTCGACGGGCATATTCACCCTGTTCTCCCTCGGGCTTATCACCGCCGGTGGCGTCTTCATCTGGAGCTGGCCCATCGTCGCCATCGGGCAGTTCATCGTGGCGCTCAA
Source organism: uncultured Acidimicrobiaceae bacterium (assembly GCA_963725355.1). Classification (GTDB taxonomy): domain Bacteria; phylum Actinomycetota; class Acidimicrobiia; order Acidimicrobiales; family Bog-793; genus Fen-455. The sequence continues at coordinate 373,291 of CAVRYE010000002.1, forward strand.
CTTCGCCGAGGTTTCGAGCCACTTCCCGATCGCGGGGTCGGTCTTCCAGTGGACCAAGTACTTGGCCGGCAAGCGGTACGCCTGGTTCACGGGCTGGATCTACGTCTTCGCCGGGATCTTGACGGTAACAGCCGTCGTTGTGACCCTTCCGCTGACTCTGTTGCCGGCGTTCAACGACATGGGCTGGGGCTTGAACGCCGCCAGCCTGCACGACCAGATCTGGGTAGCCGCGATCACCCTCGTCGTCATTTCGGTCCTCAACATCTACAGCGTGAAGCTCGTCTCGATCATCAACAACACCGGGGTCTTCTTCGAGATCGTCGGGATGGTCGTGTTCGCCGTCGTCATGCTCATTGTTCACCGCCATCAGAGCATCTCTGTCGTGACCAACTCCGGTGGCATCCACGTCGGCTTCGGGGCTTTCTTCGCGGCAATGTTCATGAGTCTTTTCGTGATCTATGGGTTCGACACGGCCTCAACACTTGCCGAAGAGACAAACGACCCGAGACGTAAGGCCCCCCAGGCAGTGCTGGCTTCTGTGGGCGGGGCTTTTGTCATCGGGGGGATCTTCTTGCTGGCGACCCTCATGGCCATACCGAATCTCGGGACGGCGATAAAGGACGGGTGGGGTCCCGCGCAGATCATCGACGCCAACTTCTCGAAGTTCTGGGCGACCGTCTACCTGCTCGTGGTGTCGGCGGCCATCTTTGTGTGTTGCATGTGCATCATGGCGGCGACCGTGCGGCTCTGCTTCGGCATGGCCCACGATAACCGCCTCCCCCTCTCCCGCGCCCTGTCGAAGGTGCATCCCCAACTGCACACGCCCATCTGGGCCTGCATTGCGGTGGCGATCGTCGCGGCCATCCCGCTGTTCAAGTACGCCGGCGCCGGCTATGTCGCCATTGCGGCCACTGGCATGATCTACCTGTCCTACTTCCTCGGCAACCTGGCTGTCATGAAGGCGCGTCTCGGCGGATGGCCGAAGGTGGTGAGCCCGTTCAAGCTCGGGGTGTGGGGCCCCATCGTCAACGTGGCCGCTCTCGCTTACGGCGGCGCCATGCTCGTGAACTTCGCCTGGCCCCGGGCGGCGAGCAACCCGACACCGAACCAGACTCTGGGCTCGCTGAGCCTCGGCGTGTCGTTTTTGAACAAGATCCCCATCCTCTACACCGTTCTTGCCTTCATCTTGATCGTGGGACTGATCTACTACGGCCTGTTCGAGACGCGAAAGGTCGTTCAGGTCCACGTGCCTGCCGAGTCGGGACCGGTCGAGATCCCGCCCGAGTCCCTGCCGCCAGAGGAGAGTGTCTAGGCCGTTCGGTCCTGCCCGAGGAGAGGGATCCGCTTCATCGCTCGGGGAGGTCGAAGCTCCAGACCACCATGCGGGTGCGGTCGCCCCGGAACAGATCCCTGGCGAACTCGACCGGCCTCCCGGCGCCATCAAAGGCGACGCGCTCGACGAGCAGCAAGGGCGCGCCGCGGCTGACACCGAGAAGCTGGGCGGCGGCGCTCTCAGCGCGGACTGGCTCGAACGTCTCAACCGCCCGGCACGGCCGGGCGTCGAAGCGAACGGCGAGGAGTTCATAGAGCGATTCTTCGAGCGACTCCTCGAGCATGCCGACGAAGCGCCCGGCCGGAAAGCTCGAGCATTCGAGGACGACGGGCCTGCCGTTGGCAAGGCGCAAGCGCGCCACCTCAAACACGGGGTCCCCCTCTTCGAGTCCGAGGGCCCGGGCGACTGCTGGCGAGGCCGACACCTCCTCGGCCTCGAGCAGACGGGCGCTCGCTTTGAGACCGAGGCGACGGGCCTGCTCGGAAAAACCGGCGAAACTCGACAGGTCGCGCTCGACAGTCGGCTCGGCGACGAACGTGCCACCCCGGCGGCCGACCGCGCGGCGGATCAGCCGCGACCTTTCGAGATCGGCGAGTGCCTGGCGCAAAGTGAGCCTATTGACACCGAACCACGCGGCCAGCTCACGTTCTGGCGGAAGCTTGTCACCGGGCTGCAGGACACCGGAACAGATCGCCTGCTCGATCACCTCGCTGATCTGCACGTGGAGCGGACCCTCGGCACGCGAGAGGTCATCGAGCCAGGAGGGCGCATCGACGTGACGCGACTGCAGGCCCTCTCGTGCGCCTGGCGCACCCCCTTCGTCGCCATCCCCCATCTCCTGTCAACACTGTGCCACGAACCGGAGCCGAGCAAGTCCATGGTATAGATGTTTTTGCGGCCGTCGGTCGCCCGTTTTGAGGGAGGCAGTGAGGTGAGCGACAGGGCGCGCGTGGTCGTCATCGGAGGTGGGGTGGGTGGCTGCTCGATCCTCTACTGGCTCGCCAGGCTCGGCTGGAGCGATGTCATCCTCGTCGAGCGAGCCCAGCTGACCAGTGGCTCGACCTTTCATTCCGCCGGCCTTGTCGGCCAGTTGCGCTCGTCGCTGAGCCTCACCCAGATGATGATGAATTCGGTCGAGCTCTACCGCGACCTGAGCGCGGAGGTGGAGCTCGAGACTGGTTGGCGCGAGGTGGGCTCGCTCCGGCTCGCATCGTCAAAAGAGCGCATGGAGGAGCTGCAGCGCCAAGCGGCCTGGGCTGAGACATTCGGCCTCCCCCTCTACCTCGTGTCCGCCGAGGAGGCCCAAAAGCTCTTTCCCCCGATGTCTCTCGAAGGCGTTCACGGTGCGGCACTCCTGGCAACTGACGGTTACCTGGACCCGAGCCAGCTCACCCAGGCGCTCGCCAAAGGTGCCCGCCAGCGAGGGGCGACGATCCTCACAGAGACACGCGTCACGGCCATCGAGCTTGCTCGAGGTGCCGTTAGCGCCGTCGTGACCGACAAGGGGCGGATCGAGTGCGAGACCGTCGTCAACGCGGGGGGCATCTACGCCCATGAGATCGGCCAGCTCGCCGGTGTCGATGTGCCCGTCGTGCCGATGGCACACCAGTACGTGATCACCAAGCCGACTGACCTCCCCCGCGACATGCCTACCTTCCGCGATCCCTCCCTGCTCGTCTACTTCCGTGGCGAAAGTGGCGGACTCCTCGCCGGGGGCTACGAGCGCAATCCTGATCCCTTCGGCCTTGGTGGGATCGCCCCCGATTTCAACAACCGGCTCCTTTCGCCGGACTGGGACAGGTTCGCCCCTCTGTTCGAGGCGGCGGCCGGGCGCGTGCCCGAGCTCGCCGACGCCGAGATCGTCCAGCTCATAAATGGCCCTGAGGCCTTCACCCCTGACGGCGAGTTCATCCTCGGGCCGTCGGATGTACGCGGGTTCTGGGTGGCGGCCGGGTTCTGCGCCCATGGGATCGCGGGTGCCGGGGGCATGGGCAAGCTCATGGCCGAATGGATCGTCGAGGGCCAACCGGGGCTCGACACATGGGAGATGGACTCGCGCCGCTTCGGCCCGCAGTACCACAGCCGCGACTACGCCCTCGAGCGGACGACGGAGGTCTACGCCACGTACTACGACGTCAAGTACCCCGGTCACGAGCGCCGCTCCGGCAGGCCGCTGCGCCTGCCGCCCACCCATCCGCGCCTTGTGACTCTCGGCGCCTGCTTCGGCGAGAAAGCCGGGTGGGAAAGAGTCAACTGGTTCGAGTCGAACACGACGGCCGGCGACGAGAGCCTGCGACCCGCCGGATGGGCAGGACAGCTCTGGTCGCCAGCCGTCGGGGCCGAGCACCGGGCATGTCGGGAGTCAGCCGCCCTGTTTGACGAGACGTCCTTCTCCAAGATCGACGTGATTGGCCCAGGAGCGGCGGGCTTTTTAGAGCACATGTGCGCTAACCGGGTGGCGCGCCCGCCGGGTACGGTCACCTACACCCAGCTGTGCAACCCCACAGGTGGGGTCGAGTGCGACCTCACCGTCACACGCCTTCGCGAGGACCGCTTCCGGCTCATCACCGGCACGGCGTTCGGAAACCACGACCTGGCCTGGCTGAGGGCGCATGTCCCATCGGACGGCTCGGTGCTGCTCGAAGACGTGACCTCGCGCTACGCGTGCCTCGCCCTTTGGGGTCCGAACGCCCGCACGATCTTGCAGCCGCTGACCGATGCCGACCTTTCCAACGAGGCATTCGGTTACGTGCACGCCCGCGAGATCTCCGTCGGGCCGGTGCCGTGCCTCGCGCTTCGTGTCACCTATGTCGGAGAGCTTGGCTGGGAGCTCTACTGCCCATCGGAATTCGCCGCCCGCCTCTTCGATGCCCTTGTTGAGGCGGGAAAGGGACAGGACCTGGTGCCGGGAGGATACAAGGCCATCGAATCGCTCCGACTCGAGAAGGGATACAGAGTCTGGGGCAGCGACGTGACCGCAACCGACACGCCGTTCGAGGCAGGTCTCGGCTTCGCCGTGCGATTGGACAAAGAGACTCCTTTCATCGGCCGCGAGGCGCTGGCACGGGCTACGACGCCGTCACGCCGTCTCGCCTGCCTCGTCTTGGACGACGCCCGGCTCGTCGTGCTCGGCTCCGAGCCGGTGCGCGTCGACGGAACGGCGGTGGGAAGGGTGACAAGTGGCGGTTACGGCTACAGCATCGGGCGCTCGATCGCCTATGCCTACCTGCCGGCGTGCGAGCTAGAGCCGGGACGTCGGGTGGAAGTCGGCATCTTCGGTCGCTTCGTCGGAGCCGAGGTCGCCCCCGAGCCGTTGTTCGACCCTGAGAACCTACGCGTGCGCTCGTGAGCGCTCGCCGCCCCGTCTGATCGCCCTGCTGCTGCCATCGCCAGGAACCTGCCCAGCTCCATGGCCGCGAGCAAAACCTCGAATCGCTGGTAGCGGTCGGTGGCATAGGCGACGAAATCCACCTCCAGCTCGGAGATGGCGACCTGGACGACCGCCCACATCGCCTCACGCATCTCAGAGACGAGCTTCATGAGACCGAGCGTTGCCAACTTGCACTCGTCCACAGTCCCGAAGTAGTGCTGCAGGATCGACTCGTCACAAGAAGGGCCAAGCTCGTTGTTGACCGAGGAAATTCGCCAGGTCGAAATATGGATCGGCCATTCCCGCATACTCCCAGTCGAGAATACGGACCGAGCCGTCGTGCAGCATGTTCGCATTGAGCAGGTCGTTGTGGCCGAGCACACTGGCCTTGAAGGGCCGGGCGGCTTCGATGCCCTCGAGCACAGCGCTCACCTGCTCGTAGTCGAAGGGCTCAGGCACACCGCGCCGGCGCGCCTCGTCGTGGTAGGAGCGGATGACCTCGAAGTGGTTGAACTCGGCGTCGACCTGCCCGGCCCGGTGAACGCGCACGAGGGTGGCGATCACCGCGCCGAGTGTGGGCTCTGTCGCAAGCTCCGCCATCGGTATCGGGCGCCCCTCGACAAAACGAGTAACGATGCAGCCGGTCTCCGCGTCGACCGCAACGACCTCTGGAGCCACCCCGACGGCGGCTGCAACCCGGTTGGCGGCGACTTCGGTCGTCCGGTCTATGCCGAGGACTTCAGTGTTGTTGCCAGGCACCCGGACAACGACGCTCTCCGAGCCCAGGTCGACCTTGAAGTTCGCGTTGGTGATCCCCCCGGGCAGTGGCTCCACCTTGGCCTCGTGGCCGGGCAGCACCCGTCCAACTACGTCACTGATGAAGTCCCCCATTTGCCGAAATTACCAGGCCTGTGTCCTCCTGGCACGAGGTTTTGGCATCGGCCTGCTACTGGCCAAGAGGTGCTCCCACAAACCCGCCAGCTCCTCGGGGCTCTCGAAGACGATATCGGCCATCGGGCGCCGGGAGCCGATCAGATCGGCCGCCTCCCCACTTGCCCCGACAAGGGCTGGGTCGCAACCCGCCAGATCGCTAAGGAGGATGTTTCCGCTCCATGACTTCTGGACTGTGGCGGCGGCGGGGCGGGCGACGGCCAGGATCCTTGCCTGCAAGGCCGCAAAACCCGCAGTGTGCATGGCCCCGGACGACCTCTCGCATTGGCAGACCACAACGCAGAGCGCGAGGGCGGACTGGATGCGGTCACGAGCGATCAGCTGGGGGCGGCGAACGGGCGTGCCCGGGGGCACCTCGGCGATAAGCCCCCCGCCCGAGGCAACGATCTCGTCGGCAAGCCTCCTGTTCTCCGGTGGTGTGGGCACGTCAATGCCAGAGCCGATCACAGCCCAGGTGCGGCCTCCTCCCTCGATCACAGTCTCATGGGCGACGGTGTCGATGCCGGCGGCGAGGCCCGAGATGACAGCCATCCCGGCTTCGACCGCACCGGCCGCCGCGGCGCGAGCTACTTCACGCCCAGCAACGGTGGGCCAGCGCGATCCGACGATGGCCACCGCAGCCGGTGGAGGAAGTGTCCCGAGGACCCAGATCGTTGCCGGGGGCGAGGCGATCGAGGCCAGGCGCTCCGGATAGGAGGCCGCGCCGATGTCTATTCGCTCAGCTGGGAACAATCTGGCGACGTATGGGCGTGATCGTCGTCGTCGCCTCCCCGTCGGAGGACTCCAACTCGGGCGGCACCGCCTCGGCCGGGTCAGCTGGTGGGCCGCCCGCAAGCTCGGCTGGCAGGGCCGTCGTGTCGCGGCTGGGCACGCCTCTTGGTCGAGACGGGCGAGCTCCACCTACCGGGGTCGTCGGGAGCTTGGACATCGCGGGGCGGGCACGCCCGGCGAGCCCGATCCTGCGAGGGGCGCCGATGCCTGCCGATGGGTATGCCTGCGCAAGAGCCGCCGCCTCTTTCTCGCGCAACTCCATCAGCGCCTTCGCTCTCCCCCACTCCTTGGCCGTCAACAGCTCTACGAGCTTGGGCAGCTCCGCGAGAAGCTGTCCCGCCTCGCTGTGGTATCTGCCTGCGACTCCCCCCATGGCAAAGATCGTCGCCCGCGAGAGCGACCCTCCCTCGTCGGTGAGGGCGATCGAGGCGAGACGAGACGAGGCGACCTCGGCGTCCTGCATGGCCCCGAGGGTGTCCTGCAGGCGTGTCATCTGGCGCACGAAGCCCTTCAGCTCACCGTTATAGAGACCGGTGGCGAACTCGAGCGCATACCGCAGCCGCTTGCAACGGATGCGCAGGCGGTGGTAGTCGCTCGCCACGCCCGTGCGGGTCGCCCGACGGGCAGCCTTTCGGGCCACGCGATGGCGCTCGGCGACGAGGGCCGGCATGGCCGTGACTGCGGGGGTGCGGGCCGGACCCGAGCGGATGGAGGGTCCTTGGGCGAGCAGCGTCACCATAGAAGATACGAGGCGGTCATAGCGTTTTGAGTCGAGCGCCTCGAGAAGGGCCGTCCGCGCCCTTGCCCGTTGGGCTATCAAGAGATCGGCCAGCTCGTCGAGCGCCTCGCGGTGCTCACCTGACATCTCGTCAGTCCAGTCGTCGAAACGACCTATCTGTATGTCGAGGTCGCGCACGACGCCGAGCAGGGCGGCAAGCCAGCCCAGCTCGTCGTGCAGGTGCCACGCCCGCACGGGCAGGACCTCGGCGAACATATCGATCGCGGCCCGCATCCGGCGTGTAGCCACGCGCATCTGGTGGAGGGCCTCGATATCCTCGCCGAGCCGGGTACCCGGAGCATTTGACAGCATGGCCAGGGCGTCCTTGCGCAGCACGCGGTATGCCAGCTCGCCGAGACTTGACTGGGGGGAGACCGCCGTCGGGCCGAGATCGGGAAGCCCGGGGATGCTGAGCCCGGCGGCCATCAGACCGGCCTCGAACTTGGACAAGGTGGCTGGTTGCAAGCCGCACTCGCGGCGCAGCCGCTCGACAAAGGGCTGCATTGCATCGACCCACGCAGGTAGAACCTCAACCTCGACGCGGGTCAGGCGCAACCTTCGCCGCTCGTGGCCGATGGCGATAACGGTGTCGTCGAGGGCGAGCTCGCCGACTCGCTCCCCATATATCTCAAGGCCGAAAGGCCGCCGATGCGTACGGACCTCTAGCACCTGCTTCAGCTCGTGGGCCCCTGCGAGGGCCTCGACGCGCCAACCCACATCGCCTGTGCGGTCAAGGCCCGAAAGTCCGCTCACCGGCAGAGGCTGGGTCACTTCGAGCCGGCGTCGCAAGCCCTGCTTAGCGCTCGACAGGTCCTTCAATGTCGTCTCTATGCGCCCAGCTCGCCTCCGTACTCGAAGCACATAGCCGGCCCGGCCCATTCTCCAGTCCTCGGTGTCGACGTAGGCGTCTACGAGACGTTTTGCCGGGGCAGCCACGATGGAGAGTCCCGCGATCGCCTCGAGGGCCCCCGGGGCCGTCCGCAAGGCCAGCCAACGCTCGACCGGTCTAAGGTCGAGAGCATCGAGCTGCCACTCGACCTCCACGTCGCTTGGAGGGCCCGGCGGGGACATAGAACACAAGGCTAATGGCATTTGACCAGCTCCGTTGCCCGCAAGGCAGGCCGGGAAACATCCTCGGCGTGCCGCCGGCACAAGACGAGCGCCCAGTGCCCGCACCAGATACGGTCAACTCATGAGCGTTCCTCTACCGGGCGCAGGCGAGAGCGGCAACGTCGTCCGCGCGGCCGGGGGCGTCGTGCTTCCGCGGGCGACTCTGGTGGATGGGAGGTTGCCGTCGTGCATCGTCCCGAGCACCTCGACTGGACGCTGCCGAAAGGAAAGCTTGAGCCGGGCGAGCATCCCACGGAGGCGGCGCTGCGCGAGGTGCTCGAGGAGACCGGCTACCAGTGCCATCTCGGTCGCTTCGTAGGTGAGGTCGAGTACCTCGATCGGCGGGGCCGGGTCAAGATCGTCTCCTACTGGCTCATGCAGCCGGTCCGAGGCGCCTTCGAGCCGAGCGCGGAGGTGGACGAGCTTCGCTGGCTGCTCGTTGCCGATGCCGTCGAGCTCCTCAGCTATCCCCACGATCGCGAGCTGCTCGAGTCGGTGCAGACTCCGTTGACCACACAAGGCGACTGAGTAGACGCAGGGGACCTCGACCACCGAGTCGGCAGGGTATGTGATGCAGGGAATCCGGCGGCGGCACTAGGTCATAGGGCGGCCTCGGCTGACTCGTGCCTTCACGCCGCGACCGCCGTCAGCCAATCAGGTGCCTCAGTTACCGGGCGCTTCAGGTGAAGCTGTGTACAAGTCCGACACAGGCGCCGCCCAAGACGAGCCAGGTCGAATTGACCCGTAGGCGCACGAGCGCTCCGAGACTGCATAGGCCGATGAGGATCGTGAGCCAGTCGACGAGGCTCTTGGTTGCCAGTTGGACCGAGACACCGGCCATGAGAGCGAGAGCGGCCGCGTTCACTCCGTCGAGGGCGGCCGCGCTCCACTTCGAAGCCCTCGCTCGGCTCAGCAACGGCATGAGGGCAGCCACGAGCACAAACGAGGGCAAGAAGATGCCGGCGGTGGCTAGGAGCGCCCCCGGCACGCCCGCGACGACATAACCGATCGAGGTCGCCGTCGTAAAGACGGGGCCGGGCGTGACCTGGCCGATGGCCACGGTTGCCAGCAGTTGGGACTGGCTCAACCAGTGGTTGGCGAGCACGAGGTCGCCGTGAAGGTAGGAGACGAGCACATAGCCTGAGCCGAACACGACCGAGCCCAGCTTTAAGAACTCCAAGAACACCGCCGAGAGCGACGGTCGGCCGCCGGCCGCCCCGTCCCGAGGTGCCGGGCGAGGTGCACCCTGGAGACGAGCAACGGGGCCGTGGCCGATCCCCTTCTCAGCGCCGCCGGCCGCGCCCACCGGTCCCTGTTCTCGACAACAGCGACGAGGGCGGCGGCTACGAGCAGGATGGCAAGCGGGCTCACACCAAGGAAGTAGGTCGTCAAGCCGGCGCCCGCGACACAAGCGAGGGTCCAGGACTTGATCGCCGTACGGGCCAGGCCAAAGACGGCGTTGGCGATTATCGCGATGACGACCGGCTTGATCCCATAGAGCACTCCCTCCCCTGCCTCGGTCGTCCCGTACCGGACATAGGCCCACGACAGCCCCAGCACGAGCAGCACGGAGGGCGAGATGAAGCAGGCTCCGCCGACCAGGAGAGCCCCCAGCCGCCCCGACGCCGGGCCAGCATGAGCGCCACCTCAGTCGAGGTCGGTCCGGGGAGCAAGCTGGCGCCTCCGATGAGGTCGAGCAGCTCCTGCTCGCTCACCCAGCCACGACGCACGACGAACTCGGCGCGCATGAAGGCGATGTGAGCGGCCGGGCCGCCGAAGGCCGTCAAGCCGAGGCGGAGGTACGACCTCGCCACATCGATGAGCGTGCCGGGCACTCGGATCCCCGGACCGTCCGGGCTTTGGTCGTCGGAAAGCGAGCTCATCTGTCCATTACCGTGCCCTCCCACCTGAGGCAGACAACTTAATGGGCCGCAGGTCACGGCCGTGAGAAGATCGCCGCATGGCAGATTCCAGCTCGGCGGAGGTGGGCTTCCTGGCCGATATGGGCGGGATCCTAGGGGCCGCCCACTGCATAAGCGATCCCGACCTGAAAGCCTCCTATGAGCTCGACTGGACCCGGCGCTTCGGCGGCAAGTCCCTCTTGGTCTTGCGTCCTGCTGATACAGCACAGGTGGCAGCGGTGCTTGCGGCCTGCAACCGCTGCAAGGTCGGCGTGGTCCCCCAGGGCGGCAATACCGGTCTTGTGGGCGGCTCGGTGCCAAGAAGTGGAGAGGCCGTGCTCAGTCTCGGGCGCCTCAACAAAGTGCTCAGCTGTGACGCTGATCTCGGGTTGCTAGTGGCTGAGGCTGGAACGACTCTTGCCGTTGCTCAAAAGGCGGCGGCCGGCGTTGGGGCCGAGCTCGGCATCGACATCGCCGCTCGGGACTCCGCCACCCTCGGAGGCATGGTCGCCACCAACGCGGGGGGCATCCACGTCATCCGGCATGGGCCGATGCGGGCACGTCTTGCAGGGCTCGAGGTGGTCCTGGCCGACGGCACCATCGCCACCCGCCTGTCCGGCCTCATCAAGGACAACGTCGGCTACGACCTCGCCCAGATCATGGCCGGGAGCGAAGGCACCCTCGGCGTGGTGACCAAGGTCGCCATCCACCTGGTGCCACTTCCCCGGTTCCGCGTCACAGCCCTCGTCGCCCTGCGCGGACCTTCGCAGTCTGGTGAGCCAGCAGAGGCAGTCCGAGCCGTCTCGGAGCTGGCGGTCGCCCTCGCCCTTAGAGTGCGCCGTCGTGTGGACGGTGTCGACGCCATCGAGCTCGTGTTCGCGGACGGGATGGAGCTCGTGCGGGAGGTGGCCGGGCTCCCCCGCTCCCCCGGACCCCGGTGCCGGGGCGTGGCTCCTCGTCGAAGCCTCCGGGGCCACCGACCCGACGGAAATGCTCGCCGAGGCCGTAGACGGCGCCGAGGGCGTGAGCGAGGTCGCTGTTGCCGACGAGGCGGCAGGGCGGTCTCGGCTGTGGGCCTACCGCGAGCGCCACACCGAGGCGATCGCGACGCTCGGCGTGCCCCACAAGCTCGATGTCACCTTGCCGCTCGACGAGCTGGCTGGCTTCACCGGGGCTGTACCGCGAGGTGGTCTCAGCCGCCCTCGGGCCTGAGGCCGAGGGATCCCGGGTCGTGCTCTTCGGCCACCTCGGCGATGGCAACGTCCACGTCAACGTGATCGGTCCAGAGCCCGAGGACCACCGCGCCGACGACGCGGTGTTCAACATGGTCGTCGCTCGACGTGGCTCGATCAGCGCCGAGCACGGCGTCGGGATCGCCAAGCTGGCCTTCGTGGGGGCGGCCCGCTCGCCGGGCGACCTTGCCGTCATGCGCAGGATCAAAGATGCCCTCGACCCCTCCGGGGTGCTTAACCCAGGCGTCCTGTTTCCAGCCTCCTAGGCCAGACCAAGAGCCCGGGTCACCTCCTTTCCAGGTCCTTCGGCGCGCCGGGTTGAAGGGTGGCTGGCAGCAGGCACTACCGTCGGCTCGGTGTCCAGGCGTGGGTGGCTGCTCTTCGCAGCGCTAAGTGTCATATGGGGCGTGCCCTACCTCCTGATACGCATCGCCGTACGTGAAGTGGCGCCGTCGGACCTGGTCTTCTTCCGCACAGCTCCGGTCGCCTTGCTGCTCTTGCCCGTGGCGGCTCGGCGGGGCCAGATCCGCGAGCTGGTCCACCGGTGGCGACCTCTCGTCATCTATACCGCCATCGAGATAATCGTGCCGTGGCTCTTGCTCTTCAAAGCCGAGGAGAAGATCTCGAGCTCGCTGGCCGGCCTGTTGCTGGCCGCTGTGCCCCTCGTGGGGGCGGTCGTCGCGAGGCTGGCCGGCGACAAGGACCGCTTTGACGGAGTGCAGCTCGGCGGCCTGCTACTCGGCCTCGGCGGTGTCGCCCTGCTCGTCGGAATCGACGTCCGTGGGGCCACGGCTGTGCCTATAGCGGAAATGGCAGTGCCGGCCGTCGGCTATGCCATCGGACCGCGCATCTTGAATCGGTACCTCGGTGATCTGCCCGGCCTCGGCGTCGTGGCTGGGTCATTGACTGTCGCAGCGCTCTTTTACGCCCCCTTCGCCCTCTCCAACCTGCCTTCCCACCTGTCGGCGGAGGTAACACTGTCACTCGTTGGCCTAGCTGTCGTTCCGACCCTGCTCGGCTTTCTCGTCTTTTTCGCCCTCATCAACGAGATCGGGCCCGTCCGCACGACTGTGGTCACATATGTGAACCCGGCCGTCGCCCTCATCTTGGGGATAGCTCTTTTGAACGAGCCGTTCACCTTGGGCGTCGGACTCGGCTTTCCCCTCGTCATCGCAGGTTCTGTACTAGCGACGCGCCGCCGCGGGACCTTGGCGGCCAAGGCGGCGCCAGCGGCTGAGTCGTCCGCCTGAAACTGGTTGTAACGCCGCGTCGGCGATAATGGACAGTACCTGCGTGGTCGGGAACGCGAAAGCTAAGTGGGGGGAGCCCTATGGCCAAGGAGCCTGAGCAGGCCAGAGCGCGAGAGCGCGATCCCCGAGTAAAGGGGCCGGTCCATGTCGGGCGTCGTACCGTGCTCGGGATCCTCGGGCTGGCGGGCGTCGGCATCGTCGCCGGCGCCAAGATCGATGACGCCCTTGGCAGCAGCATCACTTCGGTGAGCAGTGCCATCGGCGTGCCTCTCCCGGGCGACAACGCATTCCGGTACTACACGATCACCGGCGACTACCCCGTGATCGCAGCCGGTACCTACGAGCTCACGGTCGAGGGCATGGTCCGCAAGCCTCTACGTCTGAGCCTTGATGATCTGCGCTCCATGAAGCGGACCGAGCTCATCCACCGCTTCCAGTGCGTCACCGGCTGGTTCGTGCCCGACGTCCACTGGGAAGGTGTTCTCCTCTCCGACGTGCTCCAGCGCGGCGGGAGTGACGCCCGAGGCGAGCGCGCTCAGGTTCTTCTCGGCCGACGGTGCCTACACCGAGAGCCTCACGCTCTCCCAGGCGAAACTGCCCGACATCCTCGTCGCCGACAAGATGCTCGGGGCGAACGTCACCTCCGAGCATGGGGGGCCCGTCCGCCTCTACGTCGCACCCATGTACGGCTACAAGTCGATCAAGTGGCTGAACCGTATCGAGGTGACGAACCAGGTTGTCCCGGGCTACTGGGAGGACAACGGCTACCCGGTCAACGCCTGGATCGGGGGCACGGCGCAATGACCCGCCATGCGACCAGATGAACACCGGCACACGGCTTTGATAGGCGCCTCCGACCGAAGCTCGGCACCTTCCTCGCCTGCACGGCGGCCAGCGGCGCCCGTCGCGTCCTTGCAACGCTTCGATCTCGTGGAGCGGCTCGTGCACTGGAGTACGGCGGTGATGATGCTGACGCTCATCGTCACGGGTGCCATCTTGTACTTGCCCGCCTTAGCGGTCCGCGTGGGTCATCGGGGACTGATCGAGAATATTCATGTAATCACTGGCCTATGCCTGCTCGGGCCCCTCGTGCTCGCCCTCGCCGGTCCGTGGCGCAAGCACCTCGTGGCAGACTTGCGCCGCTTCGACCGCTGGAGTGCCTCCGACTTCGACTGGTTCCGCAGCATGACGCGACGCCGCCACCTCCCCCAGGACAAGTTCAACGGGGGCCAGAAGATCGAGGCCTCATTCCTCGGCGCAGCCATGGTGGCCGCGCTTGTCACCGGTGTCATCATGCGTTTTGCCCCCTCCTCGTGGGTCACTTTCGCCACCGGTGCGACGCTCGTCCACGACGGGCTGTTCTTCGGCATCCTCGTCGCCGTCATAGCCCACATAAGTTTCGCGGTCTCCAAACCTGCCCAGCTCGCCTCCATGTTCACCGGACGCATCTCCAAGTCGTGGGCC
>CAVRYE010000003.1:0-230920 GCA_963725355.1 uncultured Acidimicrobiaceae bacterium
GATCTCAGCGGGGAGCTCCGCGTCCCAGGGTCCCCCAGAATTGGGCGAAGGCGCTTCAGGCTTGAGGTGTGAGCCAACAAAACCGAAGCACCTTCGTCCTCGTCAACCCTAGTGAGATCCTCCAGGCCCTCGTTGGTCTGAAGGACGTCCGCGTCCTCGCGTACGAACGCCGCGGTCGTGACGTCGAGCTCATGATCGAGCAGGTCGTCTCTGACGTGCGCTGTCCGAGCTGCGGTCATCGCGCCCAGGTGAAAGAGCGCCCGATCGTCCGCTACGTAGACCTGCCCGTCTACGGCACCCCGATGCGCCTCGCCTGGAAGAAGCATCGGATGGTCTGTGTCGCAGATCACTGCCCACGCCGGAGCTTCGTGCTCGCAGACCACCGGATTGCCGCCAAGAACTGCCTGCTCACTACGCGGGCCGCCAAGTGGGCGACCGTCCAGGTCGGCATGGGGCGCACGGTCCTTGAGGTCGCCGGTGAGCTCGACTGCGACTGGCACACCGTGAACGACGCCGTGCACACCTACGGCGAGGCGCTCCTTTTGGCCGACCGCAGACGCATGAACAACACGAGCGCCATCGGCCTCGACGAGACCTCCTTCGTCCGGCTTGAGAGGAAGGGGCACACGGACTACGCGACGACCGTCGCGGACGTCGAGCACCACCAGATCATCGAGATCCTGCCCTCGCGCGACTTCGTGGAGGTGGCGCGCTGGCTCGACAAACAGCCCAAGGGCTGGAAGGAACGCATCCGATGGGGCGCCCTCGACATGTCGAGCGCCTACGCGGCGGTCTACTCGGTCGTGTTGCCGAAGGCGGACCAGGTGGTCGACCCCTTCCACGTCATCGCCCTTGCCAACCGGGCGCTCGATAGCGTCCGCCGGCGCGTCCAGCACGAGCTCGGCGGCCGGCAGAACAAGGGGAAGAACCCCCTCTATCGCGCCCGGCACCTGCTGCTAGTCGGCGAGGAACGCCTCGGTGAGCAAGCAGCGGAGCGTCTTCGCTCACTCCTCGAGCTCGGTGACCCGGGCGCCGAGGTGGCGATCGCCTACCGGGTAAAGGAGCGCCTTCGCGACTTCTACCGGACCGACGACCCGAACGAGGCAACGGCGCTCTTAGATGACCTCCGGCGCCACTGCGTGAGAACCGCGATGCCGCCCGAGCTCCAGCGCCTCGGCAGGACCATCGAGCGCTGGTTCGAGAAGATCTGCAACTGGCACAAGGCCCGCGTCACGAACGGACCCACCGAAGCGCTCAACAACCTGATCAAGAGGATCAAACGGATCGGCTTCGGGTTCAGGAACTTCGCGAATTACCGGATCCGGGCACTTCTCTACGCCGGCAGGCCGAACTGGCGCGTGCTCGGATCGATCGTGGTGCGTTGAGAGCGCGACCCCGTCAGAATCCGATGATCCACAAAATGGCCTGTATCCCATTCACTGGACAGCCGCGCAGGACATCCCGGACGACTTTTCGGCCTTTCTAGTTCGTCGCGTTCGACACGGCCGCGACCAGCCGGGATCACCCAGACGCGAACAAAGGTGCTCGAGTCTCGCGGTATGAGCCAACAATCAAGAGGCACCCTGTTCCTTGTCCGCCTCCCTTTCAGCAGGGGTTGCATTTCCGGCGGTCGACTACTCGTCGCCGAGGTCGAGGAATACATAGCGGCGTGGAGCTCGTGCACTTTAGTGACGGCGTCGGCCCTGAGCGTCGCCTTGTCAATGCGTCGGACTCAGGCACGACGAGAGCCTCTCCTGGCTGGTCGTCAAGCCGGTTCGATCTCGCTTGCCCGCTCCAGGTGGATGGCTTGAATGCCGCCTTCATCTCGGATACCAGGGTACTTTGGGATCACTGCTCGCGCTGAATCGATGCCTTTCGCGTAGTCGTCTGGGTGGTTCAGGACCCGAAAGAGCTAGCTCAAAGTCAGAGATTCTGCCGGCCACTTTGTATAGGATTTACCGGTTGCACAACATAGGACTTGCTGGTCATCGGAGTGAGTGTGGCGTGGACCTACCTACCGCGGGTAGCGGACAGAGAGCTAGCCGACCGGCTGTCGTCTGTTGGCGCCGTATTGATTGAAGGCCCGAAGGCGTGTGGCAAGACGGCCACGGCAAGTCGAGTGGCCCGCAGCATTGTCCGCCTGGACGTTGATCCCGGATCTCGCGCGCTCGTCGCCGCAGCCTCAGAGGTCCTCTTCGACCAGGAGCCACCCATCCTGTTTGATGAGTGGCAGATCGAACCGACCCTGTGGGACCTCGTGCGCCGACAGGTCGACGACCGGTCGCCGGTGAAAGGCCAGTTCATCCTGACCGGGTCATCCACCCCCAACGACGACGCCCGACGGCACTCTGGGGCCGGGCGCATCTCGACGCTGCGCATGCGTCCGATGAGCCTTTACGAGAGCGGCCACTCGACTGGTACGGTGTCCCTGGCGAATCTCTTCACTGGCGGCACTCCTGCCGCTCTCGATCCTGGCGCAAGCGTTCCGCAGCTGATCGAACGGATCGTGGTCGGCGGCTGGCCCGACCTCATCGACACCTCGGTCCAGGACGCGCAGCAATGGCTGCGGGACTACCTCCGCAATGTAGTTGAGGTCGATGTGCAGCAGTTGGGGGTGCGCCGCGACCCAAGCAACCTCCGCAAGCTGTTGACCGCTCTCGGGCGCGGCGTTGGAACCGAGATAACGGTGCAGTCCCTGGCTCGAGATGTTGGAGGTGCCGACGGCCCCGCCGACCGCGACACTGTGGACGCCTACCTGAAGGCGTTACAACGACTGATGATCGTCGAGGACGTCTCGGCGTGGGCTCCCCATATGCGATCGACCACGCCATTGCGCAAGTCGCCGGTCCGCTATATGAGTGACCCATCCTTGGGTGTGGCGGCCCTCGGCGTTGGTCCCCAACAACTGTTGAGCGACCTTAACGCCGCCGGGTTTCACTTTGAGGCGATGGTCGTTCGTGACTTGCGCGTCTACACGCAGCCCCTCCATGGCAATCTGAGCCACTGGCGGGACAACAACGGACACGAGGTCGACGTCATCATCACGTTGGAGGGCGGCCGCTGGGCAGCGCTCGAGGTGAAGATGAACCCTGACGACATCGATGGCGCCGCCGCCTCGCTACTGCGCTTCCGAGAGAAAGTGGACACCAGCAGAGTCGGTGAACCCACCTTCACCGGCATTATTACGTCACGTTCACCCGCATACCGTCGACCAGACGGCGTGCTCGTCATCCCGGCAGCCACACTCGGGCCATGAACGCCTGCCCGAACGTACGAGATATCGCGCCAACCTTGCTCGGCCCGCTCCGCACGAAGAGATACCTGCGCAGTATCTAGAGTCGGCCTTCCAAGCTGAGTCTCGACCACAGAGCGAGACGGCGCGTGCTCTGGCCGAGGTGGCAACCCGATTTGCTAACCAATTGCTAACCAAAAACCACGGACGGACCCGAGTAAAGGCGGATGGCGGCGGACCTGAGCTCACAAATGCCCAATAAACAAGGACCTTTCGAACCTCGGCGGACTTTCCCGGATGCTTGCCTGCGGGTTTAGGTCCCGGTCCCTTCGGGGGTGGGGGTTCGAGTCCCTTCGCCCGCACAAAATGGCTTCGGATATCAGCGGGTCTGGTGGCCTGACGCTCTCCGTGCCCGCGATAGTTGCCTACCCCTCAACGGCACGCACCATGGGGATAGTCGCGACTCGCTTCGTTGACGCCGGAGTTCTGCCCGTTTACTCTCAAGCTCCGTCGTTTGGAAGCGCTGACAAAGTGCTCTACCTAAGGAGGTGATTCCGATTCGTTTTGTTCACAGTCGGGTACTCACCCCATCGCGCTGGAGCCACTAGAGCCTCGTCGTCGGTCCTCGGGTGCCCGCATCTCGGATACTTTGAAAGGGACCAAGACATGTCTCAGTTTCACGACTCGCTCCCGTTGACTGGGGGCAAAGCCCAACCCATCACGCTTGAATCAGCGCGGCGTACCTCACACTCGCAGGGAGATCACAACATTGCTCTGGTTATCGGTGGTGGTGGAGCTGCTGGGAATGCGTGGGTGATCGGAATCATCGCGGGCCTCGCCGAGGCAGGACTCGACATGGCAGATGCCGCCGATCTGGTGATCGGCACCTCGTCTGGTGCCACCGCGGCCGCGCAGGTGCGTAGCGGCATACCGCCGGTCGAACTGCTGGCCACAGTGCTGTCCCCACCGGTGCGAGCGGTCGGACAGAGCCGGGACCAGCAGCCATCCCCGCCGATGGCCAAGGTCTTCGAGCGGATGAGGGCCATTGGCGCCGCCGCTACCTCGGCAGCCGATTTACAGCGTGCGATGGGCGCGTTCGGGTTGGAGAGCGACTCCATGCTGGGAGCCGGAGCAGGACAACGGCGCGCCATGGTCGCCGCCCGGCTACCTCGGCATGAATGGCCGGACCGACCGATGATCGTGGTGGCCGTCGACGCTCATACTGGCGAATTGGCTGCTCTCGACCGCGATTCCGGTGTCGACCTCGTCGACGCGGTCATGGCGAGCACCGCTTTGCCGGGTTCGGCTCCCACTGTCAGCGTCAATGACACTCACTACATCTCCGGCGGTGTCCGCTCGACCGACAATGCCGACCTCGCTTCGGGTTATGCGATGGTGGTTGTGCTCTCGCCCCTGGGCGGGCGGAGTGAATCGCTGCCAGAGGGCCAATTTGAAGGCCTGCGCAGAGAGCCGACATGGGGCACAGACCTGGCAAGCCAGGTCGAGGGCCTACGCAGGCAGGGTAGCCAAGTCGAGGTGATAACACCGGACGCCGATTCCAGAGACGCCATGGGCACGAATCAGATGAATCCGGCCACCCGCATTCCCTCTGCCCGTGCCGGTTTCGCCCAAGGCAAGCAGGAAGCGACCCGCCTGACTTTTCCCTGACGATTACTCGCCGAGACCAGGCGCAACATCGGCATCGAGGCGAGCTGGTGGTGCCCCAATTCGTCGGTTCGGCGGGCACTTTCTAGCCCGCACGAGCGGCGGGTGCTTGCTCGGTCCGATCGTCGCCGTCCTCGATGACAAAGCGTGCAAAACCGGGCCCTTGCTGCACCCGCGTGACCCGGCTTCTCGAAGAGCCAGTTCAGCTACTGGAACGAGGCGGTCGACCGCCGCAGCGCTGAGTCCGAAGAAGTCGAGGTCTCGTGTCTTGCGATTGACGTCGCCACGCGCGATGAGCGCTCCACCGCCGGCGAGTGCGAAGTCTTCCGCCTCGCTCAGTCCGGCGATGATTCTGGCTATCCGCTCCTGCAGCGGACTCAGCACGCAACGATCACCCCTCGGTGCCGTAGAAGCCAGTCTGCCTAGGCTCGCCTCACTGTCGGGGGCAGCACCAGTTCGTCGAAAAGCTCGACGAGCTCACCAACCTCGACGTAGAACCGAACGTCGTCCTCGGTGCCTTCGCGAAGAACCTGCTCATAGACACGGATGCGGTCGGCTCGCTGCCCGAGGTTGGGTGATCGACGGATCGCTCCATCGAACATGGAACGGCAACTCGAGCACGCCCGATGCCTTCACCACAGAAGGGTCATCGACGTCCTCGGGGATAGCGACGGGGCGGGCGGCAGGTCCGAGCCATGGCTTGCGAGTCCGCGCCATATCTAGATTGTACGGTCGAGTTCGTCCAGCTCACGATGCCCGTAGCGCCGATCGATAGATCCCTGTGCGGTGAACCCTGCCAGCGACGGAACACGCTCCTGGCTCGGTCGTGAAAGCGCCGCCCTATCAGGTAGACCTCTGGGTCCGCGAACTCTGCGAAGAAAAGCGATCGAGGAGGAGAGCCGTGGGAGGCCGAACAGGGATCGGATCCCCAAGTTGCTAACCGAAGTGCACGGACGGATCCGAATGGACAGGGGACGGCTACGGACATGAGCTCGCAAATGCCCAATTGACAAGGACCTTCGTGAACCTAGACGGACGTCCCCGGGCGCTCGCCTGCGGGTTTAGGTCCCGGTCCCTTCTGGGGTGGGGTTCGAGTCCCTTCGCCCGCACGAACTGGCCTGTACCGGTTCGACTTCGACCACAAGAGCCACAGCGCGACGGCCGGTCCGTGGGCCACGACTCCTCGACAGCCTCCAGGTTGTCCTGAACGCCTCGCTCCTCGCGCCAACCTCGGCCAGGCCGTTGTCGTTCTCCCACTGAGCACAACGGTAGAAGCCGATATTGACGCTCCACTCGATGTAGTTGGCGAGACCAGGCGTTCTCCGACGGTCGACTGGAGGTAGACCGAGCAGGCACTACGACGGGAGGCGCCGTCTATGCCGAGCCTCCTTGCCATGACCGCGCGTGCCGCTCCGAGCGCGCACGGCAAAGGGCGAAAAGGGTCAGGTTGCTGCGAGTATGTGACCCTGAGCTCCGATAGCCCAGCAATCGGTGCAACGGGGAGGCGTGGAACACCCGTCCTAGGCTTTTCACGGGACCTCGCCCGTAGCAAGCCGCCGCTGACACAATGGCCGGCATGGACCATCTAGTGCACTGCGACCTTCTCGAGGACGAGATAGAGCGCTTCGCTGTTCTAGCCGAGACCGCCTCACCCTCTAGCTCGGTGCCGTCCTGTCCGGCTTGGCAGGTTTCTGACCTGGTCCGGCACATGGGGACCATCCACAGATGGGCCGAACGCCTCGTCGCCACGCGGTCCCCGGGACGCGTCGGGGACTCGGACATGGGTCTCGAAACGGGCCCTGCCAACGGGGCCTGGATACGCGAGGGTGGTGCCGCCTTGCTCGAAACTCTCCGCGCGGCAGATCCCACAGCCGCCATGTGGGCCTGGGGCAAGGATCAACACGTCGCTTTCTGGTCGCGCCGAGAGCTTCACGAGACCCTCGTCCACAGATTCGACCTTGAACTCGCCACAGGACTTGAGCCGTCGGCGCCCGCGTTTGTCGCCGCGGACACAGTCGCTGAGTTCCTCGACAACCTCTCGGCCGCCGAGTACTTCTCCCCCAACGTCGCCCGACTTCGAGGCAACGGCGAGCGCCTCGCTTTTTGTGCGACCGACACGGGCGACACTTGGACCGTGACCTTGCACCCGGACCATTTCGACATCGACGCAACTGTGTCATCGGCGTCTGCACGTATTGCCGGCCCAGCGCTTCAACTGGCCCTGGTCCTCTATCGGCGGCTTGCCCTGGGAGAGTCCCGGCTCGAACTCGACGGCGCGCTGGGTCTCGCCGAGTTCTGGCTCGCGAATTCAGCCCTCGAATGACCGCGTGAGGCGCGGGGCCCAACGGCTGGAGGGGCGTACGGTTAGACATGGCCAAATGTCTTCCGGGTCGCTTGAAAGATTCTGTCGGCTGTCGCCGTTCGACCCCGGTTCTCGTCATCGTCGTGATCTACGTCGTGGGAACCATCGTTGCCCGCCGTCGCGGCTACAACATGGGCGGCGACGTGGTCGTGAGGTGCCACCAGGGCCACCTCTTCACGACTATCTGGGTCCCGGGCGCCTCGGTAAAGGCGCTTCGCCTGGGCTGGGCAAGGTGGCAACGTTGCCCCGTCGGCGCGCACTGGAGCCTCGTCACTCCGGTCAAAGAGGCCGACCTGAGCGACGAGGACAGACGAGGTGCGCGTCAGATTCACGACATACGAATTCCCTGACAGGGCTTGGGAAGCGACGGGCAGCTCGCGCACAACCGAGATCGTGCTCCCCGAGGGTGAAGACCTGTAACTCAGCTCCTCACGAGGACCCCATCCAACCACTGGAGAGCAACCTGATAGCGCTCCCGGGAACGCCCACCGTGATTGCCGGCGTTCTCGGTGCTCTCGTGGGCGATGTTCGCCTCTCGTAGGTAGTGGCTCAGCAGCCGGTGACCCCATTGCAGCTGATGATCGTCATTGCTTCCCACGTCCAACAAGATCCCCGACAGCTTGCGGAGATTGTCGACGCGGTCCTGCCAATTAACGACCGGATCGAAGCTAAGCCAACGGTCCCACACCGGAGCGATGAGCTCACCGCTCGGGAAGCTGACAGGGAGATCGACGAAAAAGGGCGCGTTGTCCACGTTGGGCGAGTAGCAGGCCGCGCAGGCGTAGACCAGCTGCGACAGGTCATTGCCTTGGACGGGCCCGTTCGGTGGCTCGGGCCAGACGCTGCCCAGGTATTCATAGACGACCTTCTTCTGCGTCATCTCGAAGAAGGAGTCGCCCGACAGCATGGCGAGAGCACCGAAAACCTCGGGATTGCGCGTCGAGACGTTCCATGCCCCGAATCCTCCCGATGAGTAGCCGAAAACCCCACGACTGGATGGGGCCGGGAGCGTCCGGAAGTGGGCGTCAACATAGCCGACCACGTCTTCCAGCAAGTAGCGTTCGAAGTCTCCGCACACCGGTGAGTCGACCCACTGGCCGCAGCCGTAACTGGTCCAGCCGTCCGGCACGACAACCAGCATCGGTCGCGCACCCATGCGGCCGAAGACGGGATCGAGAACGTCCTCGAGCGGGGGGACCCATCGCTCCCGGTCCAATGCCGGCTGAACTTGCTGCGCGGCCGAGCTTCCGAAGGCGTGAAGGAGGTAGGCCGTCGGGTAACGGGTCTCAGACTCACCGTATCCGGGTGGCAGGTACACAAAAAGGTCCCGCTCGCTCGGGTCACCCAGCAAGTTCCCGGCAAGATGTCTGCCCTCTATGCGGGAATGAACGATCATCTTTCCTCCCGGGACCGCCTGCGTAGCCGACCGCGGCCTCCCGAACCTATGTCCGGAACTGACCTCAGTCTGTCATCGGGAGCCGCCGGGAGGGCAGTCTATTGAGGGCTGCCCGTCGCCCCCGAACTCTGTGCGGCCCAAGGGAGCCTCTCGCCCGAAGCCCTAAAGAGGGCGACAGCCGCGCCTACCTGAACCAAGCCGGCGATGATCGTCAGGAAGATACCGACGCGGGGACCGTAGCTGTAGGCACCGTCGAGTCCGTGCCCACTCGGCAAGGTGATCCATCGCAGCAACACGATGAGTGTCCCGAGCGTGGCCGCGCCAAGGACGACCACAGCCGGGGTGAGCGGCACGGCGCTGAGGTTGACCTCGGAGCGCTGCATGGCCAAATAGACGCCGGCGGCGATGATCAAAAGGCCGCCAAGCCAGCCGTAGCTTGTGCCCCAACCGCTGACTGAAGCGCTTATGAAGCCCGCTGAGAATCCGTACCAGGGAAGAAAGAGAGAGATGAAACTTAGACCCGCCCCACCAACCACAGCCCAGTCAAGTTTCGAGAACCGTTTTGAGTCGAACTTCGCCATCAGGTGCCCCCGTCTTTCGTCTCGCAGTCGATTTGACCCCATTGCGCCAATTCTTGGACAGCAATGGCAGTGATAGCGCCAGTAGGCCAGATATAGGTTACTCCACCTCGTTGAGCGATTTCACCAAGTCTGCAAGCTAGGGCTGTCGAGCTCACCGGTGGCTATTCATGCCCATGACGCATCGCCGGGCGGCCAAGGGGCGCGCAGGACGCATTGGCCAGCGCGATGAGGTCCGCCGGGTCGAGCTCTAGTTCCAGGCCCCGTTGGCCGCCACTCACGAACACGGTTTGCCACTTAGAGGCACTCTCGTCGACAACAACTCGCAGGCGGCGCTTTTGGCCAAGAGGACTGATGCCTCCGATCACGTAACCAGTCGCGCGTTCGGCCGCCGCTGGTTGTGCCATTGTGGCCCGCTTGACCCCAAGGGCGCGGGCCATCGCCTTGAGGTCAAGCTCGGTGTTAACGGGGACGACACCGACAGCCATGCCACCGGGGACCTCGACGACAAGGGTCTTGAACACTCGTCCCGGCTCAGTCCCGAGTGCCTCTGCGGCCTCCAAACCGTACGACGCGGTGGGGTTGTGGGCGTACTCGTGAACGCGATATTTCCTGCCGCTCGCGATGAGCAGCTCGAGGGCGGGCGTTGCAGCCATCGCTCCATAGTGGCTGCTCGGGCTCCCTCAAAGCTTGCAACGACCTACAGGCGACGAGGACTAGCTCACTTCATGTGAGATGCCAACGCCAAAGCGGTGCCGTTGTGATTGTGCAGGCCGTTTCGTCGCTTCGCTGACATAGGACGGTGGCGCCGAAGGCGGTCTTCACTTCACCGTTCGTGCGCGTGATCGTGTCCCGCTCGCCCGTCGTACGAGAACCGGCGGGTATAACAAGCCGGCCAGCACGCGGGACAGACCTATTGCAACACGAGCTCGCATCCAACCTTGAGGCGGAGATGCTCGCACAGACGCCCTAGGTCATCTCCTCAAATGGAGACATGTTGAGGTTGATCACGTGTTGGCGCCCCGCGCCGCGACGCACCAGCGGTCGACGACAGCCCCTTCGTGTAGCACAACCAGCCCGTCAGCCAGATTGACCGTCGAGCAGACGTGGTTGGGAACCACACGCAGCACGGTCCCGAGCTCCGGTTGCGCGAGGAGCCCGGGCCAGGTGACGGTGCCATGATGTTCAGAGAGCTCGCTCAGGCGTGCCTGCGGGTAATCGAGAAGCCACCCATGCCCACTCGCCCAAGCAGGCCGGTCGGCGCCGAGCACCTTGCTGCCGGCGTCGAGGACGATCCGGCCTGGTGCCCGGCTGACGACCGTGGCGACAACACTCAGCGCGACATCGCCCAAAGCGCACGAACCCATCTCTAGTTGCTGCGCATCGTTGAAGACATAAGAGCCGGGTCGCATCTCGGTCAGCGTCTCGGTATCTGTCAGTGCCGCTGTTGGTGTCGACCCCCCGCTTAGGACGAAAGCCTTTAAGCCGGCGTCGTTCAATGAAGCGGCGGCACGACAAAGGGCGTCGGCTTCGTCCGCAGCAGCATGACCGGCGCGGCCAGGACCGTAGCCGTGGCCGGGAAAAGTGAAGGCGCCACGCACGCGCAGTCCAGCCTCTGTTGCGGCCCTTGCCAACTCACCGGCCGCCTCCGGGCAGACACCGGTCCGGTGATGCCCGCTGTCGACCTCGACCAGCACCTCGAGCTCACCCTGGCCCCCCCTAATGTTGGTCGCCAAGGCCCGGGCACCCTCGACCGAGTCGACCCCGACGCGAAGCGAGCACTGTGCCATCAAAGAAAGCAAGCGTGCCCCACGCGCCCGGTCGACCCAGAGCGGGTAGGCGATGAAGACGTCGCTCGCACCGCCTGCCACGAAGGCTTCGGCCTCGGACACCGTCGCCACGGTGAGGCCGACCGCACCGGCCGCGAGCTGGCGGGCCGCTATCTCGTGACACTTGTGCGTCTTGGCGTGAGGACGTAGGCCGATCCCCAGATCACGGGCCACCGCGGCCATGGCCCCCACGTTCTTGTCGAGTATGTCCAGATCGACCGCGACGTAGGGCGTGGCGAGGTCGGACAACTCTTTGGCCATGGGACATTTTTCCATACACGGGTGGCGGGTGAGCATCTGTGTGAGTTGACTCAGACGCTTCGGGTGCGGTTTCGTGGGCTGGTGAGGGAACTGTTCGCCCCATTCCGCAGCCGTGCCTTCCGCTGGCTGGAAGCCACAGGCCTCGTGGCGAACACCGGTGTTTGGATGATCACGCTCGTTTGCGGCTTCATCATGGAGCGCCTCACGAAGCTACCCGTGCTCGTGACACTGGCTACGACCACTGCCCCGCTCGCCGGCATCGTCTCGGTCATGTTCTTCGGTGCCGCGGCCGACTCGCGCGACCGCCGCACGATCCTGCTGATGGCCAAGATGCTGCTCGCCGGGTCGATCGCCTTTCTCGTGGTGATGTCCTGGGCGCAGCTACTAACGCCCGCCACATTGCTGTTGGGCCTCGCAGGCACGGGCATCTCAAATGGGATGTCCTCACCGTCGTGGTGGTCGACCGTTGGTAGCCTCGCTCCGCCTGACCTCGTCCCCACCGCCTTCAGCCTTGACAGTCTCCAGTGGAACATCGGCCAGCTCATTGGTCCGGTCCTCGGTGGTGGGGTCCTGCGGGGCGCGGGCACTACAGTCTTCTTCGCCCTATGTGCGGCGGTAATGCTGCCTCAGGTCTGCTTTTTCTTCTTGTGGCGTGGCCGGGATGACCTGCGCTTGTCCTCACGAGGAGCATCGGCTACTGAAAGTCTCTTGGGCGCCGTCTCTTCCGGGTGGCGCTACTTCACCAACACTCCGGGACTGAGAGCAATTGCGGCCCGCACCGCTCTTTTCGTCACCCCCGGCGTGGCTCTCGGTGCCCTCTTTCCCCTCTTTGCTGCCAGATACCTGCACACCACGGCCCTCGGCTACGGCCTGTTCCTTGCCCTGAGCGGGGTTGGCGCCATGTTCGCGGCACTCGTGCTGCCCCGCCTGCAAGGGCGTTTTCGCCTCGACGCCGTCGTTGCTGGCGCCACACTTGCAGACGCGCTCGCGGTGGCGGCGCTCGTTATCTGGCCGACGCGAGTCGCGGCCATCCCCGTGCTGGCGATCACGGGCGCCTGTTGGGTGTGGGCGACGGTGTCGTTCGTCCTCGCTGCTCGCCAGGTGACCCCAGAATGGGTGCAGACACGCTCATTGTCGATGTTCTACATCGTGCTGCAGGGGCCGTTCGTGATCGGCGGGATCGGCTTCGGGGTCATCGACAGCTTCCTCCCGTTGCGGCAGACCTTGCTCGTCGCTGCCCTAGCCTTTGTGCCTGGCCTCCTCGCCATCCCCCGCTTCCGGCTGCCAAAAGTGGACCGCTCCTCCTTACAGCTCGTGGCCAGTCCTTCACTCACAATCGGTGAGCACATCCGTCCTGACGACGGTCCGGTGCTCATTCTCATCGAGTACGACATCGACGCGGAGGACGTCGACGACTTCTTGTTAGCGATGGCGGACCTCCGCATCGTCCGCAGACGCCTCGGCGGCACTCGCTGGGGCGTGTACCAGGATGTGACCGCTTACGGCAAGTTCTTCGAGACCTTCCTCGTGCCCTCCTGGCAGGGCTATTTGTTACAACGCGCCCACTACACCAAGGCCGACAAGCAGGTCGAGGATCGGGCCTTCGCCTTTCACCGCGCGCCCGGCGAACCTACAATCACCCGCCTCGTTCACCCAGAGGCCGTCGAGGCCGCTCGGGCCCGGTCCGCCTGGCGGGCAGAGATGCTCCGCCTGCTCCGACTTCAGTGGGAGAACCTCGGATCACCTGCCGACGCCTCGACAGAGCGTCCGGAGGATCCGGCCGGATAGCGAGCTTTTCTCCGACTGCCAGTAAGACTCTTGGAGCACCGGCAACGGCCGCCGCACGGGTCCAAGAACGCGGACTGGTAGTTCGCCCGGCGGGCACAAGGTGAGCTTGGCCAGAGTTGCCTACTTTCTCAGTAGGTCATGCCGGCGGGTGACGCCTGGACTAACGAGCGGTCGCGGCGGAGAAGGTCGCCTCAATCCCGCGGGCATCGCCGTCGTCGTCTTCGAGAACCTCGAGGTCGACGAAACCCAGGTCGTCCAGATCATTTGCGAGTACCTCGGCTTGGTCGGCGCCGAGCTCGAGCAAAAGCGCCCCGCCAGGACTTAGGTACTCAATGCTGTCAACCAGGACGCGGCGCAGCACGCCTGTGCCGTCGGGGCCACCGTCATAGGAAAGGTTTGATTCGAAGACAAGGGTGTCGCGCGGCAGCAGCCCGAGGGCGAAGGTCGGAACGTAGGGCACCACGCCCACGACGACATCCACGAGTCCGGCGATACCCGGTGGCAACGGGGCGAAAAGGTCACCCCGATAGACCTCCACACCGTTGGCCGCAGCGCAGGCGACGGCACGCTCGTCGAGGTCACTAGCGACAACCCGGGCCGTGGGGCTGTTGAGCGCCAAGACCTTCGCGATCGATCCGGCTCCGGTGCACAAATCGACGGCCACGCCTGTATCGGGCAAACGCGCGACCGCACGGAGAGCCAGTGGCTCGCTCTGCCACCGCGGGACATAGACACCGGGGTCTACCCGGATCTCAAGCCCGCAGAAGCTGACGCGTCCGGTGATCCAGGCGAGCGGCTCGCCCCTCAGGCGACGTTCGATAAGAGAACCTAAGCGAGCAGGGTCGCCATCCGCGCAAACAAGGAGCTCCGTTGCCTCCTCCTCGGCCGCCACGAACCCCGCCCTCGACAAAACAGCGACAAGGTTTCCCCGCTTGTTGGAAGCCGGCACGTATGCCATTGCAGCACGTACGCCAACACCCCTCCGTTCGGGGTGCACCGTGTCGGCGGTTGTTCGGAGGTTGCTTGACATGTGACCAATCAGTCACGTATAGTCGGAGGCGGAGGGGCTCGATGACGCTAGGAAGCCAGACAATCCCGTGAGCTACACCGGCCGACCGACGACCGACGACGACCGCGTCTTCAGGGCGCTCGCCGACCCAACGCGCCGACACCTGCTCGACGAACTGTTCGCCCGCGACGGTCGCAGCCTCACTGAACTCGAGTCCCAGCTTGAGATGACCCGCTTCGGGGTCATGAAGCACTTGAAGCTGCTCGAGGAGGCCGGGATCGTGGTCACACGCCGTTCGGGTCGGAACAAGCTTCACTTCTTGAACCCTGTCCCTATCCGGCTCATCCACGACCGGTGGATCGACAAATACACAGAACCGTGGGCGGCAGCGCTCAGCGAGATAAAGCACAGACTGGAGGCCAAGATGGAAAAGATCTACGAGATCTACATTCGGACTACCCCCGAACGGCTCTGGGAGGCGATCACAGATCCCGACATCAGAAGCAAGTACACCTTTGGTGCCCGGGTCGAATCCGACTGGACGGTCGGGTCTCGCCTTTTCATGGGCGCAACCAACGCGAGCGGGCCTCTGGGTGAGGGCGAGGTTCTCGAGGTCGACCCCCCGCGCCGGTTGGTGCACACAATGCTCGCTCTTTGGAGCGACGAGGTTAAGGCCGAAGGCGCCTCCAAGGTGACCTGGGAGATAACGCCCGTCGGGGACTCGTGCCATCTCACCGTGACCCACGACGAGATGCGCGAGGGTGCCAATCCGGAGATCTACGGCGGGTGGCCAATGATCCTCTCCGGGCTTAAGACCTGGCTCGAGACGGGCGAGCTGCTCACGACCCCAGGCTCGCTCATGTACGGCTGATTGCTGCGGACTAAACCGTGGCTTTGGTTAACATCGGTTGAAGCATTCGGAGCTGGCACGCGTCGCAGGCGCGCTGCGCAGCCCGGCGAGGTGGAACGATGGTTTCGAGGACGAGCGGCTCTTACGTCCCGTGGTCTCGGCAACGGGCTGTCGAGATCGTCGACAGACACCGCGCAGAACGCGGTCCGCTGATGCCGGTCCTGCACGAGATGCAAGACGTGTTCGGCTACATCGATCCCGAGGCCGTCGAGGTGCTTGCCGCCGAGCTCAACTTGTCAAAGGCTGACGTTCACGGGGTCATCACCTTCTACAAGGACTTTCGCGCCAAGCCAGCCGGTCACTCGGTGGTTCGCGTGTGTCGGGGCGAAGCCTGCCAGTCAATGGGCGCCGAGCGGCTCGCCCGACACGCCCGTGAGCGCCTCGGAGTCGATTTCGGCACTACGACCTACGACGGCGCTGTGACTCTCGAGCAGGTCTTCTGTCTCGGCAACTGCGCCCTCTCGCCGGCTTTGATGGTGGACGGCCGACTAAAGGGCAGGGTCGACGAGGCCCGCTTCGACGAGATCGTCGACCAGCTGAGAGCCGAGGCGCGCTGATGGGCCCCGTCACGGTCTTCGTGCCGCGGGACTCGGCCTCACGCTCGGTCGGCTCGGACGAGGTGGCCGAGGCCATCTTGCGTGAGTCGGGCGCGCTCGGTCGCGAGGTCCATCTCGTACGCAACGGCTCCCGGGGCATGTTCTGGCTCGAGCCGCTCGTGGAGGTGTCGACGCCAGAGGGGCGTGTCGCGTACGGCCCGGTAGATGTCGGCAGCGTCGCTGAGCTTTTGAACGGCGGCATGCTCGACGGTGCCCGCAACAGGCTCTGGCTCGGCCTGACCGAAGAGATCGAGCACCTGAAGCGACAAACCCGCCTGGTCTTCTCCAGGGTCGGGGTCATCGAGCCGCTGTCGGTGGCTGAATACGAGGCGACCGGCGGCTTAGCTGGTCTTCGCCGGGCGCTCGAGATGACGCCGCAACAAATTGTGAGCGAGGTGACCGAGTCCGGCCTGCGGGGCAGGGGCGGGGCAGGGTTCCCGACCGGCATCAAGTGGCAGACCGTCCTCGACATCGACTCGGAGCTGAAATTCATCGCCGCCAACGCCGACGAGGGCGACAGCGGCACCTTTGCTGACCGCATGTTGATGGAGGGAGACCCGTTCTTGCTCGTGGAGGGGATGGTCATAGCCGGGCTCGCCGTCGGGGCGACCGAGGGCTACGTCTATGTCCGCTCGGAGTACCCCGACGCGATCGCCACCATGGCGGCGGCGATAGACATCGCCTACCTGAACAGCTGGCTCGGTCCGTCTGTGCTCGGCAGCAGCCGGGCCTTTGACCTCTACCTGCGAGTAGGTGCCGGGGCCTACATCTGCGGCGAGGAGACCGCCATGCTCGAGAGCCTGGAAGGGCGCCGCGGCGTGATAAGGGCCAAGCCTCCGCTGCCGGCAATCGCCGGGCTCTTCGGCAAGCCGACCGTCGTCAACAATGTTTTGTCCCTCGCGGCTGTCCCCCCGATTATTGCCAATGGGGCCGGGGCTTTCCGTGAGCTCGGCGTGGGACGGTCTCGAGGAACCCAGGTTTTCCAGCTCGCCGGCAACGTAAAGCACGGTGGCATCTTCGAGTCTGCCTTTGGCCTCTCGCTCGCCGAGCTCGTAGACGACATCGGCGGGGGCAGCGCCAGCGGCCGGCCGGTGCGGGTTGTACAGGTCGGTGGCCCGCTCGGAGCCTACGTTCCCGCCAGCCGGTTCGAACTCCCCCTCGACTACGAAGCCTTCGCTGCCGTTGGGGCAATGGTGGGCCATGGGGGCGTCGTGGTCTTCGACGACACCGTGGACATGAGCCGGCAGGCGCGCTTTGCCATGGAGTTCTGCGCCGAGGAATCCTGCGGCAAGTGCACGCCGTGCCGGCTAGGAGCCGTGCGCGGCGTCGAGGTCATCGACCGCGTCATCGCCGGGATCGACCGAGAAGCCAACCTGGCCCTGCTCGAGGACCTGTGTGTGACCATGGTCGACGCGTCGCTATGCGCCATGGGCGGCCTCACACCCTCACCGGTTCGCAGTGCGCTTGCTTGGTTTCCTGAGGACTTCAACAAGGCCGCGGCCCCCTCGTCATGAGCTACGGACGTGCCTCGCGGCAGCTAGGTGCCAGTAATTCGTTGCCAGGATGGGGACGGACGCAGCACAAGCTCGTCTGAGAACCGAGGAGAGCGTTCATGACCTTGCTCAAAGAGCACGACCTCGGAACGCCGGCGAGGCCTGGCGCGACGAACGTGCAGCTCGAGATCGACGGACTGGCTGTGACCGTGCCGCAAGGCACCTCCGTCATGCGCGCCGCCGCCATCGCCGGAGTTGACGTGCCCAAACTATGCGCCACCGAGTCTCTTGCCGCCTTCGGCTCCTGCCGGCTGTGCCTGGTCGAGATCGAGGGAAGGCGCGGCACGCCGGCGTCTTGCACGACCCCGGTCGAAAATGGCATGAGAGTCGCCACGCAGACAACGCGCCTCGAAAAGCTGCGCCGCAGTGTCATGGAGCTCTACATATCGGATCACCCGCTGGACTGTCTGACGTGCGCGGCAAACGGCGACTGCGAGCTGCAGGACATGGCGGGCGCCGTTGGCCTCCGCGAGGTCAGGTACGGGTACGCGGGAGACAACCACCTCGGCGCCGAGAAGGACGAGAGCAATCCGTACTTCACCTTCGA
This sequence comes from uncultured Acidimicrobiaceae bacterium, assembly GCA_963725355.1. Classification (GTDB taxonomy): domain Bacteria; phylum Actinomycetota; class Acidimicrobiia; order Acidimicrobiales; family Bog-793; genus Fen-455. Next base: position 17,727 of record CAVRYE010000003.1, read on the forward strand.
CAGCTCGAAGTGCATCGTGTGCTCGCGCTGTGTGCGGGCTTGTGAGGAGATCCAGGGCACTTTCGCCCTCACGATCACCGGCCGGGGTTTCGCCTCGAAGGTCAGCCCCGGAGCCGGCAGCTTCCTCGGATCTGAGTGCGTCTCGTGCGGTGCGTGTGTGCAAGCTTGCCCGACGGCGACACTCGAGGAGAAGACGGTCATCAAGCTCGGCGTGCCCCGTCGCAGCGTCATCACCACTTGCGCGTACTGCGGGGTCGGCTGCTCTTTCAAGGCAGAGCTGCGTGGCGACGAGGTCGTGCGCATGGTCCCCTACAAACTGGGCGGAGCCAACGAGGGCCATTCGTGCGTGAAGGGCCGCTTCGCCTGGGGATACGCGACCCATAAGGAACGAGTGCTCACGCCGATGGTGCGCGAGACGATCGCTGATCAATGGCGCGAGGTGAGCTGGGAGGAAGCGATCTCGTATGCCGCCGATCGCCTGAAGTCGATCCAGGCTCGCTACGGTATCGGCGCCATCGGCGGCATCACGTCCTCGCGCTGCACTAATGAAGAGGTCTTCGTAGTGCAAAAGATGGTGAGGGCCGCTTTCGGCAACAACAACGTCGACACCTGCGCCCGGGTTTGCCACTCCCCCACCGGATTCGGCCTCAAGCAGACCTTTGGCACATCGGCCGGCACGCAGGACTTCAGGTCGGTCGACCACTGCGATGTGATCGTCGTCATCGGGGCGAACCCGACCGAGGCGCACCCCGTGTTTGCCTCCCGGATGAAGAAAAGGATCCGCGAGGGTGCCAGGCTCATAGTGATAGATCCCCGCCGGACAGAGATCGTGCGCTCCCCCCATGTGCAGGCCGACTACCATCTGCAGCTCGTCCCGGGCACCAATGTGGCTGTCGTCAATGCCCTCGCCCACGTCGTGGTCACCGAGGACCTCGTCGACCACAAGTTCGTAGCCGACCGCTGTGACCCAGATGACTTCGCGACCTGGGCCGCGTTCATCGCCTCACCCGAGCACAGCCCGGAGGCAACAGAAGAGATCACAGGCGTTCCTCCCGAGCTGGTGAGGGCCGCCGCCCGCCTGTACGCCACCGGCGGCAACGCCGCGATCTACTACGGCCTCGGCGTTACCGAACACAGCCAGGGCTCGACGATGGTCATGGGCTTGGCGAACCTGGCAATGGCGACGGGCAACATTGGTCGTGATGGCGTAGGCGTGAACCCGCTGCGGGGCCAGAACAACGTGCAGGGCTCGTGCGACATGGGCTCGTTCCCCCATGAGCTGCCCGGTTACCGCCACGTGTCCGACGACACGGTCCGCCATCAGTTCGAGCTTCTCTGGGGACGCTTACTCGACCCTGAGCCGGGCCTGCGCATCCCCAACATGTTCGACGGTGCGGTCGAGGGAACATTCAAAGGCCTTTACGTACAAGGTGAGGACATCGCCCAATCGGACCCGAACACTCACCACGTTCAAGCCGCCCTCGCCCAGCTCGATCTGTGCATCGTGCAAGACCTCTTCTTGAACGAGACCGCCAAATTCGCCCATGTCTTCCTCCCCGGTACGTCTTTTTTGGAAAAGGACGGGACCTTCACCAACGCCGAGCGGCGCGTCAACCGGGTGCGTCCCGTCATGGCGCCGAAGAACGGCAAGCAGGAATGGGAGGTTGTCTGTGAGCTCGCCACTGCCATGGGCTATCCCATGAGCTACGAGCACCCCAGCGAGATCATGGACGAGATCGCTCACTCCACTCCGACCTTTGCCGGAGTCTCGTTCGCGATGCTCGACGAAGTGGGAAGTGTCCAGTGGCCCTGCAACGAGGCCGCTCCTCTTGGCACCCCGATCATGCACATCGACAAGTTCGTGCGGGGCAAGGGGCGCTTTGTCGAAACACCATTCGTCCCCACCGAGGAGCGGACCAACCGGCGCTACCCGCTCATCTTGACGACGGGGCGCATCTTGTCCCAGTACAACGTCGGTGCCCAGACGAGAAGGACCGAGAACGTCGCCTGGCATCCAGAAGACCTGCTCGAGATCCACCCCTATGACGCCGAGGAGCGGGGCGTCGTCGACGGCGGCTGGGTGAAGCTTGCGAGCCGTGCCGGCGAGACCGAGCTGCGGGCCCGTATCAGCGACAACGTACCGCAAGGGGTCGTCTACACGACCTTCCACCATCCAGTGACGGGCGCAAACGTCGTGACGACCGAGCACTCGGACTGGGCGACGAATTGCCCCGAGTACAAGGTGACAGCAGTTGAGGTCCGCGCCAGGGTGCGGGCCAGCGCAGATGCCTCGGCGACACCGTCAGATAAGGCCGGTTCTGACATCCCGGCCCTGCGCTGAGGAGCGAGGATGGTCCGGGCTGACCTTGTGCGGATGGCCAACCAGATAGCGGCGAACTTTCGCCACCACCCCGAGGCACAGGCTGCGGCGGAGGTGGCGGACCACATCCGGATGTTCTGGCCTCCGGTAATGAAGCGCGAGCTGCTCGCCGGCATCGACGAAGGTGACTTCGCCCCCCTTGTGATCGCAGCTGCGCACCTCCTGCGCGAGGGAGCGCCTACCTAGGGACCGGTACGCGCCGGCCTGTCCGACGGCGCCGCGCAGCCCGGTTCAGGCAGATAGATCCACCCGCTCCGGATGGCAGTAGATGTTGAACCTCTCGCCCCGCAAGAAACCGACCAGGGTCATGCCAAGCCTCTCGCATGCCTGCACGGCGAGGCTCGAGGGCGCCGAGACGGCGCATGTGATGGGGATGCCGGCGACAGCTGCCTTCTGGACGATCTCGAAGCTGGCCCGGCCCGACACGAGAAGCACGCTGTCTCGCAGCGGCGTCTTGCCGGCCAGGAAGCCATGCCCGATGATCTTGTCGACGGCATTGTGACGGCCGACGTCCTCACGTGACTCGATCAGCTCGCCTGCGGTGTTGAAAAGGGCGGCCGCGTGCAGGCCGCCCGTCTCCTCGAAGATGCGCTGGGCGGCACTTAGCGCCGCCGGGAGCGAGACGATGACCGAGCGGGCGACCACCGGGCCGGGCACGATCGCAGGGCAGCTGATCTCGACCTGGTCGAGAGAGGCCTTCCCACAGATCCCACAGCTCGAGGAGGCGAAGAAGTGTCGCTCGGCGAACTCGGCCGTGAACGGGACCGTCAAGTCCACAGTCACCACGTTGTAGTTCTGCATCTGCGGGGCGACGTCGCAGTAACGGATCCCAGCGAGCTCGCCTCGATCGTGCAGGAGTCCCTCGCTCACGAGGAAGCCGGCGGCGAGCTCGAAGTCATTGCCTGGCGTGCGCATTGTCACAGCCACGCTCACCGGTTCCTGGTGGCGGCCTCGCACCTGGATCGCCATGGGCTCCTCGGGTCGCGAGGCGGTCGGGGCGTTCCAGCTGTGTCGCGGTCTCGGTCGTTGCCAATACCCGGACCGGGGTGGTCGCATGGCGGTTGGAGGGACGATCCTGGATTGGTGCCTGCGCGAACGCCTGGGAGCCCCCCGCTACCAGCTCGCCCATAGCGAAAGTCTACCGACAGGGGTCGGCTCTCACTCCAACAGGGATTCGGCTGGTTGGCGATGGCGGGCGGCGACAACCGAGATCGCTCCCAGCGCGACGAGGCCGCAAGCGATCTGCAGGATCGTGACGGGCTGACCCAAGATGATCACTGCGGCACCGGCGGCGACGATCGGGTTGCTGGAGCCGATGACAGAAGAGACCGAGGCGTCGACGTAGCGATGCGCCCAGTTCATTGCCAGGTGGGCAGCTCCCGGCACGCCGGCAAGCAGCACAATCCATAGCCAGTCACCGGCATGCACCCTGGCTAGCGACTCGCCCGAGACGAGCACGACCGGGCTCATGACCACAGCGGCAACAAGGGTCACCCCCGCTGTGTAATCGATGGCATGCTGGCTCTCCCGAGCGTGCTTGGACGCCAGCCAGTAGCAGGACCAAGACAACAGCGACCCTGTGGCCAACAAGTCGCCTGCTAATTCGTGCCTGCTCGGCGCTCCCGGTCCGATCACGGCCGCACAGACGCCGGCAATGGCGACGAAGATCCACAAGACGTCCCAGCCCCCCATCCGCTCACTGAACAGGTAGCGGGCGGCGATCAGCACGAGGGCGGGTTGGATCGCCCCGATAACCGTGGCGTCGACAACGCTCGTCAGCTTCACAGCGCAAAAGAACATCGCCATGTCCCCCGCCAGGAATACCCCCCCGAAGAAAGATGCTCGAAGGTTGGCCCAGCTGAGCCGCCGGCCAGAGGCGTACAGCACGACCAGCAATAAAGCGGCGCCAATCCACAGCCGGTAAAAGGTCAGCACGAGCCCGGGTGCGAAGGTGAGCCTCGCGAAGATGGCCCCGAAGCCCCACCCCACAGAGGCGAACGCCGAGGCTCCGAGACCGATCGCCTGACGCCGGGAATCACTCGAACGAGAAGCGCTCGCTGCCAAAACGGACATTTCCCAAGGATCGTAATGGCAAGCACCGCCAAAGCGGTGAAAGCGGAGATGACCGGGGTGCCTCCTCAAGACCCGCGCGGTAAGGTCCCGCTATGGGCCGCGAACGCCGACGAGTCATCGTGACTGGTCGGGTTCAAAACGTGTGGTACCGAGACAGCTGCCGGTCGGAGGCACTGGCCCGCGATGTTGCAGGCTGGGTGCACAATTGTGCTGACGGCAGCGTGGAGGCCGTCTTTGAGGGTTCGTCGGCGGCGGTAGACCAGATGATCGCCTGGTGCCGAACCGGTCCGCCCCGAGCCCGTGTCGACGCCGTGGAGGTCATCGTGGAGCCCGTGCTGGATGAGGTCGGCTTCGTCGTCCGCTGATCTACCTCGCAGCCATTTCCTGTGTCGCTGAAGCGGTCAAAGGGAGGCCTTCGATTTGCGCGGCTGGCTCTGTGTGCAGCCCCTGCGAACCACGGCCGTCGCCTGCCCTCGAAGGGAATAGGGCCTAAGGCGTAGTCGACGTCGTGGTCGTGGACGTCGTGGACGTCGACGTCGTGGTCGTCCCACTCGAGTTGCTTCCCGAGAAGTTTTCGACGGCGGCGACGAAGGCTGGCTCGTCCTGGATGATTGCCCCATACCCCACGCTCGGGAAGCTGACCTCGCTGGAATGGGGCAAGTCCTCGGCAAGTTGAGTCGAGTTCGCGGGCGGGAAGACGATGTCGTCAGTACCGGAAACGACCAAGGCCGGGATAATGACCTTCCCAAGTCCCTTCCTGAGGGCAGAAGTCCTCCAGATGACGGCCTGAACGGCGGCCTCGGCCCTCACTGCTCTCGCGGTCATCCAATCCGAGGGCCCAGCAAGGAGGCTGCTCGGCCAGATCGACCGCTCCTCGAGCCCAGCGACGGTCGGCGGGAACAGGACCGCAGAAAGCGCCACGGGTGTCGCACCAGGCCGGCCGAGCAGCGCGGCGACGTCTTCGGATGGCTTGACCGAGCCAGCACCCCCGGCCGCGGTGTCGACGAGGACGAGCGCCGAGGCGAGGCCGGGATGTCGCTCCACGAGCGACAGAGCGATCTGGCCGCCAAGCCCCCAGCCGAGCACGGTGGGATCGCTGAGTCCGATCGTGACGACAAGGCCAGCCGTAATGTCAGCCAGCCACGATAGTGACAAGGCCGCCGTCGCATTGCCGGAGTAGCCCGCACCAGGTAGGTCGAACACGGTCACGCGGTAGTGGCCGGACAGGTCAGAGAGAAGGGTCTGGCCCCACCACGACAACGTCCCGTCTTGCCCAGAGATGAGGAGAAGGTCGGGGCCGCTTCCGAAGCTCCGGTAGGCGATGGGGACCATCCTCATCCAGGCTGTGCTGCCTTCGGTGACCAATGGGAGGGCGAGGGCGCCCCGCGGCAGTGCAGCGACGCGTGCCCGCAGCAGCGCTGTTCCGGTTACAGCTGTCGGCATCGTCGTTGTTGTTGTGGTCGAGGTCGTCGAGGTGGTGGTGGTTGTTGTATCGGGCGGGTTCACCTGCGGGCTGCAGCCTGCGAGGACAATCACCACCACCAAGGCCGCCAGTAGGACAGGTACCCTGAGCCGGCTTGCCGGCACCTGTCGGCCGTGCGCTGGCCCGGTGGCGCTAGGCAACGTCTGGCCGCAGGTCAACCGAGCGTGTCATCTCAGTCGGTATCGGCCACGGCTGGCCGTTGCCAAGCAAGGCCGTTCCTCCGTGTTCCTGCCGCTTCGCTCCAGCGGATCCGCGCCATCCGCCGGTTCGAGACGAAGCCGTTGTCCGCGTACCATCGCGCGGAGCGCGTGATCGCCGCTACGGCTGGCCTCGAGCTGTAGCCGATCTCGGCGCGTGCACGGGCATCACTGAAGATCATGCGTGTCGCGGCCATGCGCGCTCCCTCGAGCGGGATGCTCGGCTCGCGCCGCAACAGGCGACCCTCGATCAGGCCGGATGCATAGCCGGCAGCCAGAGCGAGCTGACGCGGCACCTTGATGTGGGCCCGGGGCAGGCCTGTCGTGGCAGCGAGGACGTCGAGAATCTCGCGAAGCTCCATGTTCTCCCCCCCGAGAACATAAGAACGCCCCTGGACTCCCCGCTCGGCTGCGAGGACGTGCCCTGCGGCGACGTCGTCCACGTCGACGACGTTGAGCGCCGTGTCGAACCATCCAGGCATGCGACCGTTCAGAAAGTCGAGCACCGTCTTGCCGGTCGGCGTGGGGGCCCGGTCACCAGGGCCCAGCGGCAAGGTGGGCTGCACAAGGACCACGGGCAAACCCTCGGCACCGGCGCGCAACACCTCGTGCTCGGCGACGTACTTCGACTGCTTGTAGAGACCGAATAAGTGTGCAATGCGTGCCCAGGCCGTCTCGTCGGCTACCCGGTTGTGCTCGGTGCCGTCGAGGCCGATCGTGCCCACGGTGCTCGTGTAAACGACCCTGTCCACGCCCGAGGCAAGCGCAGCGTTGATCACGTTCAGGGTCCCGCCCACGTTCACGTCGTAGAAGTCGCTCGCATTGGCGGCCCAGAATCGGTAGATCGCCGCCACGTGGAAGATCATCCGGCAACCCTCGGCCGCGCCGAGAACAGCAGGCGCATCGCGCAGGTCTGCCACGACGCGCTCAACCTCGAGGCCGTTGATGTTTGCGGGCGCCACTCCAGGCTGGAGCAGGGCTACGACGCGCGCCCCACGGGCAAGCAGGGCCCGGGTGACCGCTGAGCCCACGAAACCATCCGCCCCTGTGACGAGCACCCGGTCACCAGACTCGATCACCATCGAAGGGCCCGGCTCTTGGATCGGGCCGGTCGAGCTCAGGAGGGCTCCCGTCTCAACGCGCTCTTGGCGAGGGTCTTCCCGAACTCGAACAGCAGGCCCGAGTTCCGATGCGCGTCGTCGAGCACGTCGTCAAGTGCACCGACGAAGTAGTCGACCTCCTCCTGGCCCGCGATGAGCGGGGGAAGCAGCTTGACGACGTTCATGTTGTCAGCCGCCACCTGGGTCAAGATCCGGTGCCGATGGAAGAGAGGACCAACGACCAGCTGAGAGAAGAGCCCCTTGCGGGCGCTCTCCATCATCTTCCAACGGGACTTGAGCCGCAGCGAGCTCGGCTCCCCGAAGACGAGGCCGATTATCAGGCCCTTGCCGCGCACCTCGTGGAAGAGCTCGTACTTCTCCACTAGCGGAGCCAGGCCCTTCATGAACGCCTCGCCGGTCACTCGCGCCCGATCGACGATGTCCTCGTCGTCGATGGTCTGCAACGTGGCGAGAGCCGCCACCATTGCGAGCTGGTTGCGCCCGAAGGTCGAAGAATGGACGACGGCGCGCTCCATCTTGGAATAGACCCGGTCGAAGACCTCCGCAGAACACATCATCGCCCCGACAGGGATGTAGCCGCCGGAGAGCGCCTTGGAGACCGTGATTATGTCTGGGCGCAGGCCGTAGTGCTCATGAGCCCAGAGCTTGCCCGTCCTGCCCAGCCCGGTCTGGACCTCGTCGATCACAAGCAGGGTCCCGTGCTTGCGGCACAGCTCAGCAGCGGTCGCCCAGTACTCGTCCGAAGCGAGGTTCACGCCCTTTCCCTGGATGACCTCGAGCACGAGGGCAGCGACGTCCTCGCGCTCAAGCTCGCGGGCGAGTGGCTCGATCTCGCCGAAGGGGACCTCGTGACACCCTGGCAAGAGAGCCCCAAAGCCCTCCCGGAACTCCTTGCCACCGTTCAACGACAGCGCCCCGAGACTCAAGCCGTGGAAGGCGTGGTCCGCGTGCAGGACGCGGGGCCGCTTTGTCGAGTACCGGGAGAACTTGATGGCCGCCTCGATCGCCTCGGCACCTGAGTTCGAGAAGAAGCAGCGTTGGAGTCCGTCATGGGTCCTTGCCACCATCGCCTCGGCCAACAGACCGGGCAATAGGGCCGCGTCGAGCTGCACGAGGTTCGGAAGGTCCATCTCAAGGGCGTCGTGAAGCGCCTTCTTAACGACCGGGTGCCCACGTCCGAGGGCATAGACGCCAAAACCGGCCAGGAAGTCCAAGTAGCGCTCGCCGTCCCGGTCGTAGAGGTAGCAGCCTTGACCTTTGACATAGAAGCGGTCGAAACCGAGCGTCTTCAATACCTTTACGAGCTGGGGATTGAGATACTCACTGTGCAGGCGGAAATTCTCGCCTTGGCGGGCTTCGATCAACGAGCCAAGCTCGAAGGGCATCTGGGTTCTCCTAAGCAACTGCGTTTCCGCAAAGCGTAGTCCGAGGCCCGAGCTGACCCCTTCTTCCTTTGCTTAACCAGCCTCCGACAGCCGAGGCGCCTCGCACCACCTGTTTCCCCCTCCGGCGCCGCGTGGCGGGGATCCCACGTTGGTGACACACCCCCCAGGTAGCCTCCGGTTCAGTGGAAGAAGGCTTCCGGATCCCCGATTTCTGTTTCGTCCACGCGGCGGATTTGCACCTGGACACGCCGTTCAAGGGCATCGGCTCGACGGCGCCGTTCGTGGCGGACAAGTTAAGAGAGGCGTCGCTGGCCGCCTTTGACTCGCTTGTCGAGCTCTGCCTCGAAAGAAGAGCGGCTTTTCTCCTAATCGCCGGGGACATCTACGACGGGCCGGAGCGGGGTCTGAGAGCCCAACTGCACTTTCGCGACGGGCTCGCCCGCCTCTCAGAGGCTGGAATCCCAAGCTTCGTCGTCCATGGCAACCATGACCCGGTCGAGACCGGCTGGTCGGCCCTTTCCGGCCCTTGGCCCGAGTCGGTCACGGTCTTCGCCTCAGGATCGGTGCAGGCGGTCACGGTGGAGAGAAACGGCATCCCGCTCGCGACAGTGCAGGGAATCAGCTTTGGGACGCGTAGTGAGCCGGAGAACCTAGCCCTGCGCTTCTCGCGAATCGCCGGCCCCGGCCTTAAGGTCGGCGTCCTCCACTGCAACGTGCGAGGGGCCGCCTCCGGTTACGACGACTACAGCCCGTGCACTCTCGAGGACCTGTGGGGTGTCGGCCTCGACTACTGGGCACTCGGCCACATCCACAGCGCCATGGTCCTGTCGGGCCGCGAGGGCTCAGACGAGCCTTTCGTCGTCTATTCCGGCAATCTCCAGGCACGCAGCCCAAAGCCGAGCGAACGCGGCCGGAAGGGCGCCGTCGTCGTCAACGTGCAAGCCGGCCGGATCGCAGGGCTCGAGCCCGTCAGTTGCGACGTGGTGCGCTTCGGGGTGGTCGAGCTCGACGTGGCCGAGATCGTCGATCTCGCCGATCTGCGCGAGCACCTCGTGCGAGCTGGCAAGCAGCAGTTGGAAAGGGCCGAGGGGAGATCGCTCGTGCTCCGGGGCCAGCTCGTCGGGCAAGGCGAGCTGAGCTCTGACCTGCGCCGGCCGGGTTCGATCGACGACCTGCTGGAGACATTGCGGGGCGACTTCGCCGGGGACGAGCCGTTCTGCTGGTGGGACACCATCGACGACAGGTCGCGCGCCGTCGTGGACCTCGAGCTGATCCGGTCGGGCTCAGACTTCGCCGCCGATCTCGTCGCCATGGCCGATGAGCTCAAGCGGTGCCTCGAGAGCGAGGAGGAATCAGTCGAGGAACTGGCGGCCGAGCTGTCAGACGGGCTGCCTAGCCAGCTTAAGACCCACCGAGTACTCGAGGGACTGCTCGGCTCACAGGCCGCCCCCGTAAGTGAGCTAGTCGATCGGGCCCTTCTCCTCGCCCTCGCTGAGCTCGACGGCGAAGGGCGCTGAGGCAAAGCGATGCGAATCGCCGGCTTCCACGTCGAGGGCTTTGGAGCCCTCTCAGACTTCGGGATCGACGACCTCTCCCCTGGTCTTGTGATCTTCAACGGCCCGAACGAGGCCGGAAAGTCGACGATGCTCGACTTCTTGACGACGATGCTCTTCGGGTTCCCGAGCCGCCGGGACAACCCCCGCTTCCGCCCCCCGGTCCGCGGCGGCCGCCACGGTGGCCAACTGACTCTCTCCGCGGCCGCCGACGAGACGGGGCCGGACGAGCTCTGGAGTATCGGGAGATATGCCACCCCGCGAAAAGAGCTCGTCATCAGGCGCCCAGACGGGCGCTCGGCATCCGAAGACGAGCTGCGCAGGGCTCTCGGGGGCGCCGATGAGACCCTTTTTAGAGCTGTGTTCGCCATTGACCTGAGCGAGCTCGGCAGTGCCGATGCAATGACCAAGGATGAGGTGCGCGAGCTCCTTTTCTCGGCGAGCATCGTCGGCCAGCGTCGCTCCGCTGCTCACGCCATGGCCAACCTGCAAAGGCGTCGCAGCGAGCTCGCTCGCTTGCGCCAGGGCGATGCCCGGGCCAACAGCCTTATGGCCGAGCTCGACGACACACGCCGACGCGCTTAGCGAGGCGAGGCGAGACGCCACGGGGTATCCCGCCCAGCTCGCAGAGCTGACGCGGTTGGAGGTTGCTCTGGACCAGGCGCGCGAAGAGACAGAACGGACCGAGCACCGGATGCGGGAGCTAGACCTGCTCATGCGTCTTTGGGACGTCCTGGAGCGCAGGAGGGCGGCAGAAGAGCGCCTGGCGTCATGGCAAGAGCCGACCGCGTCTGCAGCCCTTCTTGAGACAGAGGCCTCCGAGCTCCAGTCGTTGCGGGCGGATTGCTCCGGGCATCTCGAGCGTTTGAACCAGCGCGCTGAGCTCTGCAACCAACGAGCAGGGATCGACCAGTCGATCGAGTCTGCCCTTGACGCGCTCGGGCGGACTTGGGACAGGCAGGGCATCAGCGCTGGTGCTGGATGGATCGGGCTCACCGACGAGGCGCGGCAGTTTCGCGCCTCGCTCGCCGAACGACAAGCGCGTTGGAGAGAAGCCCGCGCCCTCGCTGAGGACGCCGAGGCGTCTTTGGAGCTAACAGGCCCCCAGGGCGGTGCTGAGGGCGCTGAAACGAGCCTCACCGCTGCCAAGCCCGACCCTGAAGATCAGGCCCGCCTAGTCGCCGAGTTACGCAGGAACCTCGCCGAACAACGCCGCCTTTTGGCTGAGCGGCTGGCGGCCGAGCGTGACGGTACCGCCCCCGGGGTTCGCCTCCTCGGCCACCGCACCGCCATATCGATGGCCCTCATCGGCCTGGCAATGGCCTGCCTCGGCGCCGTCGCGGCCGTTGTCACTGCATCTGTCACGGTCCGTGTCCTCTGCTTCGGCCTCGCGGCGGGGGGGTTGGCCCTTTTCCTGTTGGCAACGGCCTCGCGCCGCGGATCGACCTCGGCGCCGGTCGCGCGGCCCGAACTTGAGAAGCCTTATGACAGAACGGTCACACGCATCGGCGAGCTGGCAAGCTCCCTGGGGCTGCCCAACGACCCGACTGAGTCCGATATCGAGACGACGGCCGAGCAGGTCGAGCTTGCCCGGACACGCGAACGGGTGCTCTCGGACGAGCGCCGCCGGAGATCGGAGGCGCTCGGCAGGCTCAAGACCGCCCAGGAGTCTTTGGAACGAGCACGCGACGAGCTCGAGTGCGAGCAGGCCCGCTTCGAGGACTGGAAGCAAGCGCACGGGCTGGTCGCGGCGCATTCGCCGGACGGCGTGCTCGAAAGCCTCACCGTCTTGCAGGCGACTCACAAGAATCTGGCAGCGCTCGATCGCGTGGACAAGAAGGTCCGCGAGCAGGACGCGGTCATCGAGGAGTTCGAGGCACGGCTCACGAAACTGGCCCGGCGCTATTGCGACCTGGGTGGCCGCCTCGAGTCACAGGGATCCGACCCGACAAGGACCCTAGAGGAACTGAACGCAGTTCTCGAAGGCGTCCTCGAGCTGAGGTCTGTGAGGTCCTCGCTGCTCGAGGTGCTCGATAGCACCGGGTTCGAGCTGGAGCGATCGCTCGGGCGGGGACACGATGCGCGCCGGTTGCGCGGCGAGCTCGAGTCGGGCCAGGTGCTCGCATGGGGCGAAGAACAAGAGGTGCTCGCCCACGCTCGCGTGGACTCGCTCCGCTCCCTCGAGGTCCTATTGCGGGCCCACCAGGACGCCTCCAACGACCTGCGGGCTCTCGCCAGCTCGGCAGAGATCGCCAGGCTTGAGCAGAAGCGGCTCACACTCGAGCACGACCTCGAGGAGGTGCTCAGGTCCTGGGCCTTGCTCGGATGCTCCCGTTTGCTCCTCGAACGCACCTTGCGCCGCCATGAGCAAGAGCGCCAGCCCGCCGTGCTTGCCCGCGCGGCCGAGCGGTTCGCGAAGGTGACCGAGGGCCGGTACACCTCGGTGCTGCCTTCCATTGGCGACGACGCCACTCGGGAGGCGATCAGGGTCGTCTCCTCATCGGGCGCCGAGCTCGACGCCAGCGCTTTAAGCCGCGGCAGCATCGAGCAGCTCTACTTGTGCCTGCGCATCGGCCTGGCGGAGAACTTTGCCGAGCGATCCGAATCCCTCCCCCTCATCCTCGACGACGTGCTCGTCAATTTCGACCCCGCCCGGGCTTCGTCGGTCGCAGAGCTTCTCGCCGAGACCGCTGAGCACCAACAAGTGCTGTTCCTCACCTGCCACCCCCATCTGACCGATCTCGTACGACACGTTGCGCCGCAGGCCCAAGTCGTCGAGCTCGAGAGGCTCTGACGCGAACCGGACTCCTCGTCAGAAATGCGTCGTGCAAAATGGCGGCCGCGCGGCTCGGAACATGGCGTCAGCTGAGCCCGCCGCTCCGTTAGTGCATTCCTCGATCCGGCCCACTTCTGCCAGGGCACGAAAAGAGACAGCACCCAAGTAGGCACTGCCGAGCACTTCAGCCGGGACGACTAGATCGGCAGAGGCCCTGCTCGCCTCGACGACACCGGCCCCGCTGGAGTCCACTGTGAGGGCGAATCGGCCCTCGTTCCAGGGGCAGAAGCTGTCGCCGACATCGATCACAAGGGCGCCTTCCGCCTCGTAACCACGCAGCGAGAGGGCGCGGGGCACATCGACGAGGCGAAGCCAGCTGCGGTCGGTCCATCGGGTGGTACGAAGCTGCCTCTGGTCCTCGAAGAGGTAGCGGATGGGCTCGTCCACGGGCCTGCCCGCGGTGCGGAGATCCTCTGTCAGATCTACCCCGAGCAGGAAGCCCCATAGGGCGATATAGGCGTCGTCAGACAGAGTGCACAGCTCCTCCAAAAAGACCCCACGGCGCCAGTGGTCAGTCGGGTCGATCCCGGCCACCCTGTAAACGGCGTAACCGTCGATGCGCCCCGCCTCCTCGTAACAGGCATAGAAGCGGTGACCCATGGCCGAAGCGCTTACGTCGCAGAGCACCTCAGCCCATTCTCCTTGTGGGCGCTCGACTTCGCCGGGCCTTGTCAGCACATAGGAGGCAAACACGAGGGGAAAGGCTTCGGCCGCTTGTCCGCTCTCGAGAAGGCGGACCGAGCCTGTCCCTGCTCTGAGCGGGCTAAGCAGCCGGCAGAGGCGCTTGTCGACCTGGTAGTTGGCGCCGAAGCTCGCCGGACCGTAGCCGTAACGACCGTAGATGGCCCCCTCGCTCGCGTAGAGGACAGCTATCGCGTCTCCGTTGGTGTGGAGATCGTCGAGCTGTCTCCGCATCAGCGAGTTGAGCAGACCTCGCCGACGGTGGGTCGGGACGACCGCCACATCGGTGACAGCAGCAACATTGCAGCGAGCCAATCCGGGCAGGGTCATCTGGGCCGAAAAGGAGCTGCTGGTCGCCACCAGGTCTGTTCCGTCGAAGACGGCCAGGGAGCGCTCGAGATCCAGTTCCTTGGCGAGCGCGTCGAGCCTGTCGGCCGGGTAGCGGCTCGAGAAGGCCGAGGCCTGGCAAGCGGCATAGGCGTCGATCTCGTGTGGCTCGAGCAACCGGAGCTCGAAGTCGGTCATGTCGAACCCGTCTTGACCACAGGAGTTCCGGGCACGCTAGCGGTCGCTTTGGGACCGGGGCTCCTGCTCGAGGGCGATCTTCTTGCGGATCATCTGGATGCGTTCACCCGAGTTGTTGACATCGGCGCCCTTGGACTCGAACAACGCCTTGCGGTCTTCCTCGGCTTCACGCTCGGCGCCGGCGTCGGCGGCAGCTAGTCGGGCCTCGACGCCTTCGGTGACGAGCTTCTCCGCCTCGGCAATCAGAGCCTCGACCATCTCGTCTTCGGGCACGACGCGCACGATCTTGCCCTTGATGAACAGGTGGCCCTTATGGCGCCCGGCCGCGATCCCGAGGTCGGCCTCGCGAGCCTCACCCGGTCCGTTGACGACACAGCCCATGACGGCCACCTGCAACGGCCAGGAGTGGGACTCGAAGGCCTCCTGCGCTCGGCGGGCGATGTCGATCACGTCTATCTCGGCCCTGCCGCACGAGGGACAGGCGATGAGGTCGAGCCCTTTGCGCTCGCGTAGCCCGAGGGCCTCGAGCAGCTGGCGCCCGGCCCGGGCCTCTTGCACCGGGTCGGCGGTGAGCGAGTAGCGGATCGTGTCCCCAATCCCCTCGGCGAGAAGCGTCCCGATACCGGCCGTCCCCTTGATCAGCCCTGCCGGCGGGGGCCCCGCCTCGGTGACGCCGAGGTGGAGCGGGTGATCGAATGTTTCCGAGGCGAGCCTGTAGGCCTCGATCATGACCGGGACGGTCGACGCCTTGACGGAGATCTTCACGTCGTCGAAGCCCACCTCTTCGAAGTAGGCGAGTTCCATGCGGGCCGACTCGACGAGAGCCTCAGGCGTGGCACCACCGAAGCGCTTGTAAAGCTCTGGGTGCAAGGAGCCGGCGTTGACGCCGATGCGGATCGGGACACCACGGTCGCGAGCCTCCGAAGCTACGAGCTTTATCTCCTCAGGTTTGCGCAGGTTGCCGGGATTGAGGCGTAGCCCCTGTACGCCGGCCTCGAGAGCTGCCAGGGCCATCTCGTAGTGAAAGTGGACGTCAGCCACAATCGGGACCGGCGAGCGGGGGATGATCCTCGCCAGGCCCTCGGCCGCCTCCTGCTCATTGCAAGTGCAGCGCACGATGTCGGCCCCCGCCGCAGCGAGCGCGTAGACCTGGGCGAGGGTCCCCTCGGCATCGGCCGTCTTCGTCACTGTCATTGACTGGACCGAAACGGGCGCCCCGCCACCGACTGGCACCTTGCCGACATGGATCTGTCGTGTCTGGCGCCGTTCGGCCATCGTCGCCGAGGTTCTAGGCATCGCAGGCAGCCTAGCGGCGAGCGCCAGGCTGCCTCGTCGTCGGCGGGTTATTAGCCACCGGGCAGTTGGGCTGGATGGATGATGTTCATGTAGAGCGCCCCAAGGCCGACGATCACCACGAAGAGCAAGAAGACATAGGCGACGGGCATGAGCTTGGCGACATCGGCATGGTACGCGTGCCCCTTGCGGGAACGGATTCGCTCGTAGACGGCGATCACGACGTGGCCGCCGTCTAGGGGCAGCATCGGGAAGAGGTTGACGATGCCGACAAACATGTTGATCGCGGCGAGCAGGTAAAGAAGGAGCGGGACGTCCTGGCGGAGGGCTTGGGCACCTATCTGCACGGCCCCGACTATGGAGAGCAGCTGGGGCGAGGAGGATGAGGAGGACGAGGAGGACGAGCTGCCGGCCGTTGCTACTTGGTGGGCGAAGTGATTAAGGCCGTGCAAGGAGAGGAGCTGGGCGAGCGAGCTGAATGTCTGACCGGTGATGGACCAGATCCCCGTCGCGGCGCGACCGGTGGCCGTGACCGGCCCGACTGTCACATCTCGAGCACCGCTCAAAACGACACCGATGATCCCCGTCGCCGGGCCCGCGGAAGGCGCGGCCTGCTCACGCTGGCCGTCGACATACTCGACTACATGCCGGCCGTCGACGGGTGTCACCCGCAAGGTCAAATCACGGCCGTCTCGCACCACCACCAAGCTGAAGGTGTCCCCGGGATGCTTGTTGACAAAAGAGATCAGATAGTCCATGCCAGGGTGTTCGTGCCCGTTGACGGCCACGATCGTGTCCCCGGGCTGCAACCCTGCGCGCTGAGCCGGGCTTATGCCCTTGGAGAACTGGGCGAGGCTCGTGATCGTCGGTGCCGTGGCGGTCGGCGCCCCAGCGATGGCGTAAAGGGAGAACAGCAGCACAAAGGCCATGATCACGTGCATGCCCGAGCCTGCGACCGCCACAAGGAGGCGTCGCGGGAAGGACGCCTGTCGGTAGCTGCGGGCCTCGTCTGACGGGTTGACCTCCTCGAGCATCGTCATCCCGACTATGCGGACATAGCCCCCGGCAGGGATCGCCTTCACCCCGTACTCGGTCTCCCCCCGCCGGAACGACCAAATTCTCGGACCGAAGCCCAAGAAGTACTCGGTGACCTTCATCCCGCTCCACTTGGCGGTGGCGAAATGGCCGAACTCGTGGAGCATGACCATGGCCACGAGGGCGAGCACGACGACGAGCACGGGCCAGGCGTCGAAGAGAATCGTGAGAACGAGGCCAGCCGCCACTACAAAAAGCAGTCTCAGCAAAGGACCCGAACCGTCGGTCGAGACACTCTCTGGCGGCGCTACAGCGCGAGAAGCGTCGTCCATCGCTACAAGTCTCTCGCTTCGCGGTCCCCAGTAGGCGTCAGGACTACTGCCGTCTCCTCTCGAGGACGCCCCTGGCTACGGCGCGGGCGTGGGAGTCTGCCTCGAGAACGTCTTCGACATCTTCGAGCTCGGTGGGCTCGTGCGCCTGCAGGGTCTCTGCGACGACCTCGGCGATGCCCGGCCAGCCGAGGCGACCGTCCAAGAAAGCAGCTACGGCGACCTCGTTGGCGGCGTTCAGCCAAGCAGGGGCGCTTCCCCCCGCCCGTCCCGCCTCGTAGGCGAGCGTCAGGCAGGGGAAGGTGGCAAGGTCCGGCGGCTCGAAATCCAAGCGCCCGAGGGCGGCGAAGTCAAGCGAACCGTAGGGCTGGCTGAGCCGGTCCGGGTAACCGAGCGCGTAACCGATGGGGAGACGCATGTCGGGGAGGGAGAGCTGGGCAATCGTCGTCCCGTCGCAGAACTCGACCATCGAGTGCACCGTCGATTGGGGGTGTACGACGACCTCGATGTGCTCGTAGTCGACGCCGAAGAGCTCGCGAGCTTCTATGACCTCGAGACCCTTGTTCATAAGCGTCGACGAGTCGACGGTTATCTTCGGTCCCATGTGCCAGGTTGGATGAGCCAAGGCATCGGCAAGGGTCACCGAGGCCAGCTCAGCTGCGGTGCGCCCCCTGAAGGGCCCCCCGCTCGCTGTCAACACCAATTTCCTCACGGCGTCAGGGCGTGCGCGGGCAAGGCACTGGTGTATGGCGCCGTGCTCGGAGTCGACTGGGAGCAGCTCGGCCCCCTCCAGATACCTGACACGCTGCACGACGGGGGCGCCTGCAACAAGCGACTCCTTGTTCGCCAAGGCAAGGCGGCGCCGCCCTGAAAGGGCTGCGACGGTTACCCCGAGGCCGGCAAAGCCGACCACGGCGTTGAGGACTATGTCCCCATTCTCGACAAGGGAGCTGAGCGCCTCTGGCCCGGCGCGAAGCTCGATGCCCGGGGCGAGCAACTCAGAAAGCCGACCTGCCACGGTGTTGTCGGCGATGGCGACGACCTCGGGGCGGAACTCGTTCGCCTGGGCGGCGAGCAGGTCCACCGACCGAGCCGCGCCTAGGGCGCTCACAGCAAAGCGGTCGGAGGCTGCCCGGAGCACTTCGAGGGTCTGGGTACCGATCGAGCCCGTCGAGCCGATGACGGCAACACGTTTTCTGGCGTCGTCCCTGCTGCCCAGGCTGGGGGCTTGGCCCAGCTGAACCTGGTCCACAACGCCCGTCATGCGATGTGAGCCAAGCGAATGAAGAAGTAGGCCGCGGGGAGAACGAAAAGAAGAGCGTCGATCCGGTCCATCATCCCGCCGTGGCCCGGCAGAAGCGTCCCCATGTCCTTAACCCCGAGGTCGCGCTTGATCATCGACTCGACGAGATCGCCGAAGGGGGCAACCACTGCCACCACGACCCCGAGCAAGACCGCTGTCTTTAGATCCCAGGGGTGGATCCGGCTTGTCACGGCTGCCGAGGCGGCCACGGCGATCAGGCATCCCCCCACCAAGCCCTCCCAGGTCTTGTTCGGGCTCACCGAGGGGGCGAGGCTGTGCCTACCCAGGCGACTGCCGATGACGTAGCCACCGATGTCGTAGCCGACCGCAGCGATGACAGCCCCAAGCATGAAAGCGATCCCGTGTCGGTCGGGAAACACGCTCGGGTCCAAGAGCAGCCCAGCAAAGGCGCCGAGCACTCCAGTCCAACCGAACGCGAGCACGGTCACCGAGAGGTTGGCCAGCGGGGATCGACGGGTGACTCCGGCGAGATACCAGATCATCGATACGACGATGAAGATCACGAGCGCGGTCACGATCGCGACCGGACCACGTAGGTAGGCTCCCACCATCACCGCCGGCACGCCGAGGATGCCGAGCAGTGTGGCCGGCCTATAGCCGGCGAGGCGAAGCGAATTGAACAACTCAGCGGTTGCGAGGGTCACGGCCAAGGCGGCCAAGACAAGCACGGCGACAGGACCCGCGAGAAAGCACAGCAGTAGGACTGCCGCCAAGGCCACCCCCGTGAGCGTGGCGACGACAGGGTTGCGGGGCTTGGAAGCGTCACGTCCGCCCAGCTCCGCGTGACGGCGTCGTTTCGGGTGTCGGGGAGGCAACGCGAGGAGCCACGAGTCGACGCTTGCGCTGCCTCGGAGACGGAGCCTGGACGTCGCCCTGGTCCTCCGCCGAACTCGAAACGCTGGCAGCCTGCATGGGAGCGGGCTCTTCGACCTCGCCAAGCTCGAGCGAAATCTCCACCGGGGCAAACGCGGCTTCCCCGGCCCTCGACTGTGGCCCGGATTCCTCCACAACGTCGTCGCGCGACAGCCAGGAGGCGTCGTCGTCTAGGTCGAGGAAGTCATAGGCGAAGGGGTCGTCGGAGGAGGACTCCTCGTAATCAGTGACAGAAGGTCCTGCACTGGCGAGGCGGGCGAGAACGGCGTCGGTGTCGTCCCAGTCCTCTTGGCGCTCTCGCCACACCGGGCCGCCGGGTGGTGGCGTCGGGGGGCCACCCCGCTCAGCCGCCGCCTCCTGCTCGAGGTCGAGCAGCACCCGTGGCACCTGCAAGGTCGGGGGGTCAGTCCAGTCGGGCAGCTCGTAGGAGGAGAGCGTGCCCACCGCGCCAGTCTCGTTTGACTGCCCGGAGGGGCGATCGGCCGGCTCTGTTCCAGGGCGCGCCAGCGTGTCGGCCGACGGCACCAGACCTGCTGCGATGCCGGCCTCCACACCTGCGATGCGAGCCCGCTCGGTGACCGGTTCAGCGGTCCCTCGGGACCCTTCTCCCTCGTCCAAGACTCCTCCTTGCGGGTTCCTTCTCGCGCCGTCGGCCCACCCCCGCGTGCCCCGGCATCCGATGTCCCGCTGAGCGGCGCCGGCAGGTGCCGGGGCCGCTCCTGATCAGATCTCGAGCAGCTCCCGCTCCTTGTGGGTCAAGAGCTTGTCGATCTCTGCAATATGTTCGTGGGTAAGGCTCTCTAGTTCCTTCTCCGCCCGATCGAGGTCGTCGGTCGAGATATCGCCGTCCTTCTCCAGTGCCTCGAGGTCGTGGCGGGTTGCGCGACGCACGTTGCGAACCGCCACCCGACCCTCCTCGGCCCGATGCTTGACTACCTTGACGAACTCCCTGCGACGCTCCTCGTTTAGCTCGGGGAATACCAGGCGGAACACCTGGCCGTCGTTGGACGGGTTGATGCCGAGGTCGGAGCTTGTGAGCGCCCTATCGATGGCCTTCATGGCTCCCTTGTCGTAGGGGTTCACCACGAGCACCCTCGGTTCGGGCACGCTGAAACCTGCAATCTGCTGCAGGGGAACCTCGCTCCCGTAGTAGTCGACCTTGATCTTTTCCACGAGCGCAGGCGAGGCCCGACCGGTCCGCACCATGGCGAAATCGGCCTTGGTGTGCTCCACGACCTTGTGCATACGCTCGGCGCTTTCCTCGAGCGCGGCGGGGATGAGCGAGTCGTCAGTCACCTAATCAGAGTACCTATCCGCTCGCCGATGAGGGCGGAGCGAATGTTGCCCTCCCGCATCAGGTCGAAGACCAGGATCGGGATCTTGTTGTCGCGACAAAAGGTGATAGCCGTGTGGTCCATCACGCGAAGGTCCCGGGACACGACCTCCATGAACCCGATCTCCTCGTAGCGCGTGGCGTCGGCCTCACGACGGGGATCGGCGCTATAGACGCCGTCCACGCCCGAGTGCGTGCCCTTCAAGATCGCGTCCGCTTCGATCTCGGCCGCCCGCAACGCGGCCGGCGTGTCGGTCGTGAAGTAGGGATTGCCCATGCCCGCCGCGAAGATGACCACACGGCCCTTCTCAAGATGGCGAATGGCACGCCGGCGGATGTAGGGCTCGCACACCTCGGCCATGTGGATGGCCGAGAGCACTCGGGTCGGGCACCCCACGTGTTCGAGGGCGTCTTGTAGAGCCAAGGCGTTGATCACTGTGCCGAGCATGCCCATGATGTCCGAGGTAGCGCGGTCCATGCCCTGACCGGCACCGGTTGTGCCCCGCCAGATGTTGCCACCCCCGACGACAATGGCGATCTGGACGTCGAGCTCCTCGCAGGCGCCTCCGATCTCCTTGGCGAGACGGCCGACTGTAGAGGCGTCGATCGTCTCGTCCGATAGCGAGCTCGCAAGCGCCTCCCCCGAGAGCTTGAGGACGACCCGATGCCACCTGGGCGTGACCCGCTGGGCGCCTACCTCCACCTCGGTCACAGACCCTTCGCCAACCCGTTCAAGAGCCGATTACGGCTTGGGCGAACCGAAGCACCTGCGCGTTGTCTCCGAGCAGCTGGCCTATGCTCTGCGACTCGTCGCGTACAAATGGTTGCTCAAGCAGCACGCGCTCTTTGAACCAGCCCTGCAAACGGCCCTCGATGATCTTTTCAAGCGCTGCTGCCGGCTTGCCTTCGTTCTGGGCGATGGCGGTGGCGGTCTGGCGAAAGTCCTCGACCTGCTCGGCAGGCACCTCGTCGCGGCTCAGGTACTCCGGACGGGCGAAAGCGATGTGAAGCGCTATCTCGTGCGCAAGCGCCTCGTCGGCGCCTTTGAGCTCGACGAGCACGGCGTTCACGCCCCGACCGTTTTGGAGGTGGAGGTAACTCCCGATGATGGCCCCCTCCGGGGCAGCGAAGCGCACGGTTCGCCCTAGGGCGATGTTCTCCTTCAAGACGACCGCGAGGTTCTCGATCCGGCTCGAAAACTGCCCGACGACGTCCTCTCCATTAACGGCGAGCTCGTTGGCGATCTCCTCGACTAGCGAGACAAACTCGGGGGACTTGGCGACAAAGTCGGTCTCACACTCGAGCAGGGCGATCGCCCCGACCGGAGTGTGGTCGCCCTCGACCACGACTGCGACTGCTCCCTGAGTGCGCTCGCGTGTCTTGTCGCTTGGCGGCGCTGATGGTGCCTTCCTCGCGTAACAGGCGCTCCGCGGCCTCCTGATCGCCCTCACACTTCTCCAGAGCGCGCCGGCAGTCCAAGATGCCCGCACCCGTCTTCTTACGGAGCGCCTGCACCTCCTTGGCGTTTATCTCTGCCATCTTCTTTCAGTCCTCCGTAGGGTTCTCGGTCGATATTGGTGCCGCAGCTTGCTCGGTTGACGGTTGCGAGTCGGCGGGGGTCTCTTGGTTCTCAGTGGCAACAGCAAGAGCCTCTGGGCTCTCGGCGTTCTTCTCGGGCGGCGCGGCCACTTCGGCTTCCGGGCCAGTGACCGCGACAGCCGCCTCGGCCGGTGTCTCCTGCTCCTTGGGCGCCGAGGCCGCCTCGGCGGGGGCGGCGGTGCTCGCAGCTAGCAAAGAAGCCTCGATCTCGGCCATGCTTGGCCCAACTGGCTCGCTAGCGACAGGCGCCGCCGCCTGCGCGGCGGCCTCCTGGCTGGCACGGCGCGCCCTGTTGGCGGCGTCCACGGCCCGGCGAGAGGCTATGAACCTTCCTTCGGCCACTGCGTCGGCTATCACTCGGCACATAAGTCGACCGGCCCGGATCGCGTCGTCGTTGCCAGGGATCACATAGTCGATGACGTCGGGGTCACAGTTGGTGTCGACTACGGCCACGACAGGGAGATGCAACTTGTTCGCCTCAGTGACGGCGATGTGCTCCTTCTTCGTGTCGATGACAAATATCGCGTCCGGCGGCCGGTCGAGCCGGCGCAGGCCGCCTAGGTTCCGGTCGAGCTTCTCGAGCTCACGCTCGTGTGAGAGCGCCTCTTTCTTCGGCATGGCGGCAAAGTCGCCAGCGGCGCGTGAGGCTTCGAGCTCGACGAGCTTGCGGACACGGCCAGCGACGGTCTGAAAGTTCGTGAGCATGCCGCCGAGCCAACGCTGGTTCACATAGGGCATCCCACAAGCGGTCGCGAACTCGGCGACAGGATCCTGCGTCTGTTTCTTCGTACCGACGAAGAGGATCACCCCACCCCCGGCGACGAGGTCGCGCACGTACGAGTACGCCGTGTCCACCCGTTCCAGAGTCTGGTTGAGGTCGATGATGTAGATGCCGTTGCGCTCACCGAAGATGAACCTCTTCATCTTCGGGTTCCAGCGGCGAGTCTGGTGGCCGAAGTGCACCCCGGCCTCGAGCAGTTGCTTCATCGTGACTACGGCCACGCGATTTCTCCTCCCGACGGTTGAGCCGATCCCGGCACCGCGTCCCGAAGGACGACCGCGGGCATGCCGGAACGCAAGTTGGAAGAGACCCGGACGGATCCCGATGCCATGGTAGCGGCTCAGCAGTGTGGCTTCATCCGCCAAAGCCACGGCTGCGGCACGTTTTGATCCCTTGGCCTTTAGACATTATAATTTTATGAGGACTTAGTCGCCGAGCTCGGGAAGTGGAAATGGCTCCACGAAAGGCGCCCCCTGTTAGCTGGCCGTCACGTCCAGCGATCGTGGCACGGTTCGGGCTAGTGTAGTGTCTCAGTTTTAACTGGTGATTGTCTGGAGAGAGCGACCCGGCCCCGGCGGACTTTCTCGAGGATGTCCTCGGCCGTGGCGGTCCAAACGAATGGCTTGGGGTCGTCGTTGTGGGCGGCGAGATACGCCTCGATGGCGGCGATCAGATCAGGCACCGACTTGAACACCCCCCGGCGAAGCGCCTTGCCGGTGAGATCACGGAACCAGCGCTCCACCATGTTCAGCCATGAGCTCGAAGTGGGGATGAAGTGCAGATGAAAGCGAGGGTGCTTCTCCAACCAGGCGAGAACGTTGTCGTGGCTGTGCGTTCCGTAATTGTCGCAGATCATATGGATCTGCAAGCTTTTTGGAACCTGGCTGTCGATCGTGCGGAGGAACTTCAAGAACTCGCTGTTGCGGTGCTTGGGCAAGCACTGGCCGATCACCACTCCGGTCAAGACGTTCAGCGCAGCAAAGAGCGTGGTCGTGCCGTTGCGTTTGTAATCGTGGGTCATCGTGCCCGCCCGGCCCTTTTTCATCGGCAAGGTCGCCTGGGTCCGATCGAGAGCCTGGATCTGGCTCTTCTCGTCCATGCACAACACCACGGCCTTGTCCGGCGGGTTCAGATAGAGCCCGACCACGTCGACGAGCTTCTCCTCGAAACGCTTGTCGTTGGAGAGCTTGAACGTCTCCACCCGGTGCGGTTGCAGACCCCGCGCAGACCAGACCCGCTGCACCGTGGCCGGGCTCACGCCTTGGGCTTTGGCCATCGAACGGCAGCTCCAGTGCGTCTCACCGGCCGGCTTGTCATGGAGTGTGGCGCGCACGATCTTGTCCACCTTCTCCGCCGGAATCGACGCCTTACGCCCCCGGCCCGGCCGCACCCGGCCGAGCTTGGCCACGCCCTCCTCGCCGAATCGGGATCGCCAGGCCACAACACTGGCCGGCGAAACCTCGAGACGCGCCGCGATCGCCGTGTTCGCCAAGCCCTCGCCGGCGTACAGCAACGCCTTGGCCCTTGTGACCTCACGCTGTGGCGCCGTGCGGGACTTGGAGAGATTCTCGAGGATCTCCCGCTGGCCGTCGGTCATCGCAAGTGGTGGGCTCGGCGCGCGCATGTCGACACCTTACTACAATCACCATCTATTTGCGAGACACTACACTAGATCCCCTACACGCTCAAATTGCCAAGCTCATCAGGGATGATATCGATGCGGGCATTTTGGAGCCGGGATCCCGGCTCCCCGCCGAGAAGCAGCTGGCAGACCAGCTCGGCGTCAGCATCGCCCCGGTCCGCCAGGCGCTCTTGACCCTTGCCAGCGAGGGGTACGTGAATCGACGCCAGGGAGACGGCACATTCGTCCGCGCCAAGGTGGTGGAGTGGATCTCGATGCTCTCGGGATTCAGCGAGGCTCATGCCGCCGAACTGGCGAGCCCCGAGCTCGAGATCCTCTCTTCCCGGGCGGAAAAGGCCAGAGGTTCGATGGGCGAGTTCGAGCCCTCCGGTCCGACGGTCTTCGCGTTGCGCCGCCTGGCCCGCAGTCACGGCACGCCCGTCGCCCTGCTGAACGCCTACCTCGACCCGCTCAGGTTCCCGGGCATCGGGAAGATCAACTTCGCGGGCCGGTCGCTCTATCGGACCCTCGCAGAGTCATACGGCATCGAGATGACGCGCGCCGTCAACACCTTGGACCTCGTGCACGCGGGGCACGATCACGCGCGATTGCAGCTCGCCTCGGGTAGCTTGCTGCTCAGAGTGATCTCGACCACATACGCCGGGGACGAGGCTGTCGAGTACGCCGAGATTCTCTACCGGCCCGACCGTTTTCGATTCCACTTTGAGAGTTTGAGGACCGTTCCCGAGGCGATCAAGGTTCCGCTCGCGTCAGACGCCATCAAAACGTAAATGGACTCATCACGCTGCTGGCCGATGCCCCGCGAGGCACCGGAACTTCCTAAACCGGCAAACGAGTGAGTGTCAGGGCGATGTAGCTACCCAAACATGCCCCGAAGAAAGACCCCCTGGAATGGGGCTTGAGCACTTGAACAACAGCAGCATCTACCAGACCCCGGCGGCCAGGCAGCACTGCGAAAACCGTTGCCAGTCGTCCGAATACCTGCAAGGATGGAGATTGTGAACATGCCTGACAACCTGGCAACCAGATCGCAGGTGGACAGCCCGCCAGCGGACGCTCTGCCGTTGAACAGGGTCGTTCGTCGGAGTGCGGCAGACGACGTCCGTGTTCAACTCGTCGCGCTCATCGAATCCGGACACCTCCAGGTGAACGACCGCCTTCCCTCCGAGGCGGAGCTGGCACGGCGCTTCGGCGTGAGTCGCCCTATCGTTCGAGAGGCCCTTGGCAGGCTGCAGGCCCTCGGGCTAACTGAGTCACGCCCGGGTAGCGGAACATTCGTCGCATCCAACGCCACGAGGTTGACGCTCGGTTTCGGTCAATACTCGGCCTCCGACCTCAACGAGGTCCGCCGGTTCCTCGAGGTCCCTGCCGCCCGGTTGGCCGCTCTCCGACGGACCAACGAGGATCTCGAAAAGCTACGGCTCATCTTGGAGTACGAGGACAACGCGACCTCAGTGGAGGACGCGATTCGCGAAGACACCGATTTCCACAGCGAGATCGCACGGGCGACGGGGAACATGCTGTTTGTGCGCCTCGTGGAGGATCTTAGGGAACTTCTCAAGGAGCAAACCTTGGCTGTCTCCACATTGCGCAACCGAGCCTCGAGCATCTCGCGCGAGCACCGCGCTGTTCTCGAAGCCATCGTCGCAGGCGACGGGGACACTGCTGCCACAGCTATGAACGCTCACTTGGACGCTGTCGAGCGGGCGATCCGCAAGATTGCCTCACAGAGCTCTGAGCCATCGATCTCCGGCCCCGCCAATGCTGGCCCTGGATCCCGTGCAACAGCGCGGACTCGCCATCGAGCCGACCAGTCGGGTGGTGGTTCACAAGACAGGTAAACGATCGTCTCCCGGATGAGCCGGACCTCCCGACGCCGTAAGGCACGTGAGCGGCATGGCTTCCGTCGACCTCAGTGTCCGCTACGCCAGGTGTAGGGGGCACCGCCGCAAACAGGGTAAAGGGGGAAACACAAGACAATGATGAATCAGGTCTTTCGCGATGACGATGTAACTCTGACCGTTCTACGCGACAAGGTGATTGCCGTTCTCGGTTACGGGATCCAGGGCAGAGCATGGGCCTTGAACCTTCGCGACAGCGGACTAAATGTGACCGTCGGAGACGAGTCGCGCACCGACAAGAACGCTGAAGACGACGGTTGGAAGGTGCACACGTTCGCGGAAGCCACCCGCGCGGCAGACGTGGTATGCCTGCTAGTCGCCGATCCGGCCCAGCCGGCCGTCTATGAGGAGTCGGTCGCCGCCAATCTCGCTCCAGGGAACACGCTCGTCTTTGCCCACGGCTTCAACGTCCTCTACGGGCTCATCCAGGCTCCCAAGGACGTCAACGTCGCCCTATTCGTGCCTAACGGTCCTGGCCACGTCGTCCGTGAAAAGTACGTCGCGGGCTCAGGAATCTACGGTGCGGTCGCCGTTGAACAGGACCTCACGGGCGACGCTCTGGAAGTAGTGCTCGCTGTGGCAAAGGGGCTCGGAAGTACACGTGTCGGCGTAGTCGAGGTGGACTTCTGCTCCGAGACCGAAGGGGACAACTTCGAGGAACAAGTTCTCTACGGTGGCACAATCGCCCTCATGCGGGCGACATTCGAGGTCATGGTAGAGAACGGTTATCCGCCATATTTCGCCTACGCCAAGGCAATCCGCTCGCTCCGATCCGTCATCGATGTGATGGACGAACTGGGCATCGAAGAATATATATCACGTCGCAGCAGCCGCACTTGCGAGTTCGCAGTGCGTATGACAGGTCCCCGCGTAATCAATCGAAGCGAAATCGAGACGGTCTTCCAGGAGACATCAAGAGGTGAGTTCGCTGCCAACTGGATGACTGAATGGCAGCGTGGCATGATGCGCCTATATCGTATGCGCCGTGCTGGTGCAGCGTCGGATATGGAACGCGTTGGAACAGAGTGGCGCGCCATGTTCGGCGAGGGATAGGGTTCCTCGTGTGCGGGCTGACCTGCTCTCCTTGTGGTGACTCTCGCAGAACAGGTCACGCCATTGGGTACCGAGAGCTCGCCGAGATAGACAGTGCCATCTCAGGGTATCTTCCGGGGTCCAGAGGCTTGAGTCAAGGCGTTTTATGAATGCGTGGGAAGATCGCTGTTCGATATTAGGAGGAACCTGACGATGGATAGTCGGCTGCTTATGCCGAGTCGAGGATGTGTCGCACCCAATTACTTCTTGATGACTCCGGATAACTTTGTGGCCAATGCTTTGCCACACTTTACGAAGACGGTTATCAGACTTCTGACGACGCCGCGGGACACTGCAGCCCGATTTGGCCAGTACCTGCTCGAAGTCGAACCGGACGGGGGAAGCCTGCAGCCCCAGGGCAAAGGCTTCGAGAACTTCCTGTTCCAGCTCACCGGTCAGGCCACCTTGGAAGAGCAAGGCCGTGCCCACACGCTGCGACCTGGGGACTACTGCTACCTGCCGCTTGGAACCGAGTTCCTTATCCGAGCGCCCGCCTCCGACGGCGCAAGGGTCTTGTGGACCAAGCGCCGTTACGAGCCTGTCGAAGGCGTAGCCCTGCCTGCTGCGGTCTTCGGCAATCAGTCCCAGACTGCCGACATCGTGCCGCCTCCTCCGGGGGCGTACACGTACCGGGAGCTCCTGCCCGCGTCGGACCCCTCCTACGACTTTGCTATGAACGTCCTTACGGCTCAGCCCGGCGGATCGATCGGCCTGATCGAAATACACCACCAGGAGCACGGCCTGCTCATGCTCACGGGCAAAGGCATCTACTACCTTGCCGGCGACTTCCACGAGGTGAAGGCGGGAGACTACATCTACATGGCGCCCTACTGCCCTCAATCCTTCTACGGCATCGGGGACGAGCCGGCCTCCTATCTGCTCTACAAGGACGTCAACCGCGACGGCTTCTGATCCGGATGCGCCCGGGCCGCCCGGAACAACAGACGCCCGGCCACGGGGAGCGGCGGGCGAACACGTGGCCGGGTTCGGTGACGAATATCTGCTGAACTTGCCCTTCCGAGGACTGCGGTCCGACCGGCAATCTGTCTGACAACCTGCCTGCTAGATGTCAAGGGACTTTCGGCCCTAGTGACGTCCCTACCGGGGGCGTAGACCTAACCCGCGTAGGTTCCTGCGTCACACCAGGAGGCCAGTTGACAAACATGATCCGGGCTGCCGCCCATCGGCCGCTGCCGGACGCTGATACCCCTCAAGTGCCTGGGGTCGGTGCCAGGCTGCGCTCGTGGCAAGAGCCAACGGAATGAAGGTTCTTGTCGTTAACCCGAACACGACCGTGTCCATGACTGAGGCTATCCGCCGGTCGGCGCAACGCTACGCAAGCCCCGGAACCGAGATCATCGCGACTCAAGCCTCTATCGGTCCAGAGTCGATCGAGGGTTTCTTCGAAGGATACCTAAGCGTGCTCGGTGTCTTCGACCGCTTGCAATCGGTCGACTTCGAGTTCGACGCCCTCGTCATGGCCGGTTTCGGTGAACCTGGCCGCGAAGGTGCTCAGGAGCTCTTGGAAGTCCCGGTCTTCGACATCACCGAATGCGCCGCCCACGTGGCCTGCTTGCTCGGCCGTAGCTACAGCGTCGTCACTACTCTCGACCGCTCCGTGCCGGGCATCGAGGATCGGCTCCGGCTGGCGGGCCTCTGGGAGCGTTGCGCCTCGGTGCGCGCGACCGGCCTCGAGGTCCTAGAAGTTGAGCGCGACGAGGAACTGACGGTCTCGCGAATCTTGGAGGTAGCACGCCTTAGCATCGAGCAAGATCGCGCCGAAGTGATCTGCCTCGGATGCGGAGGAATGGCGGGCCTCGATGAGAAGGTGTCTGCCGCCCTCGGCGTACCTGTCGTTGATGGGGTGGCGGCGGCGGTCAAGCTCGCCGAGGCGGTTGTCGGGCTGGGGCTTAAGACCAGCAAGATCCGCAGTTACGCCCCACCGCGCCCAAAGCGCATCTCCTCATGGCCCATAAGCCGTCCCAGTTCAACCCCAAAAGCTGAGGAGGAAACAGGGAAGGACCTGACGTGACCCAGGGAAGGAATCGTCGGGCAAAGCAAGAAAGCTCGAACTCGAGCCGCAAGTCCAGATGTAACTGAAGAATATGTTGAAGGGAGACATGGATGTTTAATACCAAACGGCGGACTCGTCGACTGATTCCTTGGATGATCGCGGGAACGGCGGCGCTCGCGGTCGCACCGCTCGTCGCCACCGGCGGCGCCGCCTCTGCAGCTCCAAAGACAGCGAAAGCCGCTTCTCCGATCACGATCGGCGTGAGCGAGATGCTGACCGGTCCGAGTGAGTACTACGGCAACGCCGCGCTAACTGGTGTGAAGCTCGGCACGTCCTACCTGAACTCCCATGGCGGGATCCTCGGCCACAAGGTCCTTCTCTCGGTCCAAGACGACGCCTCTTTGAACAGCGAGGCCGTCAGCGAGGTCCGCGGGTTCGCCCAGAACAGCGCGATGCCGATAGTGATCGCACCTACCTACCAGCCCAACTTTGAGGCGTCCTGCACTGTGGCCTCGTCCTTCGGGCTGCCTATCGTCGGCGCCCAAAGCGCGCCTTTGACCAAGGCCCAGAACCCCAAGAACGACTGCTTTGTCGTGACCTCAAATGTGAACACCCAGGCCGAGGCCGCACTCGTGACCCTCAAGAAGGATTATGGGATCAAGACGGTCGCCCTGCTCTACGACCAGACGAACGCCTACGTCTCTCAGTTCGACCCAGTTATCGAGGGCCTTGTGAAGCAGGCGGGGCTGACGCTGACAAACAATCTGGCCGTCACCGCGGGCCAGACTGACTACGGCCCACAGATCACCTCGCTCCTCCAGTCCAAGCCGGGCGTCATTGTCCCGAACATGGTGACCGAGGACGCGGCCCGCTTCATGTCGCAAGCAAGGGCCGAGGGTGTCAAGAGCATGTTCGCTGACCTCATCTCCGAGCTCACCAACACCCGTATCTACAAGCTGTCCAACGGCGCGGCCAAGGGTCTCTTCGCTGCTACGCCACAGTCGGTCGGTGTGCCGAGCTTCGCTGCCTTCATCAAGCTCTACACGAAGACTTACGGAGCCCCGACGGACCCGACGTACGCTGGATTCGGTTACGACTCGATGATGCTCGTCGCCAAGGCGATGGAAACGGCGAACTCGGTCACTAGCCGGTCGGCGATCTTGAAGGCGCTGCGTGCCCTGCCCACGATGTGCGGGTCAATCTGCTATGCCAATCAGGGTGGTGGGGCTTTCTTGACCAACAAGGTCTATTTCGTGACCTTGACGAGCTCGGGGTACGAGCCCGCGAAGCTCTAGACCGCAACTGACCGCAAACTTGTTTCGACACGGGTGATCTCATGACTGATTCGGGCCCTTCTACGGGGACAACTCAGGCACCAAGGTTGCAATCGGTCTTCACCCGGTCGAAAGAGCCCGGTGCGGGCGAACTCACCTGCACCGGGCTCAGCAAGTCCTTTGGCGGTGTAACAGCCCTGAAGGACGTGACCCTCAAGATCCCGGCCGGCACTGTCACGGGTCTGATCGGCCCGAACGGCGCCGGGAAAACGACGCTTTTCAACACGATGACAGGCTTTTTGCCACCAGACAGCGGTGAGGTCTGGTTCCGCGGAAGACGCGTCGAACGACTACGGCCTTACCGCATTGCGCGTCTCGGCATGATACGGACCTTCCAGAGCATTCGCATGTTCGAGGGAATGACGGTCTACGAGTCGGTACGCGTGGCCCGTTACAACGTCTACGCAGCTAGCTCCGGAGTACTCAGCCGGATCTTCAGCCCAGGGCGCCAAACGCGACGCGATCAGGACACCATTAGAGACATCATCGGATGGCTCGGCCTGTACGAGGTGCGAAACTGGAAGTGCACCGAGCTGCCGCTGCTCACCCAGCGCAAGGTCGAGGTGGCGCGTGCCATAGCCTGCGAACCACTGCTCCTCCTTTTGGATGAGCCGAGCGCCGGGGCTACGGCCTCAGAACGCGACGAGCTGACCAAGGTCTTCCGGACGTTACCTGATCTCGGTGTGACCCTGTTGCTCATAGAGCACAACGTTCCTTTTGTGGCGTCCCTGTGCTCGTCGGTTTACTGCATGAACTTTGGCGAGATCATCGCCGAAGGTGCTACGGCAGAAGTGCTCGCGAGCCAAGTAGTGCAAGAGGTCTACCTTGGAAGCTAGAAGTCCAAACTCCGACCACGACGCCGAAAGGGTGCCCGTGCTCAGGGCCCAGGGTGTCGACGTCTCTTACGGGCCAATAAGGGCCGTGCAAGAAGTCTCAATATCCGTCGAGGATGGGTCCGTCACTGCCCTCGTAGGTGCAAACGGAGCTGGCAAGTCGTCGCTCCTCAAGGCCCTCGTCGGTCTCGTCAAGATGAGTGCCAAGGAGCTGACGATTCGAGGCACCGACGTTCGCAGGCTCAACACCCTCGCCCGTGTTAGGGATCTGGGCATCGTCCTGGTACCTGAAGGGCGTGCCGTGTTCACCGGCATGACCGTCGACGAGGGTCTCGAGATGGGCCGCCGAATCGGTCGCTACAGGGAGAAGGCCGGAAGGGTGGAGTCGGCAGTTGACCTCGACACCATTTTCGAGCTTTTCCCTAACCTCTACGAGCGAAGGCACCAGCTTGGCCAGCAGCTCTCAGGCGGTGAGCAACAGATGCTGGCCGTGGCGAAGTCTTTACTGATGGCGCCTTCAATCCTCCTCGTCGACGAGCCGAGCGTGGGCCTGGCGCCGCGAATCGTGCGCGCCATCTTTGAGACTCTCGACACGATCATGAAGCGATACAACGTTTCGATTCTCCTGGTCGAACAGGACTCAAAACTGGCCTTGGATGTTGCTGACTATGCCTATGTCATCTCTCACGGTCGGGTCGTTGTCGAGGGAACCGCCGAGACAGTGAGAGAGCTCCCCGAGCTCCGCGCCGCCTATCTCGGTGAGGTGCCAGATGTGCCTGACACCGGCGCGGTCACGAGCTCAGCCGATCATTCAGCAGGTGAGCCATGATCGAGTTCCTGCAGGTAGTGCTGAACGGCCTGATCATCGGCAGCGAGTACGTCCTCGTCGCAATCGGATTCACCTTGATATTCGGTGTCATGGGGGTAATGAACGTCGCTCAGGCCGACTTCTACGCTCTGGGTGCCTTCGTGATGATCTGGGTCAGTGTCAACGCTGGCCTCGGTATCGTGGTCGGCGCCATCGTGGGCATGCTCTCCGGGCTGATCTTTGGCATGCTCTATTACTTCCTTGTCTTGAGTCGCCTGGGTGAGAAGGACTTCTTCGCGGCGTTCATAGCGTCAGTCGGGGTCTCCTATTTCATCGAGAACCTTCTGACGAGCATCGTTGGATCGCAGGGACAGTCCGTTCCGGCACTTGTCCCTTACGTATTTCACAACTGGGGGGGTCTGCTGGTCTCCGATCCACAGATCGTGCTCCTGGCTGCCACGGTCGTGATCACGGTGGTGCTCCTTCTGGTCTTAGGCAAGACACCGTTCGGGCGCGATATACGGGCCGTCTCCGAGAGCAGGTTCCTTGCTGCGGCAAGTGGAGTGAACTGCCGGGCCGTAATGATAGGTTCGGTCGCTGTTGCTTCGGTGATAGCAACCATCGGTGGGGTTCTCGTCTCGGCCACCACGCTCACAGTCACACCCTTCAGTGGCGGCGATGTCGTGCTCGAGATGTTCGTAGTCGCGATCGTCGCAGGAATGGGAAGCGTCGGTGGAGCGGCTCTGGCGGGGTTCGGTCTCGGGATCATCGAGTCGATGACCGTCGCCTACATCGGATCGAGCTGGGAACAGGTGGCTGGTTTGCTTGTGCTGGTTGTGGTCCTCATCGTTCGCCCGCAGGGACTCTTCGGTAGGCAGGTCAGGATCGGATGACCGCTCCTCGATCGGCCGCCACCGGCATGCGCTCTCTCCCTGGAACTGGAGGAATGGCAGGCTGATGTTCGGATTCCTGAGCCTTTACGCCCAGAGCGTGTTCGTGACGGGCGGAATATTCGCGATCGCCGCGTCCGGCCTCTACATCACCCTCGCCGCTGGGCAGACCTCTGTTATGACTCAAGCCCTCGTAGGCGTCGGTGGCTATGCGGCGGGCGTCTCTTCAGTTGAGCTACATGTTGGCTTCCTGCCGAGCCTGCTCTTCGGCGCCGTCGCCGGTGCAATCGTTGGCGCGATCGTTGCTTTCCTTCTCCGACAGATGAATGGGATGGTGCTCGGTGTCGCGACCATCGCGATAGGCCAAGCCCTGTCAATGATCGCTTCGAACATTCCGGCACTGGGCGGAAGCCTCGGCTACTCGGGCATCGCGCTTCAGACCACAATCAATTGGGTCGCGTTGTTGCTGGTCATCGTCATGATCGGTTTTACATGGCTACGCCGCACGCACCTCGGGCTGGCCATTCTCGCAGTTGGAAAGGAGCCCGCGGTCGCAGAAGCCCTCGGGATCTCCTCCACTTTCGCTCGCGTCTGGGCCTTTGCCCTAGGCGGCGTCCTCACCGGTGTAGCAGGAGCCCTGCAGGCACACTGGTTGAGTGTCGTCGAACCGACTGACCTCGGATTCGCCAACGAAGCTCTCATATTCATGTACTTGATCGTGGGTGGGACCGGTACGCCATGGGGAGCCGTCCTGGGGGCGATCGGAATCAACTGGCTGCTCGAAGGCCTCAAGTTCACGGGCTCGGCCCGTTTTTGGATACTGGGCATACTGCTAGTTGTCGTTGTCCTGCTCCGACCCCGGGGCCTTCTGCCCAGAAGGAACCTCCCTGCAGAGAAGTCCCGTATCCTAGGCAGGACCAGCACGCCGGTACCGCCCGCGACATCCTCACCGCCGGTGGGTACAAGTTGACTAGGCGACCTGTCAGACAACCTGGTAGTCTTATCGATCATGACGGCCGCCCAAGTGAGTTTGCAGGCTTGCACGCTGGGATTCCTCCCAAGGCTCCACCTCTCCCTCGAGGAACGCGGCACTCGGGGCAATCCAGCCCGTTCCGACAAGCCTGTGGCTCAAATTACAGACGTCGTTCCATCGAATCCCGAGATCGCTTAGCCGGTCTGACAATCTAGGAGGACCACCAATGGTCAAGACCGCAGACATCGAGGCCTTTGCATCAGCTGTCGACAGCATCGGCTTGACTGGTAAGAACCTTCTTTCCATCAACGACCTTAGTGACGACCAGATCTACGGTTTGTTCTCTCTCGGCGAGCAGCTCGAGCCATGGAACCGCTCGATGGTCAATCTCCTTTCCGGCAAGGTGCTCGCCACATTGTTCTTCCAGCCGAGCACACGTACCCGACTCAGCTTCGAGACCGCCATGCACCGCCTTGGTGGGGCCGTGATAACAGAGACGACACCGCTCATCTCGTCCTCAGCCGCGAAGGAGGAAAGCCTCGACGACATGTTGACCGTCGTGGCGAAGTACGCCAATGTCATCGTCCTACGCCACTTCGACGATCTCGAGGCGCGCAGAGCGGTCGGTGCCAGCGGCGCGCCAGTCATCAGCGGCGGGTTCGGACAGTGGGAGCACCCCACCCAGGCCCTATTGGACCTTTACACCCTCTGGCGCACCTATGGGCGCATCGAGGGGCTGAGAGTCTGCATCGCCAGCACCGACCTCGATCACGCCCGCACAGGTCACTCGATGGCATATGGCCTAGCGAGACTTGGGGCTCAGGTGACACTCGCCTCACCGAGAACCGCTCGGACCCCCAGCGAAGTGCTGGAAAAGATTGCCTCCCTCGGTGCTTCTGTGACAGAAGAGCTGGACCTCGAACAGGACTCCTTCAATGAGCTGATCTACAACATGGACCTTGTCTACCTGCCTGGATGTAGCGCACCAAAAGGTCCCGAAGCCGACGCGTTCAAGACGACGATGGAGAAGTACCTCGTCCGCTACGACACCCTCCAGCGCGCCGAAAAGGAGGGCAGGACGATCTATGTGACCCACACCCTGCCCCGCAGGGCCGGGGAGATGGACTTGCAGATCGACCGGACTCCGAGCGAGCTTTACTTCAAGGCCATTGCCTACAGCGTCTCGATCCGAATGGCCCTTCTCCTCAGTATCGCTGGCCTCGAAGAAGAGCCGCCGGGAATTACCGCCGGAAGGCCAAGCGGTGCCTGAAGATCTCGATCTCGTCATATCGGCGCCACGAGTCATCCTCCCCGATGAGGGCGAGGTTGGGCGCACGATAGGGATCCGAGACGGTCGTATAGCCGCCATCGCTCCTTTAGGAACGGTGATGGCGTCACGGAAGACCCTGGTGCTCGAGAGCGACGTCGTCCTCATGCCGGGCCTGGTCGACTCTCACGTACATGTGAACGAGCCGGGGCACACCGACTGGGAGGGCTTCGCCACCGCAACGGCTGCCGCCGCCGCCGGCGGGATCACGACACTGGTCGACATGCCGCTCAACAGCCTCCCCGTCACGGTTGATCCTGCAGCGCTCGAGACCAAGCAAAGAGCAGCCGAAGGGCAATGTCACATCGACGTCGGGTTCCTCGGCGGAGTTGTCCCGGGGAACTTGGACCAGCTGCTACCGCTTCACAATGCCGGCGTCTTCGGCTTCAAGTGCTTTCTCGCCGACTCGGGCCTGTCGGCCTTCCCGCCTGTCGACTTCACGATGATGCGGGATGCCCTCGCCGTGCTCGCCGGCTGTGACACCCCCCTATTCATCCACGCCGAGAACGACCTCGCCGGCGCAGGCAAACCGGCGCTGCACAGCCGCAGGTATGCGGATTACCTCGCGTCCCGCCCACGTGGATACGAGAACCTCGCCGTCGCCCAGGTCATCGAGGCCACCCGCCTGACAGGTGGACGAGCCCACATCTGTCACTTGTCGAGCTCGGACGCTCTTTCGATGGTCGAGTCAGCCCGCCGAGACGCGGTACGGCTCACCGTGGAGACTTGCCCGCACTACCTCGCCTTGAGCGCTGAGGAGATCGACGACGGCGCCACTTACTTCAAGTGCTGTCCCCCGATCCGCGAGGCCGCCAACCGCGAGCTGCTCTGGGGTGGTCTTAGAGCCAACCTCGTCGACCTTGTCGTTTCTGACCACTCGCCCAGTACGCCTGAACTCAAAACCCGTGGCAACGGGGATTTCGGCGCAGCCTGGGGAGGCATAGCCTCTCTTCAGCTCACCCTCGCTGTGGTGTGGACCGAGGCACACCTTCGAGGCTTCTCGCTCGCCCATGTCGCCCAATGGATGTCGGAGCGCCCGGCGCGCCTTGTCGGGCTCAAGCACAAAGGGCGTATCGCGCTCGGCGCAGATGCGGACTTTTGCGTGCTTGCCCCTGATGAAGTGTTTGTCGTAGATCCGACCTCACTATTGCATCGCAACCCTGGCACGCCTTACGCGGGAAGGACGTTGCGCGGGGTCGTCCGCACGACGATTCTGCGCGGTCAGCCGGTAGATCCTGCAATCGCGCGGGGCAGGCTGCTGTCGCGGGGATCCCAATAGCCGTGGAAGCGATGGGTAATATCCGGCCTCCCGAAGGGAGCCACGACGGTCACGTGCCGGCAGAACTGAGATCGGTAGGTTTTCGGGCCCGCCGCGGACCTCAGTGGTCGCCGGTGTCCAAAGACCATGACAGTCCGCGTAGTTGAACCGGATCGGGAAATGAAAAAGGAGAGGTAGAAGTGATCACAAGGGATCTCAAAGGACGCGACTTCATCACCTTGCGCGACTTCAACAGGCAGGAGATCGAACTGATGCTCGAAGTCGGCCTGCGTCTCAAGGCCGACAACAAGATGCGTCGCTCACACCAGGACATCTTGCCGGTGCGGACGCTGCTCATGATGTTCTTCAACCCGTCGCTGCGCACCCGCAACAGCTTCGAGGCGGGCATCTTCCAGCTGGGAGGACATGCTCACTTCCTCGAGCCTTCCTCCTCGCGGCTGCCGACTCTCGAGGGCGAGGACGTGCCTTACCAGTCCGAGCGCATCGCGGACATGGCAAGGGTTCTCTCACGGATGGGCGATGCCATCGCCATCCGTATCCTCGGCGGAGCCGTCGACTGGGAGTACGACAAGTCTCTCCGGATTATCAACGAGTTCGCCAAGTACTCCGACGTGCCGGTCATCAACATGGAAGACAACAAGTACCACCCCAACCAGGGCATGGCCGATGCCATGACCCTGTGGGAAAACCTCGGCCGCGATCTTCGTGGCCGGAAGCTGGCCGTCTCGTGGACTTACTCGCCGAGCACGAAGAAGCCGATCGCCCCTCACCACGACTTCATGTACGCGGCCAGCTACTTCGGCCCTGACATCGTCTTCGCCCGTCCACCCGAGATGCGCCTCGACCCTGAGGTAGAGGCCGCGATCAAGGCCAATGTCGAGCTGAACGGTGGCTCTTACAACGTGGTCGACAACATGGAGGACGCCTGCGAGTCTGCTGACGTCGTCTACGCGAAGAACTACGTCTGCCTTGACCTGCTCCCACCGGTCACCTCCGAACCGAAGCATGACGAGATGGCCAAGCTCTTCGACAAGTACCGCGGATGGATCGCCGATGAGAAGCGCATGCGAATCGCCAAGGACTCTGCGTTCTACATGCACTGTCTTCCCTGCGAGCGCGGCTACGAGGTAAGCGATGCGGTGCTCGACGACCCGAGATGGGGCACCCCGTGTTACGACGAAGCGGAGAACCGCCTGCATGCACAGAAAGGCGTTATGGCCTGCATCATCCCGTGAGAAATGCGACCACCGGCCCGGGAGTGACGCACCTGTTGAGCGATGTTGCCGGGCCGGGTTCGCCTGAACGGTCCTCCCTGCACTGAGGAGGAAAGTCGTCGGAGGTATTGGTGAAGATAATCGCGTTGGTCAAGTACTCGATGGACGTGGCCGAGCTCAAGGTCGACGCCACTAGCTGCGCCCTGCGCATGGCTGGGGTTCCCTACAGGTTCGGAGACCTGGACAAGGGCGTCGTAGAAGCCTCGGTGCTGCTCAAAGAGGCTTGTGGCGCGGACCTCGAGGTCCTGAGCTTCGGCCCGCCTCCTGCCCTCGGCGCGATGAAGGACTTGTTGGCTATGGGAGCCGACGAGGCGACCCTGGTTGAAGACCCTTATGGCGGGAACGCAGATGGCGCCGTTGTTGTCCGGGTTCTAGAGGCAGCAGTCCGCAAGCGGGGTCCGTTCGACTTGTTGGTATGCGGATTCGCGAGTGACGATGGCTACTCGCACCAGATCGGGCCGCGCCTGGCCGAGCGGCTCGAGCTGCCCTTGGTGTCCTATGCCAGGGCGCTCAGGATCGAAGGCGACCTTCTCTTCGCCGATCGTGATCTCGAGGAGAGCCTGCAGAGTGTGAACACGCCCCTGCCCGCCATCGTCAGTGTCGCCGAGGAGGCGTTCGTGCCGAGAACCGTCACCTTGATCCAGGCAATGAAAGCCCAAAAGAAGCCGAACAACCTCTTGAGTCTCGAGGACCTGGGCCTTACAAGTGACGAGCTCGACCAGTTCTCCGCCTACTTCGCACTGGGTGAGACCGGCGTGGTCGTCAACCGCCAACAGCACATGGTGAAAGGGCAAGATCTCGAAGAGATGGCGGACCGTCTTATCGGCTACCTCGTCGATGACCAGGTTCTCGTTCTCCAAGGTGGTGCATGATGCCAGCCCCGATCGTGGTCTGGAGCGAACGGCCCGCACTGCGCGTGGAGTTGCTGGGACAGGCGCGGCGCCTTGCCGACAAAGTGGGGGCAGAGGTCCATCTGTGCCTGGAGACAGATGAAGACGTGTCGCCCCCTGAGTCCTATGGGGTCCACGGTGCCGATCTTGTCTACTCAGCCGACACAACCCAGCAAGGCCCAGTCGCGTTCCTCGCTCAGGTAGTCGCGGGCAGCGATCCAGGGCTAGTCCTTATCGGCGCGACGAAGACTGGGATGGAAGTAGCGCCGCGGCTCGCCGAGCGCTGCGGCGCGGGCTATGCGGCTTGGGCAGTAGGCATCGAGATCGATCCAGCAAATGGGGGGGTCTCTGCCAGCTGCATGCTGTATGCCGGATCCGGAATCGCCGAGTACCGCTTCTCCAGGCCAGTGACAGTACTTAGCGTGGCTCAGGGGACCTTCCAAGCCTGGGAGGAAGACGGCCGGGTCGCTCGCCTGCAGCCTGTCGTGTGCCAAGAAGAGCCTCACCTGCTCACAGTGACTGGTGAGCGACCCAAGTCCAGCTCGCGTGGTCGCCTCCAAGAAGCTCGATCTGTCGTAGATGTCGGCCGCGGCGTGAAAAGCCCCCAGGATCTGGACCTGGTCCGATCCCTGGCGGAGCTCCTCGACGCGCAGGTGGGCTGCTCGAGGCCGGTGTCCTCGGACCGAGACTGGTTCCCCGAATGGCTCGGGCTCTCCGGAGCGAAAGTAAAGCCCGAACTCTGCGTGACAATCGGCGTCTCCGGGGCTGTCCAGCACGTTGTCGGCATCCGGGACTCGCGGATCATCGCGGCCGTGAATAACGACGAGAACGCGGCCATCTTCGCTCAGGCCGACGTCGGTGTCGTAGCCGACCTCAACGAGTTCCTGCCAGTGCTCATGGAGCGGCTCAAGTCGAAAGGTGCCCGTCCGGCCTGGCTCTAGAGCCGATCGGCCTGCACTAGTTATTGCAGCTCTCACGAGGAGGAGACATGAACAAGAGAATCGGGGTGATAGGCGGCGGAATCATCGGGAGCTCGATCGCCTATTTCCTCAGCCAGTACCCAAAGGCAGAGGTAACCCTTTTCGAGAAGGCCACCATCGGATCGGGGACGACAGCGAAGTCAGCTGCGACGTTCTGCCTGATCGATGACTCAGTCTCGCACGAGTTCTGGTCGGTGCGGCTGTTCGGCTTCAAGTTCTACACAGGACTGGAGGCCGAGGAGCCAGGCTCCACAGGTTTTGAGCAAACGGGCACCTTAACGGTCGCTCCGTACAAGGACTACGAGATGTACGTCAAGCAGGCAGTCGACTTGACCGTCGCCTCGGGATACAGGGCTGAGTACTGGCAGGACCATGAGCGCATCAGCCAGGTAATTCCCGATCTCAACCTGGAGAACGCCCTCGGCGCCGGCTGGTGCCCGGACGACGGCTTCTTCGATGCCACGATGATCGCGAACACCCTGGCACGGCGGGCCCGCGAGGCCGGAGTCAAGATCCTGACCGGTACCAAAGTCGTGGGCATCTCCGCTGAGAACGACAAGGTCACGGGGCTCACAACTGACAAGGGCGAGTTCGACCTTGACGTCGTCATCGACGCCACCGGACCTTGGGCGAGGACAACGGCCAGCTACGTCGGGCTCGAACTGCCCTTGTGGCACACCAAGGCCGAGGTGTTCATCCTCGTCCCCGCAGAAGGGCTTAACTACCCGTTCCCCATCCTCAAGTACCCCCGCTTCTATGCGCGCAAGGACAAGGACAACATCTTCATCTGCAAGGCGCACATGACCATGGACCTCAGCGACACGACTCACGCAGGCATCTGGGACCCGGACGATCTGCCCATGACAGGAGGTACCGACGCCTACTTCTGGGAGTTCCTCACCGGCGAGTTGCTGGAGGTCTACCCCCGGCTCTTGGAGTCGTCGATCGGCAACGAGTGGGTGGGCTACCGGGCCGAGCCTGCAGACTTCCTCCCCATCCTCGGCGACACACCGGTGCAGGGTTACATGCTGGCCGCCGGAGCAGGCGGCAACGGTGTGATCGAGGCGCCGACGATAGGCCGCGACATGGCCCGTTTCGTGATGACCGGCGAGAAGTCCTGGTACCTGGAGCGACTCCCCTTGTCGCGCTTCGAGGACCTCGACAAGCTAAGGGCCGAGGCGCAGGCGGCCAAGCTGCAACGTTGAGCTTTCCCGCCCGCCAACCGCGCCGCTACGGTCAGCTGACAGTGAGTGAGCACCGGGAGAGCTGAGATGGAAAAAGTCGAGTGCATCGTCGTCGGCGGGGGCCTCGCCGGGCTGTCGGCTGGCTACGGCTTGGCGAGCGCCGGCCGCGAGGTCATGGTGCTCGAACGCGGGGACTACGCGGGCGCGAAGAACGTCACAGGGGGCCGGCTCTACCTGAGCCCGCTCAGAGCGATCTATCCGGAGCTCTGGGCAGAGGCGCCTTTCGAGCGTCCTGTGGCGCGTGAGCTCGTGAGCATGGTGGGCGACGGTGCGCAGACGACGATCGAGATCGCCTCGCAAAGTTTCTCGGAGCCGGTTCCGCAGTCCTACACCGTGCTCAGGGCGAGGCTTGACCAGTGGCTTGCCGAGCGGGCAAGCGACAAGGGCGCCATGGTGCTTCCGAACATGAAGGTGGACGCCTTGTTGCGAGAAGCCGGCCCGGACGGGTCGGGCAGGGTCATCGGAATCCGGGCCGGTGAAGACGAGATTGGCGCCGACGTCGTGGTGATCGCCGAGGGGGTGCTGGGGCTGCTCTCGAGCAGTGCCGGGCTGCGCGCCGTGCCCAAGGCTGCCCACCACGCCCTCGGTTTCAAGGAGGTCATCGAGCTGCCTTCCGAGGTGATCGAAGACCGTTGGCACCTCAATCCCGGCGAGGGTGCTGCCCAGCTGTTCATCGGGGCCCTTACGAAAGACATGATGGGCGGGGGCTTCATCTACACCAACAAGGAGTCGATATCGCTCGGCCTCGTCATCGGAATGGAGCAGCTGCGCTCGCGCCGTGACGACCTGGAGAGCTGGCAACTTCTGGACGAGTTCAAACAGCTCCCAAGCGTCCGACCACTCCTGGCCGGTGGGACGGTCCTTGAGTATTCCGCCCACGCGATCGCCGAAGGGGGTATCGACCAAGTCCCCCAGCTGCTCGGTGACGGCTATCTCCTCGTCGGCGACGTCGCCGGCCTCTCGCTGAACGCCCTGCTGACCGTACGCGGGATGGACTTTGCCATTGCGAGCGGTTACCACGCAGCTAGGACCGTCGTGCGAGCCCTCGAGGATAAGGACACCTCCGCCGCCGGCCTGGCCGACTACGAGTCCCGGCTGCGAAACAGCTTCGTGCTGCGCGATCTCGAGACAAGCCGGGCGATCCCGATGCTCATGGAGAATCCACGCCTGTTCTCCCACTACCCCGACGCGGTGTGCCGGCTGCTCGCAGAGCTCTACACCGTCGGACCCCAGCCGACCGGCAAGCTCTCGGGCCGTATCCTTCGCGCCGCCCGGAGGGACTTCATAAGCGTGGCGACGCTGAAGGACCTCTGGTCGTTCCGCAAGATCTAGGAGGCACAGTGCAAGTCGACGCGAAGCTCGCCCAGAACCTGTTCAAGCTCGACAAGCAAGCTCACATTGCCATCGACCAGCGAATCTGCGCGACGTTGTGCACCAGGCGCGCCTGCATCGCGGTCTGTCCCGCGGATCTCTACGAGATGAACGACCGGGGACAGGTCGTCGTCAACTGGGAAGGCTGTTTGGAGTGTGGCGCCTGCATGATCTGCTGTGACAACGGCGCGCTTTCCTGGCACTACCCGAGAGGCGGGTACGGGGTCCAGTACCGCCTGAGCTGAGTCGCCGGTTCGATTCCGCTTGCCTGAGTACGCAGATCTCCCCTGTAACTGGGACCACAAGAAGCTTGTATCAATAGCGGTAGCCCTCCCATCTGTCCTTTCATCGATCCTTTGGACAAGCCTTGGGCGCCCCGAGTGGCTAACCCATTACCCCTCCTCCGCCAGACACAGCTCGATGAAAGAGATGCTGTGCCCGTCGAGCAGATACCGGTTGAACTCGACGAAGCCGCGGTGTTGCGCAAATGACAAACCGTCGGCGTTTGAAGCGAGCACGTGGGTTTCGATGCGTCGTGCACCCAGGCTTCGGGCGTCAGAAAGAACCCACTCCAAGTACTGAGAGCCGAATCCTCGTCGTCGGAACTCGGGCAGGATCCGGACGATCACCGTGGCGATGGGTACATCGTGGGCGGGAGGGCGGACAGTTGCATTACCCACCAGGCAGGCATCGTGATAGCCAAGCGTCAGCCGATAGCGGCCGGATCGCTCAGCGACGTCCCGCACGCTGAGCGGCGAGGTCGGAATGATGAGGTTGTGAATCGTCTGCCAGTCGGCCAGGGTGTCAATCCCGACGGACACGAAGCGCAGTGCCACGAGCCGACGCTAACCCTGGCGCGCTACGCATAGCCAGACACTTCCCGACAACACCCTCCCCAGTTCAACGCGAATAGCCCGACAAGTGCAGGGCACTGCTGAGAGCTGCACCGGGCAAGTCGCCCTGGGTCGATCCTTTACGGCCAGATCAACTCGTTAGGACCTCAGATGAAGGCTCGGGACTTGGCCGTGGTGCCTTGCGTCCCAGCCACCATCCAAGAACGACAGAGACGACCGTTCCTCCACCGGTGATCCCCCAGTAGGTCAGCTTTGGCGTGCCTGCCGGGACCAACCAGAAAAAGGCGATGATCGCGAACACGACTCCGATCTCACAGAGCACGACGGAGATCCATGCGCCTGTCCTCCCGCCGGGCACCAGATAGGGCCTGGTGGTTTCAGGCTGCTTGGCCCGCAGCACCAGCAGGGCCGGGAACATCGCAAGATAGGGCAGGAGGAAGATTATGGAGCTGAGGGCGAAGATCGTCCAGAAGACAGATTGTTTATTCGCGAACAGCGTGTAGTTGACGACC
Source organism: uncultured Acidimicrobiaceae bacterium (assembly GCA_963725355.1). Lineage (GTDB taxonomy): Bacteria > Actinomycetota > Acidimicrobiia > Acidimicrobiales > Bog-793 > Fen-455. The sequence continues at coordinate 61,746 of CAVRYE010000003.1, forward strand.
GTGATGATCGTGGCGACGAGCCCGAATAACACAAAGGCGTAGTCAGGCGTTCTGAACCTTTGGTTGACGTGGCCGAACGCACGGGGGGCCGTCTTGTCGAGCCCGGTAGCCCCCATGCTGTGGTTAGCGCCGATTGACCAAGTCACCATGTTGCCGACAAAGGTAAAGAGCAGCACAATCATCAAGGCGTCGTACAACCAGCCGTAGCCGACCAGGATGCTGTTGAAGGCGAGCTTCATTGCGTCGGCAATGCCCGTCACGATGCTCAGGTTGTGAAGCTTGAGACAGGCCAGGATCCCGAACGTGGCGAGCATGTAGGCAGCCAGCAGCACCGCACCCGACATGAAGATCATCTTTGGCACGTCGCGCTTGGGATGCTTGATGGCAGCGCCCGCCGAGTTCATCAACTCAAAGCCCATGAAGCTGTAGATGATGATCGGGAGGTAGCCCCACTCGGCGCCAAAAGAAGGCTTCCACTCGTGGAGAGCGAACGAGTTCGCCGTACCGTGCTTGATCGCGTAAGCGATGCCGACGAGGCCGATTCCCACCATGACGAGGACCTTGGCCGCTGCACTCGCGTTGTTGACCCACTTGCTCCAGTTGACCGGCAGAATTCCGACAACGACGACCAGCCAGATGAGTGCGACGACGACGACCTCGGCCGAGGTCTGACTCATTGAGGGCCAGAAGACGACTGACAGTGTTCCGGCGAACAGGACAAACACTGACGGCGCCCAGAACGGCTGACCGATCCAGTAGAGAAATGCCGTCAGGGTCGCAAAGCGCGCTCCGAAACCCTCTCGAACCCAGACATAGATCCCACCCTCCTGTGGCCAAGCCGCGCCGAGCTCAGCGCTGATGAACCCATAAGGGACAAAGAAGACGATGCCGAGCAGAACCCAGAAGGTGAGACCTTGCACGCCTATAGCCGCAGAGGTCGCTACCGTGTCCAGGACGAGCATGGCCGAAACGGCGAACAGGGTCATCGACACAAGCCCGAATGTCTTCGGTTGCTGGTCGAGAGTTATCGCAGCGCTGGCCCTACCTGGCCGGGCGTCGGCCGTTGGTGCGCCTCGTGACGCGAGGATATTCACGGCGCCACGCCTTCTAACGAACGGGCTTCGCGAACACGCCGGCTGGAATCTGCTGAGTTATGCAGCCCAATCCACCACCGCCGAATGCAGACAGCTCGGTAGGCAGGCCGACTGGCTCACGTCCCACCAGCTCGCCGAGACGCGCGTAGGCGTCGGCCTCCCCCTCCACACCTGTCAAGGGCAGCAAGACGGCGTTCTCGACAAATACCATGTTCACGCAGGGGGCTGGCATTAGCTTCCCGGCACCGGGCCCCGTGACGCCGGACAAGCCAGCGCCCACGCCCTGTACATAAGGCATGAAGTCCAACTCGACGACCTCAAGGCTCCGCCCGGCCGCGTCGGTCGCCCCCTTCAGCACCTCGAGGTTTTCCTTCAGCCGGGCATGATTCACGTTTCCGGGCGGTGCGGTCTGGGCCACGACCACTCCCGGAGCGACGAATTGCGCTACGTCATCTACGTGGCCTGAAGTCGAGAACGGTCCAGAATCCTCGACGAGACCGAACGGTAGCCAGATCACCTTTTCCACGCCGAGCCACTCGTGGAGAAGTGCCTCGTTGTCGGCCCGGCTGAGACCGAGGTTCCGGTTGTGGAGCAGGCACTGCTCAGTCGTCAGGAGCGTGCCTTGCCCATCGGTGTTGAAGGCACCCCCCTCGAGCACGAAAGGTGCCTCGTAAAGTCGCACATCCCAGGCCGCCGCAATCCGAGCCGGAACCTCAGCATCCTTGTCGTACGGTGTGAATTGCTCGTTCCATCCGTTGAACACGAACTTGACCGCGGCGACTCTTCCTTCGTCGTCGAGGACAAAGATCGGTCCGTTATCCCGGATCCAGGAGTCGTCGAGGGGCATGACCAGCATGTCCACGTCCGACCCGAGAAGTCGCCGCGCCTCAGCCTCTTGGACTGGGTCGACAACCACGGTGATCGGCTCGAAGCGGGCAATGCCGCGTGCCACCTCAGCCCATTCCCGACGCGCGTCTTGCATGAGAGGCCCGAAAAGGTCCTCGCGGCATGGCCACGACATGAGAGTGCGCTGATGAGGACAGAACCGTGCGGGAAGGCGAAAGCCATCGGACCGAGGAGTGCTCGCCGTAGGTGACAGAGATCCTGCCCGGTGAGCGGTTAGGTCAAGCGCCATGAGACCTCCAAATTTAGAATTCGATTCTTGAACGGCGTTCTTGAATCTCGTTCTAAAGATAAGTCCGTCTGCAAGAGCTGTCAAGGCGTGACGAAACTGACCCGACCGGTCGCCCCACGGCAACCGAATTAGCGAGTGAGCCGGCTTAGGGGAGATCGAATCCGAGCTGGTCAGAAGCTATCTGCAAAGCGATCCCACAGGCGCGTTCGGGGTCTATTGATGGAGCGTCGTGGAGAACGTGCAGGCTGAGTCCGTCGAGCACGGCGAGGAAGGCCTCGCAAAATCGCGTTGTGTCGACGACGTGGAATTCACCGCGTTCGGAGCCGAAACGCACGGTCGCGGCGAGGTCGTCAGCCCAGCGGGCGTTGAGAGCCCCGGTGATACCAGCGACTTCTGGATCCTCGGCGCTCAACGCCCAGGCCTGCAACCACAACAACCACTCCGGATGAGTACTGCCGGTCGGGAGGTAGATCACAATGAAGCGCTCGAGGCGCGCCGGGCCGGTCGGCAAAGCCTCGAGCTCACGAGCGCGTGGCCCCGCCAAACGGTCCTCGCTCCAGCGCAGCGTCTCGAGCAGCAGACGTTGCTTGGACTGGTAGTAGTACAAGATGTGGCCGGGGCTCATCCCGACCCGCTCGGCTACATCCTGCATGCGCAAACCGAACATGCCACGCTCAGAGATGGCCTCCATGGCGGCCTTCAGAATCTTCTCGCGGTAATCAGTACGGGGCATGCCCTCGGCGAACCTAGCAGTCGGGCCTGTAGATGAGGTGACCGAAACCCCTGCTCCGAGGAGCTTAGATGAGCGGGCTAGGTGGCTACGGCTTTGAGGATCAGGCCAGCTCGTCGCGCAGTCGCTGGCGCAGGTGGAGAACCGCCTTGGTGTGGATCTGGCAGGCGCGGCTCTCGGTCACCCCGAGGATCTCGCCGATCTCGGCTAGGTTCAGGCCCTCGTAGTAGTAGAGCGTGAGCACCTTGCGCTCGCGCTCGTCGAGGCGCTGGATCGCTTTTGCCAGCTGGCGCCGGGTCTCTTCCAGCTCGATGGTGGCTCCGGGAGCGTCACCTTGGTCCTGGAGGGTGTCGCCAAGCGTCTGGCCCCCGCTGCCGCCTTGGCGGAAAAGAACGTCGTCGAGCTGCAACAGGCCCGCTCGCGACGTCTGGCGCAAAATGTCGTCGAGATCGCTCGTCGTCATCTCGAGCTCGTCTGCGAGCTCCCGGTCGGTGGGCGAGCGCCCGAGGGTTCCCTCGAGCTTGGAGAAGGCCGTATCCACCGCTCGCGCCTTGGCTCGCACCGAGCGCGGCACCCAGTCGATGGAGCGGAGCTCGTCCAAGATGGCCCCCCTGACGCGGGGCACCCCGTAAGTCTCGAACTTGATCGCCCGGGACGGGTCGAACTTCTCGATGGCATCGATCAGGCCCAAGATGCCGTAGCTCACGAGGTCGGCGTAATCGACATGGCTCGGCATGGCGGCGGCAACGCGCCCGGCCACGTACTTGACGAGGGGCGAGTAGTGAAGGATGAGGCGGTCGCGGGCGGACTGGTCCGCCGTCGCCTTGAAGTCGGCCCACAGCTCCTCTACAGACTGGAGTCTGTCGGTCCCGGTCTGGCTCATCACGCTCTCGGGTGGGCGCTCTTGTAGGCGCTCACCAGCCGCTCGGTGGACACATGGGTATAGATCTCGGTAGTGCGCAAGCTGGCGTGACCGAGCAGTTCCTGGACGACGCGTAGGTCGGCGCCGCCGTCTAGGAGATGGGTCGCATAGGTGTGGCGCAAAGCATGGGGGTGGGTGGGCACCGGCGAGCGCCTGTCGAGGACTCGACGCACGTCTCGCGGCGTCATCTGGCGCCCGCGACGGTTGATGAAAAGCGCCCCGACAGAGCCTGGGTCACCGACCAGCTCGGCTCGCCCGGAGTGCAGGTAGCGCCTCACCGCATCGACCGCCGCGAGGCTCATTGGCACCCGCCGCTGCTTGGAGCCCTTGCCCCAGACCGTGACCGAACTGGTCTTCAAGTCGACGTCGCCGACCGCCAGCCCGCAGAGCTCCGCCACCCGCAGCCCGCTGCCGTAGAGGAGCTCGAGCACGGCGTCATCCCTGGACATGATCGGCAAGGGCGTGTTGGCCTGGGCGCCGTGCAGGGACGGCTCGAGGAGTCCCTCGAGCTCGCCGGCAGCAAGCACCCGTGGCAGGCGGGCCTCCCCAACAGGCGCCGAGAGACGCCGGGAAGGGTCGAGGGCGATGAGCTCGTGACGGCGGAGCCAGGCAAAATAGCACCTGAGGGCTGCGGCTTTGCGGGCGATCGTACGACGAGAATACCGACGCGTGGCCAGGTAGGCCAAATAGCGCCGCAGCATGAGGCGATCGACCTCGCCCGGGTCACAGACCCCGGCGCGGCCGGCCCAGGCCACGAACGCCTCGACATCGCTTCGGTACGCCTGGCGCGTCGCCTCGGCATCCGACACGAGCGAGCGCAGGAACCCATCGAGCTCGAATCCCACTGCTCCACGGTACCTGAGTGGCACACGAAAGGTGCTGTTCCGTCATCAATTTCTGCCGGTAGCCCCAAGTCCCAAACTTGAGCGACAATGGAGTCATGGCCCACAGAGTGCTGCTCGTTGAAGACGACGAACGGATCCGGACCTCGATGCGTCTCTCGCTCGAGGACGAAGGCTACGAGGTAGAAGAGGCCGGTACAGGCGAGGAGGCGCTCGAGCTGCAGACTCGAGCCCTCGTCTCGAACCCGTTCGACCTGCTCGTGGTCGACATCATGCTGCCCGGCATGGACGGCTTCGAGTGCTGCCGGGAACTTAGAAAGACCAGTGCGGTGCCGATAATCATGGTCACGGCCCGCACCGACACCCATGACGTCGTGGCGGGCCTCGAGGCGGGCGCCGACGACTACGTCACCAAGCCCTTCGAGCCGAAAGAGCTCGCCGCCCGCATCCGAGCTCTGCTGCGCAGGGCCCGCACCAACGAACCGGGTCTCGTGCAACTCGAGTTCGGCGACCTCGAGATCCTCCCCGAGGCGGGCGTGGTCCGCCGCAGCGGGGAAGAGGTCCATCTGACCCGGACCGAATTCCTCCTACTTTGCGAGCTGGCGGCCAACGCGGGCAAGGTCCTGTCGCGCGAGCAGCTTCTCGAGAGGGTCTGGAGCTACGACTACTTCGGCGACGGGCGGCTCGTCGATGTTCACGTGCGGCGCTTGCGTACCAAGATCGAGAGCGAGCCGAGCGAGCCCCGCCACGTCCTCACCGTACGCGGCCTCGGATACAAGCTCGCTCCCTAGTCGTGACGGCAGCCGGGGAGCCGTTTGATCCCGTCTCTCTCTCGGTGGCCGTGAACGCGGTCAGCGAGCCATCGGACGTGGCCCACGCGTCCCCGCCAGCGGACGCCTCGAGCTCGCTGGTTTCTCCCCGGCCGCAGCGGCGTCGTCTGGGGCTTCGTGCCAGAGTCACGATCGCTTTCGCCCTCGGCGCGCTCGCCCTGTCGAGCGCATTAGCCGGCATCGGGTACGTGGCTGTGCGGGCCTCGATAATCAACCAGCAGCTCTCCTCGATGCGCCACCAGGCGCTCGCGAACGCGGTCTTGCTGCGCGGTGAGCTCCGGGTCCCAACGGCCTATGTCAACGGGCTCATCAGCACCCTCGACTCCGGGCCGAACACCTCGTCGCTCGTGTTCAGCACGGGCCGTTGGTACCGGTCGTCGGCCACTTTGTCCCCGAGCCAGCTTCCGCAAAAGCTCAAGAACAGCGTCCTCGCCTCCGACGGTGTCCCGGCACAACAGCTGGTGGCACCAAAGGGGGTTGCCGAGCTGGTGGTCGGTGTCCCGATCCCCCCGGAAACCTCGAGGAGCGGCACTGCCGCCTATTTCGAGATCTTCGACTTGGCCGACCTCACCAAGACGCTGCACACCCTCCTCGCTGCCCTCACCCTCGCTGCGCTGATAACCGCGGTCGCTGGGGCCGTGCTCGGAAGCTGGGCGGCTTCGCGCGCCCTGCGACCCCTGCACGAGACGACGCGAGCTGCGCTCGCCATCGCCGGCGGCAACCTCAACACCCGTCTTGAGAGCGCCCACTTCGCGGACCTGGCCGCCCTCGCCTCGGCTTTTAACCAGATGGTGGACCAGCTGCAAGAACGCATCGAGCGAGAGGCGCGCTTTGCCTCTGATGTCAACCATGAGCTGCGATCGCCTCTTACGACGCTTGCCAACTCGCTCTCAGTGCTCGAAGCAAGGCGCGAGGATCTTCCCCCCAAAGCGTTGCAGGCGCTCGATCTGTTGGGAGCCGAGGTTCGCAGGTTCCGCCGCCTCGTCGGCGAGCTGCTCGAGATATCCCGTTTCGACTCCGCCCCGGAGGACATCTCGCGCGATGAGGTAGCCATCGGCTCGCTCATCGAGCACACCGTGCAGGCGAACGGGGCCGACGTGCCGATCCAGTTCGCCCCTGGCGTCGCTTCGCGTCACATCTCGGTCGACAAGCGGCGTTTCGAGCGCATTTTTGCCAACCTTTTCGAGAACGCCCAGCGCTATGCGGGTGGGGCGACTCTGCTCGCTGTCGAGGACCACGGGAATTCGGTTCACCTTGTCGTCGAAGACGCCGGCCCCGGTATCGCTCCAGAGGAGCGCGAGCGGATCTTCGAGCGGTTCTCGCGAGGGACAAGCGGTCGTCGCAGGGGTCTCGGCGACGGCACGGGTCTCGGACTTGCCATCGCCCAGCAGCACGTGAAGCAGCACGGTGGGCAGATCTGGGTCGAGGACCGCCCCGGCGGCGGAGCCCGCTTTGTCATCGAGCTACCCACCTTGGACGAGGAAGAAGAATGATCACGTCCCGCAGACTCGCAGCCCTCGGCTGCCTCATGGTGGTGCTGGCGACCTTGGCCGGTTGCGGGTTGCCTGTCGACTCCACGCCCCAGGCGATCCCCGCCGGCGAGGTACCGGTCGCCCTCAGCGTCTCGAACACGACCCAGCCCTCCGGGCCGGTCAGGGCAGGCGGGATTCCCGTGCCGATCTACTTTCTCTCCCCCGACGGCACCCAGCTCGACAAGGTGATCCGCTACCTGCGCCCCCCACCGACCGCGCAGAAGGTGCTGGATGCCCTGGAGGCGGGTCCGACGGCGAGGGAGTTCGACCAGGGCCTGCAAAGCGCCTTGCCCGCTACCGCCGACCTCGTCGCCGAGGGCCCGACCAACGGCTTGCTGACAGTGCAGCTCGACTCGAGTTATGAGTCCCTACTCCCCCAGCAGGCGCCCTACTACTTCGCTCAGATCGTCTGGTCCGTGACATCGCTCCCAGGTGTGCGCGGCGTCAATTTCGAGTACCAGGACAACGACTTCGAGCCCGTGGTCGGCAACGGCTCGATCTCCCCGTACCTGATCGTGTACCGCTACAACTACTCCCAGCTGGCTCCTGCGCCGAGCTGAGCGCCCAACAGGGCCTACGGAGCGGTCTCAGCTCTCCATCTCGACGCGCTCGGCCCGCGGCCAGGGCTCTTCGACCCGAGGGGCGTCGGACCACAGCCGCTCGAGGTTGTAGAAATGCCGCGCCTCGTCCAAAAAGACGTGGACGACGAACTGGCCGTAGTCGAGGAGCACCCAGCGGGCGTCTTGAAGGCCCTCGATGCAGCGGGGAGAACCGCCGCCCTGAGCCTTCACGCGCATCTCGACTTCTTCGGCGATCGTGCGCACCTGGCGCGCGTTGCTCCCGCTCGTGATTACGAAGTGGTCCGTGATGCCGAGCAGCTCGCCGACATCAAGCACGACTGTCGGGTCATCGGTCTTCGACGAGGCTGCCCCCGCCGCGACCAAGACGCTATCGAGGCTCAACGCGACCAGCAGAACCTTTGCCAGGCGCAGACCGAGCCACGCAAGCGCCCGCCGGCAAAACCTGCCACAGGACCGGACGCCTCTTTCGAAGCGAACCTGAGCATCCCGTAGCGGCTCATCTCGTCACAGGGTACAGGCCGTGCTCACGGATAACGCGGATAGCTGCCATTGGTACGAGAAAGTCTAGGGGCCGTCCTGCCATGACCCGGTCGCGCAGGTCCGTGCTGGAGATCTCCAGCGCCGGCACCTCGACCATGCGGCAATTCCAGCCCTCAAGCGGACTCGACGGGCCCGAAGGGTCAATGGTGGTCCCGGGGCGGTTGACAACGACAAGTACAACCTTGGACCGGACCTCCTCCAAGCGCTCCCAGCCGGCAAGGCCGGCGGCGGCGTCCGCGCCAACGATCAGGTTCAGCTCGGCCCCGGGCCAGGTCGCCTCCAGCTCAGCCACGGTATCTGCGGTGTAGGAGGGTCCTCCCCGCTCGATCTCGATCCCGCTCGCCTCAAGTCCGTTCACCCCTTCGACGGCCGCTTCGACAAGAGCCAGGCGTTCGAGGGCGGGGGTGACCGGCCTGCTCGCGACCTTCTGCCAGGGCTCGTTTGCGACCACGAGGAGAACGCGGTCGAGGCCCAGCTCATGGCGGGAGTTCACCGCGGCGACGAGATGGCCGACGTGCACGGGATCGAATGTCCCACCGAGGATGCCGATTCGCAGGGGGCCGCGCACCGTCGAAGCGTAGCGAGCGGGAGGACCGGGCCAGAGACGGCGCTGTCGAGGGTCCGAGCTCCGCGCGAGAGCCCAGCCGTCACGCCTGCGTACGCTGGTGCAGTGAGCACCACCTCGGACTCATTGAACAAGGACCTCGTCGACGGCACAAGCCAGTTCACGCCCGGCATGCCAAGCGAGCGTGCGGGTCAAGCCTCGGCCTGGCACCCGGCCTCCTGGCGTGGCCTCCCGGCAGCCCAACAGCCCCCATGGCCTGACCCGGCCGCCTACGCGGAAGTCCTGGCAGAGCTCGCCAAGCAACCACCCCTCGTCTTCGCTGGCGAAGCCCGCAGGCTCACCCGCGCCTTGGCGGAGGTCGCCAACGGCAGAGCCTTTCTCCTCCAGGCCGGGGACTGCGCCGAGTCGTTCGACGACTTCTCAGCCGATGGCATCCGCGACAAGCTCAAGGTCATCTTGCAGATGGCTGTGGTGCTCACCTACGGCTCGGGGGTCCCGGTCGTAAAGCTCGGGCGCATCGCCGGACAGTTCGCCAAGCCACGCTCGTCGCCCACAGAGCTGGTCGGCTCCTTGGAGCTGCCCGTCTTCCGAGGGCACATAATCAACGACGACGGCCAGACACAAGCCGCACGGGTGCCGGACCCTCGCCGCATGCTGCGCGCTTACCACCAGTCGGCCTCGACGTTGAACCTGCTGCGCGCATTCACCAAGGGGGGCTTTGCCGACCTCTCCCAGGTGCATTCTTGGAACCTCGAGTTCCTCGCAACGAGCCCTGAGGGGCGTCGCTTCGAGGCGATCGCCGAGGAGATCGACCGGGCCCTGCGCTTCATGAACGCCTGCGGGGTCGACCTCACGGCCGACTCGACGATTCATCAGGTCGACTTCTTCACTAGCCACGAGGCGCTGCTGCTCGAGTACGAGGAAGCGCTCACGCGGAAGGACTCGCTCACCGGTGACTGGTACGACTGCTCCGCCCACCTCGTCTGGATCGGAGAGCGTACGAGGGACCTCGAGGGCGCCCACGTCGAGTTCGCCACCGGCATTGGCAACCCGGTGGAGGTCAAGCTCGGGCCGACCGCCACACCTGAGGAGGTTGTGGCCCTGTGCGAGAAGCTCAACCCCGCCCGAGCGCCCGGCAGGCTGAGCTTTGTCACGCGCATGGGCGTCGACAAGGTCCGCTCCACCCTCCCGCAGCTAATCCGAGCCGTCGTCGCCGCCGACTACCCCGTGGCCTGGGTATGCGACCCGATGCATGGCAACACCTTTGTGAGCGAGTCGGGCCGCAAAACGCGGCGCTTTGACGACGTGCTCGGCGAGATCCAGGGCTTCTTCGCCGTTCACAGGTCTGAGGGGACCTGGCCGGGCGGGGTCCACATCGAGCTGACCGGCGACGATGTCACCGAGTGCCTCGGTGGCATAGGCGGCATCATCGAGGAACAGCTGCCGCTGCGCTACACAACGACGTGCGACCCACGCCTCAATGCCCGCCAATCTACCGATCTTGCCTTCCGGGTCGCCGAGCTCCTGCGGGGATAGAGCGCCCGATTGCTGGCCTGTCGGGTCAAGACTTGTGAGATTATGACGATAGTGCTCTACAGTGCACTTTGAGTCTCCTGGTCCTCGCGTAAGCCTTCCTGCCCAAAGGCCGGGCCGTTTGGGTCGTCTGCGGGCATCTTGCGTGCTGGTCCTCGCCTTCGGGATCGTCCTCGGGACGACTTCGCTGCTCAGCTCGAGCGAGGCCGCTGCCTCCTCGCGCCGTACTCCTCACGCCGTGGGACGAATCGCCCTCGCAGGCTCCGAGCGAGCCGCCCCCGTCGAGCCCGGAGGGGCGACGGCGCTCACCGGCCGCTTTGACGATGCCGGCACCAGCCCGGAGCCGGTGTCTTCGAGCGAGGCTTCGCCGGCCACGGTCGAGCTCGGCTACGTCCTCGGCGAGACCGACGGCGTCGTGGAGCCAATTGCGGGCGGCGCCTATTACGGATCGGTCTTCGGCCGCCACCTCATCGCTCCGATCGTTGCCCTGGTGCCCACGCCTGATCACAAGGGGTATTGGCAGGTTGGGGCCGACGGCAGCGTGTTCGCCTTCGGCGATGCCCGCTATGAGGGAGGCGCCGGCGGTGCCGTGAGGCAGGACCCGGTCGTGGCTGCGGCCACGACGCCCGACGGGGGCGGTTACTGGCTTGTCACCTCGACCGGCCAGGTCTTGGCCTTCGGGGACGCGAACAACTATGGGTCCGTCTCCCCGCCGTTCACTGGCCTCGTCATCGCGATCGAGCCGACATCGGACGCCAAGGGGTACTGGATCACCACGAGCACCGGATCGGTCTTCAACTTCGGTGACGCCGAGACCTACAGCCCGGTCGGCTCGAGCCTGTCCGGCAACACGATCGCGGCTATGGCCACCACGCCCGACGGGGGCGGCTACTGGCTGGTTGCAGCGGACGGGACCATGTACAGCTTCGGGGACGCCCCTGACCTCGAGCCGAAGCTGCCGTTGGAGGTGGCCTCGCCGGTCGCGGCCATAGCGATCGCCGCCGGCGGTACCGGAGCCTGGCTCGTCGAGGACAACGGCACCGTCGTGAACCTCGGCACGGCCGCCCCGCACGCCTCATTGACAGGCGTCAAAAAGACCTCGCCCGTGAACTCGATCGCCCTCATCGTCGTGCTTTCGAACACGACGCTTGCCTATGACCTCGCCCAGACCAACGGGCAGGTGGAGTCCCTCGGAGGGGCCGCCTATTACGGTTCTGCCTACGGGGTCCACCTCGTGCAGCCCATCGTCTGCCTACTGGCCACGAGCGACCGCAAGGGTTACTGGCTGATCGGGGCCGACGCCAGCGTCTTTCCTTACGGCGACGCCCAATACGAGGGCGATGCCGGCGGCGCGGTGCGGTCCTCTCCCGTCGTGGCCGCAGCCGCCACGCCTGACGACCGCGGGTACTGGATGGTGACAAGTCTCGGCCACGTCCTTGCCTTCGGCGACGCCAAGAACTACGGCCAGGTCTCGACGACCTCGATGGGAAGTGCCGTCGCGATCGTGTCCACGATCGACGGCAAGGGCTACTGGATAGCCACGACCAGCGGAGCCGTCTTTCCCTACGGCGACGCCGTGGCCTACCCGGCGGCCGGACCCGCCCCGAGTGGTCGCATCGTTGCCATGGCGGCGACGACAGACGGTGGCGGCTACTGGCTTGCGGCTGCGAACGGGAAGGTGTTCGCCTTCGGCGATGCGCCCGAGCTCGCCCTTAGTGCCACGGTGAAGCTCGCCTCTCCCGTGATCGGTTTCACCGTCACCCCGCAGGAAACGGGGGCCTGGCTGGCCGAGCAGGACGGCACGGTCCTCAACATCGGTACCGCCACCCCCCACGGCTCGCTATGGGGCGTCACGACCCCCGTGAGCGCCATCGCCGGCATCGTCCCTCCATCGCCCGACACCCTCTCTTATGACCTCGCCGAGGCAAACGGCAAGGTGGCCGCCCTCGGCAAGGCCGCCTACTACGGCTCTGCCTACGGCAAGCACCTGACCGCCCCCATCGTCGCCCTCTTGCCGACGCCTGACCGCAAGGGCTACTGGCTCGTCGGTGCCGATGGCAGCGTCTTCGCCTTCGGCGACGCAAAGCCCGAAGGATCCGCCGGCGGCAGGGTTCGCCAGGACCCGGTCGTGGCCGCCGCCACCACACCCGACGGTGGGGGTTACTGGCTCGTCACCGAGCACGGCCGGGTGCTCCATTTCGGTGACGCCGGGGCCTACGGTTCCCTGAAACAGCCCTTCACGGGCCGCGTCGTGGGCATCGTCGGCACTCCGGACGGCCAGGGCTACTGGATCGCCTGCCGATCGGGCCAGGTCTTCAACTTCGGGGACGCCCCCAACTTCGGCTCAGTGGGCGTTGGCTCGACCGGCCAGGCAGTCGTCGCCATCGCCACCACGCCCGACGGAGGTGGCTACTGGCTGGCGAGGGCGAACGGGAACCTGGCCCACTTCGGCGACGCTGTCCGCCTGGCTCCCCTTGCGCCTGTCAAAACCAAGTCGCCCGTGGTGAGCATGGCGGTCACACCGGACGGTACCGGGGACTGGGAAGCCGAGGAGAACGGCACCGTCGTCAGCCTCGGGGCGGCCGAAGAACGCGGTTCGCTCGCCAAGCTGCAAGGCGCGGCGCCTGTCACAGCCATCGCCGCCATGCCTGTGACGAGCACCTCGCCCCTGCAGTACCCGAGCGGATCTTTCGGCTACGACATCAACTGGCCCCAGTGCAAAGGGGCGCATTCATCAGACACCGTCCCGCTCCCCGGGGCGCCCTCCTACCCGTCGGGAACGGGCGACTACACCATCGCCATCGTCGGGGTCGACGGCTGGGCTGTCGGCGCCCCGAACCCGTGCCTTCGGGCCGAGGTGCAGTGGGCCGAGGCTGCAAAGGGGACAAACGGCGCCCCTTACGACCTGTACATGTTCCTCAACTCCCCCACCTCGTCCGACACCATCGACCAGCAGGGACCAGACGGCGACTGCACGAGCTTTTCGGGCCAAAAGCAGGCGAGCTGCCTCGCCTACAACTATGGCTACAACTCCGCCCAGCTGGCCATGTCCTATGCGGCATCGCAAGGAGCCTCGTCGCCGATGTGGTGGCTCGACATCGAGAACGACCTCTGCGGGCAGTACTGGTCCTGTGACCAGACCCTCAACTCGCTCACCATCCAGGGCGCGCTCGACTACCTCCACTCTGAGAAAGTGACAGCCGGCATCTACTCGACAGCTGTTCAGTGGCAGGGCATCACGGGGGGCTATGTCCCTTCGGGCCCGCAGATCCCCATCTGGGTGGCGGGCGCCTACTGGACCTCACCGCCCTATCCGGCCAACTACGGCTACTGGCCCCCCTCCACCCTCGCCCCGTACTGCACCGCCAAGTACGCCTTTGCCGGGGGGGATACCTGGCTCTTGCAGGAGACGCCCGGGCCGAACAACTACCCCTTCGACCCCGACTACGCCTGCTGAGGTCGCGACGCCTCAGGCGAAGGCGGTCAGGCCGGGCTGCTCGAGACGCACCCACAAAGGCGCAGTTATGCGGCTCTTCTCAACGAACTGGGGCGCGTGAACAACTCGACCGCGCCGGATAGGTATCCACCGGCGCGGCAAGGGGCCTCGCCATTCTCGTGGCTGTCCAAAGCTTCGAGAGAGGGAGACCCCCGCCATGGGTGACGGTACCGAATTCGACGACGCGTTGTTGGGACTGCCCGGGTTCAGGGTGCTGGCGGTGACCGAGGACGGCGATGAGCTGCTCGTGGGCATCGAAACGATCCGCCGGGTGGCGGGGTGTCCCTCCTGCGGGGTGATCGCGAGGACAAAGGACCGGCTCCGGGTGTTGATCAGGGACCTGCCGGCGTTCAACCACCGCGTGCGGCTCGTCTGGTCCAAGCGGCGCTTCACTTGCCCGGACCCTGATTGTCCGCAGCAGACCTGGACCGAGCGCTCGGACGAGCTCCCCGATCGTCGTGTGCTTTCGGCACGGGCAGGACGTGAGTGCACGTGTGCCGTCGGCCAAGAGGCGCGATCTGTCGCCTCGCTCGCACGCTGGCTCGGTGTCTCCTGGGCGACGGTGATGTCGGCGGTGCGCGACTACGGGATACCGCTTGTCGACGACCCGGGCCGGGTTGAGGAGGTGAACTCACTCGGCATCGACGAGACGGCGTTCTTGAAGGCGAAGGCCGAGCACCCGACGATGTATGTCACGGGACTTGTCGATCTCGAACGACGCGTGCTCATCGACATGATCGAGGGAAACCGGGCGATCGACGTCTCGCGTTGGCTGTCAGCCAAAGACGACGCCTTCTTGGCCGGCATTAGGACCGTCGCCTGCGACCTGCACGAGGGCTACCGTTCCGGGCTCCACCCCCATCTCGACCACGCCCGCCAGGTGGCCGATCCCTTCCATGTCGTGGCGGCTGGGAACCGCTGTGTCGACCTCGTGCGCCGCAGGGTGCAAAACGAGCTCTTGGGCCACCGCGGCCGCAAGGACGACCCGCTCTACAAGATCCGTCGGGTACTGCTGACAGGCTCGGAGCGGCTCAACCAAAGAGGCGTCGACCGGATGGCCCTCGGGCTTCGCCTCGGCGATCCCGACGACGAAGTCCTCGGCGCCTGGCTTGCCAAGGAGTACCTGCGTGACGTCTATCTCACCGATGACCCGAACGAGGCCGCACTCTTGCTCGACCGGGTGATCGCAGGTTGTCTAGCTGATGAGGTCGACGAGATCGTCTCGCTCGGCAACACCTTGAAGCGCTGGCGCACCCAGATCCTCGCTCATCACTTGACCGGCGCCTCGAACGGACCGACCGAAGCGATGAACCTGCTCGTGAAGAAGATCAAGCGCTGTGGGCACGGCTTCAAGAGCTTCCGCAACTACCGCCTACGCGTCCTCTTGCACTGCGGTGGCATCAAATGGGACGCTCATCCGGCTACGACAATGCGGGCTCACTCACCCCAGTTGGTCGCGTAGAGCCAGTTATGCGCAGGCCCGGTTGCTCGGGGCCCGTGGCATCGAGATGGGCGGCGTCGTTGAACCTGACGAGCCACCACCGGGCCCCCGTGAAGGCCCACTCGGTCACAGAGGCGTTGTCGGGGAAAAAGCGCACCAGGCCGCCGTGGGCAGGCAGGCCGAGGAAACGTATGAGCGAGGCGTCGACGACGCCTCCGTGACACGCGATCACGACCAGTTCGCCCGGGTGGTCCGCCGCCACGCGGTAGAGGGCCTCCTCGGCCCGGTCCAAGAACTCGAGCCAGCTCTCCCCGCCAGGAGACAGGGGACGGTAAGGGTCCTCACCGGGGAGGCGGCGCCCGTAGCGCCTGTCGCACTCGGCCCAGCTCAGGCCGTCCGCCTCGCCCGGGTGACGCTCGCAGAGCCCACATTCGGCGGTGTAGGTGACCTCGCCCAAAAAGGGGCGAAGGATCTCGGCCGTCTCGACAGCACGTCGCAGCACGCTCGAGTAAAGCGCCGTCGCCCCTTTTAGCTCGCCGGTCCGCTCGATGCGACGGGCGAGGGCGGCAACTTGTAACCGGCCCCGCTCGGTGAGCCCGGTACAGCCGAGATGGCCGGCAACGATGTCCTCGGCGTTGCTAACCGCCTCGCCGTGGCGCACGATGACAAGGCGCGTCCCCGCGGCGATCTGGCGTTCGGGCGCGAAGCGTCGCTCGGGTGCGATCGTCATGACCCAAACGATACCTTGCCAAACGCGGGCTCTCCGGGCCGGTCCGGCGCCCGACTGCGAGCTCAGGCGAGGTGCTCGACGAAAGCTTCGAGCTGGCGCAGGTTGCGGCACTCGTAGGCGGCGTCGCAGTACTGAGCGTATTGCTCGACGATCGAGTCACCGCTGCCCCAGTATGAGCGCGGCTCTGGGTTGAGCCAGAACACCCGTCGCGCCCGGTGGTGAAGCTCCCGGATGACCCACGCCTGTGCCGCGTGGTAGTTGTTGCGCCCGTCGCCGAGCAGCAGGATGCTCGCCTCCGGCCCGATCTCTGGCCCCCAGCGCTCAAAGAAGACCGTGAGTGCGTGCCCGTAGTCGGAATGGCCGTCCGCCCAGACGACGTCGGCTTCGACGTTCACGCGGGAGATGGCCTCGCTGACAGTCTCGGACCGCTCGAAAATGCCCGTCACCTCGTCGATGCCGTCGATGAACACGAAGCTGCGCACGCGGGAGAACTGAGAGGAGATTGCGTGCACGAGATGCAGTGTGAAGCGGGCGAAGGCGGCCACCGAGCCCGAGACGTCCGCGATCACCCAGATCTCCGGCTTGGCCTGATTGGGGTGCTTAAAGCGGGGCTCGACTGGCACCCCGCCGTAGGAGAGGGAGTGGCGCATCGTCGCGCGGAAGTCGAGCGCCCCCCGGCGCAGGTGGCGACGCTTGCGAGCAAGGCGCGTGGCGAGCTTGCGCGTGAGGGGCGCGATCGCCTTGCGCATCGCCACGAGCTCCTCACGACTGGCGTGCATGAACTCGACGTCTTCGGGAAGCGCCTTGCGCAGGCTCCGGGCAAGCACCTCGGCTCCCCTGTCGGCCACGAGACGGCGACGGATCTCGGCCTCGATCTCGGCCTTGAGCTCCTCGATGCGGGCGTTGTACTCGTCTTCTAGGAGTCGTTCCTCAAGACCGCTGAGTTGTCCGGCGCTGCGCCCGGCGAGGACGGCCCCGCCCGCGTCGTCCTCAAGCACCTCGCCCACCGCCTGGGCGCGCGCCTCGGCGACGAGGCGGGCGAGGACGTTATCGAGGGCGAGACCCCGCAGCGTGCGGTAAAGGTAGTAGGTGCCCCCAACGGGGCGCCCCGGTTCCATGGCGGCGTATCTCGCCACGGCGAGGCGAGCGATGGCGCTGAGCAACGCCGAGTCCCCGTCTCGAAGCGCCCGAAAGAGAAGCGCCGCCAGCTCTTCAGCGCTGACAGGCTGGGCACCGCCCGCATCCCCGCCCGCGGGCGGCTCGACTGAGAGTTCCGCTGCCTCGTCGGCCTTGCCCGGTGAAACCAACTCCGTGTTGAGGGAGAACTGCGGTCCGCGCATCGAGAAGTAGACCTCGAAAGCTGTGTCGAAGGCGCGCCAATGGCTGGCGGACTTGACCAAGGTGGCACCGAGAGCGAACTTGACCGCCTGGCGGTCTTCGAGTGGCACCTGGGCAATCGCCTCTGCCGCGTCGGCCTCCTCGGACACCGAGATGGGAAGACCTGCCCGGCGCAGCTCGGCCACAAAGCCGAGGAGGACGTCGAGCACTAGCGACCGGGCCGCTGCACCGCTCTCAATACCCCGACGCCACGGCGAGCTCCTTGGCCGCGACGTCGATGTCCGAGCGGTACTTGAGCAAAATGGGCAAGGTCGCCACCGCCGTCTCGGCGTCGACTGACTCGATGCCGAGCAGGACCAGCGTCCGAGCCCAGTCGATCGTCTCGGAGATGGAAGGGTGCTTTTTGAGGTCCAAGGACCGCAGCGAACGGACGATGCGGGCGACCTGGTCGGCGAGGTTGCCGGTGACGCCGGGAACCTTGGCGAGCACGATGGCCCGTTCCCGCTCGAGCGAGGGGTAGTCGAGGTGGAGGAACAGGCAGCGGCGCTTCAATGCTTCCGACAGCTCCCGGGTGTTGTTGGAGGTAAGGAAGACAAGGGGGATCTGCACGGCGCGGATAGTGCCGAGCTCGGGGATCGAGACCTGGTAGTCCGACAGCACCTCCAGCAAGAGGGCCTCGGTTTCGATCTCGAGTCGGTCGACCTCGTCGACCAACAACACGACGGGATCGGTGGCCCGGATCGCCTCTAACAGCGGGCGGGCGAGGAGGAACTCCTCGGAGAAAAGGTCCTCCTCGAGCGACTCCCATCCCGGTGGTCTAGCGAGCCCGGCGTCCTCGCTCCCCTTTTCCACCTGGATACGCAGCAGCTGCTTTTTGTAGTTCCACTCATAGAGGGCTTTTGCCTCGTCGAGCCCCTCGTAGCACTGCAACCGGATCAACCGGGCACCTAAGAAGGCGGCCGTGGCCTTGGCGAGCTCGGTCTTGCCGGTACCGGCAGGGCCTTCGACCAAGACGGGCTTGGCGAGCCGGTCGGCCAAAAAGACCACGCCCGACAGGCCGTCGTCGGCCAGGTACCCGACAGCACCAAGCCCCTCGCGCACCTGCTCGAGCGACGCGAAACGAGCCTGATCGGCCCCAGGCGGGCTCGTCACGACCTGGTCTGGCCTTCGCCGTAGATGACGTACTTGACGCAGGTGAGCGCTCGCAGTCCCATCGGGCCGCGGGCGTGCAGCTTCTGGGTCGAGATGCCAACCTCTGCGCCAAGGCCGAGCTCTCCCCCGTCGACAAAGCGGGTCGAGGCGTTGACGAGAACGGCGGCCGCGTCGACCTCGCGGACAAAGCGGGTCGCGGCCACAAGGTCGGAGGTGACGATCGCCTCTGAGTGGCCCGAGCCGTAGCGGGCGATATGGGAAATCGCTGCGTCGAGGTCGTCGACGACGCCAACGGCAAGCTCGAGGGCAAGGAACTCGGTGGCGAAGTCCGCCTCGGTGGCGAGCCGCGAGCCTGGAAGCAGCGGGCGGGCGCGTTCATCGGCGGCGAGGACGACGCCTGAAAGCGTCCGGCTCATCTCGGGCAAGAACTCGTCGGCGACGTCCTTGTGGACAAGCAGGGTCTCAGCCGCGTTGCACACGCTCGGCCGCTGCATCTTGGCGTTTTGGACGATGCGGCCAGCCATGGCGAGATCGGCCGCGGCATCGACGTAGACGTGGCAGTTACCGTCCCCGTCGAGCACGTAGGGGACTGTGGCGTTCTCGAGGATCATTGCGAGCAGGGCCGGCCCCCCACGGGGGATGAGGCAGTCGATCATGCCGCGCAGGCGGACGAACTCGACGGCGGTCTCATGGGAGGTGTCCTCGACGAGAACAACGGCGTCAGCAGGCAGCCCCGCCTTCTCGACCGCCTGGCGGAGCGCTGCGGCGATGACGCGGTTGGTCTCGAGCGCCCCCGCGGAACCACGCAGGAAGGCGGCATTGCCGGACTTGAGGCAGAGGGCGGCTGCGTCAGCGGTCACGTTGGGGCGGTTCTCGTAGATGATCCCCACGACCCCGAGAGGAACACGTACCCTCTCGACACGAAGACCATTGGGTCGCACGTAGCCCTCGACCACCTCCCCCACCGGATCGGGCAGGGCGGCCACGGACCGGAGCCCGTCGGCCATAAGGGCGACGCGGGCCTCCGAGAGGCGGAGCCGGTCGACGACGGTGGGCGAGGCGCCTGAGGTCTCTGATCGGGCGACATCGGCAGCATTCGCGCTCAGGATCTCGTCTGACCGACTGCTCAGCCGGTCCGCGGCCAGCACGAGCGCCTCGTCCTTTACCGCAGAGGGCAACGTGGCGATGAGGCGGGCTGCAACCTTCGCGCGCCTGGCGAGATCGGCGAGAGGGACGGTCGACATGGCCTGCAGGTTACCGGCGCAGGGCTGTGGCTATTCGACTCCGAGCCGCTCGAGGAGGCGGGCGACTTGCCAGACCCGCTCCGCCTCGCCTGCCTGGGCTCCCCCGAGGTCGGCTGCCGCCTGGCGGGAGCGTTCGGCCGCGTCACGGGCCGAGACCCACGATGGGACGTACTTGAGTCCTCCGCCCCCGACGGAGAACCGGCCCCAGGGCGTGTCCACCTCGTCGACGTCGGCCGACTTTCTCTCCTCGCGCGCTTCGTAGCGACGTGTCTCACGATCGGCCAGGAAAGGTAGAGCGACGTGGCGAACAGCCTCCACCGCGGCCAGCACGGCGTCTCGTGCGGCAGCCAGGGTCTCCCACGCCGGGTCGCTCCAGATGTCGACGCCCTTGCCCTCGGCCTGAGTGGCAGCCGTAAAGGCGGCATCGCCGATCGCAGTGCTTTCCCGCCGCAGGCGCCTAGCGGCCGCGATGCGGGCCACGAAGCCGAGCCTTTGCGTGTCGGCACCCTCACCGTCGGAGAGGTACTGGCGGGCCAAGGCGATGATCGGGCCGAGCGTGCCGCCGCCGGGCAGCTCTGCCTCGGCGCTGCCCGGGACGATGCTCAAGACGTGCTCGACGCAGTCAAGGGCGAATTTGGCGGCTGTCAGCTCGGACCAGTAGGTGCCGGCAACAAGGCGCGCCGAGGGAGAGTCACCGATGAACTCGGCGGCAAAAACCCGCTCGCCGAGCTCGTCGAGCAACTGGTCGGCCGCGAAGATGACTGGCCCGTGCTCGTCAGCCTCGACGACGTCTCCGGGCAGCCAACCGCCCGCCTCCAAGATGGGCAGCGGCCACTGCGTGCGAAGGCCGTCGTGGTGCTGCACACCCTCGCTGTCTGTCGCCACGAATCGATCGGGCACCTTTGTGACCTCCCGGTCAGCTCGAGAAGAATTTCCACGCTAATGGACCTGTACCAGGCCCGCCGGAGCGAGGCTAGAGGACGACGAGATCGTCTCGGTGAACGACCTCGTGGGGAAGGTCATCGGCCAGATCGCCCGTCTGGCGCCCGACCCACTCGACTGATCGGGCGGATCCGAGTCTGGCGATGCCCTTGGCGAACATCACTCGGTCGCTCGTGACGATCTCGACGGCGTCCTCGGCCTCAAAGCTGCCCTCGACGGCGAGCACGCCGGCAGGCAGCAAGGACTTGTGCCGCTCGACGACGGCGCGGCGGGCACCTTCGTCAACGACGATTGTGCCACCCGGGCGAAGGGCGAAGGCGATCCAGAGCTTGCGGGCCCCGAGCGTGCGGCGTTGCGGGAGGAAGATCGTCCCCACCCCCGCCTGGCTGGCCAGGCAATCGGCGAGAACGCCTTCTCGCTGGGCAGAGGCGATCACCACTTTGGAACCGGACCAGACCGCCATCTTGGCGGCGGCGAGCTTGGATGACATGCCGCCCCGGCTCTTGTAGCTGCCTGGCCCGCCAGCCACCTCCTCGAGCTCGCGGTCGATCTCGGTGACCTCCTCGATGAGCGTCGCCCCGGCATGACGCCGCGGGTCCGCGCTCAGCAGTCCGGCGGTATCGGTCAAAAGGATAAGGACATCTGCCCGCAGCAAGTGGGCGACGAGGGCTGCCAGACGGTCGTTGTCCCCAAAGCGGATCTCGTCGTCGGCAATGGCGTCGTTCTCGTTCACGATCGGGACAACCCCGAGTTCCAGCAACCTTGTGAATGTCGCCCTGGCGTGCAGGTAACGCTGGCGGTGGGCAAAGTCCAACGGCGCGAGCAGCACCTGGCCGGCGAGCAGGCCCTCGGCCTTGAGGGCGTCCTCGTAGACACGCATGAGCCGGGGCTGGCCGATGGCAGACAAGGCCTGCATCGTCATCGGATCGCGCTCGTGCTCAGCGAGCGGGCCGACAGCGGCCACACCCGCAGTGACAGCGCCGGAAGTGACCACGACCACGGCGTGCCCGTCTCGGCGCAGGCCCGCCACCTCGCGGCAGAGCTTGGCGACCGCGGCGGTGTCGACCGAACCGTCCTCGGCCGTAACCGAGCTCGTGCCGATCTTGGCGATGACGATCACAGCGCCCCGCCCTCGGACTCGTAGGTGAAGTTGAGCTCGCCGATGCGCACCGCGTCCCCGTCGCGTGCTCCAGCGCGCGACAGGGCCTTGTCGACGCCGATGCGCTTCAGACGGCGATGGACGTGCTCGAGTGCGTCCGAGTTCGTAAGGTCGGAGACGGCCACGGCCCGTGCCGCCTCGCGCCCTTGGACGACGAAGACGGACCCCTGCCTTGTCACCGTCACGCCTTCGGGCTCGGGGCGGTGCACGACGGCGGTGTGCAGAGGTGCTGGCATGGCGGCGCGCGCCTCCTCCACGAGGGCGGCGAGCCGGCCGAGCAGCTGGGAGAGGCCCGTGCGCGTCACAGCCGAGACCTCGAGATCGAGACCGTCCGGCAAAGCGCCGGGCTCAAGCGGTCGCCTGTCGGCCCGCGAGCCGACGACGAGGCGGGGGCGGTCCAAGAGCTCGGGGCGGTAGCGGCCGAGCTCGTCAAGTAGAACCCGGACCTGTTCGGCCGGCTGCCTGCCCTCGTCCTCGCCAAGGTCGGCGAGGACGAGCAGCACCCGGGCGCGCTCGACATGGCGGAGGAACTTGTGGCCGAGACCGCGCCCTTCGGACGCGCCCTCGATCAGGCCGGGAATGTCGGCGATGACGAATTCCACGGCGTCGGAGTCCTCGCGGCTCCTGGTGCCCACGCGGACGACGCCGAGGTGCGGTTCGAGAGTGGTGAACGGGTAGTCGGCGATCTTCGGCTTGGCAGCCGAGACCGTGGAGACAAGGGTGGACTTGCCGGCGTTGGGAAAGCCAACGAGGGCCACGTCAGCCATCAGCTCGAGCTCGAGGTTCAGCCAGAATTCCTCGCCTAGCTCAGCCTGCTCGGCGAAAGCGGGGGCGCGCAGGCGGTTGTTCATGAAACGGGCGTTCCCGCGCCCACCCCTACCCCCTGCCGCAGCTAGGTAACGGTCACCGGCAGAGGTGAGGTCCGCGAGGACGTCACCGTTTTGGTGGTGGACGATGGTGCCGACCGGGACGGGCACGATTAGGTCGTCACCGTTGCGGCCGTGGCGCTTCTTGCCGCCTCCGTGGCCACCGTCCCCGGCACGCCGGTGGGGATGGTCGACAAAGCTGAGCAGCGACGCGAGGTTCGTCGTCGCCTCGAAATAGACGCTCCCGCCCCGGCCGCCGTCGCCGCCGTCGGGACCACCCTTTGCCACGTGCGCCTCCCGGCGGAACGAGACCGCCCCCGCCCCGCCGTTGCCGCCTTTGACGTGGACCTGGGACTCGTCGACAAAAGGTGACGCCATCTCAGGGCCTCACGCGCGGGTCAGTTCGATGACAGGTCCGCCGGATAGAGCGAGAGCACGGCCAACCAGCCGCCCTGGCGCCGAAGCACCCTGGCCCAGAGCCCTCCCGGGTCGTCGGAGAGGACGTCATTGTTCTCGGCCGTGAGCACGTGCCAGGAACCTGTACCGATCTCATCGGCGAGCTGGCCCGGTCCCCAGCCGGCGTAGCCGGTGAACACCCGTACCTCGGCGAGGGCGACAGGGACGTCGATCGGATCCTCGTGCAGGTCGACCGTGCCGAGCGTGCCGAACAGAGGGGCGAAGCCGGCGGCCTCCGCCGTCTCTGGGAGCTCGGTGCGTCCGATGCAGATGGCCGCGCTCGGCTGTACCGGGCCGCCGATGAACAGTACCGACGGGGAGGCGGCAAGGTTGCCCCAGCCGGGGACGATCTCTTCGACTGGGACTGGGCTCGGCCTGTTGAGCACGACGCCGAGAGACCCGTCGTCGTCATCGTGGGCGAGGATGAACACGACGCTGCGATAGAAGTTTGGATCAACAAGAGTTGGCGAGGCGACGAGCAGTGAGCCCTTGCCGAGGACGCCGACCATCTGGCGTCGGGCGTCAGTCCTCGAGGGGAAGGACGTCCACGAGGCGCCGGCCGTGACGTGAGCCGAACTTCACCTTGCCGTCAGCCGTGGCGAACAAGGTGTCGTCCTTGCCCCGACCGACGTTGTGTCCCGGGTGAAAGTGCGTGCCGCGCTGGCGGACGACGATGGTGCCGGCCGAGATCGCCGTGCCGTCGAAGACCTTCACGCCGAGTCGTTGGGCGTTCGAGTCGCGGCCGTTGCGGGTGGAGCCACCACCCTTGGTCTTTGACATGAATGCCTCTCCTCAGTCCTTTGCCTGCGCGCCGGAGGCCGCCTCGGCGGCGGGCGTGTCGATAGCTGTGATCTCGACGGTGGTGTAATGCTGCCGGTGGCCGTAACGGCGCCGACCGCGTGCCTTCGCCTTGTAGGTGAAGCCGACGATCTTGGGCCCTTTGGCGAGGCCGATGACCCGACCGGTGACATTCGAGGCTTCGAGCGGGCCGCGTTCTGTCACGATCCGGTCGCCGTCTACAACGAGCTTGGGCGCGAAACTCACCTCGTCACCCGGGGCGGCGCTGAGCAACTCGACCTCGAGCTGCTCGCCGACCTGAACGCGCGATTGTTTGCCGCCTGTGTCAATTACCGCGTACATATGTCGGCAACGATAGCGCAGTACTCAGCTCAGCTGATCGGGGAAGATGATCCCCCGGCCGCTGCACATCGGGCACGTCTCCGACAAGGCCTCAACAAGGCCCTCGCCGACTCGCTTTCGAGTCATCTCGACCAGGCCCAACTCGGAGATCTCATAGACCTGGGTCGGGGTCTTGTCTCGGGCCAGGGCCGCCTTGAAAGCAGCGAGGACCGCGGCGCGGTTGGCCTTGACCTCCATGTCGACGAAGTCGATGACGATGATCCCGCCGATGTCGCGCAGGCGCAGCTGGCGGGCTATCTCCTCTGCGGCCTCGAGGTTGTTCTCGAATACCGTCTCCTCGAGGCTCGACGAGCCGACGTTCTTGCCCGTGTTGACGTCGATGACCGTCAAGGCCTCGGTGCGCTCGATGATGAGCGAGCCCCCCGACGGCAACCAGACCTTGCGGTCCAGCGCCTTGTGGAGCTGCTCGTGGACATGGTGGCGCTCGAAGAGGGGTAGTGCCTCGACCGACAGGTCGTACAGCTCGACGCGCTCAGCTAGTTCGGGGTTGAACTGGGAGACATAGTCGCGCACTATGGCGAACAGGTCCGGGTCGTCGATGAGGACCGAACGATGCTCGTCTGTCAGCTCCTCTCGGATTATCCGCACGGCCATGTGGGGCTCGGAGTACAACAGCGCCGGCGCCGGTAGCTTGCGTGTGCGCTCGTCGATGTCGCGCCAACGCCCGACGAGCTGCTCGACGTCTCGGCGCAGGTCCTCGGCGCTAGCTCCCGCCGCCGCTGTCCTCACGATGAGCCCGTGACCATCTGGGCGTACGTCGTCGAGGATGCGCCGCAACCTGCGGCGCTCGCTGTCGTCGAGGCGCCGCGATATGCCGTAGGTGCTCGACTCGGGAACGAGGACGACAAATCGGCCCGGGATAGAGACCTCCTGGGTAAGGCGAGCCCCCTTCAGGCCGATGGGGTTCTTAGTGACCTGGCAGACGATCGTCTGGCCCGGCCGCAGCAGGTGCTCGATGCGATCGGCACCTGTCTGGCGTTCCACTTCGTCGCGGTCGTAGGAGACGTCGCCCCAGTACAGCACGGCGTTCTTCGGAGTCCCGATGTCGACAAAGGCCGCCTCCATCCCCGGGAGCACGTTCTTCACTCGCCCCCGGTATATGTTCCCGACGATCTGGTTGGCGTCGTCTTGGGGACGGGCAACGAAGTGCTCGATGAGCGCCCTGCCCTCGAGCACGGCGATCTGGGTGGCGTCGCGCTCGACGTGCACGCACATGAGGTAACGGCCAACGGGACGGCCTCTTCTCGAGACCCGCCTCTGGGAGCTGGCGTCGGCTTCGAGCCGCTCAAGGGGCTTTGGGCTCAGAACTCGTCCGTTACCCGACCGGCCCGGGCTCGCCGCCGCCCCAACAGGTGCCGCTTCTGCGCTCACGCCCTCGCCATCTCCCGCCGAGGTGGCCCCGCCAGATGAGCGGGAGCGGCCCCGCCCGCCGCGACGACGCCGCGATGAAGCACCGCTTGCCTCGCCGTTGGGTGCGCGGCTGCCCTCTTTTTGCCGAGATTGGGCTGGCTGGCTGGCCCGCTCCTTAGCGGGTTGTGCCGGGGACGCCTCGGGCGCCTTGGCAAGCGAGGGCGCCGGCCGAGAGTCGCCTATTTTCGGCCTGGCAGAGGTGAGCGGCACGTTCCCATCGCCGCTCAGCGAGGGAACAGCCTCGGCGCTCGCAGCGCCGGTGGCCGCCTCGGTCGCACCGGTCGCGCGATCTGGCGCGTCCGGAGCGGCCACCGGGCGGCCGGTCGTCGGGTCCAACATCGGGGAGATCCCTTCTAAAGGTCGCGCCGAGATGCGGCGCGGGCGGCAACCGTCGAGCTATGCCACCGAGAGTCGCCTCTCCGGTGCGCTCGGACGCTTCGCCGAGATTGACAGCGAGAACATTTTCCTTGTCGTCTCGTTCGCGAGGATTCGCGAAAGTCGGGGAGACGCTACGTTCGGTGACAGCGAACAGGACGAAGCAGGCTACGACCGCGACAGCCAGCGAGACCGTTGCCGTAACCGAATTCGGCGCTATGAGGGTCCTGGGTGTCGTCATCCTGGGGCTGAGTTTAGTCCTAGACCAGCTCTGCCCGGCGGGATCAGGGCGCGTTCGCAGGGGGACGGAGTACCGGGGAGCCAACGGGGTGGGCGCTCAAGTACGTGAAGATCGTCCGCGCCACCGGCGCCGCCGCCGCAGCACCATAGCCAGCCTGGTCGATGACGACGGCGACGACATAACGCGGGGTGCTCGTCGTCGGGCCAAACGCGACGAACCAAGAAGTCGGTTGGACGTTCGCGTTCGAGCTCTCGGTCGCCGTCCCGGTCTTACCGGCGATCTGCATTCCGGTGTAGCCCGTAAAGGCGCTGTAGGCCGTCCCTTTCGGATTGTAGATAGTGCCTTCGAGCCCGGCCAGGATCTGCTGATAGGTGTTCGCTGGCAGAGAGACGTGACCTGTCACCCTCGGCTTGAACCGCTTAACGAGCCGGCCGGTAGGCGAAATGATCGAGTTCACTATCTGAGGGGCATAGCGCGTGCCACCGGTGGCGAAAGTTCCGTAGGCGACCGCCTCCTGCAAAGGAGTGACTAGGGTCTCACCCTGGCCGAAGGCCATCTCGATGTTGTCGGCCACGCCGTAATAGTTGCTTGGAAAGGCCTGGGGGGCTTCGGCGTGCTGCATCTGACGAAGCCGCGGGCTGTCGAGCTGGCCGCCGTACTCATTGGGGAGGTCGACGCCCGTCACCTGCCCGAAGCCGTACTTGGCAGCGACGTCTTGAATCGGAGTCCGGCCGTACTCGGCCGAGTCGAACCAGTAGTCGGCCCCGAGGGTGTAGAAGAAGACGTCGTCCGAGACGGTCAATGCCTCCTGCAAGTCGATGGTCCCCTGGCCCGCCTCGTGGACGCCGTTGTTGGTGTTGTCGTAGTAGGTGCACTGACCACTGCACGGGGGCGGGATCTGGTAGTACCCAGGGTCGTTGATGTAGTCCCCGAGCTTGCCCAGCAACCCGTCGTTCAGTGCGGCTGTGGCCGTCGCCAGCTTGAACGTCGACCCAGGGGCCCAGCTGCCCTGGATGGCCCGGTTGAGCAGCGGGTCGTGGTCTGCCTGACTCGTGAGCAGCTGGTAATGCTGGTCGGAGATGCCGCCCACCCACCACGACGGGTCATAGGTGGGCACAGAGGCCATGGCGAGGACGGCGCCGGTCTCCGGGTCGAGGACGACCGCCGCGCCCCCGTCGGCGGGCAAACCCGAGCTCTGCAGGTTCGAGATCTGGTTCGTTAGAGCCGACTCCACGGTGTCTTGCAGCTTCAGGTCCAAGTTGAGGACCAGGTCGTCGCCGCTCAAAGGCGGCGTCGTGCTCGCCGTCCCGACGGCGTTGCCGAGGGCGTCGACCTTTATCACCTCCGAGCCGGGCTTGCCACGCAGGTAGAGCTCGTAGGTCGACTCAAGGCCGGCCTGTCCGATGACGTCGTTAGCGGTGTAGCCATACTTCTGGAGCGCGGCGAGCTCGCTCGCGTCGATGTCACCGGTATAGCCCAGCACCTGGGCGGCGGTATTGCCCTGGGGATAGGTGCGCTCGGCGGTGAATGTGACAGCGACGCCCGGGAAGAGGCTCTCGTGCTCAGACAGGTAGACCATGGTCGACTGAGAGACACCTATGGCGATCGGAACCGGCTGGTAGGGGCTCGCCTGCGGGTTCTCCAGTGCCGTATTGACATCGGACACGGTCTCTCCCAACAAGGCGGCCAGCCGTCCGATGACCACCTGGGTGGCCGCGGAGCGCGAGAGGGTGACCACGGGCAGCACCTCGTCGCCGACGAGGATCTTCCCCTCCCGAGACAAGATCAGGCCCCTGGCGGGCGTGATCGGCACGGTCTGCTCCTCGTAAACGAGGGCAACGCCGCGATAGTGCGAGCTGTGGAGCACCTGCAAGGACCAAAGGCGGACGACCACGGCCGAGAAGGCCACGAGCACGACCAGGCCCATGATCGTCAGGCGAAGGCCGAAGCGTGCGCTCTCCTGGCGCCGCTGCAGCTCACGCTCCTCCTCCTCGATGCGCTTGAGCGGGCTTGAACTGACGATCCTGCGGTGGCGGTCGGTCTCCTCGTCAGCAGGGAAGTAAGGCGCCTGCACGCCTCTTTGCTGGTTGTTCTGGCTGAAACGAGGCCCTCGCCCAGACGGGCGAGGCCCTCGGGGGCTATGAGGCGCCTTGTCACCGCCGCCCGGGGCGCTCATCGGGCGCTCCCGCTCGCGAAGGCGCCGGGCTCGTGACGCCCGCCCGGGACGACAGCGACAGTCCACTCGAAGATCCGGTAAGCCGGGTAGGCCATCAGGATGCAGCCGATGCAGACGACTACGACGATGACGGCGAGCTGGTGAAAAGGCACCGTGGGCTGGCCAATGAGGACCCCGAGGCCGTCGAAGAGCAGCGTCCCACCGACCCCGCCGAGCAGGACCGCCGAAAGCAGGAAGCCGAAGCTCGCACGTCCGGGCAGCACGCTCGTGGCGAGCCCGACGGCGAAGGCCACGAGCACATAGCAAAGCGAGGACAGCCCGTAGGGGGTGGGCACGAACACGTCGGCGACGAGGCCGAGCGCGAACGCCATCGCCGCTCCGCGCTGAGGGCCGGCGACAAGTCCCGCCGAAATGGCGAGAAGGAGGAACAGGTCCGCATGGGCCCCCGACACCACGACCTGGTTCAGCAGGCCGACCTGGACGATGATGGCCCCGAATGCGATCAGGGCGAGCCGAGCCCACATCCGCAGGCTCATTGCGCGGCTCCTGTCACAGCTTTCCCGCTGGGAGTGGGGCCTGGCCTCGGGTCGTCACGCCGGCGAGAGCCATTGCAGCACGGCCACGTACTGCAGGGCGGAGAGGTTCACGAGAGGGGTCACGAGCACGTCTGAAGTGAGCGAGCCGCCGGGATGGCGCACAGAGGACACCGTACCGACGGGGATGCCCGAAGGGTAAGCAGCAACGTCGAGCCCGCTCGTCACGACGGGAGCCCCCCGGTAGGTAAAGGCGGTCTCAGAGACGTCCTGCAGCTGCAGGGGATCGGTCTCTCCCTGGCCCTGGGCGAGGGCCACGTTGCCGCTCCCGAAACGGACTCCGACGTCCGAACGCGGATCGGTCACGACCTGGACTTCGGCTGTGCTCGCGCCCGCCGAGATGACAGAGCCCACCAGGCCGACCCCGGATACGACCGGCATCCCCACCCCGACGCCGTCCGAGGTGCCGCGGTCGATCTCTACCGTCACGTCGAAGTTGGAAGACGGCGAGGAGATCACCTGGGCCAGCACTTCGGGGATCCCGTCGGCAAAGGGTAGGTTCTGTTCGGCTCGTAACTGGTCGAGCTGGGCTTGGGCCTGCTCGGACTCGATGAGCTGGCGGCGCAGCTGGCCCACTTCGAGCTGCAAACGTTGGTTCTCTGAGAGCGCTCCGCCGTAGTCGGCCATCCCGGCAAAGAAGTTGCCCACCGGGTGCAGGACCGAGGCGACGGCGCGCTGCAGCGGTGAGACGACGTCGGCCGCGCCATTTCTCACCGAGCCGATGACGTGACGAGCCTCACCTTTGTAGGCGACGGTGATGACCGTGATCGACGCGAGCAGCAGGATCACCAGCGTGAGGCGCTGGCTGGTGTTGCGCCGCGAGCCGGCCACCGCGACCTCTAAAGGTCAGCGGTTGGTCGAGGAGATGAGGACCTGCTTGAGCGCCTCGAACTCCTCGAGGCACATGCCACTGCCGAGGGCGACACAGTTGAGTGGGTCCGGAGCAACGACGATCGGCATGTGGGTCTCGGACTGCAGCCTGCTGTCTAGGCCGTGCAGGAGGGCGCCGCCGCCCGTCAGCACGATGCCCTGTTCCATGATGTCCGCCGCCAGTTCGGGCGGCGTGCGGTCGAGGGTGACCTTGACGGCGTCGACGATGGCTGAGACCGGCTCCTCGATGGCCTTGCGGATCTCCTCGGTGGTCGTGACCACCGTTTTCGGGAGCCCGGTGACGAGGTCCCGGCCGCGGATCTCGGCGTGGAGCTCCTCTTCGAGGTCGTACGCCGAGCCGAGGGCGATCTTGATCTCCTCCGCCGTCCGCTCGCCGAGGGCAAGGCTGTACTCCTTTTTGACAAAGGAGATGATCGCCTCGTCCAGCTCGTCGCCACCGATGCGTATCGACTGGCTGACGACGATTCCGCCGAGCGATATGACCGCGACCTCGGTGGTGCCACCGCCAATGTCGACGACCATGTTCCCCGTCGGCTCGTGGATCGGCAGGCCGGCACCGATGGCGGCCGCCATCGGCTCCTCGATTATGTAGGCCTTGCGGGCACCGGCGTACTCGGCGGCCTCCTGTACGGCACGCTTCTCGACACCGGTGATGCCCGACGGCACGCAGATGACCATGCGGGGCTTGGAGAACCGGTGCGGGTGCACCCTGCGGATGAAGTAGCGCAGCATCATCTCGCAGATCTCGAAGTCAGCGATAACACCGTCTTTCAGGGGCCGGATCGCCTGGATGTTGCTGGGCGTGCGGCCGATCATCCGTTTGGCCTCGACGCCGACGGCGAGCGGATGACCGTCCTTGACGTTGATGGCGACGACCGAGGGCTCATTGAGCACTATGCCGCGCCCCCGCACGTAGACGAGGGTGTTGGCAGTACCGAGGTCGACGGCCATGTCGCGACCGATGACGGAGAACCTGCTCTCAGACATACAAGTGCTCCAGAAGTAGGCGGGGCTTGCAGCACCAGGCTAGGGGATGAGCGCCCAGGTCACAAGAGCGGAGACTACTTAGACGACTCGGCAACAGGACCTTCGGCCCTAACACCGAGAGCGCCCGAAAGGTTTCATCATTGCAATGACGCTCGACCTATCGCGCTGGCAGTTCGGGATCACGACGGTCTTCCACTTCATGTTCGTCCCGCTCACGATCGGCCTGGCCTTGCTGCTCGCCATCATGCAGACGGCCGCCTACCGGACACGTGACGACGCCGGGAGGCACGCGAAGTGGGAAGGCATGACCCGTTTTTGGCGACGGCTCTTCCTAATAAATTTCGCCGTCGGCGTCGTGACCGGCATCGTGCAGGAGTTCCAGTTCGGGATGAACTGGTCCGTCTACTCACGCTATGTGGGAAGCGTCTTCGGAGCCCCCCTCGCCGTCGAGGCGCTGCTGGCGTTCTTCTTGGAGTCGACCTTCCTCGGCATATGGATCTTCGGCAGGGGCCGGGTCTCAGAACGCGTCCATCTCGCTTCCATCTGGCTCGTGAGCATCGGCACCATGTTGTCGGCGCTGTTCATCCTGGCGGCCAATGCATGGATGCAGCACCCGGTCGGCTACAAGGTGGTCGGCAACCGGGCCGTGATGACCAACTTCTGGGCGGTCATGACCAACAGCACCTTGATCGGCTCGTTCCTGCACGTGCTGTTCTCGGCCCTTGTCACCGCCACGATGCTTCTCCTCGGGGTGAGCGCTTGGCACTTGTTGAAGAACCGACGGGCCGGGAACGCACCTGATCAGATCTTCGCCACCTCCGCCAAGCTCGCTCTCGTCGTGGGCGTTATCGCCATCGTCGCCACGATGTTCTTCGGAGACAACCAGGCAAGGATCATGGAGCGTCAGCAGCCGATGAAGATGGCTGCCGCCGAGGCGATCTACAACACCCAGGATGGGGCGAGCTTCTCGCTTTTGACAATCGGCGACCTCTCGGGCAACCCGATCTTCCAGATCCGGCTGCCTCACATCCTCTCGGTGCTGGCGGACAACAGCTGGGACGGGCCGGTACAAGGCATCAACCAGATCCAGGCGCAGGAGGTGGCCAAGTACGGTCCCGGGAACTACAAGCCGATCTTGTGGGTCACCTACTGGACCTTCCGTATCATGGTCGGCTGCGGCATCCTCATGCTCTTGCTACTTGCCGCGGGCCTGTGGCTCATGCGCAGACGCAAGCTCGAGGACTCGCCCTGGTTCTTGCGGGTCTCGGTGTTTGCAATCGCCCTCCCCTTCCTAGCCAACGTGACCGGTTGGATCTTCACCGAGATGGGCCGCCAGCCCTGGATCGTCTTCGGGTTGTTGAAGACCTCGACGGCCGTCTCGCACGTCGGCACGGGCTACGTCGTCACCACCCTGATCGGCTTCACGGCCATCTACAGCCTGCTGGCAGCGATCGACTTCGGCCTTATGGCGCGCTTTGCCCGCGGCGAGGGAGATGCCGGGGAGGACGATGAGCCAGAGCCCCAGCCCGGTTCCGACCGGGCGCCGGCGCTCGTCTACTGAGCGGAGGAGGATCGGTGTCGCTCATACTTTCCAGTGTCGCCCCGGCCTACACAGGCTTCGAGGTCTTCTGGTTCGTCATCATCGCCATCTTGTGGGCGGGCTATTTCGTGCTCGAGGGCTTCGACTTTGGCATCGGCATCATGCTCGGGGTGCTCGGACGCGGCAGCGACCTCGACCGCCGCGTTCTCATCAATACGATCGGCCCGGTCTGGGACGGCAACGAGGTCTGGCTGCTGACAGCCGGCGGCGCCACCTTCGCCGCCTTCCCGAACTGGTACGCCACGCTTTTCAGCGGCTTCTATCTCCCCCTGTTCTTGATACTGGCGGCGCTGATCTTTCGTGGAGTGGCTTTCGAGTTCCGGGCAAAGCGGGCTCTTCCCGCCTGGCGGGTCGCCTGGGACCATGCCATCTTCTGGGGCAGCCTGCTGCCGGCGCTGCTATGGGGAGTCGCTTTCGCCAACATCTTGCGCGGCGTGCCCATCGGGGCGAACTTCAGCTATTTCGGGTCGTTCTTCAACCTCCTCAACCCATACTCCTTGCTGGGCGGCGTCACGACACTGCTGCTGTTCAGCCTGCACGGAGCCGTGTTCGCCTCCTTGAAGACGACCGGTGAGCTCCGGGCACGGGCCTCGCGGACAGCGATGCTCCTCGCTCCAGCCGCAACGGCCGCCATCGTCGCCTTCCTCGCTTGGACCTACGTGAACGCCCACAACGTCCACAACACGGGCCTCGTCCCGCCCTTCGTGCCGATCATCGCCATCGCGGCAGTGGCCGTCGTCGGTTGGCTCCTCAGGGAGAAGCTCGAGGGCTGGGCGTTCGTCGCCATGGCAGTTGGGCTCGTCTGCCTCGTTGCGACCCTCTTTTTGAACCTGTACCCGCGGGTCATGGTGTCGAGCATCTCGCCGGCGTACAACCTGACCATAGGCAACGCCGCCTCGGCGCCTTACACGCTGAAGGTCATGACCATCGTCGCCCTGATCTTCACGCCGATCGTTCTCGTCTACCAGGGCTGGTCGTACTGGGTCTTCCGCGCCAGGGTGCAAGGGCCCGTCCAAGGTGATCCGGACGGCGTCGAGCCGACCACCGGGCCGATCGGCCCAGATCCCGTGGCTACACAAGGCGTGGAGGCCTCCCCCGCGGCCGAGAGCGGGGTCAGCTGACCGCCACCGCACAGCGGCGGCGGGGCCTTGTCAACCCCCGACTGTCAAAGAGGGTCAAGATCACCCGTCGCTACCTGGTGGCGGCCGTCGCTGTAGGCGTCGCCTCGACCTTGTGCCTCGTGGTCCAAGCCGTGGTGCTCGGCGTTGTGGTGCAGCGAGCCTTCCTCGGCCACTGGCATCTCGACCGCCTCGTGGCGATGCTCGTCCTCCTGGCCGGGGCCTTCCTCGCCCGGGCGGGCCTGGCGTGGCTGGGGGAGCTGGCCGCGCACCGAACCTCGGCGAGCGTCACTTCGGCTCTGCGCCGCCAGTTGTTGTCGCGAGCAGTGGCGCTCGGTCCCTCCTGGCTCGCCGGCGAGCGCACCGGCGAGCTCACCTCCGCTGCCACACAGGGTGTCGAGGCGCTCGAGGTCTACTTCGCCCGCTATCTGCCGACGGCCGTCGTGGGCGCCATCGCCCCGCCCTTGCTGCTCGCCTGGGTGCTGTGGGCCGACTGGCCCTCGTTTTTGATCCTGGCCGTCACGGTCTCGGTGATCCCTGTGTTCATGGTGCTGCTCGGCCTTGAGTCCAAGCGCCACGCCGAAGCCCAGTGGAGCCGCCTCTCGGGCCTCGCGGCGGCCTTCTACGACCTTGTCCAGGGTCTGGCGACGCTTCGCGCCTTCAACAGGCAAAAGGCCGGGCGCCAAAGCCTCGAAAATGCGGCGGAGGACTTCCGAGCGAGCACGATGAGCACCCTCAGGATCGCCTTCTTATCGTCCTTGGCACTCGAGGTGCTCTCCGCTGTGGGCACAGCGCTCGTGGCGCTTTTCTTGGGACTGCGGCTGCTCGATGGCTCGCTGCACCTCGGGGTCGCCCTTGCTGTCCTCGTGCTGGCTCCGGAGGTCTATTTGCCTCTGCGTCGGGCCGCGGCCGAATTCCACTCGAGCGCCGCGGGCCAGGCAGCGGCGGACCGCATCTTGGACGTCTTGGACGAGCCAGAGACCGAGCAGGCTTCAAAAGGCTCAGTGGCAGACCTAGGGCCCGGCCGGGCCACCGTCGGCTTTTCCAGGGCGGAGATCCGCGTGTCCGGGCTGAAGGTCTCCTACCTAGGCCGGGAGGGCCCAGTTCTCGACGGATTAGACCTCGAGCTCGCCCCGGGTGAGCACGTGGCGGTGACGGGAGAGTCGGGCTCGGGCAAGTCCACCCTGCTCGCCGTCCTGCTCCGCTTCATCGAGCCGGTCGCAGGCGAGATCAGCGCCGGTGGCCTCGAGATGCGCGCCGTGCCCGTGGAGCTGTGGCGTCGCGAGATCTCCTGGGTGCCGCAGCGTCCATACCTGGTGCGAGGGACGATCGCCGACAACATCCGCCTCGCTGACGCGGGGCAAAGGAGGCTGACCTCGCCCGCGCCGTCGAGCAGTCAGGCCTGTCCGAGCTCGTGGCACGCCTTCCTCGTGGTCTGGCCACCCCGGTCGGCGAAGCCGGCGTGGGCTTGAGCACCGGCGAGCGCCAACGCATCGCCATCGCACGAGCCGTGCTCAAAGACGCGCCTTTGGTACTGCTCGACGAGCCGACGGCTCATCTTGACGCTGGGCGCGAGTCGTCTCTGGCCGAGACTCTCGGCCCGTGGCTCGAGACCCGGACCGTCCTCGTCGCGGCTCACCGCCTGGGCCTCGTCGGGCGCGTAGACCGCATCTTGGCTCTCGCCGGCGGGCGCCTCGGGCCCGCCGACTCGGCTGGCGTCGCATTGCCTGCGGCGATCGGGGCCAAGTTGTGAGCTCTGTCGCGCTGCAACGCCGCTCCGCCCTTGGCACTCTCCGCATTCTCTTGCGCATCGCCGCCCCCGCCCGAGGCCGCTTGCTCGGCTCCATTGCGCTCGGGGCGGGGGCGGCCATGAGCACCGTGGCGCTGATGGCGTGCTCGGGAGCGCTCATCGACAAGGCGGCCATGCGGCCGCCGCTTTACACCTTGACCGTGCTCATGGCCGCCGTGCAGATATTCGCCTTGAGCCGAGGCCCGCTCCGCTATGGAGAGCGGATCTTCTCCCATGACTCAGCGCTCAGGGCGATCGGAAGGCTCCGGCTTTGGCTCTACGACGAGATCGAACCGCGCACGCCCGCCGGCCTTGGCGACTGGCGAAGCGGAGACCTGCTCTCTCGAGCGACAGCCGATGTCGACACCTTGCAGGACCTGGCTCTGCGTGGCATCTCGCCCGTGCTGATCGGGCTCACATCATCGCTGTTCGCCGTCGCCCTCGTGGCGGTCATCCTCCCCGCGGGCGGGCTCGTGCTCGCCCTGTTTCTCGCCAGCGCCCTCGGGATCAACTCGCTCGTCGCCTGGGGGCGCCAACGCCGACTCGGGGCGAAGGAGGCAGAGCTCAAGGGGCAGCTCTCCGCCGACGTCGTCGAGCTCTTGCGGGGAGCACCCGACCTGTTGGCTTTCGGACGCGACACGGAGTACCTCGAGCGAGCGCTCGGCGCTGACGCCGCGCTATCGCGCCTAGGGCGACGTCGTTCCTGGACGGCGGGGGCGGTGTCGGCGACGACCATCTTTTGCAACGGAGCAGCTCTCATCGGGTTGCTGCTCGTAGCCGTCCCCGCCGTCGATGCCCACCGCCTCCCCGGCTACATGCTGGCCGTGGTAGCACTCGTAAGCTTCGCCGCCTTCGAGACCGTGACTCCGGTCGCCGACGCAGTCTCCAGGCTCTCGCATCACCTCGCCGCGGCACGCCGCGTGCTGGCGATCGGCGACATGGCGGTCCCAGTCCACGACCCACCGGTCCCGCTCGAGCGACCCGAGGGAGCCGACATCGCCCTCGAGCAAGCCTTCTTGCGTTACGAGCCGCAAAGTCCATGGGCACTCGAGGGGCTCACGATGGCTGTCCCCTCGGGGCACAAGGTGGCCCTCATCGGGCCTAGCGGCGCCGGCAAGAGCAGCGTCGTCAACACCATGCTGCGTTTTTGGTCACTTGAGGCCGGAGAGGCCTGCCTAGGCGGGACCTCCCTGGACCGACTAAGCCAGGAGACTCCCCGCCAGATGATCGCCTGGGTGGCCCAAGACACACACTTGTTCAACACGACCATCCGGGCCAACATCGCCCTCGCCCGGCCGGAGGCGACCGAGGAAGAGGTCAGCGAAGTAGCCCGGGCAGCTCAGCTCGGCGAGTTCATAGCGTCGCTCCCAGCCGGTCTCGACACCGAGGTAGGAGAACAGGGTGCGCAGCTTTCCGGGGGCCAGCGCCAGCGCCTCGCCCTCGCCCGCGCTCTTCTGGCCGGGACACCCGTTCTCATACTCGACGAGCCCACATCAGGCCTCGACGAACTCACTGCCGAACGGCTCCTCGATGACCTCATGGCATCGACAGGTGGTAAGAGCCTGCTTTATGTGACGCACCGCGTCGATGAGCTCGAGGGCTTCGACACGGTCGTCGTCATCGATGGGGGGCGCGTCGTCGAGCCGCGCCGGTAATGCTCAGGCGAGGCCGGGGAAGAAGATCTCGATCTCGCGGGCGGCCGACTCCGGGCCGTCGGAGCCGTGGATCAGGTTCTCGGTCAACTCGACGGCCAAGTCCCCCCGAATCGTGCCCGGAGGCGCCTCGGCCGGGTTCGTCGGTCCCATGAGCGTGCGCACGACCTTCCAAGTGCCCTCAGGCCCGGCGACGACCATGACCATCGCGGGACTGCGGCAAATAAATCGGACCAGGTCGTCGTAGAAGGACTTGCCGAGGTGCTCGGCGTAGTGGCGACTCGCCGTGTCCTCGTCAATCCCGCGCAGCTCCGCGGCCACGATACGGAGGCCCTTGCGCTCGAGGCGGCTGATGATCTCCCCGATCAGACCGCGTTCGACGGCGTCGGGCTTGCAGATAACGAGGGTGCGCTCCACGGGCGGCGACCCTAATGCCAGCCGCCCCGGCTGGGCAATGTGGGACGGCTCGGGGCCCTCAGCAAAGAGCCGTGCGGGCTGCCCCAACGACATAGAGCGAGCCGGTGACCAATACGAGGTCTTCCGGCTCGGCGAGCTCCAGGGCTCGCTCGAGGGCCTCTGCGGGCGTCTCGGACTCTTCAGCCAGAAGGCCGAGCGACTGAGCAGCCTCAACGACGATCTGTGGATCCTGGGCGCGAGGCGAGGGAGGACGGCAGGCGACGACGGTGTCGATGCGCTCGGGGCCGAGCGCCGACAGCAGCTCACCGGGATCTCGGCCGCGCAGGCACCCCATGACCACGATCACCCGCCGGGCGGCGGCGAAGTCCTCGACCAGGGCCAAGCCGGCGGCGGCCGCGCCGGCAGGGTTGTGGGCCCCGTCGAGCACGATGAGCGGGTGCCTGCCTATGACCTCAAGGCGGCCAGGCACCTTGACACCAGCAAGGGCACCAGCCACGACCTCCGGATCGATAGGCGTCTCCAAAAACCCCTGGGCAGCTGCGACCGCGGCAGCGGCGTTGTCGGCCTGATGGGCCCCATGGAGAGGAAGGTGCAAATCTGAGAACTGCCCCAGAGGGGTCCACAAGTCGACCAGGCGACCTCCCACCGCGAGCCGGTCGGCGGAGCAGCCGAACTCGTAGCCCCTTCTCCAAATGGCGCGCGCTCCCCGGCGCTGCGCCTCCGCCTCGAAGATGGCGGCCACCTGAGGGTCCTGCTCACCAAGCACGAGGAGCGAGCCGCTCTTTATGATTCCCGACTTCTCGCCCGCGATGGACTCACGCGTCGGGCCGAGGATCTGAGTGTGGTCGAGCTCGACGTTGGTCACGACAGCGACGTCGCCGTCGGCGACGTTCGTGGCGTCGAAGCGCCCGCCAAGGCCGACTTCGGCGACGACCGCCTCGGCAGCCATGTCGGCAAACCAGGCGAAGGCGGCCGCGGTGACGAGCTCGAACCAGGTCGCACGGATGGCGAGGAAGCGCTCGACCTCGGCCACCGTCCCAAGGACGCGGGCGAAGGCGTCATCGGATATGTCTGTTCCCTCGAAGGCGAGCCGCTCGTTTATCGCCTCGAGGTGCGGGCTCGTGTAGGTGCCGACGGCCAGCCCGCAGGCCTGAAGAATGGCCGCAGTCATCCGGGAGGTCGAGCCCTTGCCGTTGGTCCCGGTTACGTGGACTATCGGGTACGTCGTCTGCGGATCGCCCAACGCCCCGAGAAGGGCCCTTATCCGATCGAGGCTAGGCAGCCCGAGGTGCCCGGCGCGTCCGGCCTCGATCGCTTCGAGGTTTACGTGTCGGTCGAGCCACGCCAGCGTCTCGCCTAGAGACGGCATCCCCACCCCCGGCAACGGGAGTAGCGGCGGATCGTTCGAAGAGCCGGTAGGTCGGTCGGGCTTGGACACGCCTAGAGGTCGCCGAGGGGCGCGACGGTGCTCAGGAGGCCGCGCGGCGAGACCGCTCGGTCTTCTCCTGGCCGGTGGTCCGCGGCACCAGGCTCGGTGCCACCCTCTGTAGAACGACGGACTTGTCGACCACGCAACGCCCGATGTCCTCTCGGCTCGGAAGGTCGTACATGACCTCGAGGAGCACCTCTTCGAGGATGGCGCGCAGTCCCCGGGCGCCGGTGCCGCGCAGCATGGCCTGCTGAGCGACGGCGTCAAGAGCGTCATCGGTCAGTTCGAGCTCGACGTTGTCGAGCTCGAAGACACGGCGGAACTGCTTGACGAGGGCATTTTTCGGCTCGACGAGGATGCGGACGAGGGCTTCCTCGTCCAAGCTGCGGACGGCCCCGATCACAGGAAGACGACCGACGAACTCTGGGATCAGGCCGAACTTGAGCAGGTCCTCGGGGAGGACCTGCATGAGGACCTCGCCCTCCTCGCGGTGCTTGGAGTGGCGCACGTCGGCGCGAAAGCCGATGCCGGCGCGCCCGATCCGGTTCTCGATGATCTTGTCCAAACCGGCGAAAGCACCACCGCAGACGAACAGGATGTTCGTCGTGTCGATCTGGATGAACTCCTGATGGGGATGTTTGCGCCCACCCTGCGGCGGGACAGAGGCCGTCGTCCCCTCCAAGATCTTCAAGAGAGCCTGCTGAACGCCCTCACCCGAGACGTCCCGCGTGATCGAGGGGTTCTCGCTCTTGCGGGCGATCTTGTCGATCTCGTCTATGTAGATGATCCCGGTCTCGGCCTTCTTGACGTCGTAGTCGGCTGCCTGGATCAGCTTGAGGAGGATGTTCTCGACGTCCTCACCGACGTAGCCGGCCTCGGTGAGCGCCGTGGCGTCCGCAATGGCGAAGGGGACGTTGAGCATCCGGGCGAGCGTCTGGGCAAGCAGCGTCTTTCCGCAACCGGTCGGGCCGAGGAGCAAGATGTTGGACTTCGCGATCTCGACGTCACCGTCGCGATAGGCGCCGGCCTGAACGCGCTTGTAGTGGTTGTAGACGGCGACGGAGAGGATCTTCTTCGCCTGTTCCTGGCCGACTACGTAGTCGTTCAGGAAGTCGAATATCTCCCGCGGCTTGGGCAGGTCCTCGAAGCGGACCTCGGTCGGCTCCGAAAGCTCCTCTTCGATGATGTCGTTGCACAGCTCGATGCACTCGTCACAGATGTAGACGCCCGGGCCGGCGATCAGTTTTTTCACCTGTTTCTGCGACTTGCCGCAGAAACTGCACTTGACTAGCTCTCCACCATCGCCGAACTTGGCCACATCGTCCCCCGTAGCTCAGGCTGCGCCGACGGCCGCGGTCAAGCCGGCGGCCTCCCTGCTAGTGATGACCTCGTCGATGATGCCGTACTCCTTGGCTTCCTCGGCGTCCATGATGAAATCGCGATCTGTGTCCTTTTGCAGCCTCTCCGCGGACTGACCTGTATCTGCTGCGAGCATCTGGTTCAAGAGATCACGCATCCGCAGAATCTCCTTGGCCTGGAGCTCGATGTCGCTCGCCTGGCCTCCGCCGCCCCCATAGGGCTGGTGGAGCAGGACGCGAGCATGAGGCAGGGCAAACCTCTTGCCCTTCGTGCCGGCCGCGAGGAGCACGGCTGCAGCTGAAGCCGCCTGCCCGAAGCAGAAGGTCGACTTGTCGGGCCGCACGTACTTGAGCGTGTCGTAGATGGCGAACAGAGCCGTGATGTCGCCGCCGGGCGAGTTGATGTAGATGTTGATGTCCTTCTCGGGGTCCTCGGACTCGAGAAACAACATCTGGGCGCACACGAGGTTGGCGATCGTATCGTCGATGGGCGTGCCTATGAAGATGATCCGCTCACGCAGCAACCTCGAGAACAGGTCATAGGCGCGCTCGCCACGCGGCGACTGCTCGACCACCGTCGGGACAAGGTAATCGTTCGCGGCCACTGCTAGCCCTCCTCGTCCACAGTGGCGCCCTCGTCCGCGCCCTCGACATCCGCGGGCTCTACTTCTGCGACGGCCTGGTCGCTCGCGCCCTCGTCTTCAGGGCCATCAACCCCAGCTTCTTCCTCGGAGCCCTCAGCTTCGAGGAGCAACGTCCGATCCATAGGGGCCCCTTGCTCATCTACGAGGTCAACAGAGTCGGCCAACCACGCGACCGCCTTCTCGTTCCTCACATCTGAGCGTAGCTGTTCGAGACCACCCGACCTTGCGAGGCGGGTGGCTAGGGCACGGGCGTCCTGATTGGTCTGGCGAGCCAGCCGTTCTATCTCGGCCGCCAGCTCCTGGTCGTTGATGGTGATCTCCTCTGCGTCTGCCAGAGCCCGGAGAGCAAGATCCACTCTGACCTGGGAGACAGACTGGCGCTCGAACTCAGCTGTCAGCTCCTCGGCCGACTGGCCAGACATCTCGAGGTACTTGTCGATCGTCATGCCGCGCTCGCCGAGGCGCCGAGCTAGCGCTTCGCGCGCTTGTTCTGCCGCGGCTGCGACGAGGGTCGGCGGCATCTCGTCGGGGACAAGCTCGGCGAGAGCCTCGACGGCCCGCTCGCGAACTGCAAGGCGGGCCTCCAGCTTCTTCATGCTGGTCAGGCGCTTCTCGATGTCGTCACGAAGCTCTTTCAAGGTGTCGAACTCCGAGGCGTCCGAGGCCCACTCGTCGGTCGCTTCGGGCAGCACCTTCTCACGTACCTGCTTGACCAGCAACCGGAGCGAGCCGGGGCCACCTTGCAGCTCGGGGGCATCCACGTCGACTATGTCGCCGGCCTTCTTGCCCCTTAGCGCCTCGTCCACGCCCTCGGAAATACCGGCTGTGCCGACTTCGTAGACGAAGTCGTCGGCGCTGAGCCCGTCGGCCACCTGCCCGTCGCGTACTCCGCTGACATCAACTGTGACGAGGTCGCCGTCTCGGGCACTGCGCTCGACCTCTCTCAGCTCGGCGAACTGCTCGCGAAGCCGATCGATGCGGGCATCTACCTCTTCCTCGGAAGCCTCCAAGGGCGGCACGGTGACAACGAGGCCCTCGTAACCGGCGATCGAGACCTTGGGCCGCACCTCGACGATGGCGTCGAAAGCCAGCGGCCCATCCTCCTCACCCGAGGTGATGTCGATCTGAGGGGCTGCGATCGTGTCGAGGTCCGCTTCTTCGACCGCTTGGGCGTAGTAGTCCGGGAGCGCGTGGCGAATCACCTCGGCGCGGATCGCTTGAGGCCCGAGGCGTACCTCGAGCAGCCGGCGAGGCACCTTGCCCGGCCTAAAGCCCGGAACGGTCACCTCTTTCTGCAACCGGCGAAACGTATCGTCGACTGCTTTTCGGAGCTCATCCTCGTCTACTTCGACGGTGAGCTTGACGCGGTTGCCCTCGAGTACTTCAGAAGTGGAACGCATAGGTCGTGCGTACTCTACCGGGCCGACGCGAATGCGCCCGACACTCTCGCTCAGCGTCCAACTGCGGCACTAACCGGTTGCCTCTACGATCATGAGGTCGCCGTTCGCGGCGACGGGGCGTAGCGCAGCTTGGCAGCGCGCCTGCTTTGGGAGCAGGAGGCCGCGGGTTCAAATCCCGCCGCCCCGACTGTCGTATCGTCGCAGCTAGCGAGACGGGCGACTCCGTGCCCACGGGCTATCCTCGAACCGAGCTG
Organism: uncultured Acidimicrobiaceae bacterium; assembly: GCA_963725355.1. Taxonomy (GTDB): domain Bacteria; phylum Actinomycetota; class Acidimicrobiia; order Acidimicrobiales; family Bog-793; genus Fen-455. The sequence goes on from CAVRYE010000003.1 coordinate 104,408, forward strand.
CGGGCGTAGCTCAATGGTAGAGCTCCAGCCTTCCAAGCTGGTCATGCCGGTTCGATCCCGGTCGCCCGCTCCAAGCTGTTCCCCCTGCTCAGAGCCATTATGGAGGATCAAATTCTGACGGGGAGACACGACACCCAGGATTATCTAGGGCGCTACGCGACCCGAGTAAGTCAACCGTTGAGCGTGACGGCCTGACCCCGAAGCGAGCAACGAGCGGCTCGATCGCTGGTCGGTTGAATGCCCCTCCGCCGATCTCGGGCCGGGGGTCACCGTCGGTGGCGAGTGAGCTTGCCCGCAGGGCCCAGAGGCGCGTACACCTCCCTCGGGTGATTCGTGAGTGTCACTTGAGGTTCCCGTCCGGTGCTCCGCGGCTTCGGAGAGCACTTCTACTAGAGCCGTGCAAGCGGCTCTCCCAGCGCTCGGTATCCGGGGCGGATCGCCAACTCGAGCCCTTCTGAGGACTCCGGCGTGACGAGGAAGCTCGAGGGTTCTGAAATGATGACCGCCGGGATGGCCTCCGGATACGGATGCGTCTTCTCCGGCTAAAGAGTCCGGATGACCTTCGCAGGGACTCCTGCCACGAGCGTTGCGGGCGGGACGTCATGGGTGACAACTGCACCGGCCACGACGACGGAGTCGGCCCCGATGGTTACGCCCGGCAAGATCGTGGCGACGGCCCCGATCCACACATTCGTCTCGATCGTGATCGGCTTCGCAGTTATGTATCTCCGTCGTTTGTCTGGTTCAACGGGATGACCGGCCGTGACGAGGTTGACCTTGTGGGCGATCATGACCTGGTCCGCGATGTCGATCGCTGCGTGGCCAGTAAAGGCGCACTCGTGACCAATGAACACGGCTGCACCGACGGTGATGTTCCGCCCGTAATCGGCGTAGAAGGGTGGGATGAGGTAAAACGGGAGGCCAACCGGCTTGCCGATCAGCTCCTCAAAAGCTTCTCGAATCGAATCCTGATCGTCCAGGTGGTATTCACTGAGCTTGGATGAAAGCCGAGTGGCGATCTTGATCCGATCGAACAAGTCGCGGAACTCCTGCGACTTCGTTTCGATCGACTGCTCTTGGTTCATTCGGTTCCTCGGCGGGCGATTTAGTCGGCTCGCCGAGCCTAGGAGGATCGTCGTTCGGCGCGGTGGATCGCGTCGAGCAAGTCGTTCCGGCAGGGCTGCTGAGCCGCGACCTAAAGGCTGACTAGACAACTGGACAAGTAAGGGTCCCAAACAACGAGCCCGCGCCTGGCAGGGATGGACGCGGCTGCCAGAACCCTCCTTGGCTCGGTTCTCCCTGGCCCGACCATGAACCACGAGCTGAACAGTCAGGTGGCCAAGAGACCTCCCCGGCCGTGCTGCTGATTCCCAAAGGCGCAGCTAGAGCCCATAACGCAGACGTAAATCGTCGAAAAGAGTGCTCGTTCACTCTTTTTAAACCGCCCTCATGGATCCTCCACCGCAGTTTTACCAGCGACGCCGTCATGCTTAAGACATGGCAACTCCCCTAGTCCTGCTCCAACCGGCAAGGGAATTGCCGTCTCACGGGAGGTTCATCTGATGTTCGACATCATCGAACCCTCGGAGTCCACCTTCGACAGCGGTGAACTTACAAGGGTCAAAGCAAAGTCGTTCCAGCGGATTCTTGTTCCGGTCGACTCGTTCAAATCTTCAAGCGAGTTGTTGACTTTCGCTGAGTCTCTCTGCCGTGCTGGCGACGGTGAAATGCGAGTCGTGCATGTACGTGCCTGGGAGGAACACCCGCCCAGCGCCGGCCGGTACTACACCGAGAGCAGCGAACAGGCCACGGCCATTCTCGACAAGGCTGTCACCTCGGCGTGGGAAAGGGGACTACGAGCCAGCGGCGTCGTGGTCGAGGCGCACCGTCCCGCCGCAGGTTCGATCATTGTCGAAGAGGCTGCGAAGTGGGGCGCTGACGTGATCGTGCTGACAGAGCCCCCGAGGCGTCGTCTCAGATTGCCCGCCCGCGGTGGCATCTCAACGCGCGTGTCACGCGGCACGCAACATGCCCAGTCGTGCTCGTTCGACCAAGCAAGTCGATCTCCACGCAACGGGTCTAAGCAGCGAACAGGCTTAGCTGTTAGATGGGGGGCCGGGCCCTTCAAGAATGACAACGGGCTCGGCGGGCACGAAGACCTGACGCTGACTGTAACGAGCTGCACGAGCGACGGTCGTGCCCCCGGCAACTGGAGAGTCCGGCAACGCCGGTAAAACAGCGCGCGCGTAAGCCGCCCTCCCAATGCCGGGGTAATGGCACACCTTGTGATCAAGCGCGACGATGGGGTGATCAGCGCGACTACTTGGCGATGAACGCGGCGATGGCTGACGCTAGGCGACGATGGCGCTTCGAAAGAAGCGTCACGAAACGCACCCTCACCGGAACCTTTGTGGCCCTGGCGAGCATGGCGGCCCTCACTGCTGTGATGATCCCGTTCCGTCACCACGTGAGCATCGCCACCACGGCTCTCGTGCTCATAGTGCCGGTGATCATCGGCACCGTCTCCGGCGGCTTCATCGCCGGGATGATAAGTGTCGGAGCCGGGTTCCTCGTTTACGTCTTCTTCTTCATACAGCCGTACCTCACCTGGTACGTGGGAAAGACCGAGAACTGGGTCCCCCTCGGGGTCTACGTCGTCGTCATGGTGCCAGTAGCGCGTGTAGTCGCAGGCATGAACACCGCAAGAGAAAAGGAACGTCGGCGCGGCGCGGAGATACGCCAGCTGTTCGAGCTGTCAGATCTTCTCGTCGCCGACAAGCCTCTCGATGAACTGCTCGCGGTGATCGTGACGACTCTCGCCGAAGTTTTCGGGTCGCGCAAGGTGGCCCTGCTCCTTCCGGTAGACGAAAAGCTACAGATCGTCGCCTCGAGTGGTGAGCCGCTCTCACAAGCCGAGATGGCAAGCGTTCTCTCGTCGGCGGCGAGCCTCGAGAGCATGTACGCCTTCGAGCAAGGTGACCTCCTCGCCATTGCCCTGACGGCGGCTGCGCGTCCGGTCGGACTGCTCGTGCTTTGCGGAGAGGCGGCTGTTCACTACGACCGGGAACCGTTGATGATCTTCGCGAATCAGATCGCGCTGGCGGTCGAGCGCGCCCAGCTACAGGAAGAGGCACTGCGAGCCTCGCTCACAGAGGAAGTAGCTCGACTGGCCAAGACTCTCGTGGCCGCGGTATCCCATGACCTTCGGGCACCGCTCGCGTCCATCAAAGCCTCATCGTCGACTTTGTCCGATGCCGGCATCCAGATCAGCGCGGAGACGCGACGGCGCTTGGCCAAGCTCATCGACATCCAAGCCGACAAACTTGCCGAGCTCGTTCAGAGCCTGCTCGACATGAGCCGCATCCAAGCGGGCGTTCTCGAGCCTCGGTGCACGATCTTGTTGCTTTCGGATCTCGTCAGTGGTGTCGTGAGGGACCTCAAACCGGCCTTGCGTGGTCACGAGCTCATAACTGAGATACCCAGTGAATTGCCGCCGGTCGATGTCGACATCGTGCTCATCTCCCGGGTGCTCACGAACATCTTGACCAACGCCGTGCGTCACAGTCCTAAGGGCTCTTCGATCACGATCCGAGCCGCGAGAGCCGACGAGGAGACGATCGAGGTTTCCGTCACCGACCATGGTCCAGGCGTGACTCCTGAGCGGCGCGGAGAGATCTTCGGTCTTCTTGCTCGCAGAGACGACGACACCGGGGCCGGCCTCGGCCTATCCATCGCCAAGACGTTCGTTGAGGCTCATCACCAACACATCTGGGTCGACAGCGCTGCAGACGGCGGCGCGGTCTTCTGCTTCACAGTGCCGGTCGCGAAGTCAATGCCCGAGGAAGTCCGCCTTGCCTAAGGTTCTTATAATCGACGATGATCCGGACCTGCTCAACGTCTGTACCGTCGGTCTGGAGGCCCTCGGCCATCAGGTACGAACCGCCGAGACAGGCAATGAGGGGCTCGCCGAATCGGCGACTCGTGCCCCAGACGTGATCGTGCTAGATCTCGGCCTGCCCGACCTCGACGGCTTGGAGGTCTGCAAGCGAATACGGACCTGGAGCAGTGTCCCCATCATCGTGCTGTCGGCAGATGGTTCTGAGGACCGCAAGGTCCAAGCTCTAGACGACGGCGCGGACGACTACATGACCAAGCCCTTCGGTATGCGAGAGCTCGATGCTCGTGTGCGCGTCGCGGTCCGACACCAGCAGCCCGGCGCTGACGGCACGGAGGAACTAGACGTCGGGGGCCTTCACCTAGACCTCGTGCATTGCGAGACGACTCTCGACGGTCGGACCATCGACCTCACCCCGAAAGAGTTCGACTTCCTCGCATACTTGGCCCGCAATGTAGGCAAGGTATGCACACGCCGAATGATCCTGGAGAGCATCTGGGGCCCTGCGTACGTAGGCGAACTCCACTACCTGAAGGTCTATGCCTACCGCATAAGGCGCAAGATCGGCGACGAAGAGGGCAAGTTCCTCCAGAGCGAACCGGCTGTTGGCTACCGGCTCGTACCAATCACAAGACAGTCCCCTACCGCTTGAGCCGAGCAGCCAATCTGCCCGCAGCCACGTTGGGCGAGTCTCACTGAGGAGCCGGCCCCCGAACTGGGCGCCTGCTGCGACCATGCCCGGCTTGGCATGATCTCGGGAGTGATCGACATGTCGCTCGAGCAGTTCGAAGCCCTCGTCGCCGATGCTCTCGACGCGATCCCCGCCGAGCTCGGCGAGGCGATGGAAAACGTGGTTGTACTCGTCGACGGCCACAGCGCGCCAGGTCGACTCCTTGGGCTTTACGAAGGCGTTCCCCTGACGAGCCGAGGCAGCCACTACTCGGCCACGAGCCCCGACCGCATCACGATCTTCATGACAGCCATCCTCTACCGCTGCACGACACCCGAAGAGGCCATCGAGATGGTGCGACGGGTGGTCATCCATGAAGTCGGGCATCACTTTGGCATCAACGACAAAAGACTTGAGGAGCTCGGCTGGTAGGCCAAGGAGCCGCTGCGCTCGTGGTTTCCGCTCGACAAATCGAATCGGTAGGGTTGTTCCAGCAAGGTGCCCGCCGCGAGATGTGATCCCCGTCATCCGGTCGAGGGTGCCGGCGAGGGAGGTCAAATGTCCAAGTACCTCGTTCAGGTGGGCTACACCGCGGAGGCGTGGACGGCGATGGGCCGGGGACCGCAAAACGTCATGGAACGTGTTCAGGCGTCCGCTGAAGCGCTCGGTGGGTCGATCGACTCGCTCTTTTTCTGCTTCGGCGACTATGACCTCGTCGGGATCGTCGCTTTCCCTGACAGCCGCGGGGTGGCGGCATGGTCAATGGCTGTCAGCAGTGGTGGCGGCGTGCGCAGTTTCAAGACCACGACGCTGCTCTCAGTAGAAGAGGGCCTGCAAGCTCTCGGACGGGCGACACAAGTCACGCGCGCCCAATAGGGCGCCGTCCTCTGCACAGCTGTGCTACCCACCGGGGTTCGTCTTGCGCCCTTGTTCAGTTCCGCTCAGCACTAGCCGGAAAAGCCCGAAGACGATCCCAGCGAGGATCGCCAGCGTCAAAAGCAGCCCTGCGGTGCTGGTCAGCACCATGAAAACGGCGAATGCCAGCAAGCACAACGCGCCAGCCGTTACCCAGAGACAGCACTTCAGCGTGTCCACTGTGACCACTTGCCTTAGAAAGTTCTCTCAGTCGCGAGTGTAGGGAAGCGCTCCCGCCCGGCCGGCCGGCAAACGGGGCTCGGCTCGGGGAGCAGGACCGCTGCAAGCTACATTGAGGCCACATCGCGACAGAGGCTTAGGAGCTGACAGGATGCGTGTCTTGTTCATAGGAGGGACCGGCCTCATCTCCACGGCCTGCTCCGCTGCGACAATGGCGGCCGGCCATGAGCTGTGGCTGTTGAACCGTGGTCTATCCAAGCTCCCCACAGTCGTCTCCCCTGAGCAAGTGCTTACAGCTGATGCCTACGACGAGTCTCAAGTCGTCTCGGCGGTGCGCGGACACGACTTCGACGTCGTTGTCCAGTGGGTCGGGTACCTGCCTAGTCAGGTCGCTCAAGACGTCAGGGTTTTTGCCGGCACACGTCAGTACGTCTTCATCAGCTCCGCATCCGCTTATGAGAAGCCCCCTTCACACTGGTTGATCACCGAGTCGACGCCGACGGTGAACCCGTTCTGGCAGTACTCGCGCGACAAGATCGCCTGTGAGGACCTCCTGCGCCGTGCCCATGGCGACACGGGCTTCCCGATGACGATCGTCAGGCCTTCTTTGACATACGGACCCTCGCAGATACCCATCGCCGTCAACAGCTGGCAAAAGCCGTACACAGTCATCGACCGCATGCGCCGAGGTGCCAAGATCATCGTGCCCGGCGACGGCACGAGCATCTGGACCATCACCCACAACAGCGATTTCGCCAAGGGGCTGGTCGGCCTGCTTGGACATCCAAGCGCCGTCGGCGAGGACTTTCACATAACCTCCGACGAGAGCCTCACCTGGAATCAGATCCATTCCATCGCCGCCGAAGCCGCCGGTGTCGAGCCCAACCTTCTCCACGTCCCGACCGACGGAATCGTCGCCTCGGACCCCGAGCAAGAGGGAAGCCTCTGGGGGGACAAATCGCAGAGCGCGGTGTTCGACAATTCGAAGCTGCGTGGTCTTGTGCCTGAGTTCAAGGCGACCGTCCCGTTCTCCATCGGGGCTGCGGAGTCCGTTGCCTGGTTCGACGAGGACTCGAGCCGTCGCGAGATCGATCAAGAGGCGAACGCGAAGTGGGACCGCCTCGCCCTCGTTTACGAAAACGCCCTGCTTCGCGCTGCTGAGCTGCGCTGAGCATTGCGGGCTGGCGCGGTTGGGGGGAACAAGAACGCCACCGGCTCTTGAGCGATAATGCGGCCATGGTTGATCGCAACGTGCTCGGCGGCGAGCTGGAACCGTGTGGCACAGACCCGCTCACCGGCTTTTACCGAGACGGATGTTGCCGTACAGGCGACGAGGACTTGGGCAGCCACACGATCTGCGCCGTGGTCACTGCTGAGTTTCTCGAGCACCAAAGAGGCATCGGCAACGATTTGATCACCCCCGTGCCTCAATACCGCTTTCCCGGGCTCGTCCCCGGAGACAGGTGGTGCGTAACGGCAGGCAACTGGCTGCGGGCGCACAATGATGGTGCCGCGGCCTTTGTCGTCCTCGCCTCGACCCACGAACGCGCCCTCGAAATCGTTCCGCTCGAGATACTGCGGGAGCACGCCGTCGACGTCCCGGCTGGTCCAGGCGAGCTCGAGTCGTAGACCACCGGGCTCGACGGGCACGAGCGATAAAAAGTGGACTAGATCGTAAAATGGAATTACTCTAAGTTTAGTGGTGGTGTCATCAGACCTGCGAAGTGAACTCAAGTCCGTCGGGCTCCGAGTCACAGCGCAACGCCTAAGCGTGCTCGCAGTCCTGCGTGAGCAACCCGGCCACATGCGGGCCGAGAAGATCATCGAGGCGACCCACGCCCACTTGAGGACGGTCTCGACCCAAGCCGTCTACTCCGCTCTCGCCGCGTTGTGCGCCGCCGGTCTGATCAGGCGGGTCGAGCCGGCGGGCAGCCCAGCCCTATATGAGGCACGGGTCTCGGACAACCACCACCACGTCGTCTGTCGAAGCTGTGGCGCGGTCGCCGACGTCAACTGTGTCGTCGGCACGGCACCCTGCCTGGAGCCGTCCTCGGCTGGCGGGTTCGTCATCAGTGAAGCCGAGATCACCTTTTGGGGTTGGTGTCCAGCTTGCGCCGAGCCAGCCGGGCCTAGCGGTGAATTACCACGAGCCAAGGAGGCTGAACATGCCTGATCGTCGCATCCTCACCACCGAGTCCGGCGCCCCCGTCGCCGACAACCAGAGGTCACAAACGGCAGGGCCGAACGGGCCCGTCCTGCTGCAGGACCAGCACCTCATCGAGAAGCTGGCCAGCTTCAACCGCGAGCGGATCCCTGAGCGCGTCGTGCACGCCCGCGGCTCGGGTGCCCACGGGCACTTCGAGGTGACCTCGGAAGTCTCCCGCTTTACTCGAGCACGGTTCTTGTCCGAGGTGGGCAAGCGCACGGAGGTGTTCGTACGGTTCTCGACCGTAGCGGGCGGTCGCGGCGCACCGGAAGCCGTGCGAGACCCACGGGGCTTCGCCGTCAAGTTCTACACCGAGGACGGCAACTACGACCTGGTGGGTAACAACACCCCAATCTTCTTCATCCGCGACCCGATCAAGTTCCCCGACTTCATCCACTCGCAAAAGCCCGATCCCTACACCAATCGCCAAGAACCAGACAACGTCTGGGACTTCTTCTCCCACTCGCCCGAGGCGACCCACATGTTCACTTGGCTCTTCGGGGACAGGGGAATCCCGGCGAGCTACCGCCACATGAACGGCTACGGCTCACACACCTTCCAGTGGGTCAACGCGGCCGGTGAAGAGTTCTTCGTGAAGTACCACTTCAAGACCGACCAAGGCATCAGGTGCCTTACGAACGACGAAGCCGCCCGCCTCGCCGGATCTGACCCGGAGTCGCACACCGTTGACCTCATGGACTCGATCGAGCGCGGGGATCTACCGAGCTGGACTCTGCGGATACAGGTCATGGCGGCCTCGCAAGCAGCCGGCTACCGCATCAACCCCTTCGATCTCACCAAGGTGTGGCCGCAAGGCGACTACCCGCTCATCGAGGTCGGCAAGCTGGTGCTCGACCGCAACCCCAGCAACTACTTCGCTGAGGTCGAACAGGCCGCCTTTGACCCCGCCCACTTCGTGCCCGGCATCGGGCCCTCCCCGGACAAGATGCTCCAGGGCAGGCTCTTTGCCTATGGCGACGCTCACCGGTACCGCCTTGGCATCAACCACACCCAGCTCCCTATTAACAGTCCGCATGCCAGCCACGCTGACAACTACGGGCGCGACGGCGCTATGCGCTTCGACGCCCGCTATGGGCGCGAGAAGAACTACGAGCCGAACAGCTACGGAGGCCCAGTCGAAACCGGGGACCCCCTCTACGCATCGCTCGAAGGCGGTCCTTCAGGCACCTACAGCTGGAACGACCACGATCTTGACGACTTCTCCCAGGCTGGCTCCTTGTACCGACTGATGCCTGAGGACGCCAAGGACCGTCTTGTAGACAGCATCGCAACAGGGCTCGCCCAGGTAACGCGCGACGACGTCGTGGAGCGGTCGATCGCCAGCTTCACCCAAGCCGACCCTGACTACGGTGCCCGCGTCGAGACTGCAGTCAAACAACGTCGAGGTTGAAAGCTGGCTCTATCCTCGCCTCAAGTCTCTCGGTCTAAAGCATCGCCAGCAGTGCCTGGTGGGCGGCCGTCACCTATGGGTCTGTTCTCAAGGTGGCGACGCAAGGAGTCTGCTCGCGGCATAGGCATCCGCATCGGGGGTGCCCCATGAGCGAACCCGGAACGGGCTCCAGCCGCCACCGGCCCGCCGGTCCGGCCGACAGCAGACAGCGGGGTCGCGACAAGCTCGAGCGACCTGCGTTCGGCACCCACGCCGAGGAAGACCTCGGACAGGCCACCGATGACCATGACGCCGGCGCCGACAAGGTAAGCGATGAACAGCCCACGATGGCTGTTGACAAGGCCACCGTAGATGTCCGGCCCTAAAGCGCCGAAGCCCTGGGCGATGGCGAAGAAGACGGCGATGGCCTTGGCCCTCACCTCGAGGGGGAATATCTCGCTGACGGTGAGATAGGCGGCACTCGCGCCGGCCGAGGCGAAGAAGAACACCACAGACCACAGGATCGTCTGGCTCAAAGGACCGAGAAGCTTGGCGTCAAAGGCCCAGGCGGTCGCAGCCAGCAGCACGCCGGCGAGGATATAAGTCGAGCTGATCATCACTCTTCGGCCAATCGTGTCGAACAGCGGGCCGAGCACGAGGGGGCCTATAAGGTTCCCGACGGCAAAGGAGATGAAGTAAAAGGGGATCGAACCGCTCGCCACGTGATACACGCTCGCCAGCACCAGCGCGTAGGTGAAAAAGATGGCGTTGTAGAGGAATGACTGGGTGATCATCAAGCTGGCACTGAGCACGCTGCGACCGGGCATCTCCTTGAAGAGGACCTTCGCCAGGGCGAAATAGCCGAGGTCGGTGAGGGGCCTGAGCTCGATGGCATGGCCTTCGTCGAGCGGGTCTTGCGCGTGCTCCTGCCCGGACTCCGCCTCAATGCGGCTCATCGCTTGTTCGGCCTCGTGCTCCCGTCCGTGCATGACAAGCCATCGTGGGCTTTCGGGCAGGTTCCGTCGCACATAGAGCACAGCCAAGGCGAGCACCGGCCCGAGGAGGAAGCCGATACGCCAGCTGATCGTGGGTGAGAGGTGGTTCAAGATGATGATCTCGGCCAGGGTGCCAAGAAGGGCCCCACCCCAATAAGTTCCGTTGATGGCGATGTCAGCCCGGCCCCGGTAGTGCGAAGGGATCATCTCGTCGATGGCCGAGTTAATGGCGGCATATTCGCCACCTATGCCCATGCCGGCTATGAAACGGGTCGCGTAGAGCCATGTCACCCACGCCGCTCCGTGCCCGAAGGTGGCGGCGGTGAGTCCGGAGCCGATGAGGTAGACCCCGAGCGTCAACATGAAGAGGCGCCGCCGGCCAAGCCTGTCGGAGAGGCGCCCGAAGACGAGAGCACCCACGACCTCCCCGATGAGGTATACCGAGGCGATGTCACCGACCGCACGCGGCGACATGGCGAGTGTGCTCTTCTTCTCGAGAAGGTCAGCGACATCGCTCGCCACGGTGATCTCGAGGCCATCGAGGATCCACGCCACCCCGAGAGCAGTCACGAGACGGGTGTGGAAGCGGGACCACTTGAGCCGGTCGACCCGGGCGGGGACGAGAGTCTTTATGGGCTGATCGGTCGATGGGCGCTCAGTCGTCAAAGCCATCGCGCACCACCAAGCCGAGCGGCTCCCGCCTCAGCCCTCCTTGACGATCGTCTCATTGCGCACTCCTCCCGCGAGCCGAGGCCCGAGGACCCGTACCCTCGGCACTCCCCTGCTTCGCAGAGAAGAAATACCGCCGTCTTGACTGCCCCAAACCTTTGGCGCACCGCCGCCTTCGTCACTTCCTGGTGTCAAGGAAGCAAGCCCGGAAAACGAGACCATATGTAGGATCTCCCCATGGACCTACGGGCTTTCACCGAGCCGCAGCAGGGGGCCAGCTTCTCGAGTCTCCTCGCCATGGCGAAACGTGCGGAGCAGCTGGGCTTCACAGGCTTCTTCCGCTCCGACCACTACTTGCACATAGGCGACGGGGACCCAAGGCCTGATGTGACCGACGCCTGGGTCACCCTCGGGGGCATCGCCCTCGAGACGAGCACGATCCGCCTCGGGACCTTGATGAGCTCTGCCACCTTCCGGTTGCCCGGGCCCCTCGCCGTCACAGTCGCCCAAGTGGACGCCATGAGCGGAGGCCGGGTGGACCTCGGGATCGGGGCTGGCTGGTACGAACGCGAGCACAGGGCCTTCGCGATCCCGTTCCCGAGCGTCCGCGACAGATTCGACCGGTTCGAAGAACAGCTTGAGATCCTCCACGGCCTGTGGGGGACTCCCGAAGGAGAGAGCTTCGACTACGAGGGCCGGCACTATTTAATCGAGGACTGCCCTGTCGTCTTCCGTCCGGTGCAGCGTCCTCATCCACCTGTGGTCATCGGTGGTTACGGCAAGAGCCGTACCCCGGCCCTGGCCGCCCGTTTCGCCGACGACTTCAACATGCCGGGTCCGAGCCTGCAACAAGTAGCCGAGCAGTTCGCTCGTGTCGACGATGCCTGCCGAAAGATCGGGCGCGATCCTTCCTCGCTGACGAGGTCAGTCTGGCTCACGGTCTGCATCGGCCGGGACGAGGCCGAATTCACCAGACGCGCGGCGGCCATCGGCCGTGATGGAGATGAGCTGCGAGCCCACGCCATCGCCGGAGTTCCGGCCGAAGCCGTAGAGGCACTCGACCGCTATGGGCAACTAGGCGTGAGCCGGGTCTATCTGCAGTTTCTAGACGTGGACGACCTCGGGCACCTCGAGCTCGCGGCCGAGGTGCTAGGCACCGGAAGCTGATGCAGCCAATGGACCCTCTTCGTGCGGGGGAGGATCAGTGAGCACAATGCGCGTCCCGACACCAACACTGACGGAACGGCGCGCCAGACGATGACGCTGCCGTCTCCTCATAAGACCTGCGATGAGCCCGAGACTGTTCTTTGCTGGCCGCTTGACTTGGCGTCTTTGAGGTTTGGGTGGCACCGGTGAACGGTGGGTCCGCTCCCAAGCTAGTGGTCGAGCTCGACGATCGTCCGGACGAGATCCGGGTGAGGCTCCACGGCGAGCTCGACCTCACCAATGCTGATCAACTCGAGACGCTGCTCTTGGCCCGATTCGAGCGGGAGGGGCCAGCCGCCCTGGTGTTCGACATGACAGAGCTCGGATTCGTGGACAGCTCAGGCCTCGCCGTACTTCTGCGCGCGGCCGCGAGGGGGAAGAACATCTTGCTCTTGCATCCTTCGTTGCTGCTCCAACAGGTGATCGCCACGACTGGGCTGGCCGAGGTGCTGAGGGTCGAGCCATGACGACGGCGGCGAAGTTCGCCAATGACCCGAGCTCACCAGCCGCGGCACGCCGCTTCGTCGCCAGGTTGCTGGCTCACTGCCCGCCATCGGTCCGAGAACCCGCGGTCCTGCTCGTGAGCGAGCTAGCGACAAATGCCGTCCGGCATGCGCGAAGAGGCTTCAGCGTCTCTGTCGAGGAGGGGCCCGGGGCCGTTCGCATCGCCGTCCGCGATGACGGCGGCGGCCGCCCGGTCGTTGGAGCACCGACGGCCACGGACCTGAGCGGACGGGGCCTTTTGATCGTGAAGACCCTGTCGGAAGACTTCGGCATCGAGACAGAGGAGAACGAGACGCTCGTCTGGTTCACGCTCTCGACTACGAAAGACACGGCTTGGCTGCAATCGAGCAAGGCCGAATAACCCGGGGGCCATGGCCATGTTGGCCATTCGGGAAGGTTCCGGTTTGCCGAAGACCGCCGGCGCTGGCCGTCCGACGATGAGAGCGGTACGCAAGCTCATCGCGGTCATGACTCTTCTCCTCGCGATCTGTCTCACCTCCTGTGCCTCGACGCCTCCGGGACCGCCGGCGTCGGCGGCAGGCTCGCAAAAAGGTGCCATCGCTGGGTTCGCCGACTCGTGCTCGGGTTTCATGGAACAAAGCCGAGTCAGGGTGCTCCTCTACTCCGGACGGCGGTTGCTCGCCACAGAGACGGTCCGGTCTGGTGCCGGCTACCACTTTCTTGTTGCCCCCGGTTCTTACCGAGTGATGGCCGGTCACCGCGTCGACGAGGTCGCTGTGACAGCTGGCCACACGACCACCGCCAGCCTGCTCATGGTGTGTCTTTGACGGCCCGACACGGGCTATCGGCCGCTCCGGCGACGTTGTCTCATCTCTTCATCGCCTTCTCAGCCTTGGCGGCGCTCGCCTTAGCGCGCGCGAGCGCGCGAGCGCTACGACCGAGCCTCTCTCGGTCGGGCGCGGTGCCTAGGTTGTTCACGACCAGGGCGCCATCGGCCCGAACGGCCGCCTCGGCGAGCAGGGCCGCGGCGACAGCATCGCCGAGAAGGTTGGCGTTGCCCTCTTCGGCGATCCGGGCCGCCAGCTCGCAAACTGCTGCGCCGAGCTCCATCAGCTGCAACGGGACCTCGGTCGCCTCGACAAGGGCTTGTTCGACCCTACGGCGCTTTTCTTCTGGCTCGGCGTCGCGGTCCCGCTTCGCCGAAAGCACGGCGCCGTAGGCGGCAGCATCGGCCTGGGCGAGACCTGCCGCCCGATCACACAGGTCCCGTGCGATCAGGGCGAGCTCAGCCGCGTCGTCCAGCTGTGCGACCGAGAGCCCGGCCGCCATGGCACAGAGCCCGGCCGCCAACGCGACCGCTACGGCCGCGACCGACCCGGCCGCGGGCGCCGGCTCGGGGGCAGAGACCAGATCGAGGAAGCCCGCCAGAGTCGAGTCGAGGTAGGAGCCTTGTTCAGCTGAGCCCGACGATCTCTCCGTTCTCGTCGATGTCGATGATCTCTGCGGCGGGGTGCGTCGATAGCCCCGGCATGGTGCTCATGTCCCCGCAGATGAGGTAGACGAAACCGGCGCCCACAGAGGCACGCGCCTCGCGAACCGGCATGCGCCATCCCGTCGGGGCGCCCTTAAGCGACGGATCCGAGGAGAGCGAGAGATGTGTCTTGGCAATTATCACCGGCATGTTCCCGAAGCCGTTCTTCTCATAGGCGTCAATCTGGCGGTTGGCGGCCGGAAGGTAGTCGACGCCGTCGGCGCCGTAGACCTTTCTCGCCACGATCTCGATCTTCGCCCTCAAGGAGTCCTCGTCCGGGTACAGGAGCTGGAAGTCGCTCGGCTCGTCGGCAGCCTCGACGACGGCTTGCGCCAGTTCTGTGGCGCCCTTGCCGCCGTCTGCGAAGTTGGTGCACACAGCGGACCTCACACCCATCGAGTCGGCTATCTCCCGGATCGCCTGGTGCTCTGAGGGGAAGTCTCCCGGGAAGGCGTTTATCGCCACGACGGGGCTCACACCGAAAAGCTGGATGTTCTCGATCTGCTTACGCAGGTTGGCTCCACCGATATGGACCTCTTCGGGGTTCTCCTCCAAGATGGCCGGGGGAAGCGGACGCCCAGCTGCGACCTTGTGCCTGCCGGAGTGCACCTTAAGGGCGCGCACAGTTGCCACGACGACCGCGGCGTCCGGCTTAAGGCCCGAGGTGCGGCACTTGATGTCAAAGAAGCGCTCCGCCCCCATGTCGGCGCCGAATCCGGCCTCTGTCAGGAGGAAGTCGCCCGTGTGGATGCCAATGAGGTCGCCGACAATCGACGAATTGCCGTGGGCGATGTTGCCGAAGGGTCCTGCGTGAACGATGACAGGAGTGTTCTCGATCGTCTGGAGTAGGTTCGGCTTCAAGGCGTCCCGCATGATCACCGCCATGGCGCCGGCCCCCTTGAGCTGTTCAGAGGTGACAGGCTCTCCGTCGTCGGTGTAGCCGATGACAATGCGGCCGAGTCTGGCCCGCATGTCCTTTAGCGATGTCGACAGCGCCAAGATGGCCATTACCTCGGATGCGGCCGTGATGTCGAAGCCCGTCTGGCGCGGGATGCCGTCCTGCTTGGTTCCGAGCCCGATGACGATGTTGCGCAGGGCCCTGTCGTTCACATCCAGCACGCGTCGCCACGTGATGTTGTGCAGGTCGATCTTGAGCTCGTTGCCCTTTTGCAGATGGTTGTCGACCATTGCCGAGAGCATGTTGTGCGCGGCCGTCACGGCGTGCATGTCGCCGGTCAGGTGCAAGTTGAACGACTCCATCGGGACGGCCTGGCTGTAACCGCCGCCCGCCGCACCACCCTTGATACCGAAGGTGGGTCCCATCGAGGGTTGCCGGATCGAGATCGTCGCCTTCTTGCCGATGTGGTGCATCGCCTGGCCTAGGCCAACGACGGTTGTCGTCTTGCCCTCGCCGAGTGGCGTCGGAGTGATCGCGGATACGACTACGTATTTTGCCTTTGGCCTGTCCGCGAGCTCAGCTATGGCCTCCAACTTGATCTTTGCCACGTTCTCGCCGTACTGCTCGAGCAGACGGCGCTCAATTCCCATGTCCTCTGCGATTTCGGCAATCGGCTTGAGGTGTGCCTGGCGCGCAATCTCAAGATCGCTCGGCATTGCCATGTCAGATCTCCTTTTGGTCACCATCGACTGAGATGCTGAAACCGGAGCTTGGCTCAGCTCAAGTCCGGCTGATACCTCCCGGAGGTTCGATCTCAACGGGACGGGAACCCATGCCCTCCTGTGAGATTGTTTCGGACGATGTCAGCCTCACTCTAGCTTCAAGGCCCTGAAGCGAGAGAACCTATGCATGGGCCGCAAACAAGGAGGCTTGCCTTGCGCGAGTACCTGCTCTACCTCAACGGCGCCTTCGTGCCGGGCGGCGCCGGGTCGATGGAGGCCACGAGCCCATCGACCGGCGACAAGCTTGCCACCGTAGCGGTGGCAGACCTCCGAGACGTCGATCGCGCCGTCAAGGCGGCGCGGACGGCAGCCGCGAGCTGGGGGGCGACGTCCCCCTTTGAGCGCTCGGCCTTCTGCGAATCTGTCGTGGCCGCTGTCTGCCAGCACCGCGACGAGCTTGCCCGTCTCCTCGCCGAGGACCAGGGCAAGCCGCTCGTCGCCGAAGCTTACGGGGAGGTCGACGAGCTGGCTGAGTACTTCCACATGGCCGGTGAGGACGCGAAGCGACTCGGCGGCACCATGCCGCCCTCCACCTCGGCGCGAGCAAGGGTGCTCGTCTCGCGAGTGCCCCTCGGTGTCGTCGGTGTCGTCTCCCCGTGGAACTGGCCCTACACGATGGGCGCCGAGGTCTTTGCTCCGGCGCTTGCGGCCGGCAACACCGTGGTGTGGGTACCCGCACCCACGACCTCGGCCTGCTCGGGCCTGCTTGCCGAGGTAATCGCGAGTGCCGGAATGCCTGCTGGCGTATTCAACTTCCTCCCCGGACCGGGAGCTGTCGTTGGCGACGGTGTGGTTGCCCACCCGGACGTCGACGCCGTCGGCTTCGTCGGCTCGGTCACCACAGGCAGGCGTGTGGCCGAGCGGGCGGCCGGCAAGGCCCAGCTCCTCGAGCTCGGCGGCAATGGGCCGATGGTGGTGCTCGAGGACGCAGACCTGGAGCTCGCCAGTGAGGCGACCCTCGAAGCGGCGTATCTTTGCGCTGGTCAAAGCTGTACCGCCGGGGAGCGTTTCCTCGTCCACACCTCAGTGATGGCCGAGTTCGTCGATCGTGTCGTCGCGGCGACAGCGGACCGGATCCGGCTCGGCGATCCTCTCGACCCACTCACCACCATGGGGCCTCTCAACAACGAGGCGAACGCCTCAAAGTTCGACGCTCACATCACCCAGGCGGTTGGGGCCGGGGCGGTCGTCTGCTGCGGCGGCAAGCGGGCCCGGGGACACCCGACCCAGCTCTTCGCCGAGCCCACGGTGCTCCAAGGCGTGACCGAGGACATGCTGATTGCCCGTGAGGAGACCTTCGGCCCAGTCGTGCCGGTGATCGAGATCTCCTCGGACTCGCGAGCCCTTGAGCTCACCAACAACTCGCCCTTCGGACTGACAGCCGCCGTGTTCACCGAGGACCTAGGGCGCGGCCTCGCCTTTGCCGAGCAGGCGCGTGCGGGCTGGGTGAACATCAACGCCTCGACGAACCTCTGGGAGTCGCACCTTCCTTTTGGTGGGCGGTCCGGAAGCCTGAGCGGCCGCGGACGCGTCGGAGGCAGCTCGCTGTTCGACGCCTTCACCGAACCGAAGACGATTCGTTTCCCGGCACCGCACATCTGAACACGAGGCCTGCCGATAGGCCCCCCACGTCCAATGCTGGTCAAACCGGGTTTCGAGGCGAGCACCGGCACTGAAGCTCGAGCACCAGAGCGGAACCAGGTGGCCTGGGCTCCCCCTTGCCTGACGGCCAATTTGATGCTCTGCTTCTCCTATGCCGCGCTGACCCGGAAGGGTCCCCTCGCTGCTCTTCAGGCCCGAGATTCTCTCAGGAAGTAGACGAATGCCCTCGAGAGCCCCATTTCTAGCAAGGTGGTCGCCCCGGATCGGGCGCAAAGCGGCGCGCCTGCACTTGATAACGGGGCCAGCGACGACCATTGGCATCTGGTCGGCTCCTGTCTGGGTCGTGCTCTTCGTCGTTGGCCAGGGCTGGTCCAGGGTGTGCGCCTATGTCGTTGCCGGGTTCGGGTTCGCTTGCCTCGCCTTCGCGGCGATTTGCATGCACCGCATGTTCAAAGCCTTGAGCGAGCGGTTCGGCTTCAAAGTCACCTGGCGAAACGCGCCGCCGTACCGCTACAAGGCCTTCGGAGCCTGGTGCCGTAGCCACGGTCTCAACCCGGCCACCGGACGTCCGCCCGGGATCCACCAGCTCCGGGACCGGCCGGTGCGTCGAGTCCCTGCTCACCGCGCACATCCCCAGATCAGCCACGACGACGAGCGGGTCTCGGTGCGTGCAGCACGCCATCAGACGAGCTAGGCGTTTTCCGCCCGGCGCGGATGGGGACCTTCGGCCCTACTGAGCCAATCTCGTCCTTCGTACCCTTAGAAGCGCGCGTTCTTCCCTATGGCGTGGGACCGAGGGACGAGCGCTTGGTCTATTCGTGGCAACGGGGCCACGACAGGATTGAGGAGGCGAATTGAACTCCGGAGACACTGCTTGGCTGCTCACGAGCGCTGCGCTGGTGCTGTTCATGACAGTGGGCTTGGCGTTTTTCTACGGCGGGTTGGAGCCGAGACGCAACGTCTTGCACATGCTGATGATGAACTTCTTCTCGATCGCGATCGTGACCGTCGTCTGGTCGCTGCTCGGCTTCACTCTGGCGTTCGGACCAGATGTCGGCGGCGGATTCATCGGGAACCTGCATTACGCCGCGCTCCAGAACATGG
This sequence comes from uncultured Acidimicrobiaceae bacterium, assembly GCA_963725355.1. GTDB lineage: Bacteria > Actinomycetota > Acidimicrobiia > Acidimicrobiales > Bog-793 > Fen-455. Next base: position 122,916 of record CAVRYE010000003.1, read on the forward strand.
GAGGCGTCTGGCCCGGAACACACATACCCAAGCTGGCCTTCATGGCATTCCAGCTCATGTTCACGATCATCACCCCCGCGCTCGTCAGCGGTGCGCTCGCCGGACGCCTCAAGTTCCAGGCCTGGGTCGCCTTCTGTGTCGGATGGAGCTTGGTTGTCTACCCAGTCATCGCCCACTGGCTCTTCGACCCGTCCGGCTGGCTCTACGTGATGGGTGCGAGAGACTTCGCTGGAGGAGCGGTCGTGCACGCGAGTGCCCGGAGTCTCCGCTCTGGTAATGGTGCTGCTTGTTGGACCACGGGCTAAGAGGGCTGCCGAGTCCTACAAGCCGCACTCGGTGCCTCTCGTCCTGCTCGGCGCAGGAATCCTTTGGTTCGGTTGGTTCGGCTTCAATGCTGGCTCGGCGCTCGGAGCAAATCAGCTCGCCGCCAACGCCTTCACAGCGACCCAGCTCGCGGCAGCCGCGGCGTCGATCGCCTGGGTTCTTATGGAGCAGGCCTTCACGGGCAGGATGACAGTGGTCGGACTTGCAACCGGCGGCGTGGTCGGCTTGGCGACAGTCACACCGGCGTCCGGCTATATAGGGCCAATGCCCGCTCTGGCCGTAGGTGTGGCCGCGGGTGTCATTTGCTTCCTGGCGACGAGGATCGCGGCGAGGGTTCCTCGATTCGACGACTCCTTTGACGTGGTGTCGTGCCACGGGGTCGGAGGCATTTTGGGCATGCTGCTCCTCGGGGTCTTCGCGGACTTCGCCAGCAACCCGAGTGGGCTGACCGGTTCTCTCGGCCACCACCTGAACGGGCTGATATTCGGACACGCGGGCCTTTTCGGGCATCAAGTCATAGCGGTGCTGGCCGTGGTCAGCTTCTGTATGGTCGTGACCTATCTCCTCGGGATGCTTATCAAGGTGACCATCGGCCTGCGGGTCTCCGAAGAAGAAGAAGTCCGCCAGGGCCTGAACATTGAGTTCGACATGGCAGCCTACGAGTCGTGGATGGCGACCACCTTCCCGGCAATGACGGCCGAGGCGGTCATGCAGGAGCCCGTCGAGGCGGTCATTCAGGGACAAGTCGAGGGCGAAGTCCGGCTGTAGAGCTATAGCTTTTGCCGCCGGCGCAGAGCCTGGCACACCAAGACCGCTGGTCCGCTCAACGGATCGGCGGTCTTGGTCGCGTTTGCAGCAAGGTTGCGACCGGCTCGTCAATGAGCTACTTCCCGCTACGGACCTCTGCTCAAGGGGTGTCTGCATATCGACTAGGCCATGATCGCCCTCTTCGGTGGCTCAACTCCAATCTCGTGCTGGCAGTCAGAGTGTCTGTCCCTGCTTCGAACGAGAGGTTGGCCCGCCCTCCTACTATGGGTGCCTGCTAAAGACAGCTCCTAGCCGCGTGCTCGTCGTCGAGAACCAAGATGACGCCGGACCTGAGAGGTTCGGATCATGGCTCACTGCTGCCGGCATAGAGCTCGAGCTGTGCTGTCCCCACGCTGGCGATGGCGTGCCCGAGCGCCTTGAGCGAGGCGGCCTGATCGTGCTCGGTGGCGATATGGGCGCGGCCGACGACCACAGGGCGCCTTGGCTGGCAAAGGTCCGGAGGCTTCTCGCTCGCTCCGTAGCCGATGCCCGCCCCGTCCTCGGCATTTGCCTCGGCGCCCAGCTGCTCGCCAAGGCTTGTGGTGGCCGCGTGGAGCTGAGCCGTTCGGGCGGTGAGATCGGCCTCGGCAAGATCGATCTAAACCACGAGGCTGCGAGCGACCGGCTCTTCGAAGCGGTGGCGTCGCCCGTCCAAGCCGTCCAATGGCACAACGACGAGATCACCGAGCTACCCGAAGACGCCGTACTACTTGGCTCCAGCACGCATTGCCGGGTCGAGGCCTACCGCATCGGAGTGTGCTCTTGGGGCGTCCAGTTCCACCCCGAGGTCGACATCTCCGTGCTGCGAGCCTGGGCCCGGGCAGAGGGCGCAGCCTCACCCGAGCGCCGCCAGCAAATCGAGCGCGCCATCGACGAGGTCGCCGCGGCCGAGAGTCGGCTGCTAGCTCGATGGCAAAGCTTCGCCGAGAGATTCGCCACCATCGTCAAGCAAGCCTAAAAGAGACCACGACCAGCGGCCGCAACTCAGCGGGGAAAGGGAAGCTGATCGACGAACCGGTCGTTGAAGTCTGCACGGTCTGAAAGCTCCACGTACTCGACCTCAGCGAGCAGGGCCATGGCGCCCTGGCGTTCGCGGATGTTCAACAGCGCGATCTTCGCCCCCTCCCCCGCCACGTTGCCGACGCTGACTACCCTCGAGAGCGGGAGCCTCGGGACAAGCCCCAGGCAAATGGCGCTCCTTGGTGACAGGTAGCTTCCGAACGAGCCGGCGAGCACCACCTCTTGCAGGTCTCCGGCATCGATGCCAGTTTCTTCCAGCAAGACGTGCCAACCGGTCGCGATCGCAGCCTTGGCAAACTGCAGCTCTCGAACATCGCGCTGTGACAGGTAGACCGAGTTAGCGATGTCGCCTGGTTCTCCCCGCCAGTGCAGCACGAAGACGCGCTCGCGCTCGAGCACTGCTAGTCTTGAGCCGATTCCTGGGGCGATCTCTAAGGCCTGTTCATCGGGAACGAACTTGCCGGAGCTGTCGAGAAGCTTCAGACCTACGAGCCCTGCGACGGCGTCCACGAGACCTGAGCCACAGAGCCCGATGGCCTCGACGCCGCCTATAACACCGATCGCCAGGTCGTCTGGAGTCATCTTCACGGCCTCGATGGCGCCGGGCGCGGCTCGCATGCCGCAACGGATCGACGCGCCCTCGAAGGCGGGACCGGCCGGCGCCGCCGTGGCGACGAGGCGATCCCTGTTCCCGAGCACGAGCTCACAGTTCGTGCCGAGGTCCAAGAACAGCCGTATCCGCGGGTCACGGTCCATCTCACAGGCGATCAGGCCGGCCACTATGTCGCCGCCGACATACGCCCCGACGGCAGGAAAGACCACTGCACGCGCCCGCTCATGCACACTCAGGCCGATCTCGGTCGCCAGGATCTCTGGGAAGAGCTTCGTGGACATGACAAAAGGCGACACTCCCAATGGGCTGGGATCGATGCCCAGAACCAGATGCGTCATCGTCGCGTTGCCCGCTAGGGCTACTTCGTAGACCTCCGCGAGACCAACGCCGGCTGCCCGACAGACGTCTTCGGCCAATTCAGCGAGCGTCTCGTGGGCGAGCCCACGAAGGCGTCCGAGGGCATCGTGATCTTCCATCACGGCGCTGATTCGCGAGATCACGTCGGCTCCAAAGCTCTGTTGCTTGTTGAGTGCCGAGCAAACGGCCACGCTTGCCCCGGTCGACAGGTCTAAGAGGGTGGCGACGACCGTTGTCGTCCCGAGGTCAAAAGCAATGGCATAAGCGCGCTCGGTCGTGTCTCCCGGCTCGATATCTATGAGCATGTCGTCAGCGACAACGGCGGTGGCCTTGTACGCACCTGCTCGCAGTACGCGCCCGATGCGGCGGAGCACTTCCAGGTCGGGACGTAGCTCGAGGTCGTCCAAGCTCGACAAGAGCCTTTCCAAGTCCGTCGTTTGGTCAGCGAGTGTGGGCTGGCTCAGCTCCACATAGCGTTTTTGCACGGCGGGTCGTAGGAGTACTTTGCGCCGGACGCCGACCGTCGCCGCCCTGGGCCGGCTCACGGGTGCCGGCACTTCTACACGAAGGTTGGTCGCCACCGACAAGCCACAGGAAAGGCGCCATCCACCGGCGATCTCGTCAGCCGACAGTGCCCGTGTGTCGAGCGCCCCGAAGGGGATGTTCTCGTCGAGCACCTTCACCTTGCACTTGCCGCAGGTTCCGTGTCCCCCGCAGGTCGAGTCGATGGCAATGCCATTCCAGCTCGCGGCGTCAAACAACATCACGCCCGCCGGAACACGCACCATGCGACAAGCCGGCTCGAAGAATATTTCGAGACGCTCACGGATGTCGAGAGCCGACTCGCCCCGGGTTGGATCGGCAATGGTGTCAGCGCATTGGGGATCTGGCGGGGACGGAACGTCGGTCATGTAGCTCGACCGCCCACCGCGTCGGAGCGTCGGCTAGCCGGGGCCTCGCCGACGATGACTTTCACCTGGTCGCCCAATCCACCTTCTTAAGACACTGATGTCGCTGTGAACAACGGCATCGTAGTGCCGGGGAGGCCAGGACAAAGGACCGAGCAGACAGGCTTGTGATGGCACTGGGTCTGTATGCGAAGCCCGCCTTTAGCCCAGAAAGCCCTGGCGGCGTTCGCGTCTTACCACGTCCTATTTGCCGAGAGCCCACAGCTGTGAGCTACTGGCACGCCTGAAGTCAGATGTCGCGCACAGGAAGCCCGGCTGCCTTCCAAGCACGAAAGCCGCCCTCCAGGTCCGTGGCCCGCTTCAGACCGAGATGCCGGAGGCTGTCTGCAGCCAGGCTCGAGGCATAGCCCTCCGAGCAAAACACAATGATCAGGGAGTCGTAGTGGGCCAGCTCGACGATGCGGGCGTCGCTGCGGGGATCGAGTCGCCATTCGAGCACGTTGCGCCCGATTACGACCGCGCCGGGGATCTCGCCCTCCTCACGCCGTTGCTCGATCGGCCGGATGTCGACCAACGTCGCGCCTGCGTCCACGGCCCGGTGGGCGGACTCGGGGTCCAGCCGCTTCATCTCGGCGCGGGCGTCGGCCAGAAGGTCCTCGACCCCGTGCAGGGAGCCTTTGCGACGCATCTCGCGGCGCGGACCTTCGGGCGAGGTGACCTCGACGGTCTCACTGGCCACCAGGCCGGCCGGGGTGAGGTCGTAATAGGTCATCGCGACAAGAGGAGGCGAGTAGGCGTGCACACTGACAGCCAACGCCTCACCCAGATGAGTGACGTTGTGCACGTGTGCGGGCCCGAAGTAAGCCCCTTCGGCGGCATGTAATTGACGACTGCGCACCCTGTTGCCCCCACCCCCGGTACGGAGATGCTCGACAAGCGCGCCGTCTGCGACACAGAAGGACCCGGAGGAACCACCGTGATCGTGCCAGTCGGTGTCCTGGCCGCCCAACCAGGCGAGAAGCCAGACGTCGCAGGTCGGCGACAGGTGCAAGGGCAAGTACCAGCGTTGCTCAGCGTCCTCGACGACGAGGTCCTCCCAAAGGGGGCGGTTTGCCGCTATCGCTGAGGTCACGAGCCCGAGCTGGCGCGGCGATAGCCGAGGGCCGCCGTCGATGTAGGGACCCAGGAACGCTGCGATGCTACGGCGCCGTTCGCCGTCTATGGCGCTCACCGTGGACGCCACAGTCGTTGCACCGTTGAGAGTCGGTCGGCCCTTTGGAGCAACCGGCCTGATCGGTAGCTGAACCGCCATCCTGACCTTTCGTGCCTTCGTGCTTAAGTTATCAACTCTCTCGAAATCATATCAAATAGCAGGCTATGAGATTAGTGAAGAACGCAAAGAGCCCATTGTCAAGGTCTTCCGCCACGATCGTGGAGACGCCTGACCGTGGTGTCGACCCTGGCTCTTGGGCGGCGCCTTCTGTTTGCTCAGCCCGTCGAGTGGGCGCGGATGGCGGCGATTAACGACGCCACGGCTCCGGTGAGCTCCCGGTGGCGCGGGTAGCACAGGGCGATCTGGCGGGGCGTCAAGGTCTCGCGGGGAGCAAGCCAGGTAAGCGACGAGTCGATGGCCCTGCGGGCGGACAGCCGCCCGATACAGGCGTGGCCGAGGCCGGCGGCCACGAGGCGCTGCAAGGCAAGGTTGTCGTCGGTCCGGTAAACGATCCGCGGGGCGATGCCACGACGGCGCCAGGCCTCCTCGAGCACGATCTGACTGTTCCAGCGGCGTGTCCACGCCACGACCTCCAACCCGTCGAGCAGATCGAAGCTCGGGTGCTCAGTCTCGCCGATGGCGCTGTCGCGCCTTGTGAGGATCACCCACTGATCCTCAAAGAGCGGAATGGCCTCGACCCGCTCGTCGGGCTCAGGGTTCAAGGCGAAGGCCAGGTCGAGCCGACCTCGTCCGAGCCCACTCGTGATCGCTTGGGTCTCCTCAACCTCGCTCAGGATTACCTCGACGTCCGGATGGGTCTCGCGGAAGGACTGGAGCGCGGACGGCATGAGCTCAGCCGCTGCTGTCTGTGAGACACCGACGCGGATACGGGCCCGTTCCCCGCGCCGTGCAGAGTCGACGTCGGCGCCGATGGCTTCGACCTCGCCTAGGGCGCGGCGAGCCCGTCGGTAGGCGGCGGCACCACTGCTGGTGAGTTTCACCGCTCCGCGGCCGCCCGGGCGAGTGAAGAGCTCCGTCCCGAGGGCGCGTTCCAGTGAGGCGATTTGATGGGAGATCGAAGACTGTGTGTAACCGAGCTCCAAAGCGGCCCGGCGGAACGACCCGAGATCGGCCACAGCGAGCAGTGCTCTCAGCTCTCGCAGCCCAACTCCCTTATCGATCGACCAAACCGATCGTTCTGGCATCAATCATTCAGGTTACTAGCGACATTAGTTGTCGTAAAATGGTGGCACCGAGAACCGCCCAGCATCCGTTAGGTAAGAAGTGGCCCTCATGGACATTACGAGACGACGTCGGACACGGGGTAGACAGCGATGACCTCGCCGGTCCTGTACGAGCCGGCAGGTGCCGACCACGCCGAGCCACAGGGCGCCAGCGACCGACTCCTGCGCCTCGCCGTCTACGCGCTCGCGCTGCTCAGCTCACTTCTTCAGTCAGCCATCGCCCCGCTTTTGCCCTCGTATGCGCACCGCTTCCACCTCGGCGGGGTGCAGATAGCGGCGCTGCTCGCAGCAACAGGTATCGCGGCCCTCATCGTTTCCCTCCCAGCAGGGGCGCTGTCGGACCGTTTCGGGGCGCGGGTGCTCACCTTGTGGTCCGGCTGGCTCCTCGTTGTGGCGACGGTCGGCCAGGGCTTCGCGCCGTCTTTCCTGTTCCTTCTCGCCAGCCGCTTCGTCTTCGGCCTCGGCTACGGGATCGTGTGGACGTGCGCTCTCACCTGGTTGGCGAGGACCACCGGCGACGAGACGACCATGGCCGGGACGATCACGGCTTCTGGGTTCGGCTGCATCATCGGTCCGGCCTTTTCCGGGTTCATCGCCCAGTACTTCGGCCTTGCGGCGCCCTTTGTCGTCGCCGCCGTGCTCTTGATCATCGTTACGGTGGTACTGACCTGCATCCGCCTCGAGGCAGCGAGCCAGCTCGAGCCGGTCAGCGTCATCTCAAGCCTGCGGGTGGCCGCAAGCGACCACAAAGTGCTCGGAGCCGCCCTAGCTGTCGCCGTTGCGGGCGCATCGTCAGCCCTGGTCACCCTGCTCGGGCCACTGGAACTGCACCAGTCCGGGGCATCGGAAGGTTCGATCGGGGTCGCCTTCTCCGTCGCCGCCGTCCTGTTCATAATCGGCAGCGCGGCCACCAAGAGGGTTGGGCTTCGCGCCGTGCGTTTGAAGACGGTCCTCGGCGCCGGGCTCGTCCTGGCCTTGGTCATGTCACCGGCGACGCTGAGCGCGGCGCCCCTGTTCGTCGTAGTGATGCTCTGTGGTACCTCTGCGCTGCGCTCGGTCCTGTGGGCCGTCGGTTACCCGCTCGGCGCCTGTGGGGCGAAGAACGCAGCCATAGGCCTCGGTGTCGTGATGGGCCTGCTCAATTTGGTCTGGGGGCTCTCGAGCGTCGTGAGCCCGCTCGTAGCTGGCGCCCTCGTCGGCACGCTCGGGGTGCAAGGAACCTCCGCCGTTGCTCAAGTGGTGCTGGCAGCCGGGCTCGTCATCGGCTGGCTCGGCTTTCACGCCAAGATGCCCGTGCGCCAAGTCCGCGTCAGCCAGCTGTGAGCCTCAGCGGGTCCTCTCCCGCCTCACCTTCAGTGCCGCGAGAGGTGGTCCGCCGCCGTCGTCGCGAGCGAAGCAGGGGACGGCTGGGCCTCATGGTCGCCGACCTCGGCCGAGATGCGGCTGTCAAGCTCACCTCTCGAGATCGCCTCCACTAGGCCCTCGATGTCGGGATCCCAGCTGCGGACGTCCTGCAGCATCGGAACGTGCTCGCGCACTGCTTGGTAAGCAACAGCGGTACCTCGCCCAAGAGGCTTGCACCCGCGCATATCGATCGCCTGGGCGGCTGTGATCAGCTCGTAGGCGACAGTGCGGTGCACAAGCGAGACGAGCTCATGAGTCCTGCGCACAGAGAGGGGCGCCATGCTGGCGTCGTCCTCGACGCCCTCGGCCACCTGGCCCGTGTAGTCGAGCGTCACGGGCCTCGCGAGCGAGCGCGTCTCTGCGGCAAGCGCCGCGCACCAGCGACCCATTGGCTTTAGGCCGTTGCTTGTGCCCTGCTCCAAGGCAAGGGCGCTCGGCAGCCCGCTGAAGTGGTTCCAGAGCAGCTTTTGCACGCGCTCGTTGGCGACCTTGATGGCATTGGCGATGGCGAGGCGCAACAGATCGAAGGCCATGGCAAGCCCGACGACGTCGAAGTTGCCAACCGAGATGATCACTCCCTCGCCAACAAGCACAAGGGGGTTGTCATTCGCCGCGTTGAGCTCGGCTTCGAGGTTGAACCTCGTGTACCCAAGTGCGTCGTAGAGGGCCCCGTGACTACGAGGCACGCAGCGGAAGGAAAGGGGATCTTGCAGGTTGCGGGCGGCGTGCGGCCCCCACAGATATGAGCCGGCGAGCAGCTCACGAAGGCGCTCGGCGGCTGTGATGAGCCCGGCTTGAGGCTGAAGGCGGGCCGTGCCGGGATGGATGATGGAGAGGTTGCCGGCGAAGCCCTCGAGCGACATGGCCGCCGCCACCTGCAGCAAGTCGATGAGACCGGCGACGTCGTGCAGGACGAGGGAACCCCTGCCAAGGGTCACGCCATTGGCGCTGATCAGAGCAAGGGCCTCCTTCGCAGCCAGCTCGATCGGCTCGAGGCCTACCCGCTCCAGCGCTGCCCGTCCGCTCAAGATGTCACCGCCGACCTCTGCGTGGCCGATGCCTATCAGTACCTTTCCGATGTCAGACATCTCCGAGAGGTCCCCCTGGCCAACCGAGCCGACTTCCCTGACGACGGGATGTACGTTCCGGTTGAGGAGCTCGACGAGCAGCTGTGCCAGCTCGCAGCGCACACCGACGCCCGCGGTCGCCATGCCGTTGGCTCGGGCCACCATCATCGCCCGCACGACGTCGCGCGGCAGTGGCCGGCCGTAGGAAGAAGTCAGGTCCGCCACTGTGTCAAAGGAGAACCGGCCCAGCTGGTCGGGTGGTATCCGATAGCGTGCAAATGAGCCAAGGCCAGTGTTCAGGCCGTAGACAGCCTCATTGGTGGCAAGGATGGCCTCGACTACGTCGCGCGCCTCCCGCATGCGCCAGAGGGCTTCGCTCGAGAGGGACACCCGCGCCCAGTCCCGGGACACAGCGACGACATCCTCGACGCTCAGGTTCCTACCAGTCAGTTCGACGAGTCGCTCGTTCATGTGGCCCTTTGCACCGCCTCCCCCGGCGCAGCCTCCTCTCGGTGATCACAAATTAGCACTGTCTCAGCCAGAACTGAGATTCCTGTCCCGACCTGCTCGAGGTCGGTCCACTCCTCCGGGCAATGACTGCGCCCGGCGCGCGATGGCACGAAAATCATGCCCATCGGGCCTAATCCAGCCATGAGAGCTGCGTCGTGCCCAGCACCGCTCGCGAGGGCAATGGGCTCGACCCCAAGTGACGCGGCGGCTTCGGAAATGGCGCCCGCCAGCCATCTCGACACCGGGACGGGCTGCTTGCGAGAGATCCAACTGAGCGACGCGGTCAGCCGACGCTGGGCGGCGATGGCGTCGATAGCCTCGGCGATGCCACGCCCAAAGCTCTCCAACCAGGCCTCGTCTGTGCTCCGCGCCTCTCCCCACAGCTCGGCCTCACCAGGCACGACGTTCTGCGCCCCCGGGCTGATCTCGAGACGCCCCGCCGTCGCCACTCCCCCCTCGGCGAGAGCCTCGATGGCGAGAGCGACCTCGGCCGCGCCCAAGAGAGCGTCCTTGCGGACACCCATCGGGGTGGTGCCGGCATGGTCCGGCTGGCCGACAAGACGCACCAGAAGTCTGTGGATGCCGGCGATGCCCGTCACGACGCCTATCGGGACGCCAGCCTGCTCGAGGACCGGGCCCTGTTCGATGTGCAGCTCGAGGAAGCAGTGCAGGCGTTGTCGCCAGCGCGCATCCTCGAGGGCCGTGAGGTCGGCCCCACAATCTGCGAGCGCTTCGCCCAGGGTTCCCCCTTGCGGGCCAACAAGATCGAGATGCGACTCGTCAAGCGCGCCGGCTATAGCCCGGCTGCCGACACAGCTCAACCCGAAGTCGTTCGGCTCCTCGCCGAGAAAGTCGACGACGACGAGGTCGTGCTCGAGCCGGGCTCCGACCTGGCGCAGGCACCGGACCATCTCGATAGCTCCGAGAACGCCGACGATCCCGTCGAAACGGCCTCCGCCCTTGACGGTGTCGGTGTGCGAACCGGTCACGATGGCGTCCGGCGATGAGCCCGAGCCCGACAACCTCCCGATGAGATTGCCAGCTGGGTCCACCTCGACGCTGAGCCCTGCCTCTTCCATTCTGCCCGCTACCCAGGCCCGCCCATCTTGGTCGAAGCTGGAGAAGACGCGGCGGGTCCAGCCGGGCGCATCCGGGTCACTGAACTCGGACAAGGTCTCGAGGTCCCCCGCCACCCGGGCGAGGTCAGGCGGGGGAAGCGAGCTCACGACTTGACGGTCTCCGCCGGCCCGTGACCGACGAGTTCGACGCCCATGATCCTTTCCACCTCTTCGAGCGCGAAGCGGTCGCAGGTGCTCGATGACAGCGGCAGCAAGGAACGATCGATGGCGAAGAGCGCCACCTCGCGCCCCTCGGTCATGTCTGCGATTGAGACCGGTCTGCCATCTTCGAGCGACAACGTGGCGATCACATCGGGATAGGTGGCGACTCGCTCTTGGTCTGAGTCGATTGTCATGTACTCGTTTAAGTATCGGACGACGTGGCCATCGATTGAGAACGAGCCGTGGTCGAACCCGCCTTCTGTCCGCAGCGGGTCCACGACCCGGACCGGTCCATGAGCGATCACCCTTCCACCTGTCGCCTCGATGGCGGCCTCGATGACCTCGTGTGCACCGCCTGCAGCACGCATCGAAGACCCGAGGGCGAGCGCGTAGCTGACAGCACCTAAGGCGGCGTTCTCCTTCACATACGCCGCCTCCACGGGGTGGCGGGCAGCAGCGATGAATCCGCCGGCTCGCTGGCATACGTCCCGCAGCACGTCGGAGGTCGCGATCACCTGGCCGCGCACGACCACTTCGAGGCCGCCACAGAGCTCGCGGTTACCGCCGGCGACAGCCTGCACGGTCTCATAGCCCGGCCGTGTGGTCAGCCCCATAGCACCGAGCTTGCCTGTCGGGTGTGCCCGCACGTCGCCGGTAGCGTCGAGAACGACGACCCCAAGCACAGCTGACTGGATCCAGCCGTTCAGCGTTGTCGACGAGCCGTTCTGGGCGGTCATGACTGCTGCCACGGGGCTGTCGAGCTCGTCGGCGACTAGCTCGAGCGCCCGCACGTAGTCGAGCGGACGGATCTCGCGCTTGGGCGCTGCCGGGGCGCCGATGGCTGTCACGGTGACGACGATGTCGTCGTCGTCGAGCAAGTCCACCGGGCAGAGCACAGGGCGGCCTATGCCCGTGGCGAGCTCGCCCATGATCATGCCGTGGTCGACCCAGCCGCCACCGCCACTTGCGAGCACCGAACCGCCCCAGACCGCGTCGAGGGCGTCATTACGTGTCAGCTCACGAGACTGCAGGCTCAGCCTGGTCTTCATTTCCTCTCCTTGTCATCCTGGCCCAGTCCTAAGCCGGCGGCAGCGGCCGCCGAGCGTGCTTCGCTGTATCCCGCGTCTGCGTAGCGCAGGACTCCGAGCCCGCTGTCGGCATCAAGGCCACGGGCAAGGCGTTCGGACGCTCCGTCACTGCCGTCGGCGACGATGGTCACGCCTGCCGACTGCATGTAGCCCGCATAACCCGCACCGCCCGCGTGCACGGCGACGAGATCGGCCCCGGAGGCTGACAGCAAGAGGGCGTCGAGTATCGGCCAGTCGGAGATGGCACTCGAGCCGTCTGCCATGCCCTCTGTCCCTATGTGGGGATGGGTCATACCCCCCGAGTCGAAGTGGTCGCGGGTAAAGGCGACCGGCGCCTTAAGACGGCCACCGGCGACCAGCGCGTTCACCGCCACGGCGAAGCTGGAGCGCTCACCGTGGCCAAGCCAACAACTGCGGGCGGGCAGGCCTTGGGTGGCGACATTGCTCCTAGCAAGCGATATCCAGGACTCCACCTCGGGTCGGAAGGACATCTCGACGACGAGCCTGTCGAGCTCTGCAAGGTCGGAGAGCTCCCCACTCAGGGCGATCCATCGGAACGGGCCTATCCCACGACAGAACAAGGGGCGCAGGTACCGCTCGGCAAACCCGTCGATTGTGAAGGCCTCACGGACCCCTGCCGCCTCGGCCTGCAGGCGCAGGTTGTTGCCTTCCTCGAACACGACAGCGCCGCCGGTCTTAAGGCTGACCATCGCCTCGACTTGGAGCCCCATCGAACGCCGGGCTTTGTCGGCTACCCCCACCGGGTCCTTCTGGCGCATCGCCCGCCATTGCTTGAGCGAGTAATCGACCGGGCAATAACCGAACACGGCGTCGTGCGCCGCGGTCATGTCGGTCACGACATCGGGCACCACCCCCCTTACAACGAGCTCACCGTAGACCGCAGCCGCGTTGGCGAGGACGCCGACGACAGCCGGCTCCCGCCCGGAGCCCACCGCGGCCAGCGCCTCATCGAGGTTGTCCGTCACAAAAGCCAGGTGGCCCCGCTCGAGGCTCCTCTTGCATTTGTCCGGGTCGATCTCGACAACGATGCCAGAGGCACCGGCTAGGCCGATCGCAAGCGGTTGCGCGGAGCCCATTCCTCCGAGGCCTGAGGTCAGGACGAACCTTCCCCCGAGCGACCCGTCGAAATGCTCTCTGGCGACCGCTGAGAGCAGCTCGTGCACGCCCTGGAGAACTCCCTGGAATCCGATGTACTGCCAGTCGCCGGCCGTGAGGCCACCCCACATGATCAAGCCACGGTCACAGAGCTCATTGAAGTATTCCGGGGTGGCGTAGTGGCCGACAATGTTCCCGCAGGCCATGAGCACAAGAGGTGCTTGCGGCGCGCTCGGGAATACTCCTATGGGCTTTCCCGACTGGACGATGAGCGTCTCGCTCTCCCCCAGCCGCTTAAGGCAGTCCACGATCTTCTCGTAGGACTCGTGGTCGCGGGCAGCCTTGCCCCGGGCCGCGTACACGACGAGATCCTCCGGGCGTTCCCCGATCTCGAGGACGTTCTCCAACATCCGCAGAAGGCCTTCTTGCCGCCAGCCGCGGCAACGGAGCGTCCCGCCACGCTGAGCGGTGACGACGGTGACGGGATCAGGCACCTTGGGATGCTCTCGGAGCACGCTCCACGACGCGGCCGCGCCCTGCGGCGCCGTGCAGCCGTGAGCCGTCCCAGACCACTTCTCCCCGGGAGACCGTCAGTACGACCCGACCGGGCAGAGCCATCCCGTGATAGGGGCTCCAGCCGGCGTTGGAGTGCATGGCGGACTCATCGAGAACAAACGGCGCCCGAGGATCGAACACCATGACGTCGGCATCCATGCCAGGACTGAGGGAGCCCTTCAAGTGCGCAATCCCGAATATGCGCGCCGGCGCGGTCGCCAGCAGTCGGACCAGGCCGTTCAAGCTCTCACCTCTGGCGATGAGGCCGGCGGCAAGCACCCCGACAAGCGTCTCGACCCCGGGAGCACCCGAGTGGTTCTCGAAAATGGCCCGATGGGTCTTGTCCGAAACCGGCCAGGGGGCGTGGTCCGAGGATACGACGTCGATGTCCCCGCACAACAAGTGCTCCCAGAGACGGGCCACCTCGCTCGGCGCTCGCAAGGGTGGGTTGATCTTGAGGCGACCACCCTCGCGTTCCATGTCCATCTCAGAAAAGCTCAGGTAGTGCGGACAGGTCTCAGAGCTCACCTGCAGGCCTTCTCGGGCATAACAGCGTGCGAGGTCGACCGAGCGCCCAAGGCTCAGGTGGCACAAGTGAAGGGGTGCCCCAGTCTCTCTTGCGTATTCGAGCGCAGTCAGCACGGCCTGGGTCTCGCTAACGGGCGGGCGCGATCGGCAGTGCTCGATCGGAGCACATTCGCCGGCGGCGAGCGCCTTCGCTAACAGCGGCTTGATGATCTCCTCGTTCTCGGCGTGAACGCAGGCGAGGCTCGCATGCTCGCCGATGGCGGCGAGGACCTCGAGGAACTGGTCGTCAGGAATGCGCGGGAAACGCCGGGCGTCAGTGCCGAACAGCGAGAGCTTGAAGCCGACCGCACCCGCCTCGACAAGAGGACCGACGTCTGATCCGGCCGAGCCGGGGCGGACGGTGCCCAGCAAAGCCACGTCCACGAGAGCCTCGTCGCTGACCTTTTCGCGCTTTGCTGCCATTACCTCGGGGGATACGACCGGGGCTGCGACGTCGTAGGGCATATCGATGACCGTCGTCACGCCACCGGCGGCAGCAGACGCCGTTAGCGCGCGAATGCCTTCGCCTGAATGGCTGCCCGAGTGGACATGACAGTCGATGGCGCCGGGAAGGACCAGGGCGTCCCCCACGTCAATGCGCGCCTCGGCCGGCTGAGCAGGCCCTCCCTCACGCACCTCGACAATGCGCCCGTCCACGATGAGGATCTCTCCGCGCTCTGCCTCCCCGCGGCCCTTGACGACTCGCCCGACGATCGAGAGATCCACAGCCGACATCTCAGCGCGGGCCCATGTTCTCCGTAGCGATACAGGCCTTCACCAAGAACCAAATGTACCGAGCCCGGGCATCATAGTGACATCGGGCACAGCGCATGATAACTGTCATCATAATCACCGTCATCCCTGGCTTTGAGACTGCTCAAAGGACAAGCCTCAACCTCGCCCGACACATGTACGAGCTTCCAAGCTGTCTGGCCCTGAATCACCCTGCCAATGCTTAGCTAGGCAAGACCAGCAAGACTGCAACGATAGGCGCACAGATGGGCCGTCCTGCTAGCTTCGGGGCTTGGCTAGCCTCCAGTCCCGGGCACGAGTTGGCCCTCGCCGGGACACGACACAGGGAGGAGGAGTGTGAAGTGTTGCTGTACGTCTTGAAGCGTATTGGTTTGGCGTTGGTGACCCTCGTGCTGCTGAGCATCATCATCTTCTTCGCTGGGCAGGTCCTTCCTGGCAATGCGGGAAGGGCGATCCTTGGTCCATTCGCCTCGCAACAGGCGGTTGCCGCCCTCGACCACAAGCTTGGGGTGGACCGGTCCCTCATCGCCCAGTACTGGAGCTGGATCTCCGGGATCGTGCAGGGCAAGCTCGGCACGTCCTACCAGTTCCAAGCTCCAGTCAGCTCCTTCCTCTTCCCGGCACTCGGGCGCTCTCTTAAGTTGGCAGCCTTCGCTTTCGTGATCGTCGTGCCTTTGAGCATCCTCGGCGGCATAATCGCAGCTCTCAATCGGGGCAGGTGGATTGACCGGTTCATAAGCACGACAAGCCTCTCGCTGTCGACCGTGCCCGAGTTCGTCTCCGGTGTCGTCCTCATCGTGCTTTTCGCCATCGATCTCAAGGTGCTGCCGGTGACCGCCAACCCTCCCTCGGGTTCACCGTTTTTCACCCAGCTCAAATACCTGATCCTGCCCGCCATACCGCTCGTGTTCATTCTCTTCGGTTACATCGCCCGCATGGCCCGGGCCGGTACCGTTGAGGCGCTCGACTCCGACTATGTGCGCACGGCGACGCTGAAGGGCCTGCCCCGCTGGGTCGTCATTCGCAGGCACGTACTGCGCAACTCACTGCTGCCCACGATCACCGTCATTGCCACCCAGACCGGTTATCTGATCGGCGGCCTGGTCGTGGTCGAGAAGCTCTTCACCTACCCGGGCATTGGCACATTGATCCTCACCGCCGCCGACGATAAGGACTTTCCCATGCTCGAGGCGGGAATCCTGTTCATCGGGATCGTGTACCTCACCGCGACGCTCATCGCCGACATCCTCTACACGGTGCTGAACCCGCGCATCAGGCTGGGGACGGCCGAATGACGGCGCTCGACCCGAGCGGTCCTCCCAGCGCGACCGAGTCAGCCGCCGAGGTAGTGGCCGGCGGCGGGAGCGTAGGTGCGGCGGGTGCTCTCGATGTCTCAGTGGGCAAGATTCGCCGCGAGCAGCTGCACCAGCTCGTCCGCTCGAAGACGTTCATAGTCGGCGCGGTCATCTTGCTCTGGTGGATCGTCTGCGCCATCTTTGGAACCTCGTTCGTTCCCTTCGGCGCCACGGCCACCAACATCTTGAACACCAACCTCGCGCCTTCTGCGTCGCACTGGTTCGGTACCAACAACGTTGGTGAGGACATTCTTTCTCGCGTGATCGTCGGGTCTCGTGACATCCTCGAGATCGCCCCGCTCGCCACGCTGCTCGGCACGGTGATCGGCACAACGCTCGGCTTGGTGCAGGGCTACCTCCGCGGTGCGATCGACATGATCATCGGGCGGATCGTGGACGCGGCTCTTTCCCTACCGATCGTGATCGTGGCCTTCATCTTCGTCGTCGCCGTAGGCCCGAGCACCATCACACTCATCCTCGTCATCGGCTTCGTCTTCTCGCTCATCATCGCCAGGACGGTGCGTACAGCGGTCCTCCAAGAGCGCGAGCTCGACTACCTTGCCGCCGCCCGGTTGCGAGACGAGAGTGCCCTGCACGTGATGTTCATCGAAATCCTCCCGAACGTCCTCGGGCCAATCATCGTCGAGTTCACCGTCCGACTCGGATACGCCATCTTCACGATCGCGACCTTGTCGTTCCTCGGCTTCGGTGTCCAGCTGCCAACACCCGACTGGGGCGCCGACGTCGCTCAGAACTACGGCTACCTGGCGGCCGGCTACTGGTGGGAGACGCTGTTCCCGGCGCTCGCCATTGCTTCACTCATCATCGCCATTAATCTCATCGGCGACGCGATCGAGGCGGTGCTCATCCAATGACCCTCGTCACATCACCTGAGCTGGCCCCCTCCACAGAGTCGCCCTCTGTGACCTTGGACGTGAGCCACCTCGACGTGACCTACCGCGTGCGCGACAACGAACGCCTGGCGCTTCGCGATGTCTCGTTCAGCATCGGTCGCCAGGAGTCCTTCGGCCTCGTTGGCGAGTCGGGATGCGGCAAGTCCACCACAGCTCTCGCCATTACCAGGTATCTGCCGCGGAACGGCCGCCTGGCAGGTGGTTCCATAACCGTGAACGGAAAAGACGCCGCGCTAATGGACAAACACGCCTTGCGCCGGTTCCGGGCGAGAACAGTTTCGATGGTCTACCAGGAGCCGGGCCGGGCTCTCAATCCGTCGATCCGCGTGGGGCGCCAGGTAGCAGAGGTTTACGAAGTCGCCGGTAACAGTAAGTCCGACGCCCTCGGGCGCACCGAAGAGCTGCTCCGGCTCGTGCAGATCGCCGATCCCGGGCGAGTCCTGCGCTCCTACCCACACCAACTGTCGGGCGGGATGCTGCAACGCGTGATGATCGCCATGGCGCTGGCGTCCGAACCTTCCCTCCTCATCCTCGATGAGCCGACAACGGCGCTCGATGCCACGGTGGAGGCCGAGGTGCTCGACCTCGTTTCCTCCCTGCGACAGCAATTCCAGACATCTGTCTTGTTCATCAGCCACAACCTGGCTGTGATCGCGAAGATGTGCGACCGCGTTGGGGTCATGTACGCCGGAGAGCTCGTCGAGCAGGGCCCCGCCCGTGAGGTGTTCGACAACCCCCGACACCCCTACACCGTCGGGCTGCTGCGCTGTGTCCCTCGCGGCGGCCAGCGCAAGGACCACGGGCGCCTCGACACCATCCCCGGTTTTCTTCCCGGTCCGGGCGAGGTCAAAGTCGGCTGCGTCTTCGCCCAACGCTGCGCCCTCGCCACCGAGCGCTGCACGACCGAGACTCCGCCCATGAACGAGGTGAGCCCGACACGCACGTCGCGCTGTCACTATCACGAGCAGGCGCCCGATCTGCCGAGGGTGACGCCGGAAGATGTCGCACTGCGCACGCCTGACTCAAACGAGGCCCCGGTGATCCGCCTTCGGGGCGTCTCCAAGACGTTCCATGTCCGCGGCGAGAACGTGCGCGCCGTCGTCGACGTCGACCTCGACCTCAAGATCGGTGAGACACTCGGCCTGGTCGGCGAGTCGGGATGCGGCAAGACAACTCTCGCCCGCGTCCTGCTCGGTCTCACCGTCCCCGACCCGGGATCGGTGATCGAGCTCGAGGGATCACCGCTCGCCTTCGAGTGCACCAAGCGAAGCCGCAAGCAGCTTCAAGCGATGCAGATAATCTTCCAGAATCCCGACTCCGCCTTGAACAGGCGTCACAGCGTACGTCACATCATCACTAGAGCACTGAAGAAGCTTGCGGGACTTTCGGGTGACAGCTGTGAGAAGCGCCTCATAGAGGTTGTGCGCTCGGTGCGTATGGAGGAGCGGCACCTGGCCTTGCGCCCCTACCAGCTCTCAGGTGGGCTCAAACAGCGAGTCGCCATTGCCCGGGCCTTCGCGGGAGCTCCCCGCGTACTCGTCTGCGACGAGCCGACGTCGGCCCTCGACGTATCGGTGCAAGCCGCCATCTTGAACCTTCTCGCCGATCTGCAAAGCCGCGAGCGCGTCACCTATGTATTCATCTCGCACGACCTCAACGTTGTCCGCTACCTTTCCGACCACATCGCCGTCCTCTACCTCGGTCGCGTGATGCAGTACGGACAAGCGGAAACCGTCTTTTTCGGACCTCATCATCCTTACACCGAGTCGTTGCTCTCGGCCGTGCCGAGCCTGGATGGCAAGCTTCGGGAAAGGATCCGCCTGAAGGGCGAGATCCCGAGCGCGGCGAACTCGCCCTCAGGTTGTGTTTTTCATACTCGTTGCCCGCGCCGGTTGTCGAGTGGCATCTGCGAGTCGAGCGAGCCACCTCTCATTGAGGTTGAGCCGGAGCACATGATGCGCTGCCACATCCCTGTTGAGGAGCTGCGCAGACTGCAGGCGAAGCAGGACACTCCGCCCACCTCTTAGTCGAAGATCTTGAAGGACCTCTCGAAGATCTTGTCGGTTAGGCCCGGGACGTCGTCATAGATCGCCGACATGGCTTGGTATAGCTCGTGGTTCGCCTTGTCGGGAACAAAGGGCGGCTCCCAAGACACCATGTGCTCGATCGCCTCGTCCCACGAGCTGTACATGCCTTGACCGACGGCGGCGCAGATGGCCGAGCCCAAGCCCGCGGCGTTGTTCATCTTGCTGCGGACGGCGGGGATCCCGAAGACGTCGGCGAAGATATGCATGAACACGTCGGAATTCGATCCCCCACCCGAGACGACGATCCGCTCGTATGTATCCCCGGTCTCCTTGCCCATCGCCGTGCCGCACCGGTAGATGGTGAGCGCGATGCCCTCGAGGATCGCCCGGTAGATGTGGAACCGTCCGTGGCGCACGTCGAAGCCGACGATCGAGCCCTTCTTGAAAGGTGCCTCTGTCGGCGCCAGCCAGTCGAGGATAACCATGAGACCGTCGGAGCCCGGAGGTACCTTCTCTGCCTCGAGATCGAGATACTGCTCGACGGCCAGGCCCTGGTTCCTTGCGGCCGAGCGCGCCTGCTCGCCAAGCAGGTCCCGCCACCAGCTGACCGTCCACATCCCCCGACGGATGCCGTAGCTCTCGTAAAGGTAGCGGTGGGGAATCGAGGCGAAGTTCGACCAGAAACTCGCGGCGTCCGTTATGTTGCGCTGCCCCGTAGTCATGCTGGCCGTGTAGGTGCCGAGGGACACCAGGAGCGTCTCAGACGAGCGCAGACCGCACCCGAGCGCCTCGACTGCCTTGTCATTGGATGTCGCGAACACCGGGAGCCCTGCTGGGATGCCCGTATGGCGGGAAGCCTCCGCCGTGACATGGCCGAGGACATCTCCTGGCATCACTAGCTCGAAGAGCATGTCGCGTCGGATCTGGAACTTGGAGAAGCCCTCGTCGTCGCGTAGCCACTCCCAACGGTCCGAGCTGATGGGCCAGACACCGGCATAGTTGGCAGCCGTGTCCTTGAACTGCCCAGTCATACGGTGGCTTATGTAGCCAGACGAGGTGGTGACATAAGCCACCTCAGGATTGCCCGGCTCGTGAAAGCGCGACACCCGTGCGTCCATCCAGCTCATCACCGGGCTTGCCAGCGAGCCGTCGCTCTTGAGCAGGGCACGGCAGAAGCGGATCGTGCAAAGGCCTACGCCAACGATGTCTGCCACCTCTCCGGGGAAGGCGGCCATGGCTCGCCGGCTCGCCTCTCCTATCGAGAACCAGATGTCGTCGTCGGGGTGCTCAACGACGCCGGGCCGCGGTGTGTCGTTGGGACGCAACGCCTGGCGCCCCTCGCACACGACTTTGCCACGCTCGTCGAACACCGACACCTTGGTACTCTGCGAGCCGTTGTCTATCCCGATCAGGTAGCGCGTCACTCCTGCCTCCAAAAGGCCGCGGCCGATGATCACTGAGCCTTGAAGATCGTGCCCCTGTTCATGATCCCGTTCGGATCGAACACGTCCTTGAGCTTGCGCAGCATGTAGTAGGCGCTTCCATGCTCTTGTTCGGTCCAGTCGGTGCGGTACTTGCCGATCCCGTGATGGTGCACCATCGAGCCCCTGTACTTGAGGGCCTCCTCGACGATGATCGCGTTGAGGGGAATGTGGTACTTGTTGATCTCTTCTTGAGGCTCGCAGTTGATGTTGTAGTCGTAGACGAAGTACAAGTTGGTGCCGGTCTGGTAACTGTGCGACGAGTGGGCCCCGAGCATCGTCAGGTCCGAGGCGTAGGGGTACTCGGTACGGATCCGGTGCATCACCGACTTGTAGACCTCGCCGATGTCAGACCAGTTAGCCGATATCTCGGTCGTGTAGCCGAGATTGTGCTTGCTGAGCATCCATTCCTGCTCCGCGACGATCTTGTCCATGCCCCAGTTGAGGTCGGCGAACCACTGGGCGATCCGGGCCGGGTCCACCTCCTCGTGGGGATAGGCGGCAACGGCCTGGTCGATCTCGGCGATGGTGGCGTCCACAATGGCCTTCGGGCCTTCGCAGATGAAGATGAGGACGCACTTGTCCTTGTGAAAGTCGGCAAAATGCTGGTGAGCGTCCTCTTCGGAGTACACGCGGCACACAGAGGGGCGGAACCCCTCTGTCACGACGTCACGGATGACCGAGATGCCGTCGTCCATGTTGTCGACTAGGAACCCACGTGGCTGGATGTTCTCCGGCCGATACTTAAAGAGCTTGACCGTCACCTCAGTTATGAAGCAGAGGGCGCCCTCGTTGCCGATGACCACGTGGCGGATATCGGGACCCGCCGCCCGACGGGGGACGCTCTTGACCCTGCAGACCGTGCCGTCAGGGAAGACCGCCTCGAGGCCGACGATCATGTCCTCGATGCCTCCATAAAGCGTCGACAGCTGCCCGGTAGAACGGGTGGCGGTCAGACCGCCCATCTGGGCAAGAGGCTTTGACTGAGGCGAGTGCCCAGTCGTGAGACCGTGGGCACGAACGGCGTCCTCGAGCACTTCAAGGCACACACCGCACTGAGCGGTGGCCATCATGTTCACCTCGTCGATCTCGACGATGGCGTTCATGGTCGACCCGTCGATCACGATCGAGTCCTCCACGATCGTCTCGAGCCCACCCTCGGTCGAGGTCACACCGGTACGGGGCACGACGTTGATCCTGTGCTCGTTCGCGAAGCGCAGGAGCTTCGCGACCTCGTCAGCCGAGCGCACCGACACGACCGCAGCCGGGATAGGACCCTCGAAGATGCCATTTATGGCGGGGTACTTCTTGAACCGGTCAACACTGGAGGCCCGCAAGAGGGCCTCGTCTGTGCACACCTGGGCTTCGCCCACGAGGGCCGCCAGTCCTCGTCTTATCTCGTCACGACTCAGGTCAGAAGCCGATTGCACCATGAACCCATTCTCCTTCGTCGAGTCCTCTTCCCGGTGTTCTCACCGGACGAGGTAGCCCCCGTCTACTACAAGTACATGACCGTTCACATAGTCCGAGGCACGGCTCGCGAGGAAGACGGTGGCTCCCATGAGGTCGGCCACGTCGCCCCATCTGCCAGCGGGGATGTGGTCGAGCACGCGCTGGTTGGTCTCGGGGTTCGACCTCGTCACCTCTGTGATCGCCGTGGCGTAGTAGCCAGGGGCGATCGCGTTTACCTGGACGTTGTGCTGCGCAAGCTCGTCGCAGTACGCCTTGGTGAAGCCGGCCAGACCGTGTTTGGTCGTGGCGTATGCCGGCGACCACTGGCCTCCGAGGAAGGAGAACAACGAGGCGATGTTGATGATCTTGCCCGAGCGTTGCTCGACCATCAGCTTGGACGCCTCATAGCTGAGCTCGAATGCCGCCGTCAGGTTCAGGGCGATCATCGGGTCCCACTCTGCTCGGCCGAACTTGTCCACCGAGGCGATCGTGCAGATGCCTGCGGAGTTGACGAGGACATCGACGGTCCCGAAAGCCGCCCGGCAACCGTCTACGACAGCCTTCGGCGCGCCCTCGGCGGTGATGTCGATCTTGAGGACCTCGGCCCTTTGCCCCTCGGCCTCAATGAGACGGACGGTTTCGCCGTCGTCGTCAATGACGGTCGGAATGAACAAGTTCGCCCCTGCTTTTGCCAGGGCGAGCGAGAACGCCTGGCCGAGGCCTGTGTTACCCCCAGTGACGATGGCAGCCTTGCCCCTCAGTGAAAACAGGTCCATCGAGAACTCGCGGATATCCATTTTGTGACCGCCTATCGCTTCGTGAATCCTTGCATGTCTGCCGATCGAGCCGAGGTAACTCACACGGGCCGTCGACTGGTCTCACCAACACCGACACCTCTTTACGGGCTGCTATGAGGATTCGGCCTGTCCCGGCCGCCATTTGCACGAGTGCTCCTGAGACCGGCCCGGTGCAAGCGCTCTCAAGCTGGCGTGTAGAACGGGTTGAACGGGGCTCGGGCAGCGCTCATGAACTCAGAGGCCGCGGGAAGGTGCTTCACAGCCTTTTGCAGAGCCTCGAGCGTGGCCACCTGATTGTTGCGGAACACCTCGGCCTCATCGTCGGCCTTGGGGTTGACCCAGACGGCAGCTATAAGCACGAGGTCGTCCACGTCCGCTGTGTCGATCACGGACTGCTCGAGGGCCTGCCCTACACCTTGGGCGACACCGGCCTGGGCGGGTCCCCATGTCATGTTCCCGTGCACAGCACCGCTGATAGCAGCCTTGTTCACGAACAAGGTGGGCGGGACGACGGGGACGCCAGGCGCAGCGACGGCAACGAAAGGAGCGTGCCCGGCGCTCGGCGTGGCAAGGGCGGTGACCCACGCGGAGCCAACGGGGCCATCTCTGTGCCCGAGCACGACGTTGATGTGAGCAGCATTGACGCCGTCTCCGATAAATGACTCTCCAATGAGGATCAACTGTCTCCTTCCCATGGCCTGAGTACCGCGCGCACAACCCGGCCGTCGAGCATGGCTGCAAAGGCTTCGTTTACTCCCTCAAGCGGGTAGCGCTCGGTGATGAACTTGTCGAGCGGGAACTTGCCTTCCGCGTAAAGGCGCATGATCAACGGCATGTCGAGCATGGGGCGAGCCGAGCCGTAGAACGTCCCGGTCACGATCTTCTCCGAGCGTACGAGCACGTTGCCCGTGAAAGAGACCATCTCCCCGTCGGCGGGCACTCCGACGAGCACCACCATGCCTCCGGGGCGTATGGCGTCGAAGGCAATCGTGGCGAGCGAGGGCAGGCCGGCTGCCTCGAAGGCGTAGTCGGCACCCCCGCCGCACATCGCACGCAGCTGCTCGACGAGATTGGGGTCGCGACCGTCGACAGTCGCCGTCGCGCCGAGCTCGGCTGCGAGCTCGCGCTTTGAGACGACAGGGTCGACAACAATGACTGTCGTGGCACCGGCGTAGCGGGCCGCCATGAGCGACGAGAGGCCGACGCCCCCGCCGCCGAAGATGATCACCGACGAGCCGGGACCGACTTTGGCCTTGTTGAAGACCGCTCCGACCCCGGTCGTCACGGCACACCCGACAAGGCAGGCGGCTTCCAGGTCGGCGTCCTTGTCGAGCACCACACAGGAGCGCTCGTCGACGACGGTATGGCGGGCGAAGGTGGACAGGTACGAATAGTGGTAGAGCGCCGAGCCGTTGCGTGACAGACGGATCTCGCCGCTTGGCAGCGCGCCGCGACCCATCTCGGTCGTCGAGTTGGCGCACAAGGACAGGTCGCCTCGCATGCAGGCGGGGCAGATACCGCAGGTGGGCAGCCACGAGAGCACGACCTTGTCGCCCGGAGAGACACGGGTGACAGCCGAGCCGATGCTCTCGACGATGCCGCCGCCCTCGTGGCCAAGAACTGCGGGCATCGGTGTCGCCGACGCGCCCGAGGCCGCGTTCCAGTCGCTGTGGCACACTCCACTTGCTTCGATGCGGACGAGCACCTCAGTCGGCCCCGGTGCCGAGAGCTGGACTGTCTCGACAACGAAGTCCTTGCCCGGAGCTTCGATTACGGCTGCGAGTGTCTCGATGGCAGTGCTCACGATCGGCACCTCCGTGATGTCTCACCGGCTGGATGGGTATCCAGGGGATCTTTGAGTGGAGTGTAACCATCGCCCGCGCGCCCGGTCGAATCGTCGATCGTGCCAACCAGAATGCGCAGATGTGGAAAAGTCTTGGCACTCAGCTGACAGTCGGCGGCGCCTTTTCATGGCGGTCCTGCGCCCTGCGACTGGCCTGCCTAGACGGCGAGGGCGCGGCCTCGGAGGCTCACAGGGTATTCAGCGCGGTCGCACTCACCGAGTAGGGGTCGTCCGCCCCGATCCGGCGGGAAAGCTCGGTGCAGGCTGCGAGGAGCTCGCGGGCGAGCCCTTGGCGCTCGGCGAGCTTCAGGGACGCTTCAGGGACACAGAAGGTCATAGCCGCCATGACGCGGCCGTCGTGACCACGAACCGGTGCCGCCAGGCAGGTCAGGTTCTCAGATGACTCCTGGCTTGCCTCGGCCCACCCACGGCGGCGGGCCTTGGCGAGCTGGCGCTCCAGCTCCGCGACAGTCGTCGTCGTCCGCGGCGTCAGCCTGCGCATCTCGTGATGGCGGTACCACTCGGCGGCCGAGGTTCCCGAGAAGGCGAGCAAGGCCTTGCCTACTGCGGTGGCATGTGCCGGGAGGCGGCGTCCGACCTCGGTCGCAAGCCTTACGGGACGTTTCGTGTTGACGTGGGCGAGGAAGACGACGTCGGGCCAGTCGAGAACGGCCAGTTGCATCGTCTCGTTGATGCGCTCGACTATCGGCGAAGCCACTGCCTTGAACTCGTCGATGATGTTGACCGCCCTCAGGAACGATGACGCCCAAGTCATGACCTTGGGCCCCATCAGGTACCCGCCGCGGGGGCTCGGCCTTTGCAGAAGCTCACTTTCGACGAGAGTGTTGAGGATCCGGTGCACCGAGCTGCGCGGCTCACCGATCGCCTGCGTCAGCTCGTCGAGAGTGGCCGACCCCTGGAATTGGGCGAGGGCGTCAAGAACGCGAATGGCTGTCACGACCGCGGGGGCGGTCGATGCGGCACGGATGTCGAGCCTATCGATTTGTGCCTCCTCTCCTCGCATCCGCCATCGGCCGAGAGGGCTCCGATCACTCGCAATTGCCTGCGTCCTGGCGCACGCTCGTTCGACTTGTTACTGTAACAGAAGCGGTTATTTGAACGTCTGTCCAGTATCTTAGACAAGACTCGCATAGGCGAGGGACGACAAGGGAGGTTGGCGCATGGACGTCAACGACAGTGGCAAGGAAGTCAACCATGAGAGGCTCGACAACCTCCGCCGTGGCCGAGGGCCGATACAAGAGCACGTCATCGACGAGTTCCTCGCCGGAAACCTGTCGAGGAGGGATTTCCTAAAGCGCGGCACAGCGTTCGGCCTCTCGCTGCCCGTCCTCGGAGGGATCCTCGAAGCTAATGGTGGCCCACGACTTAGGGTCTCACCTCAAAGAGCGGTCTCGCGCCGCGCGACGGGGGCCACGATCAAGGCCGGCATCATCGTTCCCGCGGGCGCAATCAACCCGCTTACGATCGCCGACGAGGGCGGCCTCGAGCTTCTCGGCAACGTGGGCGAGTTCCTCGTCCTCGCCGACCAGGCGCTCGGTTACAAGCCGTGGCTCGCCACGAGCTGGAAATCGAACGCAAGCGCGACCGTATGGACCTTCACGATCCGCCAGAACGCCAAGTTCAACGACGGCACCCCGATGACTGTCGACGACGTGGTCTACAGCTTCCAGTCCCAGTGCAACCCGAAGAACGGCTCGAGTGCCCTCTCCGTGTTCTCCGGCCTCTTGCTGCCAGACGGCGTCGTAAAGGTGAGCGACACAGAGGTCGCATTCCACCTCGAGGCACCCGACGGTGCCTTCCTCGACGCGGTCTCGTGTGACAACTACAACATGGTCATCGTCCCGAACAACTACGACTACGCCAACTACCAGAAGGACTGGGTCGGCACGGGGCACTTCATGATGTCGAGCTACACCCCGAACGTCGGCGCCACCTTCGTCCCCAACCCGCACTACTGGGGAACGCCCGCGATTCCAGCGCAGATCGACTGGACCTTCTACGCCAGTGAGACGCCGATGACGGCCGCCCTCGAGGCCAACGAGATCGACTGCCTGGACCAGTTCTTCGTCTCCACGAGCCCACAGCTTTTGAGCGGCTCGTTCAACATCATCAAACTGCGGGGTTCGGGACACCGTGAGCTGTCCATGCGTTGCGACCTGGCGCCGTTCAAGAACAACCTTGTCCGCCAGGCCATGGGATTGCTCCTTGACCGGCCGGCTCTTGTCAAGTCCCTCTTCAAGGGCTACGCAGACATCGGCAACGACAACCCCTTCGCACCGGTCTTCCCCTCGACCGCGCCCGTCCCCCAGCGCTCTCAGAACCTCGCCCAGGCGAAGAAGCTGCTGGCACAGGCTGGTTACCCGAGAGGCTTCTCGACTCCGTTCCTTACCGAGCAGCGCCAGGAGATGCCGCAGCTGGCCCAGTACATCCAGCAGTGGGCCAAGCAGGTTGGCGTCGACATCAAGCTGACCGTCGAGACACCGACCAAGTACTACGGCTCGGCCGTCTACGGGACTTCGGACTGGCTGGACGGCGAGATGAGCATGTGCGACTACGGGGCCCGCTCCACGCCGAACCTGTTCCTCGAGGCTCCACTGCAGACGCACAACGCCAAGACCGGCGCCGGCGCCTGGAACGGAGCTCGCTTCTCCGACCCGACCTACGACAAGCTCTCCAAGGAGTACGTCGCCGCGACAGACCTCGCCAGCCAGCGGGCCCTCGCGAAGCAGATCGAGACTCTCCTCCTTACCGAGACCCCGATCATCTACCCCTACTTCTACAACTACCTCGCTGCGACCCAGAAGAACGTGACGGGCGTCTACCCGACGGCCCTCAGCCAGTTCTTCCTCTGGAACGCATCGAAGAGCTGATCGTCGCATCCCACGCGGGGCCGCGGATTGTGCCGCGGTCCCGCGTGGGTTCTTTTTTTGCGCCTGGACGAGCCCCGCGGCAGGTACAACGACGGGCTCGAGGCAGCCCGGCTGACCAAATAGGCAGCTACCCATCTCAAGACAAAACGAGACAGGTCCTCTCATTAGCGATCACCACTAGGAGCGATGCCTTTCCCGGCGGCTCTGCCGGTCGGACAGGGGGCCTCAGTCGGTGAAGACGGTCTTTATGTTCGTGAACTCCCGGATACCTGCCTGAGCGAGTTCACGCCCGTATCCCGAGCGCTTCACTCCGCCAAAGGGAAGATCGTTGTAAGAGAACGTCATGGCATTGATGTAGACCAGACCCGACTCAAGCTCGGTGGCGAAGTGGCGCTGCTCTTCGGGGTCCTCGGTCCAGACGCTGTTGCTAAGGCCGAACCGGGTGTCGTTGGCGAGGTCTATCGCCTCCTCCATGCCAGAAGCTCGGAAAAAGGATGCTGCTGGCCCAAATACCTCTTCGGCGAACATGCGCATATCCGGGGTCAGCTCTGTCATCGCGGCGGGCTGCACAAACCAGCCTGGTCCGTCCAGCGTCTCACCACCACAGATCGCCTTGGCCCCTTTTGCCAACACGTCGGCAATTTGCTCGTTGACCTCGTCGCGGCCCTGGGCAGTGGCCAGTGGCCCGACCTGGGTGGCCTCGTCGAGAGGGTCGCCCACGACGAGCTTGGACATCGTCTCTGCATAACGCTCCATGTACTCGTCTGCGATCGACTCGTGGATGATGAAGCGTTTGGCGGCAATGCAGCTCTGGCCGCCGTTTTGCACCCGCGCCCAAACCCCGACCTCGACCGCCCGGTCGATATCGGCGGACGGCATGACGATGAACGAGTCCGCGCCTCCGAGCTCGAGAACTGTCTTTTTCACGACGTTGCCGGCAATAGAGGCGACCGATCGCCCAGCGCCCTCGCTGCCTGTGACCGACGCGGCCACGACGCGGTCGTCCTCCAAGATCGCCTTCACCCTGTCCCCGCCGACGAGCAAGGTCTGGAAGACACCTTCAGGGAACCCCGCCCGCAAAGCGGCGTCCTCGATTATGAGCGCAGTCTGGGGCACGTTCGAAGCGTGCTTCAAGAGGGCGACGTTTCCCACCATGAACCCTGGCGTGGCGAAGCGGATGACCTGCCAGAGAGGGAAGTTCCAGGGCATGACAGCGAGCACAGGACCGATCGGCTGGTACTTGATGTAAGCGCTCTTCTTCGCCATCGTGCCTAGCACCGGCTCGTCGGTCAACAGCGCTGCCGCGTGCTCGGCGTAGTAACGCAGCACGCCAACGCATTTGTTCACCTCGTTGCGCGCCTGGACGACGGGCTTTCCCATCTCCAGGGTCATCGTTCTTGCGATCTTGTCTTTGTCAGTCTCCAGGATGTCGGCCATGGCGCAACAGAGCTTTCCCCGCTCATCAAAGCTCGTCCGGCGATAGGAGCGGTAGGCGCTATCGGCGAGGGCTATGCGGCGCTCGACCTCTGCCTCATCGTGGGGCTCAAATGTCTTCAGAGTCTCGCCCGTTGCCGGGTACACAGTCGCGATGGTCATGACAACGTTGTACACCGCAGTAGTTGGCCATGCCACCAAAAATGCTCAAAGATCACCGTCCGTGCACCTGTGACCAGGAGCGGTGCATCGATGAGGCCGACGAGCCCCACGACCGCCACAAGGCGCGCGACAACGACACGGTGAAGCGACCGGTCTCAAACGACCGTTGGCCGCGTAGCTCGTTCACCGCGGAAACTCCCCGGATGGAGCTCGTGACAAACATCTCCTCGGCCGCGGTCAAATCGTCAATCCGGAGCATTTCGGTCGACACCTCGATACCGTCGATAGCCGACAGCGCGATGACAGCCTCGCGTGTGGTCCCGGCACGGATGCGGCCGTCGTCTGGCGCAGTGCGGAGGACACCGTCAAGAACGGCGAACACATTGGCCTGTTCTGTCTCAAGGACCGTCCCGTCGTCGTCGACGAGGATGAGCTGCTCTTCAGCGCTGAGCGCAAGGTCCCGGCGCATACGCGCAAGCGCACGGCGATCGTGCCACTTGTGGCGCCCTAGGCCACCGCGCAGGAGAGCCGGCACCAGTCTCACGGCGCGGACCTGCCCGCCTGCGAAGGCCTCTGGGGCGGCGAGGAACGAGAGTTCGCAAGAAAGCCCGTCCTTCGACGTCGGCCGCACGAGGATGCGCAGGCGCCAGGCACCCGGGCGGTCCGAGGCGGCATCGACGACCTGCGCGCCAAGGCGAGCCGAGAGCTGCGTCCCATAAAGGCGCGTCACGCTCGCCGCGAGCCGGCCGAGATGAGATTCCAGCTCGACTGGTCGGCCGTCGAGAACAAGGATCGTCTCGAACACGCCGAGATCCGCGTCGACCTGCGGAGTGGTCGCCGGTCCTGCAGCCATCGCCCGGGAGAGGTCCGCCCCGACGGCTTCCAAGAGTGGGCCGGCCTTGTCGAAGCACTCGTCGAGCTCACGGGCCGGATCCGAATCGGCGACGATGCCGCCGCCGACGCCGAGCCACACTGTCTCCTGGGCGAGCTCGAAGGTGCGTATGGCGACGTTCAGCTCGAGTCCAGTCAGTGGGCTGGCGATGCCGATCGCTCCGGTGTAGACCTCACGAGCAGTTCCTTCGAGCACCGCCACCAGCTGCATCGCCCTCACTTTCGGGGCTCCCGTGACCGAGCCCGGTGGGAAGCTCGCCCGCAGCAGCTCGGCGTCAGTAACCCCCTCGCGGAGCTCGCCCGTCACATCGGAGACCAGGTGCCACAAGCCTGGGTGCTCTTCCGCCCTGCACAGCTCGGCGACCTTCACACTGCCGTCGCGACAGACGCGCCCGAGGTCGTTGCGTACGAGATCGACGATCATGAGGTTCTCCGCCCTGTCCTTTGCCGAGCTGAGTAGTTGCTCGCGCTCGGTAAGGCCTGGCCCGAGCCGGCAAGCGGTGCCCTTTATCGGTGAGCTCAGGACGCTGCGGCCCTGCCGCTTCAGGTAAAGCTCGGGAGAGAAGCTCGCCACCGCCACCGACCCGTGGCCGAGGAAGGCCCCGTAGCGCGGAGCAAGGTGCCTGGCTCCTCGGCAGAACAGCTCAACGGGGTCGCCGCAGAACCTGGCTTCGAGGCGTGTGCAGATGTTTGCCTGGAAGACGTCGCCCGAGCGGATGTGCTCGATGGCACGCGAGACGGCCACCAGATGGGAATCTGATCCGGGCCGTGCGCCAAATGGCCCGCACTCGAACCAACCGGGCTCCGGGTCTGGCTCGGCCGCGCGGCGTCGCCACAGCTCGAGGCGCCGCTCGAGGCGCTCGCTCTGTCCGCTCGACCAGAGAGCCTCGAACCACCACTGGCCCGAGCGGTCGCAAGCGAGCAAATGGTCGTAGAAGCCAAGCACAGAGCCTGGAAGGGCGACGGGCCGGAACCGTTGTGAGGGCAGCTTCTCGATGAGACCTCCGAGGCCATAGCCCAAGTAGCCGACCCAGCCGCCTCCGGTGGCGCCCGGCACATCACATGTGATCTCGGGCTGCTCGTCGACAAGGGCGAAGGGATCCTCGCTGTCTTCGACGACCAGCAACGGGTCCGACCCGACAAGTGCCCGTCTTCCGCCCCAGGCGCCGACAAGGGCGAAGGGAGCGTCGTCTCCAGCAGCCGCGCGAAGTACGGCTTCGGGGCTCTTGGTCATAGCGAGCGGCAACCTCACGACGCGGGCCGAAAACGGGATGCCCGGCCGGTCGCTACGCTCGGCGTTCATGGCACTTGATACCCGCGGATGGCTTGACAGGTACACGACGGCTCTGGGCTCGCCGCCCATCACAGACGAGGACGTCGAGACGTTGCTCGCACTCGCCGGGGTCGCAGCACATGCGTCCGAGCGTACGGCGGCGCCTGTGACTTGCTACCTCGCCGCGCGGGCGGGAGTGCCCCTTGCCGAAGCCCTCGCGACTGCCCACCAGCTCGCGGACGAGATCGCCGGGCCGGAAGACCCCCACCGAGCCGGTTGAAAGCGACCCGCGTGCACGCCGGCTTGGCCGTTGCGCACAGCTGAGTGGAACCACCTCAAACTGGCGGGGTTCTTCTCGTCGGAGGTCGATCCTTGCGAATGGGCCCTGCCAAGGCGACATTGCCGTGGCACGGCTCGACGCTGGTCCGGCGCGTGGCTGGCATCGTCGCCCGCGGGGTCGAGGGACCCGTTGTGATCGTCCGCTCCCCCGGCCAGACACTCCCGGACCTTCCGCCGGCATTCGAGGTGCTCGACGACCTCGAGGAGGGCCACGGGCCGCTCGCGGGCCTGAGCGTCGGACTGCGAGCCCTCGACGGGCGCTGCGAGACGACCTATGTCTCCTCGACCGACGTGCCCTTCCTCCATCCGGCGTTCGTGCGTCGCGTGATGAGCAGTCTCGACGCCGACTCGGACGCCTGCGTCCCGATGGTGCGTGGGTTTCGTCAGCCGCTCGCGGCGGCTTACCGCACCGGTCTTGCCCCTTTGGTAACGAGCCTCGTCGAAAAAGGCCACCTGCGTGTCTCGTTGCTCCTAGAGGCGTGCCGGGTGAAAGAGCTCGACGAAAAGGTGCTGCTCGACGATCATGCCCTTGCGAGCCTCGACCCAGGCCTCGACTCGGTGACGAACCTCAACGACCCGCAACAGTACGACGCGGCCAGAGCGCGGCCCGAGCCCCGAGTCCAGGTTCACTGGCCCGACGGCGCCGGGGCCCTGGACGCGGGCGGATCGTTCACCGCCGTGCGCGCCACGACCGTGGCGAGGGCTGCCCGGGCCGTCGGCCTTGAGCTAAGCCGGCACCTTGTCGTCACCTTGAACGGATTCGAACTGGGTGACGATCCCGAAGAGCCGCTCGCCGAGGGTGACGTCGTGAGATTCCGGGCAGACACCAAGCCGTGACCACCGTGACTGATGCACTCGAGCTCTGGTACTCGGCTTGCGAAAAGGCCTCCTGCCCCGAGCGCCTCAAGACCGTGCGCCTCCCGCTCGCCGAGGCGGCAGGACTCGTCACAGCGCAAAGCGTCTGGGCTCTGGGCTCGTCTCCCCCTTTCGACGCCTCGGCCATGGACGGCATCGCTGTGCATTCGCCCCAGACCAAGGGAGCGACCGAGGACGTACCGGCGCGTATCGGTGTCGGTGAGTTCGAGGTCGTCGACACCGGTGACCCGCTTCCCGAAGGTTTCGATGCCGTCGTGATGCGCGAGCACGTCCATGTCGCGGATGGGATCGCCCACGTCTGCTCGGAGGTCGGCCCCTACCAGAACGTGCGCTCGATCGGTGAGGACATCGTGGCCAATGAGCTCCTGCTTTTCGAGGGGCACCGCCTGCGTCCCGTCGACCTCGCCGCCTGTGGCGCAGCCGGCGTGACCGAGGTGCTCGTGCGACAAAGGCCAGTAGTGGCGGTGCTGCCGACAGGAGACGAGATCCGGCCCGTCGGCAGCGCTCTTGCCCGCGGGCAGTTCTACGACACCAACTCGATCATGCTCGCCGCCCAGGCTCGTGAGATCGGATGCGAGGCAGTCGTGCTCCCCATCGAGGCGGACGACCCGCAGGGCATCGCCCGGGCTGTTCGCAAAGCCGTCGCCATCTGCGACCTGCTGATCATCATCGCCGGCGCCAGCGCGGGCCGTGATGACTACACGGCCCAGGTCATAGAGCGCCTCGGCGTCCTAGCTGTGCACGGGGTCGCGCTCAGGCCGGGCCATCCCGTAATGCTCGGCGCCGTCGACGCCACGCCCATCCTGGGCGCACCCGGTTATCCGGTGTCGGCTGCGATCAGTTTCGAGGTCTTCGCCGCCCCGCTGATCGCCCGTCTCGAGGGGACGATGGGACAAGGACGTCCCAGGTGCCGGGCACAGCTCGCTCACGAGGTCACCTCTCCTGTCGACACGGACGAATGGGTTCGAGTGCGCCTTGGGCGCGTGAATGACCGCCTGATGGCCGCCGCCTTGCCCCGCGGGGCGGGGGTGCTGACCTCGCTTGTCCGCGCCGACGGGCTCTTGTGGGTACCAGCGGGGTCGCGGGGCAACGACGCCGGGGCCGAGGTCGAGATCAGCCTCTTGCGAGACCCGGCTGAGATCGAGGGCACAATCGTCGCCATGGGGTCCAACGACCTCGCCCTTGACCTGGCGGCTTCGGCGCTGCGCGGCGCAGATGTGGGTCGCAGCCTGGCGACGTGGTCTCCAGGTTTTAGGGCGGGGCTTTCTGGGCTCAGAGAGGGGCTGTGTCACCTCGCAGGAGTGGCCCACCTCGGGCCGCTGACAGGCCAATCCCAGCTCGACGAGATCTCTGACGCCGTCGAGGGACTGAAGCTTGCCGCGGTTCGGCTCGCTGTGCGCCAACAAGGGCTCATGGTCGCGCCAGCCAACCCGCTAGCCATCGGTGGCATAGCCGACCTGGCCAGAGACGACGTGCGCTATGTCAACCGGCAGTTGGGCTCGGTGACGCGAGCGCTTCTTGAGCGAGAGCTCGAGCGCCTGGGCATCGCGCAGAGCTCGGTCACCGGCTACAAGCGTGAAGAAGGCACCCATCTCGCGGTCGCGGCCGCTGTCGCTTCGGGTAGGTGTGACTGCGGCCTCGGTCTGCTCGCTGCCGCCCGAGCGTTCGGGCTCGGCTTCATCCCCCTTTGGACAGAGTGCTACGACCTCGTGCTCGACGCCAACATGGTCGAGACGGAGCTGCTGGCCCCGCTGTGGCATCTGCTCTCCTCGCCCGCATTCCAGGCGGCGGTACGAGCACTTGGCGGCTACGACACCTCCGAGACGGGCATGCGCATGTTTTGACGACGCCTTGCGAAGCCGGCGTGCTTCGCTCAAGCCGTCTTGGGTGAGACAGGCGGCGCCGGCGGTGATACGTACCCGGCGAGCTGGCCTCCATTGTCGGTGAGGTCGGCCTTGTACTGGTCGGTGCCCGTCTCGACAACACTGAAGCCGGTCCGCTCACCGTCGCCGTTGACGACGTTGGGACCCCTCGCCCCTGAGGTGTAGCCGACGACAACGGCCACGTGCTCGGCCTGCGAGCTCGCCACATCGAGGCCGTAGACGGCGACGTCGCCGGCTCGGGGCACATAGCTTGAACCGACTGGGTGCCAGCTGTGGTGGGAGAGGCCCCAGAAGTAAAAGCTCACCGACGCCGCGTTTATCTCGCCCGGCTCTTGGCCGTAGACGAACTTGACGCCGGCCTTGCGCCAGACCCAGGCCGCAAAGTCGGCACACCACTCTTCGTCCCGGTTCCCGCTCGGGCAATCGAGAGCCCCGGCGTCAAAGTAAGCGCTGAAGCGGTTGCAGTATGTGTTGGGAGGATCTGTCCGGTAGCCGAGCTGGCCGTCGGCCAGCGAGACGATGCGCGCCTGCTCGGGCGTCAGCGCCGGTCCCCCGCTACCTGAGAAGGCGAGATTCGCCACAACGACCGCGATGATCAAAAGGCCGAGGACAAGGGTAACCCGGCGCCGCTTCGCGGCGGCCCGACGGGCCTGACGCCGGCGGGTGGCCGATGAAGGGCCGCCAGCAGGCCCGATAGGAAGCGACGACGAGGTTGTCACCGACGATCAGGTCAGAACCAGTGAAAGTACGGGTGGCCGAAGCGCCACAAGATGACTACGACCCTGCCGACTAAGTAGGAAGAAGGCACGGTTCCCCATGCCCTGCTGTCCTCGGAATCGGCCCTGCAGTCGCCCATCATGAAGTAGTGGCCCGCGGGAATCTTCGTCGTCGGGATGTTGAAGGCGCGCTCGGCACAGTTGACCCCGTCTTGTACCCCGAGATGGGGTAGCCACGGCTCTTTGATCGGCTTGCCGTCGATGAGAACCGTGTCCCCGCGCGACGAGATCGTCTCGCCAGGCAGCCCGATGACTCGTTTCACGAGAACGGGGTCGGTTGTGTAGATGTCGGCAGGCGTCCGGCGAAAAACGACGATGTCACCGCGGTGAATGGTGTAACCGATCTTCAGCACCAACATTCGGTCGCCCAGCTGCAGGGTCGGCAACATCGAGCCCGAGGGAACGAAGAACCCCTGCACGACAAAAGCCCGCAGGCCCACCGCTGCGAGCACGGCCACGACCAGTACCACCAGCCACTCGATCAGGCTGCTCCGCTTCGCCTTGCGGACAGGCGCAACCGGTATCGCTTCGCCTGGTGGTGCCGGCAGCTCGTCGGAGTCAATCACGGTTGCGCAGCTTAAATCGAGCGCGCCCGAGATCTTCCGCGCCCTGTGGCGCCTCAGATATGGGCGCTGGCCGAGCCCTGGAGCCCGCCGAGGCTGATCACCCTTCCCGCACGGACCACGGCGGCGACAATGTCCACGCCGGGCCTGTATGCGAGGTGGGCGGCACCCGGTGCATCGAGCAGTACGAGGTCGCCCCTGTCCCCGGGACCGAGGCGGCCGATGTCGTCGCGACGCAGGGCCTGGGCCCCTCCAGCGGTGGCGGCAAAGAGGGCTTCATCGGTTGTCATGTGCATCTCGCGCACTGCCAGGGCGATGACAAATGGCATGCTCGTGGTGTAGCTCGTCCCGGGATTGCAGTCAGTGGCGAGGGCGACGTTCACGCCGGCGTCGAGCAACTGACGCGCGTCGGGATAGGACGAGCGGGTGGAGAACTCGGCCCCGGGCAGAAGGGTTGCCACTGTCCCAGAACCAGCAAGAGCCTCGATGTCGGCTCTGTCGAGATGTGTGCAATGGTCGGCCGAAGCCGCGCCCATCTCGACGGCCAGGCGAACGCCCTGGCCGTGGGAGAGCTGGTTGGCGTGCACGCGAAGACCGAGGCCGTGGCTGCGCCCGGCCTGGAGGATCTCCCGGGCGGCCTCGGGACTGAAGGCCCCCTCCTCACAAAAGACGTCGCACCACCTCGCCTTCGGTGCACACGCCTCGAGCATGGGTCCGGTGACGAGGGCGACGTACTCGTCTTCCCTGCCCCGGTACTCAGGAGCGACGACATGGGCGCCGAGGTAGGTGACCTCCTCCGCGACCTCCTCGGCGACCTCGAGGCAGCGCGATTCGTCAATGACCGTGAGGCCGTAGCCAGACTTGGTCTCGAGTGTTGTCGTGCCCTGGGACTCGGCTTCTTTCGCCAGTTTCGTGGCTCTTTGCAACAGCGAGCTCGACGGTGCCGAGCGTGTGGCAGCGACGGTGGCGAAGATCCCGCCCGCCACGTAGCGCTCGCCTGCCATGCGGGCGGCGAATTCCTCGGACCGGTCCCCAGAAAAGACGAGGTGCGTGTGCGAGTCGACAAAGCCAGGGATCACGCAACGCCCGTCGGCCTCGAGAACCGAGTCAGCCGCCGGCGACATTCCGGTCGCCCCTATCCAGGCGACCACCCCGTTCTCGACGACGAGATCGACGTCGCGCATCATGCCGAGGGAGCCCGAACCGAGCTCGGGCCGATTGGTCACGAGCTGGCCGATGCCGCGCACGACAAGCGAACCAGGAACTGGCTTCATGCTCGACGCCTTCCACCGGTCATGGGAGCACCAGCATCGCCAGGAGGTCCTCATGGAGCCGCCCGTTGCTCGCCAGGGCCGAGCCGCCGTCGTGGCGCATCAGCCCGCTGAGGTCGCTGAATCGCCCCCCAGCCTCCGAAACGATGACGGGCACGGGGGCGATGTCGTAGGACTCGGCCTCCATGTCGGTCATCGCGTCAACTCTTCCTGTGGCAACCAGGGCGTAACCGAAGCCGTCGGACCAGGTACGAAGCTGCGCGCCCGCCTGTTTGAGGGCCAGCAGGGCGGAGTCGGTCCAGTTGTCGAACGCGCTCGTGGTGACATAGCTCTCGGCCAGCTGGTCACAGTCGCTGACATGGGCCGGAGCGCCGTTCCAGTAGCACCCGAGGCCCCGCGTGGCGTAGACGGTCTCGCCGAGGGCAGGGACGTTGATCACCCCGATGGCGATGCCCTGTTCGTCCTCCAGTGCGAGCAGGTTCGTGTAAGTTCCCACCCCACGGGTGAAGGCGATCGTCCCGTCGATCGGGTCGACGAACCATCTCCGGCCCGACTCGCCCAGCTTCACCCCCTCCTCTTCGCCGACGATCCCGTCGGCTGGATGCCGCTTTTCGAGCTCGGACCGGATGAGCCTTTCTGCTTGCCGGTCCGCCTGGGTCACAGGCGTGCCGTCCGCCTTGTGCTCTACGGCGAGGCCGGAGGCGCGGAAATAACCAAGGGTCACCTCTCCGGCCCGACGGGCGAGGTCGACCGCCTCCTCCAAAAGGCGCGCGAGCTCCTCGCCTGGCTGAACCGGCCCTTCTGCTTGCTCCATCGCCTGCCTCCTTCGAGGCGACCGTATGCCGTGGCCGGGAGCCTCGCAAGAAACGCTCAAGGCTCAGCGATTGGCGCCGATATTTCGTAGATGACTCGTCTCGGTCACGCGCGCCCGTGGACTCGTCTCGGACGGGTTGGCTTTCTCGCCTTCTTGGCCCTCGCGCTTGCGACCTTGCCCCTTGCTTTTGGGACCGGCACCGCACACGCGACGACGACCCCGGCACCAGCGCTGAAAGGCCCCTCGGTACCAGGAGCCCCGGGCTGCCAGATGTTCCCGGGCGACAACGTCTGGAACACCGACATCTCCGAGCTGCCGGTGAACAAGATGAGCGCCACGTGGCTCGCGCACATGGACGCCTCCAGCACCTACTTGCATCCCGATTTCGGCCCGAACCAGGGCGGGTACCCCTACGGCATTCCCTGGACCGTCATCAACCCGAAGACCCAGCCGTTCATTCACTTGAAGTTCGAGTACGGCGACGAGAGCAACCCGGGGCCGTACCCGTTCGGGCCGAACACGCCGATCGAAGGTGGCCAGGGCGCCTCCGGGGATCGGCACGCACTTATGGTGGACCCGGCGACCTGTGTCCTCTACGAGCTCTGGGACGCCCAGTACGTCTCCAGGACCGCTTCCACGGCGGGCTCGGGCGCCATCTGGAGCCTGAACTCAAACGCGCTTCGCCCCGCTGGTTGGACATCAGCAGACGCGGCCGGCCTTCCCATCCTCCCCGGGCTCCTTCTCTACCAAGAGGTCCGCTCGGGAAAGGTCGACCATGCGATCCGCTTCACGACCGAGTGCACCGACACCGCCTACATCTGGCCCGCACGCCATGAGGCCGGCTCGTGTGGCGCCGACTACCCTCCAATGGGAGCGCGGTTCCGACTTAGCGCCAGCTTTAGCGCCTCGTCGATCTGCAAGGCTGGGACCCCGTACTGCGCCCAACTTGCCGTAGTCATAAGGGCGATGCAGCACTATGGCCTAATACTGGCTGACAACGGCAGCGACTGGTACTTCCAGGGCAGCGCCTTGCCGCAATGGCCCATCGAGCTCGTCGACATGATGAAGGAGATCCCGGCCCGGGACTTCGTGGCAGTAGACGAGTCATGTCTCGAGCTGAGCCCCAACTCGGGGCAAGCCTCGGCCGCCCGCTGCCCGGCGAGCTGAGCCCGCCGGGACCGGCCGGGCCCGGCGCCTAGATCAGCGAC
Source organism: uncultured Acidimicrobiaceae bacterium (assembly GCA_963725355.1). GTDB lineage: Bacteria > Actinomycetota > Acidimicrobiia > Acidimicrobiales > Bog-793 > Fen-455. Next base: position 161,992 of record CAVRYE010000003.1, read on the forward strand.
GAGTGGCCGCCCGCTCACGTCGCACGGCCGAATAGCGGTGGAGAATGAAAACGCCGATGACCACGACGGCGGCGGCAACAAGCACGTAGCCGGCCGCACTGAAGCCCTTGGTGATCTTGCTCCACTCGCTGCCGAGCTCGTAGCCGACAAGAGCGATCGCCGTGCACCAGATGGCGCTGCCCGCCAAAGTGGCGGCGCCGAAGCGTACGAGGCCCATCTCGGCCAGGCCCGCCGGGATCGATATGAAGGTGCGCACGACTGGCAAGACGCGTCCGAGAAACACAGCGGGCTCGCCCCGCTTGCGGAACCAACGCTCAGTCCTGTCGAGATCGGAGTTGGTGATCAGGACATAGCGCCCGAACCTCTCGATGAGCGGGCGCCCACCGAAGCGGCCGATCGACCAGCCCACAAAGGACCCGAGGAATTCCCCGACGACGGCCAGCACGATCACGAGGGCGACGTCCAGGCGGCCGGTCGAGGCGAGGTACCCGGCGTAGCCGAGGGTCACCTCGGACGGGATGGGCACGCAGGCAGCCTCGGCGAAGGTCAAAAGGAACAGGGCGAGGTATCCCCAAGAGGAGAGGAAGTGTTCCACGGCCCGTTCTTTCTAGCTTGCTCGGCGCCCCTGGCGCCATCTACCGCTCAGCCCAGCCATTAGCCTTTGCCCACGGTGCAACCGCGAAGAGCCTTCACGCCCGATGGTGTCACCGTGGCCGTGCACGATCTAGGAGGAGACGGCCCGGCGGCCCTCTTCGCCCACGCCACTGGCTTTCACGCCAGAGTGTTTGGGCCCCTCGCCTCGCAGCTTAAGAACCGTCTCCACTGCCACGCCCCGGACCTTCGCGGCCACGGCCGGTCGGGTGTGCCGGCTGGGTTTGATTTCGCCTGGTCAGGCTTCGGCCTCGACGTGCTCACAGCCCTCGATGCACTCGGCCTCGAAAGACCCATCGGCATTGGCCATTCCTGTGGTGGCGCCGCCCTACTCCTCGCCGAGGAGGCGCGGCCGGGCACCTTCTCCAGCCTCTATTTGTACGAACCTGTAGTCCTGCCCCCCGACAGACAGCTGGCGGTGCTGTCCGAGCCGCTCGCAAAACGGGCACGGCAACGCCGCGAGGTGTTCTCTTCGCGCGCTGAGGCCTTCGACAACTACGCCTCCAAGCCACCGCTCGACAGCTTCGACCGAGAGGTTCTCGCCGCCTACGTCGAGTACGGCTTCGAGGACCTTGCCGACGACACCGTCCGGCTCTGTTGCAGGGGCGAGAACGAGGCCCGGATCTACGAGAACGGCCCTCGCCACCATGCCTTCTCCCTCCTAGGCGCCGTCAAGTGCCCCGTCGTGCTCGTCTGTGGCGGAGACAGCCTCGACTTCACGCCATCGGCCCTCGGCCAGCTGGCAGAGCGCCTCATACAGGCCCAGGTGGAGGTCCTCCCCGGTCTCGGGCATTTCGGGCCTCTCGAGCACCCCGAGCTCGTCGCCGCCTCGGTCATCCGGGCTCTTGACCCACCCCCGGCGTAGCCTGGGCGCAATGGCCCCCGTACTGACCGAGCTAGAGCTTCCAAGCACGCTTTCGCCCTCCAAGATCACCGCCTTTACGAACTGCCCGCTCGCGTTCCGGTTCTCGGTCATCGACCACCTTCCCGAGCCGCCCTCCCCGGCCGCCTTGAAGGGCACCCTCGTTCACCGGGCACTCGAGTTTCTTTTTGCCGACTACTCGAGCGGGTCGCGAAACCTAGAGGCTGCACAACAGAGCCTGGAGCGCGCCTGGCAGGAGCTGCAGAACTGCGAAGACGGCGAGCTGGAGGGTCTCGGGCTCGACGAGGCGGCTACGGCGGCTTTTCTCGACGACGCCCGTGAGCTCGTGAACCGCTATTTCGAGCTCGAGGACCCGAACAGCGTTCGCGCCGTCGGGCTCGAGCTGCACCTAAACATGGTCCTGGACGGCGTCGAGGTGCGTGGGATCATCGACCGCCTGGACGAGCGCGATGACGGGAGCCTGGTCGTCGTCGACTACAAGACAGGCCGGGCACCTCGCCAAGAGCAGTCCCGCTCACGCCTGGGCGGGGTGCACCTGTATGCCCTCATGTGCGAAGCCAACGGATGGGGAAGGCCGGCCGCGGTCCGTCTCATCTACTTGCGGGACCGGGTCGTCATCTCCGCCACACCCACGGACCAGGCCATGCGCGGCACCCGCCAGCGGGCCCTCGGTGTCTGGTCCGCCATCGAAAGAGCCTGCAAGCAGGACGACTTTCGTCCCAACCCGTCGAGCCTTTGCCGCTACTGCGCCTTTCAGGCCCACTGCCCTTCCTTCACGGGCGACGCTGCCCGGCTGCCCGTGGCGATGGAGGTCCCACTCGAGGCCACCGTGCTCGGCCCGAGAGGCCTGCCAGGCTGATGCAGCATGCCAAAAGTCGCGGCGGCGTCTCTGCCAGCGGCCGCATCGAAACCGTGGATGCCGGCGTCGATGAGATCTTCGCCCGCTGGCGCGGCAATCAGGTCGCCGACCGGGTCTTCTACACCGCCTCCGCCCTAGGAGACTTCGGTCTCATCTGGTTGGCTCTCGGGCTGACGCGGATGCTGCGTAGCCGTCCGGGCGACAACCGGTCGGGCCTGCGAGCCATCGTCGCCACGGGGATCGAGTCCGTCGTCGTCAACGCGGGGCTTAAGTCCCTCTTCCGGCGCAGGCGCCCCAGGCCCGTCGAGGCCCATCCACTTCCCTTCCGCCAGCCGATTACCTCAAGCTTCCCGAGCGGGCATGCCACCGCCGCTTTCTGCGCGGCCACCTTGCTCGCTGAAGGCGAGAAGCGGGCGCCTTTTTACTATGCGGTCGCTCTGGTCGTGGCGCTCAGCCGTATCCACACCAAGATCCACCACGCCTCCGACGTCGCGGGCGGCATCGTGATCGGCTTGGTTCTCGGTCGCGTCGCCCGTCGCATCGCCCCTCTCGAGAGACACTCATCTGGCCGCTAGGGACAGGGACGGGGTCGGCCTGCCATAGACGGGCCGCGACCCCGGCGTCAGCTCGAGGTGCTGTCGGCCTCGGCCTCGTCGGTCCCAGCGGAGCTGGTCCCGATGGCCCCGGCGGCTTTGATGACTGGCGCGACTGCCGGTTGCGGGGGTGGCGACGGTGCGCTCGGCGCAGGCGGTGGCACCGCAAAGGGGCTGGCGTCGTCGGCCGCACCCGGCCGCCTCATGAACTCGAGCAGCTCGATCGGGATAGGGAAGATCAAAGTCGAATTGTGCTCGGTGGCAACCTCGGCAAGGGTCTGTAGCGACCGCAGCTGCATCGATCCCGGAGACGCGGCGAGCATCGTCGCTGCTTCCGAGAGCTCCCGCGACGCCTCGAGCTCGCCTGTGGCGGCGATCACCTTGGCCCTGCGCTCACGCTCGGCTTCTGCCTGGCGGGACATGGCTCGCACGAGCTCAGCCGGAAGGGAGATGTCGCGGATCTGGACCTCGTGCACCTCGACGCCGAATCCCTGTGTGGAAAGGGCAATCTGAGCCTTGAGCTCATTGTTGATGTCTTCCCGGTGGGCGAGGAGATTGTCGAGCTCGTGGCGCCCGATGATCGAGCGAAGGCTCGTCATGGCGATCCGCTGGCTGGCAAGACGGAAGTTGTCGACTCCCACGACCGCCTTGACCGGGTCCTCGACCCGGAAGTAGACGACGGCGTCTACCTGCAAGGTGACGTTGTCGGCCGTGATGGCTGACTGCGGCGGAATGTCGACGACCTCGACGCGAAGGTTCACCTTCACGACCCGGTCGACGGCGGGGATCCGGAAGATGAGGCCCGGGCCCTTGGCCTGGGCACGGATCCTGCCAAAGCGGAAGAAGACCGCTCGCTGGTACTCGGTGACCACGGTCATGAACGACCGAAAGCCCACTATCGCGACGAACCCGAGGACAACCACGCCTCCGACGATCCCGCCGACCACGGCGTCTGAGGCCAAAATGCCTGATGAGACCATGGTCTCAGTGTGCCACTTTCCTTGAGACCATGAGCCGCCAGAGAACCGTTGCCGGCCGCCCAGCGTGCACCTTTCCAAGCAGTTGGCGGACCTGCTCACGGCGGCTACCGTCGGTCCGTGACAACACTGCTTGAGCAACTCGGCTACGGGCCCGAAGACCGCCTGCTCGTGCTCAGCTGCGCCGAACTCGGCGTCTTCCACGCCGGGAACCTTGCCATCTACGAGGCGCTGCGCAACGGCACGGCCACAACAGCGACCTTGATGGTCCCGGCTCCTTGGGCCCGGGGGGCAGCAGCCGGCTACAGAGGAGAGGACATCGGCGTCGGCCTCACCCTCAACGCCGAGCACGACCTCTACCGTTGGGGCCCGATCACTCAGGCTCCGTCGCTGCTCGACGGTGAGGGCGGTTTTCCTCGCACGGCGGCCGACCTGTGGGACCACGCCGACCTCGATGAGGTCTTCCGGGAGTGTCGGGCCCAGCTCGAGCGCGCCATCTATTGGGGCTTCGACGTGAGCCACCTCGACGCCCACCTGGACGCTGTCCAGCTCAAGGCGGAGTTCTTCGACGTCTTCTTGGACCTGGCCGAGGAGTTCCGCCTCCCTCTGCGCCTGCCTGACGCCGGGGCGCAGCGCCTCGCCGGCTTCCCCTTCCGCTCCCTCGCCGCCGAGCGTGGCGTCGTGTCACCTGATCGCGTCATCCTCACAGGCAGCGGAGGCGGCGCGATCGCAGGGGGACGAGACGGCCTCAATAACACGACGGCACGACCCGAGCTGGCCGACACCGCGACGGAACTGTCCGGCCTCCTCGGTGGCCTCGAGCCCGGCGTGACAGAGCTCTGCTTAAGACCCGCGCTCGACACGATCGAGCTGCGAGCGGCCGCGCCAGACTGGCGCGAGCGCGTAGCCGACTATGGGCTGCTCACCACCGGGGGTGCCTTGGCCGAGGCGATCGACGCCTCCGGCGTCAAGCTCCTCGGCTACCGCGCTCTTCGCGAGCTCATGCGGCGCAACTGACCGAGCGCCGCCAGGCGGCCGGGGAGGTCAGAATTCGGTGATCGCCAGTGTCTCGACCTGCAGCTGCTTGTACTCGGCCGAGTTCGTGATCGGCAGCATGGCGAGCAGCTTGGCCATATTGCCCGTCACCTTCACGCGCCCCTGCATGAAAGCGGCGTTGGCGTCGAGCTCGCCTTTTTGGATGCTCATGGCGTCCTCGTAGTTCTGAGTGAGGGTGAAGTCGGCGTCGGGCAGGTCGCCGAGCTTGGACTCGAGGAGCTTCCCGTTCTCGAGCACCCAGTAGTAGCGGACATCGCCGTCAGGCCCGCCGGTAATGACGTACTGCAGCCTGGCGGAGGCCCCTGGGCGCTCCGGCTGCCCCTCGGCAAGCTTCTTGCCCTCGTCCAGCCACTCCTGAGTCAGCCACTTGGCCATTTCGTCCTCCTCGGTGTGCCGGTGGGGTATCCACCGCAACGCTTACCTACAGCGTCTCCGCGGGCGGATGCTACCGGCTCGTCTTTAGCCGCACACCTGCGAAAAGGTCGTCCTCGGGGAACTCGGTCTCGACCAGGCTGCGGGCGAGAATGTAGTCGTCGTAGGGGTGGATCGTCTTCATGATCTCTGGCGGCAGCCCGAACCAGTACTTGGAGTTCGGGTCGACCTGTGTGGCGTGGGCGAGCAGGGCGAGGCGCCGGACGTCCTCGAAGCCCGTCAGGTCGATCGAGGTCGTGATCTTGTCCTCGTTGCCCGTGCGCTCCAACCAGTCCTCGTCGAAGGGGGACTCCATGCCGAGCTCCAAGAACTTGGCATGGGTGGCAAGGATGCGAGCTCTCGACCAGACCGAGTAGTAGAGCTTGGCCGGCTGGTAAGGCTCCCCCGCCTCCAAGAAGGCCTCGGGGTCTCCCGCAGCGCCGAAGGCCGCCACGGAGATGTCGTGCACCCTTATGTGGTCGGGATGGGGGTAGTGCTCGTGGTCGTCGCCATAGGTGACGACCACCTGGGGACGCACGCGGCGGATCTCGGCCACGAGGCGCTCGACGGTCTCTTCGAGTGGCTGGGCTGCAAAGGCGCGCGGGTCGGAGTTGGCCGGCGTGCCGTCCATGCCCGAGTCGCGGTAGCCGAGCAGGACCAGCTCGTCGTAGCCGATGATCTCCACGGCCTGCTCGAGTTCGGCACGGCGCACTGATGTGATGTCAGCGCGCACCTGTGGGGTGTCCATGACAGGGTTGAGGATGTCGCCCTCCTCACCACCGGTACATGTGACAAGAACGGTGTGAACTCCAGCCGCGTGGTACCTGGCAATTGTCCCGGCTCCCTTGGAGGCTTCGTCGTCGGGATGGGCGTGCACGGTGAGGATGCAGAACTGGTCGTCCATAGCTGGTCAGGCTACCGGCGCGGTGGGGATTGTCCCTCCGGCCCGCCTATGCTGACAGCGAGCACGTCAAGGGAGCGCATATGGGAGTGATGAAACGCCTGACGAACATCGTCCAGGCCAAGGCCAACAAGGTCCTCGACAAAGCGGAGGACCCCCGCGAGACGCTTGACCTCTCCTATGAGAAGCAGATCGAGCAGCTGCAACAGGTAAAGCGCGGGCTCGCCGACGTCGCCACGGCGAAAAAACGCATCGAATTGCAGGCCCAGCAACTTCAGCAGGCCGCGGCAAAGCTGCAGAACCAGGCCCGTCAGGCGCTTGCGCAAAACCGCGAGGACCTGGCCACCGAGGCCTTGACCCGCCGTGCGGGCATTGCGACTCAGCTCGAGGGTTTGAAGACCCAGCACGACCAGCTCGCCCAGCAACAAGAGCGTCTCGAGGCCACGACCCAGCAGCTCCAGGCACGGGTCGAGGCATTCCGGACCCAGAAGGAGACCCTCAAGGCGTCGTACACCGCCGCTCAGGCCCAGACAAAGATCGGCGAGGCGGTCTCCGGCATTTCCGAGTCGATGAGCGACACGGGCCTCGCCATGCAGCGGGCTCAGGACAAGATCGCCCAGATGCAGGCCCGGGCCGGCGCCGTCGACGAGCTCTTGGCATCCGGCACGCTCACGGACCTCTCCGGGTCGTCCGACACCATCCAGGCCCAGCTCGACAAGGCGTCCGCCTCTAGCGACGTCCAGCTTCAGCTCGCCGCCATGAAGAGCGAGCTCGGCCAGGGCGCCCCAGCCCCGAGCGCGGAGCTCGGCGCCGGCGCTTCCGAGGAGCCGGTCGACGGCGAGGTCGTGACAGACAAGCCGGGCGCCGCACCGACCGCCCCGGCGGACCCGTTCAGCCTTGACGACGCTGGAGGTGCATCATGATCGTCCGCATACTCGGAGAAGGCCAGTTCGAGCTCGACGCGCAAGAAGTCGCCTCTTTGGAAGACCTCGACAAGCAGCTGCTCGCGGCCCTCGAGGCCAATGACGAGCCGACCTTCCACGACGTGCTCACTCAGCTCGTGAAGAAGGTGCGCTCGGAAGGCACCCCGGTCCCACCTGACCGGTTCGTCCCTTCCGACCTGGCGTTGCCGCACGAGACCGCCTCGCTCGAAGAGCTGCGCGACTTCCTTGCCTCCGAGGACGTCGGGGAGTCCTGATTCACTTGGCAACACGTACACGCTTTCCGGCTGACCGTGGTCTCACGGCGCGCATGTTGACGACGGTCTTCCTGCTCGGCCTGCTCTACGCCCTTTTCGTCACGGTGTTGTTCCTAGTCGGGCTGAAGCTCGTCTTCGTCCTCGTCATCGCCTTCGTGCTCTTGTTCGTCCAGTACTTCTACTCGGACCGGATCGCGCTCTACTCGATGAAGGGCAAAATCGTCACGCGTGAGCAGGCTCCCCAGCTCCACGCCGTGGTCGACCGTCTCTGCGCTCTCGCCGACATGCCCAAGCCCCAGGTGGCGATCGCGGACGTCGACATGCCGAACGCCTTTGCCACTGGTCGCGACCGCAAGCACGCCGTCGTCTGTGTGACAACGGGCATCCTGCGCCGTTTGGACGAACCCGAGCTCGAGGCGGTCCTCGCTCACGAGCTCTCCCATGTCGCCCACCGCGACGTCGCCGTCATGACCATCGCCAGCTTTCTCGGGATCTTGGCTGGCTTGCTCACCCGCGTCCTGCTTTACGCAGGCCTGTTCGGCGGGTTCGGGGGCGGCGGCGGCAACCGGGGTCGAGGGGGCGGTGGCGGAGGAGGCGGCGGGGGCCAACTGGCCATCATTGAGCTCGGGATGCTCCTTTTCTCAGCGCTCATCTATGCCATCAGCTTCCTGCTCATACGGACCCTGTCGCGCTACCGGGAGTTGGCGGCGGACCGCTCGGGAGCGATCCTCATCGGTCAGCCGAGGCTTCTCGCCCAGGCGCTTGTGAAGGTGACAGGTGAGATGTCGCGGATCCCGACGCGAGACCTGCGGGCGGCAGAGCACTTCAACGCCTTTTTCTTCACGCCCGCGTTGGCCAAGAGCAACACCATCACGCTCTCGACGCTTTTCTCGACGCATCCGACACTCGAGCGGCGCCTAGAGCAGCTGACCAAGCTCGAGGCCCAGATGGGAAGGACGGCGTGAAGCTGTTCGACGTCCTACTCGGGCGCACCAAGCCCGCCCAGCCCGATCTCGACCACCTATTCGGGCTTCCGGGCGCCCAGATAACCCTTGAGGCATCTTTGGGCCTGCGCCCCACTGGCCAGGCGGGAGTGTGCTTCAAGCCGGCCACAGGACAGCAGTTCGCCGAGACCGCGACCGAGGTCGAGCAGCTGCTTGACCTCGGTGAGGGAGTGAAGATCCACGAGGAGTCGGACTCCTACGGCTATCGGTGGGCCGTCATCGCCGACGACGACTTCGGCGACCTCATAAACGAGGTCCATGTCGTAAACACCACACTCGAGGACCATGGCTGGGGTCCCCAGCTTCTCTGCTCGGTCTTCGCCTTTGCCGCCATAGCCGGCGGGGCGTCCGACCCTGCAGCCGCTACGGGTGCCCCGCAGGTGGCCGGCACCTACCTCGTATATCTGTACAAGCGGGGGACCTTCTATCCCTTCGTCCCCCTCCCGACAGCGCAACGGCGTGACTCCGAGCGCGAGCGCCTGCTGCAGGTGACTTTGGCCACAGACCTCGCCATGGAACCCGACCTCGAGCGCTGGTTCCCCCTCTGGGGGCTCCCGGTCCACTGAGCCTCGCCGGTCCCCTGACCGGTCTGTTCCCTGTCTCCGGATTCTGGGATCGGTTCGCTTAAGCGGCGAGACAGCCGACGACAGCGCCCCAGCCTCTTATGGAGAGCTCGGCAAAGGGACGTTCCGCGACGCTCGTGCACGGCGAAGAGGTGGTCACAAAGTGGGAACACGCCAACTGTTCGTTTGTCCCGTATGTCCCACGAGTCTCACAATCGCCAGACCTAGGACCCCGCCCGGGCGATTCTGCTCAGCGGTCGGCGCTCCCCGAGGGGGACGAGCGCACCGCCGTGGCGGAATGGGTCCCATACTCCGGGCGCAGTCTTCAGGTAGCCGACGACGGCATTCTTTATGACCTCGGGGTCGAGTCCCGTCACCTCTGGCACGGGTCGCATGCCGCGTCACAAGCGAGCCAACCCCGCCGGCAGCCCAGGCTCGGCCAGTCGGCTCGAGAGCGCTCAGCTCCGCGGCAAGTGGCGCCAGATCGGGCCGCAAGGGCACGCGCCGGCTCACGTAGCGGACCCACCCCTCGTAGCGAAGGCGCAGCTCGCAGCGCCCCTCGTCGAACACCAGCACCCTGGAGGCCGTTGTCGCGCTGTGCAGAGCGACCTCGTTGACCGCCACAGGGTCTCCGGCGCCCGCACCTCGTGGGTGCAGGGGGCGGCCTTTGACCCGCCTCGCCACGGCGAGATCGACCTCGGGCAGCTCCTCAACGACGACACGACCCGACTCCAGGTCGCCCAGTCCCTCGGCCAAGGCATCGTCTTCGTCCTGCCAGTAGCGACTGAAACGATCGGTGTGCTCGACGAGCTCGGCGAAGCGTTCCAGCACCGCTCGGTACCTCGGTCCTAAGAAGCTGCCCGGCCGCTCTGCGCCGAGATCCTCGGCGACAACGGCCTCCTCCCCCATCGGCCCTATGGAAAAGGCGATTCGCGCCGCCTGGCGGGATCGCACCACCCCGAAGTCGCCGCAGGAGGCAACCTCGACGAGCAGCTCCTCATTGCGAAGCGCCATCTCCGGGTCGGCGGCGGCGAACACCGAGACGAGACCGTCTTCGTCGAAATGGTCATTCGTCACCGCCTCGGCCAGTTCACCGGCCGCGATGATCGCGGCTCTCGCTCGGCGCTTGTCCCCTCGTGCTAACCAAGGCGCTCTACCGGAAAGGACGTGCAAGAAGGCGAACACGATGCCGGCTGACAGGTCACGGGCAAGGGCGTCTGGAGTCGGGCTCTGGGGCCAGTGGGAGAGCACGAGTACCGACCCCGGTCGCGCAGCGCCGTCGACGAGCAGGTGTGGCCTCGCCTCCAACTCCTCAACTGGAACGTAAGGAAGCGCTCGTATCAGTGGAGCACCTCATAGAGATCCGAACCGGCCCCGTCGCGGAGCGAGCTACCTCTTGGTTGATCCTGACGAACCTAAAAGAGCCTAATGGACCTCTGTACACGATCCCGTGGTGGCCGCGTTTGCCGAACCGCAGACGACGACACTGGTGAGATTCCACACCGTTGACACCGAGCCAAGGAAGTACGGAGGTGTCGCATAGCCGAGACGTGAGTCGTAGTCGAGATTCTTGTTGTATCCCGTAACGTTGTTTCCGTTGCCGTCGAAGGTTCCGAACGGGCCACGGAAGAAGCTGATGTCCGTGCCGTTGATGTAGTAGGCACCTCCTGAGGTGGTGCCGTGATTGTAGAAGGCGTCCTCTTGGTCGTAGTTCTCGTCTCCAAGCGCTCCGCCTAGGGCCACCACAGCGGCATCGAGGATCGGGTTCTGGATGTCGCAGGTGGGAGCGACGTACGAGTTCAAGGTGGAGGCGGAGGCGCCCGCGGAGATCGTCGCCGTGAGGGTGGTGCCGTCCTGGCTGCCGCACGAACCGGGTGTGCCCGTGACCCAGCCGGGGGAAGGTCCGTTGCCATTTCCACTCTGGTCGTTAGTCGGATGGCTGAGAACCAGGTCGTCGTCTACAGCGATCCCGAGAAGGTCCGGCGCGACCGATCCCGAGGTGACGCACACGGACGGGAGATTATCGACCGCTGTCCCGCTCCCGTCGGCACAGGAGTATGTGATATCCCTGCTCTGGACGACATTGGCGTCGCTGGCGAGGGTGACCTCGCCGTGCAGTTCGCCTTCGACGATCACATCTCCCTCCCCGATCTTGTCGGTCGGGCACTGGTTCGCGCTGGGATATGCCGTCCAGCTCGAAGACCAGTTCGGGGTGTACGGGTTGAGGCAGTCGTTCGCAACCGACGGAGTGCCGTTCACGACCGTGGCATCGGCACACGGCAGCGCGCTTCCGACGCAGTAGTAGGTGCTCGAATGGGTTCCGACGCTTGAGCCCGAGTACGTGACCGACGAAGATGACACGTACGTAGCGATGGTCCGGTACACGTTCGCCGAGCCGCCGATGTAGATCGGCTGATTGACCATCGCCGCGGTGAACGTCCCCGCGCTCGCCGTCAAGGTGCTGTTGGCGGCGCTCGTCGACCCGTTGCTGCCCTCTGCGCTCGGAGTCGTGGCCCAGTAGTTCGGGTCGGTCGTGGCGGCCGGGACGCTTTGCACGTAGATAACTCCGTCCGAGGGGAGGGCGAGCCCGGTCTGCCAGGGACTGGAGGGGCTGTAGGTCCCGCAACTAGACGTCGAGGTGTAGGTCGTTCCGTTGACGACCGCTGAGTTCGAGCGCGTCAGGGGGCTCCAAACGTTCATCGTGGAGTTGGCGGACCCGACGGGCTTGACGAACTCGATCATCGTCGGCCCGGTGAACAGGCACCCGTTGGCCGACTGGCCATCCGCGTAGGCACGGATCGAGGTGTCGAACTGGGGCAGGGTCTGGTTGGCCGGTCCCTCAGTCGCGTAAGACAAGGTGGGTGGGTCTCCTCCCGCGTTGTCGATCCAACCTGCCGGGTAGTAGACCGTCGAGCCGCTGACAGTCTTGGACTTCGACCCCGGCCAGTCGTACGCGTAATAGTCGGAGGCCGGGCTGTTCTTTGCACCTGAGTCGAGAGGAGGTGTCCCGAGGAAAGAGGGGTTGCCTCCGCTGGTGTCGGTGTAGATCTGGTCGTTTGTGTAGACAGTCCCGCCAAAGGACTCTCCGGCTTTGAAGTTGAAGGGCTGATTGCAGGGATTCTGGAACGTCAGCGCGCCGCTCGACGGGTTGCCGCTCGCACCTTTTGCCAAGACGAAATCGGTCTCGTTGGAGGGCGTGTTGCCATTCTGGTTGACGATCGGCTCGCTGCCGAAGAAAGGCCCGTAGTACGGGTGCGTGCTGTTGTAGGTATGCCCGTCGTCGGGGTCTTGGATCGAGTTCAGGCTGTCGATATAGGTGTTCGGCTCGTAGGTGTGGTAGCCGCAAAGGTCCATGAAGAGCGAATTGTTCAAAGACGCTATGGGCATCACCATCTGGCTGTAGGTGCCGGAAGGATAAAGTGAGGTCTCGTAATAGGTGTTGGTGTTGTCCATCGGATAGGCGTCGGGGACGTTCGGGTCGAGCAGCTCGTACTCGGAGTAGTAGGCGTCGTTAAGGATGCCGGAAAGCTTGAACGTCGCCGTCAGCGACTCGTAGGAGTACCTGCCGCTGCCACCCGCCCGGCCGGTCACAAGCAGCACGATGTCGCCGTTGTCCGGGCCGCCGGAGCAGTCCGCGGTCTGGATGCACGATGTGCTCGGCACGTAGTGGTACGCCTCTGTCGAACCGTTGGTGACCGGGTTGTACACAGGCGGCCCGTTCAGCGTCCCATTCGTGGTCTCAAGCGCCAGGTCACTGGGCAGCGGTGACTGGGGCAGGTTGGTGGCGTTGTAGACCCAGTAGTTGGGAATGTTGTCGAGCAGGTTGCGATAGTGCTGTATCCCAGCCTCGGCGGCAGCCTCCGCCTTTTGTGTGTTCACCTGAATGGTCAAAAGAGGCGCTTCGTTTATGACCGAGTGAGACACGATGAGGGGCACAAGTATCAAGACGGCGACGACTGCGAGGACAAGGACCATGGCCTGTCCCTTTTCGCCCTCGCGCCGGGACCTTCGAGCACACGGCTCCGAGGATCTCGCTGCGTGGCCTCTGCGGCCAGTTGCGCTGTGCGGACTCATCGTCTCTCTCATTCCGGGCAGGCCGTCGTACTAGTTGTGCTCGTGCTCGAGGTGGTTGTCGCCGAGCCCGTCGGGTTGCGCAGGTAAATGGTTGACACCAACGTTGAAGGTTGATCAGCGAAGAAACCCTCGGTCGGCTTCTGCGGCCCGGCTTCGAACGCGACGTCGACGCCGATGGCATAGATCTCCGGATACGCGCACGCGGGCACAGGCGCCGTCAAGGCAGTGAGACCGCCGGCGCCATTGTCCTTGTAGTAGGTGAAGGTCGGCTGCGTCACCCCACCTACGACAATCGGGCGGGCGAAGTACTCGCTCGTCACAGCACCGTTGACCGTGACGCTAAAGGTCGCGTCCTGCCCGTGAACGGCGCCGGTGCAAGCGCCGGCGACGATCGGGCCGGCACACCAGAGGGCCGAAAGGCTCACCGTGTCGGGCCCGTAGGGGACCGTCGTCGAGTTGTATCCCACGCTTGCTGAGGCATTGAGCTGACTCGCCGACGCATTCGTGAAGGAGGTCACACCGCGGAGGTACTCGAGAATCGACTCGTTAGCACGGTCCGACTGTTGTACCCCTGCGACGGTGTCTGTGATCGCCTGTCCCTGAGGAATCGTCTGGTTTATGACCGTGAACGCGATGGACGCGATGATCGAGAACACAACGATCCCGACCACCATCTCGACAAGGCTGAAACCGCCATCGCCCTCGATTTGGGCACGGCGCACAGCCGGACGAAGGTTCGTAATCAGACGAGACAGATCTCTCATGTGACTCCCACCGGTGTGTTCGACGGCGAACCACAAGGGGTCGCCAACTGTGAAGAACTGGCACACATGCCCGTAGGCGTGAGCCAGACGTACTTCGCCGGGACGCTGTTGATCAGGTACTGGCCCAGAGGCAGCCCCGTCCCGCTCGCCCCGAGCAACGGAGCCGTCAAGTTGTAAACGGTTCCCGGGCTCAAAACGTCAGTGGCGGTGAGGGCTGTCGCAGTTGCACCCCCGCTTTGTTGTAGAGCCAAGCTGTAGAGGGGAATCGTCACCGTCGAGCTTCCTTCCTCTGTGGCGGCGACAGAAGCGGCCGCTGCTGCCCCGGGGTAGCAGCTAGATGCACCACATATCGCTGCCGGGTTGCTCGTGGTCTGATCGCCGGCCCAGACGGTGTACGTCGAAGCGTACGGGAAGAGGTACATGGTGCCTCCCCGCGGAACATTTGTGAACACGTAGGTATCGGATCCTCCAAGGCCGGAGTTGTCGACGGTGATAGGGACAGCCGAGGAGGTGGCGAGAACACCAGGCAGCGAGAAGCTGACAATACTGGCGAAGGCGGGATCCACCTGGAACCCAGATGTGAGCGTCGGCTCGCCGATCTGCGCCGAATACGGACCGATGCTCGGGATGGGAGCTGGGTTGTCGTATGACTCCTCGCTGCTGTTGATGAGCTCGGCCCCGGCTGCGCCTCCCGCCGTGTTTGCTGCGCTGCTGATCGAGATCTTGTAGGTCCAACCCGGGTCGGCGTCGACGCCGAGGAAGACAGCGCACCCGGACGTCGTGTCTACGGTGTCAGGAGTGGGGTACCCAGCGATCTGACCGTTAGGCACCGCCGGCTGGGAGTTGGCGGTTCCCGGACCCTGGGTCCAGGTGCCGGTCAATGTGACTGTCACGGGAATGGCCGCATTCGATAAGGGCACACCGGCAACGGCGTCGAGGATGGGAACAGCTATCGTTCCGGCGGCACCGTCAAGGGCTCCGGCCACGCCTGGTGCAAGCTCGGTCGTGTCGACAAAGGGCGCCGAACCGTTCATGCCCGGCCAGGTGACCGTCGCTGTCGCGATCCACGTCCCAGGGGCGCCGCCAGCGGCGGTCGTGCAGTAGGTCGTGGAGGTCCCGTGAGATGTCGGGGTGAAGGTCACTCTCACGGTGAAGGGGTCGTTTCCCGCCTTGACGGTCGACTGGGTCGAGCCGTTCGGCATGATCCCCTGTTGCACCTGGTCCTGCAACTCTTGGATCGCCTGAGTCGCAACGGTCGCAGCCTCGCCTTGGAGTCGTTGCTCATCGGAGGCCTGCTGACCCACGAGTACGAGACGGATCGTCGGAACAAGGACGATGGCGAGGACGGCTATGGCGGCCACCGACTCGATGATGCTGAAGCCGCTATCGTCGTCTCGCTTGTAGCCAAGGCGCGAAAGCCATGACCACGGTCGTGGCCCCGCGGCATCGCGATGCCGCCGGAATGTCCCTTTCTCCCTCGCAAAAAGCGACATACGGCTTCTGCCCCCGAGTTCAGCCCGGCCAGCTATTGGAATGGTATCTCCTTGCAGTATCGCGCGCAAAGTAGTGAGGAGGTTACCTTAAGCGCGCGTGACCCCGAACCGACCGACGCGCCCTCTCGGTCCTCGGGGACAAAGGCACGCGTGATGTCGGAAACACTCGTCTCCACAGCCAGCACGCCTCCGTCCATCGATCGCGCGACCTCCGAGGGGTCTCCTCGTGGGTACTTATCGGCAGAACGCGGAGAAACCTGAAGGCCGGGTCGGTGAACTGGGCCCGACTCGGATGTCTCGAAGCCTCAGCGACGGCGTCTGGTTTGGGGTCTGATTCGCCTGAGCAGTGCCCTCGGCCGCCGAGGAGTCATCCGAGCTCGTCTCATGGCTGCTGCAGTCCCGTCTTGCTTTGATCTTCGACCGGTCCCGGCGTCTTGCCGGTGCCGCTACCGGTCAGGGGGAATAGGCAAAGTCAACGACGATGGGGGCGTGATCGGAGGGCAGCTTGCCCTTGCGGGCGTTGCGGTCGATGAGCACGAAACTGACGTTGTCGGCAAGCACCCGTGTCGCCAGGGCCAGGTCGATCCGCATGCCTCGGCCGGAGTGAAAGTCCCCCGCCCGGTAGTCCCACCAGGTGAAAAGCCTCGGCGTGTCCGGGTAGCAGGCCCGGAGGACGTCGACGAGCCCGAAACCGAGCACCTCGGCGAGCGCGGCCCGTTCCTCGGGGGTCACGTGTGTAGCCCCGACGAAGAACGCCGGGTCGAAGACGTCGATGTCTTGCGGCGCCACATTGAAGTCCCCGCAGACCATCACTGCCTCGCCGGGGTCGCAGCTTGTGTCGAGATGGAGGCGCAGGTCGTGCAAGAAGGCGAGCTTGGCCTGAAAGTGCTCGCTGCCGACGGACCGCCCGTTGGGCACATAGACGCTCATGACCCGCACTCCCCCGCAGCTGGCCGAGATGAGGCGGCGCTCCGCAGCCTCGTCGGGTCCGCCCGGGACGGCAAAACCGCGCACGACGTCCTCGAGGCCGACCCGGGAGGCGATGGCGACCCCGTTCCAGCGGCCGTCTCCGTGGTGGGCCACCTCGTAGCCGAGCTTCGAGAACCGCTCGCTCGGGAAAGCGGCATCTGCGAGCTTGGTCTCCTGGAAGCAGCACACCTCGGGCGCCACCTGCGCCAGCCATTCCTCCACTCGATCGAGACGGGCCTTCATCGAGTTGACGTTCCAGGTTGCGATCCGCACCGAATCCTCGCTCAATCACCTCGTGGGGCAAGGACAAAAAGCATCTCTGCCTCGCACGCCACCTTGCCGGCCACGCTCGCGGTACCCCGCCCGCTCCCGGCGCGCGCCGACAGTCGCTTGATAGAAACCTCCAGATCGAGCGTCTCACCAGGCAGGACCTGCCGGCGGAAACGGGCCCGGTCGATCCCGCCGAATAGCGGCAACGAGTTGCGGTAGCGGTCATCTGCGAGCACGGCGGCGGCCGCGAGCTGGGCGAGGGACTCGACCATCAAGACGCCGGGAAGCACCGGGTTGCCCGGGAAGTGGCCAATGAAGAACTCCTCCTCGCCGGTCAGCAGCCAGCGGCCACGGGCGGACACGGCCGGCTCCAGCTCCAAGATCTCCGAGACGAGGAGAAAGGGCGGCCTGTGCGGGATGAGCTCCTCGATCGAGATCATCGTGTGGCCGCCGTCGCCCGGGGCGACCTGCGCCCCTTCGGCGTCACCACGGACTCTTTCTCCGAGACTGCAGTGGCGACGAGCTTCTTGGCTCTTTGCCCGCTGACGGCGCTCGTCCTCAGAACCTTTGCACCTGAGGGACGCCCCGAGGCGGCTTTGCCCGCGGGGATCGCCTTTGCAGCCGGAGTCTCGCCGGCACCGACAGCGCTTCGCGGTCACCCTCACGCCAGGCTGCCTTGTGCCAGCTGTCTTCGTGCCAGTTGTCTTCGTGCCAGTCGCCTTGGCGGTAGCTGTCTTGGCTGCACGGGCTTTCTCCGGCGCCGCCTTCTTGGCGGCCTGCTGCTTGGCCGGGACAACGAGGGCCGCGGCCTTTTTGGCCGGGACCCTTCGCGCCGATTCCTTGGCCGCGGTCGGCTTTGTGACCGGGCCCTTCGAAGCGACTGGCCGTGTCCGAGCCGCCCTGGCCGCCGTAGCTTTCGCTGTGGGCGGCTCACTCGATGAGGCGCTCTTCTTCTTCGCCGTCGCCCTAGAAGACGCCGCCCACGCCCACGGTCGGCTTCTCCGGCACGGCCTTGGCGGGCCTGCGCTTCACGCCCTCGGCCTTGCCCGAAGTCTGCTCCGCCGCAGCTTTCTTCGTGCCGGGCTTTTTCGCCGGTTCTGCCACCGAGGCGACTGCAGTCTCCCCGCGCTTGCGGGGCGGCTTGGCGAGGCGGACCTCGGCTGCGACGGTTTCTTCCCGGGGATGGCCCGAGACTCGGGCGATGCCGGGCAGGGCGAGCTCGGCCCCCCGGCGTTGCGGGTCGAGAGCAGTCAGCACGAACTCGCCATGCTCACCCCGCTTTAGTACTTCCCGGGCACTTCGCGGAGCGGGATCGGCGAGATTGGCAAGCGGGACGTAGCAACGCATCTCGCCTACCCGCACGACGGCCCCATGCGAGGTGTACCCCTCCACCTCGCCTTCGAGCAGCTCACCGAGGCGGTGCTCGGCGATGAAGGATATGAACGCCAGTGGGTCGTTCACTGCCAACGGGGTGGGCTTTTCCCGATCCCTGCCAGAAGAGGTGGCACCTGCAGGTGCCTGACCGGCGCCGCGCCCCCGCCTTCTCGAACCGTCGCCGGAGCTTGTAGCGCCAAGCAGCTTGCCCGCGGGCTTGACAACTTCCTTTGTCGCCACGGCGATTGCCTTGGTCACTCGCTTTTTCGCCTGTTCGGTCTCCCTGACAGCCTGGTGGCTCCGCGGGCCACGGACTGGTTGGCGGGGACTGAAGATCCAGCCAATGCCCGGGACGGGAGTTGCCCCGAGTAGGCGGCCACG
The DNA here is from genome assembly GCA_963725355.1 of uncultured Acidimicrobiaceae bacterium. Lineage (GTDB taxonomy): Bacteria > Actinomycetota > Acidimicrobiia > Acidimicrobiales > Bog-793 > Fen-455. Next base: position 180,413 of record CAVRYE010000003.1, read on the forward strand.
CTCGAAGAGCCAGGGATGCTCGCCGTGGAACTCCTGGAAGGAGTCATTGGAAAGCACGGTCGCGTCCACCTTCTCGGCGACACGCAGCAAGAAGGCGTCCCCCCGCCCGATGGCACCGGCGGGAGGATGCACGTACTCGCCGCGCATGGCTGCCTGTTCGAATCGCGCCAGCTCGCTCGGGTCGATGCGGTGTGCGAAGGTGGCGTCGACGATGACGGTGATCTCTGCGTCAGGGTGGTCGCGCCTCAGCTCGGCGACAGCCTCCTCCAGCTGGGCGAGGCTCGGCAGGGACCGACCCTCGGTTGCGATGTTGGACCCGTCGACGACGATGTGCTCTATAGGCATGTCCTTGTAGTCAAGCACCCCGAGCGGTCGTCAGGCCGGAACGCCCCCCAGTGCTCGCTCCAAGAGGTCCTCCTGCTCCAGCTGATGGATAGCCCCAGAACCCGTCGCAGGGCTGCCTGACTGGGCACGGCTCACATGCTGCAGCTGGTATCTGGACCCGAGCAGGCGGTGCAGGCGTCCATGGACGAACATCCAGGCGCCCATGTTCTCGGGCTCTTCTTGCAACCAGACGACCTCGGCCGCGACCCGATAGCGCGCCAAGAGCTCGGCGATCTGCTCGCCGGGCCACGGGTAAAGCTGTTCGACGCGTGCCACTGCGATTGGGGCCCCTCCCGCCTCGATGATCCTGTCCCGGCGCACCATGGCGTCGTAGGCGACCTTCCCGCTGCACAACACGATGCGGCGGACCTGGTCTGTGTCCACCGACTCGTCGTCGAGCACCTCGCGCCAGTTGCCTCGAGCTAGGTCCCCCACCACAGAGCGCGCCTGGCGGGCACGCAGCAAGGATTTCGGGGTCATCACCACAAGGGGCCGCCGGGTCCCACGGTGCGCCTGGGCACGAAGCAGGTGAAAGTACTGGGCGGCGGTAGTCGGCTGGGCGACTGTCAAGTTGTCGCCCGCACAGATCGTCAGGAAACGCTCGAGGCGGGCCGAGGAGTGCTCCGGGCCCTGGCCCTCATATCCGTGAGGAAGCAGCAAGGTGAGAGCCGAGCTCTGCCCCCATTTCTCCCCAGCAGAAGCCAGGAAGTTGTCGATGATCACCTGGGCTCCGTTGGCGAAGTCGCCGAATTGCGCCTCCCACAAGACGAGGGCATCGGGGCTCTCGACCGAGTACCCGTACTCGAAACCGAGGGCGGCGAACTCCGACAAGAGCGAGTCGTAGACCATGAAACGGCCGGGAAGCTGACTGCCTCGAGCATCTGGCGGGTCAGCTGACAAGTTCCGCGAGCGGCGTGTACTCGGCGCCGGTCTCGTAGTCGAACAGCACGGAGTGGCGCTGGCTGAAAGTGCCCCGGCGTGTGTCCTGCCCGGCGAGGCGCACGTCGTAGCCGTCGAGGAGCACGCTGCCGAAGGCGAGTGCCTCGGCCAGGGCCCATTCCACCTCTCCTGCCGCGTAGAGCTCCGCTCGCTGGCCCAGCTGTCGGGCGAGCTTCGGGTGCACGTTGAACTCCGGCGGCAGCTCGTGGACCGTCTTGGCCAAGCCCTCGAGCCTCGACTGGTCGACACCGCCCGCCACCTTTGAGAGCGGCTGCAGCTCTTCGAGGCCTGGGCTAGGCAAGCGGTCGATGCGGCGGGGGGCGGCCGCACGTGTCTCGTCGAGAGCCGCCTGCAGTCGAGCCGAGAAGTCATCGAGGGCGCACTCTGCCTCCTCGATGGTGATGTCGCCCCGCTTGACGAGCGTCTCGGTGTAGAGCTTGCGGACCGAGCGGTGCTGGTCGATCTGCTTGTACATGAGGGGTTGGGTGTAGCTCGGGTCGTCACCCTCGTTGTGGCCGTGCAGGCGGTAGCAGACCATGTCGATCACGACGTCTTTGTGGAACTGCTCGCGAAAAGCGACCGCAAGACGGCCGACGCGGACGCATGCCTCCGGGTCGTCACCGTTCACGTGGAAGATCGGCGCCTGCACCGTCTTTGCCACGTCGGTCGGGTAGATCGACGAGCGGGCGGCCTTCACCGGTGTCGTGAAGCCGAGCTGGTTGTTGATCACGAGGTGGATGGTCCCCCCGTTGCGGTAGCCGCGCAGCTGGGACAGCTCGAGGGTCTCAGCGACGACGCCCTGGCCGGCGAAGGCGGCGTCGCCGTGGATCAAAACCGGCAGCACGTGGTAGTGCCCGGGATCGCGGCGCTGGTCGTGGCGGGCGCGAGCGATTCCCTCGACGACCGGGTCGACGGCCTCGAGATGGGACGGGTTCGAGGCGAGCATCACGGGCAGCTCCACGCCACTGCGGGCGGCGAACTTGCCGCTCGCGCCCTTGTGGTACTTGACGTCGCCCGAGCCCTGCACGCTCTCTGGGTCCAAGTTGCCCTCGAACTCGGCGAAGATCTCCCGGTAGGACTTGCCGACGATGTTGGCGAGCACGTTCAAGCGCCCCCGGTGCGCCATGCCGAGCACGGCCTCTTCTATCCCGTCCTTGGCCGCCTCGTCCAAGATGGCGTCGAGGAGGGGGATGGCCGACTCCGCTCCTTCGAGCCCGAAGCGCTTCTGGCCCACATAGCGGGTGTGCAAGAAGCGCTCGAAGGCCTCGGCGGCGTTCAGGCGCTCGAGGACGTGATGCTGCTCCTCAGGAGGACACGTTGCTGCGACACCCTCGACGTGGCGCTGGATCCATCTCTTCTCGTCCGGATCCTCGATGTGCATGTACTCGATGCCGATGGTCCTGCAGTAGGCGTCGCGCAAGATGTCAAGGAGACGCCCGAGGGGTAGCTCGGTCTCCTCGCCGAGCCCCTCGACGACAAAGCTGCGGTCGAGGTCGAAGACCGTCAGGCCGTGGGTCAGCGGGTCGAGCTCGGCATGAAGGGCCGGAGCCGTCGTCCCGAGCGGGTCAAGGTTGGCGATGAGATGGCCGCGGACCCGGTACATGTTGACCAGTTGCTGCACCTTGGCCTGCTTGACAAGCCGGCCGTGCCCAGCGTCGTTCGAGCCCACGGGGTTGATGTCGCGGTGCCAGCGCGCCGGATTCGAGGGCACGTTCAAAGAGGAGAAGATCTCGTCGTAAAAGCCGTGGCCACCGACCAGGGCCTCGTGCACGAAGGCTAGGAACAGCGCCGAGTGGGCCCCTTGGATGACACGGTGGTCGTAGGTGGAGGTGATCGTGACGACCTTGCTAAGACCGAGCTGGGCGAGCACTTCCGGGTCGCTGGCGGCGAACTCGGCGGGGTAGCCGAGAGCTCCGACACCGATGATGGCACCCTGGCCCGACATGAGACGGGGTACCGACTGGGAGGTGCCGAGGACGCCCGGATTGGTGATCGTGACCGTCACGCCGGCGAAGTCGTCCACCGAGAGCCTGTTCGTGCGCACCTTGCGTACGAGATCTTCGTAGTCGTGGAGGAAGGAGGCGAAATCGAGGGTGTCCGCCGCGGACACACAAGGCACGTAAAGAGCACGCGTGCCGTCGGCGCGCTCGTGGTCGATGGCTATGCCGAGACCTACATGCTCGTGGTGGATTACCCCAGGTGTGCCGGAATCCTCGATCTCGGGCACGAACGACGAGTTCATCTCCGGGACGGCCCCGAGGGCCTTTACAACTGCCCAGGCGATGAGGTGCGTGAAGCTGACCTTCCCGCCCGTGGTGCGCCCGAGGTGGTCGTTGATCGCGACCCGGTTGACCTCGAGAAGCTTGGCCGGCACAGGCCGCACGCTCGTGGCCGTGGGCACGACGAGGCTGGCGCTCATGTTCTCGACCACACGTGCCGCTGCCCCGCGAAGTGGCACCGGCGTGGGGCCACCGGGCGACTTGGCCGAAGGCGCGGTAGCGCCCGGCGGGGCGGGTGCCTGGCTCAGTGGGCGCTCGGCTGGGGCCGAGCTAGGCATCTCGTCTCGCGCCTGTGGCCCAGGCGAAGGCGCAGGCTCTCCGGCCGCCTTGGACCGGTAGTCGGCGAAAAACTCCCGCCAGCTCTCGCTCACAGACTGGGGATCGGCGAGATAGGACTCGTACATCTCCTCGACGAGCCACGCATTCGTGCCGAAGGCGCCCGCGAGCCTGCCCGGGCCGGATCTGTCCACCATCGAGTGGATGCTACCGGTGGCCACCAAGTGGGCTCCCACATGCCACAACGGTCATCAGCGCGGCCTTGAGGGCGCCCCCGGCACTAGCGTGGGGGCGTGATCGCTGTACCGCCAACGGTCGCTCGGCCAGCCCGGCCAGCACTCGGGGTGCGAGCGTGAGCCTGACCAGAGCCGTCGTGCGCGGCGTTGAGCCGGGCAACGACGTGCGCTGCGTGCGCTGCGGCAAGCAGATCAAGTTCGCCGCCCGGACCCACCCCCGCCAAGTGATAGCCAACGTCTATCTGGACGGGGCCTGGAACCGGGTCGACCACTTCCACGAGGAGTGTTACCTCGAGGCCGAAGAGCCCTACGGCCCGATCGACACCCTCGGCGGCACTGCTACCACCTGAGCACGCGAAGGGCTTCGTTTTGAGGATCCTCGTCACAGGTGCGGGCGGTTTCATCGGCTCGGCCCTCGTCCAGGCGCTTCGCGAGCGGGGGGACGAAGTCCACCCCGTAGTACGCCGCCCACCGGCGAATGGCGAAATCGGAGTCGACCTCGCCCGGCGGCGCCTCGATACGAGCGCGATCGCGGGCCAGAGCCTGGAGGGGATCGACGCAGCCGTGCATCTCGCGGGCGCGCCGATCATCGCCCGCTGGAGCCCCAAGGCCCTTGAGGCGATCCGCTCGAGCCGGATCGGAGTTGGCGACCTTCTCGCCCGATCTATCGCATCGCTCGAGCGCCCCCCGGCGGTGCTCGTGTCCGGCTCGGCTGTGGGCATCTACGGCGATCGAGGGGACGAGGTGCTCGACGAGTCGAGCGCCGAAGGCACCGGACTGTTGGCAGATCTATGTCGCTCCTGGGAGATGAGCACAGCCCCGGCCGCCGAAAAGGGGATCCGCGTAGTGACCGTGCGCACAGGAATCGTCCTAGGCGGCAAAAACGGTGCCAACGGTGGCGTCTTGAAGGCCGAGGCACCCCTGTTCAAGCTGGGACTGGGCGCCCGCCTCGGAGACGGTCGCCAATGGACGAGCTGGATAGCCCTCGACGACGAGGTGGCCGTAGTGATGCGCGCCATCGACGACAACACCCTGTCCGGTGTCGTCAATGCCACCTCCCCCAACCCGGTGCGCAACTATGAGCTGACCGACACCATCGCCTCGTTCTTCGGGCGCCGCGCCAGGCTCTTTCTGCCCGCCCCGCTGCTACGTCTCGGCCTCGGGCGCGGCCCCGCTGACGAGGTGCTGCTCGCGAGTCAAAAAGTGCTGCCGCGCAAGCTGGAAGAAGCGGGCTTCGTCCATGCCTACGGTGAGCTCGACGGCGCCCTCACCGCCGCCATCGGCCCGCGGCGCGCACGCTGAGAGGCTGGGCTCAGCTTTCCCTTTGCTCAGTCGAGGTTGGCGCCGTAGCGACGGACGTGGTCGTTGACGGCGTAATAGGCGTCGATGGACTCGCCGGCGTCGCCCCAGAAACCCTCTTGCACGTCGTAGCTGACGAGGCCCTCGGCGACATAGTGGTTGTTCACGTCGGTGATCTCGAGCTCGCCGCGCCCTGAGGGCCGCAATGTGCGGATGATGTCGAACACGCTCGGGTCGTAGAGGTAGACACCGGTCACGCAATACCTGCTCGGGGGGTCGTCGGGCTTCTCGATGATACGAACGATCCTGCCCGAGTCGTCGAGATCGGGAACGCCAAGGTGACGCAGGTGGTCGGGATCCTTGACCTCGGCGAGCAACAGGCGGGCGCCCTTGGGCTCATCGGCGAAGCGGTGCACCGAGGACACGAACGAGCGGCCGAAGATGTTGTCGGCCAGCATGACCACCGCCGCGTCGTCACCGACGAACTGTGCCGCCAGACCGAGGGCCTCGGCGATGCCGCCTGCCCGTTCCTGGTAGGCGTAAAGGAGCCGTTCCACGCCGAACTCCTGCCCATTGGACAACAGCCTCAAGAACTCGCCCGCGTGCGTGCCTCCGGTGACGACCATCATCTCGGTCACGCCCGCCTTGACGAGGGCCTCGATCCCGTAGCTGATCATCGGCTGGTCGCCGATGGGCAGGAGGTGCTTGTTGGTGATGCGGGTCAGGGGATGAAGCCGGCTTCCGGTGCCACCGGCAAGGATGACGCCTCTCATGGCTTCACGTAGCTCACCGTGGCCGACGCGCTGATCGTCACGCCGTCGGTAAGGTCGGTGGCACTGTAGGTGACCGTCTGGATCGAAGTGTCGCTCACCTGGAAGATCGCCACTCCCTTCGCGTTGGTTGTCACCGACACCGGCTGGATCTTGGTCCTTGAGCTGGGTGGTGAGGTCACAGTCGCCACAAGGATCACACGCTTGGCGGCGATTGGCAAGCCGAGGGCTGTGCGCAAGGTGACCTTGATCCACGACGAGGCCTTCGGCTTGGCCTTGACGCGGGAGAGAACGGCGGTGATCGATGACCTCGTGGGAGAGGCATACGCCGCCCCGCCGCTGGCGGGCAGGCTGCACATCAAGCCGGCGAGTCCCCCGTCGGTGTCGGCCGTGGGCGTGCCGAGACCAGAGGCGAAGTCGTATCCCACCGTGGCCGGGTACTGCCACCAGTTGGCCAACTGGGCCAGGTGATTGTCGCCTTTGGTCACGTCGTAGAAGGCAGTGGCGTAGTCCCCTGGCGTCCCGGCGATGAAGTACAACGTCGGGTTCAAGAACCCGACGGGAATCCCTTTGCAAGCAGGCGACGCGTCGACCAGGGCGACGAGCGCGGCCCACATCGGCGCCGCGATGCTGGTGCCGCCAATCGTGCTCCAGCCGCCCCAGCCGCTCCAGTGGATGACGAGCCCCGTGTTCGGGTCGGCATCGGCGGAGACGTCGGGGACCTCCCGGCAGAATCCGGTGGGGACCCCGCAAGGCTTGCCCGAGGAGTAGCTCTTCACGACCGCAAGGTTCGCCGGGGCGTAGAGCTGGTAGGCCGGCATGGCCCAGTCAGAAGAGATGCCGCCGCCGCCGGCGCCGTTGTCGCTGTTCCAGACGACCTGGGTCGGCGCTACCGCCGGTGCGGTCGCGCTCGCCGGGGAACCGAGCGAGGGCATCGACGTGCCGCCCACGCTCGTGACATAGGGCTGGCTGCCTGGGTCGTCGACCGCCGGGCTCGGTATCGGGTTGTCGGCGGCGTCGGTGCAGTCGCTCGAGCCCTGGTCCCCGGCGGCCGCGATGACGGTCTGGCCCTGGGCAGCCGCCTCCTCGAACAGGTTCGCCTCGGCCGCAACGACGGCGCTCCCGCCGGCTTGGGACTCACAGGCGCCCCAGGAGGTCGTGAGTACCTTGGCCCTGTCCTGGGTCACGATGGCGTTGTAGACATCGAGCGGGCCGGTGTTGGTGTTCGGTCCCTCGTAGACATCGACTGTGGCACCTGGGACAAAGGCGCTGATCTCTTCGACGTCGAGTGTCGACTCAACGTCCTCGCTGGCGCCGAGGCCCTGGTTGCCGTCGATGGAGATGACATTGAGCTGGGGTGGCGACGTCATCGTCACCCCCTCGGTCGTGCCGAAATAGCACTCGTCATAGTCACGTACGTCGGCAGCGTCGAACGGCTCGAGCTCGAAGACGGCCACGGTCTGGCCGGCACCGAAGTCACCGGCCGCGTAGAGATTCGAGAACCCGTAGACCGAGGCGACCTCATCTGCTGTGTAGGGGCCGGTCGCGCTCGCCTCCTGGGTGGCCGACGCGCAAGGCGCCGGGCCGCCCGGGACGGTGTCGCCCACCTGGCCTGCACCCGAGCTGCGGGCCCTTAGCGACGGGGCGGGGCGCTCAAGGTCGGCCGGATGCCACAGCGCCATGTCGTTCAGCCCGACGATCGCCTGCACGCCGCCGGCAATTCCAGACCCAAGGCGGGGTGGCGAGATATTGGCGTAGACCTGCCTGCCGGAGGCGAGGCGGTAGCGAACGAGCTTTGTGTGAAAGGCACGCTCGGCGATCGCGGCCGTAGCGGAAACCTTGATGAGGAGGTGGTTGACGCTCACGGCCCCGATGCGCAAGCCCAGCCTCCGCAGACCTGAGATCGTGGCTCGAAGCTCTGCCGGGCTCGCCCCAAAGCGCTCCCCGAAGGCGGGAGGACGCAGGTAATGGCGGAACTCGGGCGAGCCCGGGGTCGAGACGCTGCGGGCAAAGCTCGCCAAGCCAGCCGGATCGGACGAGCGCAGCGCCACGTCGAGATCGACGAGCTGAGATGAAGGGACACGGCCGAGGGCGACCGCCGCATGGGGCAGCACGGGCGCGGCGCCGACACGCACGAGCTGGGACACCGCCGGCAGACCGGATCTCGCGACGGAGGCTGCCGCCGAGCCAACCAGGCCCGCCGAGCAGCCGAGCGCCGCGAGGCATGTCAAGGCGAGGGCGGACCTGGTGGACAAGCCTCGCATCCATGCAGGACGGAAAGGGTTAAGGCGCGTCGGTCGACCCCCCTCTTGTGTCGACACGCCCACCTAGCCGGCGAGGTGTCGTCCGAAGAGATTAGCCCCTCAGCCCGCGGGCTCTATTGCGCCCTGTGGACGCGCTCAGATGTCGAGGAACTTCCGCACGGCGACGGCTGATCCGATGGCACCGATCACCGCTCCCATGATCACGACGAAGACCTCCGTGATGATGACGTCGTGTCCCGGCACGACGGCCGAGGAGAACTCGTGGAAGTGCCGTATCAACGTGCGTATGCCGAGATCGCCGAGCAACACGATGCCCGCGGCCACGACCGCCCCGATCAGTCCCTGCACGAGGCCTTCGATCATGAAGGGCAGGCGTATGAACCAACTCGTCGCGCCGACAAGGCGCATCACGCCCACCTCGCGTCGACGGGAGAAGATCGCCATTCGAATGGCGTTCAAGATGAGGACCAGGGCCGAGACCAGCAGCACCAGGGCGATAACTAGGAGCACGATCTGCAACACGTTGCTCACAGCTGTCAAGGTCCGGGCTGCCTGGGAGGGATAGGTCGTCTGACGGACCCCCGGCAGGTGCTGGAAGACGCTGGCGACTGTGGCCGCCGCCCCGGGATCGGTCAAGGTGGCTTGGAACACCGGGGGTGTGGTCGCCGGGGTGAGCACGCTGCAGACGGTCGGCCCGCTTATGCGGCAGGCCAGCTTGTAAGACTGGGCGTGATCGAGGTAGATGAACTTGCGGATCTGAGGCGTCTGGCTGATCGTGTTGCGCAAGGTTGCGATTTCGGCCAGCGACGCCGTCGGCTGGACGAATACCTGCAGGTCCACGTTCTGGTTGAGCTCGACGAGCTCGCTGTTGACGGCCTGGCGCAAGAGCAGCGCCGTCCCGACGAGCGAGAGCGAGACAGCCACGGTCAAGACGGCCGCGATCGCCATCAGGCGGTTGCGCCACAGGTTGGTGGCGGTCTCGCGTGCGACGTAGCCGGGAGAGATGGGCATCAGCGCCGGCCGCGCCGCGCCCGGACGGCTTCTTGCCGGCTGGTGACCGGTTCGCCGGGGTCATCGAAGTCGGTCTCGGCCGAACCCACCCGCGTCGCGGAGATGGACACCGCGGGAACGCCCCGTGTCGATGAGACGGTCGGGTCGAGGCCATAGATCCCTCGGGCCTGGTCACGAATCACCGCCCCGTGGTCGATCTCGATGACTCTTCGGCGCATGTTGTCGACGATCGTCGAGTCGTGGGTGGCCATGACCACGGTGGTCCCTGTGCGGTTAATCCGGTCGAGCAGCGACATGATGCCCTGGCTCGTCGTCGGATCGAGGTTCCCGGTCGGCTCGTCGGCGAGAATGATGAGCGGGCGGTTCACGAAAGCCCTCGCGATGGCGACGCGTTGCTGCTCGCCACCGGAGAGCTGATCTGGCAGGCGGTCGCCCTTTTGGCCGAGGCCGACGAGGTCGAGGACCTGGGGCACCTGTGTCGATATCACGTGCCGGGGCCGCCCGATGACCTCGAGAGCAAAGGCCACGTTCTCGAAAACAGACTTGTTGGGAAGAAGCCGGAAATCCTGGAACACACAACCGAGATTGCGCCGCAGATACGGCACTCTCCAGTTCGACAGCTGCCCGATCTCCTTGCCGGCCACCCATATCTCGCCACGGTCGGCGACTTCCTCGCGAAGCAGGAGCTTCAGCATCGTCGTCTTGCCGGAGCCTGACGCCCCAACGAGAAAGACGAACTCGCCCTTCAAGATCTCGAGGGAGACCTCTCGTAAGGCGACGACAGATCCCTTGTAGGACTTCGTGACATTATCGAAGCGGATCATCGGGTCTCTTCTCCCCCGAGCGATAGCACGAAATCTCCTGCTGCAAAGCTACCAGCCGGCCTCCCGCCGCAGAGGTAGGGGCGAAAGGCGCGCTCAGGAGCCCTCATGTTCCCTACGGAATCTCAAGAAGGCGATCATGAAATCGTCGAGATCGCCGTCCAGCACCGACTCAACGTTCCCGGTCTCATAACCGCTGCGGAGGTCCTTTACGAGCTGGTAAGGCGCAAGAACATAGGAGCGGATCTGGCTGCCCCAGGCGACGTCGCTTAGCGGGCCAGAAAGGGTCTCGAGCTCTTTTCGGCGCTCGGCGCGCTGGCGCTCGGCAAGCTTGGCGGCGAGGATCTGCAGGGCTTTTGCCTTGTTTTGGTGCTGGGAACGCTCGTTCTGACAGGAGGTGACGATCCCGGTCGGCAAGTGCGTGATGCGCACAGCCGAGTCCGTGACATTGACGTGCTGGCCTCCGGCTCCTGAGGAGCGGTAGGTATCGATACGCAGGTCTTTCTCGTCGATCACGACCTCGCCGGTGAGGTCCTCGAGGAACGGGGCCACATCGAGCGAGGCAAAGCTCGTCTGGCGCCTGTGCTGGGAGTCGAAAGGCGACATCCTCACGAGGCGGTGAACGCCCCGTTCAGCGGCCAGCAGCCCGTAGGCGAAGCGTCCGCGAACGATGAAGGTCGCCGACAATATGCCCGCTTCGCCCCCTTCGGAGACTTCGTCTACCTCAACTGTGAACCCCCGGCGCTCGGCCCAGCGCAGGTACATGCGCAGCATCATCTCGGCCCAGTCCTGGGCGTCTGTTCCCCCCGCACCCGCGTGGATCTCTGCGACGGCGTCCCTCTCGTCGTGCTCGCCAGAGAAAAGGCTCCGAAGCTCAAGATCGTCGAGGGCCTTGGAGACCGATTCCGCCGTGTCATCGAGCTCGCCCTCGAGTTGCGCGAGCTCAGCCCCGCCCTCGTCAACGGCCAATTTGTACAGGCCCTCGGCGTCGCCGAGCTCGGTGTCAAGCGCGCGCAGGCTCTCGACGTCGTCGCGAACCCGCCCGTACTCAGAGGTCACCTTGCGCGCCTGATCGGCATCGGACCACAGGTCCGGCTCAGCTATCGACTTCTCGAGCACGCTGAGGCGTTCTATCGAATCGTCCAACCTGAGATAAGCCTTGGCCGCGTCGAGACGGGCGCGAAGCGACGCCAGCACTTCTCCCAGGTCAGGGCGCGCCCCTTCGGGGGCGCCGTCGGTTACTCGAGCCATGATCGTTCAGCTCGCGCCGTGGCAGACCTTGAATTTGCGCCCACTGCCACACCAGCACGGCTCATTGCGACCGACCTTGGGCGGTGGGCCACCGACGATCCGAGTGCCTGTAGGAGAGATCGGTCCCCCGGGCTGTTGGCGCTGAGCGGCGGGCGCAGCCTGGTCTTTGTTCGACGGCGGCCCCTGGCGCTGTGGGCGTCCGCCTCGCGCCGACCCCGATGGCGCCCGCGGGCCGCCAACGGGCGCGGCCTGCTGGGGGGGCTGGGCCGCGGTCGCGCCTGCAGGTGCCAGGCCCGCATCGCTCGGGAGCCCGCCGAGCTCAGGCGCCGGCGCCTCCCCTAGGCCGGCGGCGGGGTCGTCTGCGGCGGTGAAGGCCGCCTGGGCGTAATCGGGATCCTCCGCGGCGGCGGCAATGACCTGGACGTGCATGACATAGCGCAGGTAGTCGTCGTCGATCGAGTCCATGAGCTTTCCGAACATCTCGAAGCCCTCTCGCTGCCAGGCGACCAGCGGGTCGGTCTGAGCGATGCCGCGCAGGTGGATGCCCTCGTTGAGGTAGTCCATCTCGACGAGGTGCTCCCGCCAGCGTTGATCGATGATCTGCATGAGAACGTTCCGCTCAACCTCGCGAGCCGTCTCGGCTCCACCGGGGAAGCTCGTCTCCCGCTCGTCGTAGAAGGCGAGCGCCTCAGCCAGGACGCTCTCGGTCAGCTGTTGGGAGTCCTGGGCAGCCTCGAGGTCCTCGACGGTAAAGCGCGTCGGGTAGTACTGGCTCAACTCGACCACGAGGCTTTCAAGGTCCCAGTCCTCTGGGTAGTTGCTCGGGCAATGGGTGGCGACGACCCGGTCGACCATACCCGTGAGCAGGTCCTCGGTATGGGCTTTTAGGTCCTCGCCGTCGATGAGCTGCAGCCGCCGGGCATAGATCACCTTGCGCTGCTCGTTGCGCACCTCGTCGTACTTGAGCAGCTCCTTGCGGGTCTCGGCGTTGCGACCCTCGACGGTGTGCTGGGCCCGCTCGATCGCCTTTGTCACCATGCGGGCCTCGATCGGCACTTCGTCGGGGAGGGCTCGCCCCATGACCCAGCTGACGGCGCCGGTGGCGAACAGGCGCATCAGCTCGTCCTCGAGGGAGAGGTAGAACCTGCTCTCGCCGGGGTCCCCCTGACGGCCTGACCGGCCCCGGAGCTGGTTGTCGATGCGGCGGCTCTCGTGGCGCTCGCTCCCGAGGACGTAAAGACCACCGAGCTCACGCACCTCGTCGGCCTCGGCGGCGCACTGTTGCCTGAACTTGTCCAGCAATGAGTCGTAGCGCTCACGGCCTTCGTCGGATTCGGGATCGAGCCCCTGGGCGCGGACTTCGTCACGGGCCAACCCCTCAGGATTGCCTCCGAGGACGATGTCGACCCCACGACCTGCCATGTTCGTCGAGACGGTGACTGCGTTGAGGCGCCCCGCCTGGGCGACGATCATGGCCTCTTGGGTGTGGTGCTTGGCGTTGAGCACGTGGTGGGGGATGCCCTGTTTGTCCAAGAGCACGGAGAGCTCCTCGGACTTGGCCACCGACGCGGTGCCGACGAGCACGGGCTGGCCGCGCTCGAAACGTTCCTTGATGTCCTCGACGACCGCCTCGAACTTGACGGCCTCGGTCTTGAAGATGAGGTCCGGCTCGTCGGCTCGGATCATCGGGCGGTGCGTGGGGATCGGCACGACGTGAAGCTGATAGGTCGAGGCGAACTCGGCGGCCTCGGTCTCGGCGGTTCCGGTCATGCCGGCGAGCTTCTCGTACATGCGGAAGTAGTTCTGGAGCGTGATAGTCGCCCAGGTGTGGTTCTCGTCTTGGATCTTGACGCGTTCTTTCGCCTCGACGGCCTGGTGGAGCCCGTCGGACCAGCGGCGGCCCTCCATGATGCGCCCGGTGAACTCGTCGACGATCTTCACCTCGCCGTCGGCGACGAGGTAATCCTTGTCCCGGTGGTACAGCTCCTTGGCCTGGAGCGCCTTTTCGAGCTGGTGGACATAATTGACCGCCACCGAGTCGTACAGGTTCTCGACCCCGAGCTGGCGCTCGACCTTGGCGATGCCCGCCTCGGTCGGCACGACGGTTCGCTTCTCCTCGTCGACCTCGTAGTCGGTATCGCGGTGCAAGGTGCGCACGACGCTCGCAAACTGGTAGTAGAGCTTCGTCGAGTCGTTGGAAGGCCCGGAGATGATGAGCGGCGTTCGGGCCTCGTCGATCAGGATCGAGTCGACCTCGTCGACGATGCCGTAGACGTGGCCACGCTGCACCATGTGCTCGCGGCGAGCAGCCATGTTGTCGCGTAGGTAGTCGAAACCCATCTCGGTGTTCGTGCCGTAGGTGACGTCTGCCTGATAGGCGGCCGCCTTGGCCGCGAAGTCGTCTATCTCAGGGGTGACGAGCCCGACGCTCAGCCCGAGGAAGTTGTAGATCTGGCCCATCCACTGCGCGTCACGGCGGGCGAGGTAGTCGTTGACCGTGATGACGTGCACGCCACGCGCAGGCAGGGCGTTCAAGTAGACGGGCAGGGTGGAGACGAGCGTCTTGCCCTCACCGGTCTTCATCTCGGCTATCCACCCGAAGTGAAGTGCCATCCCGCCCATGAGCTGGACGTCGAAGTGACGCTGGCCGATGGTGCGCCAACCCGCCTCGCGGACAGTCGCGAAGGCCTCGACGAGAAGATCGTTCAGGTCCTCGCCGCGCTCGAGCCGCTCTTTGAATTCAACGGTCTTGTGCGCCAGCTCCGCATCGGACAGGGCCTTGATCTCTGGTTCCAAGGCGTTGATCGAGGGCACGATGGCAGCCAGGCTGCGCACCTTCTTGCTCTCGCCCCGCGAAGGACCTTTCCGAACACGCTCACGACTGGCCATTGTAGGCTGCCACCCCTGCCGCTCCGCCTCAGGCCGCCAGCGGAGGCCCGATTTCGTGGAGTTTCAGCCGGAGGTGACAGGGATGCGGTCTCTGCGGCGACCAGAGCCGGCTTCGACAGAGACGAGCTCGCCGGCCAGGTGGTGGGGAGCAGCGTGGTCGACGCGCACGGAAGCGAAACTGCCCGGGGCGAGTTCCTGGCCGAGCGGTGGGGCGAAGTGGATCAGCTTGCCCTGGCGAGTCCGGCCCGAGAGGACATGGGGGTCCTTCTTGGAGGGTCCCTCGACTACGGCTTCCTCGATCCTGCCGAGGCGGGAACGGTTGTGGGCGAGAGCGGAGCGCTCGATGACGACCTTAAGCCTCTCGAACCGGTCGGCGATCGCCTCGGGTGCCACGAAGAGCTCTCTCATCTCGGCCGCCCGGGTTCCCGGCCGCGGGGAGAAGATGAACGTGTAGGCGCTGTCGTAGGAGGCCTCCGAAGCGACCTCCAAGGTGCGCTCGAAATCCTCCTCTGTCTCGCCCGGGAATCCCACGATGATGTCTGTCGTGACGGCGAGGTCGCGAATGGCTGCCCGGGCGTCGGCGACCAGGCCCAGGTATCGCTCGGCGGTGTAGCCCCGGCGCATGGCGGCCAAGATCCTGTCGCTACCCGACTGCAAAGGCAGATGGAGCTGCTCGCAGACCGCTTTGGTCTCGGCCATGGCGGCGATGGTCTCGGGGCGAAGATCCTTCGGATGCGGGCTCGTGAAACGGATACGTCGGATACCGGGAACATCGCCGAGCTCGCGGAGCAGGTCGGCGAACAAGGGCCGGGGCCTCGAGGCGCCTTCGCTCACCCAGCGCCTGCCGGCGACCCACTCCAAGGCGGGCCCGTCCTGCGAGGACGCCCGCCGTCTCGTCGTGAGGTCCCTGCCGTAGGAGTTGACGTTCTGGCCGAGCAATGTGATCTCGACGGTCCCTCGGGCGGCGAGCTCGACGAGCTCAGCTCTGAGCTCGCCAAACGGCCGGCTCGCCTCCGGGCCACGGACCTCCGGCACGATGCAAAAGGCGCACGAATTGTTGCAACCGACCTGAATGGTCACCCAGGCGGCGTACGGCTGGTCGTGGCGCACGGCCATGGCGCTCGCGAAGTCAGTGACCTCTTCGGCGCCCGGAGCGTCGAGCACCTCGAGAACCGGCTTGCCACCAGCCCGGGCGAGCTCCAACAGGGCGCCGACGCGGGAGACGTTGTGGGTGCCGAAGACGGCGTCGACATGCGGAGCGCGGGCCAAGAGCAGCTCTCTGTCTTTCTGGGCCAGGCAGCCGCCGACCGCGATCTGCATGCCCGGGTGACTCTCCTGCAGCGACTTGAGCTGGCCTAGATGCCCGTAAAGCTTGTCGTCGGCGTTCTGGCGGATACAGCAGGTGTTGAGCACGACAACGTCGGCCTCTTCGAGGTCATCAGTGCGGAACATGCCTTCGCCTGCGAGCACCGAGGCGATGCGCTCGGAGTCGTGCTCGTTCATCTGGCACCCGAAGGTGCGAACGAAGAACTTGCGCGCTGGGGTCACCGCAAAAGGTTAGGCGGAAAGATCGGCTTGTTTCGCGAGCCGCTGCGGTCTCGCGCGCTAAGGCGACGGGCTCTTGGACTACGACCGGCGTCCTGGTGGACGTGGCGCTGACGCTGAGCCAGGAGGCGACCGCCGCCACAAGACAGGCCCCGGCCGCAAAATCGAACGCTCGGCGAAGGCCGTTCTCGAAATTTGCAACGGCGCGCCCGTTTGTGCCGTCGCTCGGCCCTGGCGGCCAGTAACCGGCTCCGGCTCGTGGAGCCGTAGCATCGAGGGCGACCTTGGAAAGAGATGAGCTGACGAGGGACTTGAGAGCACACCGAGCTGAGCTCGCTGCCCAGCTCTCCGAGCTGGCCGAACCGGTGCGCGCCCCTGGGGTTCAGATGCAGTTCGGAAAGCGGGCCGGCGACCACACAGCCGATGCCGTCCTGCAAATGCAGCGCACCATGACGGCCGGCCAGCTGCAACAGGTGGCCGCCGACATCGACCGCGTGCTGGAAAAGCTCGACGAGAACAGCTACGGGATCTGCGACGACTGCGGCCGGCCCATAGGCGACGAGCGCCTCGAGGCGATCATGTGGGCGACGCGCTGCGTCAACTGCCAGGCAGTCACCCGCAAGCGCTGAGCCACCTCAAGGTTGCGAGAGGCGAGTCCTAGCCCATCCGCGCTGTCGCCGAGGTGCCGTAGCGGGCCGCAACCGCCTCTTTCAGCCCGTGGGGCCAGTGAGCCGATAGGGCGCTTGCACGTGCGACGAGCTGGCGTTGGGCACCTGCATCCCCGGCAAAGGCCCTTACTGACATCTCCGGTTCGAGGTTGGCAATCCCGAGGATGGCCCCGCCACAGCCCAGCGCTCCCGCCAAGAGCACGAGATTCGCCGAGCCGGTGTAGAACCATCCCGAGAAGACCTCGAGCGTTTCGTACATGCGCCGGGCATCGCCGCTCGAATCTTTGAGACCCGCAATAGGTAGATCAGCGAGGGCCCCCACGGCGAGGCCCGGAGACGAGACGCTGGGGAAGTGGTACCCGAGCACGCTCGCCCCCCCGGCCGCCTTGGCGACCGTCTCGTAGTACGGCCGCGGGTCGGAGCTCTGCGGGGGAGAGAGCACGAGCACAGCGTCCGCCCCTGCGTCGAGCACGACCCGGGTGAGATGAGCCGCTTGCCGGGCAGAGGGGGCGCCCGAGCCCGCCAAAACGACGATGTCGGGGGGCAGGGCCGCCCTGACCGCTTTTACGAGACCAGCGCGCTCTGAGACCTCGAGAGAGGCAGCCTCCCCATTGGAGCCTGCGACAACCACGCACCTGATCCCGGCCTCGACGAGACGGTTGGCGAGCTCAGAAGTCGCGCCGGCGTCCAGCTCTCCGGAGGAGTCGAAGATGGTGACGAGAGCAACGCCCACACCGGTGAAGATCGGCGCCGTCACTTGGCCGACTCGTGGTCGGGTGCAAAGCCCTGGCGCAGGGTGTTCTCTGACACGACCCTTGGATGCATGAACTGCAACAAGTAGTCCGGCCCGCCCGCTTTAGACCCGACGCCCGACATGCCGTGACCCCCGAAAGGCTGGCGGCCAGGGATTGCGCCGGTGATGGCCCTGTTCACGTATATGTTCCCGCCCCGAAGGCGTGCTGAGGCCTGTTCGATGCGCGAAGGCGAGCGTGAGATGATCCCGGCCGTGAGCGCGAAGTCGATCTGGTTGGCGAGATCCAAGGCATGCTCAAAATCACGCGCCGGCATCACGGCCACGACTGGTCCGAAGATCTCCTCTGTGACTAGCGGGGAGCCCGGTTCGGCCTCGTCGACGATGGTGGGGCCGACGAAATAGCCGCTCTCGGGGAGATCATCACGCCGCAGCACGACCCGGCCGAACTGGTCGGCTCGGTCCTGCCAACCGCGGATGCGCTTGACCGAGTCTTCGTCGATGACCGGACCGAGCTCTGTACCGCGTATCGCCGGCGGCCCGATCGTCAGAGACCGGGTCGCCTCGACGAACCGCTCGAGGAAAAGGTCGTGGACCTCGCCCACGGTGATTATCCGGGACGCCGCCGAGCAACGCTGACCACAAAAGCCGAAGGCCGACCGCACCGCTGCCGGGACCGCCTCGTCGAGGTCGGCGTCGGAGTCGATGATGATGGCGTTCTTCCCGCCGAGCTCGGCCACGACCCGGCGGATCTCCTTTTGTCCCTCGCTTGTGTGCGCCGCGGCTTCGACGATGCTGAGCCCTACCTGCTTGGACCCAGTGAAGGCGACAACGCTGACGTCGCGATGGGTCACAAGGTGAGCGCCGATCTCCTCGCCCAGTCCTGGGACAAAGCCGAGCACGCCCTCGGGAAGGCCGGACTCGCAAAAGGCCCGCACGAGCATGGCGGCCACGGCCGGAGTCTGCTCGGCCGGCTTTAAGACAACAGTGTTGCCAGCCACGAGAGCGGCGGCCACCATCCCGCAGGGGATGGCAAGGGGGAAGTTCCAAGGCGAGATGACAGCCGTCACGCCACGGCCGTGATAGCTAAGGCGGTTTACCTCTCCGGGAGGCGACTGGACGGCCCCCCCTTTGGCCAGGCGCAGGCCGTCCCGGCCGTAGTACTCGAGGAAGTCGATCGCCTCGGCCACGTCTGCGTCGGCATCGTCCCAGCACTTTCCGGCTTCGAATACCTCGAGCGCAGCGATCTCGAGCCTGCGTCGGCGCAACCAGTCCGCAGCCCGGAACAACACCTCGGCCCGGTCGAGGACGGGCGCGCGGCTCCACGGCTCGAAGCGGGCCGCCGCCACTTCCACGGCCCGGTCGGTTTCGGATGTCCCACAACAGGCAGAGACGGCGACAACCCTTGCCGGATCTGCTGGGTCGACAGAGGCGTTCGTCCTCTGCGTGCGGACCTCCGACGCGCCGATCAGGCCCGCGACCGCGGCGCCGAGGCCGGCACGGACGCTCTCTAGAGCTGCCCCCATCTGCTCGGTGGCCTCGCCCGCAAACCAGCGCACGAGCGGCTCGGGCGCATAGGGCGGTGGCCGGAGTGCATCTGTGACCCGTCGCGGCACGACCGCCGCGCCGAGGGCAGCCGGAGAGTCCGCGTCGAGGTCGGCGAGCGGAGCGGCCACGAGTGTGGCGAGATCCTTGTGCTCGGCAAAGCGCAACCTCACGAAACTGTCGTTGGAGGTGTTCTCGAGCAGGCGCCGCACGAGATATGCCATGCCGGGCACGAGCTCGCCCATAGGCGAGTAGACCCTCAAACGAAAGCCGAGCCGGCGGAAGGCCTCGTGTACGGGCTCTGCCATCCCCCAGAGCAACTGGACCTCATAACCGTTGTCAGGAATGCCCGCGGCGCGACCGGCGGCGATCGCATAGGCGAGAGACCTCAGGTTGTGAGACCCGAACGCCGCCCTGACGTGGCCGTGGTACGAGTGCACAAGACGCACGCAGCGCTCGAAGTTGGCGTCGGTCTCACCCTTTTGCTCATAGACAGGGACGGGCCAGCCGGCCGCCTCAGCGACCACCGTCTCGGTGTCCCAGTAGGCGCCTTTTACAAGGCGGATCCCTAGGGGTACCTCGCGGGTCGCTGCCCACTTACAAAGCGATGCCAGGTCCTCGTAGCTGTCGCGCAGGTAGGTCTGCACGACGATCCCGGCTTGTAGCCCGGCAAGCTCCGGTCGGCTCAGAAGCTCGCGAACGAGGCGGTGCGTTATGTGCTTCACCTCGTAGCGCTCAAGGTCGAACCAAACCTGTGCCCCGTTCTCGGCCGCGCTCTGCAAGATCCCCAGTAGCCGCTGGGAGGCCGACTTGATGCCGGCGTCCGCAGTGAGCGAGGCGAAATCGGGAGCAAGGGCGGTCGGCTTGATGGCCACAGCGACGCGGCCAAGTTGCCCGAGATCGTCGCGCTCGAGCACGTCGTCTGCCGGCCAGGTGCGACTCGCCTCGATCAGCACAGAGACGAGCTCGGAGAGGCGGGCGGCGTACCGGTCCGCCTCGGCGTGAGAATGGGTGTGCTCGCCAAGAAGATCAACGGTGGCAGCGCGGCCGCGGCGCCAGAGCTCCTCGAGCTTGGCAGCTGTGGTCCTGGCGTCGGTGGCAACGATGAATTGGGTCGCCATCCTGGCGACCTCGCGGCGGGCGGTCTTCGCTACGAGCCTGCGACCACCTGGGACCCGGGCCGAGCCGGCGAGGCCCCGCTCGAACAGCCCAGGCAGAACGTCACTGCCGAAGTACTCCTCCACGTGCCGGTAGAGGTCGGCATCGTCGGCCATAGCCGGCAATGCATCCACGAAGCGGAACAGTTGGGTCCTGAGCGCCTCGTTCGCCATCGCCCGCCGCATGAGCCACTCGGTGCCAAGCGTGATCCGAAAGGCCCGGGTCTCGGTGCTGCCCCCGAGCTCGGAGATGCGGGCGACCAGCTCTCGCACCTCGGCCTCCGGAGGAACGACACCCGGGCCTTGGTCCTGCAGACGTCGTTTCGCCACCGCGCGCGACGCTAGTCCCGGAACATTCGTATCAGGCCGATAGACGCGAACTGGCGCCTGCCAGGGACCACTGCGGTCCCCGGCAGGCGCCAGTTTCACAAGATCGCGGTTACGACTACCTGATCGTGTAGCTGTAGGGAAGTGCGGCCAGCTCGTCGCCGGAAACCTGGCCGTAAGGGGCCACGCCGTAAGCGAGCTCGTCGACATAGATCGTGCCGTTGACGACACTGCCGCGGGATCCCGACGGCGTGATCACGACGTTGATGACAGCCGTCTGGCCCGGGTTGATAACCGCCACGGTGGGCGGCGCGCTCAGAACCGAGGGGTCGATGGCCGCGAGGAAGACGTCGGTCGTAGGAGAGGTAACGGTCGTGTCGAAGCCCTGGGTCACGGCAAAGGCGTTGGCCGTCGTCGCGGCGGCGGACGCGGGTTCAGAATACGGACCACACTCGGTCGGCGCAGCTCCCCAAAGACCGCTCGTCACGCTGCCTCCGCTCGGGGCGTAGGTGGCGGACTCGCTCGTCGAACAGAGCGGGCCGGAACCGAGGTTGGCACTTGGGAGGTCCGGGTCCCCGGGATACGGGCCGTAGTCGAACATGGTCGGAAGCGTCGAGGTCTCGCTGACTGTCACGCTCGAGGTCTGGGTGGGCACCACCCAGGTCGGCTCCGGACCTGCCAGCGGCAGCGCCACGGGGTTCGAGACGAACGGGGCGAGCTCGATGGTGCTCGTGGCGTCAAGACGCGGGTCGATGAAGAAGTACTCGGGCCCTACGCCATTATTAGTCACCGAGACTGGGACCGTGACCGGTGTGCCTGCCGCCAGGCGGGCCCAAGGACCATTGGGCAGTCCGGAGGCCGAGACGTGCACGGCGTTGAACTCGATGTTGCCCGTAAACGGCTGGGAGAGCTCGTCGCCGACGATTGGCTCGGCGAACTCCACGATCAAGGTCCAAGTTCCCTGTACCGGGTTCAGCGTGTACGCCGTCAGCGTCGTGCCGGGACTGACGTTCTGGCCGTAGCCGAGTGTGTCGCCGTCAGGGCTGATGAGGTAGGAGGCAACGGTGTCGCCTCCGTCGTTGGTGAGCGAGACGTTGGCGGTGATGTTGCTCACGCCACGGCCGACGTTGAACTCGTAGTAGTCCACCTGGCCCTCGCCTGGCGGACGCCCGTTGCCGCCCGTCAGCACGCCGCTGAAGGACCCGCTGGCGGGGCCGCCACCGCCCCAGGATCCACCTCCGACCGGAACGAGGCTGCGCAGCGTCACCGGGACAGAGGTGTTCGTGCTGCTCTCGTTAGAGGCGAGCACGATCGAGCCCGCAGCGTCCCCGGGCGACGAGGGTGTCGTCGCGTTCACGTACACCGTCTGGCTCTGGCCCGGGCGGAGCACGATGAAAGAGGGGAAGACCGAGGCAAAGGGGACGTACTGCTGGGTCGCCACCTGCCACGGGACCGTGCCGTTGGTTCCGTCCTTGGCGGCGACGTCACCGAAGATGACCCCTGTCCACTTGCCAGGCGCCGGGTCGATGACGTCGACGTTGCCGTAGTTGCCTACGCCCTGGGGCAGGCTGTGAGCAGCAAAGCGCCCGAGGGGGTCGATGAGGATCAACCGCACGCGGGCGTTATTGCCGTTGCCCGGGTTGGCCGGATAGGCGATGGAGGCATCGAGGCGGTTCTGCCCCGGCGGGACGTTGAAGTTGATGACTGCGTAGTTGTTCTGGAGACCCTGGTAATTGGCGAACTGAGGGCTCGTCGCATCGTTGAGCGTCACGCTGCCGCTCTGCACGTTCTGGTCGGGGCCGATCGTCCGCCCGGACAATTGCACGGTCTGGGTGTCGGCGCCGGTATTGGTCACCGTCACCGGCCAGCTCTCCCGTGTGCCCGGGTTGCCCACTGCGTTCAGCTGGTTGGTCGAGGTCAACAATGTGTCGCCGACAGCGCCGTGAGGGCCGTTGAAGCTGAAGCGCGACCCGGGCAGCGACTCGGCCATTTCGACGGCCTTGTAGCTGTTGAGCAGCCCGGCTCCCTGCTCGGTGGCCGGGGCGCCGAGGTCGGTGGCGGTGCTGAGCAGTATCTGCTTGACAAGTGCAGGCGCCGGGGTCTGGCCGCCGTGGGTCTGGCGGTAGGCCTGGATGACAAGGGCTGCGGCACCTGCCACGAACGGCGACGACTCACTCGTACCGCCGCTCTCCTCGACATCTGAGGCCTGGCCCTGGAAGTTCGTGCACTCTGTGTAGATCGCAATGTTGGTGCTGCACGAGGCGAAGCTCAAGTCGCCGGGGGCGACCAGGTCGACCGTGTCGCCCGTCTCGTCGTAGCCACCAGAGCTCAGCGAGCTGATGTTGTCGTCCAGCCACCCCGTCGTTGCGAAGTAGCGGGCGGCGGCGTAGTTCGTCTGGGCGTAGAAGCGGAAGTCCGTCGAAGCCCCGACCGAGATGACGTTCGGGTCGGTCGCCGGCGAGCCGATGGTGTTGGTCGAGCCAGCATCCCCGGTGGAGACGCTGACGACTACCCCTGCGGCCGTGGCGGCGTCATTGAACTGCTTGGTGGCGTCGAGGGCAGTCACGTCGGGGAACGGGTTGGACCCGAAAGACTCGTTGATGACATTGACGTGGTCGGTCTCGACGGCGTAGTTGATCGCCTCGAGGAAGTTCGACTCGGTCGTGTCCTCGAAGCTTCCGAACACGTCCAGGCCCACCAGGCTCGCCCCCGGGGCGACACCCTCGATGCGGATGTTGCAGGCCGTGGGATCGGACTGGGCGGAAAAGTTCGCCACGTTGTAGGTCACAAGGCCCTGCCCAGCGATTGTGTTGGAGTCGAGGAAGGCCTCGTCACCGCCGGTGATCTGGCCCGGCCCGTCACCACTGAAGTCCTCATAGTCGCTGAAGGCCGACGTACCGTTCGCCCGGAGGAAGTTGACGTTGTTCGGGTCGACGCCGTCGGCGATCCAGGCCACCTTCACGCCCGCACCGGTGATCCCAAGCGAGCGAGCTGTCTTCTGGGTCGGGTTGTCCGAGTCAGTGTTCGTGAGCGAGAGGCCCTCGGGATCGAGCTGTACCTGGCCGTTGGCCCCGCAGGCGCCCGGGATCACATTCGGAGTGAGCGAGGTCGTCGAGTCCGAAGTCGTCGACGGGCTCGTCGACGCGGCGGCGGTCTCAGGCGCCGCGCCCTTGATGGTCACATCAGGGATGACCTCGGCAATCGAGGGGTCCTCCTTCAGCCACGACTCCTCACCGGCCGAAACAGTGGCGGCGAACGCGTCCACCAACCGGTAGCTCTCGATGTGCGTGGCGTGCACGGCGTGGAGCTCGGCCATGAGTGGCGCCTGGTAGGCGGCGATCAGATTGGAGCGCAGGACAGCAGCGCTCGTGCCAACGCGAGCTTGGGCGAGCTGGCTCTTAAGGATCACGATGACGTGCTGGCTGACGTTGTGTGACAACTCGGCGGCAAGAGCGGCTGTCATCGGCCGCTGTGCCACTTTCTGTGCCGCCGGGGCTGCCCCAACCGGGGCCGATTGGCTCAGCACCAGGGCAGGTACCGCCAGGCTGGCAGCAAAAAGTGAGATCCCCAGACTTCTAGCGCGAAGCTTAGAGATCCCAGGTCGGGTGATTCCTCGCATAATCGTCTCCCCTCAAGAGGGCCGTCGAGGGGCATCGTTCCTGGCGCCCCCCGAGCGCCGGTGCAGGTAAAGCGGACGATACTTCAGATCAGCTCGAACCGCTAGGGAAAATTCTGCCCTTGCCGGTGACGATCCCTACAGGTGAAGGCCACATTCTGTCTTGTTCGTCCCCGCCCAGCGACCCTCGCGAGGGTGACGGCCCTCGGGCACGGGCACCGTCGTCGGGGCACAGCCGATCGAGACGTAGCCAACATAATTGAGGGGGTGACGGGGCAGGTCGTGGCTGACAACGTACTGGTCCACGTCGTCATCGTCCCAGGCTGCGACCGGGTTCACCTTCACCATCTTCCGCCTCGCGTCCCATGCGATCAGCGGGGCGTCGGCGCGCTCGGGCGTGTCAACGCGCTTGAGCCCTGTGATCCAAGCACTGTGACCTTCGAGGGCCTTGGCCAGAGGCGCGACCTTGCGAACCTCACAACACTGGCTGGTGCCGCAGGGAAACTCGTCAGGACCGACCTCGGGATGGGTCACGACAAGGTGCAAGTTGTAGCGACGCCTCAGCCGCTCGACATATGCGAGCGTCTCTGGGAAATGGAACTCGGTGTCCAGGAAGATCACCTCGATCGAGGGGTCGACACGGACTGCCATGTCGACCAGTGCGGCGTCCTGGAAAGACGCCGCCAAGGCGACTCGGCCGGGAAACCGATTGACGGTCCACTCGATGATCTCCAGCGGGTCCGCGTCCTCCAGGCGTGCCGAAGTCTCGACAAGCTCCGCAAGGAACTCGGCCGACGGCTGCTGTTGCTCCGACTCGAGCTGCATGCTCCTCCGTGTCCTCTGTACGCCGCGCATCGTTGCCGGTGCCATTAACGCTACCGCCCGCCCGATTTGTCCAGGCAAACGACGTGCTAGGACAGCTGACAGCTGGCTTGAAAATGTGACGTTCGGCCCTTTCCCAATAGGGTCGAAATGGGGTTACCTAGCTCGGAGGCGAGTGAAAAGAGGACGACATCATGGTGAGCCTGGGCCGCTCTGGTTGGGCCGATCTGCCTGAGGAACTGGCGTCGGCACGTGGTCGTGAGCTGCTCGACTGCGCCGCTATCAACAAGGACACCGCGTTCGTCGAGGGCGAGCGGGCGGCGCTAGGACTCCGAGGCTTGCTGCCGTGGCGGATCACGACGATCGAGGAGCAGGTCGCACTCGAGCTCGAGCATCTTCGACGCAAGGGCGACGACCTCGAGAAGTACATAGGTCTCGCGGCCCTCCAAAACAGGAACGAGACCCTCTTCTACCGGCTCTTGGTCGACCACCTTGAAGAGCTCGCCCCCATCATCTACACGCCCACGGTCGGGCGCGCCTGCAGGGAGTACAGCCACGTCTTCCGCCGCGCCCGGGGGGTGTGGATCACTCCCGATGACATAGACAAGATCCCTGAGCTGCTCAAAAACGCAGGCCAGCCGGGCGTCCGCCTCATCGTCGTCACCGACAACGAGCGCATCCTCGGCCTCGGTGACCAGGGCGCAGGAGGGATGGGCATTCCGATCGGCAAGCTGGCGCTCTACGTGGCCGGAGCCGGCATCCACCCACGCCTCACACTTCCGGTGTCACTCGACTGCGGGACGGACAACGAGGAGCTGCTCCAGGACCCCCTCTACCTCGGCTACCAGAAGCGTCGCTTGCGCGGAGAGGCTTATTACGCCTTCGTCGACGCTTTCGTCGAGGCCGTCAAGACGGTCTTCCCCGAGGCCTTGATGCAGTGGGAGGACTTCAAGCAACACAACGCCATTCGGCTGCTCGATCACTACCGGCACCGGATCCCATGCTTCAACGACGACATCCAGGGGACGGCGGCCGTCGTCTGCGGAGGCATCCTGGCCGCTCTCCGGCACCGGGGCGAGAAGCTGTCGGCCCAGCGCCTTGTCTTCCTCGGGGCAGGCGCTGCTGGTATCGGCATCGCCCGGCTCGTCCAGTCGATCATGCGGTCCGAGGGTGCAAGCGAGCACGAGGCCCGTCTGGCGGTCGCGATGCTCGACTCCCAGGGTCTGCTCTACGAAGGGCGGGACGCGATACAAGATGACAAGCTTCCCTTCGCCCTCACCAAGGACGACCTCGACCAGCTCGGTTTCGAGCAGTCCGACAACTACGACCTCGAGACGGTCGTGCGCCATGTGGCACCCACGATCCTCATCGGCACGAGCGGCAAGCCCGGTGCCTTCACCGAGGCAGCTATACGCCAGATGGCCGCGCGGAACCGCGAACCCGATCGTCCTTCCGCTGTCGAACCCGACGGCGAACTCCGAGGCTACGCCGGCCGATGTGCTGGCTTGGAGCGACGGACGCGCCGTCGTTGCGACAGGGAGCCCCTTTGATGCCGTCGAGCTCGGCGGACGCAATCACGTCATCGGCCAGGCGAACAACGTTTTTGTCTTCCCCGGCGTCGGACTCGGAGCGGTGGCCGGACGGGCGTGGGAGGTCACAGACCAGATGTTCCTCGTCGCGGCTACGACGCTGGCGGCCATCGTGCCACCCGAGCGGATCGAGCAGGGGGCGATCTATCCGCGCCTGACCGACCTGAGGTCGATATCGCGCCAGATCGCCATAGCTGTCGCCAAAGAAGCTAGGGACGGCAAGGTTGCGCCTATGGCTACCGATGCGGAGCTCGAAGCCGCCGTCGAGGCGTGTATATGGTCGCCCGAGTACGACCCTTTGGACGTAGACGAGGCGCTGTAACAGCGCTACCGCACAGGCTCGACCTGATAGTCAGACCGCCATATGGGCCACGGCCCAGTCGTAAAGATTGACTAAATAGACCGAGCGCTATTCGGTGCCATCTGAGGAAAGCCGGCGCCGCTCTATCTCCTCGAGCACCGACTCTGGGATGGCGCGGCATCCGCACTCCTCGGCGTGCTCGAGGTGCCACAAGACCCGTTCATCGAGTGTTGCTCGCCTGTCCAGCTTGTGCTGCTCATGCCAGGAACGATTCATCCCAAGCAAACTAAACCCACCAGCGCTGAGCAGTCGACCTGATAATGAGGAGCCAACGGCCCGGAACCTACGGGCCGTCGGCGGCGTCGGCGGGCGACGATCGCGAAGCCGCTGGCTAGGCTCGAGCACCGCCCGTCGCGCCGTACTCGGGAACGATTCTGTCGTAATCGCCGTCGAAAAGCGGTGAGGTCACAAGAAAGTCCGCGCTGGCGCGGTTGCAGGCGACCGGGATGTTCCACACGACTGCGATACGCAGCAGTGCCTTCACATCTGGGTCGTGGGGTTGTGGCTCGAGCGGGTCCCAGAAGAAGATCAGGACATCGATCTCGCCCTGAGCGATCTTGGCGCCTAGCTGAAGGTCTCCACCGAGCGGACCGCTGTGCAATCGATGGACGGGGAGCTTCAGCTCTGCCTCGAGCTCTGCTTCGATCACGGCTCCTGTTGAGCTCGTAGCGAGTAGCTGATGATGGGAGAGGACCTCCCTGTTCGCGCGAGCCCATTCGACAAGGTCCCACTTCTTGTTGTCGTGCGCCACAAGTGCGATGCGCATCGGAGCGGCCGAGCATGGTCGGGATCGTCGTGTCGGATGACTCTTTGCGGCAGATTCGGTCACACAACTGTTATAACAACCACGGCAGCTGGGCCGAGCGTTACTGTCTCCGCTGGCGATTAACTCTGTGTGAACAGATAGTGAATTGGTTCGGTCCGGTGGCTTGAAGCTTGTCAACTTCACTCAGGCAATCGTGACCGAGGTGCCCAACCGGCGAACAGATCCAGGTCTTGGCAAAGAACCGACGAGAGGTCGAAACGCCTCCTCGCCTTTGGGTGATCTAGCCTGTCGCCTGGCTGGTCCTTCCTAGGCACACTCCACAGTCACGCCCATCTCGTATCTGACGTTTGCCATTTGGCTCGCTGTTACCGGGTATGAGGATTTCTGGCTAGCCGGTAGGGCCTTTCGCCTCTGTTGGCCCAGTCCCCGGCTCGGGACAATCGTTCTCATTAGGTCGTGGAGGTTGCCGCTATGTCCAGTGCAACAGCAGCCATAATTGGCGTTGTACTCCTGGTTGGTGCCGTCATCACCGGCCTTGCTGTCGGGCCGAAGTGGTGGCACTGGGGATCATTTATCGTGCTCACCCTCGTTCTGTTCGTCCCCCTCATGATGGCGTTCTTCATCCCGCTGCCCGTGGTAGTGGTGCTCAACGTCGCCATCAGCCACAACATGTGGCTAAGGAAGAAGAACGCTGCATCGGTAGAAGGTGTTGCCTCACCGGGCTGAGAGCAAGCCGACTTACTGGGCTCCCCTCTAATCGAGGTCTCACCCGCGCCTGGGTTGGCTTCCCTCCGCCACCTCTAAGGTCCCGTGAACCTCTTGCAAACTGACCACGGAGAGCCCATGTTGCTTCCAATCGGCTATCCCGGCTGCTGCAGCACGTGCGGCAGCCACGGTCGTCAGATACGGCACCTGGTGGAAAAGGGCGGCGGACCGTATACGGGTGCCGTCCGCGCGCGACCCACGACCTCGGGGCGTGTTGATGACGAGCTGGACCCGACCCGAAGAAATGAGTTCAACAGCGTCAGCCGCACCCGCCTCGCCGAGCCTGGCGGCCACGGTCGTAACCGCGAGGCCGTTCGACTCCAGAAATGCAGCAGTTCCCGAGGTTGCCACGAGCTGGAATCCCAGCTCGCTGAAGGCCCGGGCAGCCTCGAGCCCCGAGTGCTTGTCACGATCGGCCAAGGACAGCAACACGGCCCCGTGCGAGGGTAAGCGGTTGCCTGCCGCAATCTGGCTCTTGGCAAAGGCAAGCCCGAACGTGGTCCCGACGCCCATTACCTCACCGGTGGAGCGCATCTCGGGGCCCAACAGGACGTCGACACCGGGAAAGCGGCTGAAGGGCAGCACAGCCTCCTTGACGCTTACCCATTTGCCCCCTGCAGGCGGACCCAGAAGGTGCTCGTCGCGGCAGCTCGGCCAAGGTTGACCCCGTCATCACCCGTGCGGCCACCTTGGCAAGAGGCAGCCCGGTCGCCTTGGCCACAAAGGGCACAGTGCGACTGGCCCGCGGGTTGGCCTCAAGTACGTAAATCTCTCCCCCTCTCACGGCGTACTGCACATTGAGCAGTCCGACGACCTCGAGCGCCGCGGCGATGGCACGTGTGTGAGCCTCAAGGGTGCTGACGACCTCCGGCGAAAGCGTCTGTACCGGCAAAGCGCAAGCTGAGTCGCCTGAGTGGATGCCAGCCTCCTCGACGTGCTCCATCACGCCGGCCACGAGCACCTCGCCCGTGCTGTCACGCACAGCGTCCACGTCGACCTCTATCGCGTCCTCCAAGAACCTGTCCACGAGCACAGCTCTCTGAGACGAGACCCCTCCCTCGCTTCGTAGGGTCCCGGAGATGGCAAGCATTGCCTGGCCGAGCCTCTCGTCGTCGTAGACGATCTCCATCGCACGGCCTCCGAGCACATAGCTCGGCCGGACGAGCACTGGGTAGCCGATGTGGGCGGCAATCATCAAGGCATCGTGAACATCGTGCGCCGTGCCACCTGGCGGTTGCGGTATCCCCAGGCCTTCGCAGAGAGCGTTCCACCTCTCCCGGTCCTCCGCCAGGTCGATTGACGAAGGAGAGGTGCCGAGAACGAGGCCCGGGTCGATGGCGTGTGCCAGCTTGAGCGGGGTCTGGCCCCCGAGCGAGACGATCACACCGGCGAGAGAGGCGGGGCCTTGGCCCAAAGGACCGGCATCGGCGGCAAGCTCGGCGTCGATTACGTTGGCCACGTCTTCGGCCGTGAGCGGCTCGAAGTAGAGACGGTCGGAGGTGTCATAGTCCGTCGAGACGGTCTCGGGATTGCAGTTGACCATGATGGTCTCATAACCCACCTCGCGAAGAGCGCTGGAGGCGTGCACGCAGCAGTAGTCGAACTCGATCCCCTGGCCGATGCGGTTCGGGCCGGAGCCGAGGATCAAGACCCGTCGCCGGTCGCTCGGGCGCACCTCATTCTCGTCCTCGTAGGTCGCGTAGTGGTACGGAGTGTCAGCTGCGAACTCTGCCCCGCACGTGTCTACTGTCTTGAAGGTTGCCTGCACGCCCGCGCGAAGGCGCTCCGCTCTTACGTCCGCCTCGCAGATTGATCCACCCTGTGCGGAGCTGTCCTTGAACAGATAAGCGATCTGGGCGTCAGAGAATCCGAGGCGCTTGATGTCTCGCCAGTCCTGGCGGTCCAGGCCGCCGAGCCCCCTGCCGCCCTGCGCGAGATCCTCCATTTGGCTACGGGCCACGGTGATCTTCTCCAACTGGTCCACAAACCACAGATCGACACCTGTGGTCTCTGCGACCGCCTCGGCGGTGATCCCGCGTCGCAACGCCGCCTCGATGTGGAAGACCCGCTCCGGCGTCGGCTCACAGGCCTTTGCCATGAGCTCCGGCTCGTCCAAGGACTCGTAGGCGGACTCGGCCGGATCCGCGTTAAGGCCAGCCCGCCCCTGCTCCAAGGAGCGGATGGCCTTTTGCAGGGACTCAGGGAAGGTCCTGCCAATGGCCATCACCTCTCCCACCGACTGCATACGCGTGCCGAGCCGGTCGAGGGTTCCAGGGAGCTTCTCGAATGCCCAGCGTGGGATCTTCGTCACCACGTAATCGATCGTTGGCTCAAAGCTCGCGGGCGTTGCCCGTGTGATGTCGTTGCTGATCTCGTCAAGGGTGTAGCCGACGGCCAGGCGGGCCGCGATCTTGGCGATGGGGAACCCAGTTGCCTTGGAGGCCAAGGCGGACGAACGCGACACCCTGGGGTTCATCTCGATAACGAGGCGGCGCCCATCATTCGGCTCAACGGCGAACTGGATATTGGAGCCGCCGGTCTCTACGCCCACACGTCTGATGCAGGCAAAGGCGTCGTCGCGCATCGCCTGGTACTCGACATCGGAAAGCGTCTGTGCCGGGGCCACAGTGATCGAGTCGCCTGTGTGAACGCCCACTGGGTCGAAGTTCTCGATAGAGCACACGACGACGCAGTTGTCAGCACAGTCGCGCATCACCTCGAGCTCGAACTCCTTCCAACCGGCGATCGAGCGCTCGATCAAGACCTGGGACACTGGGCTGGCAGCAAGGGCCCGGGCTGCGACGGCTGCCAGCGTCTCGCGGTCGTGGGCGATGCCTGTGCCCGTCCCACTGAGGATGAAGCTCGGGCGGATCATGAGGGGAAATCCCAGTTCTTCCCCTACGGCCATCGCCTGGTCGAGTGAGGAGGCGAAACCTGAGGCGGGGACCTCGAGGCCGATCTCCTCCATCGCCAACTTGAAGCGCTCACGGTCCTCGGCTGTGACGATCGCGTCGGCGCTCGCACCGATGAGCTCCACGCCGAGCTCGTCCAGCACACCTTGTTCGCCTAGCTGCATCGCAAGGTTCAGCCCTGTCTGGCCGCCGACTGTGGGAAGTATTGCGTCGGGCCTTTCCCGCTCGACAATGGCGGTGAGGAAGGCGACGTCGAGAGGCTCGAGATAGGTACGGTCGGCCAGATCGGGATCGGTCATGATCGTGGCTGGGTTCGAGTTGACGAGCACGACGCGGTAACCCTCGCTCCTCAGCGCGCGACACGCCTGGGAGCCGGAGTAGTCGAACTCACAGGCCTGCCCGATCACGATCGGGCCGGAGCCGATAACGAGGATCGTCTCGAGATCCTGGCGCCGGGGCATCAGGCGCGAGAGGTCATCAGGTCGACGAATTGGTCGAACAGGTACCGAGCATCGTGTGGACCTGGTCCCGCCTCGGGGTGATACTGCACTCCGAAGGCCGTCAGGGCGTCGCAGCGTATGCCTTCCACAACGCCGTCATTCAAGTTGAGATGGGTCACCCGGGCGGTGCCCGGTCCGGCGGTTGGCAGCGTGGACGCCTCGA
Source organism: uncultured Acidimicrobiaceae bacterium (assembly GCA_963725355.1). GTDB lineage: Bacteria > Actinomycetota > Acidimicrobiia > Acidimicrobiales > Bog-793 > Fen-455. The sequence continues at coordinate 212,319 of CAVRYE010000003.1, forward strand.
GCGCGTAGTTGTGATTCTGGCTCGTGATCTCGACCTGGCCCGTTTCGAGCCGGCGAACCGGGTGGTTGCCACCATGGTGCCCGAAGGCCAGCTTGAAGGTACGGGCTCCGAGAGCGGCACCCAGTAGCTGGTGACCTAAACAGATACCGAAAACCGGCACCCTGCCGAGCAGCTCTGCGACTGTATCGACGATAGGCCCGAGTGCGGCCGGGTCACCCGGCCCGTTGGAGAGGAAGACGCCGTCGGGGCCGAGCTCCAATGCGCTGTCTGAGGGGAAGGACGCTGGTACGACTGTGAGCGAGGCAATCTGGCCGAGCAACCGCAGCATCGTCTCTTTGACCCCGAAGTCATAAGCCACCACTCGCAGCGGACCCTGACCGCGCTCATATGGGGCCTCGGTGGTGACCACCTTGACGAGATCGCGCCCGGTCGTGCCGGGCTCGGCCGCGGCAGCTGTTCGCAGTGTCGCCTCGTCAGCGGTCCCGAAGGCACAACCCATGGCTCCCTCTTCGCGCAGGTGTCGCGTGAGCCGTCGCGTGCGTCCACACCCGTGATGCCGGGCACGGCGCGGTCGACGAGAAAGTCCTCGAGCGACCCTGTCGCCCGCCAAGACGAAGGGCGCCCGGCGAGCTCACGCACGACGATCCCGCGACACCACGGGCGGCTGGCCTCATTGTCAAAAGGCGTGACCCCGTAGTTGCCGACGTGAGGGCTGGTGAAGGCGATGACCTGACCGGCGTAGCTGGGGTCGGTCACCACCTCTTGATAACCGCTCATCACGGTGTTGAACACGAGCTCGCCCGTGGAGACCCCGCCGGGACACGGCGCGCCTATGGCGTGGCCTTCGAACACCTCTCCGTCGGCGAGGACCAGCAGCGCTCTCGCTCGCTCGAGTCCTCCACGACCGAGCTCACGCTGGCCAGGCGGACCGTCTGTCACACCCACGAGGGCCTCAGTCGGAGCGGGCAATGGCGATCCAGCCCGCCCAGCGATTCGCCTCCGGCGCGAGGTGCACGTTGTCCATCCCCATCCCGGTGAGCCAAACGTCGGGGGCCTCAAAACCGTACATTGCGACTTTCGCCTCGATCGGAGGGACCTTCAACTTCTTCACGAGCACGATCCGCTCGACTGTGGCGGCGCCGTAAGCATAGAGATGGCGCTCGGTGAAGTCTGTGGTCCCACCACCGTCGACAAGGTCGTCGAGTAGGACGACGTGACGATTGGTCAGGTCCCGGTAGTCGGGGGGCAGGTCGGTGACCAGTCGGGGCTCTCCACCTTCGCGGCTCGCCCCGTAGCGACTGACGATCATCGACTGCACGTTTGGGTGGAAATAAGGGTCGTGCAGTTGGATCGCCCGCATCAGCTTGGCCGTGAAAGGCTGGGCACCGTTGAGCAAGCTGACAAAGAGCGTGTTAGCGCCCTTATAGATCCGCGTGATGTCGGCCGCCATCTGCGCGATCCGGGAGTCGACCTGAGACTCGGTGTACAAGATCTCCTTGTACAAGGGCACCTGCGTTCCCATCTGTTCAGAGTCCTCGGCCACCTCACCCCTCACCGGTCGAATAGTGCTCCACGCGATACGACAACGCTCGAATTCGCCTCGCGGTCTTCCCCCACTCGGCGGACAGGACCGCCTTGATGATCCTATGGGTCAGCTCCCCCGTTCCGCTCGGGACCGGTCATCTGGGCGGGCGAGCGGACTGACCCAAGCGAAGAAGGGTGCGCCACCGCTCACATCGTCGAGTCTGATGGGTAGGGACGACACTTCCCCAAGTGTCGGTGGCCTTGGGGCTAGCGTCGGTGGGCCTTGACTGGTCTCGATCCCCTCTGGCTGGTACTGGCCGGCTTTGGCGCCGGCTTGTCGGGCAGCGTGGCAGGTCTGGCCTCGCTCGTCAGCTATCCGGCTCTTTTGGCCCTGGGACTGGCTCCGGTGACCGCCAATGTGTCCAACTCTGTCGCACTCGTGTTCTCGAGCGTCGGCTCGGTGTGGGGCTCGCGCGACGAGCTGTCTGGCCAACGGGCCCGGGCGAGGGCGCTGGCTCCCATCGCTCTCGGTGGCGGCATGGTGGGCGCGTTTCTTTTCCTGGAGACGCCCTCGCACGCCTTTTCCCTCGTCGTGCCGTGGTTGATCGGGGCCGCAGCGCTCACAATCGCCGTCCCTCGCCGCCCGAGGCTCGGAGAAACCGATGAAAGGCGCCGGCCGGGCTGGAAACTCACCACGGGCGAGTTCCTCATCGCTATCTACGGCGGTTACTTCGGGGCTGCCGCCGGTGTCCTCCTCCTCGCTCTCCTCCTTATGGCCACTCCCGAGCCACTTGCGAGAAGCAACGCCATGAAGAACCTCCTCGTCGGCCTAGCCAATGGCGTCGCGGCGATCGTGTTCATAGTCCTGCGGCCCGTCCACTGGCTCGCCGTCCTCCCCCTGGCAGCGGGCTGTCTTGTGGGCGGCCGCCTTGGTCCGACGATCGTACGCAATGTCCCGGCGGCACCACTCAGAGCATTAATCGCTTGCGGAGGGCTCGCCCTGGCAGTCCACCTAGGTCTCGACGCCTATCACTGAGCCTCCCCTACGGCGTCCGGGCCGGAGACGAAAGTCCTGATAGCGGTGTCAGGTTGGCAATGAAGCTTTGCCAGGCGCAGGCTGTCCCAGTTTCCGATCGCCTTCGGATGGGTGAGCAGGCTCTAGATACCGGGTCAATGAATAGGGTCGTAAGTCCCTAGACACATGGGACTTGCGACGCCCAGAATGCCACTTGATCGCGTGCGCACTAAGTGCTCCGGCGATCCGAATGTGGTGTCAGGCCAAGGGGGCCCATTACGTACGCCCGCGTTCTCACTCACCTTGCGTCCAGCAACCAGGTGAGCGGTCGCGCTGACCTCGGCACCACCTCGTCATCGATCGACGCCTCGAGGCTTTGCGGACCGGCGCTCAGGAAGGGAGCTCAGCGGAGAGATCCGCGCGTCCGTCCGTCCGTCCGATGAACACGGGCCACTGCGGCCACAAATCAGGAGGGTCCTTTGAGCGACTCTACTCACCATGACGACGCGGCCCAGCTCGCCGCGCTCGGTATCGAGAATTCCCAGTTCAAACGTGAGATGGGGCTGTGGTCGAACTTCGCCCTAGGCTTCACGTACCTCTCACCGGTCGTCGGCGTGTACACCATGTTCGCCTACGCCCTGGCTACGGCCGGGCCGCCCATGTGGTGGTCGTTCGTGATCGTTGGTTGCGGCCAGCTGCTTGTGGCCTGCACCTTTGGTGAGATCGTCTCCCAGTTCCCCGTGGCCGGAGGGGTCTACCCGTGGGCTCGTCGCCTCTGGGGCCTCAAGTACGGCTGGCTGACGGGCTGGGTGTACATGTGGGCCCTCATTGCCACCATCTCGGCGGTTGCCTACGGTGCCGGTCCCTACATCAGCACACTGATCGGCATCCAGGTGAACTCCGGCGACACGGTGATCTGTGCTCTCGCCATCTTGGCCCTAGCGACGATCATCAACTTCAGCGGCACCAAGTGGTTGTCGCGTGTCGCCATCTTCGGCTTCTCAGCAGAGTTGTGCGGGTGTCTCGCTGTCGGCTTCTGGCTGCTCGTTGCCCACCGCGAACACGGTCTCGGCGTGCTGTTCCACCACTATGGCGCCGGTGGTCATGGGAGCTACTTCCCGGCCTTTGTCGCTGGGGCCCTGATCGCAATGTGGATGTACTACGGGTTTGAGGCCTGCGGCGATGTTGCCGAAGAGGTCCCCAACCCATCTAAGGTCATCCCGAAGGCCATGCGTCGCACGATCTATGTCGGTGGCTGCTCTGGTGGCTTCATCGCCCTCGCCCTGGTCCTCGGGGTCACGAACTACCGCGCCGTCATCTCTGGCGCAGAGCCCGACCCGATCACGACGACGTTGACCCAGGCCTTCGGCAGCGTCGGCATGAAGGTCATCCTGGCTGTCGTGCTTATTTCCTACGCTTCGTGCGTGCTGAGCCTGCAGGCGGCTGCCAGCAGGCTTATCTACTCCTACTCACGGGACAAGATGATGATCGGGCACCACACCTTGGCAAAGTTCTGGGAGAGGCACCACATCCCGCCGTATGCCCTCGGCCTTGCCACGGTGATCCCGGCTGCGATCATCATCCTCTCGCTCATTTCCGCCAACGCCGTCGTCCAGCTCGTCAGCTTCGCTGCCTGCGGCATCTACGTCGGATTCCAGATGGTCGTCCTCGCTGCTCTGCGGGGTCACATCAAGGGGTGGAAGCCTTCGGGAGGCTGGACCATGGGGCGCTGGGGCATTGTCGTGAACGCCCTCGCGCTGACATACGGCATCCTGGCGATTGTCAACATGTGCTGGCCCCGCGGTTCGGGCTTCGGCAACCGCTGGATGACTGTCGTCGGGCTTGCTGTCGTCCTCGTCGTCGGTCTCGTCTACATGGCGACGAGCCAGCCCTACCAGCACGGTGACCAGCCCTACGGCGACGCCATCAAGAACCTGCCCATGGGAGCCAAGGTGCCCGCGACCACAGTGCCGAGTCTCGGCACTGACCCGGAGGCGACGCCAGGCCCGCAGCTCGAGACGCCCTAGGCGCTCTGAGCGCCCTACGGGGCGCTCAGCTTGGGAAGAGTTTTCGAACGGTCTCCAACTACAAAAGGAGAGGCAAATGAACTTCATACTGAAGAAGGCTTCGGAGATTCAGACCGAGCCCCTCGATGACATAGGCAACGGCAAGCTCAACCTCGTCGACGTGATCGCCCAAGCAGAGGGCGCACCTTTTACGGGTGGGATCTGTGAGATCTGGCACGCCGAACCGGTTGTTTTCGACTACGACGACGACGGAGCCGTCTGCTTCATGATCGAAGGTGAGATCGAGCTGGACGAGGACGGGGTCAAGCGGAGCTTCGAGCCGGGTGACGTCGTCTACATTCCTCAGCGGGAAGGGCTGAAGGTGGCCTGGCACACGCCTTCTTGGGGCAAGTTCTTCTACGTCACGTACCCGCACTGGCGCTAAGGACAGACCGGCTCTAATCGGGCCGACCAACCATAAATAGCCAAGCTGGACTGGGAACTGTATGGGCCACGACCCGAGCGTCGTGGCCCATACTTGTCAGCGCGCCGTCCTGTTCAATGTGCTGCCGGCCGTCGGATCCGAAGCCTCCTGTGGCCCATCCCGATCGCGGGTCTCGCAGCGAGCTTGTCCCTAGCTCAGTGCTACCTGAGCCGGGGCGCGCCTCGAACGAACGAGGTCTCGGGACCTCACCGCTACTCGAGGTCCTATCGGTTCTGCTCCGGGGAAGACAGCAGACGGCACAAGACCTCGTAGTCCTCAGGCCGGGTCATGACTATCTTCCCCAACCTGGCTTGCAGCTCCTCGTGCGTGGCACAGGCGACGGGGCACCCGCACACCACAGCCACAAGATCCACCTGCTCAACGCCGGCGCGAACTATCTCGAGCTCGGGAAAGTCCCGCCGGAGCCGGTCCACGATCCCGGATCGCTCATAGTGCGGATTGCAGCCGCCGCAGTACTTGACGCCGAGCTTCACCTGCCTATCGGCGTCCCATCAGTGCACGTGCTTGTCCGAGCAGGCTGTCGCTCACGCCGTTGACGAGGACGACCTCCTTCACCTCCGGGACGGCGGCCAGTATCTCCTGCTCGATCAGCGGTTCGGTGACGAGGTCCGCGCTCGGACAACCACTGCATCCGCCGGACAGCTTTATCCGAAGGATCCCGTCTTTGAATCCTGAGATGCTGAGGTCGCCGTCGTGCAGCGCGAGCATGGGACGTACCTTCTCGTCCAGCACTTGTTCGATGGTGTCCATCACTTCACGCTGCAACCAGGCGCCTCCGGTCCCTTGGAGCCTCACTCGCTTATGTGGGCGATCTTCTTGGCCAATTCCTTCTTCCGGGCCAGGTTGCCCTGGCGGGAGATCATGATCCGCTGCGCCTGAGGCGAACCGGCTCCGTGCATCGACTCAGTCCGGTACCCGACCGCTGCTGTCCCGAGGCTCAGGTTCTCGATGAGGCGCAAGATCCGAAGTCGGTTCTCGGTGGAGACGCTCGCGTTCCCCTGGAGGTACTTCTCGACAAACGGTCCGAGCTTGGCATCTCGGAAGTCCTTCTCTGAGGGAGCGGTGACCATGAGGCCGCCGGCAATGTCCTCAGCCAGGCGCACTATCTCGTAGGGGAACCGTGTGACATTCTGCTTGCACACGTTGGCGAGCAGCATGTCGATGGCGTAGTTGCCAGAAGGCGTCTTGCTCCCCTCGGCCGAACAGGCGATGCCGCAGCAGTAGAGCGTCTCGTTTAGGTGCGTCATCTCGATCAGCTTGTCTTTGACGTGGGAGGCCTTGGCGGCGCCGTTGTACTCGGCCACGACCGCAGCGGCCCCGATCAACACGTCGCCCACGCCCACCTTGCAGCCGCCGTAGCTCTGACGGTGGTAACCGGCGAAACGCTCGACCAACGAGCCGACGAACTCGGTCTCGCCATTCAAAAACAGGCGCTCGTTGGGCACGAAGACGTCGTCGAAGACGACTAGGGCCTCAACACCTCCGAATTCACTGTTTCCCACGTCGATCTCACTGCCCTCGAGCTTGCGGGTGTCGCACGACTGCCGCCCGATGACCATGAAGATGCCCTCTGTGTCCATGGGTACGGCGAAAGACACGGCATAGTCGACGTCCTCGGGTGTCATGGCTATGGTCGGCATGACGATGACCTCATGCGAGTTCGGCGCCCCCGTCTGGTGCGCCTTGGCCCCGCGGACGACGATGCCGTCCGCGTGGCGTTCTACGACCCGCAAGTAGAGATCGGGATCGGCCTGGGCGTGCGGAGCCAGGGAACGGTCGCCCTTGGGGTCGGTCATCGCCCCGTCGACCGTCAGGTCGTGGTCCTGCACGTAGAACATGAACTTCTTGAAATTCTCGAAGTAGTGGGTCCCGCACTGCTGGTCGATGTCGTAGGTGGTGGCGTACACGGCGTTGAACGCATCCATGCCGACGCAGCGCTGGAAGCAGGAGGCGGTCTGTTGGCCGAGCAGCCGCTGCATCTTGACCTTCTTGACGAGGTCCTGCGCGTCGCGGTGGATGTGCGTAAAACGGCTGATGCGGTTACCGGTCTCAGGGGCGACCACCGTCATCAAGTCCTCGTGCTCTGGCATCTGTGCCAGGTCGTAGGTCATGCGCACCGAGTTCAAAGAAGGCCGGATGATCGGGTTATCGACCGGGTTCTCGACTTCCTCACCGAACATATACACGCGCAGCTTCAGCTTGCGGATGCTGTCGATGTACTCCTGGCCTGTCATTAGGGTCATTTGAGATTCCTCCTCTAGGCCTGGTCGTCGAAGACGATGACTTGGCGGAGCGCCCTTCCCTGTTCAAGGGCGTCCATGGCGGAGTTGATCTCGTCGAGCCGGATCTTGTGAGAGATGAGCTGCTCTACGGGGAGCCGGCCCTCCCGCCACATCTCGACGTAGGTCGGTATGTCCCTCGAGGGCACGGCCGAGCCCAGGTAGCTACCCATCAGCGTGCGGGCTTCGCCTGTCAGAACCGCTGGCGAGATCGCCGCGCAGGAGCTTTGGTGAGGAAGGCTGACCGTCACTGTGATCCCTCCGACAGAGGTCAACTTCACAGCCAGCTCGAAGGCTTCGGCGTAACCGGCCGCCTCGATCACCACAGGAGCCCGTAGGCCTGCCTCCACGACGTCCTCGATCGTGTACACGAGGTCAGCGCCGAGCTTGGTGGCCAGGGGCAACTTGGCAGCGAGCTTGTCGACACCGATGACCCTTCCCCGGCCAAGTGCGACCGCAGTCATGACGGCCGCCATGCCGACACCGCCAAGGCCCAGAACCAGCACGTCCTGTCCCGGCTGGGGATTGCCGGCGTTGATCACAGCGCCACCTCCGGTCAGCACCGCACAACCCATGGCGGCCGCAACCTCGGGAGGCACGTCGCGGGAAACGGGCACGACCGAGAGCCGATTCACGACAGCGTGGGTGGCAAAGCCTGACACACCCAGGTGGTGCCAGATGTCCTTGCCGTCACGGTGAAGGCGGATGCCGCCGCCGAGCAGGGTGCCGGCACCGTTCGCCTTCGACCCCACCTCGCAGGGAAGCTTGCCGTCCGTGGCGCAGCCAGCACATTTCCCGCACCTAGGCAGGAAGGTCATGATGACCCGGTCGCCGACCTTCACGTCGTCTACGCCAGCGCCCAGCTCGAGCACCGTGCCAGCTGACTCGTGCCCGAGGAGCATGGGCACAGGACGTGGACGGGCACCATTGACAACAGACAGGTCCGAGTGGCAGATGCCAGCGGCGTCCATCTTCACCAACAACTCACCTGGACCCGGGGGATCGAGCTCGAGCTCGCTGATCGAGATAGGCCGGCTGACCTCGTACGGCGCATTGCGCCCAATCTCTTCTAGCACTGCTCCTTGTATCCTCATTGATACCTTCCTCTCTTGCTAATCAAGACTTGTTATGGCCCTTTCGCCGAGCCAGCCCGGCCAGGGCACCTCGGTCGACACTGAGTTGGTGAATCATCGAATGATGTGACGCCTATTATGTCAACAGCCTTATCGCTCGTAGGTGAAGAAACCGCGCCCCGACTTCCTGCCCAGCCAGCCCGCCCGGACGTACTTTCGTAGCAACGGGCACGGGCGGTACTTCGTGTCCCCGAGGCCCTCGTGGAGCACTTCCATGATCGCCAGGCATGTGTCGAGTCCGATGAAGTCCGCCAACGCGAGGGGCCCCATAGGGTGGTTCGCGCCAAGCTTCATGACCTCGTCAATGCCAGCTGGAGTGCTGACTCCCTCCTGCAGGCAGTAAACAGCCTCGTTGATCATCGGGATCAGGATCCTGTTCACGACGAACCCGGGGGCGTCGTTTACCTCCACCGGCGTCTTGCCGACACGCGTCGCCACCTCGCATGCCGCCTTGAACGTCTCGTCATCGGTTTGCAGCCCGCGGATGACCTCCACGAGCTTCATGACCGGTACCGGGTTCATGAAGTGCAACCCGATGACCTGGCTCGGCCGACTCGTGACAGCAGCGATCTCGGTGATGGGCAACGAGGACGTGTTCGATGCCAAAATGGCATCCCGGGGCGCGATCCTGTCCAGCTCCTGGAAGATCTTGGTCTTTACCGCCATGTTCTCAACAGCGGCTTCGACAGCCAGGTCCACGTCGTTTGCATCTTCCAGCGAGACGGACAACCTGACCTTCTGCAGGGTCTCGGCCTTCTGGGCCTCGCTCAGGCGGTCCTTGGCCACATCTCGATCAAGGTTCTTCGTAATCGTGGCCAGCCCGCGCTCGACGTACTCGGTCGCGATGTCGTTCAGCACCACTTCAAAGCCAGCCTGGGCGGCCACCTGGGCGATGCCACTGCCCATCTGGCCGGCACCAATGACGATTATCTTCTCGATGCTCTTCATCGACGGCTACCTTTCCGTTCCTGTCTTCTCATCGCTCCACGACCATCGCCGCGCCCCCGCCCCCACCAATGCACAAGGCCGCCAAGCCATAGTGGCTCTCACGCTTCTCCATCTCGTGCAGCAAGGTGACGAGAATGCGAGCCCCCGAAGCTCCGATGGGATGACCAAGAGCGACGGCTCCGCCATTGACGTTGACCTTCCCCTCGTCAAAGCCCAGCTCGCGCATCACGAAAACAGCCTGGGAGGCAAAAGCCTCATTCAGCTCGACGAGATCCATATCGGCCGTAGTGAGACCAGCTCGCTCGAGCGCCTTGTAGGACGCCGCTATCGGCGCTATGCCCATCACTGCTGGGTCGATGCCCACTGTGGCATAGCCGCGTATCCGGGCCATGGGCTGCAAATGGAGCGCGGCCGCTCTCTCGGCACTCACGACCGTCACGGCCGCGGCTCCATCGTTGATGCCAGAGGCGTTGCCAGCGGTGATGGTGCCACCAGTTTTGAAGGCGGGAGACAGCTTCGCGAGCGTCTCGAGCGTGGTGTCGGGGCGTGGGAACTCATCTGTGTCCAAGACCTTCGGGTCGCCTTTGCGTTGCGGGATCGAGACCGGCAGGATCTCGTCCTTGAAGCGCCCCTGTGCCATCGCGGCTCCAGCTTTTTGCTGACTGCCCGCGGAGAACGCGTCCTGCATCTCCCGGGTGATGTCGTAGCGCTCGGCCACGTTCTCAGCCGTGATCCCCATGTGCACGTCGCAGAGGGCACACCAAAGCCCGTCGTGAATCATGCTGTCGACGACCTTCTGGTCCCCCATCCGGAATCCGGCGCGGGCCTCGGCCAACAGGTAGGGAGCGTTGCTCATGCTCTCCATGCCGCCTGCGACGAGCACGTCCGCGTCACCTGCGCGCACCGCCTGGGCGGCGAGCATCACAGCTTTCAGTCCAGATCCGCACACCTTGTTCACGGTCATGGCCGGCACTGTCTCCGGAATGCCTGCGCGCATCGCCGCCTGCCGCGCCGAGTTCTGGCCGAGACCAGCCTGCAGGGCATTTCCCATGATCACCTCGTCGACCACGTCGGCCTCGATACCCGACCTGTCGAGAGTCTCCCTGATCACCAGGGATCCCAGCTCCTGAGCCGAAAGAGGGCTCAGCGAGCCGCTGAACTTGCCGATAGGCGTCCGAACTGCACCCACGACCACGACATCTCTAGTCATATCCTTGGTCTCCCACAATGAGGCGAAATGATCTCGCTGTTTGTCGTAAGTCCTATTAATTCCCGCTGTACTGCGCCTTGCGCTTTTCGAGAAAAGCTTCCATCCCGGCCTTTCGATCCTCGGTCGCGAAGCACAAACCGAACAGCGCCGATTCGATCATCAGGCCCTTGTCCATATCGAGCTCCGCGCCGTCGCGTACGGCTTGCTTGACCATGCCCAGCGCCAAGGGGGCCAGCGCGGCGAGCTGCTCGGCCACGTCGCGACCGCTGCTGGTCGAGGGCCTCGGGCGGCAGGACCTCGGTAACGAGGCCGATCCGGTAGGCCTCCGCAGCATCAATCAGCTGGCCGGAGAGCAGGAGCCAGAGTGCCCGGCCCTGCCCGATGAGGCGCGGAAGCCGCTGAGTACCACCGAAGCCTGGAATTATCCCGAGGGTCACCTCAGGTTGACCGAACTTCGCACCCTCGGCGGCCAGGCGGATATCGCAGGCCATCGCCAGCTCCATACCTCCGCCCAGCGCGAAGCCTTGCACCAGGGCGATCGTCGGCTTGTCGAGCCGCTCGATCTGGCGGAATACCCGTTGGCCAGCCTCGGAGAACCTTCGGCCTTCGTTCCCGGGCAACTGGGCCATGGCGGAGATGTCGGCTCCAGCGGCAAAAGCCCTGCCCTCGCCGCGGAGGATGACCGCCCGAACGTCATGGCGCTCGCCCAGCTCGGCGAAGGCCTCGCCAAGCAGTTTCAGCACGGTCTCGTTCAAGGCGTTGAGCTGCTGTGGTCTCCGCATGGAGACGACGGCGACCGGGCCATCTACGGCCCAGTCCACGCACGGTTGCTCTTCTGACATCAAGATCTCCTCAGAGAGGTCCGAACCCACGAAGGAGGGCTGGCCACATCGGCCGGTGCGAGCTCAAAGACACGCCAGGCGCGCGGAGAGTCCTTCGACGTGGTCAAAGTGAGGGGGGACACTCGGTGCGAACAGAAAATGGTGCGCACCCGACTGGATGTCCCCAGCCCCCCGACAGTGCCGCAGCCACGGCAGGACCCAGCACCATTTCGCCCACCGTCGGAGCCGCTAACCGTCCCTTCGCGGGCGGACCACATGCCAGGTGCCCTTCTCCGGGCTCATCCCCGCGGGCCCGGCATCTTGCCCCCACACATGATAACCCATTTGTGAAAAAACGGACAAGTACCTGGTGCGAACTTGGAGTTCGCCGTGAGCAGACCCTTTTTGGGCTCTGGACACCAGTCGTTAAGCGCGTGACTGTCGCGATCAGAACACCACCGGGGTGACAAAGCAAGCCCGCCGAGTCCGCATCTTGAGAGACTGGTGCCTGTCCCGGGGACGAGCCCAAGGGAAATTACTTCGCTGGTCGCGGCGTCGTTCTTGCCGGTGGCGACGAAGGAGGGGCCCGGACCTCAAAGAGGGCAGTTGGCGTTCAAATTTCTTGTCAGTAAGCTGGACGGCAATCTAACCAACGCGAGCCGACGCTGTCTCGTGGGTGCCCGCTCGCCGGAGCTGCAGGTGGTGATCGTGGTGGAGTCTGTCGATATCCCTCAATCGCGCGCGATAAGGACTGCCATTCCCGGGCCCAAATCATTGGAGCTCACAGCCCGTAGGAAGGCGGCGCTGCCGGCCGGTGTCGGGGCCACGATGCCGATCTTCGCCGAGCGGGCCTCTGGCGGCATCGTCGTTGACGTAGACGGCAACTCGTTCATAGACCTGGGCGGCGGCATCGCCGTGCTGAACGTCGGCTCGAGCGCCCCTAAGGTCGTAGAGGCGGTGACTGAGCAGGTCAAGCGCTTCACCCACACCTGTTTCCAGGTCACTGGCTATGAGTCCTACGTCACTCTCGCCGAGCGTCTCAACGCCCTTGCCCCGGGCAGCGAGCCAAAGCGCAGCTTCTTCGTCAACTCGGGGGCCGAGGCAGACGAGAACGCCGTCAAGATCGCTCGTTCCTTCACCGGACGACAGGCCGTCGTCGTCTTCGACCACGCCTTTCATGGGCGGACGCTTCTCACCATGACCCTTACCGCCAAGGCCATGCCCTACAAGTCGGGCTTCGGGCCTTTTGCCCCCGAGGTCTACCGGGTCCCCTTCAGCTACCCCTACCGCTGCGCGGCCGGAGCGAGCGCCGAGCACTGCGGGGACGCCTGCGCGGACCTGGCCATTGAGGCCATGGACAAGCAGATCGGCGGCAACCGCATCGCTTGTGTGCTCGCCGAGCCGGTCCAGGGCGAGGGTGGGGTCATCATCCCCGGGGACAACTTCTTGCCCCGCATCGCCGAGTACTGCAAGCAGCACGGCATCGTCTTTATCGCCGACGAGGTCCAAGCTGGCATGGCCCGCACGGGCAAGATGTTCTCCTGTGAGCACTTCGGCCTCGTCCCCGACCTGATCACGACGGCCAAGGGCCTCGGCGGCGGCATGCCCATCGGTGGCGTGACGGGACGGGCCGACATCATGGACGCCATCCACCCCGGGGGCCTCGGGTCGACTTTTGGGGGCAACCCCGTCTCGTGCGCCTCAGCTCTGGCCGCCCTGTCGGAGATCGAGTCGAGAGACCTCGTCGGGCGTGCTCAGCACCTTGGCGAGATCTTCAAGGGCCGGCTCTCGGGCTTGGTCGAGGACGTGCCCGTTGTGGGAGACGTCCGAGTCATCGGTGCGATGGCGGCCATCGAGTTCGTCACGGACAAGACGAGCAAGCAGCCCAACCCGGGCGCGGTCAACAAGGTCCTCGCTGCCTGCCACGCCGAAGGGCTGATCTTGCTAAAGGCGGGCACCCATGACAACATCGTCCGCCTGCTGCCCCCACTCGTCATCTCCGACGACCTGCTGGAAGATGCACTTTCGGTTCTCGAGAAGGCCCTTCGGACACTCTGACAAGGACTCTCCTCCTTCGCCGACACGGCGAGGGGCCAGGGCTGGTAAGGGCCTTTGCGGGCGGGCGAAAGCTCGCTGGTCGACGCCTGCCAGGGTCAAGCTCACGACATCTGGGACGAGGTTCGCCTGGTCCCAGATGTCGGTGCCGGCAGGCCCACAAGAAAAGAACCGGTGCTTTAAGCAAGGACCCATGGGCAATGTTGGGGCTCACGACCATGCCGGATCGAAACATGTGGCTGAAAGAGAAATTGACAAGCTCACCCCATTGTGGTCACCTGAGCCTTGCCTGATGAATAGCGGCCTTGAACTGAAAAGTTCCGGTGCGGTGGGCTCCATATCGCAGGCCTCGTATGGCTGTCGGTGTTCTGACAGCAAGAGGCACCGTTGATGTCCGCACGACTGGAGGCGGCTATGGATTTCCGTTACACGACAGAGCAGGACCTCTACCGGCAGTCGATCCGAGAGTGGCTGGTAAAGAACCTCGAGCCACGCGCTCGCAGCATCGACGAGGCAGAGGACGGGATCCCCGACGACATCGTCGAGGGCATGCAGGAGCTGGGCATATTCGGTGTGACCATTCCCGAGGAATACGGCGGATGCGCCGTGCCTGGCGAAGAGTTGATCTACGCCATGATCACCATCAGCGAGATCGCCCGTGCTGACCTGTCCATGTCGACCCCCGTTTATACCTTGCTCGCCCTCGGCTGGTCCTACATCATCAACAAGTACGCCACGGCCGAGCTCAAGCAAGAGGTCCTCCCCGCCATAGCGGCCGGAAAGGCCTTCGCCGGGATAAATACGACCGAGCCCGGGGGCGGCTCCGACCTTGCCGCCATCAAGACGACCGCCATCTGGGACGAGTCCAAGCAGGTCTATGTCTTGAATGGGGAAAAGGCATACGTCTCGGGACCCAAAGAGTGCGCCAAACTAGGTCCCCCGAGCGGCCACTGCACCTTAGTCAAGACCGATCCGAACGCGGGCCACAAGGGTATGACGTTCATCTGGGTGCCGGCCCACCTGCCCGGGATCAGCTGGACGACATACCGCGACATGGGCCGCATGGGCCTGTCCACCGGTGGTTGGATCTACAAAGACGTCGAGCTTCCCAGGAAGTACCTGCTAGGTGAGGAAGGCAAGGGCTTCTACGCCAACATGGACGGATTCAACGCCGCTCGAGTCCTTGTCGTCGCCGCCTGCCTAGGAGGCGCCGAGAGGGCCCTCGAGATCAGCGCCGACTACACGCGCCAGCGCCACACCTTCGGCAAGCCACTCGGCAAATGGGAGGCGATCTCTTTCGAGATGGCCAACGACTGGATGACGCTCGATCTGCTCAAGCTGAACCTGCAACGTGGTGCCTGGATGATCTGCGAGGAGAACAAGAGCCCGGGCAGCTTCGGTCGCAAAGAGATCAACAAGGTGATCGCAACATGCAAGTGCCTTGCTCCGACTCTGTGCCACGATGTCGCCCGCCACGGGATGATCTATCACGGGGCCTTCGGCTACACGAAAGAGACACCTCTCGAGATGTTGCTCCGAGGTGCTATGAGCTACGAAGTCGGTGCCGAAGGCGGTCTGAACATCATGCGCGGCATCATTGCCAGGGACTTGTGGGGCGACAGCCATAATCCCTTCACTGCCTAGGCTCCAAGACCATGGCCGCAACTAGCGAGTTCGGCTGCAAGGATGAGGCTGAGCCCGCAAGCAGCTGGTGGACCTGAGCCATGGTTCTTGCCATCTCCTGTGCAACTGAGAACCTCGGCAGGCTGGGCAAGCTTGAGAAGGCCGGCGGGACGACCTTGAGCGGGACAAGCCAATCGGTGACGGCATGTTGAGCATCACAGCAAAGCTTGGCCGGAACGTGTTCAAGCTGGACAAAGAGCCGCACATCCGCATTGACGCCCAGATCTGCCGCACCGTCTGCAAGAAGAAGGTCTGCCTCGTAGTGTGCCCGGCGGATCTGTACGAGCTAAACGAAAAAGGTGACGTGGTGGTCAACTGGGAGGGCTGCCTGGAGTGCGGCACCTGCCTGATCTGCTGTGATGACAGAGCTTTGGCCTGGCATTACCCGCGTGGTCAGTTCGGTGTGCAGTACCGCGTGAGCTGATTTGCCTCGGGCCTGCGTCACTTGAGGAAGGGTGATTGGGCGTGAAGATAATCGTCTGCGTGAAGACGAACCTCGACGTCGAGATGGTCCGCGTGCGAAACCGCGCACCGGTTCTGGAGGCGATCCCGTACAAGGTCGGCAACCTTGACAAGAACGCCCTCGAGGCTGCCATCTCGATCAAAGAAGGCGGCGGCGAGGTCACCGTGGTGGCCCTGACGGTCGCCGAGGCTAACGGCCGGATCAAAGAGACCATGAAAGAGGTGCTCGCCATCGGCGCCGACGAGGCGGTCATCGTCTCTGACCCCGGCCTTTTGCGAGCCGATCAGGCTGGGGTGGCAACAGCACTCGCCGCGGCCGTGAGGCACCTAGGGGGGGCGGACCTGCTCCTTTTCGGCGAAGGGTCGACGGACAACTACAGCGGGCAGGTCGGCGCAGCGCGTGGCCCAGATCCTGGGCGTGCCCCAGATCGGCTATGCCCGCAAGGTCGAGCTCACCGAGTCCGCCGTACGCGCCGAGCGCATCATGGACGACATGGTCGAGACCCTGGAGGCACCCTCGCCAGTGGCAGTCACCGTCGTGAGCGAGATCAACGAACCACGGATCCCGAGCCTCATGAACATCATGAAAGCCAGCAAGAAGCCAGTTCTCGAGCTCTCGCTCGCCGACCTGGGACTTGAGGTTGGCTCGGTCACTCCGCAGAAGACCGTCTTGTCCAATCTCGCTGACGAGCAGGACCGCAAGCACATCATGCTGGAGGGCGACGCCGCCTCACAGGCGGCCAGCCTGGTCGACGCCCTCATCAAGGAAAGGGTCCTCGGGAGGTAAAGATGTCGGAAATCCTCGTTTACAGCGACAAGTGGGACCTCGGTCGAGAGCTCGTCTGCCAGGCCAGGAAGTTCGCCGCCGCGCTCGGTCTCGGCGTGTCGGCTGCAGCCCTGGGCCCCGGCGCCAAGGAGGTCGCCACACAGCTCGCTGGCTTCGGCGCGGACCACATCTACGTGAGCGAAGACGCTGCCCTGGAAGGACTCCAACCCGAAGTCGTGGCCGAAGCAATCGCGCAGATCGCCGAGCACGCAGGCGCCACTTACCTGCTCATCTCTTCTACGAGACGGGGCAAGGACCTCACCGGCCGCGTGGCGCAAAGGCTCGGCGCCGGGGCCCTCAGCGACACCAACGCCATGGTCGTCGAGGACGGACAGCTGATCGGCAAGCGGTACGCCCTCGGTGGCAACACCGTGGCCGAGGAACGCATCGACACCCCAGTCAAGGTGTTCGGAGTTGTTCCGAAGACCTTCGAAGTCGGCGCTCTCGAGGCAGGCGCCGGTGAAGTGCGCGAGTTAGACCTCTCCTTGTCAGCCTCCCTGGTCAGGGTCATCAGTCGCCATTCCCGTGAGTCCCAGGCGGTGAACCTCGAATCCGCCCCTCGAATCGTCGGCGTCGGGCGAGGTTTTGCCAAGCGTGAGGACTTGGTCATGGCCCAGGCACTGGCCATCGCACTTGAAGCCCAGCTCGGCTGCACCAAGAGCCTGGCCGACTTCCAATGGCTTTCCGAAGAGCACATCATCGGCCTCTCCGGGGCAAGGGCCAAACCTGAGTGCTACCTGGCTCTCGGCATCAGCGGTCAGATCCAGCACACGGTGGGTATCAGCCAGGCCAAGGTGATCGTGGCTGTCAACAAGGACAAGGAAGCGCCTATCTTCCAGCTCGCCGACTACGGCATCGTCGGCGACATCTATGAACTTGTGCCAGCCCTGCTGGAGAGCCTCAAGCGATAGGCAGGCGTCGGACGCTGATACTGCCCCGCCCGAGCGCGCTTGCCAACAGATACAGCGAACTACCAGGCCGTCAACTGGATGGATTGACGTAGACGGTCTTCCACTCCGTGAAGAACTCCCGCGCGGCCTTGCCCTGCTCACGAGAACCGCTCGAGGATCCCTTCATACCTCCGAAGGGCACCTGGAACTCGACACCCGCCGTCTCGTCGTTGATCTTCACGATCCCGGCGCGGATATCCCGGGCAAAGCGGAGCGCTGAAGCCAGATCGGTCGTGAAAACACCAGCGGAAAGCCCGAACGGCGTGTCGTTCGCGACGGCGACCGCCTCTTCGTAAGAGGCCACCGGGAGGAGAGCAGCGACGGGACCGAAGATCTCCTCGCGCACGACGCGGCTTTCGCGCGGCAGGCCTGTAAGTACGGTGGGGGGCACGAAGTATCCGCCCTCAGGCCTGTCGGCGTCTCCGCCTGTCAGGACGGTCGCGCCGTCCTGGCGCGCTATATCGAGGTACCCGGTGACGGTCTCGAACTGCTCCTCGCTCGACAAGGGGCCCACTTTGGTCGACAGGTCCAGCGGGTCGCCGACAGGCCAGGATGAGGCAAGTCGCGCGAGTCGTCCAGCGAAGTCGTCGAATACGGCCTGATCGACGATGACCCGGCTCGTCGCCGTGCACTTCTGGCCCGTTGAGAGAAAGGCTCCGCGCGCGACATGCTCGGCCGTGTGATCAAGGTTGGCATCGGCGAGAACGACCGCGGGGTTCTTCCCGCCAAGCTCGAGCTGCACCTTCTTTCCGTGCTGGACTGCCGTTTGCTGCAGCTTGCGCCCGACATCGTTCGACCCGGTGAAGCTCACCGCCGCCACAGCTGGATGAGACACGAGCACGTCGCCGACCTGTGCCCCGCGTCCTAGTACGAGATTGAGGACACCTGGAGGAAGGCCGGCGTCGGCCAAAGCACGAGCCAGGTTGACAGCAGTCAGGGGGACGATTGCCGCTGGCTTCCATACGACGGCGTTGCCATATGCGAGGGCGGGAGCGATCTTCCATGCCGGTATGGCGATGGGGAAGTTCCAGGGGGTGATGACCCCCCGACGCCGATTGGCTCACGCCTCGCATAGAGGAAAGTCGACCCGTTGGCGCTCGGATAGGTCTCTCCGTCAGGCTCCAATGTCTGACCCGCAAAATAGCGGAACACCGCTACTGCCCTACGCGTCTCGCCAATGCTCTC
>CAVRYE010000004.1:0-149362 GCA_963725355.1 uncultured Acidimicrobiaceae bacterium
CGCGTCGTAACCCGAAGTAGTGAGAGATCGTGGTGGCACTATCGACAGGTGCTGTGTCCACCACGGGGATGGGAGGCCTAGTGAGTTCAATCACGCGAGACAAGAGCGGGGCTTGGCGAGCTCGGTACCGAGACCCTGAGGGGAAGCAACGCAGTCGGAACTTCTCCCGACGTTCGCGACGCTGAGCTGTTCTTGACGAGCACCGAACATGCGAAGGCCTCTGGCTCTTACGTCGACCCGGTACTCGGCAAGATCACGTTTGATACGTGGGCGAAGGAGTGGCGTGCCGGCATCGTTAATCTCCGTCCATCGACGCTCGCTCGGGACGATGGTTATCTCAAGCGGTACCTGCAGCCGACCTTCGGAGAGAAGCGCCTCGCCGAGATCGACCACGCCATGGTGGCCTTGGGTCGCGGATTTTACCGCCGCGGCCTCGCACCGTCAACCGTCGTTCTTGCCGGATTGCTAATGCGGAAGATCATGGCCACGGCGGTCGTCGCCGGGCGGATTCCTGCTTCGCCGTGCAACGGGATACGCCTCCCGAAAATCGAACGTGAGGAGGCTCGATTCCTCGCTCCCGCTGAGATCGGTGCGCTCACCGATACCATCAACGAGCGCTATCGCGGCCTCGTCATGCTCGGCGCGTTCGGCGGACTGCGGATCGGCGAGATGCTCGGGCTGCGCGCAAAGCACCTCGACCTTCTGCATGGTCGCGTTAATGTCACGGAAATCCTGGTGGAAGTTTCCGGCCAGCTCTACTTCGGCCCTCCGAAGACGCGAGCCGGACGCCGAGCCGTTCCTCTTCCCCGTGTCGCCATCGATGCTCTCGATGATCACTTGCGCCGATATCCGGCAGCGCAAGACGATCTCGTATTCAGCGCTCCCGAGGGCGGACCGGTTCGGCTCGCGAGTTGGCGGCGGCGGTTTTGGAAGCCTGCGGTTGAGGCGTCCGGGCTGTCACCGCTGCGACCGCATGACCTCCGTCATACGGCAGTCGCGCTTTGGATCGCGGCAGGCGCGACGCCGCGGGAGATCGCGACGCGAGCTGGTCACACCTCAGTTGTGACCGTCCTCGATCGATACGGCCACCTCTTCCCAGACTCCGAACAAAAAGTCAACGCCGCTCTCGACGTGCTTGCCAAGGATGCCGGCATCTCACCGAGCGCGCAGGTCGTACCCATCCGCGAGGCGTACTCGTAGCTCTTGGATTGTTTCAATCAGCGTGTCGGCTTCCAGAGGCGATCGATTGGCACAACGAAGAGACGGTCACCGACCGCATAAGACCGCTCGCCGGTGTAGAGGGCGACACCTCCGATAAATCCAGCGCCAGCAAGGTCTCGAAGCCGTTCGAGTCCCCGAAGGTCCTCTCCTGGCACGCGCGTTCCACTCTTCACCTCGATCGCGACGACACAGCCGTCGTCGCGTTCGATGAGGAGATCGACCTCCTCCCCGTCATAGGTCCGCCAGTGGTGGAGGCCAGCGATTCCGTCCAGCCAACTCGCCTGCTTTATGAGTTCGCCGACAACGAACGTCTCCATGAGGTGACCGAACTCGGAGAGCGCCGTTGCATCGCGGCGCGCCAGGTGCTCCGGTGTGAGCCGAAGAAGCCGGGCGGCAAGGCCGGAGTCGACTAGATGAACCTTTGGCGTGCCCGTCGTCCTGGCTCCGAGCGTCCGTCCCCACGCCGGGAGCTGGCGCACGAGGAAGACCGATTCGAGCAGTTCGAGATAGTCGGCCGCCGTGTGGCGATCGAGGACTGCGGCCTCCGCCGTGGCAGTGATGTTCAAGAGCTGGCCGGTCTGCGACGCGAGGTGCCGGAGGAGTGCCGGAAGCTGTCGGCGTTGGCGGAGCTTGCTCACCTCCATCACGCCGCGCTCAAGGACCAGCTCCACGTACTCGTCGAACCACCGTCTTCGCGCCGGCTCGTTCCTCGCGAGCGCGATCGGCATGCCACCTGTGGTGATCCGCCGCGCGTACTCGACTCGTGAAGTCTCAGACCGCTTGTTGATCACTAGCGAACGCGGTTCGCCCAGCATCAGTGTCTCGACGAAGTTCTCTCGTGCACCCTCGATCTCACCCTGGGACAGCGGAAGGACCGCGAGGAAGCTGACCCGTCCTGCCAGATACTCCGCGACTTCGGGCACGGCCGTTGAGCGGGTCGATCCGGCCAACACGAACCGGCCGGGTCGAAGATCATTGTTCAGCTCCGCCTTGACGGCAGCGAGAACTGCGGGCTCATGTTGGTACTCGTCGATGAAGATCGGCCCGCTTCCGCTCACGAGCGTCGCTGCGTCAGTCCGTACTGCATCGCGTGTCGGAGGATCATCGAGGTCGATCACCTCGCCACCGCGAGCCTCGGCCAGCTGGTGGAGGAGGAAAGTCTTCCCAACCGTTCGGGGGCCTTGCAACAAGAGCAGCGGCTCCTCTTCGAGACGAGCGAGCGCGAGGTCATGAACTCTCCGCTCGTACCCCGGCATCTGAGCCATCTCGTCAGGCTACTGCTCAGTTCACCAATTTCGCGGCCGATTATTCACCGATCTCGCGAGTAACGACCGACCAACTTCGCAGCCCTCAAACCACCAAAGCCGCGCTTCCAGAATGCGCCCAGAACAGACCCGAACAACCCCGGAGAGACCGTCCTCGCACCCCCGTGCCCGTTACTCCTGTGTCAGATTTGTGTCAGATCGGACGGAGGCTGCTCTTTATCCACAGCATAACTATGCGCTGACCTGCGGTTTTAGTGTGGGGCTACTCAGACTCGAACTGAGGACCTCAGCATTATCAGTGCTGCGCTCTAACCAACTGAGCTATAGCCCCGACGAAACGGTCACGCTACACCAACACACCCATGCAGCCCCAAGCCGGCCCCACCAGCCGGTCAGATCGGCAGTCTCGGCTGCCCGGCAGCCTCTGTTTCCTGAGGTACCTTCGTCACCGCTGCCACGGTCTGCCCGTCGTCAAGGTTCATGACCCGCACACCGGTCGCGTCCCTGCCCTGAGCCGCGATCTCTCGCACAGCGATGCGGATCATCACCCCAGCGGAAGACACGACGATGATCTCGTCCTCGAGCGAGGCCATGATGGCCGCCACGACCGCTCCCCGACGCTGGGTGAGTTTGATCCCCCTCACGCCTTGGCCACCACGTGTCTGCGAGTTGAAGTGGTCGAGCTTGGTGCGCTTGCCGTAGCCCGCGTCCGTGACGATAAGCAGGTCGACACCATCGCGAGCCACGTCGCAGGACACGACTTCGTCTCCCGCACGCAACTTCATGCCCCTCACGCCGGCGGTGCTGCGGCCCATGGGACGTACCTCTGACTCCGCGAAACGGATGGCGGTCCCGTGCTTGGAGACCATCAACAAGTCGTCGTCCCCGCCTGTCCTTACGACCCGTACGAGCTCGTCCCCATCGTTCAGGTTGATGGCGATGAAGCCCTCCCGTCGCGACTTGTCGTATTCGGAGAAGGCAGTCTTTTTCACTTGGCCGGTCTTGGTCGCAAAGACGAGGTACTCGTCTGGGTCGAACGTCCTCGTCTCGACGATCGCCTGGATGCTCTCACCAGGCTCGAGTGGAAGGAGGTTGACTATCGGTGTCCCCCTGGCGTTGCGCTCTTTCACGGGCACCTCGTGGGCCCTCAGTCGGTAGACCTTGCCCCGGTTGGAGAACAAGAGCAGGTGCGAGTGCGCCGTGGTGTGGAGGATCTGGTCAATGAGGTCCTCCTCTTTCAGCTTGGTGCCCTGCACACCGCGCCCGCCTCGCGCCTGGGCGCGGAAGGCGTCGGCCTGGACCGCCTTTATGTAGCCGGCGTGGGTGAGGGTGACGACGATCTCCTCGTCCTCGATGAGGTCTTCGACGAAGAGCTCGCCCGGGTCGTGGATGATCCGGGTGCGCCGCGGTTCGGCATGCTGCTGCTTGACGGCCTCGAGCTCGGAGGCGATCACGGCACGAAGCCTCATGGGGTCGCCGAGAATGGCCTCGAGCTCCGCGATCGTCTCTCTGAGTTGAGCCATCTCGTTTTCCAGCTCGCTGCGCCCAAGCCGGGTGAGCCGGCCAAGGGTCATGTCCAAGATATGGTTCGCCTGCTCCTCGCTGAAGGAGAACGGCTCTTGCATCAAGTTGGCGCGGGCTTCGGGGCGGTCGGCCGAGGCGCGGATCGTCGCGATGACCGCATCGAGCATGTCAATGGCGCGGAGCAGGCCCTCGACAATGTGCGCCCGTGCGAGTGCCTTGCGGAGACGGAACTGCGAACGTCTCGTCACCACCTCGACCTGGTGGGCCACGTAAGCAGTGAGGGCCTGGGCGAGGTTCAACAGTCGCGGCACACCGTCAACGAGGGCGAGGACATGCACACCGAAGGTGCTTTGCAGCGGGGTGTGCTTGTAGAGGTTGTTCAGTACGACGTTGGCGTTGGCGTCCCGCTTCAAGGTGATGACAAGGCGCGACACCCGCCCCGCCGAGTCGTTCTGCACGTTCGATATCCCGGTCAAGTCGCCCGAGTCGATAGCGTCGGCGATCTTCATCTCGATGCCCGCCACCGAGGTCTGGTACGGGATCTCGGTGACGATTATCTGGTCGGCCCCCGAACGTGATTCGGTGATCTCGGCCACGGCCCGTAACTTCACCGAGCCCCGCCCTGTCCGGTAGGCGTCGATCAGGCCGGCTCGACCCAGAATGAGCGCGCCTGTCGGAAAGTCCGGCCCCTTCACAAAGTGCATCAACTCATCCGGGGTGGCCTCCGGGTGGTCGAGCAGGTACAAGGTGGCGTCGATGACCTCGCCCAAGTTATGGGGCGGGATGTTGGTCGCCATACCGACGGCGATGCCTTGTGACCCGTTCACGAGCAGGTTCGGGAAACGGGCGGGCAGGACGACGGGCTGGACCTCGTTGCCGTCGTAGTTCGGGATGAAGTCGACTGTCCCCTCGTCGATGCCGTCGAGGAGGGCTAGAGCAAGGGGGGCGAGACGGCACTCTGTGTAGCGCATTGCCGCCGGGCCGGCGTCAGGACCCGGTGCCCCGAAGTTCCCGTGACCGTCGATGAGGGGATGGCGAAGGCTGAAGTCCTGGGCCATGCGGGCTAGCGCGTCGTAGATCGCCAGGTCACCATGGGGGTGGAAGCGCCCCATGACATCGCCGACGACCTTGGCACACTTGGCGTGCGGCCGGTCTGGGCGCAGACCGGTGTCCGACATCCCGTAGAGGATGCGGCGGTGAACGGGCTTAAGCCCGTCGCGCACGTCAGGCAGCGCCCTTGAGACGATGACGGACATGGAGTACTCGAGGAAGGAGCGTTCCATCTCCTCTTGGATCTCGATCGGCTCGATCGCGCCTACGACCGCGCCGCCACCGTCGCTGGACGCCTCCGAATTGTTGCCGTTGCCTCGTGCCATGGACCGCACTGCCTCCACTACTCGTGTTCAGAACCAGACGCCTCGAGCCTGGCCGGCTCCGTGGCGCCAAGAGTCAAATATCCAGAAAACGCACGTCCTTGGCGTGGGTCTGGATGTAGGTACGACGAACATCCACGTCGTCGCCCATGAGGATCGAGCAGATGTCGTCGGCGATTGAGGCCTGCTCCATCGTGACCTGCAACAGCGAACGGAGACCAGGGTCGATCGTGGTGTCCCGCAGCTCGGTGAAGTCCATCTCCCCCAGGCCCTTCAGGCGTTGGAATTCCTTTGTGTGGTTCGGGTGCTCGGCGAGGAACCGGGCCCGCTCGACGTCGTCTTTCAGGTACACCTTCGAGTTCCCGACGAGGGTCGAGTAAAGAGGGGGCTGGGCGACATAGACGTGGCCCGCCTCGATGAGCGCCTTCATCTGGCGCATGAAGAACGTCAGCAACAAGGTGCGGATGTGCGAGCCGTCGACGTCGGCATCGGCGAGCAGGATCACCTTGTGATAGCGGATCTTGTCGAGGTCGAAGTCGTCGGCCACGCCGGCGCCGATTGCCAAGATGAGCGCCTGGACCTCAGCGTTTTTCAGCATCTTGTCCACCCGGGCCTTCTCGACGTTCAAGATCTTGCCCCTGATCGGCAAGATGGCCTGAGTGCGGGGGTTGCGAGCGTCCTGGGCGGTGCCAAGGGCGGAGAGACCCTCGACTATGAACAGCTCCGACTCGCGGGGATCACGCGACGAACAGTCGACGAGCTTTCCGGGAAGGCCTGCTCCATCAAGGGCGTTCTTGCGCCTCGTGAGGTCGCGGGCCTGGCGGGCGGCCACCCTGGCGCGTTGGGCCAGCAGAGCCTTTTGCACTATTTGGCCGGCCTCCTTCGGGTTCTCTTCCATCCATTCGGCGAGCTTGTCGTTCGTCGCCTTCTCGGCTAGCGAGCGAATGGAGGGGTTGCCGAGCTTGGCCTTCGTCTGGCCCTCGAACTGTGGATTCGTCAGCCTTACTGACACAATCGCCGTGAGACCCTCCCGGATGTCCTCCCCGGTCAGATTGTCGGCGGACTCTTTGACGAGGTTGCGCTGCCGGGCATACTTGTTGACCACGTTGGTAAGGCCCTTTTTGAACCCCTCTTCGTGCATGCCACCCTCGTTGGTGGCGATGCCGTTGGCGTAGGAGTAAATGCTCTCGTAATAGCCCGTGTTCCACTGGAGGGCGACTTCGACCTCCTGGTCGGACTCGGCCTGGACGAAAGAGGCCACCTTGCGGAAGAGCGCCTCCTTGGAAGTGTTGAGGTGGCGCACGTAGTCGACGATGCCGCCCGTGTAACGGTAGGTCTCCTCCGCCTCGTGCTCGGGACGCTCGTCCTTGAAGCGGATCTCGAGGCCGCGGTTCAAAAAGGCCATGACCTGCAGGCGCTCTAGCACTGTCTGGGCCCTGAATTCGACTTCCTCGAAGATGCTTGCGTCGGGCCAGAACGTGACGAGGGTGCCCGTGCGTCCCCGCGGGGAGGGACCGACCACCTCGAGGGGTCCCACCGGCCTGCCGCCGTCAGCGAACTCCATCCGGTGCCGCTGGCCGCCTCTGTCGATCTCGAGGATGAGCTTTGTCGACAGGGCGTTCACGACCGAAACGCCAACACCGTGCAGCCCGCCCGAGACCTTGTAGCTGCCTCCCCCGAACTTGCCTCCGGCATGCAGCACGGTAAGCACGACTTCGGCTGCCGTCTTGTCCGGGTAGCCCGGCATGGGGTCGACAGGGATACCTCGGCCATTGTCGACGACGCGACAACCCCCGTTGGCGAGCAGGGTGACATCAATGCGCGAGCAGAAGCCGGCCATCGCTTCGTCGACGGAGTTGTCCACGACTTCCCAGATGAGATGGTGGAGTCCGGTCGGCCCTGTCGAGCCGATGAACATGCCGGGCCGAAGACGGACGGGCTCCAAACCCTCGAGCACAGTGATGTCCTCCGCCTCGTAGGAAGCGGGCGTCACCGGCATAGAAACCACGTCGTTTTGCTCCTTCTTATGGTCCAAGTCCTCGGGCCGGTCGGCCTCATCATCAGTACCGCTGTCCAAGCCCATGGGCGCGACCTTCCAACAGTGGCGGGCGAACCAGGCCGGAGGTGGACCCTTTGACCGATGCGGGTACGGCTCCCGACGACCCCTCCAGTCTACCTGCGCGAGGCCGGCTCCACACGAACGCTCAGGCGTTGCGGGGCGGCGTCGCCGAGATGTTCGGCGAGACGGCTGAGCACAGCCGAGCCGCATATCTCGAGCTCTGTCGCCCAGGCGGGATGGCTCACCGAGACCACAAGTTCCTGCCCGCGAACGAGCCGGGGCTGGACCTGTCGGGCGATGTCAGGCCCGACTACTTCCTCCCAGCAACTCGCGACGCGACCGAGCACCAGAGCGTCTTCCATGCCCCGCTCGTGAAGCAGCTGGCCCAAGGCGTCACCTATCGGTACCGCTCTACGCAGGCCGGCGCTCTCTTGTGATTCGTAAGGAGCCGTGGTCTCGCCACACCCACGGGCGGTCCCCGCCCAGCGACTCCTCACAGCTCGAGCCTACCGCCGACAAGCTTTACAACCAGGCTCGGTGCTGCTCCCGGCGGTAGCTCACCGGCTGTGGTCAAAAGGGCCTGGCCTACCGGCAGCTCACCGACTAGGGCCCGGGCGGTGATCTCGTCCAGCTCAGAAAAGGCATCGTCTAGCAAGAGCACAGGTGCAGCGCCCGTCACAAGGGTCATGAGCCGGTGGCTGGCCAGGCGCAACGACAGGGCCACGCAACGCTGACGACCCTGTGAGAGCCGGGTCCTTGCATCTAGCCCCCCCGCTTCGAGCTCAAGCTCGTCACGTTGGGGCCCGACAGTGGTCGTCGCCCGGCGGAGATCCTCGCGGCGACTGGTTGCCAGCGCCTCTACCAAAGACCCCTCCCAGGACCGGGCGTAACGGATCTTGAAGGTGCCGGCGCCCCCGGCGAGGATGGCGAAGGCTTCGGCGGCATGAGGGGAGAGGTCGTCCACGAGATCGGCGCGGCGAGCACGCGAGGCGCTCGCCGATCTGGGCGAGCCTGTCGTCCCAGATGTCGAGTGTGGCCGCCGCTTCGGAGTCGAGGCGGCCGCCAAGCTGTCGCAAAAGCGCGTTGCGGTGCCTGAGCACACGTTCTAGGGCTGCTCGGTCCGCGCCGAGGCGGGGGTGCGAGCTGATGAGGACCTCGTCGAGGAAGTCTCGCCGGCCGCTTGGTGCGCCCTTCACGAGAGCGAGATCGTCAGGGGTGAAAAGTGTCGTCCGGAGCACCTCAAGCAGACCGCGTGTTCCTGGGACCCTCTGCGCGTTGATGAAAGCGCGGTCGCGCCTTCCTGGTTCGACCTCGACCTCGACCTCGACCTTGCGGGGCCCGTTCAACAAGTCACATCGCAACTTCGCCTGAGTAGCCCCCTGCCGCACGACCGCCTCGCGCGGCGCGCCCCGGAACGACTGAAGCGTCGAACAGTAGGCGATGGCTTCCAGCAGGCTCGTCTTACCGGCGCCATTGTCGCCTTGCACGACAGTCAGCCCGTCGGATGACGGGCGCAGCTCCACGGTCTCGAAATTGCGGAAATCGTGCAGCTCGAGCCGCACGATAACCGTCTCACCCATGAGAATCCGCGCTGTGCTCAGGACACCTTCACGGGCATGAGCAGGTACCGGTACTCGTCCTCGCCGTCACCGCGCACCAAAGCAGGCTTGCCGGGGTCGTTCACCTCCAGGATCAAGGTGTCGGCCCTCACCGCCTCAACCCCGTCGAGCAGGTACCCCGGATTGAAGGCCACGGTGAGGTCGTCGCCTTGGAAGTCCCCGACGACGCTCTCTTCGGCCCGACCGCTCTCGGGTGTCAGCACCGTGAGGTCTACACCACCGTCGTGAAGAGCCAGGCGCACCGGTGTTGTGGCGTCCTTCGTGTCTCGCACGACGAGGCGGACCCGGCGCAGCGCCGCCTCGAGGTCCTCGCGCGTGGACGCGGAGGTGGTAAGCGTAAGAAGCAGGAATCAGGCGCTCCACCTCGGGGAATTGCCCTCGTAGCAAGCGCGTTGTGATGCGGACGTCGTCGATCTCGAAGACGGCGTCGAGATCGCTGTAACGAAACACGATCTTGCGGTCGTCATCCGCCTTGGCACCCGACGCGAGGCGCTGCACCTCTGAGAGCGCCTTGGCTGGGACGAGGACCTGATGGTCCGGCTCGACGACAGTCATGCCGGCGAAGTCACGGAAGGCGAGGCGGTAGGAGTCGGTGGCAATGAGACGCAGGCCAGCGTCGGTGGGCACCATGAGCACTCCGGTGAGCTGGGGGGCTCGCGAGTCGTCGACCAGGGCGGCCCTCACTACTTGACGCAGGCCATCGCCAAAGAGTGCCGCCGGGATCTCGATGCCCTGTTGTTCTGGGACTCCGAGACGGGTGATCTCAGCACCAAGGGCGACCCTTACGACGAACTCCGCCCGACCCGAGGAAAAACGCACCTCTTCCTCGCCAGCGACAACAGAGACGGCACCGGATTCGAAGGAGCGGACGATGTCGACGACGAGACGAGATGGCACGAGCACGGAACCGTCGGACTCCCCGGCGACCTCGCATCGGGCTTCTATGACGAGATCGGGGTCCGATCCGCACACGTCAAGCTGCTTGCCGCGCAATTGGAGGCGAAGCCCGACAACGCCAAAGCTGGGTCCGGAGCGGGTGCTTGTTGCCCTCGACGCGGTTACGAGGGTCTCCAAAAGCGTGTCACGATCGGCACGGAACTTCACGGAATGCTCTACTCCTTTCTAATTAGAAGAATTAGACAACAGGAGTAGTAGGTCCTGGGGATTGTTGATAACCCGAACTTCTTCCTGTTGGGGAGGGTTGCGCCCTCAAGAGGGTTATCCCCCGATCGCACAGCCCGGTGTCGGCCTCCGCCTCCGCCTGGGGACCAGCCGATGGTCATCCTCTGTGAACCAGCGTGTTATCCACAGATCATAAACCGTTCTTGATTTGAACGCTCAGCTCTGTGACCTGGTCATACACTTGGCGCCGCTCCTTCATGAGAGCGGAGATCTTCTCGACGGCATGGATCACGGTGGTGTGATCCCGGTCGCCGAACTCCCGGCCGATGGCTGGGTAGCTGTAATCGGTCAGCTCACGGAACAGGTACATGGCGATCTGGCGGGCGATGACGAGGGGGCGCCGCCGGCTGGGGCCTATGAGCTCTTCGACGCTGAAGCCAAAATGGCGGGCGCTTATATCGATGATCTGCTGGGAGGTGATCTGGCGCGGCTGTTTGGAGGCGACGAAATCGGCCAGCACCGACTCGGCCAGATCGCGTGTCAGCAACTGGCGGTTCAAGCTGGCATAGGCGGTCACTCGGATCAGTGCGCCTTCGAGCTCGCGGATGTTCTCTTTGACCTTGGTGGCGATGAAGTCGAGGACATCGTCTCCGACAACCGCGTGCTCGTGCTCGGCCTTGGTGCGCAGGATCGCTATGCGCGTTTCGAGCTCGGGGGGCTGAATGTCGGTCGTGAGCCCCGACAAGAGCCGGCTGCGCAGGCGGTCCTCCAGGGTCGCTATCGCCCTCGGCGCGCGGTCAGATGTGAGCACGATCTGTTTGGAAGATCCATAGAGGGAGTTGAACGTGTGGAAGAGCTCCTCTTGGAGCGACTCTTTTTTGTCCATGAACTGCACGTCGTCGATGAGCAGGAGATCGCACTCCCGGTAACGCCGCCGGAAGGCGCCCATGTCGTCCTTCGCGCGGAGGGTCTCAACGAACTCGTTCATGAAGGTCTCAGTCGAGACGTACCGCACGCGCATGCGGGGAAAGTTCTCCCGCACGTAGTTCCCGACAGCCTGTAACAGGTGTGTCTTGCCGAGGCCGGCCGCGCCGTAGACAAAAAGGGGGTTATAAGAGCGTGCAGGTGCTTCGGCCACAGAGAGGGCGGCTGCGTGGGCGAAGCGGTTGGAAGGTCCGGTGACGAAGGTCTCGAAGGTGTACTTCGGGTTGAGAGGTACGTCATCGGCCCCCGGGGCGTCCCTGAGCCGCCCGACATCGGGCCGGCCGTTGCGCACCGCAGGCGCCCCAACCATCTCGACCTCGAGTCTTCGCGAGGCGTCTCCGTTGAGGACGATCTCATCAGGGCCCGGGTCGTCTATCTGCACGTCAAAGCGGAATTGGACCTCTTTGCCAGAGGAGTCGAGGAGGGCGTCGTGGACGAGGCCATGAAACCTTCCCTCCAGGCGGTCACGGACCACTCCGCTCGGCACCGCCAACACCAGGGTCCCGTTGGCGACCGCGACTGGGCGGATGGCTGCGAACCAAGCCCGCCACGTAGCCTCGGACACCTGCGACTTCAGGGAATCCGAGCAGTCATTCCACAGTTGCTGCGCTTCAGTCACCAGCTCGAGGCCCTCCGGTCGAAAAGTTCTCCACACCAGCATCCACAGGTGTGGACGGCGGGGCGAGCTCGCAGGGTGTCCAGGAATCGTACCGCTCCCACGCGAGGCTTGCCTCTGGCGCCTGCCGCTTGGCCGGGACGGAATCGTGCGCTGAAATTACCCGGGCCGGTCCCTGCCGTCTGGTGGACCCGTGTTTTCGCGCGCCGGATGCAGCGTTCATCTTGGCGGGTTGATTGCACCTGCTTCACCGGCTCATTGCCGCGTCGGGAGATACCCCAGACGAGCGGCACCGGAACGAACGAAACGAGGCTGAGATGAAGCGGACGTTCCAACCAAACACCCGCAAAAGGGCGAGAAGGCATGGGTTTCGCCATCGCATGTCGACTCGCGCCGGACGAGAGGTCATAAAGGCGCGCCGTCGGCGCGGGCGAGTGCGGCTGTCGGCTTAACCCGCCTCTCCCAATCACGGGCGCCAATGGGCACCGCTTTGCCAGTTCCTCACGGTCCGGCGGGTGGGACGCGCCCCCTCCCTGTCCGGGGCCGCGCGGCCTTCGTCGATCTGCGCCGTTCAAGGCTGCGGTCCTGGTCGGGACCGGTGAGGGTACAGTTCTTACCTGCAAGTCAGAGCGATGAAGTCCGGCGGGTCGCCTTCGCGGTGCCCCGAAGGGTGGGGACCGCAGTCGAGCGCAATCGCTTCCGCCGCCGTATGCGGGCGATTGCCTCGGCAGTGGCCGCATCAGTGCCCCCCGGCACTTACCTCGTCGCTGTTGACCAGGGGGTTCGCGACCTGAGGTTCCAAGAACTTGAGGCAAGGATGATCGAAGCAATGAGACGGGCAAGCCAAGCGGGCGTGAGATGACCAGGGTCCAGGCCAGGCCGGCTGTGCCCGCGCGCGCCCTGTTGTTCTTGCTGCGGGCTTACCAGGCTGCTCGCGCCGGGCGCCCCTCACCTTGCCATTTCATGCCCTCCTGCTCGGTGTATGCAGCTGAGGCGATCGAGCTGCACGGCGCGAGGCGGGGAAGCTGGCTTGCCGTAAGACGTGTCGCACGCTGCCGCCCGTTCGGAAGTCGCGGCTTCGACCCGGTCCCGAGCTGAGAAGACATGATTCTCGCAGCAGCCACCCACACCGCCAAGGCGGGCACCTCGATCATCGGCACGGTGCTCCATCCGATATTCGTCGTCGTCGGGTATGTCCTTGCCTTCTTCTACGGCCTCGTCCCCAACTACGCAGTTGCCATCGCCCTTTTGACGATTGCGGTGATGATCGTCGTCTTCCCCCTCACGCCGCCAGCGCCCGCTCGATGATGCGGATGCAGCTGCTGTCGCCGGAGATGAAGAAGATCCAGAACCGCTACAAGCCCAAGCCCGGCATGCCCACGGCCGAGCGCCAGGAACTGCGCCAGAAGATGAACGAGGAGGTCATGGCGCTCTACCGGGAGAACGGGGTGAACCCTACCGGCGGCTGCCTGCCGATGTTCCTCCAGTTCCCGGTCCTGATCGTCCTCTACGACGTGGTCAGGGGTCTGTCGAAGACGGCCGATGTACTCACCGCCCAGGGCAAAGAGATCATCCGGAACGGAAAGGTCCTCGTCAAGGCGACGCCCCAGAACATCCCCAAGACGAGCCGGATGTACCACGACCTGGTCAAGGCCAACGGCCAGATGCACGTCCTCGGCATCAACCTGGCCGACTCGGTCCGGACACACCAGCCGCACCTTGTCGACGTCATTCCTTACGCCGTGCTCGTGCTCATCGCCGTGGGACTCCAGTACGTGTCGATCTGGCAGGTGACCAACAGAAACCCGGCTGCGGCGAACGCCAATCAGCAGATGCAGCAGATGCAGAAGTACATGCCGCTCATCTTCCTAGTCCTTTACATTGCCCTCCCCGCCGGTGTCGGCGTCTACTTCATCGTGTCGAGCCTGTTCCGCGTCGGCCAGCAAGAGTGGATGTACAAGCACGACCCCACAATCACCGCCGCCATCAGAGAGCTCACCGCCCGCAAGGCCGAGTTGCCGGCGGCGGACACGACTCCTCCCAAAGCCGGCGGCGGTGCGCGCCCGGGCGGTGGCAGAAGTCCCGGCTCCGGGTCTGCACCGGCTAAGGGCTTTCTTGCCCGTATGCGAGAGGCAGCAGCAGCGGGTGGGGGCGGGGCGTCGTCTGATGAGGACGAGGAACAACAACCCGCAGCCAGATCGAAAGCTGCGTCAACGAGCGGGTCCGGACAGCGGAATTCCAACGGGGCGAGGGCTTCGACGGGCCAGAACGGGTCACGGAACGGTTCGAACGCCCGACGGTCGACACAGCAGCGGCCCTCCGGCGCGTCCTCCGGTGGCGGGAGCAAGTCTCAACCACGTTCGAGAGACAAGCGCCCGCGGAAGGGCCGATAAGCGGTGGAATGGGTCGAGACAATTGGTAAGACGGTCGAGGAAGCCGTGGAGGCAGCCCTCGAGCAGCTTGGCGTGGCTGAGAAGGACGCCGAAATCGTCGTCGTCGAAGAGCCGAGGTCGGGAATGTTCGGCCTGCGCAGGAGCAGCGCGGCGTATAAGGGCACGGGTCCGGCCGGTACAGCCCCGCGGAAAGCGGCCGTCTCACCGACCCCGCACCGGCACCGGCACCGAGCGCGGCCACCGTCGCCAGGAGAGCCCGGTCCGCAAGCCGGAAAAGGTCGCCAGCGACGAAGCTAGGCCGAAGACATCACGACCCCAGCGTGGGCCCCGCCAGACTCAAGGAACCGGTCAGAACGGCTCCGGTTCGATTCGTAACAAAGCCGGCGAGGACCGCGGCGAGGACATGGGCCCGATCGCCGAGACGACGGGCACCACCCCAGGCGGCCGCCGCCGATCACGCGGCCGGGGACGTGGGGGTCGAGACCGGCTCGCGAACGACACTGATTCGTTGCTCGAGACTTCTAGTGGCGCAGGTCGGCGGAGTGGAACACCTAAGGAGACGGAAATGAGCATCGAGACCCAGCAGCAACTCGCAACTGATTTCGTCAAAGAGGTTGTGGCCCGCTTCGGGGTCGACGCCACGACGAGCGCCCGGCGCACCGAGGACGATGGCATCCACATAAGCGTCGAGGGGGACAACCTGGGCCTTCTCGTTGGGCCGAAGGGGGCCACCGTTGAAGCTCTTCAGGAGCTGACGCGAACGGTGGTCCAGAGGCATTCAGACGAGCACACGAGCAGGATCGTCGTCGACGTCGGTGGCTATCGCGAACGTCGAGCGGCGGCATTGCGGAGTTTTGTTCAAGAAGCTGCGGCCGACGTGCTGCGCACGGGTGTCCCGGAGGCGTTGGAACCGATGTCCCCGTCCGACCGTAAGGTCGTGCACGATACCGTCAACGAGCTCGAGGGTCTCGAGACGACCTCCGAGGGAGTAGAACCACGTCGTTACGTTGTCATTCGGCCAATGGCCTCGCCAACCGTGGCCAGCTCTGAAGACACCGAGCTCGCGGGAGATCCCGAGAGCGACGACGAATCGGCAGATCTGAGCTGAGCAGCCGCCTGGCGCCAGCCTTGGGGCAAGTGCGCCCGATGAGACGGACGATTAGATGAGCCAAGCCGGCCACGAGACCCACCTCGAGGCCGTACTCCTGGAAGCGCGGAGAAGGTCTCTGGTAGGAGGCTTACCCGTTGCTCAGCAGATCGCCCACTCGGAGGCCTTTTTGCGAGCGGTCCTGCTCGAGCCGGTGGACGGCCCAGTTCTCGAGCTCGGCGTGGGAGGAGGCCTGCCCGGGCTGGTCATGGCCGTCGAGAACCAGGACCTGCGACTCGTTCTTCTCGACTCGGCTCGACGTTCGGTGCTCTTTCTCCGTTGGGCCGTGGACGAGCTCGACCTCGCCTCAAGGGTTGAGATCGTCCACGCCCGAGCGGAACAGCTCGGTCGGGAGGATTTCTACCGGGCAAGTTTCCCCGTCGTGGTCGCGAGAAGCTTCTGCGCCTCCCGCGGTAACGGCCGAGTGTGCCGCACCGTTGCTGCGTGTCGGGGGCCGACTGATCGTCTCCGAACCCCCCGCTGTGACAGAGAGCTCTGCCTCCGGCCCCGCCACACCGTCACAAGTGAGATGGCCGCCCGAGGAATGTGCCGAGCTCGGGCTCACCCCGGAGCTGAGCCTGCGCGAGGCCTTCGGATTTGCAGTTCTCCGCCAGACGTCCGCCTGCCCGGACCGGTACCCTCGCCGGACGGGGATCCCGGCCAAGCGCCCCCTCTTCAGTTGAGGACCTGCCGGCTCTCTTGCTCTCGGTAATGTAAGCCCGATGCCAGAACAAGGCTTTGAGCTCGTGTGTGAGATCGAGCCTCCGACCCGGCCGGATCTTAAGCATGTTCGCCACCAGATTGGTGTTCTGAGCTCCATTGCCGGAACGTTCCTCATTCCCGACAACCACATCGGCCGCGCAACCGTCTCCAGTGTCGCTGTCGCTCACGAGGTCGAGGAGATGGGCGGACGGTCGATAGCTTGTTTGAACGCCAGGGACCGCAACCTTCTCGGTTTTCAGCGCGACTTGCTCACGGCCGAGGCCTACGGAGTCGACCAGTTCCTCCTCGTGCGTGGAGATGAGCCCCGCGTCGGTGGCCGCACGAGTGAGCTGACAGTGCAGACGATGTTGCGGGAAGCCCGGGCCTTTGACCAGACGACCGAGCGGGCCAGTAATCGTGGGGACCTGCGCCTTGGAGCCGTGGCCGGGCTCGGCCCACTCCCCGCCTGGAAGCACGAAGCCGATTTTCTCTTCGTACAGGCCGGTTTTTCCCTAGGTACACTCCTGCGCTGGCGGGAGGAAGCTCAACCACGAAACGCTGTCTACGCTGGCGTTATAGTCCTTGCGAGCGCAGCCATGGCAAAGAATCTTGCCAAGACGATACCTGCGATCGACATCCCCGCCGACTTGGTCGACCGGGTGGACAAGGACCCAAAGGCAGGCATCGAAGCCGCTTGTGAACTGGTGCTGAAGATTCGTGACAGCAAGCTCTTTCACGGTGTGCACCTGATTCCGGTCTCGCGTTACCGGCTCGTTGCCGCCCGGCTGGAGCAACTGCTCGAGCTTTGAACGTCTGGCCGAAAAGGGCAGATCACTTGCCGATTCCCCCGGCCCGTCGAAGACGGGCGTGTTATGCTCGCTTAGAGCCTGCCCTCTCCGGTGGCGCGAGAAGCCAGTCGTGCGGCTCGGAATGTTTCACGTGGAACAGTCCCCTGAACCGAAGGTGCGATGAACGACCTAGAGGACGAAGACCGGAACGAGCTAGCAGAGCCCGTAGCCGCAGCGGCTGAAGCGCCTCCCCCAAAGGGGGCCGGTGGGGCGGGCGAAGGTCTTGCCGGGGACCATTCCCGAGGGCCCGTCCGGCCACTTCCCCGTGTGATCGCGATTGCCAACCAGAAAGGTGGCGTAGGCAAGACAACGACCACCGTTAATCTCGGGGCGTCGCTCGCCGACCTCGGTTACCGGGTCCTGATCGTCGACCTCGACCCGCAGGGCAATGCCACCACGGGACTGGGGATCGAGGCCAGGAACTTCGACCACTCCATGTACGACGTACTCCTCCGTGATATTCCCCTTGAGGACTGCGTCGAGCCGACCAACATCAAGAATCTCTTCCTCGCCCCGGCCACGATCGACCTAGCCGGAGCCGAGATCGAGCTGGTCTCGACCTTCAGTCGAGAGCTGCGCCTGAAGCGGGTGCTGGCACCGATCCGGGAAGACTTCGGGTACGTCCTCATCGACTGCCCACCCTCGCTCGGTCTGATAACGGTAAACGCCCTCGCCGCTGCCAGCGAGGTGCTCGTACCGATCCAATGCGAGTACTACGCCCTTGAGGGCCTCGGCCAGCTGTTGCGAAATGTCGAGCTCGTCAGGGCCAATCTCAATCCGGAGCTCGAGGTCTCAGCCATGGTCCTAACGATGTACGACTCCCGCACTAGATTGGCGGATCACGTGATCGCGGAGGTCCGCACACATTTTGGAGCGGCTGTCTGCAAGAACGTCATTCCCCGGACGGTGCGAATCTCGGAATCCCCCTCCTTCGGCGAGCCGATAACTGTTCACTCCCCGACTTCACGAGGCGCCATTGCCTATCGCGAGCTCGCAAAGGAGGTGAGTGGTGGTCCGGCGTAGCGGTCTGGGCAAGGGGCTGGGCGCCCTAATTCCCTCGACACCGACGTCCTCGGGTGGCTCCATGCTCCGCGAGCTGCCTCTCGCCCGGATTCGCCCCAACCCATTCCAACCCCGTAACCAGTTCGGTGAGCAGGGTTTGTCCGCTCTTGTCGACTCGATCAAGGCGGTCGGTATCCTTCAACCCGTCCTTGTGAGAGAGGTCGGTCCAGAAGAGTTCGAGCTGATCGCGGGCGAACGTCGCTTTCGTGCCGCCCGGCGAGCGGGTCTGCAATCGATCCCGGCACTCGTTCACCAGGCCGACGATGCCATGAGCCTGGAAGAGGCGCTCGTCGAGAACCTGCACCGGGAGGACCTGAACCCTCTGGATGAGGCAGGCGCCTACCAACAGCTGATCGAGGAGTTCAATCTCACCCATGAAGAAGTAGCTCGGAAGGTGGGGCGCTCCCGAGCTGGCGTCACGAATGCGCTCCGCCTTTTTCAGCTGCCGCCGACAGTGCAGCGCTATGTACGAGACGGCCAACTCAGCGCCGGACATGCCCGTACGCTGCTCGCCACACCGGACCGCACAGTCCAGGAGCATCTGGCGAGTGAGGCAATCCACCAAGGGCTTTCCGTGCGGGCATTGGAGGAACTTGTCCGGGCGGCTGTCCGGGAAACCCAGGGCGAGGAAGGCCTTGAGAGCGGCGAAGCACCTTCGAGTGTCGACGCGTCCGACCTTAAGACCACGAGACCAGGCCGCTCCCTGAGCCCTCCCGGTGTACACGATCTCGAGGAGCTCCTTGAGGATCGCCTGAACACGCGCGTGAAGGTGGATATGGGGGGTAAACGGGGCAAGCTCGTCATCGAGTTCGCCACCTTGGACGATCTGGAGCGGATCTACCGGGTGATCATCGGCGATACCTTCAGCTGAGGTCGATGGATTTGGAGTCCGTAGGCTTCGGTTGGGCGGTTGTCCACAGGCAGTGAAGCTGCTCACAAGGTGGTGACTTTCCGCCAGTTTCCCGATTCTCCCTGGTCAGCGGGTGTTTAGGGAGAACAGGCCAACCTGCAGTTTACTTTGCCGTTACCTTCTCGACCTCTACTGTTGGTCCAAGTTGATCCACAACCTGTGCATGAGGTTGTGGACACTTCACTCCTGGTTGCTGATGAGCCAGTGCTCGAGAGCCTCCCGAACGGCGTCAGCGAGCCTGCCGGTCTTCATCGCTACCTCATGGGGTGCTCCCAGCTCGAGCACCACGGCTGGCATGGCGGTTCGGCGCAAGATGACGTCCGCCATGCCGTGGGCCCCCGCGTTTCGTAGGCCCAGCCGGTCGGAGGCGGCGTCGACGAGCAGCTCCGCGAGCTGCCGGCTGGCGGCTGATTCGTAACGAAAGCCCCTGTAGAAGTAGGTCGTGGCGGCGTTGTGGCTCGGCTCGAGCCGCAGGCCGATATAGCAGTCGACCTTCGCCGCGTTCGCAACCGACGCCTGGGCGAGAGAGTCCGGATCGTGCAGCTCGAGACAGCGAACACCTGCCCAGGCGAGACCCCTATGGACAGCCGCTACACCGGTGGCAAAGCCGCCCTCCTCGCCAATTGCGATCTGTTTGCAATTGAGCATTGCCGGGGCGGCGGCCACCTTCAGCTGCTCCCTCAGTGGTGAGACGAGGTCGGATCCGCCCCGGACCGGCTCGACGCGGGTGAGCTCGCCCAGGGTGACTGGGCCGCAGATCCCGTCTGTCAAAAGGCCCAGGTTGCGCTGGAACTCGGCCAGCGCCAGGTGGGTGGAGTCGCCAAAGATGCCGTCCACACCGCCGGGATCGAAGCCGAGCTCGCTCAACCTACGCTGCACCTCCGCGACGTCGTCTCCCTGCAACATCGGGACTCGCCTGTACAAAAGGCGGTCGCCGAGGCGAAAACCGGCTTCGACAAGGCTCGACCAGGTCTGCTGACCACAGATCCCATCGACGCGAATGCCGCGTTGGGACTGAAACTCCCGCACCGCGAGCTCTGTCCCCCGACCGTAAAGGCCTAACGCGTCTTGACCTAGGGCGATACCGAGTCTGTTGAGGCGCGCCTGCAGATCGCCGACTGCTTCACCGCGGTCGCCCTCACGAAGGGGAAGCAGGTCCTCTTTGCGGCGCACGGCCGGTGCAGAGCTCATAGGGAAAAGCTCGGCAGCAGTCTGAGCATCCGCACATGGTAGGAGAAGCGCCTGACCACCGCGGCGCAGAAGTCTGTCAGAGGTGAGGCTCGAACTCCGAAAGGATCTGGGTCTTGCTCCTCGCCCCGACTATGCGGGCCTGCGCCTCTCCCTGCTTGAACAGCAGCAAGGTCGGGATGCTCATTACCTGGAAGCGTTGCGCGGTACGGGGATTGTCGTCCACATTTAGCTTGGCTACTTTGAGCTTGCCGGCTTGGGCGGTGGCGATCTCATCGAGGATAGGGGCGACCATCTTGCAGGGTCCGCACCACTCCGCCCAGAAGTCGACCACGACCGGAATGTCGGATAGGCCGACCGCCTCGTCAAATGTGTCGTCGCTAACGGTGATGACCTCGCTCATTACGGTTCTCCTTGTCGTCAGTTCTCTTGGAGCGATGACAGGTATCGCTCGGCGTCGATCGCGGCCATGCAGCCCGAACCCGCCGCCGTGACGGCTTGCCGGTAAGCGTGGTCCTGCACATCGCCACAGGCGAACACCCC
The DNA here is from genome assembly GCA_963725355.1 of uncultured Acidimicrobiaceae bacterium. Lineage (GTDB taxonomy): Bacteria > Actinomycetota > Acidimicrobiia > Acidimicrobiales > Bog-793 > Fen-455. Next base: position 20,577 of record CAVRYE010000004.1, read on the forward strand.
GGTGGCGCTGGTCTTTGTCCCCTCATGGGTGACGATGTAGCCGGCTTGGTCGATCTCGATCTGGCCGGTGAAAAGCTCCGTGGTCGGAGCGTGCCCGATTGCGACGAAGACGCCGTCAGCAGCGATGTCTGACTCTTCGCCAGTGTTGACGTCGCGCAGGCGGGCCCCTGTCACACGGTCATCCCCGAGAATGTCGGTGACGACCGAGTCCCAGCGGAAGCTGATCTTCTCGTTGGTAAAGGCGCGATCTTGCATGATCTTCGAGGCGCGTAGCTCCTTGCGGCGGTGGACGACGGTCACCGTGTCTCCGAACTTGGTCAAAAAGAGGGCTTCCTCCAGGGCAGAGTCCCCGCCTCCGACAACGACTATCTGCTTGCCACGGAAGAAGAAACCATCGCATGTGGCGCACGTCGAGACCCCGTAGCCGAGCAGGCGGGCCTCGTTGGGGACCCCGAGCATCAATGAGCGGGCACCTGTGGCGATGATCAGGGACCTTGAGCGCAACGTTGGCTCAGGAGCTTGCGGGTCGCCGACCCACACCTCGATAGGCGAGGCGCTGAGGTCGACCCGCGAGGCCCTCTCGGTCACGATCTCGGCTCCAAAACGCTCGGCCTGAGAGCGCATCGAGACCATCAGCTCGGGGCCAAGCACCCCGTGGGTGAAACCGGGGAAGTTCTCGACCTCGGTCGTCAACATGAGCTGGCCGCCGGGCTGATCGCTGGTGGAGGAGGGCTCTCCCTCGAGCACGAGTGGACGCAGCTCACCCCTTGCCGCATAGATGGCGGCCGTCAGGCCCGCGGGGCCTGAACCGAGGATCACAACCTCACGCGTCGCGCCGGACTCCATTGTTTCGCTTTCTCCTTGTGCCGGCCGGTTAGCTCCGGCTGTGGCGCATCCTCGAGATAAACGTCCCGACGACCACGAAGATTCCCCCGACCAAGAGATAGCTCGCCCAGACCCGTTGGTCGAAGACCTCATTGTTCAAGAGCCGGATGAGGCCGATCACCACAGCGACCAGGACAAAGACCACGACGAAGACAGCGAGGACCCCGAAGATGGCGGCGCGGACGAAGCGCTGCACGGGACGGACCGTGTGGTCACGGATGAGCTCGACCACTTGACCGACCTTCTCGGTCAGTTGCGCAGCCCAGTCATCTCGGGACGACTGCTCTGAAGCCATAACCGTAGGTTAGCTGCCGGTGGTCTCCGCGAGCCGGTAGCACAAACCGATGCACCTCGGCCCGGCATGGGTCCCGATGACGGGTCCGATGTAGTTGACCAGGATGTCTTCGCGCGGGTAGAGGCCGTCCAACATGCCGAGGAACATCTCGAGGTCCGGCGCGGCGGAGTGGGCGATGGCCAGGCCGTCGATCGGACCTGCCTGGCGCAGTTTGTTGACGAGGTACTCGAGCGAGCCGGCGCGGGTGCGCTGGCGCGACTCGTCGTGAGCTCCTCCGGCGATCTCGATTATCGGCTTGATTGACAACAGAGAGCCCATAAGGGCCTTGGCTGCGCCTATGCGACCACCCTTGCGGGCGTTGTCCAAGGTGTCGAGAGCACCGAAGACGCGGATGCGAGGAACGACAAGGCGAGCGGCGGCCTCCGTTGCGGCGAGGTCGCCGGTCGCCCCCGCCACCTCGGCCGCTTCGAGCACGACCATGGCCTGTCCCAGAGTCACCGTCCGCGTGTCCACGACGCGGACCTCAATCTTTTCGCGCACTTCCTCGGCACCAGCGCAGGCGGCCTGGTAGGTCGAGGAGAGATCTGCGGAAAGCGTCAGGCACACGACGCCAGCGCAGCCCTCGTCCGCCGCCTTCGAAAAGCTCTCTGCGAACGCGCCGGGCGAGGGAGCAGAAGTCTCAGGCAATGTGTTGGTGATGGCACAACGGCGCCAGAATTCCGCGGGATCGATCGAGCGCATCTCGTCGGGCCCCCACTGGCCCAATCGGACGTCGAGCGGGACGACAGCGATCCCGTGCTTTACAACGAGCTTTTCTGGGATGTCAGCTGCGCTATCGGTTACGACTCTTATCCCGGCCATTTGCACTCTCCCTAGCGCTCGCGTGCCGTCGCCTCGAAGTCTGCCAGCCGGCAAGGCTTCCGGCGAGTCCGGCCGCCAGGCTGTAGGTAACGACGCCTGCAACGACGCCCGCCACCACGCGTTCTAGAAGCCCGATGCCCTGGTCTGATCCGACGCCGGCCAGGACAAGGGCCACGACAAAGGCCATGATGAGCGAGCAGATGATCGTACGGACCACATAGCGGACCACGATCAGGCCACCGAGGCCGCCCACGCGTGCGCGGAGCATCGCCAGGGCGGCGATGGCGGCCACTGAGTAGGCAACGGCCAGGGAAAGGGCAAGCCCCCTGCCCCCGAGCGTGCTGCGAAACACGAAGGCGAGCACGATGTTCAGCCCGTTCTCCAACAGGTACAAGAAAAACGGCGTCCGCGTGTCGCGCATCGCCTGAAAGGCGAGGATGGCGAGAAGGTAGGTGGAGAACCCTGGCAGGCCGAGGGCGAGGAGTTCCAGCATCGTTGCCGTCAGATGAGCCCCGCCCGAATGGTGTCCCGCCCCGAGCGAGATGAGGGAGATGGCCGGTCTTGCCAACAACAAGTACCCGACGACAGCAGGGATGACGCCGGCGAGCGTGCGGCGAAGCCCGAGACCGAAGTGCCGTGCGAAACCGGCCATATCGCCCTTCGCGAAGCGTGCGGCGAGCACGGGCGAGAGCGTCGTCATGACCGAGACCGCCACTATGCCAAAAGGCAATTGGAAGAACGTCGAAGCGTACGTGTAGGCGGTCAACGTCGCTGCACCGATGCTGACGGCGATGGCCGACACGACAAAAACCGCCAATTGGTTGGCGATGACGAAGCCAAAGGTCCAGCCGGAGAGGCTTATGATCTCCCGGACCGCCGGATCGTCGGGACGCCAGCGCGGCCGGACTCGTAACCCGCACGAGAGCAGGCTCGGCACGAGGGCCAGGGCCTGGACGACGACCCCGAGCGTCGTGCCGACCCCGAGCAGGAGCATGAGGCGGTGGTCCCCTCGTACCTGCGTAAGGCTGTGAGTGTGACCGATGGCGGCAAAGGCCAGCAGGATGGCTATCGCGACGACATTGTTGAGGATCGGGGTAAAGGCGGGGGCGGAGAAGCGACGTGCGGTGTTGAGCACCGCCGTCATGAGGCTGATGGCCCCATAGGCGAGCAACTGCGGGGAGAAAAGGCGCAGCAGGTAGGTGGCGACCTGGCGTTCGGTGGCGATAGCCGGGCCATGGCTGCCAACGGTGTACAGATCGATGATGTAGGGAGCGGCGAGGTAGAAGACCACGGTGGCTGCGATGAGTACGCCACCTGCCAGCGTCAGCACGGCGGAGATTGACTCAACGGCTTGCTTTTCAGACCTTGTCGCGAGGTGAGAGACGAAGACGGGGACGAAGGTGGCGGTGAGGATCCCGCCGAGGACGAGGTCGTGGACGATGTTCGGTGTGTTGTTGGCCAGGTTGAAAGAGTCTGAAAGGCTCGAGTACCCGAGGGCGTAGATGGCGACGAGGATGCGCAGCAGCCCCGTGACGCGCGACAACAGCGTCCCGGCCGCGACGTAGGCGGTGGCGGTCCCCATACCGGGGCGGCCACCGCTTCTCGCTGGGAGCTGGACGCGGGCGCCCGGGTAGCCATCCGGTCTCCTCCCGGTGGTGAGTCCGGCAGGCGCAGGTATCCCGGGCAAGGTGCGCGGCAAACGCCCTTTGTAGATCGGCCGCTGATCACCGAGGCCGTAGGAGCGGTGCCGCCTGTGCCTCACGAGGCCGGGCCCTGAGCCGTTTCCGAGCTCGATTGCTGCAGTCGGCCTGCCATATGCTTGCGGCGGCGGCGCCGCCGCCCCGATGCCGACCGGAACCACCAGAAGAACAAGAAGGCAGCTGCGCCCACGGTGAGCCCGATCGCCACACCCGAGATCGCCGTGGACCTGATCGTAAGCTCGGCGCGCGACAGCTGAAGGTGCCCCTCAGGCGAGAGGAGCTGCAGTTGCAGGCTCGAGTCGCCCGAGGTGCGTGTGTGCACGCGGACGATAAAGCTCGTCGTGCCGTGCTTGAGCACTACGGGGATAGCCGATGACGAGGACAGGTCCTGTCCAGAGATCGCCAAGACGACGTGCACCGGTGTCTTGGAGCCAGAGGTGATGGCGATCGGGAACCTCGCCGAGGACGCGGTCACCGTCACCGTTCGGCCCGAGGGCAGGCCGAGCTCGGAGCCGAGCTTGTGCATCGCGTCCAGGGGGGCGGACAAGTATGCCCGGCGGAGGTTTCCTGTCAGCCCGGCCGTCTCTGCCAACAAGATGGCGTCCTCGATGTTGTGGATCGTGGACGCGCCGGTCGGGATGACCGAAGTCAGCTCGGCGAGCTGGGCGCGTGCTACCCCGAGCTGGCCCGAGGTGACAGACGCCTTGCCAGCGAGGTCCGGGTTCGAGAGCGACCTCACAGCGGCCGAGCATCCTGTCACCTCCGCTGGCGGGGCCTGGCAGCTCCCAAGGGGGACAGTGGCGAAGAGCTCACCGATCGGCACGGTGGTGACGATGGGGCTGGAACGAAGGCCGCGCAGCATGGCACCTAGGAAGGAGAGCTTTGGGAGCCAGCTGTCGGGAGCGACGAGGGCGACTCCCCTCGGGCTCTGGAAGTCCGGCGAGTCGAAGTAGATCTCTGCCAGGTCGGCAAGGAGCTGTTCGGCTCTCAGTACCGGGCCGCCCGCAGCGGTGAGATGTGACTCGAGGCCGTCGTCGGCTTGCAGTCCCTTCACCTTGGAACCCTGGATGACAAAGGGCGCCGAGAGCGTGTAGGGCCACTGCACTGCGTCCGGTGGACCACCGGTGACCGACTCGAGACTGGCCCGGGGGACGACGAGGTACCTGACGCCGTCGGCGGCAAGAGCGGCCAGGGCCCGCGTCCCGATCGGCGTCGTCGCGACATAGACATCTGGGTTGGCGGCGCTGTGGAACACCTTGGTGAAAACCGCGTCGCTCCGGTCGATCTGGCTGGTCAGGTCGGCCTCGAGCCCAGAGCGGACGAGGCGGGTCGGGTCGACGGCGCTGAAGGGACCGGCGACCAGAGTGTCGAGACCGCCATAAGCGACGGTGCTCTCGAGGCGGGCATGTTTGGGATTGCGCGCGAGTGCGAGGAGGAACTGACCGTAGAGGTACTCGGTGAGCGGCAGCTTGGACCAGCTCGCCTCGGCGTCGGCGATGGTGTCCATCTCTGCGAGCGTCCTCGCCGGCACGACCGGGCGCCCTCCGGCGGTGAGCGCCAGGGAAGCGCCGACAGGCACGATGAAAGAAAAGCGCAGCCGCGACTGGGGGGCAACCGGAGAAGGCACGACGACCACGTAGGTCGTAAAGGAGTCGAGCGGCTGGCCCGTGAGAACGTCGTCGAGGGAGACCTCGAGCGGGTAGACGCCGCCACAGCCTCCATAGCTTGGTGGGCAGGGAAGCTGGAAGACGGCTTCATCCGGGCTAAGGCGGCGCGGCACCCGGCCCGCCAGCTCCGACCCGCTGACATAGATTCTCACCGCGCCGTGGGCGTCGGAGATCGTGTGCAGAGTGAACTCAGCAGTGGGAGCGAGCTGGTTCAGCCCGGCCAGCTGGCCGGCGAGCGTGGCCTCGAACTCGTCACGGCTCGCGAGCGCGGACTGGTCGGGCTCGGCGTAGAGGGCCACCGAGACGAGGAGATCGTGGGCGGGTATCGAAGAGCGGACTTTCAAGCCGAGCCGGAGGGGGACGTTCGAACGCTGTACCCAGATGTCTTGGGACGTCAAGGTGATGGCACCGCTCGCGGGGCTCTGCGCCGCGGCGGGAGCGATCCGGGCGACAGGCCCGACTGCTAGGAGGACGGCGATGAGCGCGCAACGGGCGCATGCCGCGAGTCTCCCGAGCGGCACCAACGCCGATCGATCGCTGACCCATGAGGCAAACGGCAACGGCGGTCTTGTCCTCCGATCGGACACGTGAGACGCAGCGAGCCTATAGGCGCGCGGCGTGCTCACACAGGTGGGCCCTCGTACAACTGAAACGGCGCCCTGGTGACACACGACGCGGCCGCGTTGAGGCTGCCACGCACCGAGCACAGGGGCGGTACGGTCGTGGAATGGTAGTGCTGCTCGGACGACACGAGGAATTCGCAGCACATGCGGCAGAAAGATGGCACCCCGAGCGTGCCGAGCGCCTGGCGGCGGTCTTCGCGGGCGTCGACAGCTCGCCCGCGGCCTCGGTCGTCGTGCCCTTCGAGCCTCGTCGGGCCACCCGGTCCGAGCTCGAGATCGTCCATTACCCGCCCTACATCGAGCGCATCGAGGAGCACTGCTTGAACGGCGGCGGTCACCTCGACCACGACACATTCGCCGTCCCGGCCTCCTTCGATGCCGCCCTGCGGGCCGCGGGGGCGGGGCTCGACGCCGTCGAGCGGCTTCGCAACGGCGAGGGTGACAGCGCCTTCTTGGCGGTCAGACCCCCCGGCCACCACGCCCTTGCCAGCAGGGCGATGGGCTTTTGCCTTTTCAACAACGTGGCCATCACCGCTGGAATGCTCGCCGCCCAAGGTGAGCATGTCATGGTGCTCGACTGGGACGCCCACCACGGCAACGGCACCCAGGAGATCTTCTACAAACGTCCTGAGGTTCTCTACGTGTCGCTGCACCAGTTCCCCTTCTATCCGGGCACCGGCTCGCTCAGCGAGACTGGGACAGGCGCGGGTCAAGGTGCGACAGTGAACCTGCCCTTCCCGGCCGGGACGACCGGGGACGTCTACCGCCTCGCCTTTGACGAGGTTGTGATCCCCCTCGCGGAGGAGTTCGCCCCGAGCTGGCTGCTCATTTCGGCTGGGTTCGACGCCCACCGGGCGGACCCTTTGACCGATCTCGGCCTGACGGCAGGGGATTTCGCGGACCTGACCCAAAAGGCCGTGCGCCTCGTGCCGCGCGGGCGCCTGATCGCCTTTCTCGAGGGAGGCTACGACCTCGAATCGCTCGCGAGTTGCGTCGGTTCCTGCGTGGCTGCGATGGGCGGTCTCGATTTTCGTCCCGAGCCAGCTTCGCAGGGCGCCATCACAGACGGTGCCCGCGAGATCGTGGCCACTGCCGCTCGATATCACAGGGCGGCGCGAAGGCGATGAGCCAGCAACACGGATCCAACGACGGCGTGCCCGAGCGCCTACGTCCGGTGCTCGAGGCGACGGCGCCTATCGCCGAGCGCTTTCAGGCGGCCGGGAAGCGGTTGTTCCTCGTAGGGGGACCGGTGCGCGACGGCATCGCCGGGCGGCCGGGGGGAGGTGAGCCCGGCCCTGAAGCCGACATCGATCTCACGACCAATGCCACGCCGGACGAGGTCGAGGCGCTCGTGGCCGAGCTGGCCGATGCGTTCTGGACCCAGGGCAAGAGGTTCGGAACGATCGGGCTCATGCGGGCCGGGCGCCGCTTCGAGATCACGACCCACCGGGCCGAGGCCTATGTGCCCGAGTCCCGCAAGCCCGAGGTCCGTTTCGGCGATGACATCGAGACGGACCTGTCGCGGCGCGACTTCACTGTGAACGCCATGGCCTTGAGCCTGCCCGAGCTCGTGCTCGTCGACCCCTTCGACGGCATAGGCGACCTGGCAGCTCGGCGCTTACGGACACCGCTGGACCCGGAGGTGTCGTTCTCGGACGACCCTCTCCGCATGCTCAGGGCGGCCCGGTTCATCGCCGGCTATTACCTCAAGCCCGACGCCGAGCTTGTGACTGCGGTTGAGGCGATGCACTCCCGGCTCGAGATCGTCTCTAGGGAGCGGATCCGCGACGAGCTGGACAAGTTGCTCCTGTTGCCGGACCCGGCCGACGGACTGTGGTTCCTCGTCAACACCGGCCTCGCTGAGGAATTCCTCCCCGAGCTCCCCGCGCTCGCTCTCGAGCAGGATCCGATCCAGCGTCACAAAGACGTCCTCGCCCATACCGTCGCAGTCATCGGTAAGACGACTCCGGACAGGACCTTGCGCCTGGCGGCCCTCTTCCACGACGTCGGAAAGCCCCTTACGCGCTCCATCGGGCCCGGTGGGGTCCATTTCCACCACCACGACGTCGTCGGGGCAAAGCTGGCCCGCAAGCGCATGACCGAGCTGCGGTACCCGACGGAGGTCATCGACGATGTCGCCCAGCTCGTGGAGCTCCATTTGCGCTTCCACACTTACAAGATGGGCTGGACCGACTCAGCCGTGCGCCGCTACGCCAATGACGCCGGCCCGCTTTTGGACCGGCTCAACGAGCTCACACGCTGCGACTGCACGACACGCAACCAGAACAAGGCGCGAGAGCTCGCCCTGCGCATGGACGAGCTCGAGGCACGCTTGGCGGAGCTGCGCGAAAAAGAGGAGCTCGGCGCCATCCGTCCCCAGATGGACGGTGTGGCTGTCATGAAGCACCTCAAGATCCCGCCGGGTCGCGATGTGGGCGCCGCTCTCGATTTCTTGCTGCAGATCCGCCTCGACGAAGGTGTTCTCGGCGAGGAGGAGATCTTGGGCCGCCTCGACGCCTGGTGGGCCGAGCGGAGGGCGCAGCGTCCCGAGGGCCCTAGCTGATCGGTCGCGGCCGGCGAGCCCCGGGCACCTCGGGGGTACCCGCGAAGTCCTCGACCATCCAGTACGCCTCGTCGTCGTGGAACTGCACCGGCGGGGACTTCATGAAGTAGGCAGAGGGGCCGATGAGTGGTCCGGCAAGGCCCCGGTCGAGGCCTATCTTGGCGCAACGGATGGCGTCGATGATCACGCCCGCCGAGTTCGGGGAGTCCCACACTTCGAGCTTCAACTCGATGTTAAGGGGGGCGTCGCCGAAGTTGCGACCTTCCATCCGGATATAGGCCCACTTGCGGTCCGCCAGCCAGGGCACGTAGTCGGACGGCCCGATGTGCACCGAGTCGTCGGGCAGCGCACGGTCGATCTGGCTCGTGACGGCCTGGGTCTTTGAGATCTTCTTCGACTCGAGGCGTTCGCGCTCCAACATGTTCTGAAAGTCCATGTTGCCGCCAACATTCAGCTGGTAAGTGCGGTCGAGCACCATGCCCCGGTCCTCCATCAAGCGGGTGAGGATGCGGTGGACGATGGTGGCGCCGACCTGGCTCTTGATGTCGTCGCCGATGACAGGCAGGCCGGCGGCAGTGAAGCGGTCGGCCCACTCCGGGTCACTGGCGATGAAGACAGGGATAGCGTTCACGAAGGCACAGCCGGCCTCGATGGCAGCGGTCGCGTAGTGCTTCTGCGCCGCGTCAGAGCCGACGGGCAGGTAAGCGACGAGAACCTCAGCGCCACTGCGGCGCAACACATCGGCTACGTCGACAGGTGGGGCGAGAGACTCGTCGATGGCCTTGCGGTAGTACTTTCCCAGCCCGTCGAGGGTAGGTCCGCGCTGCACGGTGACCCCGAGCGCCGGTACCTCGGAAAAGCGGATCGTGTTGTTGTTGGAGGTGAAGACCGCCTTGGACAGGTCCAGGCCCACCTTCGCCGCATCCACATCGAAGGCTGCCACGAACTCGACGTCACCGACGTGGTAGCCGCCGAGGGAGACGTGCATGAGACCTGGGACCCGGTCCTCGGGGTCCGCATCGCGGTAGTACTCGATCCCCTGTACGAGCGCGCTGGCGCAGTTGCCTACTCCGGCGATGGCGACTTTGATCTTGCGGGCCGCGGTGGTCATGGCTCGCTCCTTTCGGTGAATGTGCTCCTAGAGGTCGGGCTCGCGTGCATAACGGCCGCGTTCACGACTTCGGACTGGTTGGCTAAGGCTTGGATCTGGCGCGGCGGGGATCTCCTCGGGCGTGGGTGGTGGGATCTGAGACGTCTGCTCGGCGGCGATGAGCCGGTCGATCCAGCTCAGGTCGTGCTCGGTCGCCTCGGTGGCGTGGTCGACGAGAGAGCGTTGGTACCTGTCGAGGGGGCGCCAAGGTGACTCGACCGCGCGGCGCGAGCCCTCGCGAGCGTCGAGCAGCTGGGCACGCCGTCGTTGTAGCAGCGCCAGACGTGCCTCAGGGCTCAGATATCGGGCAAAGGCCCAACGCAACGCGAAACCGCGCCCGCCTTCAGGCTTGGGCTCCTCGCTCTCGAGCAGGTGGTGGAACAGCTCGTCCCCACGGGAAGTCAGTTCGTAGACGCGCCGCCCCCGCGTGCCCGCCCCCGAACGGCTGGCGGTGGCACGCCGGGAGGCTAGACGGGCTCGGAAGGCGGCCCGCTCACCGGCGATGGAGCCGGCGGACAAGAAGGCTCCGGGCGACGGTGCCTGCGGGCTACGCCCAGCGCTCACCTCATGGACCGCCCCGGAGGCCTCGAGCCGGGCCAGGGCGGGGTAGAGGGACCCGAACGAGAGGCTCGAGAGCAGCCCAAAGTCACCGCGCAGCCTCTTGCGCAGGTCGTAGCCGTGCATGGGGTGCTCTTTCAACAGTCCCAGGATCGCCAACTCGAGCATTTCACGACGAGTGTATCAGCACGACATATCGATGCGATATGTCGTGCGTCACTGTGAACATAGTGGGAAGGCCTAGCCGGGCCTGCAACTACGCTGCGCGGTCGTGGGTGACGCACCCGGCCCCGGAATGACCCCGCAGGGCACGACCCCGCCTTCGGGCTCGCCGCCCCCCGCCTGGTACCGCGATCCATGGGGCATGGCGCCGCTGCGCTGGTGGGACGGGCGGGAGTGGACCTCGTTCACCTCTCCACCGCCTCGGCCTCAAGAGCGCGAGCGGCCCATCGCTCGGCCCGTGAGCGCTGTCGAGCCGTCGAAGCGCCGCCGCCTGCGCGTCGAGGTCCTGATAGTGCTGGCGATCTTTCCCTTCCCTTATGTCGTAAACGCCCTCGCCGTCCTCATCCAAGCGGCTGTCCACGAGGGCACGACAGGGCGGTTCCCACTCCCCATCACCTCGCATCTAGGTCTCTCCTTCCTCGTCGACATGCTGTTGGCCCTCGAGCCGCTGGGGGCCGCAGCGCTTGTCCTCTACCTGCTTTGGGTCTCTGGGGAAGGAGGTGGCCGTGCCATCAATCTCGACGGTTCCGACCTGCGCCAGGACCTCGCGCTCTTGCTCCCGGTCTTCTTGTGCTGCTTTCTCGTGCCCGAGGTCGGTGTCTCGCTCCTGCTTCACGCCGCCCATGTCCGCGCGATCAATCCCTCGAGCCAGAAGTTGCCCGGGTACTTCGCCATCCTGGGCGCCGGCAACGCCCTAACCGCCGGGGTCGTCGAGGAGATCGTCGTCCTCGGTTACCTGGTGCGCCGGCTCGAACAGCTCGGGCTTAGGCCAGCGGCTGTCGTCGCGCTAGCGGTCCTGGTGAGGATTGCGTACCACGTCTACTACGGCTGGGGGGTGCTTCCGATCGCCGCCTGGGCGCTGGCGAGCGTTCTCGTCTACATGCGCTTCAGGCGCCTTGCCCCCTTCATCGTGGTGCATGTCTCCTGGGACCTGGCCCTGATCCTCGTGCCGTTCTTCGGGGGACGGCCACTGGCCATCGAGCTCGTGCTGCTGAGCCCGTCAACTTTCGTCTTCTGGCTCATGTGGCGCAACCGGCTAGCGAGGCTTTCCAGAGGGCCTCGGTCGGGACCGGGGTGGCGGGCACGGTAGCCTGGCTGCGATGTCGAGCGTCCGGAGCGGTCCCCAGTCGAAGTTCGGAATCGGCGGGCACGCGTGTCCGGGCCGCATCGAGTACCGGCTCATGCGTGAGTCGATCGTAAAGGAGTACAGACGGGGTCGACTCGGCAGGCTCGAGGTCTGTGACGCCCAGCCCGAGTTGCTGCGGGTAGCGAGGAACCTAGGGCGGGAGACCGACACCGAGTGCCCCATTTGCGAACACGAGCAGCTCGTCCATGTCACCTTCGCTTTTGGCCCTGGCCTTCCCCCCGGTGGGCTGCCGCTGACCGACCTCCGGACACTTTCCAAGGCTGTCCGCAAGAGCTCCGAAGTGGCGTGTTACCTGGTCGAGGTATGCACGGGCTGTTCCTGGAATCACCTCTTGAGTGTGTTCGCCCCAGGAGGCCATGACCGCTGATTGACCGCCGGCAGCCTTGTGCGCCGGACGGGAGGAGGTCCGAAAATGACAGTCTCGGTGACGGTGCCGGAGATCCACGCGCGAAAGCGCCACCGGGGAGACGACCCGATCGTCATGATCACCGCCTACGACGCTCCCTTTGCCCGCCTCGTGGACGCGGCCGGGGTCGACATAATCCTCGTCGGTGACACCCTCGCCGAGGTGGTCCTTGGTCAGGGGGACACATTGCACGTGGGAATCGAGGATATGGCCCACCATGTGGCAGCGGTCGCCCGCGCCCACCCGCGGGCCCTCGTTCTCGGCGACATGCCCTGGCTCAGCTACCACCTCGAGGCGAGTGACTCGGTCCGCAACGCCGCGGCGCTGGTCCGAGCCGGGGCGCAAGCGGTCAAGCTGGAAGGCGGACGTCGCCGTGTGGACGCGATCCGGTCGATAGTCGACGCCGAGATCCCCGTCATGGGGCACCTGGGGCTCACGCCCCAGTCCGTCAACGCCATGGGTGGTTACAAGGTCCAAGGCCGCGAGGCGGTCGCCGCCAGCGAGCTGCGTCACGACGCCACCGCTTTGTCGGCAGCGGGCTGTTTCGCGGTCGTACTTGAAGGCGTGCCCGACGCCTTGGCCGAGCGGATAACCGCCGAGGTGGACATCCCCACGATCGGCATCGGCGCCGGGGCGGCCTGCGACGGACAAGTGATCGTCTTGCACGATCTCTTGGGACTAGCCGAAGGAGATCCGGCCAGGTTCGTGCGCCGTTACGCGGACCTGGGCAGCGCCACCACCAAGGCGGTGAGCGAGTGGGCGGCCGACGTCCGGGCGGGTCGCTACCCTTCCGACGCCGAGTCCTACCATGCCTCAGCGGAGCTGCGAGCCTCGCTCGGCCTTTCGGGGCGGTGACACAGCGACCTGGGAGGATCGGGGCGTGCACCACGTCTTGCGCCGGCCGGGGCCAGCCTCGGCTACCATGGCGCGGTCCCTTGTACCCCTGCCCCGTCTGAATCGGGGCCCCGGAGGCCTAGTGCGCCGGGTCCGGAGGAGGTGAGGCCGCAGTGCGGCCCTACGAAGTCATGGTTATTTTCGATGTCGGCCTTGAAGACGGCGACATCAACGCAAGTATCGACCGAATCACATCGCTGGTGCGCGACCGCGGGGGCAACCCGGGGCGCGCCGAGCGGTGGGGGCGGCGAGCGTTCGCGTACGAGCTCAAGCACCGCAGCGAGGGTTACTACGTCCTTATCGAGTTCACGGCCGAGCCGACCCTTGTGGCCGAGCTGGACCGGATGCTGACTCTTGAAGACATCGTGCTGCGCCACAAGGTGATCCGCCAGCCGGACAAGCAGAGCGGGCGCGCCCTTCGCGCCGAGGCCAAGCGTCGTCAGACTGCTGCTCGCAAGGCTGCCCGGATCAAAGCGGCGAGCTGAGCGAACTGGAGACAAGGAAATGTCGAACGGAAATTCCGTCACGCTCGTGGGCAATGTCACGCGTGACCCTGAACTGCGCTTCACCCCGAACGGGCAAGCCACCGCGAGCTTCGGACTGGCGGTCAACCGCCGTTGGCAGAACCGCCAGACCCAGGAATGGGAGGAGGCAACGTCCTTCTTCGACGTCGTCTGTTGGCGGGAGATGGCTGAGAACGTGAGCGAAACCCTGACACGGGGGGCACGGGTGATCGTCACTGGCCGGCTCGAACAGCGCAGCTGGGAGACGGCGGAGGGAGACAAGCGGTCCAAGATCGAGGTAGTGGCCGACGAGCTAGGTCCGAGCCTGCGTTGGGCGACGGCACAAGTGGTGAAGAACGAGAGACGCGGACCCGACGCTGGCCCCGGAGGCGGGGCAGGCCGAGGCGCCGCCCAGCACCAGAACGCGCAACCCGCTCCGGCGGCCGGCGACGCGTTCGGGTCCTACGACGAGGAGCCGTTCTAGATGGCGCGCAACAACGACCGGGACCGCGGCACTCGCCGCGCCCCTAAAGAGACCGGCCGGCGGACCAAGAAGAAGATCTGCATCTTCTGCAAGGACCACGCCACCTGGGTCGACTACAAGGACGTGAACCTGCTGCGCAAGTTCATGTCCGACCGGGGAAAGATCCGGGCGCGGCGCGTGTCCGGCAACTGCGCTCAGCACCAACGCGAGGTGGCGCTCGCCATCAAAACGGCGCGCGAGCTCGCCTTGCTGCCCTTTACCCAGCGGACGACGAGCGAGCGACCGAGCGGTCGCGGTGCCGGCAGGGGTGCCGGTCCGGGCCGGGGACCCTCGCGGTCAGATGCCGCAGAAGAGCCAGAGTTGGAGGCCCTGTTGGCCGACACGGTGCCTGACGACGAGGAGGACGACTCCGAGCCCGATGAAGGCGAGCTCGAGCTGGCATTGGCCGGCGCAGAAGACGAGGCGGGCGAAGCGTGAAAGTCGTCCTGCGTGCAGACGTCCCCGGCGTGGGAAAGCGAGGGGACATCACCGAGGTGTCCGATGGCTTCGCGCGCAACTACCTCGTGCCTCAGGGCCGGGCGATCCTGGCCAACTCGGGCATCGAGGGCCAGGCGGCCTCGATGCGCCGCTCGCGAGACTTAAAGGACGCCCGCAACCGTGAGGGTGCCGAGACCATAGCCCGCAAGCTCGTCCCGATCGTGTTCCGGATCGAGTCCCGCTCCGGTACCGAGGGAAGGCTGTTCGGTTCCGTCACCGCCTCTGACATCGTAGAGGCGGTCTCGCGCCAGTCTGGCGTCGACCTCGACCGGCGGCGGCTCGTCATCGAGGAGCCCATCAAGACGCTCGGCTCCCACGAGGTGGGCGTGCGGCTCCATCCCGAGGTCGAGTTCCGCCTCACCTTCGAGGTCGTCAGCTCCAGCTGAGCCTCGGCCCGGCGGTGACACACCCCGGTGCCATGGTAGAGCCATGAGCTTGAAAAAGGCCCATTGCGCTCGCGACGAGACTGCAGGTCCAAGCGGTGCTTTCACCGCGCAACGAACCGGGCGGGCTTGTCCACGCTCCGTGCACAGGATTTTCCAGATTTTCTGGGGGTAATCCACAGGATCCGGCCCTAGCGCCCAACAGCGCGAACGGTCCATCCTTGTCGTGATGACAGTTCTCCAGCCCGTTCCTGACGCGTCTCGGCGCCGCCGAGTCGAGGGACCGGCCGCGAGCGTCTCGGGCGGCGGAGTCTCACGTGTCCCCCCGCACAACTTCGACGCCGAGGAGTCGGCGCTCGGGGCGATGCTGCTGTCTCGGGACGCCATTGCGGTCGTCGTCGAGGAGGTGAGCGCCGAAGACTTCTACAAGCCCTCTCACGCCCACATCTTCTCAGCGATCACCTCGCTTTACGCCAGGGGCGAGCCTGCCGACTTCGTGACGGTCCCCGAGGAGCTCCGCCGGACCGGTGTGCTCGACGCCTCGGGCGGAGCGGCGGCGCTCATCGCCCTGCAGGCCAATACGCCGGCGATCTCGAGCGCCGGTCGCTACGCACGCATAGTGAAAGAGCATGCCCTGCTCCGGCGTCTCATAGGCGTGGCGCACGAGATCGCCGAGATCGGCTACCAGGTCCCAACCGACATCGCCGGGGCGCTCGACCAGGCTGAGGCCCTCGTGTTCGATGTCGCGCAACGACGCACCTCGGACTCGGTGCGCTCGTTGAAGGACCTGTTGACCGAGAGCCTCGAACGGCTTGACCACCTCTACGGCCGGGGCGAGACGATCACAGGGGTGCCTACGGGCTATGGAGAGCTCGACCTTCTCCTCTTCGGGCTGCAGCCGTCGAACCTGGTCGTGGTCGGCGCCCGGCCTTCGATGGGAAAGACGGCCTTCGCGCTCGGTCTGGCCGCCAATGCCGCCTCCAACCACGGGGTGCCTGTCCTCTTCTTCTCGCTTGAAATGAGCCATCTGGAGATCGCCCAGCGCGTGCTGGCCGCAGAAGCCCGTCTCGACGTCACCAAGCTGCGCAACGGGCGGCTGGCCGATAACGACTGGCCCCGCATCTCGAGCGCCATCGGCCGCATCGACACGGCCCCTTTATTCATCGACGACAACCCGAACGTGACGATCATGGACATCCGCGCCAAGGCGCGCCGGATGCGGTCTTCGGACGGGATCGGCCTTGTTGTCATCGACTACCTGCAGCTCATGACCGGGCGGTCCTCGGCGGAGAACCGGCAGGTGGAGATATCCGAGATCTCCCGAGGCCTAAAGATCCTCGCTCGTGAGCTGCAACTTCCCGTCGTCGCTTTGAGCCAGCTCTCGCGAAATCTCGAAGCTCGTGCCGACAAGCGGCCGATGCTGGCCGACCTGCGCGAGAGCGGCGCCATTGAACAGGACGCAGACGTCGTGATGTTCATCTACCGGGACGAGGTCTACAACCCCGATTCGGCAGACCGGGGCACGGCCGAGGTGATTATCGCCAAGCACCGCAACGGACCAACAGGATCGGCGCACCTGGCCTTCATTGCCAACTATGCGAAGTTCGGCGACCTAGCCAGGGTGTGAACAAGAAAGCTCAGTAGCCAAGCGTTCGCGCCCTTGCGGGCCGCGGTACTGAGATTTTCCAAAACCGAGTATCGGGAAGAAGACGAAGCTCAACAAGACGAGCCCGACGGTGAATCCACCGCTCTTGCCGAAGCTCCTCGAGAGACCGTTCAAGACAATGATTGCGAACACAATGTTGACGAACGGTATCAAGAGAAGGATCAGCCACCATCCTGGCCGGCCAACGATCTTCAGCATCACCCAGTAGTTGTAGAAGGGGATGATCGCCGCCCAGCCTGGCTGAGCAGCCTTGGTAAAGACCATCCACACTCCTGCGACTTCGAGCACAACGATGAGCAGCCAAACGATTGTCATTGCCAGCCTCCAGGTCGTGTTGACCGAAACATACAACAGACCCAGGAGGCGCATGACGCTTGTCTCTGGCAACCCTCGACGCGGCCACTTTTCTCAGGGAATTTAGGGGTTATCTGCAATCGGGGCCACGACAACCTGGTGAGGTTGTAACCTCAAGGGCCGTGCCCGAAGTGCCCTTTGACGATGAAACATCTGCTTCTCTGCCCCTTGCGCCTAGCGACGGGGTGTCTCCAGAGCTGCCAGAGTCCGAGTCGCCGGCCGCTCGGCCCGAGGCGGCCGCGACCACCGCTCGAACCCAACAAAGCCATGACCGCCCGGTAGCGGCAAGGGCGCACAAGCACCGGCCCCGGCCTTCACGGCGACGGATATGGGCAAGGCGGGCCATGGTGGTAGGTGGATTGGTCGTAGTACTCGTGCTCGTTGTTGGCCTCGGCGGCTACTTCTATGCCGGCTACCAGTTCCACCGCATAGCCAAGGTCCACGTGAAGGGGCTCGACAAGGTCACCAAGCCCGGAGCACCGTTCACTGTGCTCGTGGCCGGGTCGGACTCGCGCTCTTTTGTCAAGACTGCCGGACAGTGCAAGTCATTCGGCTGTGGGGCCGATGTAGGCGGCGCGCGAAGCGACGTCATCATCCTTGTACGCGTGGTGCCAGCTGAGCGCAGGATCGAGATGCTGTCGATCCCGCGGGACACCTGGGTGACGATTCCCGGCGACATTCAGTACATCTCAGGCCAGAACCGGATCAACGCCGCCTTCAACACGGGCAGCCCCTCCCTGCTCGTGGCCACGATTCTCCAGAACTTCCACATCCCGATCAACTACTTCGTCGAGGTGAACTTCCTCGGTCTGCAGAACATGGTGAACGCGATTGGCGGCATCCACCTCGACTTCAAATACCCGCTGAGGGACAGGGAGCTCGTCAGCGGAGTCGAGCACAACATGACGGGCTTGCGAATCTTGAAGACGGGATGCCAACTCGTCGAGGGCACCCAGGCGCTCGCTCTCGTCCGAAGCCGGAACATCCAGTACGAAGTGAACGGAGTCTGGGACGACGACTATGGCAGTGACTTCACGAGGATCCGGAACCAGCAGACCTTCTTTCGGGCCGTGATCCACCAGCTCAACCACGAGATCACGAACCCCTTTGCTCTCAACGATTTCATCAATGCCGCCGTGCACGACCTCACGATCGACGACAGCCTCACTGAGGGCCTCATGATCAGCCTCGCGCGTGAGTTCCACAGCTTTCCGCCCGGATCGCTCAAAGCCGTGACGATGCCGACCGTAGGGCCTTACATCACCTCTGGCGGTGCCGACGTGCTGCTTCCGGCCGCAACCGCCGATGACGCTGTGATAAAGAGCTTCCTCAACTTCGGCCTGCCCGCAAAGGGCGCGACTAGCACCAGCACTACGACGAGCAGCTCCTCTGTGCCCTCCACGACCGCCGCTAGCTCGACGACCTCCTCCACTCTTGCTCCCACCACGACGTCTACAACCACGCCCGCGTCGAGTACGACGACACAGCCGCGGACGACGACGGTGACCACGGTCGCCGCCCCCCCGGCCGGGGAGACGCCCATCTATAACAACGCGCCAGCGCCCTACGACCCGACTACCTGCTGAGGTCTCAAACTGCGACGTGCGGCTCGAAAGCCTCTCTGAGCGGCCAGCAGAACTCCTCGGGCGCAAGGCCGAGCCGACCGTTCTCACGGCACCACGAGTCGTACTCGACCGCCCAGGCTCGGTGCCACTCGACCTGGGACTGGGTCAGCTCTTCGATCTCCAGGGCGGCAATCGCCGGGTAAAGCGCGGCGATCTTCCCGGCGATGGCAACGGTGGCGTCGGCATCACTGCCTGCGTCGTGCGGGGTCGTGTGGCAGACGCCGTATGTGCAGCACAAGGCGTGCAAGCGGCGCTGACCGGTCCGGTAGCGGTCGACCTGGCGGTCGATGACCAGCGGGTCGATGAGGGCATGCCAGGAGATCGGGCTCAAGTCAAAGCGCCGCGACAACAGCGTCGCGATGGTGATGTCAAAGCTGGCGTTCATGGCTACGACGGGCACACGGTCGGCTTGGGCGCGCTCTAGCACCGAATGCACGATGGCGGCGGCCTCGCTGAGCGGGCAACCCTCCCGGCGTGCCCTTTGCGTCGAGATGCCGTGGATCGCCTCCGCTCCGGGAGGGACCTCGCAGCCGGGATTGACGACAAAGACGTTGCGATAGCTCTTGTTGGGAGGTTCGAAGCGCACAAAGGCGACCTGGACCGGCAGGTCCTTGCCAGGATTCACGCCCGTTGTCTCGAGATCGAAGCCGAGCAACGGACCTTCGTTCCAGGTCATGTGGTGCACGCTACGCGTGGGTTGTGTCACTCCAGGTGTGAACGGTCGTTGAACCCCCGCAGCAGCCAGTGCGAACCGACTACTACCATCGCGGAGATCGCTCCGTTGTCGGAGCCTATGAAGGCGAAGGGCCTCGAACCGGTCGCGATGGCCAGCACCGCCCCGATCGTTCCCCCGTGAGCGAAGCAGGCCACACGCTGGTCGGGATGAGACTTGGCGATGCGCTCGATGGCCGGGCCGACACGGGCCGCGATCTCGAGGTTGGACTCCGCACCAGGAATGACGTCCCAGCGCTCCTCCTCCCGCATCTGGACGACGACGGGGTCACCTTGAGCCACACGTTGGCGGTAGAGGCCGCCCTCCCATTCGCCGAGGTTGACCTCGGCCAGGGCGGGCTCGACTTGGGGCACGATGCCGAGGCGGGCCGCAAGCGGTGCGGCAGTTTCCGCAGTCCGCCGCAGACTCGTGACATAGATGGCGTCAACACGGGTGATCGCGAGCCGTTCGGCTACGCGAATGGCCTGTTGCCTGCCGAGTGGTGAAAGCGCCGGGTCGCCCCTGCCGTCTACGAGTGGAAACGGTCGGGCAGGATCAGCCGCCTCGGATTCGCCGTGTCTTATGAGCAGTATCTCGGTAGACCCGGACGGTGGCTCGAAACGGACCTGGCGATAGCGCTCCGGCTCGTCAGGAACATGCTGGTCAGCGACCACTGAACCAAGCCTAAGGCCCGCGTGGTCCCGCGAGGGGGATTTCCATTTGGCGAATCCGCCGTCTAGCCGCAATACTGTTCGGCAATCCATCCCGGCGTCGGGCTGACACGATCGGAGACCTTCGTGCGCCACGAGACAAGAATCTGGAAGGCGGAATGGCTTGCCACCGGGATCTTGCTCATCAGCGCGGTCCGCGGCACCGTTCGGCTCGTCTTCGCTGCGCGAACTAAGCAAGGCACACATCGTCCGCAGTGTCATCGACACTGTCGATGTCGCTGTGCTCTCCTCAAAACTGTCCGACGCTCGACTGACAGCAAATCGTACCGCAGCCGTAACACAGCACGTTATCGAGCCTCAGACGAGCAGTATCGACCCTCCACCCGTGCGCTTTCCCCCCTGGTGGAGCGGCCCTTGCGACGACGGCCACTATCCCGGCTCGTTCCCTCTGTCGAGCTGGGACGGCCTCACCGCCTGCGGACCCGGGCCGAATCGCGGCGGCTACGACTTGCCTGTCGAGTTCTTCAACGATGCCTGGGGTGAATACGAGTGGGAGTGCGTAGAGCTCTCCATGCGATGGCTCTACCTCGAGTATGGGGTTAGGCCTTATCCTGCCAACGGTTCGGGGGTGGTAGCGGACTATTCACCTGCTTATGGCGGTGACCTGGAGAAAGTCGCGAACGATGGATCGAGCGTGCCACGTCCAGGTGACGTGTTGTCCATGGGCTCGCAGTGGTCCGAGGGCCATACGGCCGTCGTAACTGCCGTCGAGGTCAGCCACGGCTACGGCACGGTCAGCATCCTCGAACAGAACATGAATGGTGGCAACGGCACAAACACTCTCGAGGTCGCTGGCAACTATGTTGAGCCCGACTGGGACATGCCCGTCACCGGCTGGCTGCAGGCGCGTTCCCAGCCGGTTCTGGCGGCTGACCCGGCACATCGGGCGGCGGCGGGGGTACCGGCAGCTGACCTCGTCCTCGACGGAGGGTTCAACCACCGAGGCAACGGCGCCTGGCACAAGACGGGCCACGCCCGGTTCCGCGTCGAGATCGGCCGGATTACCCGTCACCTAGCAAGCACAGCCGCTTACGAGGGCTACGGTTACGCCCTTACGCGTAGCTCCGCCCCAGGTGGTGGCATCTACCAAGACATTTCATTTCCTGTCACAGCAGGTGAGAGCTTCTGTGCCGACGCCGAGGTCGTGACCGCCGGGGTCGGCTCTGGGGCCAAAGGGACGATGATGCTCTGGCTTCTCGGCAACTCGGCGAGCCAGTTCGCAAAGGAGCGTTTCGGGCCACTGCGGGGCAAGGACGACTGGAGCCCGGTTTCCTCTTGCGTGACGGCGAATGGGGCGCACTCGGTCATACGCATCCAGTTCTACGATGCCCCCCATACCCCGACGCTCGGCATAGACGCCGTCGACGTCCATGAGTCATTTGTCGTAAATGGCGGGTTCGACCACGGTGAGAGGACCGGCTGGCATGCGACAAGGCACTCCTGGCTGGGCGTCGAGCCCGCCGGAGCCTTGGACACGATGCCGTACGGGGGTGACGGCTTTGCTGTCACCAACACGACAGCACCTTCGGGGGGCATCTATCAAGACGCCACCGTGCCAATCGGCGTGGGCGACAGCCTTTGCGCTGACGCCGAAGTTGTCACTGCAGGTGCCCATTTAGGCGCGAGAGGAAAGATGGCGCTCTGGTTGCTCGGAAAGTCGCGGGCTCAGGTCTCCTTTGTCGAGTTCCCGCGCCTTGGGGCCAAGAGCCACTGGACCGCCGTCTCGACCTGCGTGACGGCGACTGGCCCGCACACCGGCTTTCGCGTCGAGTTCTACGACGCCCGCAAGGCGCCCGCACTCGGCATCGACGACGTTGACGTCCACCAGTCATTTGTCGAGAACGGCGGCTTCAACAACCACGGCAGCGCCGGGTGGCACAAGGTCGCCGGCACGTGGTTCAAGAGCGAGGCGGCCGGCATGTTCGGCACCGGCGCCTACGAGGGCAACGAGTTCGGGGCCACCTCGACGACTGTGCGCGGGGGCGGGATCTACCAGCAGGTGTCGCTGCCGATCAGGGCCGGCGAGAGCCTCTGCGCAGACGCCGAGGTGGTGACGGCCGGACCCAGGCCGGGCGCCGCAGGCGAGATGGTCTTAAGCCTGCTGGGCGGTTCGACGACCCAGTCCTCGCTCGTGCCCTTTGGGCCACTGCCGGCGGGGGGCAAGTGGACACCGGTGTCGACCTGTGTGACCTCGCCTGGCGCGCACTCGGGCTTTCGTATCCAGTTCTACGACACACCGAGAACGCCCACCCTCGGGATCGACGCCGTCGACGTGCGCTAGGAGCTGTGGACTAGGCGTCGACGCTTTCGAGGCCGCCCTCGAGCCGCACCGAGACCATCTCGTCTGTCACTGAGTGTTCGCCTGAGTGGTCCCAGCGCGTCTCGATGTGGC
The DNA here is from genome assembly GCA_963725355.1 of uncultured Acidimicrobiaceae bacterium. Lineage (GTDB taxonomy): Bacteria > Actinomycetota > Acidimicrobiia > Acidimicrobiales > Bog-793 > Fen-455. Next base: position 42,935 of record CAVRYE010000004.1, read on the forward strand.
CGTAGCGCCAGATGAGAAGAGCCACCATCCAGGTCACGACGAACATCGCCACGATGATGAAACCGGCCCGGTTGATGTTGAAGTTGGCCATCGTGTCCCAAAAGGTCCCGTGCAGCTTGAACTCGGTCGAGAGCAGCCCGACCAGCTCGATCGTGCCGATCACGAAGGCAACCGCCACTGACAGCCCTGTGATGATGATGTTGTAGTACACCTTGCGTATCGGCTTGGAGAACGCCCAGCCGTAGGCGAAGTTCATGAAGCAGCCGTCCAAGGTGTCGAACAAGCACATACCTGCGGCGAACAGCACGGGCAGCGACAAGATGGCGTAGAAGGGCAGCCCATTCGCGACCGCCGTCCCGGAAAGCACCAGCAAGGCGACCTCCGTGGCCGTGTCGAAACCGAGCCCGAAGAGGACCCCCACCGGATACATCTTCCACGGGGTGTCGATCCTGCGGGCGAAGCCACCCAAGAGGCGGTTCATGAGGCCACGCTTGTTCAGTTGTTCGTCCAGCTCGTCGTTGTCGAACTTGCCCCTGCGCAAGTCGCGAAAGACTCGCAGGATCGAGACGAGGATGACGATGTTCAGTCCGGCGATGAGGTAGAGAAAAAAGCCCGACACCGAGGTGCCGACGACGTTGGTCCACATGTGGAGCCCGGACGTCCCGGCCTTGACCTGACTGTCGAGGGCACGGATGCCGAAGTTGAGAAGCACGGCGAGCAGGAAGACGATCGTCGAATGGCCGAGGGAGAAGAAGAACCCGACGCTCAGCGGCCGCTTGCCTTCGGCCATGAGCTTGCGGGTGGTGTTGTCGATGGCCGAGATGTGGTCGGCGTCGAAGGCATGGCGCATACCGAGGGTGTAGGCGAGGACTCCTGTGCCAAGGCCAAAGACATCGGTCTTGGTCAGGTGGTAGTGGTGTCCCGTGGCGGCGAGCAGCATCGCCCAGCCGAGCACGTTCAGGCCGACAACGATGCCGGCCATCGCCCCGACCTTGCCCCATTCCCGGGGCGACAGGGCATCTTGGATCGCCCTCAGTCTCCCGGCGGTCCTGCCGGCTGTAGCAGTTGTCATAGCCCCTCCTCGACAACGAGCATCCGGAACTGACTGAGAACCTGGATCGCAGTCTTGCCTAAATGCAACCTGATTGCAACAGGGAGCTGGTCTGTACTCGGACACCGCCTCAAGAAGGCAAGCGACACCTATGCTGGCCGATGTGCAGGACGTGGTCGGAAGGGGTCGTGGCGAGCCGGAGGGCCCTGTCCCCGGCGCCGGGACCGGCGAGCCTGTTGACCCGGTCGAGGTCGTGCTCGCCGAGCTGCGCCGGAGGGGGGGCCGCGTCACCACGACGCGCCGGCTGTTGTTGCGGGCCCTGTTCGAGCGCTCGGGGCACCGGACTGCGCCCGAGCTCGCCGAGGACCTAGCCCGGGAGGTGCAGGCCTACGGCGTCGACGTCCACATGTCGACCATCTACCGCTTCCTCGACGAGCTCGAGGAGCTCGGTGTCGTCAGCCACTCGCACCTCGGTCACGGTCCCGCCGTCTACGACGTGTCTCCCGTCGGCCACTTCCACCTCGTCTGTGAGGTATGCGGCGCGGTGACCGAGTCTCCCGACGCCCTCCTCGGCGCCTTCGCACGTTCCCTCAAGTCCCGCTACGGGTTCTCCATCGATCCCCATCACTTCGCCATCGCCGGGCGTTGCCAGAACTGCGCTGGGTAACGAAAGCCGGCCCGGAGCCGGCGCGCTGATACAGCTGCGCTAGGACGCATCGTCGAGCTGGCAGTCCGGCCCCGCCGGTCGCGCGAAGCCTGCCCGCTGGCGGAGCAATGACGTCGCTCAGGCCAAGGTGCCCTGGTGGAACACGATCCGCCAGGAGCCGGCCGACCGGCGCCACAGCGAGCTGCGCCGCGCCCGGCGCCCGTCTTTCACCGACAGATACCTCACAAGGACCAGGTCCTCGCCGAGGATGGTCCCTTCCATCTCGGTCGCCTCAACGGAGGCACCCGGCGGCATTGACGGCAGCTGGCGAAGCATCTCGGCGCGGGTCCAGAGCCGTCCTGAGGCGCCTATCTCGCAGAACTCCGGGTCCAAGAGATCCTCGAGCAGCGCCGGCGAACGCCTCACCTCGCCAGAGAGCAACGACGTTTCGAGCTCGAACACGATTTCCAGCTCAGCTGCGTCCGGGTGGGCTGCAGCCCCGTCGGGCCCAGTCGAATCCGTCAAAGCGGCGTTGGGACGGGCCAGGCGCTCGGAGCTAGCGCTCAGAGCTGCCGTGCGATCGGCACGCGGAGACCGTCGCAGACGATGCCCACCATGTGCTGGCAGGTCTCGTCGTCGAGCCCGGCCTGCTCGGCCGCCTGGCAGGTGCCCACGACGAGGCCTAGAAGTTCGTCCACCGAGGTGTCGGCCCGGACAGAACCCTCTCTTTGGGCGCGGGCAAGGAGCAGGCCGATGCACTGCTTCATCTCGCCGACCTTTTCCGAGCAGCGCTCCTTGAAGTCGATCCCTGCGGCCCCCAACGCGTCGAAGAGGTCGTGCTTGGCAGAGGCGTGACGGGCGAACTGTCGCACGTAGGACAACAGCGCATTTCCCGGGTCAGGCGCCGCGGCCTGAGCGTGGGCGGCGACGAGCAACTCGTCCATGCGCGTCACGACGATGGCCTCGAAGAGGTCTTCTTTGGTCGGGAAGTGCCGATAGACGGTCCCCACGCCAACGCCGGCTCGCTCGGCAACCCGGTCTATCGGGACCTGAACGCCCTCGGCGGCAAAAACAGCCTCGGCCGCCTCGAGGATTCGCTGGCGGTTGATGACGGCGTCAGCGCGCTTGGCGCGTGGCTCAGGAGCCTCCTCGGTCCTTTCGGGATCGGTAGTCGTCACTGAGGACCCTTGCCAAGGGGGTTGACAAACGGAACGCAGGTTCCGTATAGTTGTCCTTGAAACGGAGTCATCGCTCCGAATATATCGGATCGAGCTGGCCCGAGTCAGCACACAGGGGGTTTCAATGAGCAACGAGCCCACGGGCGTGAAAGCCGCACCAGACACGACGCTAGCGATCGCCGAGCCCGACCCACGCAGGTGGTGGTCCCTGGCTGTCCTCGCCATGGCCCAGCTGATGATCGTGCTGGACGCGTCCGTGGTCATCGTCGCCCTTCCTTCGGCGCAAAAGGCCCTCCACATCTCCATTGCCGACCGCCAATGGGTCGTAAGCGCCTACACGCTCGCCTTCGGCAGCCTCTTGCTGCTCGGCGGCCGGATCGCCGACTACCTCGGTCGCCGTCGCATGTTCGTGGTCGGGCTCATCGGCTTCGGCCTGTCGTCGGCCCTCGGCGGCCTCGCCCAGAACGCCGCCATGCTCTTCGGGGCCCGTGCCCTGCAGGGCGCCTTCGGGGCGATCATGGCGCCGGCTGCGCTGTCGCTTTTGACCACGACCTTCACTGAAGTGCAGGAACGTGCGCGTGCTTTTGGCGTCTACGGGGCGATCGCAGGCGGGGGCGCGGCCATTGGCCTTGTCCTCGGTGGCACGCTCACACAGTTGGCCTCGTGGCGCTGGACCCTGCTCATCAACGTACCGATCGCCCTCGTGACGGCGATAGCCGCCATCCGGGTGATCCGCGAGAGCCGGGCCGAGGTGCGCCACAGCTACGACATCCCGGGCGCGGTCACCGTCACCGCCGGGCTCTTCTTCCTCGTCTACGGCTTCACCGTCGCCGGCACCCACGGGTGGGCGGCGCCGCTCACCGTCGGGCTCCTGTCTGCGGCGGCGGCCTCTCTCGCCGTCTTTGTCGCCGTCGAGGTGCGTTCTGCGCACCCGTTGCTCCCTATGCGGGTCATCCTTGACCGAAACCGGGGCGGGTCGTTCCTGGCCTCGCTGCTTGTGGGCAGCGCCCTGCTCGGGACCTTCTTGTTCCTGACCTACTTCCTCCAAGAGACCCTCGGGTACTCTGCGCTCAAGACGGGCTTCGCCTTCCTGCCCTTCTCGGGAGGGATCATCCTCGGAGCGGGCCTCGCGAGCCGGTTGCTTCCCCGAATGGGCCCCCGTACCTTGATGGTCGTCGGCATGCTCATGGCCACAGGCGGACTGTTCTGGTTCACCGGCCTGAGCGTGGGCAGCAGCTATCTGGCCCACGTCCTTCCCCCCGAGGTGCTCGTCAGCCTCGGCATGGGGCTCGCCTTCGTCCCGATGTCGTCCACGGCCCTCGTCGGGGTCGACCCGGGTCATGCCGGGGTCGCGAGCGCTCTTGTCAATGCCACACAGCAGGTCGGCGGCTCTTTGGGTACCGCCTTGTTGAACACAGTGGCGGCCTCGGCCGCGGCGAGCTACCTGACCGCCCACCTGCACGCGCACCTGGGCCTGCAAAAAGCGGCGGTACACGGCTACACCACGGCCTTCACGGTGAGCGCCCTGCTCCTTGCCGCCGCCGCCGTCGTCGCCTTCGCCCTCATTAGGGCCTCGCGACACGACGTCCAGCCCGAGGCCGCCCTCGGCGACCCGGCCCTGCTCCGTCCCGCCGTCGTCGAAAGCGTGGCCTCCTGAGTGCTACCGCCCGGGCCCGGTCGTGGCGCGGGAGGAAAGCCGGGCCGGCGGAGAATCCCGGCGCGGCTTTGCCACGGGCACGGTCAGTGTCCGGCAGGGACGAACGGGGACTCGAGCACGTCCTTTACCACTGAGTGCAGGAACGATGAGAAGACGCCGCCGATGATCATCCGCCCCGGCTGGACGATCTCCCCGGACGCGGTGCCGACCGCGACCGGGTAGGCGATGGCGGCGAACTTGCGCCCGTGAGGCCTCGACGCGAAGTCGCGGGCCTCCGGGCTCAGCTCGGACATGGCCACTGCTGCGATCGCGGCCACTCCGGACTGGATCCCGAGTGAACCGCCGCTTCGGTGCTCGACGGCCCAGTCCGTGGCGGCCTTGAGGAATGCTTCGAGCGGCTCGGGGCCGATCTCATCGGGAAACAGCCTCGTGACGAGGACAGCGGTATGAAGGCGCGTGGCGAACCACCTCCAGGAGAAGTCCGAGCGCCGGCCCGTCACGACCGGGCGGCCCGCGATCTCTGTGTCGGCCACCTCGAGCCCACGGGCGCGAAGAGACACCCGCACGCCGTCTAAGTAGGCGTCAGTGTCCAACGCTCAGCAGTCGCTGAAGAAGCTCTCGAAGCAGTTCGCCACCGCTTCCCCGAAGCTGGCGAAGGCACCGCCGATGGCGGCTATGGCGCTCGCCGCCCACCCGAGATCGGACAGGAGGTTGGCGATGGCGCTCTCGGCCCAACCAAAGACGGTCTCGAGCGCACTGGCGATGTCGCTCACTGCCGCCCCAATGGCCGTGAGGATCTGGGCGACGGCGGACGCCACCTCGTTGAAGACGTCCTCCAACGCCGTGGCTATGGCATTGACGGCAAAGCCGATCGCCTGGAGGACCTGGGCGGCCGCTTGGGCGAGGTAGCCGAAGACGTCCTGTAGAGCCGTGGCGATGTCGTTGATGACCACCCCGATCGCCTTCAAGACCGCCGCCGCGGCCTCAGCCGCCAGGCCGAACACGTCGCTCAGCGCCTGGGCGATGGCGTTGATGGCGATGCCGATCCCGAGGAGCACATCTGCTGCGACCTGGGCGGTCGCGTTGAAGACGTCCTCGAGGGCTGTGGCTATGGCGTCGACGTTGAACCCGATGGCGGAAAGGATCGAGGCGACGCCGTTCACGAGCCCGTCGAAGACGTCCTTCAAGGCGGTGGCGACGTCGTTGACGGCGTATCCGATGGCCATGAGGACCGTGGCGGCCGCCTGGGCGGCGAAACTGAACACGTCGCTGAGCGCCTGGGCGACGAAGTCGACGGCGAAGCCGATGTCGTCCAGCACCTGGGCCGTGGCCTGGGCGGCGAGGCCGAAGACGGTGTTCAATGCCGTGGCGATGTCGTCGACGACGAAGTTGAGGCCCTTCAAGATGAATGCCACGGCCTGGGCGCCGTCGTTGAATACATCCATAAGGGCAGAGGCGATGACCGTGGCCGCAAAGCCAGCAAACTTGAGGGCGGCCGCGACGGCGGCATCGGCATCGTTGTAGAGAGTGCTGAGGGCACCGGCGATCAGGTCCACGCCGAAGTTGAGCCCGGCGAGGATGCTGGCGGTGACGGTGTCGAGCTCATTGAAGACCTGCTGCAGGGCCGCCCCGATCTGGTCGACGCCGTAATTGAGGGCGTCCAGCACGCTTGCCGCCAGCTGTGCGGTGTCGTTGAAGACGGTCTCGAGGGCGGATGCGATCTCGTCGACGCCGAAGTTGACCGCCTGCAGAATGGCCGCCGCTGCCTGGCCACCTAGGTCGTAGACGCTCTGCAGCACCCCGGCGATGGCGGCGGCGGTGTAGTTGAAGGCGTCCTTGAACAACTCGGCGGCTTGTTGGGCTGTGGTCGAGAATTCGGTTACCAGCGCCTGGGCGACGGCATCGATCCCATAACCGAGGCCGACGAGCCCGCTGACGACGGCATCGAGGCCCTCGTTGAAGGTCTTGACGAGCACTCCGGCGAGCTGGGCGGCGGTATAGCCGGCGTTGACGAGGGTGCTGAGCGCCCCCTCAAGGCCGCTCGAGATGGCAGTCGTGGCCTCGTTGAAGCCGGTGGCGATCGCCCCACCCGCCTGCTCGGCGAATCCGACGACCGCCTCGCCTGCCTGTGTGAGGCCCTCAGCGGTCTCTCCGGCGAGCTGGCTCACCCCCTGTGCCGTGGCGTCTGCGAGCGAGATGAGGCCGGCGACGATCTGGGGACCGAAGTGGCCGATGACGTACTGGAGGCCGATGCCGATGGCAGCCCCGGCCAGGCCGCAAGCGACCGCTCCCACCCCGGCGGTAAGGACCGAGCAACCGATCGTGAAGCCGATGTTTATCGCCGTTCCGACCGCGTCCGCGACACAGCTCTGCACGGTGCCGTGCAGGCAGTCCTCCACCGTGATGAAGGTCTGCAGACCGATGCCGACGACGCTCAGGAACTTGCCCGCGACTCCGATCGCCTCTCCCGCCTCGGCCAGGCTGGCCGTCTCGGGCTCGACCTCTATGCCGACCTGGCCGGCGAGGTCGGCTGCTTCGACCGAGGCGGAGAACCCGCCCAGTTTGGACACCACCTTGAGCCCGACGCCGAGTCCGACGATGCCGTCCTTGACGTCTTGGGTGTCGTTGGCGGCGGTGGTGGAGTGGCTGTCGAACAGCGTCGTCGTTATCGACTGGCCGCTCGGGTCTGTGAAGTAGTCCGGCCGGTCGAGGGCGAAGACGTAGGGCGAGACGTAGCTCACGCCCACTGCGGGCATGAGGGGGTCACGCTGGGTGAAGCGGCCCGTTGTCGGGTCGTAGTTTCGCGCTCTCATGTAATAAAGGCCGGTGTTGGCGTCGAGCCACTGGCCTTGGAACATGAGCGAGTTGCCGGCGGGGTTCGTCCCCGCGACGGTCACGTTGCCGTATCCGTCGTAGTGGTAGGCGGCCACGACGTTGCCCGTGGCACCGGTCATCTCCGCCACGCTTCCGAGGGGATCGAGCTGGTAGAAGTACGTGGCGCTCGGCGTCTGCATGGCGACAGGGCCGTCACCGTAGATGAAGCGGGCGATGAGGCCGCCTGAGCCGTTCAGCTCGAGGGCGAGCTGCGGGTACTGGCCGAAGGGGTCCCAGACGAACTTGGTGACAGTGCCCCCGACCGTCTCAGAGACCCGGTTGCCGTCGCCGTCGTAGGTGTAGCTGACCGTCGTCGTCGTGCCGCCCGAAGTCGTCGTGACCCCGACGAGGTGGTCGGCGGCGTCGTAGGTGTAGGTCTGGGTCTCGCCGGGCCCGGCGACTTGGGTAACGTCGCCGTTGCGGTCGTAGGACCAGGTGGTGACCCCACCCGGTCCCCGTTCTGAGGAGACCTCGTCCTCGGCGTTGTAGGTGTAGAGCGTCGTCCCTGCTGCGCTCGTGTACGAGACCCGGTTCCCGTCGCCGTCGTAGGCATAGGAAGGGTCCGCCTTTGTGGACTTGGGCGCTGTCTTGGCCTTAGAGGCGGCGGGAGCACTCGGGGTAGCGGGCGACTGCGTCCCGGTGAACAGGGCCGTCGTGGACCCGGGCGCGGCCGCGGGAGCGCTCGTGCCGGCGATGGAGGTGCTGGTTTGTGAGCCCGCGTAGGAACCGGCGTACGCGCCTGGCGCCGGGGCGTCGGCGAGGGCGACCTCGGCCGGGCTCTGCGACGAGGACGACCCCGAGGCCGCGGATGCGCTCGCGCCCTGGCTCACGAGGTCGCTGGTCAAGGTGTAGTCGGGCGAGATCGCCTGGCCGAGGGTCCCGGACGAGGACGCGGAGACGGTCATCGTCGGGGCGGGTGCGCTGCTGGAGCTGAAAGAAGTCAGCCGCTCGTCGCCGTCGTAGCCGTACTGGTTGGTTGTCGTCGTGCCGTCGACCGTGTCTACCTGGCTCAGCCGGTTGCCGGCGGCGTCGTAGGTAAAAGCGTCGTTGGCGATGGTGGTGCCGGCAACTTGCAGGGACTGGTCTAAGACGTTGCCCGTGGCGTCGAGCTGGTCGGTCTCGAGGACTCCGTTGGAAAAGGCGATGCCCGTGGTCTCGCGGTTGGCGTTGCGGATGTAGGAGGCCTGGGCGTAGTCGGACTGGCCGGGTTGGCCCACCTCGACGCTCATGAGATTGTCGGCGTCGTCTACGGCATAGGTGATCTGGGTGCCGTCCGGGTAGGTCTCGAGGACCTCTCCAGGGGTGTTGTAGTTGTAGGTGAAAGTCTCTGCCCCGTCGCTCGCCGAGGTCATGTTGCCGGCGGCGTCGTATGTGTAGTTGTGGACGGTCCCGTCCGCGTCGACCATCTGGGTGCGCCGGCCGAGAGCGTCATAGGACTCGGTGACGGTTTCGGTGGCGTGGCCGGCCCATGAGTAAACGGTCTTTGTGGGCTGGTTCTCCGGGTCGAGGGTGTAGGAGGTGACACGGCCGTCAGGGTCGGTGATGCTGTCGAGGTTGCCGGCGAGGTCATAACCGTAAGTTGTCGTGGCGCCGTTGACCGTTGTAGAGAGCTGGCGCCCGGCGGCGTCGTAGGTCCACGTCGTGCTGTGGCCGTTGGGATCGGTGATGTATATGAGATCGCCCGCCGAGTCGTAGCCAAAGCTCGTCTTCCCGGCGTTGTTGATGACCGTCGCCGGTTTGTTGAAGGCGTTGTAGGTCGTGAGCACGACCGCACCGTCGGGGTCGGTCGTGGAGGTGACATTTCCGGCCGGGTCGTAGGAGGTGAGGCTGACAGCGCCGTCGTCAACGGTGCGGATGGGCCGGCCGAGGCTGTCGAACTCGCGGGTGACCTTGTTCCCGGCGCTGTCGGTGATCTCGGTGGCGTCGCCGTCGAGGTCATAGGAGTAGCGCAACGTGACCCCGTTCGGCTCGGTGGTGGCGACCTCGCGCCCGGCCGCGTCGTAGACGTGCAGGGTGGTCTGTTTGCTGGCGTTGGCCTCCGACAACAGGTTGCCGGAAGGGTCGTAGGTGTCGGTCGTGGTCGCCGACCCGGCGACGGTGCTGTCGGTGAGGGTCGCCTCGTTCCACGAGTACGACGTGGGCGGCCCTGTCGGTCCTTGCACCCCGGTGAGGTCGTCGGCCGCGTCGTAGCTGTAGGTCGTCGTCTCAGGCCCAGGCGTCGTCTCCGACAGCAGATTCCCGTCCGCGTCGTAGCTCCATGAGGTCTCGTAGGCAGTGTTGATCCCAGAGGCGAGGTTGCCCCGGGGGTCGACCGAGGTGACCATATCGCCCGCCTCGTCGTAGCTGGCGAGCGTGCCGCGTCCGTTCAGCGACTGGCCTCCGAAGGTTTCGAGGATCACCCCGGTACGGTTGCCGGCGTTGTCGTAGGTGAACACCTGCTGACCGAGCGGGGTGACGACGTTTACGAGCTCGCCAACCGAGTTGTAGGAGTACGAGGTTCCCGGGCTCACCCCGGGAGGCTGCACGTAGCGCAGCTGCGATCCGGCGTACACATAAGACGTCGTGTTCCCGTCGGCGTCGGTCTGGGACACGAGCCGGTGCTGGAAGTCATAGCTCATGCGCACCACGGCCGCCGATGTCGAGCTGATCGGGGTGGTCTGGGAGATGAGGTTGTTGGACTGGTCGTAGGACAGTGTCTGCACCCAGCCGAGCGGGTCTTGGATCTCGGTCAAGTTGACCCGCGAGTCGTACGAGTAGCGCATGATCGCCCCGGACGGGTCGGTCTGGGCGACGAGGACGTTGTTGATGTACTGGTCGGTGTAGGGCTCGCGGGTGAGGGTCCCGTTGACACTGCTCAACGCCCACCGTGTTGCCGTCTGGGTGGCGGCGTTCCAGGTGAAGGTGTCATCTGTGTGGCTCGGGCTGCCCTGTTGTTTCTCCGAGGTGACCCGGCCCGTCGTCGGGTCGTAGGTCACGGCTAGGCGGACCTGGCCGAGCGGGTCTGTCTCGCCTACGAGCCGTCCCGAGGAATAGGCATAGGTCCAGGTGTTGCCGTCGGCGTCAGTGAACGATGTCAAAAGGCCGCCCGCGTAGCCGTAGGAGACCTGCCGGGTCGGGGTGGTGATCCTGGTCACCTCGCCCGCCGCGTTCAGTTGGGCGTTCACTACGAGGGCACTGTGGCCCGTCGTGTCGAGCGTGATCGCCACCTGGCCCGGGCTGTAGGAGAATTCGGAGCCCCTGGCCGTCGGGGGCCAGGTAGTCGCGCACGAGACCGTTGGTCTCCTGCCAGCTCACGCCGTCAAAGCGCGTCACGGTGCATGTCGTGAGCAGGCACGAGAGCGTTGCCCTGGCACCGGGAGGAGCGGCCCAGGTCTCCGAGAACGGGTTCCAGGTGAACACGATCTGCTGGCCGTCCTCGCCTCGGACTGTGGCCGTCGAATGGTTGGATGCGATCGTGACCGTGAGATCGAGGATCGAGGACCACCCTGGGCCGAAGGAACCCCCCGTCGAGTCGTCGGAGTTGTAGCTGCGCTCGATGACCAGTGGCTCACCGATGCCCGCCACCTTCAAGTCGGTGAGGGAGAGCTCGAGGGCACCCGAGGCCGTGTTGACGTCGTCGGTCACCTCGGTCGGGTTTGCGCCATAGATCTTGCCGCCGAACGTCTGGGCGAGGGGGATCCCGGTCGGGGCGACGCCTAGGGGGCCCGGTGGGGCGAGCAGGATCGAGAACGGCTGGCTCTCGGCTTTGAGACCGTCGGCGGGGTCGGTCGCCGTGAGGGTGTAGCCCGCCGCCGCCCGGGTCATGAAGCACCCGGCGAAGGCGGCGCTCCCGCCGGAGGCCGTGACCTTGCTGGCCGAGCAGCTGAGAAGGGCGCCAGGTGATCCCGTTCCCGGGGTCAGCGAGATGGCGATGCTCGGCGATGCGGTCGTCACGATGTTTCCACCGACGTCTGTGACCGAGACGATGGGCTGGCTAGGCCACAACGTGCCCGCGGTCGACCCGCTCGGTTGATTGGTGAAGGCCAGCGCCGCCGGCGGCCCGACTGTGACCGCGAACGGGTTGCTGACGGCGCTCAGGCCGTCGGCCGAGTCGGTCGCCGTCAAGGTGTAGGCCGAGGCCGTCTTGTCGATGCTGCATCCCGTAAAGAGGGCCGAGCCGAGCTCGGCGGGGAGAGAGTTGGCGGCGCAGGTGAGGGTCCCACTGCCCGAGCCCGGGGTGACGGACAAGGAGATGGACGCGGTGTCCGAGGAGATCTGGTTCCCTCCGGCGTCCTCGATGACGACGGCTGGCTGGGTGGCCCAGGTGGAGCCGCCTTTGCCTCCGCCGGGCTGGACGGAAAAGACGAGTTGAGCCGGCGGTCCGACTCCCACGTCGAAGCTGTTGCTCTCAGCGCTCGCCGGCCCCGAAGCGGCGGTAAGGGTGTAGCCGGAGCCTGCATCGTTGACCGAGCAGTCCGAGAAGCTGGCCACGCCGCCGACGGCCGCCACGGTGTTGTTGGCACAGATCAGCTTGGCTCCCGGAGTCCCTAGACCCGGGGTGAGCGACAAGGTCACATTGCCCGCGGCTGGGTTGCCCCCAGAGTCGGTGAGCTTGACCGAAGGTTGCACCGAGAGGGCCGATCCACCGGTCCCGTTGCCCGGCTCGACCGAGAAGGACGCATGAGCGACGTTGCCCCCGGACACGTCGAAAGGATCGCTCATGGCCTGCAGGGCCCCGGAGCTGGCGACGAGCACGTAGCCCGTTCCGGTCTTGTCGATCGAGCACCCTGCGAACGAGGCCCCGTCGAAACCGACACCGAGAGGGTTGGCGCCGCAGCTCAGGTCCGCGCCGGGCGTGCCCGTGCCGGACTCGATCGAGAGTTTCACCTGACCCGCGACAGCGTTGCCGCCGGAGTCGGTCAGAGACACGACGGGCTGGGTGCCGAACGGCACCCCCCCGGGCCCCCCACTCGGCTCTGTAGTGAAGGCGATCTGTGAGGCGGTCCCTTCGGTGACGTCGATCGGCGTGCTCGTGCCCGTCAGGCTGGCCGCCGAGTCGGTGGCCGTAAGGGTGTAGCCGGTGCCGGCGAGGTTGATCGAGCAGCCGGAGAAACTGGCCACGCCGTCGACTGCGGTCACCATGTTGGACGTGCAGGTAAGGGCGGCGCCCGGGGTCCCGGTCCCGCTCGTGAGCGCGAGGGAGATCTGGTCGGTGTTGCCCGCGATGGGGTTCCCACCGGAGTCCTCAACTGTCACCTGGGGTTGGCCGGTGAAGCTGCTTCCGCCCGCGGCACTCGTCGGCTCGAGGGTGAAAGCGAGTTGTGCGGCTTTGCCGGCGTTGATGGAAAAGGTGCCGCTCGTCCCTGTGATGAAGTCCGTGGAATCCGTGGCGACGAGCTCGTAGGACGACGACGCCTTGTCTATCGAGCACCCGGAGAAGTCGGCCACGCCAGCTGTAGCCGTCACCGGGTTTGCTGAGCAGCTCAAGGTGGCTCCTGGCTGACCGGTGCCCGGTTCAATAGACAGGCTGATGTTCGATGTCGAGGTCGTGATTGGCTCGCCGTTGGCGTCCTCGACGGTGACCTGGGGCTGGTCGGTCCAGGTCTGTCCGGATGCCCCGCCCCCGGGCGACCCAGTGAAGGCCAGCTGGGCTGGTCCGCTCACGAATATCTCCGTGCTGACTTCGCTCAGGCCGTCGGTGGCGTCGCTCGCCGTCAAGGTGAACAGCCCGCCCCGGTCGATGGCACAGCCGGTGAAGGCGGCGACCCCAGACGATGCGTCCAGCGAGTTCGCGCTCTGGTCACATGTGAGCGTCGCCGGGTACCCCGTCTGGGCGGCTCCGCCCGGCCCGGTCAGAGTCAATGTGATGTTGGAGCTGGTTGCGACGGTGTCGTTCGAGGAGTCCTCGATCGTGACCACCGGTTGGGCCGCAAGGGCCGAGCCGGGTGAGCCGTCACCGGGCGGGGTGGTGAACACGAGCTGGGTGGGGACAGGGTCTGCTCCCGCGGACGACAAGGTATATGGCAGAAGGCCGCCAATGAGAGCTGCATTCAGGAGGACTGCCACCCCGACGCGCGGGCTCCAGCGCCAGCGGGAAGAGGAGCCTGCCGCTTCGTGGCGCCGGCGCCTGGAATGGAGACGCTTTGCGTGAAGACCGCGGCCCCCGTAGCTCATTTGCTCGCCCCCTTCTCGCGATAAGACGGCGGCAGGGGCAGCCGGTGCGCCACAAGCAGAGCTTGCAGTGACAGCGCCGCCTTTCCCCCACGCCCGAGCATCCGGACTGTACCGAGAGGCCATGGCGCCAGTCAATGCCCAGTTTTGTCAGAGTGCCGGATGTTTCAAATTGACTGCCTTTATGGCGCAGCGCGGCTCGAAGCTGTATTGATCACTCGCCTGCCCGAAGCGGCCTCGTGGCGACCGGGGGGGGGCCTTGTTGGCAGCGACCTGCCGTGTAGCGGCTCGGTTGGGTTGTCGTTCGGCTTGCTCCGGTCGGCTTCGTGCTACAGGCTGGGTGTGTGCTCGGAGAGCCGCCTCAGACAGAGCCGGACACCGGCCACAATTACTAGCCCTTTCAGGCGGACTGGAGAGCTGTGAACGCTGACCCTCTGCCGTCAAGTTCCCCCGAGGACCAGGGGGTTGCCGCCGCGGGGATCGAAGCTTTTCTCGACGCCTTGGAACAAGCGCCGGGTGCCGACCCCCACAGCTTGATGATCCTTCGCCACGGCCAGGTCGTCTTCGCCGGAGCTTGGCATCCATACGTGCTCGATCGGCCTCACCTCGTCTATTCCCTGAGCAAGAGCTTCACATCAACCGCCGCTCTGTTCGCCATCTACGAAGGCCTGCTCGGACTGGACGACACCGTCGCCTCCCATTTTCCTGAGCTCGACGCCGAGGTCAAAGACGCACGGTCACGCTCGATCAAGGTGCGCCACATCGCATCCATGGCGACCGGCCACCTGGAGGACACGTGGTTGCAGGCCCTCACCGGCGACCCGGGCGAACCAGTCCGGGGCTTTTTGAGGTTGCCGCCTGATCGCGAGCCGGGCAGTGTCTTTGCCTACAACCAATCGGCCACCTACGCCTTAGGGGCGATCGTGCAGCGACTGACTGGACGAACCCTCGCCGATTATCTGCGCCAGCGCTTCTTCGACCCGATAGGCGCGGGCGAGGTCGCTTGGCAGGAGTACCCGAGTGGGCGCAACATCGGCTTCTCCGGGTTGTTCGCCACGACGGACACGATCGCCCGCCTCGGCCAGTTCTATCTGCAGCAGGGAGCCTGGAGGGGCAACCCGCTCCTCGGGCGAGAGCTGGTCGCCGACGCCACACGGCGGCACATCGCGACTCCAGCCGTAACTGAGGGACCTCGCACGCCCGATTGGGAGCAGGGTTACGGGTTCCAGTTCTGGATGTCACGCCACGGCTACCGGGGCGACGGCGCCTACGGCCAGTTCTGCCTCGTGCTTCCTGAACAGGACGCCGTCATTGCGATGACCGCAGGGACAGACGACATGCAAAGCGTCCTCGACGCTGTGTGGTCAAAGCTCCTGCCTGGCTTCGATGCGAACGGTAGGAGTGACGGGTCCTACTCCAAACTCGAGGACAGGCTCGCAAACCTCGCGGTGAAGGGTTTCCGGGCCGCGCCCGCTCCGCCAGAGGGCGCGGGGGCGTGGGGGGGTGAGAGGTTCCTCCCCGTAGGGGGAATCTGTCACGACCAGCCTTCTCTGTTGGGAGTCGATGTAGCAGCCGTCGATAAGGGTTGGCGGATCGCCTTGCGCGAAGCCGAGAGCTCTGTTTTCGCTCGCTTTGGTGCGAGCGCCTGGGCGGTGACGCAAGCCGGGGTCGATGGCGAGGTTCCTACTGCCTGTACGGGCGGATGGGTGGCTCCTGGGACCTTGCGCTTCGACGTGGTCTTCCTGGACACCCCGCACCGGCTCGTCGTGACCTGCAAGCTGCCACAGAGGACCTTCGAGGCGCGATGGCTGGGTGCGCCCCTGTTCAGCGAACGCCTAGCGGATCTGCGTGCGCCGAGGTCCGGGGAGACCTTCCGCCCGGCGTACGAAAGCAGTTGACTTGCTGAGGCCCCGAATGCCATGCCCGCACAGAGCTACTGGGGATTGCGGCACGCAGTGATCCGAACCAACGACGGTCGTGACATCCGGGTCATTGATGAGGACTTGGAACCGGCGCTCCTGTCGCTCGAAGGCGAACGGCAGAAGCGCCGGTAGAGGCCCGGCGCTCGCCCGATTGAAGCTTCTAGACCCGTTCTAGACCGAGGGGTTTTCTCCGCCAGAGAATTCCTGATTGAGAGCCTGAAATCCTAGATGTCGTAGTAGAGCATGAACTCCCAGGGGTGGGGGCGGAGGCGGACCTGGTCGATCTCCGAGAGCCGCTTGTAGCTGATCCAGGTCTCGATGAGGTCGTCGGTGAAGACGCCGCCTTTCTTCATGAATTCGTTGTCTGCCTCGAGGGCGCGTAGCGCTTCATCCAGGGAGGCTGGCACCTGAGGCACGTTGGCGAGCTCCTCCGGTGGGAGGTCGTAAAGGTCCTTGTCCATCGGGTCCGGTGGCTCGATCCTGTTCTGCACCCCGTCGAGGCCCGCCATCAACATGGCCGCGAACGCGAGATAGGGGTTGCAGGCCGGGTCAGGGCACCTGAACTCGACTCGCTTGGCCTTGGGGCTCTTTGAGTAGAGCGGGATACGGCACACGGCCGAACGGTTCCTCTGGGAGTAGACGAGGTTCACCGGGGCCTCGTAGCCGGGCACGAGGCGCTTGTAGGAGTTCGTCGTCGGCGCGGCGAAGGCGAGCACAGCTGCCGCGTGCTTAAGCAGGCCTCCGATGTACCAGCGGCCGACGTCGGACAGGCCGGCGTAGCCGGTCTCCGCGTAGAAGAGCGGCTCGCCGTCGGTCCAGAGCGACTGGTGGCAGTGCATGCCTGACCCGTTGTCCTGGAACAGGGGCTTGGGCATGAAGGTCGCCGAGTAGCCGGCGTTGCGGGCGACGTTCTTCACGACGTACTTGTAGAGCATCAGCTTGTCGGCCATGCGCAACAAGGTGTCGTAGCGCATGTCGATCTCGGCCTGGCCACCCGAGGCAACCTCGTGGTGCTGGACCTCGATCTCGATACCGAGACTCTCCATGACGAGGATCATCTCCGAGCGCAGGTCCTGGAAGTGGTCCATGGGCGGGACGGGGAAGTAGCCCTCCTTGTAGCGGGGCTTGAAGCCGAGGTTCGGCTTCTCGTCTCGTCCGGAGTTCCAGATGCCCTCGATCGAGTCCACCTGGTAGAAGGCCGAGCGCTGGTCCTGGGCGAAACGCACGTCGTCGAAGATGAAGAACTCAGCCTCCGGGCCGAAGTAGACCGTGTCGGCGATCCCGGTCGTCTGCAGGTACCGCTCGGCCTTGAGGGCCACATAGCGGGGGTCACGCGAGTAGCTCTCGAGTGTGACCGGGTCGTGGACAAAGCAGTTGAGGTTGAGCGTCTTGTGCTGGCGGAACGGGTCCAAGACGGCAGTGGCGGGGTCGGGGAGCAGGAGCATGTCCGATTCCTGGATCTCCTGGAAACCGCGGATGGAGGAGCCGTCGAAGCCGAGCCCTTCCACGAAGACGTCCTCGGTCAGCTCATGGGCCGGCACAGAGAAGTGCTGCATGAGGCCGGGCAGGTCGCAAAAGCGGATGTCGACGATCTCGACGCCTTCGTCCTTCTTCAGCTGGACGACTTCTGCTGCGGTGCGGTCCTGCACGTTTCCTCCTTGGTCCGCCCCAAGGGCGCGACGGTTGAACAAGTTGATCTCGGAGAGCTTCGTACCCGTCCGTTTCGGCATCGTTGCTCGACTGTTAACGGCGTGTGAACTATTGAGCGTCGTTCCTGGAGGCTTGCCCGTCGACCTCGCCAAACCTGCGACACTGATCGCGGGCCCGGGACGCGGATCGGCGGTGTCACCGGGCGGATAAGGAGGCACACGATGCAATCTCAGCGCGAGTACGTGATGCGGACAGTCGAAGAACGCGCCGTGCGCTTCATCCAGCTCTGGTTCACCGACGTCCTCGGCATCCCGAAGTCGTTCAGCATCACGCCCGCCGAGCTCGAGAACGCCCTCGAAGGCGGCATGACCTTCGACGGGTCGTCCATCGACGGCTTCAGCCGCGTGCAGGAGAGCGACGTGCTCGCAAAGCCCGACCCGAAGACCTTCCAGATCCTGCCTTTCCGTATCGGCAGGGAGGGTGATTCCTCACCGGTCGCCCGGGTGTTCTGCGATATCACCAACCTCGACGGCACACCTTTCGAAGGCTGCCCCCGCCACGTGCTCCGCCGGACACTGAGCGCGCCCGCGCCCGCGGCTTCTCCTTCTACGCCGCCCCCGAGATCGAGTACTTCTACTTCGCCCCGACCGAGCCCGGACAGGTGCCAAAGCCTCTCGACTCGGGCTCGTACTTCGAGCTGACGGTGGCGGACCTCACAACCGACCTGCGCAAGCGAACCGTGCTCACGCTCGAGGACATGGGCATCCCGGTCGAGTACGCCCAGCACGAGGACGCGCCGAGCCAGCATGAGATCGACCTGCGTTACACCGACGCCATGACCATGGCCGACACCGTCATGACGGTCCGCCTCATAGTCAAAGAGATCGCCCATGAGCGCGGTGTGCACGCGAGTTTCATGCCAAAACCCCTCTCGGGCGTGCAGGGCTCGGGCATGCACACCCACTTCTCCCTGTTCGAGGGGGATCGAAACGCCTTTGCCGACAGGGGCAGCGACCACGGCTTGTCAGAGGTTGGCCGCCAGTTCATCGCTGGGGTCCTCCTGCACGCCCGGGAGATAACGGCCGTCACCAACCAGTGGGTCAACTCCTACAAGCGCCTCGTCGCCGGCTATGAGGCTCCGGTCAACGTCTCGTGGGCCTACAACAATCGCTCGGCGTTGGTCCGCGTGCCTATTGCCCGGCGGGGCAAGGTCGAGTCGACCCGGTTCGAGTACCGCGCCCCTGACCCGGCCTGCAATCCGTACCTGGCCTTCTCGGTCGTGCTGGCAGCAGGCCTCGAAGGAATCGAGAAGGGCTACGAGCTCGGTCCGGAGGCCGCAGCCAACTTGTTCACGATGACGCCCGAAGAGCTCGCCTCGGAGGGCATCCACCTCCTCCCCTCCAGCCTGCAGGAGGCCCTTGTGGCCATGGAGGGCTCCGAACTGGTCGCCGAGACCCTGGGCGAGCATGTCTTCGAGTGGTTCCTGCGAAACAAGCGCGCCGAGTGGGACGCCTACACCAGAGAGGTCACGCCCTACGAGCTGGCCCGGTACCTTCCGGCCCTGTAGCGCTTGTTCGGGGGGACATGGAACCGCTGCTCGTTTATCCCGACCCACCACCGGAGTGGGTCACGCGGGCCCTCAAAGCCGGGGGCTACCCCTGGCGCGCGGTGAGCGACCCCGCCTCGCTCGAGGCCGAGGAGCCCGAGGACGGTTTCGCCGGGGCCGTGATATCGGCGCTCGACGACCCGGGTGCCGCCTTTGCCGTCTGCCGCGGCCTGCGTAAGGGCGACGACCCGCTGCAGCCCGTCCTGCTTGTCGTCTCGGAGCAGGTGCTGGCCGAGCTGGAGCTGCGCGAGGACCTATTCGACGACTTCGTCCTTTCGAGCGCCACCTCGGAGGAGGTCGAGGCGCGCCTCACCCACATGTTCTGGCGCACCGGGAGGGGCAAGAACCTCGACCTCATCGTCTACGGCCCCCTCGCCCTCAATCTAGAGACCTACCAGGCCGCCATCCAGGGGCGCCCGCTCGACCTGACCTACATGGAGTACGAGCTGCTCCGCTTCCTCGCATCGCATCCCGGCCGGGTCTTCAGCCGTGAGACGCTGTTGTCGCGAGTGTGGGGCTATGAGTACTTCGGGGGCGCCAGGACCGTTGATGTCCACATCAGGCGGCTCAGGGCCAAGCTTGGCGAGGAGCATGCCCATCTCATAGACACCGTGCGCAGCGTCGGATACCGCTTCGGGACCGTCCGCTGGCTCCCCTCCGACCACTCCACGGGACGGCCCTGAGTCTCAGAGAGGCCCGGGCTAGGACTTCTTCTTCGAGGCGGCCTTGGTCGTCGTCGTCGTGCTGGATCCGGAAAGAGGCAGGACCTGGGCAGCAATTGCGATGGCATATGGCCCACCTGGGAGGTGTATCGCAGCCCCGGGCTTGAGCGTCTTGGTGCTGACCGGGACCAAGCTCTGGCTGTCGTAACAGACGACCCAGGCTGTCGACCCGTCAGGGGTGATAGCGATCGACTGCGGGTTCTTGCCGACCGCGATCGGGGTGCCGGCGGTGTCGGTCGTAAGGTCGATGGGGGTCAGGCTCCCCGTCGCCGACGCGTTGGAGACACCGACGGCGACATAGGCCGTCGAGGGCTGTGTGGCCGAGATGGCGATGCCCACCGGGCCGCCTACGACCGATATCGGCGAGCCGGCCCTGTCGGTGGCGATGTCTATCGGCGAGACGCTGCCCGAGTTCACGTTGGCGACGAGGGCTGTCGAGCCGTTTGGGGTGATGGCGATCGCCGCAGGTGCGTTACCGACCGGGATAGGTGCCAGCGCCTTGTCGGTGGTGAGGTCCACCGGGGTGACCGTCGAGCCGATGCTGCCGGTCTGGCCGGCGACGAAGGCCCCGGCATCGGCGACGTAGGCGCGGGCTCCGTTCGGGGTGATGGCGATGCCCTCCGGTCCGGGCCCGACCGCGATAGCGGGCAGCGTCTTGCCCGTGAGGAGGTCGATGGGAGTGACCGTGTCCCCGAGGGTTCCGGCGCCGCCGGCATCGGTGACATAGGCCGTGGCGCCGCTCGGGGCGATGGCGATGCCTGCCGGCCCGGCGTTCGCCCCGAGGGCGATCGGCGCCAGCACCTTGCCTGTGGCGAGGTCGATCGGGGTGACCGAGTTCGAGGCGTAGTTCGTGACATAGGCACGGGCACCGTCAGGGGTTATGGCGATGGCGTCGGGGTAGGTGCCGACACCGATGGCGCTGCCGGGCCCGTTGCCTCCGACCGAGATGTTCACCGGGACGACGGTGTGCCCGACTCCGATGCTTGCGCCCGACCCGATCATGGTCACATAGGCCGTCACCTGCGGGGGAAGCGGGGGAAGCGTCGTCGTAGTCGTGGTCGTTGGCGGCGTCGAGGTCGAGGTGCAAGCTGCGGCGACGACCGCGAGCAGTGCCGCTGTCGCAACGCCGAGCACGCGGCGTGCGAGGCGCACGGCTAACCGACGGGGCTGGCGGGTGACCGCGACATGTGCGCCCACGCCTCGATCTCGACAAGCGCTCCGAGTGGGAGACCAACCACGGCAAAAGCGCTTCGCGCCGGCCGGTTGTCGCCGAATGCAGCGACGTAGGCGTCGTTCATCGCGGCAAAGTCTGCCATATCGGTAAGGAAAACAGTCGTCTTCACGACGTCAAAAAGCCCGCTCCCCTCACCTTCCAACAGGGCGGCAAGGTTTCGGACGGCTTGAGTCAGCTGAGCGGCGAGCCCACCAGGGACGATCGAGCCATCCGCGAGGCCGAGCTGGCCAGAGCAGACCAACCACTCCCCGGCGCGGACAATTGGTGAGTAAGGGCCGACAGTTGGTGCCATTCGGCCGGTCTAGCTCAGCTGAACGAAGAGCCGCAACCGCAGGTTCGAGTGGCGTTGGGGTTGGTGATGTGGAACCCGGCCTCCTGCAGGCCGTCGCGGTACTCGAGGACGGCCCCTTTGATGAGCTCGGCGCTCTCGGGGTCGACGACCACGCGCACAGCGCCGAAAGTGCGGACGATGTCGTCCTCGGCTAGCTCGGAGTCGAAGAACATCTCGTAGCTGTAGCCCGAGCAGCCACCGGGGCGCACAGCGACGCGCAGGGCGAGACCCTCGTCGCCCTCCTGTGCCAGCAGTGCTGTCACCTTGGCGACAGCGGCGTCGGTAAGGGTCACCGGGCTGGGCCGCTGACCGAGCTTCACCGTCGAGGTCGCAAGACTCACCGCAGAACTCCTTTTGTCCGAGAACCTGGGCACAACGACTGAAGAAGGCCCCCCGTCAGCACCCCGTTAGTCTCGATCATACCGTGACCGATTTGAACCAACCGCCACCGGTCGGCGCGTCCGTCGACTCTGGCGGCGCGAACGGCCTGTCAATCGAGAGCCCCTGGCCCTCAATCGAGAGCATCCAGGCCGCCCTCACCGGCGTCATCGACCCCGAGCTCGGCGCCGATATCGTCGAGCTCGGCATGGTGGGCGACATCGGCGTGGACGCCGGTGTCGTCAGCATAGGGATCGCCCTCACAGTCGCCTCCTGCCCGCTCAGGGACCAGCTGCGAACCGATGTTGAACGCCAGGTCGGGGTCCTCCCCGGCGTCGAGCGGGTCGAGGTCACAACCGGGGTGATGGACGCGGCGCAGCGGGCGGCGCTCATGGCGAGGGCCCGCCTCAAGGCCCAGGACCGAGCCGTTGCCACAGACATCCCTCCCACGACGAGGGTGCTCGCCGTCGCCTCGGGCAAGGGCGGGGTCGGCAAGTCGTCGATCAGCGTCAACCTCGCCGTCGCCCTCGCCCGGCGGGGTCTTGTCGTGGGGCTGCTCGACGCGGACATCTGGGGTCACTCGGTGCCGAGGCTGCTAGGGCTCAACGGGGTGGTCCATGCGGAAAAGGGCAAGATGATCCCCCTCGAGCGCCCCGTGGGTGCGGGGTTGTTGAAGGTGATCTCGATGGGCTTTCTGTCAGGCGAGGGCGAAGCGATCATGTGGCGAGGCCTCATGCTCAACAGGGCGGTCCAGCATTTCCTTGAGGATGTCTGCTGGGGCGGCATCGACTACCTGGTGATCGACCTTCCGCCCGGCACTGGAGACGTCCAAATGGGCCTGGCGCGGATGATCCCGCGCACCGAGGTGCTCGTCGTCACGACTCCCAACAAGGCTGCTCAGGCTGTCGCCGGCCGGGCGGCTGACATGGCGCGCAAAGGTCACATCCGCGTCGCTGGCGTCATCGAGAACATGTCCGCTTTCACCTGCGGGCACGGCGAGACCTACGAGATCTTCGGTTCCGGTGGCGGCCGGCGTCTCGCCGAGCAGATCGGGGTGCCCCTGGTGGGCTCTGTGCCGCTCGATGCCGCTCTGGCCAGTGGTGGTGATGTCGGCGAGCCCGTCGCCTTCGACGACAACGGCCCGCTTGCGGGCGTTTTCGCGACGATGGCCGAGAGAGTCGTGACCGAGATATCCCCGCCGGTCGAGATGTCGTCTTGCAGCGCCCGGCTGGTGGAGCGCATCGAAGAGGCTCTCGGGCCGGTGAGCGCCTGAGCGCCCCGGCTCGGGGAGCTGGCTAGACGCCTTAAGCAGAGGCAGCCTGGCGTGGTCCGCTCATCCCCCTGTCGATTATCTGCTTGCGTTCGGTCTCGTTGAGGCCGCCCCAGATCCCATTGGTCTCGCGGATCCTGATGGCGTAGTCCAGGCAGTCCTGCATCACCGGGCAGGGCCGGCAGATCTCCTTCGCGGCGCGCTCTCTGGCGATCCGCTCTTCTTTTCGCTCCGGACGTGACGGAGGAAAGAACACGACCGCGTGAGGACCCCTGCACGCTGCTCTGATCTGCCAAACCTCGTCACCGCGATTCGCGATCACGGCCTCTCCTCGTCTTGCCTCACGGCACGCTCAGCGCCGGCCAAATCAGCAGCCCTCAGGATCTTGCGCAGCTCGTGACGACTTCCCCCATGGTCGTCGTCGACGGTGCCCGTCAAGAGCGCCACTGGCCCAGACCTGCAGAAATGTCGCCTCGGCCTGGGTCATCGAGACCCTATATCCGCCCCGGGTGTCCATACAAGGGGTACTTGTGGCCACCGGGCAGAAAAGGCGCGAGGAGGGGGCAGTAGTCTCGCCGGGCGTGGATCGGGAGGCTTTCTGCCGGCAGAGCAACGTCGTCGTCGTCGCCGGCAAGGGCGGCGTAGGGAAGACGACTGTCACCGCCACCCTGGCCCGCATGGCTGCCGTCGCCGGATTAGAAGTACTCGTGATCGAGCTCGACGACGCCGGCGGGCTGCACAAGTTGTTCGGACGTGAGACCGCCTTCGACTACGAAGAGGAGGTCCTCTACGACCCCGTCGGTCAAGGGCGCGTGCGGGGACGCGTCATCACCCCTGACGATGCCCTCGTGGAGTACCTGGAGGATCACGGCCTGCGCCGTGTTGCCAAGCGACTCGTGGCTGCGGGCGTGCTTGAGGTCGTTGCCACTGCCATCCCGGGAATCCGGGAGATCCTCGTGCTCGGCAAGGTCAAGCAGCTCGAGCGGTCCGGATCCTCGGACCTGATCGTTCTCGACGCCCCGGCAGCCGGCCACGCGGTGACGTTCCTCACAAGCGCCCTCGGGCTCATGGACGCAGCACGCGGGGGACCACTGCGTGCCCAGGCCCAAGACGTCGTCGAGATGCTTCGCGACCCGGCCCGGTGCCAGGTCATGCTCGTCAGCCTGCCCGAGGAGACACCGGTGAACGAGCTCATCGAGACCGCCTACCGTTTCGAGGACCTCGTCGGCGTGGCCCTGGCCCCGGTAGTCGTCAACTCCTGCTACCGCGTTCTGTCCCACCTTTCTACCGACCCCGTGGCTGCTGCGATGGCGGCAGGCGCCGATCCGCCAGGGCCTGGCGAGGCGGCACGCCTTGTTGCTGCGGCGAGGTTCCGACTGTCGCGCCAGGAGCTGCAGGCGACCCAGCTCGAGCGCCTCGCCGCCGGCCTGCCCCTTCCTCAGCTGCTGCTTCCCTACCAGTTCACCGCCGAGCTCGGCCCGGACCAGCTCGAGCACCTGTCGCAGGCCCTTGCGGAGGCGGTAGAGGCCTTGGGGGCCGACGATGGGGCCTGAGCCCGAGCGGGCAAGGACCGAGCCGGACGGTTCCCCTCCGGGCGAGGCGGTGACTGGGGACCTTCGCGATCTCATCGCCGGCCGGTCCGTCATCGTGTGCTGCGGGTCCGGGGGGACGGGGAAGACGACAGTCTCGGCCGCCATCGGCCTCGCAGGCGCCGAGCAGGGACGCAGGGCGTGTGTCGTGACGATCGACCCGGCTCGTCGGCTCGCAGACGCCCTCGGCCTCGACGAGCTCGACAACACCCCGCGCAGGATTCAAGGAGCCTGGAGCGGCGAGCTCTCGGCCGTGATGCTCGACGCGAAGAGCACCTTTGACGATCTCGTCACTCGTTACTCCGCGTCGCCCGAGCAAGCCGACCGCATCTTGAAGAACCGCCTTTACCGCAATCTGACCTCGGCGCTTTCGGGCACACAGGAGTACATGGCGATGGAGAAGCTCTACGAGCTCCACTCTGAAGGCGGCTTCGACCTTGTCGTCGTGGACACCCCGCCCACGCGTCACGCCCTCGACTTCGTAGACGCGCCGAAGCGTCTGTACAGCTTCCTCGAGAACCGCGTTTTCCGGCTCGTGCTCATGCCGACCCGCGCCTATCTAAAGGCGATGACCTTTGCCGCCAACGCCCTCTTGCGCACGATCTCGCGCGTGGCTGGCTCTGAGATCGTCGAGGACGCCGTCGCCTTCTTCCGCGCCTTTGAGGGGATGGAGGAGGGCTTCAAGGAGCGAGCGCGCCGCGTAGAAGAGCTGCTCGCCAATCCAGGGACTGCATTCGTGCTCGTGACAGCGCCGCGGGAGGACTCGATCGACGAGGCGAGGTTCTTCGCTCAGCGCCTCTCCGAGAGCTCCATCCCCGTCAGCGCCCTAATCGTCAACCGCCTTTTCCCGAGCTTTGCGACCGGGGTCCCGCTCCTCGGGGACCTGTCCGCTGCCCGCGGGCCTGACGAGGATGTCCCGAGCCCTCTCGCCTACGGGGAGCTGCGTCGCAACCTCGCTGAGTTCCTCGCCGTCTCAGAGCGCGAGGAGCGCTATGTCACCGATCTGGCCGGGGAGGTGGCCCGGGCTCCGGTCGTGCGCGTCCCGTTCCTCAAAGACGACGTGCACGACCTCGACGGTCTCGAGGTCGTCGCCCGCCACCTGCTCAGGGGCAACTAGTAGTCTCCGGTTGCGTGGACCTAATCCTGATCGTCAGCGACTCCGACTCGGTACTCGAGGAGCTCCGCTCGGCCCTCGAAGACGGAGAGACCGAGATCCGTGAGCTCCGGTCAGGTGAGCAAGTGCGTCCCGCTGTCGAGGACGACCCTCCCGACGTCCTCATCACCGACCTCCAGGTAGGCAACATGGGGGGGATGGCGATCTGCCTCGACATCCACCTAGAGGAGTCTGGCGGGCGGATCCCCCATGTTCCGGTTCTGATACTTCTCGACCGCCGCGCGGACGTCTTCCTCGCCCGCCGGTCGGCCGCGGAGGGCTGGCTGGTCAAACCGCTCGATCCGATCCGGATCCGGCGCGCGGTCCGGGCAGTCCTCGAGGGGGGGACGTTCTATGACGAGTCCTACAAACCACTCCCGCTCGGCGCAGACCTCTAGTTCACCCCGGCCGGGCGGCCGAAGATGAAGCTCCGGGCCCGAAAGCTCGTGCGTCAGCCGTCGGCCGTCGTATCTGAGCAGGAGCTGCAGATCCGCAAGGGTCTCGAGTCGCTGCGCAACGCCACGGCTCGGGAGGTCATGACCCCGAGGGTCGATGTCGTCGCCCTGGCGGTGCCTGTGACGCTGGGTGACGTCACCCGGGCCGTAAGGCGTTCCGGCCACAGCCACTTTCCCGTTTATCAGGACGACCTCGACCACTTGTTGGGGGTTCTCTTCGTGAAGGACCTCTTCCATCCCGGGCCACTCGGGATCGAGGCGATTCGCGCCGTAGGAAGCAACGACGACCGCGGTTCGCCGGTCCTCGACGTCGCCCGGCGCGTGCGGGAGCCCTACATCGCTCCTGAGTCGCGGCCGGCTCTCGAAATTCTCGCCGAGATGCGCCGGGCGCGCAGAGCTTTCGCCGTGGTTGTCGACGAGTACGGCGGCGTTGCTGGCGTGCTCACGATCAACGACCTTGTAAGCGAGCTCGTCGGGGATCTGCGCGACGAGTTCGACCGGTCTGCCTTGCCGGCCATCGAGCGCGTAGACCGGTCCCGCTTCCTCGTCGATGGTGCCTGCGGTGTTGACGAGGTTCGCTCCGAGCTTGGGATCCCGATCCCCGAAGGCGACTACGTGACTCTCGGTGGCTACTTGTTCGACGGCTTCGGGCGGATCCCCGAAGAGGGCGACGAGCTCGAGTTCGCCGGCTGGACGCTGCGGGTGACGAAGATGGAGCGCAGGAGAGTGGCCAAGGTCGTCATGCAATCCCCAGCGGCTACGATGACCACTCAGGACGGTGCCCAGTAGTCAGCTCCGGCCGACGGGAAGTAGCGCAGCTTGGTAGCGCGCAGCGTTCGGGACGCTGAGGCCGCGGGTTCAAATCCCGCCTTCCCGACGAGATGGCCCACGGGTTAGGCGCTCATGGGAAGCCCACTCACAGACGGCATCCACGCGGTTTTCAGGCGTACTGGCGTCGCAGCCACCAGTAGGTGAGCCCGCACAGCGCCAGCGCTGCCGCTAAGAAGAGGCCCATCTCGGCCCACTGGAATGGCCAGAAGCGACTCGCCGGCTGGTAAGCGAGGACCGTGTGGAAGCTCGAGGCGAGCCTCGTGAGGCACGCCTGGAGCTGCGCCGATGACGGCTGCTGTGGCTTTGACAACTGCTTGAGCACGGGACAGGCGTGGAACAGGTAATGGCTCGTTGGCACGTGCCCCGCCTTGTCCACAGCTGATGTCGAGTACACCCAACTGTTTGCAACATTCACGTGGGGAGCCGTGAGCGCAACTTGGCCGACCGCCGGCGTCGGGCCACCGCTTGGGTTGTAGGCGTTGAAGTTCATGGTGCCTTGACCATCCCCGTAGAGGATGCCCGGTCCCGAACCGGCTGATAGGGGAAGCGACACGTGCACTGGCGAGGCAAAGTGTGGGCGAACCCAGTACGTCACCGCGAGGCGCGCCGCCGCGAACCCGGCGCCCGTGACGGCCATCGCCGGCACCGTTCTGCGCAACAGCACACCTGCGCACACGCCGAGCGCGAAGGCGAAGGCCGCATAACCGATCGGTGCAATGCCGTGGAAGCTGAAGTTCGCAACGCCGAAGCGGTCCTGGTTCACAGCATCGAGCGGGCTCGCCCACCAGTCAGCCATCCAGGTGAGCAGTCCGCCGATCGCCATGGCGACGGCCCCGACTATCCCGAGCTTTGCGCAGATCCATCGCTTTCGGGTCACGCTCTGGGTCCAGACCAGGCGGAAGGTGCCGGTCTCGAGCTCGCGGGCGATGAGCGGTGCGCCGAGGAAGAGCCCTAAGAGCGCGGGCACGATGGCAACGATGAAAGGCAACGCTCCGCGCAGCGGCCCGTCGATGTTGACGACCGGGTTCGATGCCGTGGCGCAGTCCCGAGCGACCTTGCACGAGCTCTCGAAGGCGTCATACACGTGCGCGAGGTGCGGACCTGTGACTGCGAGCACGACCGCCACGACACCGAGCCCGATCGCGCTGACGAGGACCGATGCGCGCGACTGCATGAGGGTGAAGCGGATCATCGAAGCACTCCCAGTTCACGATCTTGGTTCGGCGTTGGGCTCCGACCCTGGCTCATGTAGGCGAGGATCAGATCGTCCAAGGTGACGGGCTTGACGTTCCACGAGGGATCGAGGATCGGCCCATCGGTGCGGACGAGAAGCGTGCTCTGTCTGTCGGTGTGGCTCTCCTCGATGACCGCCCAGTCCGCAGGCAGGTTGCCTGGGTCATGGCGGACGCCGGAGAGCCGATGATGGTTCCCGAGAAGGTCGTTCACGTCGCCAGCGAGCTGGACTTGGGAGGAGAAGAGGACGACGAGGTAGTCGCAGACCCGTTCGAGGTCCGCCGTGAGGTGTGACGACAGAAGGACACTGACACCGTGCTCGGCGACGATTGTCATGAGGTCTTGCAGGAACTCGCGACGCGCGAGTGGATCGAGGCTCGCCACCGGCTCGTCCAACACAAGCAGCTCCGGTCGCTTCGCGACCGCGAGCGTGAGGGCGAGCTGGGCCCGTTGGCCGCCTGACAGCGAGCCGGCCTTCTGGCGAGGGTCAAGTCCGAGACGTTCGATTCGCCGCTGGGCTAGCTCGCCGTCCCAGTTCGGATTCAGATACGCGCCCATCCGCAGGTGCTTGTTGATCGACAAACCTGCGTAGGTCGGCGTGTCCTGCGCGACGAAGCCGACCTTGGCAAGCTGGTCTGATCCGTCACCTGGCTCGCCGTCGAGCACGCTGATCGATCCGGCGCTCGGCGCGAGCAGACCTACCGCGAGGTGGAGCAGCGTCGTCTTTCCGGCTCCGTTTGGGCCGACGAGCCCGACGACTCTCCCAGTAGGGATCGACAGCGTGCAGTCCCGGAGCGCCCACTTGCGTCGATACTTCTTGCCGAGTCCACGCGCTTCGATGACGCCGCTCATGCGACACCCTCGGCGAAGGAGTTGCGGAACGCGGTGCGGTAGATCGCCTCGATGTCGTCGGGCGTGAGGCCAGCGGCTCGGGCGTCGCTCAGCCAAGCGTTCATCGCCCTCAAAAAGCGTGCTTGAGCAAGTGGATCGGTTCGTGGCAGCGTCCCGACGACGAAGGTGCCCTGTCCTGGGCGGGGTCGGACTAGCCCCTCGCGTTCGAGGTCGCGGTAGGCCTTCAGCACCGTGTTCGGGTTGATCGCCAGCTTTGCGACCACCTGCTGCGCGGTAGGCAGTTGGTCACCGGGTTCCAGCAGGCCGAGCTGTAGGGCCTGATGGACCTGTTGGACGAGCTGTAAGTAAGTGGCCACCCCCGAGGTGGCGTCGAGCTGAAACTCGATCATCACTCCTCTTCCACTAATTGGTTAGTTGAATCATAGAGCGAGTGGTTCACCTCGACAAGTCGGCACGGCCGCGGGAGTCTTCCCGCCTTCGTATTGCGGTCCTGTTCGACGAGGACGGCACCGTTCCCTTTGACGGCGAAGCGGGGAACCTGTTCTTCCAGTTCAACTCGGCGTGCTATGAGCGAGCGAGCGTGATCGTCACTTCCAACATGGCCTTCGGTCGCTGGGCCGAGGTCTTCAGTGATCCCGCCGTCGCCGCGGCCATGATCGACCGCCTCGTCCACCACGGCGAGGTTGTGAACCTAAAGGGCGACAGCTACCGGCTGAAAGACCGAGACATGGGGAGGATGGCGACGAACGACGAGGGCTGAACGACGGGCCCGTCGGAGGGGGTCAATTCTCAGCCGCCGTTGGCAGCTCGCACAGCTTTCGATCGATGTTCTGGGCCGTCGGTTCGCCGAAGACACACAACCGTTTACGAACTATTTAGGCCTCGGCCCATCTTTTGACGCTGCATTTACGCGCTGGCGCGGTTGCACAGTGCGTAGTTCAGAAGATGACAAGAGGTGATTCGAAATGTATGACTCGTACCTATTAGCAGTCGACCGGTTCGACTCGGCGCAGGCGGCCTTGGAATTTACTGTCTCTCTCTTCTCCGGCACGGCCAACGAGGTTCGCATCGTTCACGTGCGCGAACTTCAGGCTGTTCGCGGCGGACCCGTGCTCATTGAGACGTCCGAAGATGCTCACGCCGTTGTTGACCACACGGTGGCATTTCTCGGCGAACATGGAGTTCGCGCCAGCGGCAGGGTCGTGAAGGGCCTTGAGACCCAGGTTGCCGCCATCATCGTCCAAGAGGCCGAGGACTGCAGATGCCAGGCCATCATCATGGGCTCCCGCAGACTGCGTGGCCTCGGACGTCTCGCTGGCCAGGGGGTGAGGTCACGAGTGCTGCGCCTTACTGCGCTGCCCGTGATGACTGCACCGCCGTCCAGAGAGCAGATCGCCTCTTGAGCCTGGCCGACGATGAGCGCGGCAGGCTTCTCATCTAAAGCCGGGTATCTCCCAGGGCAGAGCGCGAGATCGGTAGATGATCTCGCGCTCTGCCAACAGCTCGATGTTCAGCCGGCTACCGGGATGTTCTGCATCGAGGGGTTGTCATAGCCGTCCCAGGGGTCGCTCAGGTAAGGGAACGAGCTCGGGTAGCTGAGCCCGGCAGCTGACAGGCTGGCGACAGTTGTCGGCTCGGTGCTGCCGACGTCGAAGAGAAGCGCGGCGGCAGCATCCGGGGTGTACTTGACGACGTCGCCCAAGAGAGCCCCCGCGACGGCTTTGAGCTCGATGCTGACGACGTCATCGAACACTCGGCGTCCGTTGGGGTAGCCAGCGTTGTCTCCGCCCACCACGCCCAGGATGTTCGCTGCAGAGCTCGACGTCGGTGGAATGGCGACGTTGAGTCGCAACAGGTCCGCCTTTGTCGGTCCTGTGTAGTTCTGGAACCCGGGAAAGAGACCGGCCGGCACACCGGTGAGGAGGACCGCGTCCAGGTCTGGGCGAGTGTTGCTGGTATTAGCGGAGTAGGCGGCGAGGTTGTTGAACGCTCCGGGGTAAAGGACGTTGAGAAGCGACGCGAGGGCCGGGTGGTCGTAGAAGGTCGCGAACTGGGCGTCTTCAGCCGGTGCCTGGTGGTTCCAGTAGTCCTTTTGGCCCATCGGGATGACGACCTCGTTTATGAGCGGGTTGCCCAGGCGCGAGACCTGCATCCATGGCCCAGCCCAGAAACCCTCGAAGCCCCGGATAAAACCCTTCTGCCGGCTGGCGGTTGTCCATATCCCGAGCACGGCGTCCCTTGACGTGTACGAGCTCGGCGTGTCGCCGCCCGAGGTCAGGTCCGCGATCGGCACTTGGATGGCGATGCTGTGGACGTTCAACCCCGCGAGGGTGTTGATGCCGGCGGTGGCCGGGCCTTTCAGCAAGAAGTCGGGTTGGAAGGGACGGAGGTCGCCGAGGTCGAATATCGAGCCGAGGTCGACATAGAACCCGTCCGCCCGCTGTCCTGCGAAGACGAGGCCGCCAGCGCCGAGCGGCTGGATGGCCTCAGCTGTCAAAGGCGCGTAGCTCGGAATCGAATTCTTGCCCACGTTGCACGGTGGACAGGGCAGGTTCTCCCCGAGCACATGGCTGCCGTAGCGGTCTACTCGAGTCACTGAGTAGAACTGCTTCCGGTTCCAGTTCTTGCTGCTCAGTGCTGTGATCTGCCCTGTGTTGTACAAGAAGATGTCGTTTGGCCCAGTATCGGTCAGCACCGTATTGAACTGGAACTGGTAAGTGATGTCGGCGTCGGCGTCGTTGTCGTTGTCGATGTGAATCTCATAGAGCACGTCGTTGCCGAATTCGTAGAAATTGGGCCCCCCGGCAGGCTGTTCGAGAGGCACGTAATTGGCGATGATCGTCACGGTGCTCGGATTGTTCGGGCTCACAAAGGCGTACAGGTCCGTACTATCGGCCACGGCGTCCTTCGAGATCTCTGGTGCTTCTCGGTGAGAAGACATTGTGTTTGCACCCCGCTTCTAGTTGGTTTCGGTCCTTGGCAGTCAGTCCGCGGCCGGCTCAGCCGGCCTCGCGGACCAGTCGGGCCACGAGTGCCCGGTCGTTGCGGATGACTTCGCGGGTGCCCACCATGAGGTGCACCTCGCCCGAGTGGGGGTCGGGTATGTGGACTACGAGTGGTCCTGTTGCCCCGCGTCCAGTCGGTGCCGCCACCCCATTTGCATGGAGGGTGGCGGGCTTGCGCGAGATACGGACCCACTCCGGAAATGCCGGCACGGCGCCAGCAATTCCGGCCGCGGCGACCCCGGCGCCAGTTCGTTTCAAAAACGTCCGTCGAGAGATGCTTGTCACTTGATGACCCTCCTAGTGCCTAGTGCCTGGTGTTAGCTAGCCCCGCCAGCTGTCTACGGCACCGGGGTGAGACCGGGATGAGACGAGTTTCATGCCCTCGTCCGATCCCTTTGTTGCCCGGGGAGATGGTCGAGACCTCGCCATGTGGGGACGCAAAGGCCACCGGTTCGAGCAAGCAGCTCTGCTTGGATGGGGAGGAGAGCAGAGCAACGGCCGGCACTTGGCCTCTTCCTGTTCGCTTCGACAGTCCGCCAGGCGAGAGAGTCTCTCTGGCCCGACGTCGTCGGCCCTTCTAGTCTCATGGTGATGTCTGATTACCTTTTGCGCTTGGGCGCACTTGACAGGAATGAAAGGAGCCGGCCGGGCTCAACCCGGTGACCGGCCCAAAGGCTGGAGGGGCGCAGATCCGCCGCCAGCGCCGCCAGCGCCAGCACAGCTGTTGGAACCACCTCATCGTCGCCCCGCTGTGGGTGGCCTACGGGGCCAATCTTGGGACACTGATGCGCACCTGCGACGCCGTTGGCGCGTGTATGGCCGTGCCTCCGACCGCCTACTACCGCGAGGCTCTTGATAAGGGCGACACCCTGGGCAGGCGCTTTCGCCCTCATGTGCATTGGGCCGGTCCAGGAAAAGACGCCTGGATCGAGGCGATGCGCTCTGAGGGCTGGCGGATCATCGCGGTAGAGCTGGCCGAGGATGCCACACCGTTGCCTCGTTTGGAGCCGGCGCGAGTGCCGTCTGTGCTTCTCCTCGGGCACGAACACGACGGGGTACCGGCCAAATGGGTCGAGAGCGCTGACGTCTGCGTCGAGATCCCGATGATCGGCAGTGGCGCCAGTCTCAACGTCGCTGTCGCCGGCAGTCTTGTCCTTTATCGCCTGGCGGGATTGTCCTGAGGCGCCCTAAGGCTGCGTCTAATGCGACCGATGTCCCGGTTTCACGGTGCATCCCAGCGGCGTTTGTGCGCATAAACGCGCGCGCTATCCACCACCCAGGAGGACCTCATTAGTAGCGTCGCCCACGTGGGGCGCCCGCGGATCTGCGACGAGTCACGGGTGCTGACGGCGATCCGCCTGCCCGCATCGCTGCGCAACGGCCTGGAGAGTGCGGCTTTCGAACGGGACGTATCGCTCAAATTTCTCGTCACCAGGGCGGTCGAGGAATATCTGAGCCGCCTCCCCCCGCTCGACCCGGAGGCGCCGGGCCAGGGCGGCTCCTGGGCGCGGGCGAAGCCTGCTGAGACGGCGTCCCTGTGACCACTGGGGCGGTTCCCGAACCACGCCAAGGTCGGCTGCGCCGCCCAACTGCGACCGCGCGCTTCGGGTCGTCGCGCCGCGAGAGCCACGACTCGTCTGGGTTCTACCAGCGCTTTGTTGCCCCGGAGCTGTCGAGCGACGAGATCATCGCGCGGCCAACGGAACTCGATGTGATCTACGCGCATGACGCGAGAGACATGGGATGTGTCGAGTCCAACTCCGTCGCCCTCGTTGTCACATCGCCCCCGTACTTCGCTGGCAAGCAGTACGAGGAGAGCCTGGGCCTGAACGGTGTGCCCGGCTCCTACTTCGAGTACCTCGCTTTGTTGCACGAGGTGTTCGAGGAGAGCAAGCGGGTTCTTGAGCCGGGCGGTCGAATAGCGGTCAACGTGGCAAATCTCGGCCGACGCCCGTACCGCTCGCTTGCCGGTGACGTCACTGAGATCTTGCAGGACCTCGGCATGCTGCTGCGGGGAGAAGTCGTGTGGTGGAAGGGCCGGGCAGCGGGAGGTTCTTGCGCCTGGGGCACTTTCCAGCGCCCCAGCAACCCGGTGCTTCGCGACGTCACCGAACGGGTCGTCATCGCCTCGAAGGGCCGCTTCGACCGGGCGATGAAGCCCCAGCGGCGCCAGGCGCTCGGCCTGCCCTCGACGGCGACCATCTCCCGCGACGAGTTCCTCGAGGCCACGACAGACCTTTGGGAGATCCCCCCAGAGAGCGCAACCCGGGTGGGCCACCCGGCGCCGTTCCCGGCCGCGCTGCCCCAGCGCCTCATCGAGCTCTACACCTATGAGGATGACGTCGTGCTCGATCCGTTCATGGGCTCAGGAAGCACGGCTGTGGCCGCCGTGCGTACCAGGCGTCACTTCATCGGTTTCGACACCGACGACTCCTACACAGAGCGTGCCCGAACGCGGGTCAACGAGGAGATAGCTCACCTGCAGCATCAGGCCACCCTCTTCTCCGACTCCTTGCGGGTTTGTCTTCCGGCGGTCAGGACTTCTGACGAGGGTGAGGACCTCTACGACAGGGCGGTCCGCGAAGGCAGGCAAGCCAAAGATCTCGCGGGGGTCCTGCTCGCTGGCTCCGGTTTCGTTGAGCTCCAGACAGACGTCAAGCTCGCCAAGCTCGGGATCGAGCTCAGCTTCCTGGCACATGACCAGGTCGGTGGTCAGTTGGCCTTCGATGTCTCGGGTGCGTTCACCTGCAACCGGGGTGGCCTGCGAAGGACCGACACTCTCTGGAAGGCGCTCGGAACGGCCGCAGTCCTACATGAGGGCCGCCCCGACCTGCCCCTCGTCCTGCTGACGACGGACCTACCTGCCCGCCGGGTGCGGGCCGCGTCGCCCTCGAGGCGCTGACGGGACCGGGCCGCCCGGTGCTCGACTCGATCGAGCTGCTACAGCCCGAGGCTCGACAACGTCTCCATGCCTACGCCCTCGGGTGGCGGGCGGACCACTGACGTGGCCTTGGGGGGGCTGCGGACGGCTGTCTTTGGGCGTGGCTTGTGGAGGTCCTGTGACGCGCCGAAGATCAGAGTGTGGGATGGGAGCACCATCCTGACCCCCTAGTCGAAAGCAGACGAGATGGACGTCCGGCCCGGGACACAGACCCGCCAGGCGCCCGGAAGGCCCGCGGGCGAACAAGACGCCGCGGTTGGCGACCAAGCAGCCGGTTCAGGATCCTCAGGCCCCGCCGCGCCGCCGTCTTCCACCATTGGGGCACCTACGTGGCTGAGGCACTTGCCGGTGGCGCTGCTCGTGGCCGCCTATGTCTTCTGGTTCTGCCTGCTCAGTTTCAAGACTTATAACGGCTACGGCTACCCACCTTTCGACCTCGCCATCTTCGACCAGGGTCTGTGGCTGCTCACCCACTTCCACGCTCCGTTCGTGACGATCATGGGCCGCAACCTGTTCGGCGATCACACCTCGTTCATCCTGCTCCTTGTCGCCGCCTTCTACCGGCTCGTGCCCGAGCCTCAGGGACTCCTCGTCTTG
The DNA here is from genome assembly GCA_963725355.1 of uncultured Acidimicrobiaceae bacterium. Classification (GTDB taxonomy): domain Bacteria; phylum Actinomycetota; class Acidimicrobiia; order Acidimicrobiales; family Bog-793; genus Fen-455. The sequence goes on from CAVRYE010000004.1 coordinate 78,260, forward strand.
CAGGTTCTCCTCCTCGCAGGCACGGCGATTCCCATCTATGCCCTGGCGCAAAAGCGCATCGGCTCGACAGCGATCGCGACCTTGCTGGCGGCGAGCTATCTCCTGAACCCGGCGCTGCAGAACGGCAACATGGAGCAGTTCCACCCCGAGGCATTCCAGGTCCTCATAATCGCCATGGCGCTCTACGCCGCCGTGGAGTGGAAGCCCGTGCTGCTCGCGACGATGGTCGTGCTGGCACTGCTCGTGAAAGAGGACACGGCCCTGCTCGTCGTCCCGCTCGGAGTTTGGGTGCTCTGGCGCCGTGACAGGGTGTTCGGCCTCGGCATCGTCACCGCCGGCGTCGCGTGGGCCGCAATTGCCAACGGGCTCATCATCCCGGCCATCTTGGGGGCGAGCTACTACTCGAGCCGGATTCCCTTCGGCGGCTGGCACGGCCTGTTGGACACCCTCGTCCGTTCGCCGGGGCAGGTGTGGTCCTACCTGGGCTCGCAGGGACGACCTTTTTACATCTGGCAGATGGGGTTTTCCGCCGGATGGGCGTTTTTGATCTCACCCGAGGTCGCCGCGGTCGGCCTGGCAGTGCTCGGCGAGAACATCTTGAGCAACGACCCTTACATGCACCAGGTCCTCTACCACTACTCGATGCCCCTCGTCCCAGTCCTCGCCATCGGCACGGTCATGGCCATCGCCACCGTCAGGTCCAAGATGCGCCGCGACCTCGTCACCGTGCTCGTGGCGGCCTGCGCACTCGTGTCCTGTGTCTTGTGGGGACTGGCGCCCTTCTCGCGCGACTCGTTCTTCCCTACGGGCTACAACCTGCAGAGCGGCACGATCCGCGCCGCCGGCTATCTCGAGGCGCGGCTCCCCCCTGCTGCCGTCGTCACGGCCTGGTACCCCCTCGTCTCCCACATCGACCACAGGACCCAGGTCTATGTATGGCCGACCCCGTTCAGCGCCATCAACTGGGGGCTCGGCACCAACAACGGCGCCCGTCTACCGGTGTCTGATGAGGTCGAGTACGTGATGCTGCCGATCCCGTTGCCGCAGGGCAACAGCAACGCTGTCTTCACCTCCATATCAAATGGCTACGCACTGATAGCGAGCCAGGACGGCCTAGGGCTCTACAAGAAAAGGGCTGACGCCGAGGGCATCATCCAGGGCGCCCAAAGTTGCGCAGAGCAACGGTGCGGTTCGGACGCCCCGCCGGTCTGCCTAGGGACCGAGGTGACGGAGGCCACAGCTACCCCGAGCAATCTTTGTCACGGGCGGGACAGTCCTTCGGCCTGACTTGTCATAAGAAGGTATGTTCCGTCGTTCTGGTGAGAGAGTTTGTTGTCAGAATCTCAAAAGATAGCTACGTTTGTGACAATGGTGAGTGAGGACCCCCCCTGGCCGGAGCTCGGCCAGCTCGTGTCCCTGATCGTGCAGCAGCGGACCTCGACGCGCGCCGAGCTGGCCCGGATCACCGGTCTTGCCCGCTCGACGATCTCGCAGCGGGTCGAGGACCTGCTCGAGCTCGGTGTGCTCGTCGAGTCCGGCGAGGGGCCGTCTTCGGGCGGACGCAGGCCAACGCTTCTCGCCCTCAACCCAGCTGCGGGGGTGGTGCTCGCCGCCGACTTCGGGGCGACCCATGCCCGGCTCGCCATGGCGACCTTGAGCGGACAGCCCGAGGTCGAGCGGGCCGTCGAGATCGATATCGCCGACGGCGCGGCATACCTGTTGGCTTGGCTTGTGGACACCTTCCACGAGATGTTGGAGGAGAGGGACCGCTCGGCTGAAGACGTGAGGGCCGTCGGTATCGGCGTGCCTGGGACGGTCGACTTCGCCACGGGCACGGTGCTCTGGATCATGCCGGGTTGGGACGGGACAGTCGTGCCGGAGGTTCTGTCGAAGCATTTCGACGTGCCGATCATCGTCGACAACGACGTCAATGTCATGTGCCTTGGCGAGTACTGGTCCCGGGGTCTTGCCGACGAGAAGGTGATGTTCGTCAAGGTCGGGACCGGCATCGGCTGCGGCGTCGTCACTGACGGCCAGGTGCATCGTGGAGCAAACGGGGCGGCCGGCGACATCGGCCATATTCGCGTCATGGTTCCCCATGACGTGCTCTGCCTGTGCGGGAACAGCAACTGCCTCGAAGCCGTCGCCTCAGGTGCAGCCCTTGTCCGTCAGCTTGCCGCGGAAGGGCTCGACGTGCGCCATGCCATTGATGTCGTGCGCATGTGCCAGGCGGGCGACGCCCGGGCACTGCGGCTCGTACGTGTCGCCGGCCAGCGCATCGGGGAGGTGCTGGCCTCGATCGTGAACTTCTACAACCCGAGCCGCATCATTCTCGGTGGTGCGCTCGCAGGCCTGGAGGACAACCTCCTGGCCGGAATCCGCGCCGTCGTCTACGAACGGGCCCTTCCTCTTGCAACGCGCCACTTGACGATCGAGACCACGGCCCTCGGCGACCGCTCGGCCGTGCTCGGTGCGACGATCCTCGGTGTTCACGGGGCTCTTACACCCGAGACCATCTCCAACTGGGTGAGGAAACGGTCCGTGCTGAGCTGAGGCACAGAAAGCTCATTCGCACGTACGGCATAGCAACGTCCCGGACCCGATCATGACGGGCGGTCTGGTCGGGTTACGACTGGCGCTTCTCCACACCCAACAGGTCCGATCTAGCGTGCGCCGACTTTGTCGGGCTCTGGAGCGGGACGCCCGGCCGGAAAAGTGACCTCAATCTCGAGCCCTCCGTCGTGCCTTGAGGAGACACGAAGATCGGCGTCGTGTGCGGTCGCGATGGCTCGGACTATCGACAAACCGAGTCCGTGCCCGTTCTGGTGGTGTGAGCGGCGCGCATCGAAGCGTTGGAACGGTTGGAAAAGGCGGTCGATTTCAGTGGGGGGAATGACGGGTCCCGAGTTGGTCACCGACAGCATGGCCCTGTCCTCTTTCACCCCCACCACAATCTCGACGCGGCCGTCGACGATGTTGTGGCAGACGGCGTTGGTGAGCAAGTTGGCTACGAGCCGCTCAACGAGCTCGGGGTCTCCCACGAGCGGTGCTGGCGCGAGCGAGACATCGATCGACAGCCCGAGTTCATCGACATGGTGATGCAGGAGGGAAAGCACAGCGCGCGCGATTGTCGAAAGGTCGATGGCTTCGTAATGATCCAGCCTGCTTTCGCCGCTCGCGAGAGCGAGGAGGGCTTCGATGAGACGTTCCTGCTCTGCGTTCGAGGCAAGTACCTCCTCGGCGGTGGAACGCCATCCGGCGATCGTCGTATCAGGGTTGTCGAGCGCGACTTGCAAGAGGGTGCGCTCGACGGTGATCGGAGTGCGCAGCTCGTGGGAGGCATTGGCGACGAAGTGGCGTTGGGCGTCGAACGCACTGTCGAGCCGCTCAAACAGGTCGTCGAGGGTATCCCCGAGTTCTTTGAGCTCGTCCTCGGGGCCGCCGAGGGCAAGGCGCTCATGCAAGCTCGTGGAGGAGATCCTTCGAGCCGCGCGGGTGATGGTCCGGATGGGGCGCAGCATCCTGCCCGCGACGAGCCAGGCGGCCAGCAGCGCGAGTACGGCCACGATGCCAAGCGCGATTCCCGAGTTGACCAGAAGCTGGTGGGAGTCGCTAGCGCGCTGTGCGGCTTGGAGGGACCCCGCCTGGGCTACCTGGTGCACGGCTTGTGTCAGCTGCGACACGGTCTTCGCCAGCTGACGTTGGTCTTGTGCCAGTTGAGAGAATGGTCCGCTGCGTGCCAGCTGTGATGGTCCGAACTGTGCCAGCCGAGATGGTCCCGTCTCTGCGAGTCGAGACACGTCTCGTGCCAGCTGGTGCTGGTCATATGCCAGTTGGGGCAGCGTTTTTGAGAGCAGTGGCGGGAGCTGGATATTGGGAGCGTGAGGAATCTTCGGTAAATGCGGCTTGCTGAACGCTGTTGCTCGTCGAAAAAGGACGTAGGTGATTGCGACCAACGCCGCGCCGGAGACGAGGAAGAGGCTGCCGTAGAGTGCGGTGAGCCGGAGACGAGCGGTGCGCCGTGGTAGTCGAAGCCAGGAGGTCGTCACGGGCCGGAGGTGATCGAGGCTCATCTCCGGCCCCCAATGCGATAACCGTGTTCACGGACGGTCTCGATCATCGGCGGCTCGCCGAGCTTCGCGCGCAGCCGGTTGATGGTGGCCTTCACGGTGGTAGTGAACGGATCGGTCGCCTGGTCCCACACTCGTTTGAGCAGTTCCTCCGCTGGCACCGGCACTCCTTCGGCGACAAGCAAGCATTCCAACACGGCAAACTCCTTCGGGCTAAGTGCGAGACGTCGTCCGGCGCGGGTAGCGAGACCTTGTTCGGGGTCCAATGTCAAGTCGCGATACCCCAGGTGCTCCGGCTTCGGAACGCCTGGACGACGGCCGAGCGCTTGGACCCGGGCGACCATTTCGGAGAAATCGAACGGCTTCGGCAGGTAGTCGTCGGCGCCCAAACCAAGGCCTTCGACGCGATCGGTCACGGAGCTGGCCGCTGTGAGCATCAGCACTCGGCTTTCGCTTCGCTCGGCTGCAAGTGAGCGACAGATGTCATCGCCGTGGGTGCCGGGGAGGTCCCGGTCAAGCACCACCACGTCGTACTGGTTGGCGGTGATCCGAGCGAGCGCGTCGTCGCCATCTAGCGACACGTCGACGACCATCCCGTAGCGGCGAAGTCCGGTTGCAACTGCCCGGGCCAATCCCTCGTGGTCTTCAGCTACGAGGACTCTCATCAGTCACCAGCTCTCCCGTTGCTTCTCACGCTCACAAGCGTGGCTGCGGTCGCCGCAGTTCGGGTGTCGCCCCGCCGCGGTTCGCCATGCCTCACACGATGCCGGATCGCGGGTCACATGCAGGTCACAACTGTGACCGAGTTGTGACCTTCTCTTTCGTACAACGAGGATCGTGACTCTTTGCCATAGAGAGATTGGATCGGGTGTGAACGACCATTGCGCGGCTGATCAGAGAGCCAAATTGGCCCGGAGCCGCTCACTCGCCGCTTGGTGGCGACTGAGCGCTGGCCCCGTCGCCTTCGTTGCCCTTGGCTTTGGCTTGTCGGCCTGCGGGGGCGGCTCGGCTGCCCCTGGCGTCGCGAGCGTTGGGTCGAGTTCGACGACGACAACTGTGCCAGCGGCTGCACCGACATCGAGCGCGGGGCTCGCTTACTCGAGGTGCATGCGCTCGCACGGGGTAGGGAACTTCCCGGACCCAAGCGGCAACGGGAGCTTCCAGTTGGGCGCCGGCATGGATCCCTCGTCGCCCGCATTCAAGGCAGCTCAGGCCAAGTGTCAGCAGCTACAGCCCGGCGGCGGTGCCCCCGGCTCCGGTTCGCCTCCCACCGCACAAGCGGTGGGGCAGATGCTGAAGGTCTCGCAGTGCATGCGTCGGCACGGCATCACCAATTTTCCCGATCCGAGGACCTCGCTCCCGTCCGACCGGTCCGACATCGGCGACATAGCCGATCGCGATGGGGTGATCCTGGTCTTTCCGCCCGGTTTCGACGAGCAGTCGCCGCTGTTCACGCAGGCGGCTGCCGCGTGCGGGTTCAAGCTGACCAACCACTGATGCCAAACTGAGACCGAGTCGGGCACGAGCCAAAGGGGCCTCCGCCGTCGAAGCCGGGCCCGAGGCCGAAACGTGGTTCACTCTTATCAGGCACGTATTAGGCACGCCGGCGCTGGTCCACCTCCCGGCTCGACAGATGGACAGCTCACCGAGCCACTCTTTAGGGACCGCGGCGACCCTTTCCTCCGGAGATGCGTGTCCTCCTAGCGTGAGAGCCTGGTGGCATGACCGATCGATCTCACATTGAGCTCGTCCGCGCAAATGAGCTGGCGCCGAATGTTCCGTACGCATACGCGGCTGTCGTGCATAACGCGACGGGGCTCGTCTTTACGGCCGGCGGTTGCCCCCTCGACGTCGAGGGTCGCATTGTTTGCGCTGGTGACGTGAGAGGCCAAGCCGAGGCTCAATCAAGAGTCTCGACGCCGCACTCAAAGAGGCCCACGCGTCGTTGACCGATGTCGTGAAAACGACCATTTACGTCGCGAGCAGCAACCGTGATGATCTGGTTGCAGCCTGGCAGATCATTTCCAGAGCCTTCGGTGACCACGACGCACCGAGCACCCTCGTCGGCGTTGCCCTCCTCGGATATGCGGATCAGCTCGTTGAGATCGAGGCGATCGCGGCAATTCCATGAAGTTGAACCTCTGGGGTGGAGTCGACACCAGTTCGCCCGTGACTCGCTTTAGTAGATGGCTGCGACCAAGCTGGACGGTTCGCGCCTGCCAGACAACACAACGCTGCAGCCCAAACGACGATCATCGCGGCTGCGCTGCATCGCGGCGGTTTGGTCGGCACAGCGGATGGAAGGAATAGATGAAGTCTCTAAACCCTGCCACTTTCAATTTAGGTCGCACGAAGGGCTTGCCACAAGAGCAGGGTCGTGCTGCAGAATCCCCTCTTTAAGCCAAGAACCCTGAAGACGGGAGTAGCGAATTGGGCGAGCGAGCCAAGGTGCTTAGGGACAACGACGTCTTGGGATTCGAGGAGATCGACCAGACGAAGGTCGCGCTTGTCGGCGGCAAGGGCGCGAGTCTCGGGGAGTTGGCGCGGATCGAAGGCATACGGGTACCGCGCGGCTTCTGCGTCACGACGGATGCGTTCCGGCGGATTGTGGCGAGCGTGTCTGCGGTCGACGAAGCGCTTGATCGACTGACGCAGCTGGACCCCGGTGACCGAGACGGGATCCGCACGCGCGCCGCCGAGCTCCGCAAGACCATCGAAGCGATCGCAATGCCTGACGATCTTGCCGCGGCGATCATCGGCTCGCTAGCGCGGCTCGACGAGCACGTTGCCTACGCGGTGCGGTCGAGCGCGACAGCAGAGGACCTGCCTACCGCATCTTTTGCTGGCCAGCAGGACACGTTCCTGAACGTTGTAGGGCCGGCGGCGATCCTCGAACACGTCAGGCGGTGCTGGGCTTCGCTCTTCACCGAGCGCGCGGTGACCTATCGCCTGCGCAACGGCATCGACCATCGTCAGGTGCACATGGCTGTGGTCGTCCAGCAGATGGTCATCCCGCAGGCGTCCGGCATCCTGTTCACGGCCGATCCCGTCAACGGCAACCGGAAGATCGCATCGGTGGACGCGAGCTTCGGCCTAGGTGAGGCGCTCGTGTCGGGTCTGGTCGATCCGGACATGTTCAAGGTGCGCGACGACGAGATCGTCCAGAGGATCGTCGCCTCGAAGAAGCTCGCGATCGAAGTGCTCCCGGGAGGAGGTACCCAGCACCTCCCGGTCGACCCGGCCCGCCAGGCGCAGCCTGCGCTCACGGACGCCCAGGTACTCGAGCTGGCCCGACTGGGTCGGAGGATCGAGGCGCATTTCGGGCGACCGCAGGACATCGAGTGGTGCCTGGCCGACAGCGACTTTCACATCGTGCAGAGCCGACCGATCACCACGCTGTTCCCCATTCCCGCCGCGGCCGATGACGGCCCCCACGTGTACTTGTCCGTCGGCCACCAGCAGATGATGACCGATCCCATGAAGCCCCTCGGAGTCTCGTTCTGGCAGTTGACCGCGGCGGCGCCGATGCACCCGGCCGGTGGTCGTTTGTTCGTCGACGTCAGCGACCATCTCGCGTCGCCCACCAACCGAGACCGCCTCGTCGCCGTGTTCGACAAGTCTGATCCGCTGATGGGGGACGCACTTCGCACCATCGTCGAGCGCGACTTCATCCCGCTTGTTCCCGAGGACGGTCCGGTGCCACGATTCTTTCCGCCCCCTGACCCGATCGAGACCGATCCGACAATTGTCGACGAGCTCATCGCCGCCAACCGAGCATCGGTCGCAGCCCTGCGGCGCAACATCGAGCCGAAGACCGGAGCGGCGCTGATCGACACCATCGTCGAGGACCTGGCGGAGATGAAGGGGGTCCTGTTCGAGCCACGTAGCAGGCAGGTGTACATGTTGGCGATGGAGGCGGCCGAATGGCTCAACGAGCACTTGGAGGAGTGGCTTGGGGAGAAGAACTTGGCCGACACCCTTACCCAGTCGGTCCCCAACAACGTCACCTCCGAGATGGGCTTGGCCCTCTTGGACGTCGCCGACGCGATACGCCCGCATCCCGACGTGATCGCGTTCTTACAACGCGTCGACGATGACGAGTTTCTCGACGAGCTGTCGACGCTCGAAGGCGGCCCTCAGGCGAAGGCCGCCATTTGCGCCTATCTCGACGAGTACGGCATGCGCTGCGTGGGCGAGATCGACATCACACGACCGCGCTGGAGCGAGCGGCCGGCCATGTTGGTGCCGGTGATCCTCTCCAACATCACGAACTTCGAAGCGGGGGAGGCAACGCGGCGCTTCGAGCACGGGCGCTTCGAGGCCGAGGCGAAGGAGCGCGAAGTGCTCGAGCGCCTGCGGGTGTTGCCCGATGGTGACGCGAAGGCCGACGAGACCAAGCACATGATCGACTGGGTGCGGACCTTCATCGGCTATCGCGAGTATCCGAAGTACGGCATGGTCAGCCGGTACTTCGTGTACAAGCGGGCACTGCTCGACGAGGCCGAGCGGCTGGTGCAGGCGAGCATTCTGGACGAGGCGGAAGACGCGTTCTTCCTCACGTTGCCCGAGATCGAAGACGTCGTGCGCACGCAGGTGGTCGATAGCGAGCTCATCCGCGAGCGCAAGGACGCGTTCGCGTCGTACCAAGCGCTCATGCCCCCGCGCGTGCTCACCTCCGAGGGCGAAGCAGTCGCGGGCTCGTACCGGCGCACGGACGTGCCGGCGGGCGCGCTTGTTGGCCTGCCAGTGTCCGCTGGGACGGTGGAGGGGCGGGCCCGCGTCATCGTCGACATAGAGCAGGCCAACCTCAAGGCGGGCGACATCCTGGTCACTGCGTTCACCGACCCGAGCTGGTCGCCGCTGTTCGTCACCATCGAGGCTCTGGTGACCGAGGTTGGCGGACGGATGACCCATGGCGCCGTGATCGCTCGCGAGTACGGCCTCCCGGCGGTAGTGGGCGTGGAGCACGCGACGCAATTGATCCCGGACGGGCAGATGATTCGCGTGCACGGCACCGAGGGTTACGTAGAGCTGTTGTCGTGAGGCATCTGTGCTTGGCTCGTATGAGGGGCGAATAAGGCGCGAGGCCGGCGAGATGCGGTTTCTGACTCCCGCAGAGCTTGAACGTCTCGCTGAAACCATCGAGGGACGGTATCGGACAATGGTGCTCACGATGGCGTGGGCGACACTTCGCATCGGCGAGGCGACGGGACTACGCCGCACGGACATCGACGTGGTAGTGGGAACGATTCGTATCGCCAACAACGTCGTTGAGGTGGCGGGAAAGCTCGACGAGGGACCGCCAAAGACCGCAGCTGGCCGCCGGACGATGCGCCTGCCCGATTCGTTGATCGATGAGCTCGCCGAACACCTTGATCGGTTCTCGGGACCGCTGCACATCTTCGCAGACGCAAATGGCGATGTGCTTCACGCTGAGGAGTGGCGGACACTTCACTGGCGTCCGGCAGTTACGCAAGCCCGCCTTTCTCCGCTTCGACCACATGACCTGAAGCACAGTGGCGTTGCATTCCTTATAGCGGCAGGCGTCGATCCGAGTGAGATTGCTCGGCGAGCTGGACATACCAGCGTGTCATTCACCTACGACCGCTATGGCCACCTCTTCCCGGAGGTCGACCACGCGGCGGCGGCAAAGCTCGACGCAGTGAGAACCCACGGACTTGGGATCGTGGGGGGACGTGACCGCGGTTGGTCCTCCTGATTGCGGTGGCGCTATTGACAGCAACCCGTTCCGTTGTAGTGTTGTCTTATGACAGTAGATAAAGAGGACAGCGAGATCGCCGTCCCGGTGCGAGTCTCGCCGATCGAGTTCCGGCTCGATCTCGCTTCGGGCGTCCCGACTTACTTGCAGCTCGTCCATCAGGTCGAACACGCGCTCCGCCTCGACTACCTCAAACCCGGCGATCAGCTTCCAAAGGTCCGAGACGTTGTCGCAGAACTGGCGATCAATCCGAACACGGTGCTGAAGGCCTACCGCGAACTCGAGAACAAGGGCCTCGCGGTCGGCCGTCCCGGTCAGGGAACGTTCATCGTGGCGACCCTCGGACAGGTGGCGCTGCCTGAGCTCACCGATCTCCGCCGTTCGCTCACCTCGTGGGTGGCCTCCGCTGACGCCGCGGGCCTTGACGAAGACGGGATAGCGGCGCTCGTTGCGAACGTGTTGCGGGATTTTCGTGAGCGTCGCGGAGGCGCCGCCGACCGGCGCGGCGCAGGGCGACACGAGGCGGAGGGGGTGGCATGAACGTCATCGAGACTCACGCACTCAGTAAGTCCTACGGCTCCACGAGAGCACTGTATGACTGCAACTTGGCGATCCCCGACGGGCACGTCGTTGCGCTGGTCGGACCGAACGGTGCCGGAAAATCGACCCTTTTGAATCTTGCGGTCGGCCTTGCCACTCCGAGCGCTGGTGAGCTGACCGTGCTCGGCGGGCACGCCGCCGGTTCACCGGTTGCACTCGACGGCATTGCTTTCGTGGCCCAGGACACGCCGCTCTACAAGAATCTGTCGGCTCGCGACCTGCTCCACGTGACCAGCAATCTCAACCGTCGCTTCGAGCAAAGATACGCCGAGCAACGCCTCAGCGAGTTGGGAATCCCCTTACGCCGGAAGGCGGGAAAGATGTCAGGCGGTCAGCAATCCCAGCTCGCGCTGACCCTCGCATTGGCGCGCCGGCCGAGGCTCCTCATGCTCGACGAACCGATGGCAATGCTCGACCCAATCGCCCGACATGACTTCATGGCGACGGTGATGACGGCGGTCGCGGACGACGGCGTCTCGGTGGTGCTCTCCTCACACGTGCTCGCGGAACTCGAACGGGTTGCCGACTACCTCGTGCTTGTCTCGCGCGGCACCGTCCAGATGGTGGGCGAGGTCGATGATCTTCTCGCGCACCATCGCGTGCTCACCGGCCCATCTTCGGAGTCCGAGCGATTGGCGAAACTTTGGAGCGTCGTGCACATCACCCGTGCCGCGACCCAAGCGCATCTGGTAGTGCGCTGCGACACCACCTTCGATCCGGTGCCACCAGGGTGGGAGGCGCACTCGCTCACATTGGAAGAGCTGACCCTTGCCTACTTGCGAGAGCCCGGAGCCGCGTCGCTCCCCGGTCCGTCCCGCAGGGACACCGAACGCTCGGAGGTGTCGAGATGACTGCGTTGACCACGCTCGCCGTGCCCACCCGTCGGGACGAGGAGGCGAATCTGCGCCCAATACCGTGGCGGCGGATGACCTGGGTCACCTGGCGTCAACACCGCGCGGCGCTGATCGGCCTCGCCGTTTTGCTGGGCGCGCTCGCGGTGTACCTATGGCTACAAGGCCAACAGATTCACCACGCTTACGGACTCGCTGTCGCCTGCCACCCGGCCAGCTCGGGGGCCTGCACGTACGCGATCAATGACTTCGAGAGCACCTACAACCACGCATCGAGGCAGCTCCTCCCGTTGTTGCTCCAAGCGGTGCCAGCGCTCATCGGGGCGTTCCTCGGGGCTCCGGTGCTAGCACGCGAGCTGGAAACGGGCACCTTTCGCTACGCCTGGACCCAGGGTTTCGGGCGGCGACGCTGGACACTCGCCAAGCTCGTGTCGGTCGCAGTTCTCGTGGCGGCTGCCGGTGAGCTGCTCGGCCTGCTGTTCTCATGGTGTTACCAGCCCTTCATCGCTGATGGTCAGACCAACACGCTCGCTGCTTCTACCTTCAACCTGCGCGGCGTCGATTTCGGCTTCTGGACGCTGGTCGCCTTCGCCATCGGCGGCCTCGCCGGTGTGGTCATCCGTCGCGTCGTGCCCGCACTCGTCGCCACCCTGGCCACGTATGCCGGACTCGTTTTGGTGGTCGGGATGTTTGTGCGTCAGCACTACCTGACGCCGCTGATTGCTCGCCAACTAAGCCTGCCGATCTCCGCGTTCGTGACTGGCAACTGGGGGACGAAGGGGGGCCGAACCGTGTTCTCATTCACCGGCGAGCCCACGTACAACGTCTTGGCGCAGTTCTGTCCGTCCGGGGTGGGCGTGAAGCCGTCGTCGGGACTAGTGGGGGGATTCGCGCGGTGTCTCAGCCAGCACGGCTACACGCTCTGGGCCAGCTACCAGCCGGCCAGCCGGTTCTGGCCATTCCAGTTGATCGAGGGCGGCTGGCTGCTCGCAGTGTCAGCGGTGCTCATCGCCGGGACCGTCTGGGTGGTCCGTCGGCGGGCGACCTGACTGCCCCATTCGCTCGTATTAGGCACGTATAAGGCACGCCGGGAACGGTCCACCTCCCGGCTCGATAGAAAGGTCAGCTCACGGCATGCACTACTCCTCCTCAAGGGGCGCACTAGGCAGCACACCTGATGCACCGGCTGATTCACCGCTGTGGGCGCAAAGCGCTACAGGCTGAGCTCCACCTTCACAGTTGAACCCGCCGGTGCCGGCGGCACGAGATTGCCGTCGATCTCCTCGCCGTCAACGACGAGCCGCTGCGCACGGTGACCTGGTGCGAGTTTGTCCTGGGTCACGAAGATCTCGTAGGTGGCTCCGCGCCAGCGGCGCCGGGCTGTGAAGCCATTCCAGGTCGGAGGCAGCACGGGGTCGACGCGGAGCCCCTCGAGCTCGGGGCGCACCCCGAGGATCCACTGGGTGATCGCCGCCAGGTGCCACGAGGCCGAGCCGGTGAGCCAGGAGTTCTTCGCCTCGCCGCAAGTGGCGGCGGCAGGCCCGGCGATCGTCTGGGCGTACACGTAGGGCTCGCAGCGGTGCACGTCACTTATCGGGGCCCGGGCGGAAGGGTTGGTCCGCTTGTAGTAGTCGAAGGCTGCCTCCCCGTCACCGAGCATCGTCTCGGCGATCATGATCCAAGGATTGACGTGGCAGAAGATGCTCCCGTTCTCCTTGTAGCCGGGAGGGTAGGACGTGATCTCCCCGAGCTCGAGGTGGTAGCGGGTGTAAGGGGGGTGGGTGAGCATGACCCCGTGCTCGGTCAAGAGGCGTTCCTGCACGCTCTTGAGGGCCATCGCCGCCCGGCCGTTGTCAACACCCACTCCAGCCATGACGCACATGCCTTGTGACTCGGCGAATATCTGCCCTTCGTCGTTCTCCTTCGAGCCGACCGGCTCCCCGAAGGCGTCGTAGGCTCGCCGGAACCATTCGCCGTCCCAGCCGTGCTCTTCGATCATGGCGGTCATTTGCTTGGCGGCCGACTCGAGCTCGGCGACGTCGTCGTTGGCGCCGCGAAGCTGGGCGATGGCTGCGAGCTCGTTGGCGGCGAGGACGAACTGGCCGGCGATGAACAGCGACTCGGCGATATTGCCACCCCGGATCTCCGCTGTCTGGAATGACTCGCCAGGTGTCTCGGAGAAGCAGTTCAGATTGAGGCAGTCGTTCCAGTCGGCGTGGCCGATGAGGGGCAGGCCATGGGGCCCGAGCCGGTCGAGGGTGTAGCTCACGCTGCGGTGGAGGTGCTCGAGCAGCGGCTGCTCGCTGCCGTCGCAGTTGTCGTAGGGGACGAGCTCGTCGAGCACGGCGAGGTCACCGGTCTCCTTCAGATAGGCGCTGGCGGCGAGCACGAGCCAGAGGGGGTCGTCATTGAACCCGGAACCGATCTGGTCGTTGCCCCGCTTGGTGAGGGGCTGGTACTGGTGGTACGCGCCCCCTGACGGCAGCTGGGTGGCGGCCAGGTCCAAGAGGCGCTCGCGTGCCCTTGCGGGGACGAGGGCCGAGCAGCCGAGCAGGTCCTGGCTCGAGTCGCGAAAGCCCATGCCCCGACCGATGCCAGACTCGAAGGCGGACATTGATCGGCTCAAGTTGAACGTTGCCATGCACTGGTAGGGGTTCCAGGTGTTCACCATGCGGTTGGTGTCCTCGTCGGGCGTTTCGACCTGGAGGACGGACAAGAGCTCGTCCCAGCTCTCCTTGAGGACTGCGAACGCCCTCTCGACCTCGTCGGGGCGGAGCCAGCGCTCGATCACGGGCCGGACCTTCGCCTTGTTGATCGTCTGGGATCCCGGCGGGTCGAACTTCTCGCCGGCGGTGTTCTCCGAGTAGCCGAGGACGAATATGACCTCTGCGGTCTGTGACGCTTCGAGCGAGAGGCGGACGTGGTGCGAGCCCATCGGTGCCCAGCCGTGGGCGATCGAGTTGAAGGACCTGCCCTTTTCGACAGCGAGAGGCGAGTCCCATCCCCGGTAGGCCCCGAGGAAGGTGTCGCGCTGGGTGTCGAAGCCGGCGAGCGGCTCCGAGCAGGCGAAATAGGCGAAGTGGTCGCGGCGCTCCCGGTATTCGGTCTTGTGGTAGATGACCCCGTCGGCCACCTCCACCTCGCCGACGTTGTAGTTGCGCTGAAAGTTCGTGGCGTCGTCCTGGGCGTCCCAGAGACAGAACTCGACCGAGGAGAAGAGCGAGAGGTCGGCCCGCACGGCGCGTTCGTTGCGCACCCGCAGCCGCCAGACCTCGAGCGACTCGCCGAGAGGCACGAAGCAGAGCATCTCGGCGTGAATGCCCGTCCGCCTGGAGGAGATCGAGGTGTAAGACAGGCCATGGCGGCACTCGTATGACTCGAGCGGGCTCCGGGTCGGTAGCCAGGTCGGCGACCAGAAGTCTCCGTCGAGGTCGTCGCGCAGGTACAGGTAACGTCCGCCGAGGTCCAGGGGGGCGTTGTTGTACCGGTAGCGGGTCAGGCGACGCAAGCGGGCGTCCCGATAGAACGAACAGCCCCCGGCCGTATTCGAGACGAGGCCGAAGTACTCCTCGGTGCCCAGGTAATTCATCCAAGGAAGAGGCGTGTCCGGTCGTGTGACCACGTACTCGCGCCGGTCGTCGTCGAAGTGTCCGTACTCCACGTTGTCTCCTCTGCCGACCGGGCTCCCGGAACGACCGGATGAGACCAGTATGCCGAACCGGTTAAGTTGAGGCCAGACGGATGTCCGACGCCTCTCCCGCGACGACGGTCGCGGGAGGAGACGGAGCACAAATGCGCAGGTGGCGCCATGTGTGACCGGTGGCCAGATCGACAAGGCGGCGGTCCTGTCCGGAGGCCATCCTCACCTCTAACACGGCGGGAAGCTGACCCGGTTCGCCCCAGTTGAGCCGCGCGGGGCTGGTGCGACGAGGAACATCTTGCCCCTTTGGCGCCCAGGTCGGAAGCGGACCGCGCCGGCCTGACGACCGACGCAGTCCACTGGTCGGTGATCTCGGTGTGCCGGCGGGAGACTGAGAAGCTCTCGGAAGCCTGCGTCGGGCTATATCGTTGCTGCCGAGAGGCATGCATTTGCCGTCTTCAAAAGGGGGGACGGGCCTTGTCGTGCCGCTCGGGTTGGCGAGCCAGGGAGTCGAATACGAAATGACGGACACTCCAGCATCCACACTCGTCGTCGTGGGCGTTGACGGGTCAGCCGAGGCCACGACAGCCCTCGAGATCGCCATCGAAGAGGCTCGCCTGCGCAGTGCGCGACTTCACGTCACCTACGCCTACCCCGCTTTGGGCGTGCCGCTGACGGGCTCGACCGGGCACGACTACTACGAGCAGACCGAGCATGAGGCGCACGAGGTCCTCGAGCGAGCCGCGGCCACGGCACCTTCTACCGAAGGTCTCGAGGTGGAGTGGTTGGGCGTCCCGGGCAATCCGGCCGAGGTCCTCATCGAGGCGAGCCGGAACGCCAAGTTGCTCGTCGTCGGCTCGAGGGGCCGCGGAGGTTTCATCGGGCTTTTGATGGGCTCGGTCTCGAGCCAGTGCGTGCACCACTCCCATTGCCCGGTGCTGGTGGTCCGCAAGGAGCACTGAGCAACGCTCTAGACGTCGGTCTCCTCGAGCCGGGGCTTTGTCTGTTTGGCCACATAGTCATCGGTGACGAGGGTGGCAGAGTCCCGGTTCAGCAACTCGCCCCGGAAAAAGGCGGGCCGGAATGCCTGCATCGTGAACATCAAGATGAATCCGAGCAGCAGCATCCCGACGTCGAGGATGAACACCCCTCCGATCTGGCGGCCGAAGATGCCCCAGTGGGTGTAGCTGTTGACCGGCTGCCAGTAGTACCAGAACGACCAGCCGAGGATGAAGAACAAGATGAGGCCGCCAACGGTGGGCAAGATCCCCTGCATGACGAGGTTGCGCAGGCTGCTGGTGAGGTTCTTTCGGTAGAACCAGGTGCAGGAGAACCCGGTGAGCCCGTAGTAAAAGGCGATCATCACACCGAGGGAGTCGACCGAGTCCTTGATGACCTGGCCCGCCGAGAGGTAGTTCATTACCGCGTAGAGGAGGATGGAAACAGCGCCCATGACCACCGTCGAAACTGTCGGCGTTAGGTGGCGCTTGTGGATCCGCTCGAAGGACTGAGGGATCGCCTTGTAGACGGCCATGGAAAGCGTCGTCCGCGCCGTCGGCAGGATGGTCGTCTGGGTTGAGGCCGCGGCGGAGGAGAGCACCATGAGCAAGAGGAGATGGTCGAGCACTGAGGCCAGTGTCGAGTGCCCGAAGATCGCCGGGCCGAGGATGGAAAGCACGTCGCCGGTGTTGGCGGGGTTGCCGAGCCCGATGCCGGTCGTGCCGAGCCCGGCAAAGGACTGAACGGCAAGGATCACGAGGGCGTAGGTGCCGAGCAGAACGAAGGTCGAGAGGATGGCCGCCTTGCCGGGGACGGTCTCGGCGTCGGCCGTCTCCTCGTTGCAAGCGACGGCGGTGTCCCAGCCCCAGTAGATGAACAGCATGTCCGCGAGGCCGATCACGAAATCGCTGAAGTGCTTGACGGCAAAGGGGTTGAACCATGAGCCGGTGGGCACGATGTGACCGATTGGGGCGCTGCCGTTGCCGACTCTTATGAGCGCCCAGATGGACAAGATCGAAAGCATCGTGAGCTCGATGCCGAGCAGTGCCTTTTGGAAATTGGCCGAGATCTCGATGCCGACGTAGCAGATCCAGGTCATGGCGACGATCCACAGGACACCGACGAGCAGCACCCAGCCGCTCGTGGCGTTGTTGCCGATGCCCTTTGCGTTGAAGAGCTCGAAGACGTACTGGCCGGCGATCTGGGCGAGGCTCGCCATGACGAGGATGTCGGCGGCGATGATGCCCCAGCCGCCCATCCACCCCACACGGGGCGTGAACGCCCTTGTCGCCCAGGTAAAGGTCGTGCCGCAGTCAGGGTCGACCCTGTTCATCTCCTGGTAGGCGACCGAGATGAAATACATCGGGATGAAGGCGAGGATGGTGACGATCGGAGCCTGCAGACCGATGGCGACGACGACGAAGCCGAGCGTCGAGGCCAGGCTGTAGGCGGGAGCGGTCGATGCGACGCCGATGACGATGCTCGAGATCAACCCGAGCGCACCAGACTTGAGCCCCTTCTGTGGCGCCTGGCCCGCAGGCTCTACGACGATGGAAGCCACTTGTCCCCCCTTGTGAGCTGTGTTGTTAAGCCGATGCGGCGCCGTTCGCGCTACACAGTTCCTTCCCCCAGTTCCGGACACGATAGCTCGCCCCACCAGCCATCTCGCGGGCGTCTTCAGTCCGGTTCGGTCCCGGTCCGACCGCGGGTCGGGTCGCAGGCGACGCGGACACGACGAATATTGGAACCTGATCACCACAGTCCCGGCAGCCCTGTCGTCGACGATCTCCGTAAGACACGCGCCGGCGTCGCGCCGAACGGGCTCGGAACGGTGATTTCCTGCCAGGCGATCTCGACTCGATCCCTCTCCTGATCCCTGCGGCACGCTTTGTCTTGTCGCCCATCGGAGCCGGGAGGCCCAGAGAGATTTCACATGCCAGCTCCGCAATGCCCGGCGCTAATGTCCGATGGCGAATGCCGGCAAGCGTTCGGGCAGCACGCCTGGCGCTTGTCGCCTCCCGCCCTATCCGCCGCGTGTCGAGGAGGTCCCACATGGCCCAGAGCGCCGGGCTGCACGAGCCCGAGGACAGATTGACGCCCGAGACAATCGACAGGCACCGTGCCATCGTCTCGCTCCAAGAGGAGTTGGAGGCCGTCGACTGGTACGACCAGAGGGTCACAGCCACGAAGGACCCCGAGCTCAAGGAGCTTCTCGCGCACAACCGTGACGAGGAGAAGGAGCACGCCGCCATGCTCCTCGAGTGGCTGCGCCGCCGCGACCCCGTGCTCGACCGCAATCTGCGCACCTATCTCTTCACGACCGCTCCGGTCACCGAGGTCGAAGCCGAGGCCGAGGCCGGCGGGAGCGGATCGGCGGCCGGAGGAACGACGACATCGTTCGGCATCGGCGGCTTGAAAGGAGAGTCACTGTGAACCACCTGCTTCGCTCGCATGCCCCCATCACCGAGATCGCCTGGGACCTGCTGGACCAGGAGGCTCGTGAGCGCCTCGTGCCCGCCCTCGCCGCCCGCAAGCTCGCCGACTTCTCCGGCCCCCACGGCTGGGAGCACTCGGCGACGAACCTCGGCCGGGTGCTGGAGGTAAAAGCCCCAGGGGAGAACCTTGCGGCACGCCAGCGGCGCGTGCTGCCCCTCGTAGAGTTGCGCGCTCCGTTCACGGTCTCGCGCGATGAGCTGCTCGACGCCGACCGGGGAGCTGCCGACCTCGACCTGTCGGCACTGGACAGCGCCGCCCGCCGCATCGCCGTCGCCGAGAACATCGCCGTTTTCCACGGCTGGGCCGATGCCGGCATTGTCGGTATCACCAAGGCCACGACGAATGAGCCCATTTCGCTCGGCAACGACTACGCCGCTTACCCAGGCCACGTCGCCAAGGCCGTCGAGGTCCTCCTCGAAGACGGGGTGAGCGGCCCTTACGGGCTTGCCCTCGGCCCTAAGGAGTACACAGGTGTCGTCGAGACGACCGAGCACGGAGGCCTGGTCGTCTTCGACCACTTGCGCCAGATCCTCGGCGGCCCCATCGTCTGGGCCCCCGGAGTCGACGGCGCCGTCGTCGTGAGCCTGCGCGGGGGCGACTTCCTCTTCGAGTCGGGAGAGGACCTCTGCCTCGGCTACTCCAGCCACGACGCCGAGAGCGTCCATTTGTACCTGGAGGAGAGCTTCAGCTTCCGGGTCGCCACGCCCGAGGCAGCGGTAGCCCTCAGCGCGAGAGGGCTCTAGGAGCTCTAAGTCGCCAGTGACGGCCCTGGAGCGAGCGACGGCGCGCCGCTCCAGGCCGGTGTCGGCTCAGCCGAGGGTGCGGAAGGCCTCGACGCCCGAGGAGGTGGGAACAAAGAGCATCTTGTCCCCGACGCCGGGCGCCACGAAGTGCACGAGCGGGTCGGTCGCCCGGCGGACGACGACGTGGCCGTTGACGGGGTTCATCCCGTAGAGGAGGGCATTGTTCCAGTCAAGGGCCCAGACGAGTCCGCCGGCGACGATGGGGGAGCCGTTCGGGGTCCCGCTCGAAGGTGCCCAGGCGCGGCGGAAGGACATGGGCGACGCCGTCACCTGCAGGGCCTCGGTCCCGCTCCCGCACGGCACGTAGACGAATATCCGCGAGCCCACGACGTCGGAGGCGTCCGCCCCGAAGGCGCCCCCGCCCGGGCAGGCGAGACCGGTGTAGGCGCCGTGACCTATGCCGCCGAGACCTCCTTCGCGCACTAGATATCCGAAGTCACCGTTCGAGGATGGCTTACCGGCCACAAAGAGCAGCGAGGTTCCCGGCACATTGATCGGTCCTGCCGAACCGAGGTCCCAGTCCTGGTCGTTGAGTTGGACCCAGTTCCCCGGGGCCCAGTAGCCGATCCGCTTGAGGCTGGGGGAGAGCTCCACGACCGAGTTCCCCTCGTCGAAGTGAGCGATCGAGTTCGAGCTCCCGTTGCCGGTGGCCACGTAGAGATCGCCCCCGGGTGACACGACGGCCCCGTTGGTCTCCCACACAGCGCCCTCACGCTGGGTCGGAACCTGGTAAGAGGCCAAAGCGCCACTGCCTGACTCGGGCAGGTCGACGACGTAGCCGTGGTACTGGCCGCAGTCGCCGTCGAGGCCGCCGAAGTCGACGTAGAGCCGTCCGTCCGCGAGCGTGAGCGCCGGGCGCTGCTGCTCAGCTGGGATGTAGTAGTAGCTCGGGTTGTTCCCGAAGGGGGGGTCGACGTCGCGGTGCCAGAGCTCTTTTCGCGACGTGAGACTGATCGCCACCAGCCAGTGACGGATGCCCTGCCAGTTGCCATCGCCAGGCATCTCGGTCTCCTCGGCGACGAAGATCTCGTCCGTGGCCGGGTCGATGACCGGTGTCCCGGTGATCCCGAGAGGGTTGATGTCCCCACAGCCCGAGTTGAGCGTCGGAGCCGAGTCGATGACCGAGGTGCTCACAGCTGTCCCGACGTGCACATGCCAGAGCACCTGCCCGCTCGCAGCCGCGAGGGCGTAGACCGTGTCGTTCTCCGTGGCGACGTAGACGGTTGCGTCATAGACGAGAGGCTCGCCGTAGACGGCCCCGTCGAGGTCCCGGTCGTCCCATGTGGGCCCTGCTGACAGGTTCTTTATCGCCGGGTCAACGCTGTCCTGGCCAGAGCGCGTGTTGCCGTAGTCGTATGTCAAAAGGTCGCCGAGCGCCGGCGAAACAGTAGACCGCGCCTGTGGCCGCTCCGCCAGCGCGCGGGCCACGGCTCGAGACGCCCCCGTTGTCGGCGCCGGGGAGGCCGAAGCCCCGGCACAAGCTGACACGCCAAGGGCGATCACAATTGTCGCAGCCGCTCCTGCAAGAGGGCGGCTCTTCCCGCCAGACAGCCGTAACCCCATGTTCCCCCGATCCTCGTTCGTGCACTGATTGCCGCCGCAGCGAAGGACGCGGCGCCTTGTGGGGTGGCGTGCCCCTCTACAAGACGGTGAGTACCGAGTCGGCCGAGCTCACGCTCAGCCCGCCGCCAGGCTCCACCATGAGCGTGGTCACGACCCCGTCCTTGATCACCGCCGCGTACCGCTGTGAGCGGATGCCGAGGCCTGCGCTCGTGATGTCCTTTTCGAGGCCCATCTCCTTGGTAAAGGCTCCGCTGCCGTCGGCGAGCATGAGAATGGTCCTCCCGACACCCTGGTTGCGTCTCCAGGCCTCCATCACGTACGGGTCGTTGACCGACATGCAGGCGATGGTCTCGACGCCTTTGGCCGCCAGGTCGTCGGAACGGACGAGGAAGCCGGGCAGGTGGTAGTCCGAGCAGGTGGGGGTGAATGCTCCAGGCACCCCGAACAGGACGACCGTGCCCTTGCCGAGCACCTCCCCGGTTCGTACGACTCGCGGCTCGTCGTTCACAGTCGTCCAGACCTCGACGTCGGGTACGCGGTCGCCAACGGCTATTGACATCGTCTCTCCTCCCGTCGCCAGGCCGCCCGTGAGTGTGATCGGGAGGGCCGGCGGCCACAGTGTAACGGCGGCTTTTCCGGCTGCTAAGCGCGCCGGGTCCGACGGTGGCCGGATCCTGCTGCCACGAGCCGGGTACCTTGCCAGGCCTGCTGGTGACAGGTGCTGCAGCTGGTTCCCCCACAGCTCAAAGGCGCGCCTTTTTGGCCTTGTTGGCGACGACGCCCGAGCCCGGTCGCACAGCGGCCTCGAACCGGTGCGCCACCGTCTGGACCGGGTGCCCCAGTAGGGTGAGGAGGCGCAGAGGGGTGCGATCTGGCGACGCTGTCGTCCAGGCTGTCGAGAACGGAGTGTCGTGGCTGACTGGGATGACGTCAGGCGTCTTGCTCTCGCGCTACCGGAGACGAGCGAACGCGAGTCCAGGGGCAACAGCCAGTGGAGGGTCAAGGACAAGCTCTTCGTGTGGGAGAGGCCACTTCGCAAACCGGACCTCGAGGCTCTTGGGGACGGGGCTCCGGAGAGCCCTGTGCTCGGGGCGATGGTGAGCGACCTCGGGGAGAAAGAGGCGCTCTTGACCGGTAGCCCGGCGATCTTCTTCACAACCCCGCACTTCAACGGCTACGCGGCTGTGCTCGTCCACCTCGATCGCATACCCGTCGAACACTTAAGGGAGGTCATCGCCGAGGCCTGGTATGCCCGGGCACCGGCACGCCTCGTCGAGGAGCACCGAGGCAAGCTCTGGGTTTAGCGTTCTCACAAAGGGTCTCGCTTTTGGCGAGCACCCGATCAGTGTCGCCCGGACTGCTCGAGCCTTGACGGGCCGACGTTGGCATCGAGCCATTCATTGAGGGGCCTTGAGGCCCGGAACAACTTGACGACCCGCTCTTTCGATCCGGCCTTGCCCAGCCACGGCCCGGGCGGCCACTGTTGCCAGCAGGTAACGCCCTTATAGCGCAAGAGCTCGATGCGGGGATGGTCCTTCGGGTAGCCCTTCGGCGCCAGCTTGAGCGACTCGTGGCCGCCCGCTTGCACGCCGGCCTTTCTCAAGGTCTCGAGCAGATCGGCGAAGGCCCGACCTGTTGCCTCGTCCACTACGGCCTGGCGGTAACGCTCCAGTTGATCCGGGGCCATCCTCCACATCCCGCTTCCCGCTCCGAGGCCTTCGGCCGACAGCTGGACGTAGCCGCCGAACTCCAAGGTGGCGGCGATCGTCGTCTTGTAGGGCGTCTTGTCCGAGCTGAAGCGAACGTCCCGGTACGGGCGGAACAGCTTGGCAGGCCCGAACTCGGGGGAAAGCTCGGCGAGCAGCTCGTTCATCGGCCGCAGCACGAGGTTCTCGTAGACGGATTTGTTCTCATTCCAATAGGTCTTGGAGTTGTCGGCCTCCAAGCCCTCGTAGAAGTCGATCGCCTCGGCTGGCCACCCGGAAAACCCCATGGTCGGAGCCTAATCAGGCGACCGGCCGGGCCGCAGATCTCTTTGCGGCACAATGGCATCCTCATGAGCGGCGAGCTATCGACCTCAGGCGGTTCGCGGATGCCGGCCTTGTACCTAGGCCACGGAGCCCCGCCTCTCCTCGACGACCCGATCTGGCCGTCACAGCTCGCCTCTTGGGCAGCAGAGATAGCTCGCCCCGAGGCGGTGCTCGTCATCTCGGCTCACTGGGAGCGCGCTCCGCTCACGATCGGGGCCACCTCGACGGTTCCCCTCGTCTACGACTTCTGGGGCTTCCCCGAGCGCTTCTACCAGATCAGCTATCGCGCACCGGGGGCGCCCGGCCTCGCTTCACGGGTACGCCAGCTCCTCGCCGGCCACCAGGATGTAACCGAGGCTCCACGGCGCGGGCTCGACCACGGCGCGTTCATCCCCCTCATGTGCATGTGGCCGGACGCCGGGGTCCCGATACTGCAGATCTCGATGCCGAGCCTCGAGGCCACGGCTCTGCTCGAGACGGGCCGACAGCTGGCCCCGCTTCGCGACGAAGGTGTTCTGATCATCGGCAGCGGGTTCCTCACCCATGGGCTGCCTTTCATCGACATGACGAGGTCGGACGACGACCCGCCCGCCTGGTCTGCGGAGTTCGACGCCTGGGCGGCCGAGTGCATTGCAAAGCGCGACTTCGACGCTCTGGTCGACTTCCGCCACCGGGCGCCGGCTCTCAACTACGCCCATCCGACTGTCGACCACCTCGTACCGCTGTTCGTCTCTTTGGGTACCGCTGTCGACTCGCCCGGGGGGATCGACACAGCTATTGAGGGGTTCTGGCTCAACTTGTCCAAGCGGTCCTTCCAGTTCAACTGAAGGCCATCGGGCCGGGCGGACACTGCCCAGTGACCCGCCGGGCTCGAGTGTGATTAGCCGGTGGGACAGGACTCGTAGCATGGTTGTCATGCACGTTCGTCCGAGCCGGACGCCTTCCCCCACGTCGGGGGGCAATCGTGGCCGGCCGCCGACGACGAGGCGCGTCCTTACCCCTCAGCGGGCGGGCGCGGCCTTCCGATGAACGTTCTGCTGGCCACGCGCCCTCGCCAGTGGGTGAAGAACCTGCTCGTGTTCGCCGCCCCGGGGGCGGCGGGGGTGCTCTTCCACCTTTCCGTCCTCGGGCGCTGCGCGGCGGCCTTTGCCGTCTTTGTGGCGGCCTCGGCCTCGGCTTACCTCGTCAACGACATCCTCGACGAGGCGGCGGACCGGATCCACCCGCAAAAGCGGCTCCGTCCCGTCGCCGCCGGCGACCTAGCCGCCGGGGCAGCCTGGACGGTCGCCGCCGTGCTCCTGGCCTTGGCGCTCGTGGGCGCCGGCCTGCTGGGAGGGGCCGTACTCACGGGCATCGTCGGGGCATACGTGGCCATCAGCCTCGCCTACTCGCTCGGCCTGAAGCGGGTGCCTGTCATCGAGATGGCCTGTGTCGGCTCGGGCTTCGTGCTGAGGGCGATGGCGGGGGGGGCGGCCGTCCACGTGCCCCTCTCGCCGTGGTTCCTCCTCGTGACCTCCTTTGGTGCGCTGTTCGTCGTCGCAGGAAAGAGGAGCTCGGAACACCTGACCCTCGGTGAGGACAGGGCCGGGCACCGCGCCGCGCTTGGGGACTACCCCCCGAGCTTCCTCCGCCTCGTCCGAGGACTGTCAGCCTCCGTGGCCGTCACCACCTACTGCCTTTGGGCCTTCGACCGCTACAACCACCTGGACGTGAGGGTTCGGGGCGGGCACCTTGTCTGGTTCGAGCTTTCGATCATCCCCTTCGTGCTCGCCATCCTCGCCGTCGAGTTGGCCTTTGAGCAGGGCAAGGGAGGGGCTCCCGAGGAGTTCGCCTTCAAGAACCACACGCTGCAGATCCTCGGGGTCGCCTGGGTAGCTCTGCTGGCGATCGGCATCTACTCGTGACGAGCGCCAGCGCCGGTCGGCTCCTCTCGGGTTGGGGCCGGGCGCGGGCCTCGGCCGCCTTCGTCGCGGTTCCCCGCACCACATCGGAGGTCGCTGAGCTCATCGCTACGCCCGGCCAGCATCTCGCCCGCGGCCTCGGGCGCTCCTACGGTGACGCCGCCCAGTGCGCTGGGGGGACGGTGATCGACTGCACGTGTTTGGACCGGGTCATCGAGCTCGACTGGGCCGGTGCCAAGGTTCGCGTCGAGGCCGGCTGCTCGCTCGACGCCCTCTTACGGGCCGTCGTGCCGCAGGGTTTCTTCGTGCCGGTCACCCCTGGCACTCGATATGTCAGCCTGGGCGGGGCAGTCGCGAGCGACGTGCACGGCAAGAACCATCACCGTGACGGCACGATCGGGGCGCACGTGCAAAGTCTCGAGCTCGTCACCCCGACAGGTACGCAGCGCTGCGGGCCCGACGAGGAGCCCGAGCTGTTCTGGGCGACAGCGGGAGGCATGGGCCTGACGGGGGTCGTCACAGAGGTCACTTTGTCGCTCGTCCCGATCGAGACCTCGCGGATGCTCGTCGACACCGAGAAGACGCCCGACTTGGAAACCTGCATGGAGAAGATGACGGGCTACGACTCTAAGCACCGCTATTCGGTCGCCTGGGTGGACTCACTGGCCAAGGGCCGCCACCTGGGCCGTAGCGTCATCACCGTCGGCGATCACGCCAGGGTCCTCGACCTGCCGGAAAAGCTTCGCTCCGACCCGCTTGGCTTCGCTCCCCGCCAGGTATTAAACGTGCCCGTCACGGCTCCAGCGTCGCTCTTGAGCCCAGCGGCGATGGCCGCCTTCAACGAGGCCTGGTACCTGAAGGCCCCGCAGATGCGTACAGGCGAGGTCCAGTCGATTGCCGCCTTCTTCCATCCCTTGGACGGGGTGGGCAACTGGAATCGCCTCTACGGGCCCAAGGGCTTCACCCAGTACCAATTTGTCGTCCCCCTCGGCCGCGAGGATGTCGTGCGCAGGGTGCTCGAGGCCCTCGGCTCCAAGCACACAGCCTCGTTCCTTGCCGTGCTGAAGCGTTTCGGGGGGTCCAATGCCGGGCATCTGTCCTTCCCACGCGAGGGATGGACCCTCGCCTTGGACATCCCACTCGGCATCGAAGGGCTCGGCGTGATCCTCGACGGACTGGACGAGTTAGTCGCCGGCGCGGGCGGGCGCGTCGATCTCACCAAGGACGCCAGGCTGCGACCCGAGCTGCTCGGTGCCATGTACCCGCGCCTCGAGGAGTGGAACGAGGTCCGAAGCCGGGTCGACCCCCATGGCGCCCTCATGTCGGACCTGGGCCGGCGCCTTTCGATCACCGGGCCCGCGCCGCGGGCCGGGCACGTCTGGAGAGACCGGCCATGAACGATGCAACCGGCATGCCCCAGAGCGTGGTCGTCATTGGGGGTGGGGCCGAGCTGTCCCGGGCGATCCTCCGCCAGCTCGCCGGCCGGCGGCTGAACTCAGTGCTGCTGGCAGGCAGGACCGTCGAGAGCCTGCAGGGGGCGGTCACCGATCTGCACGGGCTCGGCGTGAGCAAGGTCGAGGTCGCCCTGTTGGACGTCACCGACGTGGCTGGCCTCGAGGGCTTTGCCGATCTGGCCGCGGCACGCCTCGAGACGATCGACATGGTGCTCGTCGCTGCCGGCATGCTCGGCACGAGCGAGCTGCAGAGCCTTGACGCCCCTCTCGTGGCTGAGCTGGCGACCGTTAACTTCACCGGCCCGGCAGCTGTGATGACGGCCTTCGCCCGGGTGCTGGCCGCCCAGGGGCACGGTCGGATAGTCGTGCTCTCCTCGGTGGCCGGCTATCGGGTGCGCGCCGCCAACCTCGTCTACGGGGCCGCCAAGGCGGGCCTCGACGGCTTCGCCCTAGGGCTCGGCGACGCCCTCGTTGGAAGTGGCGTGAAGGTCATGGTTGTGCGTCCCGGCTTTGTGAGGACCAAGATGACCACCGGCCGAGCCGTTCCCCCCTTTGCCATCGACGCCTCCGATGTCGCAGACGCTGTTGTCCGCGGGCTCGAGAGCGACGCTGAGATCGTCTGGGCGCCCCCGGCGCTGCGCTACATATTCACGATCTTGCGGATCGTCCCCCGGGTGCTTTGGCGGAGGATGCCCGGCTAGCGAGGTTCGAGCCCAAAGGCGCGGGCCGGGCCGAGAGCGTGAAGAAGTCCCGTTGCCAGTAGCTGGCGAAATAGCGGTAGGCGCCCGACATGTCCGTTGCGGGCAGCAGGTCGTGGGCATCTGCGGCAGTTGCGAGGCCGTCGCTACCTGAGCCGAAGGTAGCGAAGTTCACCCAGTCGCTGTTGATGTCGAGCTCCATGGCCCGCACCGCCCCCGCACGCAGCAGCAGCCGGGCGAGGTCGACCGCATCAAGCTTGGGACCACCGACGTAGACGAGGGCACCATCGCTGGTCACGCCTACTCCGGAACGGGACACGTAGACCGAGTTGCCGATCACCTTTCCCCACTGGGCGCCCTCGTTGGCGGCCAGGCCCGGCGCCATCTGCGCGTTGTCGACAAGCAGCCTCAGCTCCTGGCGGACCGAGAGCACCTGCGGCGTCATGGTCAGCCCGCTTCCCCAGGCACCCACGGTGGCGGTCCCGTTCTTGTAGATGACCAACGACGCCGCCCCTTTGACAAGGGGACGGACCATGACCCCGTCGGTGTAGTAGCCGGCTTGTGAGTCATCTAGGCGAAAGCCGCCGTTGAAGGCGGCAACGAGGGTCGTCTCGGCAGGCCGATGAAGGGGCGTGGCGTACTTGAAGGGCCCGCCGCCAGGTATGTAGCTGCCCGAGTAGAGCCTCACGCTCAACAGCTTGGTGTCAATCCAGGCGACCCCGTCCACGACTGAGGTATGGACGGCATCGGGTCGCATGAACGTCGTGTAGACAGCGGGCAGGCCGTGGACGAGCCGGCCGGCGGGCACCCAGCGGCCCTCTTCCGGCAGCGGGTTCGCGGGGAACGGAGTGAGCGGCGCCGGGACTGGGAGGGCCCCGGCGCGGACGCGTGCGGACGCGCTCACCCCTGTGGTGACCGGGTGTACCGGGCGTGCCGGGATGGCGTTGGCAGCGGGCTTGCCGCCAACGGGGGGCGCATGGTGCGAGTAGTAGATGTTCTCCACCCAGGTGATGAGCCCCCCGGCCCCATGGTCGCGGGACCATTCGGCAACCCGGGCGGAGGTCGTGCTGCCGAGGGAGGGGTCGCCCAGCGCTCGTCCGAGCGAGATCCACACGGGCGCGAAAAAGGACGACGGCAGTCAGCGCCCCGATCATGAACCTGTGGCGCCGCAACAAGCTGCGCTGCTCGGCATGGAACGTCCCGGCGCCGCCGACCCCGGGCGCGCCTTTGAGACCGGGGTCCGGCGTCGTCGCGGCAGGCGAGGAAAGTCCGGACGCCACACGCAAAGCATTGCCGATAGAGCGCCTCGTCCGCAGGTCGCCCACCCAGAACGCCGTCACAGCTCCCGCGGGCCGACGGTAGCCTCTCGGCGTGCGTATCTGATCCCGTCCTCGTCCACCGTCCGACTCTTTGGGGATCAACATGCCGAACGCACGCAGTGCCCGTAGCTCCAACTCCTCGACTACCCCGCCCGGGCGCGCTCTTTCATCGAGCGTGGCCACCCTTGTTGCCCGTGAGGTGAGCAGACACCGCGGTGCCCAGGTGGTCCTCGAGTCGGTGAGTCTCGCTGTGGGTCCCGGCACCCGCCTCGGTGTGCTCGGGCCCAACGGCGTGGGAAAGACGACGCTGCTGCGGATACTGGCCGGGCTCGATCAGGCCGACAAAGGCACCGTGACCCGTTTGCCTGCCGAGGCGACCGTGGGCTACCTCGCCCAAGAACGCGAAACAGGGAGGCCCGACACCGTCGCCGAGTACCTGGCGAGACGCACCGGGGTCGCCCAGGCTCAAGGCGCCCTCAACGAGGCAGCCGCCGGTCTCGGTGCCGGCGAGACCGGTGCTGACACCGCCTACGCGAGCGCCCTCGAGCGCTACCTCGCCCTGGGTGGCCCGGACCTCGAGGCCCGCGCAGAGGCGGTTTGTACCAGCCTGGCTCTTCCACACAGTGTGTTGAGCCTCTCCATGTCTGAGCTTTCCGGCGGCCAGGCGGCCAAGGCTGCGCTAGCAGCGATGCTCTTGTCACGTTTCGACATCGTGCTCTTGGACGAACCGACCAACGACCTCGACTTCGACGGCCTGGACCGTCTCGAGGACTTCCTCGACCGACGCCCCGGAGGCCTTGTAGTTGTCTCGCACGACCGTGCGTTCTTGGAACGTGTCGTGACTTCGATCGCCGAGATCGAACCCGGCAGCCACAGGCTCACCACCTACCAGGGGGGCTGGCACGCCTACCTCGAGGCTCGGGTGACGGCGCAGCGACATGCGGAGGAGGCCCACCTCACCTACGAGTCTGAGCGGGAGCGGCTTTCGGCTCGCGCTCGGCAGCAGCGCCAGTGGGCGGTGAGCGGCGTCGCCAAGGCCGCCAAGAATCCGAAGGACAACGACAAGGCTCAGCGCGGCTTTCGCGTCAACCGGACCGAGAAGCAGGCGTCGAAGGTCCGCGCGACCGAGCGAGCCCTGGGAAGGCTGACACAGGTGCAAAAGCCTTTCGAGCCCTGGCGCCTCCAGCTCGAGATCGCCGCCGCGCCCCGAAGCGGTGATCTCGTTGCCCGCCTCGAGGGAGCACTCGTGAGCCGCAGCGCCTTCACGCTCGGACCGGTCGACCTCGAGATCGAGTGGGGTGACCGGCTAGGCATCCTCGGACGCAACGGTGCGGGCAAGACGACCCTGCTCTCGATGATCCTCGGCAAGCTCGACCTCCAGCGGGGAACGAGGCGGTTAGGCCCTGGCGTCGTGTTTGGTGAGCTCGGCCAGGCACGGCGCCGTTTCAGCTCCTCTGAGACGCTCATGGCGGGGTTCTTGAGCGACACGGGGATGAGGACCTCGGAGGCTCGCTCTTTGTTGGCGAAGTTCGGGCTTGGTGCCGACGAGATCGAACGTGGCTTCGCGTCCCTCTCGCCGGGTGAGAGAACCCGGGCTGAGCTGGCCCTGCTCATGGCGAAGAGGACGAACTGCCTAGTTCTCGACGAACCCACCAATCACCTCGACCTGCCCGCCATCGAGCAGCTAGAACTCGCCCTGTCTTCTTGGCACGGCACCTTGTTGCTCGTCACCCACGACCGGCGGCTCCTCGACTCGGTCGTGCTGACGGCCTCGGTTGAGCTGGCTGACGAGGGCGGCCCTGTGCGGGGGGCCACGCGCCGGTCTAGTCTCCGAAGGTGACCGACGCGGAGGCGATGGCCATCGCCCTGGCGGAGGCGGCGTTGGCGCCGGGCCATGACGACGTTCCGGTCGGAGCCGTCGTCCTCGTTGACTCTCAAGTCATCGCCCAGCGCCACAACGAGCGTGAGCTGCGCAAGGACCCAACGGCTCACGCGGAGGTCCTGGCGCTTCGTGAGGCGGCCGAGATGTTGGGTAGCTGGCGCCTTGAGGACTCCACACTCGTCGTCACTCTCGAGCCGTGTGCCATGTGCGCGGGGGCCGCAGTCCTGGCCCGGGTCAAGCGGCTCGTCTTCGGCGCCGTCGATCCGAAGGCTGGCGCATGCGGGACTCTCTACAACCTGTGCGCCGATCCGCGCCTTAACCACGAGGTGGAGGTCGTCCGTGGCGTGGAGGCGGAGGCATCTGGGACCCTGCTACGGGACTTCTTCAAAAACCGCCGCTCCGTCCTCGGCTAACCTCCCGGCCGGAGGGATGCGAGAGTGGCCGAATCGGGCGGTCTCGAAAACCGTTGTGTCCGCGAGGGCACCGTGGGTTCGAATCCCACTCCCTCCGCCAAATGGCCTGTACCCCATTCACTGGACCACTTCTTAGGACAACGTGGCCTGGGTTTGGGGTGAGTGTAGGACTTCGAATTCGTTCGGAGTGAGATAGCCGAGCGCGCTGTGGCGACGGGCTGGATTGTAGAAGTGCTCGATGTAATCCGCGATAGCGATGGCGAGCTCGAGGATGGTCCGCCATCGTTGCCGGTCCAACAGCTCGACCTGCATCGAGCCCCAAAAAGATTCCATGGGGGCATTATCGAAGCAGTCCCCGATGGTGCCCATGGAGCTCACGAGGCCGAGACGCCGGACGTTTTCGGTAAAGGCCCAGGAAGTGAATTGGCTCCCGTGGTCCGAGTGGATGACCGTCGAGGGTGACGTCGGCCTCGAGGTGCCGGCCTTGGCGAGGGCGTCATTGACCAACACCGCCTCACAGCGCCGGTCGATCGCCCAGCCGACCACCTTTCTTGAGTACATGTCCAGCACGACACAGCAATAGAGCTTGCCCTCTTGGGTCGTGTGCTCGGTGATGTCGGTCAGCCACAGCTCGTTGGGTGCTTCGGCCTTAAAGTTGCGCTGCACGAGGTCCTCGCAGGTGGGGGCGTTCTTTAGGTTCTTCACACCCTTGCGCGGCCCGGGCAGACCCCGGATGCCCAGTTGGTGCATGAGCTTTTTCACGAGCTTGGTGTTGACGATGAGCCCTTGTTCGATCTCCAAGGCAGCCCGGATGCGCAAGATGCCATAAGTGCCCCGAGAGCGGGCATGGATATCCGCGATGGCATCGGCCAACAACAGGCGGCGGATCTCGCGGTCGTTCGGCTTTCTGAACTTGATGTCGTAGTAGCTCGAGCGGTCGAGGCCGACGATCTGGCAGGCGAAGCGCTCGGAGTAGCCCAGGTTGTTCAGCCCTCGGACAACCTGGAACTTGCTTTTGGGTCGACGGCGCCCTCCTTGAACAAAGAGCTGGCGGCTTTCACCGCCTTGAGCTCGGCCTGAAGCTCTTTTATGCGTCGGCGGGCTTGGAGGAGCGGATCAGCCTCGAAGCTCTTCGCGCCCGGGCGCCGGCCGGCGTCGATCAGCGCCTGACGGCGCCACTTACAAAGGGTGACTTCCGCGATGCCCAGTTCGGCGACGAGGTCTTTTACCGCCTCCCCGGCGAGCATTCGTTCGCAGGTCTGACGCCGAAGCTCGGCGGGATAGTGCCTTGGCATGTCTGGCTCCTCGTGGACAGGGCCAAATTGTCAAGGGTGGTCCACTTTTTGGGGTTTAGGTCAAAATTGACCTGTATCCCAAAAAGTGGCTCTTCCGGTATTTGCGGGGTGAGCCGTTCTGTCCTGGTCACCTGACCACGATCGAGTCGAGGATTCTGAAGTTGGGCCTGCCGGCATAGAGCAACGCCCGGATGCGGAAGTTCTCGAAGTTCGTGAAGCCGAAGGCGACCCGTTTGACTCTCTTCAAGAGGTTGTTCATGCCTTCGGTGGGGCCGTTGGACACCCGCGCCTCGTGCCAGGCAACGATGGGCTCGAACCAGTTGGAAAGAGTGTGCGCGAGGCGTCTCACCTCAAAGGGCGAAGAGCGCCTGGAGCCGAGGTCGATCACGTCCCGGAGGAGATCGGCGGCCTGCTCTGCGTCGTCTGTCTCATAAAAGCGCACCACGGCCTCTTTCAAGCTGTAGGCGAAGGCAACCTCTCCTTCTGGGTCTCCGAGCGCCAAGAGACCCTCGAGGCGCGAGGAGAGCTCGGGATCGCCTGCGGTGTCTTTGATCACGAGGAGCTTGCGGGCCTTGTAGAGGGGATCGCCACTGCGTCCCCTATGACCTAGGCGCTGTTGTTGCACACGGCGGCGGACCTCGTCGACCGCGGCGATGGCATGTCGCATGACGTGGAAGCGGTCGATGACCCGAGTCGCCTTCGGGGTCACGACCTTGAACACGGCGTTGTAGGTCCGCGACATGTCCAAACAGCCGTAGTCGAGGTTGTCTTTCACGTGATGGGGCTGGCGATACAGCCAGCCCGCCACCTCGGCGAACTCGCGGGTTGGGAGAACCTCGATGAGCTGGTGGTTGACGACGTCACAGACCGTCGTCGCCCATGACTTGTGCTTGTAGGGCCCCTGGCGGACAAACAGCGCCTCGTCGAGGCCGATGGCCGTCGTCTCTTTCAAGCGCTTGGTGTCGGCCTCTAAGAGCGCTTGGCCGTAGATGCGCACAGCGGCGTTGACGACGTCCCAGCTGCAACAGAGCTCCCGGGCAAGGTGTGAGACGGTCTGGCCCACGCCGATCTGTCTTGTGACCCACTTGGCCGCCCGGGTCGTGAGCATGCAGCCCTTGGCGGCGATCCTGTGGTCAAAAAGAGTGAAGGACCTCTCGGCACATTGGCGCCTCGGGCATCTGAGCCGGTGCTTCTTCCAGCGCAGCGTGATCGGCACACCCCCGAAGGGCAGGTCGACATAAGAGACGACCGGGCGGTCCTTCACCCAGGCCCGGCTGCCACATCTCGGGCACAAAAGCGCTGGGGCCTGCTGCTCGATGGTGATCTCGCCCACGGGTCCCCGCCGCGCGTAAGACAGGACGCGGACGTCTTTCAGGCCGACGAGATGTTGGACGATCTCGGTAGGATCGGTGAACACAGAGGCGCGGAGGATCTTTTTTCTCACAGATCAAGACTGAAGCGCCTCTGTGCCTAAACGGCGGATTTCCGTCGGCCGCGACGCTCCCGCTCACACCGCGGTCAGTACAGGCCCTTGGTCACACCCCGCGAAAATCGGAAGTGCCCAAAAAGTGGACCACCCTTGTGACAATTTGGCCCTGTCCGTCAGGAGCCAGACATGCCAAGGCACTACCCCGCCGAACTTCGGCGGTGAAGGACCTCGTCGCCGAGCTCGGCATCGCGAATGAAACCCTCTACAAGTGGCGGCGCCAGGCACTGATTGACGCCGGCCGACGCCCGGGGGCCAAGAGCTACGAGGCCGATCCGCTCTTACAGGCCCGCCGGCGCATCGAAGAGCTCGAGGCCGAGCTCAAGACGGTGAAGGCGGCCAGCGCCCTGTTCGAGGAGGGCTCCGTCGACCCAAAAGCAAGTTCCAGGTTGTCCGAGGGCTGAACAACCTGGGCTACTCCGAGCGCTTCGCCTGTCAGATCGTCGGCCTTGACCGTTCGAGCTACTACGACATCAAGTTCAGAAAGCCCAACGACCGCGAGATCCGCCGCCTGCTGTTAGCCGACGCCATCGCCGACATCCATGCCCGCTCTAGGGGTACCTACGGCATCTTGCGTATCCGGGCCGCCTTAGAGATCGAACAGGGTCTCATCGTCAACACCAAGCTCGTGAAGAAGGTCATACGCCAGCTGGGCATCCGGGTCTGCCAGGACCGCGCAAGGGGTGTGAAGACCCTAAAGAACGCCCCCACTTGCGAGGACCTCGTGCAGCTGTCCGTGGCCATGAGAAAGGGCGGTCTCAACCAGTCAGCGCAAGCACCTTAGCGAGCTTCTCTGATGGTTTCATGAATCCAAGCGTCTCGCGTGGACGGTTGTTCAGACTGCGAGCGAAGCGTTCGAGGTCCTCCCTCCGTGCACGCCGAGGTCGGTCCCCTTCGGCATGTATTGGCGCAAAAGTCCGTTGGTGTTCTCGTTCGAGCCCCGTTGCCAGGGGCTGTGTGGATCGCAGAAGTAGACGGCGACACCCGTGTCGATGCTGAACTGGTTATGGCTCGCGAGCTCTCTGCCCTGATCCCAGATGATGGAGCGGACAAGTTCGGCTAGCAGCTCCGCAATCGCCGCCATTGCAGCGTTGACCTTGACCGCCTCGCGCCCATCTGGAAGGTGCAACAGCATCACGAAGCGGGTAGTCCGCTCGACGAATGTTCCGACAGCCGAGCGGTTGTTCGATCCGAGAATGAGATCGCCTTCCCAATGACCGGGCACGGCTCGGTCTTCGACCTCCGCAGGTCGCTCCGAGATCATCACCATGTCGCGGATGGGTCCTCCCCCTCGTTCCAGGCGACCGCGCTGGCGGCGCTGGGCTCGTCCGCTCCGCAAGCACCGGGCAAGCTCGCGTCGGAGCTCACCGCGTCCCTGAACGAAGAGGGAGTGATAGATCGTCTCGTGGCTCACCCACATCATCCGATCGTCTGGGAACTCGATCCGCAACCGGCGGGCGATCTCTTGGGGAGACCACCATTGCTCCAGCCATTCAGTGACCTTGTCGAGCAGCGGCCCACGGACGAGCATCGCGGGTTTCGGACGTCTCGCACGTTCGCCGGCGTGGCGATGAGCCTCCGTCGCCCGATAGGACCCGCGCCCGGACTTCCCGGACACCTCACGCGAGACCGTCGAGATCGCCCGACCGATCGAGAGCGCGATCGTCGTGAAGGTGTCACCGCGCTCAAGGCCGGCGCGGATCTCCTCGCGTTCGGTCATCGACAAGCGTGCCGGAGACGGATTCCACTCCTTGGATGGGAGTTGGCCGGCGCCGTCGCGCCTGAGCGCGTTCCCGACGGATGACTTTGAAATCCCGATCAAATGTCCGACCTAGCGTTGAGTAAGACCACTTCTTGAGAGCCGGAGCGCCTCGGACTGCACCTTGCAGGACAACTTCGTTGATGATGCTATCGATATCGGTCTCATACGTCGATATGAATTGGTTCGAGGTGACCGAAATCTCGGTGACAACTTGACTATTAGACCCGTCAAGCCCGTCAAGCCAGTTCGCAGTTAGCTCCTCGGTATCACTTACTTGATTTCCACTGTATCCTGTAAAGTCGAGCGCTTCCACTACCCCTGCATTTGGGTGGTTCGTTGGCCAGGACATGTTCGGATTGAGGGGAAGTGCATCTCCGGAGAATCGACTCGGCTCGGGACTTTGCGCTCGCGCGCCGCCAGCTAACGACGTGATAAACAACAACGCAAGTGTCCAACACAAGAAGATCTTGAAACTCAAGGCTGTCGTGTTTCGAAAAGCAAGGATTGGTCTGCTCATTGCTACTCAACCTTTCCGAACGTGGTATTGGCTAGCGCCAAGTGCAGCTCGTGTTGTTTGGCGATGGCGCAGGCGCCGAGAGCGCCTCCGCGCCGGTAGTTGGTAACGGGGTCGAGGTTGTCACCCCAGTCGGCGACCCATTTATGTTGGCGCCTACGTCCGGATACCAGTCTCCATTGCTGATGTCGAAATAGAACTCGCCACAGCTTGCATTGATGACCGCTGCGAAGTCGGGAGGATCGAGCGCCACGAGTTGCAGTGGGTTAGTGGAGGGGTCGGGCGGATAATAGACAGTAAACTCACCGAAAGTATGCTGAATATTTGGGTCAAGGCAGTTTGTGTCCGTCGTGCCGCAACGATCGACACCTATGATAGAGCCACCTGGCGCAGTCGTGTACATTCCCGAGCCGTCGGGCGCAGTAGTAAGCGTCTCGGGTTGCGCTGTCCCGGAACCGATCAAAAGCCAAGCATCTAGTGGGCTAATCAGTTCACAAGTGAAATAGCCAAACTGAGCGGTGAGTTCGGCCTCGGTTGCAACGCCAAAGAACCCAGGCCCGCATGGAACATCATTGGCAAAAGGTAGCGTAGTCGAGCTGGTCCCGGTTTCGGAAGGCGCAGTCGAAGGTTGGGCGTTTGCAGTGCGTACCGCATTGATGATTGATTCACACTTACTCGGGGGCATCCCACGAGTACAAAGCCCAGGCGGAGAACTCGCCGATGCTGTGCGCTCTTGTGAACCTGTCACAATCGATACGGCAACTACAGAGCCGGCAACGATAAGGAGCAGAGCTAGGCTTACGATACCAACCCGAAGCGGAGAGCGGTTGAAGTGCCTGAAGCGGTCCCGCCGCATTGAGCACCCCTTTCTGAACATGACAGTCGTCACGTCACTAAGTGGACGACTGACCTTGTGGTACCACTTTCGTAATCGCACGTCAAGGGAACCTTGGCGTCTCATCGAGGAAAGACAATCAACGTCCTCGCGGCTTCGGGGTTGCCGAACTCCAAGACGAGGCCAGTCCTGCAAGAGGAACTCGCCGCCACAGCGGCATTGGCCGGGGAGCTCAGGCTTTGGATCGTGCTCGGCTCAGTGCATCGACTGACGTCGCCGAACCGTCCTCACAACAGCCTGTATGTCATCTCGGATCGGGGAACGGTGACAACGCGCTACGACGAGCGATTCTTGTCCAACACAAAGGTCTCGTACATGTACTCTCCCGGGACGAATCCGATCACCTTTGAGGTCGATGGATACCGTTTCGGCTGCGCGCTCGGCATGGAGAGCCATTTCCCCGAAGTTTTCAGCGAATACGAGCGGCTTGACGTCGATTGCGTCCTCTTATCCTCGACCGGAGAAGGGACGGGCAGCCCGGGGGTCTTTGCCACAGAGGTCCAGGGCCACGCCGCCACGAACAGCTGCTGGGTGAGCTACGCCCCCGCCGCACAGCACAGCATGATCGCCCCCGCCGGAGTCGTTGCGCCAGGGGGGCAGTGGCTCGCTCGATGTCCTGCGAACGGGACGGCCGCGGTGGTGGTTGTCGACCTCGACGACGAGTCAGAGGGAGTCGCAGGTGCCTTGCAGGAGGCCCGCTCATGGAGACGCAAGGCGCGCGCTGGCGTCTACGACACCCACATCGTTCGAGGGGATCCTCGGAGCGCAGAGAAAACTACGTTCTAACGCCGCTAATCGCACCGCGACGGGTCGACGTCGTCTTGTCCCGACAGGATGTCGTAGACACCGCACCCAGCCAATCAGCGACGTCCACACATACTCGGCAGCACTCGGTGCTCCAACACGGGTCCGATACAGATCGACGCAACCGTCGGTCTGTGGCGGTACATCTCATGAGCCTCTGCGCTTCACTAGAGCACGGAATTCGTGGCGCCGGGTTGCGATCACTGCTCGGCGGATGGACACATCGCGACTATCCGGAACTTCTCCCGCCCCCCAACGCCTATCCGATCACCGTGCGAAATGTCGCTGATGCCGACGAGGCACTCCGCTCTGGAGTACCTGCCTCATGAGCAATGTCGACCTGGACATCGTGGAGGAGGTGAGCGGCTGTTTGGAAGAAATGGCTTAGGTGTAGATGCCGCTTGCGCATGGCGCTCGGACTCTCCTCGGCACTCAACCATTCGGTGCTCGATATTGCTGGCGGCTTTTGCGAGCAGTCTTTGTTCTCGGCACCTCCCCGCTTCTGTTCGCGTACGGGCGGCTTGGTACCGGTGACGCTCGGAGGGCGCCCTCTTCCGCGGTGCGCGTCCGATCAACTTGTCACGGCATAGAGCTGCCAGCGCCCGGGGACGCCCTTCAGCTCGTGTTCGCCGCGCTGCTCGAAGGCCAAGCCAGATCCGGCTACGAGATCCGTGACGGTGCGCGAGACGAGGACCTCGCACGGCCCAGCCAGCGCGGAGACTCGCTGACCGATGTGAACGGCAATTCCCGCGACATCATTGCCGACGATCTCGATCTCGCCAGTGTGGAGGCCGGCCCTGATGTCAACACCGATCTGTCGGGTCTCCTCGATGATCGCGCTTGCACACCTGACACCGCGCGCCGGGCCATCGAAGGTGGCCAGGAAGCCATCGCCGGTTGTATCGATCTCGCGTCCGCGGAAAAGCTGGAGCTGCCTGCGTACGACCGCGTGATGACGTGCCAGCAGATCGCGCCACCGTTGGTCTCCCATCGCGCTCGCCTTCTCTGTCGAGCCTACGATGTCGGTGAAGAGCACGGTTGCCAGCACCCTGTCTGGCTCTGGCGCCGGACGTACACCGGTCAAGAACTCTTCGATTTCAGCAACTACAGGCTCTACCGCCTGCCAGACGAAGACGTGGTCGGTGCCGGGGATCTCGGCAAGCTTCGCCGCCGGTATTCGCGCCGCTATGTACCGCGCGGCCTCAATCGGGACCCACCTGTCCTCTGTGAGGTTGATTACGAGAGTAGGCGTGCGGATGCTGGGAAGCACCGGACGGACGTCGATCAAAAAGTTCATCTCGGCAAGTGCTCGCGTGGCCGCGGGGCTTGCCCCAGCACGGGACATTCGTAGCCACCACTGTTGGATCGCTGGGTCATGAGCGACGCTCGGTGCACCGCTGGCCAGCGCACGGATGATCCGGTCGGCACTGTCCCAAGGGGTCTCGTCGAGCCGCTTGCGGATCTCCTCGTCCGTCCGGAATGGCATCCAGGGAAAATCCTCGTCACCCCTACCCGTCACGTTGCTCCCATAGAGCACCAGACCGCGTGTGCGTTCGGGATATGTGGCGGCAAAGAGAATGCTCATCGACCCACCCTCTGACACACCCATGATCGCTGCCTGCTGCGACCCGACCGCGTCCATCACCGCCCGCACGTCGTCCATGCGTTCTTCAAGCGTCGCGATCCCCGCGACACGATCGGAGAGCCCGGTTCCTCTCTTGTCAAAGACGATCACGCGCGCAAAGTTGGCCAACCGGCGGAAGTAGCGAGCGAAACCGGAGTCTTCCCACATCAAGTCCAGATGGGAGACCGAGCCCGGGACCTGGACAAGGTCGATCGGGCCCTCGCCGAAGACCTGATAAGCAATGTGCACATCACCGCTCTTGGCGTACTGGGTCTCAGGCAGCACTGCCGGATCCAGCGGGAATGCCTCCGCGACTCGCGGGCAGGATTACGCAACTCATGCCGCTTCCCCTCCTGTCGTCAAACTATCCGAATCGAGCAGGTAATCGAGGAAGTCCACCATGCCGTAGTCAGGCCACTGGAGAACCTCGACGACGATCACCACCGGCAGGTGCTCGGCGAGGCGCTCGAAAAACAGCCGCCAGCCCGAAAAGAGCTCCTCGCGCGAAAGGGACTGCGCTGTGGGAACTCCGAGCAACTGAGCGAGGCGAGGCAAGATGAACTCGCGGTCGGAGGCATTGGGTATCCAGCGCTCGAGTTCCCGAGTTTGATGCACAAGCGTGAGATCGTTCGTGGCGGCACCCCGCGCAGGCCGTGGTTAGTCACCTACTCGCTGTCGCTGCCTCGACGACGCTTCAGCCGAGCGATCGGACGTCGGTAAGTAATCAATCTCCCTGGTAGATGGCTCTCTTCCGGTGAACAATATGACAGACGGGAGCGGGTTTGAAAACAGTCCCATGCAGCCCGCCGTGGTCAGAATCACAACGTTCGGGCAGCCCAGGCGCTAAATTCCTGTGTTCGCTCGCTCGGACGTCGAGTGAATGTTATTCAAACCCCGGCGTCATTGTTCGCGATGATCTGAGCGGTACGTGTCTCAATCGCCGCGAGGTGTGAAGGTGGGACGGTGACACATCTTCTCCTGAAAGACGAACTGCTCGACGCTCAGCTACTCCGTACCGTCGGGACGGCACCCTACGGCGGCGCGGACATAGGCGAATGCCTTACGACCGCGTCTCGGATCGAGGGGACGAACCTGTCGAGCTGGCATGACGCGTGGTCGTCGACGGCTGAGCGGGTATGCGCTCTCGCGGAGACGGAACTGACTGCAGGTCGGCTCGAGACCGCGAGAGGCGCTTATTTCCGGGCGTCGAACTACTTTCGCACCGCCGGGGTGATGCTCATGGGCGCGCCCGTAGATGAGCGATTGCGCGCGACCAACGTGCGTCAGACCCAGGCGTTTCGCAAAGGCGCGGCCTTGCTGGCGCAGCCTCCGGAGATCATTGCCATCCCGTACGAGGACACGACGTTGCCGGGCTACCACTTCCGCGTCGATGCGGATGAGCGCCCGCGGCCGACGGTCGTGCTTGTCGGCGGCTACGACGGGACGTCCGAAGAGCTGTACTTCTTGAACGGGCGTGCGGCCCTCGCGCGCGGCTACAACGTCGTCGCCTTCGACGGACCGGGACAAGGCGCTGCCCTGTTGCAGCAACAGCTCGTGTTGCGTCCGGACTTCGAGACCGTGGTCACGGTAGTCCTCGACTTTCTCGCAGGACGCCACGACACCGATATGGCGAAGATCGGTGTCATCGGTTTGAGTCTCGGTGCCTATCTCGCCCCCCGCGCAGCAAGCGGTGATCACCGGGTCGCGGCGTGTATCGCCGACTGCGGCTCCTTCGACTTGTTCGACTCCGCCCTCGAGCGCATCCCGGGACCACTTGCGTCAGGTCTACTTACCGATAAAAAGAATTCGATGGGCATCCTTCGCCGGGTCCTTCAAGTCCTTGAGTCCAAGCCCACGGCGGGCTGGGCGCTTCGGCGAGGACAGCTCGTGCACGGTGTCAGTGACCCGGTCGAATACCTGCGCTCACTCCGCGACTACTCGATGAAGGATCGGGCTGAACTGATTTTGTGCCCCACCTTTGTCTGCAACGCTGAAGGAGACGACATCAGCACCTCCGCACCGCGCCTTTTTGACGCGCTGCGCGCTGAGAAGGAGTTCATCCAATTCAAAGCAGTCGACGGCGCCGGCGACCACTGCGAGGCGGCCGACGCGCACGCTGTATCACGCTGTGTCCTTCGGATGGCTAGATCGGGTATTCAACCAGGATGGTTGAACCCTTTTGAATTGCCCGGCTTTCGCGACCATCCTCAGATCGCTTTGAGACACTTTCCCCTTTCCCATCCACCGGTCAGGAACTCGTCGAGAGTGCTCAGGACGGTCGGCCTGAATATCCGGCAAGATCTTTAGACCCGACTCAGGGACCGTAGCTGGGGTTGTCCCGGGCCGATAGTGCGACAGGCTTCCGAGCCGTCGACCGGTTGCGGCGAGCTTGGAGGGCGCTGAACCTCATTCAAACCCCGGCGTCCGCGCTCTCGTCAGATTCGAACCGCGTTGCAGTGAGGATCGTCCTTGATGATCGTGAGTTCAAGCCGAACGACCTCCGGTCGATCACGAGGCGCCAGTTTCCCCAGCACGCGCCCGACGTCGTAGCTGACTCCCTTGATTCTCACCAGCCAGAGTCTCGCATAGGAGATTGAAGATCCGAGGAACGCGAAAGGGGTGTTGACGCCGGAATGAATGATCTGCGATGCCAGATCCGTAGATGGTGCGATCTGTAATGCCGGGGTACAAGAGGCCTACGGACCGGTAGGCAAACTGCCAGAAGGTGCTCACTTACCGCCGAGTGCGGCCTGGAACCGTAGGTAGAAGGCAGCAAATACCAGGACGATGCCGACGTTAACCATCAGGCGTGGCCAAAAGTCGCGCCTGAAGAACGGAACGTCAATACCGACCACCACGGCGACGAGCGCAAGCACGTAGAGCACGATGCTCGTTCGTCCACCCATGGAG
The DNA here is from genome assembly GCA_963725355.1 of uncultured Acidimicrobiaceae bacterium. GTDB lineage: Bacteria > Actinomycetota > Acidimicrobiia > Acidimicrobiales > Bog-793 > Fen-455. The sequence goes on from CAVRYE010000004.1 coordinate 119,988, forward strand.
TCACGCTATCAAAGGCCCCTGTCCGCAGCGCTGTGTGGATAACTAATCCTCACCCTCGAGAAGGCGCACAGAATCCAGTCCGAGACGCGCTCGTCGTGGAGCGCGTAATCGGCAGACGCTTCGAATGATTGCCGAGTTCGATGCATCCACGTGAGGTCGTTCCGTGCCTATACCTCGTTCAGGTCGTGGTCAGTCACCCACCGACTGTCGCCGCCTCGACGACGCCTCCATCTGAGCGATCGGACATCGTTAGCTTAGCTAAGCTAGTCAACTCTCCGTAGTAGAAGCCGTTTTTTCAGGGTGCAATATGACAGCGAGGAGAGGGTTTGAAACAGTCCCATGCACCCCGCCGTGATTCTGCGCCTGATTTAGGATTTCGTTGGAGAGCAAATCTTGATCCGCACGACGCATGGGAGCGACCTCGATGAGCGATTTAGCCGCGAAGGCAAGTGACGAGACTTTCGTGACAAAAGTCACGGCAAGTTCGGTAGACGAGACCGTCGCCAGGCTCAGCGAACTCGTAAGAGCCCGCTCGCTGACGCTTTTCGCGATCATCGACCACAGCGGCGAGGCCCGCCGAGCTGGTCTCGAATTGCGAGACACCAAGGTCGTCATGTTCGGCAGCCCGGAGGCCGGCACGCCGGTGATGCAGTCCTCGCCCCTTACGGCGCTCGATCTCCCGCTCAAAGTGTTGGTATGGGATGACGCCGGCCAGACGAAGGTCAGCTACCTCGCTCCTGACGTCCTCGCCGAACGTCACCATTTGAGCCAGGAGCTTGCGCAGCGTCTGTCTGGGATTGGACCGATCACCGACGCGCTAGTCGCGAGCTGACGGACATGCAGCGTCAGTTCCCCGTGTTCGGCGTGGCCTGATGATTCACGCAATGCGAAGTTCACGAGGACCTCAGCAGCCGCCGGGTCCGCTCGCCGCCACCCGAAGGTGCTGACGCTCAACTCGCAATCCTTCAATTCGAGCGTCAAGCTGGTGCCGTGTGACGCCGGAGCATCTCGATACGAGCGGCTGCCGTCGGCTGGCCCTGCCGAAAGAAGGCACCCAGGAACACCTGATCTTGCCGTGGGCCGGGCACGCTTGACTGGGAGACTGGCGTGGTGCTGAGGATCTGGTCAATCATCATCAATGTCTCGGATACGAGCAGAGCAGCCGAGTTTTGGAAGGCAGCCTTGGATTACACGGTCCAGGGTGGCGCTGTCGCCAAGGCTGAATCGACTGTGTTGCGGCCAAGTGTCGCCGGGGTGCCCACGATCACATTGGACGGGGACGACCGGATGCACCTGGACTTGCACGTCGACAGCAACGAGGAGCTCGGCGCAGAGGTGGCGCGCCTTGTCGACCTCGGGGCGCGGCGGGTGGACTGGACTTACCCGGACCGAGCAAGGTTCGTGGTGCTCGCAGATACCGAGGGGAACCTCTTTTGCGTAGTGAACACAGGCAACCCGAGCTAACAATCTTGTGTGGCGCGATGAGACTGGCGGTCTCTACGTGTTCTCGCCCTGCGGTCGCTGCCGAGAGTTTATGCACCAGGTATAGGAGGACCTCTGCTTCCATGTTCTCTGGGTGTGGACCCGGAACGTCGGCAAAGCTGCGGGACCTCTTGCCCTACAGTCAACGCCTGCGGGTGCCATAAGCGAGCCGCCTCGGAGGTGAGCCGATCGCCGGCACGGACCACAAAGGCGGTCCGACCAGGGGCGTGGTCGCCCAGCAATGCCTCGGATTGCGCGCACTGGTCGCGGCAGAAGGTGACGATCGCTGTCGGCGGTTAACGCCACTTTCCGAGAGTCGTACGGCGGCTCATCTCTGCAAGGTTGCCTGGCAACTCAAGCTGCTTGCCGGCCACGACCCCTTGGCACCAGTGCCGCTTCCCGCCGCTCGAGGGGGCCCGGCCGGCAGCCCTGGCCTGACGCTGGCTTCGAACGTCATACTCGGCATGTGCGACATGCCACAGAAGGTGACCTTGTTCAGGTCGAGGCCTTGCTCGTGGAGCTTCGGACAGTTCCTGAGTTGCGGGAACGCAAGCCTGGGTACTTCTCGCGGGGAGCGCGAGCCTTTCTCCATTTTCACACGGATGACTTTGGCCAACTTTACGTTGACGCACGCCTCGACGGTGCGTTCCAGCGCTTTAGGGTCGCCAGCCCAGAGGAACAGGCGGACTTCCTCGTGCGCGTCCGACAAGCGCTGGATGAGACGGCCGAGTCGGCCGATTGACAGCGCGCCAGGAGGTCTTGGAGGACAAGCGCCGAATTGCCTAGTTCAAGGAACGGCAGCCGACCTTGCGATGCGAATGCTGCTACTCAACTCCGACGGGGGGCCGGATTCGGGGCGACGGGTGAGAGTGGGCACCAATCCTGCTGCTCAATACCCCCCCTGGAGGGAGGCGGGGGACTGGCCGGCCGGTATGCACTACGGATCACAACGTCGGGCGAGTTCCTCCGAGCGCGCTACAAAGCTCCTAACCTCGTTCTGGCCTGGGGAACGCCTTGCTCCGTAAGGTCCTTACGGTGCCCGGAACATCCGCGCCAGACGTCCCGGCGACAGGCCCTGACCTCCTATAGGGCGAGGTGAAGTCGCAGCGCTTCGTCGAGCAAAACGAGGAGGTCGGGTGGAACCACACCAACGCGGGCCCCCACTCGCTCGACGGCCACCGACCTCACTTGCTCCGCCTGCGCCTTCGAGTCCCGTTCAAGTCCCGTCTTTGACGCCGGCAGTAGCACCTGGAAGGGGAAGACACGTTCGGTGTTCGATGTCGCCGGAACTATGGTGACCACTCCACGGCCGAGACGTTCTGCGGTGCTGTTCGCGCCATCGTTGCTTACAATCACTGCAGGTCGACGCTTGTTGGCTTCGGAGCCTCGCACAGGGTCAAGATCAACGAGACGAATTTCGCCCCGTCGCATCAGCTCAGTCCATCAGCAACGGTGGACTCCCAAAGGGTTGCCTCGTCTCGCGACCACTCCCCAAAGGCCTCCTCGTAAGCCTGGCCGAGTTCGGATGCTCGAAGCAGCCGAACAGCCTTGTGCACCACAGCCGAGCGCGAGGCGAAGCCCTGGGACTCAACATAGGCATCCAGGAACTCGACGTCCTCTTCGGGAAGACTCACGCTAACCTTCATACTTTGATACTACTACCGGTACGACGGCTGGAGCAACAAGTTCGTTCAGAGCGCGGTGCAAGGTCGGGTACGCAGGCGCGCCTGGCATCGCCGTCCTGTTCGATCACTCCACGTACTCGGTCTTCTCTGACACCGTTTCTCCTGTCCGGCCTGCCGGGCGCGGCAAGTCCGCCAGGAGCTCACAACATCTCGCCCAACAGGGTGGCCGTTCGCCTGGCCCCGCCGGGATCGACCGCGAGATATTTGATTGGGCGGCAGAGCTCCTCGCAAAGCGCAGCGGCGATCTCTTCCGGCCCGTCTGTGGAATAGTCCATGGCGCGACCGGCGCCGTGTCGATTCAGGCGATGACGGACGTGGATGTCTTGCTCAAAATGGTGACGGAGAGGGAAGTAGATGAACGGCCGACGGTTGGCAGTGAGCTCCATAGCCGTGGACAAACCCCCTTGCACGACTGCGATGTCGCAAACCGCCAACAGGCGGTAAAGATCGGGCACGAAGCCCTTCAATTCCACCTCGCGAGGCGCATTGAGTGCGGACTGGTCGATTCGCGGTCCCGCTACTGCGATCATGCGTAGCGATGGGACGGTTCTCGAGCGAGTGGGAAAGCTTGCACCACCCGGCGCAGCAGCGACGTGCCCACCGAGGTCCCGCCCACGGTTCAGCGACCACCGAAACAGCGGACAATCGGTGAGATCGCAAAAGCCTCAATCGCGCGAACTGAGCACGTCCTCGATCCAAGAGTAGGAGGCGACCGCGGCGGGAAATCCCCTCGTGGTGACCGTCAGGGCAACGACGTGGAGCAGCTCCTCCGCTGTCGCACCCGCGTCGAGGGCGCGGCGGGCGTTCGAGCGGACGGCTCCCTCGGCCATTGCCCCGATGGCGATACCGAGCTTGATGAGGCGGCTTGTGCGTTCGTCAAGGGGGCCGGCGTTTGCCGACTCGGCGAGTGCGTCAAGGTGCTGCGTCAGCTCGGGGAACCGGCCTCGGAAGCTGGAGTAGATCTCGGGCAAGTAATGCTCGGACACGGTTTCCTCCCTGGTGGATGTCCCTCGTCGATGCCGTCAGCGTAAGTCATCTGGCAGTGCACCGCCTTTTCTTGCGACCTAGCCCTCCTCAGAGTCGGCAACACTTGCTTAAAGCAAGTGCTGCCGGCTCGTAGGAGGTGAACGGCTGGTCGCCGCGCCGATCGGTGCCTTTCGGCCCTACTTGGCCGATCCGGAAAGAGATTGAATTTTTAACAGAGTTGTGGGGGACCTTTGACAGGCGTATAGGAAGGATGTCCGATGACAGACAAAGCTGCGTGGCTGCCTGAGATCACGCGAGAGGACTTGTCACGGAGACGCTTCCTCAAGTGGAGCGCCATTACGGGTGGGACGGCAGCAGTTGCCGGGGCCGGTTGGAAGCTCGGTCTGGTCCCGATAGGGAACGAAGATCCCGCGCAGGCCAGCGATCTTGTCAATTCAGCCACAGGCGCCAAGACGGTCTGGAGTTCGTGCAACGTCAACTGTGGGAGCCGCTGCCCTCTGCGCCTGCGCGTCGTCGACGGCCAGATAGTTCGTGTAGACCCGGACAACACCGGAACGAACGAGATTGGCAGCCAGCAGATCCGCGCATGCTTGCGCGGGCGCAGCATCCGCAAGCGGATCTACAGCCCCGAGCGGCTCAAGTACCCGATGAAGCGGGTCGGCGAGCGAGGGTCGGGTGAGTTCACCCGCATCTCATGGGATGAAGCCTTCGACGCCGTCGCAAGCTCGCTCAAAAAGACGATCGCCAAGTACGGCAACGAAGCCGTCTTCATCAACTACGGCACCGGCACGATAGGCGGCACCGTCACCTCGAGCTGGCCTCCGGGCGGCTCCCTCGTAGCTCGGCTCATGAACTGTTGCGGCGGTTTCCTCGATGAGTACGGCGACTACAGCGCCGCCCAAATCGAAGCAGTCGTGGGCTACTACTACGGTACATGGGTCGGCTCGAACAGCTTTGACGACGTCGTCAACTCCAAGCTCGTCGTCTTGTGGGGCAACAACCCTCAAGAGACGCGGATGAGCGGCGGCGGCGAGACCTTCGTCCTCGAGCAGGCCCACAAGATCAGCGGAGCCAAGGTCATCATCGTCGACCCCCGCTACAGCGACAGCGCCGTGACCCTCTGTGACGAGTGGGTGCCGCTGCGGCCCGGGACCGACCCGGCGCTCGTGGCTGGGATGGCCTACGTGATGATCACCGAGAACCTCCACGATCAGGCCTTCTTGGACAAGTACTGCATCGGCTTCGACGAGGAGCACATGCCCGCCGGCGTGCCCGCCAACAGCTCCTACAAGAGCTACGTGATGGGCCTCGGGCCGGACAAGACCAAGAAGACACCGGAGTGGGCGGAGAGCATCACCGGACTTCCCGCGCAGCGGATAGTCGAGCTCGCTCGTGAGATCGCCCAGACCAAGCCATGTTCGATCACCCAGGGCTGGGGACCGCAGCGCACCTTCAACGGTGACGCCACGGCGCGGGCCCCCATGCTCCTCGCCACCATGACGGGCAATGTCGGCATTCCGGGCGGGGGCACCGGAGCCCGCGAGAGCGACTACGGCTTGGCCACGGCCGTGATGCCGGTGGGGGACAACCCTGTTAAGGCTGTCATCTCGTTCTTCACCTGGACAGAGGCGATCGAGCGCGGCCCAGAGATGACCGCTCTCGCCGACGGTGTGCAGGGCGTCGACAAGCTGAACGCCCCAATCAAGTTCATCTGGCAGTACGCCGGCAATGCCTTGATCAACCAGCACGGCGACACCAACCGCACGGACAAGATCCTTAGGGACACCTCCAAGTGCGAGATGATCGTCGTGATCGACAACCAGATGACCCCGTCGGCGCGTTATGCCGACATCATCTTGCCCGACGTCTCCAACGCCGAGCAGGCGGATCTGATACAGCAGGGTGCAGCCGGCCCGCTCGGGTACGCAATCCTCGCGAGCAAGGCTATCGAGCCACTCTTTGAGTCCAAGACGATCTACGACATCTGCACCGGAATCGCCAAGCGTATGGGTGTCGAGGAGAAGTTCACCGAGGGAAGGACCCAAGAGCAGTGGCTCCGCTGGCTGGTCGCCCAGAGCCAGGCGGCTGTACCGGGGATGCCAGGCTTCGACGAACTCGCCGCTATGGGCATCTGGCGACAACCGAACGCGCCCGACCACACCCAGGTCCCACTGGAGAGTTTCCGCCAGGACCCGAAAAAGAATCCCCTCAGCAGTCCTTCGGGCAAGATCGAGATCTTCTCCAAGGCGCTCTGGGACCTCAACCGGACTTGGATGCTGCCAAAGGGCGAGCAGATCTCGGCACTCCCGGCCTGGTACGACTACCCGGAGGCCGTAACTGACCCGCTCGCTCGCAAGTACCCGCTGCAGTGCATCGGCCACCATTACAAGGGCCGAACGCACTCCACCTACGGCAACGTGGCCTGGTTGAAAGAGGCGGCGCCCCAGGTCGTCTGGATCAACCCCGCCGATGCCGCCGCGCGGGGGATCGCCAACGACGACACGGTCTATGTCTTCAACGGCAGGGGGCGGATCAAGATCACCGCCAGGGTCACACCGCGCATCGCCCCCGGGGTGATCTCAGTGCCTGAAGGGGCGTGGTACGCCCCGGGCACTTCCGGCGTCGACACCGGCGGCTGCGTGAACACCTTGACGTCACAGCACCCGACGCCTCTGGCGAAGGGGAACGGGCAGCACACGATACTGGCGCAAGTAGAGATGGCGTGAGGGAAGAGGTCTGATAATGGCTAAGCAACTAGGTTTCTTCATCGACCAGAACTACTGCACCGGGTGCAAGACCTGCCAGATCGTGTGCAAGGACAAGAACGACCTGCCTGTCGGCGTGATATGGCGGCGTATCGCCGAATGGGCGGGTGGCTCGACAAACCGTTACAACGGGGCCGTCGAGACGACCGCGTTTGCCTACTACACCTCGATCTCGTGCAACCACTGCGCGGACCCGATATGCATAAAGGTCTGCCCGACGACGGCCATCCACAAGGGCGACGACGGCATCGTGTCGATCGACGACGGGCTCTGTGTCGGGTGCCGGCTGTGCGAGTGGGCCTGCCCCTACGGGGCACCGCAGTTCGACTCGGCCCGGGGCGTCGAGACGAAGTGCAACTTCTGCGCCGATTTCCTCGCCGAGGGCAAGGAGCCCGCCTGCGTGGCCGCCTGCCCGTCACGGGCACTCGAGTACGGCGAGCTGTCTGAGCTGCAGGCAAAGCACGGAACGATAAACAACGTCGCTCCCCTGCCTGACCCGTCGATCACCCGCCCCTCGCTCGTGATCGCCCCTTCCCGCAACGCCCAGCCGAGCGGGTCCACCGATGGCGCAGTCATCAACCCCAAGGAACTGGTGTGACATGGATACTCAAGAAACCCCCCTTGTGATCTTCACGATCCTGGCGCAGTTGTCCGTCGGTGCCTTCGTGATCAACGGTGTCCTGCACGTGCTGGCGGGGCGCAAGAACGGCCAGGCGAAGGTGGACAAGCTGTCGGATCCGGCCTTGTACGCCATCGGGCCGATCATGATCGTGGCGCTTGCGATCAGCCTGGCTCACCTCGGAGACCCGTTGCACGCGATCTACACCTGCGAGAACTTTGGACGCAGCTGGCTGAGCCGGGAGATCGTCTTTGGTGTGGCCTTCGCAGTGGGGGCGATAATCTTCTCGGTCGCCCACGCCAAGAAGTGGTTCACGCCGATGCTGCTCCAGCTCCTCGCCGGCGTGACGGCCTTGTTCGGTCTCGCGTTCATCCTTTCCCAGGGCATGATCTATGTGATCCCGACGATTCCGGGCTGGGACTCCTGGGCGACCCCGGTGAGCTTTTTCATCACCACCTTCCTGCTCGGGGGACTCGCCGTCGGAGTCGACTTCGTAGTCGTGACGACGATCCCGAGCATGCGTGCCCGGCACGGCGGCGACACGACGCCGCTGCTCTACCAGTCGCTGCGGTGGATCTCGGCTTCCGCGATGGTGTTGCTCGGTGTGCAGTTCGTGGTCGAGCCCACATACGCCCTTGAGCTCTCTTCCAAGGGTGGGGCTGCCGCCCAGTCGGCCAATCTCCTCCTCTTCGGGGGAGGATCGGTCTTCATCGTAGAAATGGTCCTGTTCTTCGCCGGTGGGGCAATGGTCGCCTTCTTCTTGCACATGATCCGCTCCGGGGGCCCGATAGCGGTAGCCGAGGTGACAGGAGGAGGAGCGACAGCCGTCGGATTGAGCCAGCGGGAGATGGTCTACGCCGTCGGCACGGCGTTCGTGCTAGTGCTGGCTTCTGAGGTTCTCGGCCGGATGCTCTTCTACACCGCGAACGTGCGGATCGGTTTCTGAAACGATGCTGGCGGCTGGGGTGGACGAGGAGCCGCTCGGGGCGCGCCTGGAGCGTTTCGCGGCCGCCTATCGTGCCATGTCTCGCTTCCTGCTCGCTCCAGCCGATCGCGACCTGCAAGAGGCCCTAGCGGAGCCGGGACAGCTTGAGTCGTGGCCGATGCCACGAGATCCCGACACGGCACGCGGCATCAAACTGCTTGTCGCTTCTCTAACCTCCGAGGAGACCGTAGAAGCGCTCCGGCACGACTACGAGTGCCTTCTCACAGGCCCTGGCTCGACGTTGCCCCCGCCCTTCGAGTCGGTCTACTGCAGCCTGGATCGGCTCTTGTTCGACGGTCCGACCTTCGAGGTCCGGGCCGAGTATCGCCGCCTCGGCCTGCAGGCACCGAACTTCAACCGGGAGCCGGACGACCACATCGGCCTCGAGTTCTCGTTCCTGGCCCTTGTCTGCGAGCGCGCCCTCGATGGCATCGAGTCGGAGAACCTGGTCGCGATCGACGAGGCGCTCGAGATACAGCGGCGCTTTTTGGCGACGCACCTGCTGGCCTGGGCTGGTGAGTGCCTGGCTCTTCTTGAGGCCAACGCGAAGACGTTGTTCTACAAGGGCGTGGGCGCTCTCGGCCTTGGGGTGCTCGTGCAGGCGGCGGCCTGGTGACCCTGGGCAGAGGGCCTTCCCGAGACGCGGAGACATCTCCTGTCGTTCCAGCACCCGACGTCATAGCCCCGAGCGAGCACGACGACCTCACAGCGTTGCTCCGCTGGTTGGGCGACCAGGCGATGGGTTCTCGTGTCGAGCTTGTTTGTGCTCACGAACGCCGCCCCCTGCGGGCGCCGTCGGACGTCTTCGTGGTGCGCCTCGACGGCTGTGCCGGCGAGCTGTCAGCTGCTTCCTACCTGGAGCTCGCCGCGGCCGGCGCGGCAGTAGTCGTGCCGACGACGAAGTGCCCGCAGGCCGAGCGCACGGCGACGAGCGTTGCGGCTGCCAATCGCCTACTTGGTGCCTGGCCGGGCGCGCCGCGCATCAGCGCGGAGATCGATGAGCAGCAGCGTTCTCGGCGTGCTCGTGTCTATGAGCTCAAGCGCCTGCCGCTGTCACGCCGCAGGCTGTTGTTCCTAGGCGGGCTCGACCATTGCTGGGTGCCAGATGTGCACCTGGACCAAAGAAGCCGCGTCGTCGCCGCGCTGCAGTGCTTGAACCGCAGAGGCTGGGCTCCGAGCGCCACGGAGGAGCCGTTATGGCCGTGTGCCAGCCTGGAAGCGACGGGATGTACAGCTTGTGGCGTCTGCGTCCGGGTCTGTCCAACCGGGGCGCTAACCCTCCAGCAGGGCGACTCCGGCTCAGGGCTCTTCGCGCTCGAGCACAAGGCGTCGCGCTGCGACGACTGCGGGCGCTGCGTGGCTTTGTGCCCCACGAGCGCGCTCATTCGCACCGGCCAGGGTAACTGGGCGAGCCTTCTCGACGAGACCTCGCGGACTCTCGCCACGGGGGCGGTGCGCCGTTGCGCCCGCTGCGGGGCCAGCTTCGCGGAACCCGATCCGGGCCGGTACTGCCCGCCGTGTGCATTCAGGCTGGCGAACCCCTTCGGATCCAGGTTGCTGGCGGCTGCCACGACCTGATCACAGGCGTAGTGCTCAAGCCAGGGCCTCCTTGTCGTCTTCGGTAGTCGGACTCCGGCCTGGACACAGCCCGCGATGCGTACTTGTAAGCCTGAGCCATGTCTTGGCATGTGGGCCGAGGAGGTCAGCGGTGTTTTCGGCTCTGGCTAGGTGGGGGCGGGTAGAGCGCGGGGAGTATGGCCATGAGTTGGCTGAAAAGCGGCCTTACTCAAGGCCTCTGGCGTGACGGCGTTAGCGTTCTGTGGTACCCGATCGTTGCCAAGAACTGCTCGTCGGGCGGGCTGGTCCTAGTTCCCGGCGAGTAGCAGACCGCCGTCAACGGTCTGCACCGTTCCGGTGACGTACTGGTTCTGCATGAGGTAGAGGTGTGCGGCAGCTATTTGCTCCGGCTCGCCGACCGTTCCGGCCAAGGTGCGCTGCGCTAAGCGGGCAAAGAGCGCCTCGCGCTGGGGCTCGGGAACGCCGTCCCAAAGCGACGTGCGAAAAGCGCCGGCCCTGACCGCGTTGACGCGAACGGGGGCGAGGTCGACCGCCAGTCCCCGGACGAGGCCCTCGGTGGCTCCAGCACCGGCGGCGGCGAGCGCTGCGCCGGGGACCGGTCGTTGGCCGACGGTTCCGGTGGTCAATCCGATTGACCCTCCGGGCCTGATCCGGGGCGCTGCGTGCTTGATGACGGCGACTGCGCCCCAGAAGCGAACGTCAAAGATCGCGTGCGCGTCGCTGAGGCTGAGGTCGGCGAGTGGACGCGGCGTGAATGCATCACCGGCGGTGAACACCAGGTGATCGAACTCGCCGACGCGCTCGAACAAGGCGGCGACCTGGGTCTCGTCTCGGACGTCGAGGGCCGTGCCCACACAGCCATCAGGCAGTTCGCCGAGCGCCGCGTCGACCCGCTCCTTTCGGCTTGAGGCGATGGTTACCTCGGCTCCGTCGAGCGCCGCCGCGCGCGCCGTCGCCAGTCCCATCCCAGAACTGCCTCCGACAACAACGATCTTTTGTCCATCCAGTGTCATACGTGCCTCCGGGTCGTTGATGTCTCAGTGAGACATGACAGTACCACGAGTGATGACTCACTGGGTCATCACTGTTACCCTGGGCGTATGGCTCGGTGGGATGCGCAAGCAGAAGAACGACTGCGGACCGCCGCCATCGAGCTCTTCCTCGAGCTCGGGTACGAGAACGTCACCGTTGCCCAGATCGCCGATCGCGCGGGACTGACGCGGCGCACGTTCTCCCGCTACTTCACCGACAAGCGCGACGTGCTCTTTGCCGGGTCCGAACAGCTGCCGGGGCTGCTGTCCGAGGCGCTCAGCCGGGCCGATACGGAGCTCACCCCGTTTGAGGCGTTGCTTACGGCGCTCGCCGACGTCGGCGCGATGCTGGGCGCCCAGGTCGCCTTGCACGCCGCGCAGCGCCGCGCGGTCATCGCTCGCAGCCCCGAGTTGCAGGAGCGGGGACGGACCAAGTTCGCCGACGTCGCCGACGCACTTGCAGCCGGGCTGGTTCGCAGAGGCTGCGAACTGGCGAGCGCCAGGCTGCTCGCGGACGTTGGAGTAGCGATCTTCCGGACTGGTTTTGACCGCTGGGTCGACAGCCCCGATGGTGACGACCTGGCCGCTTGCCTGCGCGAGGCCGGTGCCGAGCTCCGCTTGCAGTTGGGTCTGGCCACGCTCTGAAAAGATCTCCACGGGTTGTGCACGCTAAGCAATGGCTGGGCTGTGGGACGGGGTGCATGAGGGCCGACTGCAGCGACCAGACCGACGGTCGCGTGGAGTGAATGGGGGCATAGCGAAGCGATGCCGGTGTTGGGTTTGCCCGGCTGCCGCCACAGCATTCAGGCCGACGCTATGCCATGGCAGGCGCGTAACTTGTTAATGATCACGACCGAAAGACCGGGCTTCGGATTCTCAACGCGGCTCTCCGGGTGTGGCTCTTCTGAGCCCGGCGATGACTGTGCAGCGGTCCTGGACCCGCTCGGGCTTTAGTCGGTGCACGTCATCAGGAGTGGCGGAAACGCCCCGGCCCAGTTGGCGCTCGCGGCCCGCCACCCTTCGCAGGCATCGTGCCAATGACTTGTCAGCCTCCTGGTGGCCGGTACGAGTAGTCCTGCAAGTTGACGGCGGTGTCTAGTTCAGGATCACCGGAGCAACAAAGAGCGGTAGCGCCCGGAGCTACGACTCGCGGTAGTAGTGGTCCTGCTGCAGGTCCTCGAGCAAGCTAGGCCCGGTTGGCGCCCACCCGAGCAGGTCCCGAGTCACCGAGGCAGTGGCGGGGCTGTCCAGGCCGACGAAGTGGCCCAGATGGCCAAAGTGCTCCACAGCATTCGCGGGGTCCACCGAGGTTGTCGGGATGCCAAGGTGACGGCTCATCGTCTCAGCGATCTCGCGGAAGGCAATTCCTTCGTCGCCGACAGCGTGCAAAACCGAACCCGCCGGGGCGGCCTCGACGGCGAGTCGCGCCAGCCGGGCGGCATCAAAGCGGTGTACGGCCGTCCAACGGTTGCTGCCGTCGCCTACATACCCGGCCACTCCCCGCTGGCGGGCGATAGCGACGAACGTGGCCATGAACCCGTGGTCGCCGTCGCCGTGGACCGTTGGAGGCAAACGCAGGACCGACGAGCGCACCCCCACACCCCGGAGAGACAGCGTGAGCAGACCGGTGGCCGAACGAAGCCCGGCAGGGTTGGCTCGGATCTGGGCGCTCGGCACAAGCCCGTCGTCCTCGGTGGCGACACGGCCGACCGCGAGCCCGAGCAAGCCGGAGGCGAGCACGAAGGGACGGTCTGAGCCAGCAAGGGCCGCCCCCATTGCTTCGACGGCCCGACGATCGGCCATCCCGGCAGCGGCGAAGTTGCCACTAAAGGCCACCTCGTGCTGGAAGGCCAAGTGGATGACCCCGTCGGAGAGGGCGGCGACTTTGGCCAGGTCGTCGGGATCGTCGAGGTCACCGTGGTGGACCGCGGCTCCCATTGCTTGCAAGTGCTGTGCCGATGTCTCCGAGCGGGCCAGCCCGACAACCTCGTGGCCGTGCCCGAGCAGCTCGGGCACGACGGCCGAGCCGATCCAGCCCGATGCGCCGGTGACGAAGACCTTCATGAACACCCCTCCCGTAAACTTGATGTCAGTAACTGCTATCACCCTAGCTCTGATGTCAGTCACTGTCAACGCCTAACATAGGACCATGGGCCGATGGCAGCCGGACAGTCGCGGACGGCTGCAGGAAGCGGCGCTCACCCTTTACGCAGAACGGGGATTCGACCAGACGACGGCCGCCCAGATCGCCGACCGGGCCGGGGTTACCGAGCGTACGTTCTTCCGGCACTTCGCAGACAAGCGAGAAGTGATCTTCGGTGGGTCCGCTGTCCTCCAGGAACGAATCGTGACCGAGGTGGCCGGCGCACCGGTGACAGACGGGCCCCTTGATGCGGTGTCACGGGGCCTCGATGCAGCTGCCGAGATGCTCGGCCAGTTTCGCCGCGACCTGACCTGCCAACGCCAGGCGGTGATCGCCTCCAACCCCGAATTGCGCGAGCGTGAGCTGGCGAAGCTGGCGGACTACGCCGCCGCCGTCGCCGAGGCCCTGCGCCAGCGAGGCGTGGCCGAGCCGCAGGCGACCCTGGCCGCCGAGACGGGCATGACGGTACTGCGAGTAGCTCTACAGCGCTGGGCCAACGGAGATGGCAGTCGGGACCTTCCGGCCATCATGCGCGACTCGGTGGCCGAGCTGCGGGCGGTCACCGCCGGGGCCTGAGCCCAAACGACCTTGCGCCTCGGGTCAGCTTCCACGACAAGTGCCCCCGATGGCAACGGCGTTGCCCGATATCTCCTCGCGAGACGTGCCCTCGCTGTCACGCCGAAGCTGACGGTTGCAAACGGCCTTTTCCGGTTTCGCCGGAGCCGGGTTGTCCGCCCCGCATTACGCCGGTGATGACCTTGCGAAGTTCCTCGGTGCCGGGCGGCCCGTCGTCCTGGTCGGTGAAGAGCAGGTGCACAGAACCGATGAGCGTGTGCGAGAGCGTCGAAATGTCGGCAGTGGCCGCCACGCGACCTCTCGCCTGTTCCGCGGTCAGGTAGGCGGTGACCATTGCGGACCCCTCGGCGATAAGTGGGAAGCGTGAGACCCCTGCTTCGCGAAGCCGGCGGAGCCCGTCGCGGGTGATGACCAACGCGACCATCGCCACCGCCAGGGGGGTGAACACCGCCGTCAACGCGTGGCTGAGGTTGTCGACAACCCGGCCCGTGCCGGCAGCGTCGCTGAGCGCTCTCGCCGGTGCGTCGAGCCTGGCGGTCCGATCGCGGACTAGCTCGACCAAAAAGGTGTCGAAGTCAGCGAAGTGGCGGTGCATAACGCCCTTTGCGACACCTGCTTGGCTGGTGACGGCGCGACTCGTCAGGCCGCTCGCACCGTCTCGACACAGCACGCGCTCGGCGGAGTCAAACAAGAGCTCTCGAGCGTTGGGGAGATGGACTCCGGTCGGCAGCGCCGTTCCTCCTGTGTAGGTGGGCGATCGCCCATTATAGTGGGCACGTGACCACTTCACCGTCGCAAGAGCATTTCTCTCCGAGCGAATCGCACCAGGCCCGTTCAATCGCCGAGTCGTTCGGTAGCCAAGCCGAACGTTATGAGCGGACGCGCCCGAGCTACCCCCGAGCCATGGTCGATGCGATCCTCGCCGCGAGCCGAGGACGTGACTTCCTCGATGTCGGGATCGGCACCGGCATCTCAGCACGTCCCTTCCAGCGAGTCGGGTGCAATGTGCTCGGCGTAGAACCGGACGAGCGCATGGCAGGCTATGCCCGCCAAAGCGGGCTTGAGGTCGAGATCGCCACCTTCGAGGATTGGGACCCCACCGGGCGGCTCTTCGATGCCGTGATCGCCGGACAGAGCTGGCACTGGGTCGACCCGGTCCTCGGCGCTTGCAAGGCTGCCGACGTCCTTCGCCCGGGCGGTCGCATCGCCTTGTTCTGGAACGTCATGTCGTTTCCGCCCGAGTACGCCGAGGCGTCTTCCGCCGTCTATAGGAGCGTCCTACCCGAGTTCCCGTTCTTCAGCAGCGGCGCACCGTCAATCGGCGCCTCGTCCTACACGCCGATTTTGGACAAGGCCCTCGACGGCATCAGGCGCACCGGGAGATTCGCGGAACCCGAGCAGTGGCAGTTCGACTGGGAACGGTCCTACACCCGTGACGAGTGGCTGGACACCGTTCCGAGCTTCGGTGGGCACACCCAGATACCGCCGGAAAAGCTCGCCGAGTTGCTCACTGGGCTAGGAGAGGTGATCGACGCCTTGGGGGGCAGCATCATCGTCGCCTACGCCGCCTTGGTGGTCACCGCGTCGCGACTCGGGTAGCGGCTGAGGTCAGCCGCCGAAGCCCTCAGTTCTCTTGGCGCCTTGTTGGCGATCAAGGCACCGAGGACTCGGCGCGAGGCGTATCAAGGCCGGCAGCGACCGAGCGCCTCTTTCGTTGCCGCTCGCCAACCGCCACAGCCAGCACCACGGCCCAGAGGGCGAACAGCTGTGGGTAGTCGGGATAGCCCCTGTAGAAAAAGCTCACTGTGTGCCTGCCGGGTCCCACCTGCACGCCAACTAAGGCCGGTGCCACCATCTCTGTCGCAGCGGAATGACCGTCGACGAGAGCCTGCCAGCCTGGGTCGAACGAAGCCGACAGAACGACGACAGCGGTTCGCGTGGCGTCCACTCTCGCGACGAGCTTGCCGTCGGCGAGGTCGGGTCGCTCGGAGAGCACGCGTCCAGGCGGCCCGTAAGGGGTCACTCCGTCTGCCAGCGTCGATGGTGCGGCGTCGCCGCCTTCGTAGGCGACGGTCGGGTACACGGGCTCGTCCGAGGAGAGGCCGGCGAGAAAGGCGCCGGAGAACGAGCCGAGGTCGCTCGAGTCGGCCGCGACACTGCCGCGAGTGTCGACGACCTGGACGTAACCATTGCGGGCTATCTCCCACAGGGCGTAGTTGCCCCGACGCTCCACAAAGCGCGCCGGCACCGGAGGAGGAGACATATGAGAGGGCAGGATGAGCCAGCGGATGGCGAAGGCGGCGTAGTCGGCGGGGTTCGTCTCGTCGAAGTTCACTTCCGGGTCGCTCATCAACGAAGCCGTGCGAAGCGTGAAACCGACCTCGTCGACCTGCTTTGAGGCCAGGTACTCATAGACCGGCACTTCACCGACGGTGAACTGCGCGCCCCAGTCCGACGGGTCGCCTGCGAATGTTCGGCCACCGCCTCTCGAGACGATGACCGCCACGAGCGCGTTTAGCCGGGTCGATGCCGGCCCGGCCGAGGCCTGCTTGGAAACAAACGAGGAGTTCCGATCGGCCTGGCCAACAAGGAACGACCATGCTGGCACAAGTGCCGCCAATGACAGGCCTACCAAGGCGAGTCCACCCATGGCCGCCTTGAGCTTGTGAGCCTTCGCCCCTAAGGGCCTTGATGCCTGTCTCAGCGCGGCCGTCGTCCAGGTCGCGAGCTGAGCGGTTCCCCCGCCGGCGATCATCAGACCTGCGAGCTGGGGGCCGACGACGAACCGGCGCAGGAACAGGTTCTTCGACCCCGGCACCAGGTCGAGCAACGGCCCGAGAGTGGGCCGGCCGAAAAAGAGCACAAGGCTCACCCCAAAGAGCAACACCAATGCCCGCCCGATTCCCTGAGGTACGGACCCGAAGCCGTCGGGTCTAAACGAGGCGACGAGGCAGCACGCCAGCCCGAGGAAGAACAACGGCGTGATCAGCGCCAAATGGTGCCAGTCGAACAGGTCGCCGTTCACGAGCCAGGTCAAGATCCTCCTCGCGCCGTAGGAATTCGCGTCGGCGCCCTCAGGTCCGCTTTGTAGGAACTGGTTGACCGCCGCCCACTTGCCCTGCGCGATGAGCGGCACGACGGCCCAAGCCGAGAGCGCTACGGCCTCAGCTGCGACGAGAGAGGCCCGGCCGACCCTCCGGACGAGCGCGGATGGGCGCACGAGCACGAACAGCGGCAACGCCAAGAAGGCGAGATAGCCCGTCTCGAAGTGGAAGGCGGCGGTCGCTGCCACGAGCACTGCGGCCGGGACGACAAAGCGTCGTTCCTCGACGGCGCGCCACGAGAGCGCCCAGGCAAAGGGCAGTGTCCACATGGCGAACAGCTGGCTCCACAGGCCGTATCCGCTCCACAGGTAGCTGATCTGCTCGTAACCGACGCCCGTGGCGCTCGAGACAAACGGTGAGAGCACACCCGCAGCCAGGGCAGCTCCGCGACTCAGACCGAAGATGCGCGCTGCCGCGTAGACGCACAGTGGCCAGCATCCGACAAGGAGCCACGTGGTGATGACATAGGCGCGCCCGACCCCGATCGCCCAGGCCAACATCGCCGTGAGCATGGCGCCGAGGCTCTGGTAGTGAAGGAACTGGGGCGATCCCAGGTTCAAGGAGGCGAACCAGGTACTGGGCGGGAACTGGCCGGCGCGGATCTTCAAGAGCGCGAATGAGACCATCTCCTCGTGCAGGGCGGAATCGTTCAGATAGGGCACCTGGCGAAGCTCGGGGCGCAAGAGGGCGAGCGAAACAGCGCACGTGGCCACGACGGGGAGGAGTGGGACAGCTCGCCACTCTCTGGCCCGTCGCGTCCCTGTGCTCACTTGGCCGGGCCGTGTCTGGTCAAACGTCGCAAGTTCTGCAGGCCACCGTCAGCTTCGCCCCGGCGGTCGAATCACAGCCCTCAGCTCCCCGTTCCGATCCCGGGACCGCTGATCGAGCTGTCGCCGCTGCTGGTCGTCGTGATGTAGTAGCCCATGGGGAGGACGGGTGTGCCGACGAGGTTGCCCGATACGAGCCCCACGAGGGTCGCCCCGCCAAGATTCGTGCCCTGGACGTTGGCGGAGTCGATGTCGGCACCGGTGAGGTTGGCGCCGAAGAGGTTGGCGTTTTCGAGGTCGGCTGTGACAAGAGCCGCCCCGGGAAGGTTCGCCCCGTAGAGGTCGGCGTCGGTGAGAGTGGCGTTGTTCAGCACCGCCCCGGTGAAGTCCGCGCTCACGGCATTCGCGTCCGAGAGGTTGGCATCGGAGAGGTCGGCCCCTGAGAGCTCGGCGCTTGTCAGGTTGGCGTCGCTCAGCGTCGCTCCGGCGAGGTCGGCGCCGGACATCTGGGCACCGAAGAGACCGGCACCTGCGAGGTTGGCATCGGAGAGGTCAGCCCCCGGGCCAACGAGGTAACCGTCGACCAGCGACCACGAGCTGGGAAGCGACGAGGGCGTTCCTGTGATCCCGCCCGAGCTCACGAGCGACAGCGTCGCTCCCGAAAGGTCGACGCCCTGCAGGTCGGTGCCCCCGAGATCCGCGCCTTGGAGGTCGGCGCCGGGTCCGACCAGGTAGCCGTTCTCGAGCGACCAGCCGATCGGCAGCGAGGACGGGTGGCCTCCGATGGCGCCGGAGGAGACACCTGTCAGGTCCGCGCCGGCGAGCCCTACGCCCTGCAGGTCAACTCCGGCAAGGCTGTCGTTGGCGAAATTCGCCCCCGACAGGTTCGCCCCGGGCCCGACGAGGTAGCCGTCGAGCAGGGACCAGGACGCTGGCAAGCTGGAGGGCTTCCCGGCGATCCCGCCCGAGCTCACCTGGGACAGCTTCGCCCCGGAGAGCTTGAGCCCTTGCAGGTCAGCCCCGGACATGACGGCGCCGGCGAGGTCAGCCCCGACGAGGTCGAGCCCGGCCAAATCGGCGCCGGCAAGGTCTGCCTTTTCCAAGTTGACGCCCGGACCCACCAGGTAACCCGAGACGACGGCGAAGTTTGCGGGCAGGCCCGCCGGAGCACCGGTCAATCCACCCGAGCTCACCTGTGAGAGCAGGGCCCTCGACAGCTCGGCACCTGCCAGGTTCACCTCGGCGAGATCGGCCCTCGTGAGATCAGACCCAGTGAGGTCTGCCTGCGACAGCTCGGCCCCGGAGAGCTCGGCCGATTCGAGGTCAGCGCTACGAAGGTCGGCGCCGCTGAGGGTCGCTCCTGCGAGGTTGGCGCGGGCGATATCGGCGTGCGACAGCGAGGCTCCGGACAAGTCCGCGCCGGACAGGTTCGCTCCCGAGAGGTCCGCGCCAGACATGTTGGCCTCCGAAAGGCCCGCCTGGAACAGGTTCGCCCCAGCCAGTTCCGCGCGGGCAAGGTCAGCCCCCGGGCCGACTAGATAACCGGACAAAGCGGACCACCCACTTGGCAGGGAGGCCGGGGCGCCGGTCGTTTCACCGGAGACGACGCCGGTGAGCGTCGCAGTCCCGAGCTCTGCCCCGGAGAGTCTCGCCCGAGTGAGCTCGGCGTTGGTGAGGCTGGCCTGTGTGAAGTTGGCGCCCGCGAGGTCGGACCCATCGAGATCCGCTCCTGTAACGACGGCGCCCGACAGGTTCGCCTGGGACAGGTTCGCCTGAGACAAGTTCGCCTGGGACAGGTCGGCCTGAGACAGGTTCGCTTGGGAAAGGTTCGTGGCCGAGAGATTGGCCCTGGTGAGGTCAGCTCCGGCGCCGACCAGGTAACCGTGTGTGACTTCCCACCCAAAAGGCAGGGCAGCCGGGAGACCTGTCAGTCTCCCTGAACTGACGCCGGTGAGGGTTGCCCCGGCCAGATCTGTGCCCTCGAGGCCGATCCCTTCGAGATCAGTCCCGGCGAGGTCTGCCCCGGAGTCGTCGGCCCCCGGGCCGACGAGATAGCCGGCGGCCAACTTCCAGCCTGCTGGCAACGCAAAAGGCGTGCCTGACAATCCGTTCGTGACGAGCCCGGCGAGAAGGTCGCCCGAAAAACGGGCCCCCGCGATGTCGGTTCCGGCGATGCTCGCACCCTCGAGATCGGCGCCGTCGAGGTCGCCGGACGCGAGGTCCGTGTTGGCGAGGACAGCGTCTTTCAGATTGGCCCCGGCGAGGTCGGCGCCGTCAAGATCTACCCCGCTGAGGCTGGCGCCGAGGAAGCTCGCCCCGGAGAGGTCCGCACCGACGAGATCCTCGTCGGCGATGGTCGCACCGGCGAAGCTCTTTTTGGACAGATCCGCTCTCGGCCCCACGAGGACGCCGTCAAGGAGGCTAAAGCCCGTCGGGAGCGAGGCGGGTGTGCCGGTTATCCCAAAGGACACGACCCCTGCGAGGCTTGCAGTCGCGAGCTCGGTCGAGGCGAGATCAGCGTTGGTGAGGTTCGCTCCGGCGAGGCTCGCTCGGAACAGGCTTGCCCCGGAGAGATCGGCCCCGTTCAGGTTTGCGCCCACGAGGCTCGCCCAGAACAGGTCCGCTCCGGCGAGATCGGCCCCGTTTAGGGTTGCGCCGGCGAGGCTCGCTCGGGCGAGGTCCGCCCCAGGGCCAACCAGGTAGCCGGCGAACTGACTGAATCCCGGGGGGAGCGAGGAAGCCCTGCCTGAGACGGCACCGGAGACGATCCCGGAGAGGGTCGTGCCCATGAGAACGGTGCCTGCGAGCTTCGCCCCGGTGAGCGTCGCGCGGGCGAGGTTCGCCCCTTGGAGATTGGCGCCTTTGAGGTTCGCCTTTGCGAGGTCGCTGCCGCGAAGGTCTGCGCCCGACAGGTCGGTCCCGGACAGATCGGCTCCGGAAAGGTTCTTGTGCTCGAGCGCGGCAAGTCTGAGGTCGCAATGGGCAAGGTTCACTTTCGGGCGCACAGCGCTCGCGCACCGGCCGCCGGGCTTCAACGAGGAACTGGACACAGCCGCCGACGCCGCCCCGCTTGAGGCAACGAGGCCGCCACAAAGAGCCAAGGCGCCAGCGACGAGGGCGACCACTAAGACGGTGACAGTGCGGCCAGAGCTCGGGCGGTCATATCGCGACAGGCCCCCGGCCCTGTTCGGCCTGTTTTCAGGTCTGATCATCGTTCCTCCCTCTTTCACATGCTCCACAGGGCCTCTGTCGGTGACATCCGCGCGGCTCGTAGCGCCGGGAGGAGTCCTGCGACGGCGCCGATCACGATGGCTGCGCCGAGGCCGCCAGCCCACGCGACAGTCGGGACGACAATGGCCCAGCCCTTTGTCGAGGCATAGACGGCCGTGGAGATAGCGCCGAGGACGACCCCCATGGCTCCCCCAAGCAGCGCCAGGAGGATCGCCTCGGCCAGGAACTGTGTCCGGATATGGCCTTTCGTCGCGCCGAGCGCCCTACGCAGCCCTATCTCACTTCGCCGTTCGAGCACCGAGATCACCATGATGTTGGCAACCCCGACCGCGCCGACCAAGAGCGCCACCGCCCCGAGGCCGAGGAAGAGGCCGTTCAGCGCAGCCTGGGCGTCAGCCTGAGCGACGAGAGCAGCTGAGGGCTGGCTCACGTCGACTTCGTTCGGCGACTCGGGGTTGGCCGTGGCGGCGAGCACGGAGTCGACCGCGTTCACCTGGCTCGTCACCGCTCGCACGTAGATCTCCGAAGGATGACCGTCGAAGTCGAGGTACGTCTCGGCCGCTTTGAACCCGACGAGAACGGCACTGTCGATCTCGGGCGTGAGCACGGCGGAGCGCAGGATCCCCGCGACGTAGAACCACATGTTGCCCAGCCAGATCCGTTCGCCGACATAGACCCGGTCGATCCCGAGGCGCTGGGCGGCGGCCGCTCCGAGCACGCAAACCGGCTCAGTGGCGGTGGCGGCGTTGAGGTAGTGGCCTTCGGCCACTGTGGTCCCGACGTCTGACAGCAATCCGAGACTGGCCGCGTCGACGCTGAGGGCGTTGGTGTCGATGCTCGGGATGAGCGGGCTGCGGAACACTTCGGCCGTTGTTGCCCCGGTGTACTGCACCGCCGTCACCGGCCCGATCCGGCCGATCATGCCGGGGGCGGCGAGCGGCAGCTCGGCGGTCTGGCCGAACAGGCTCTGGCCGTTGGTCACAGTGAGCAGGTTCGTGCCGAGGTGGTTTATCTCTGCCAGCAGTCCAGCCTCTGAGGACGAGGAGAGCCCAAGCACAGCCACGATGGCGGCGACACCGATGGCTATGCCGAGCGCCGAGAGCCCCGCCGCGAAGCTTCCGGGTGCGCAGGCCGACCACGGCCACACGGAGCAGGTCTGAGGGCCGGAGCTTGCCGGCACGAAGGCGAGGCGTCATCGCCACAGGTCGAGGTCCTCGTTGCCTGCCCGGAGGCTTGACGACGAAGTTTTCGCCAGTGTCGTGTCGGCGACGATGCGGCCATCGAGCACCTCTATCTGGCGAGGAAGGCGCGCCGCGATCCCTCGTTCGTGAGTGATGAGGACGATCGTGGCACCGCTGGCATTGAGAGCGTCCAAGAGGTCGAGGATCGCCTGGCTGTTGACGCTGTCGAGGTTGCCCGTCGGTTCATCGGCGAGCACGATGGCGGGATGGCCGACCAGCGCCCGGGCGATCGCGACGCGTTGGCGCTCACCTCCTGACAGCTGGGTGGGGCGAGCCCCGGCACGCCGTTCGAGCCCAACTTGTTGCAACGCCTCCAAAGCGAGATCTCGGCGGTCTGAGACGGCGAAGCCTGCGTAGAGCAACCCGTCGGCGACATTGTCGAGCGTGGTCTCGTGCTCGGCGAGGAAGAACTGCTGGAACACGAAGCCGATGCGGCCTGCTCGTAGCGCCGACAGCTCACGATCGGACATCTGGGCGACGTCGAGGCCTGTTACGCGCACCGTGCCCGAGCTCGGGCGGTCGAGTGTGCCCATCAGGTGCAAGAGCGTGGATTTGCCTGAACCGGAGGGCCCGACGACTGCTACGAGCTCGCCTTGGTCCACCGAGAAGCTCACGCCTCGGAGCGCCTCGACAGGTGGCTCGCTCGGATAGAGCTTGGTGACGTCCTCCATCTCCAGCACCGGGCTAATGGCGTCATCCGGGCGGCGAGCCGACCCGGCCGCTTGCTCAGAGCTCGGAGCATTCGCAAGGCTCACAGGCCGGGCACCACGACTTTTTGGCCGGCGGCAATTCCCGACCCGCTCACTTGCACGAGCCCGTCGGCGTCGTCGAAAAGCCCGAGGTTGACAGCTACGAGATGGTGTATGCCCCTGGCCCCTATCTCCTCGAGGGCGTAGCCGCCGCTGGCTAGGGCCAAGAGGGCGTCGACAGGGACGACGAAGGCTCGCGGCACACTGGCGTTGGTGATCGCGACCTCAACCGGGGCCTGGTCGTAGTCGCCCGTCGCGGCTGGATCCGTCGGCGTCACCACCACCGAGACCGTCGAGCCGCTGCTGCCACCGGTGGTGCCTGATGAGCTGGATGACGACGTGGCCACCGTCCCCACCGAGGAGACGACGCCCGGCGTTGTGGCATTGTCGGGCAGGGTTATCGTCACCGGGTCCCCGACTTTGACCTCGGACTGCTCGGCCGAGTCAAGGGCGATGGTGACGACGCGCTCGGTCGAGGTCGCGGTGAGCACGGCCGCGCCAGGCTGCGCAGTTTGGCCGAGACTCGGCGAGACGGTGTCGACTTGGATTGGCCCTGTTTCGAGGACGAAGTCACCGAGGGCGACGACGCCCGTGGCGGGCACCCCGAGAGAGCTCTGCCACTGCTCGACGGCCTGCTCGGTTGCGGCGGAGAAGTGTGGGCTCGCCGTGATGCCATCGCCGAAGCCGAGGGCGATCAGGTTCGCCTGCAGCTCGGTCACGTCGGGTCCGTCGCTAACGCCGAGGTAAAGGGCGCGATCGAAGATGACTGATCCGTAGAAGAGGGGAACTGGATGACCGTCGAGCGAGTAGACCGGCGAGCCCCGGTGCAAAACAGTGCCGGCGGCGGGAAGGGAGGTGAAGGTGGTGTCCGGATTGGCTTGCTGGCTCTCGTCGCTGGAAAGGGCTTGCTCGGCCGCACCGAGCGCCTGTTCGTCACTGGCGAGGTTCTCTTGCGCACTCGCCACACCCGAACCGCTCTGCAGCTCATCTACCTTCAAGGTGTCGGTCGCGCTCTGCAAGGCTTCCGAGTCCTGGCTCACCACCGCGGCCTGTGCCACGCAGGATGACTGGCCCGTCGTGAACGTCTGGGTGACGCCGACGATCGTGCCGGCCACGCTCGTCGCGACGAGGGCGAAGTCATAGGTCGTGTCGGGCCTGAGACCCGAGACATTGGCGCTCGCTGCCACTTCGCCGGCAGCGGCCCCGGCGCTTTGTGAAGCCGTCGTCTTGCCGAAAGAAGCGGTCGTGCCGTACTCAAAGGCGTAGCTCGTGTCAGAGCCGTTCGGGTCGACGGTCCCAGACAAAGTCGCGGTCGTGGCGCTGGTCACTGAGGCACTGCCCGTAGTGACGATGGGCAGTGAGGCCGAGCCGCCCGCAGAGAGATCTGCACCTAGATCCCCCCTTCTCGACAAGGGCCCTGTCATCTCGGGCGTCTTACTCAATGGCGCCGAACCTGAGAGCCGGCCTTCTCCGCCTGGGTTCGATGTGCCCGCGTCGCCACCAGCGGTCGAGCTACTGCCGGGCGAGCTAGAGCTCGAGGAGGAAGTGACCGTCGATGACGAAGAGAGCGGACACCCGAGCCGTTGATCGGAAGCAAGCTGGGCTCTTGCTTGTGCCAGAGTCGTCGTGTCTGACGAGACGGCCGTCTTGTCGGCGAGCAAGGTGGCTGCGCTGGTTGGGCCTGCGATCGCCTCGGCAGCTGCCAGGGCGCGCTCATCGGCGGTGACCTTGTCCTGGGCGCTCTGCACACCTTGTTGATCTGCTGTGAGGGCAGCTTGTGCGACGCCGGAAGGAATCGAGACGGTGAAGCTCCCGGCATAGCCCAAAGTGGCGTCCACCTGGGTTTGGGAGGATATGGCCTCTTCGTTGACCGTAGCCACCGAGGTTGGGTAGGCATTGTCGAAAGAGCCACCGTTCGAGCCCGCCGAGCCGGCAAAGGGATCGGTGATCCCGATCACTGCCCCGGCGATGACCAGCAATACGACAGCCAGGACGATGAGGCGGCCCCGTGTCACAGGGAACAGGCGGGAGGGGCGCGGCTGGCGGGCGCTGTCTGGAGATGGGTCAGTTGGGGTCGTGACCATGTCGCGTCAGGTACCTCCAGGAAGATCCGGCGAGCAACCGCTGTGGGCAAATGAACTGCTACAGGCACATGGGACGAGAGGTTCGCCGGCGATGAGAGCCGCACAGCGAGGACAGCCGCCGGCGAGCAGCAGGGCAATATGGGTTTTGAGCGTCATCATCCTGGGGCTCCCATCGGGGCGAGCTTGCTGCATGCCTCTTGGGCTGAGCGGAACAGGGGCGAATTTGGGTCCATTCCCCGCAGCGACAGGCCAATAGAGTGGCCCGTGACGACAGGGTCGGGGAAATTCGCGACTCCGTGAGCCCGCATGCATTTGGCGTTCTTCAAAAGGGCCGCGATCGCTGCTTGGATCTGTGCCGGGCTAGGAGGTCCACCTTGTGGCACGAGCCTCTTGCAGGTGGTCGCGGCCGATTCGTACGCCTGGGTGTGCTGATCGATGTGTCCACTCCCGAAACTGACCGCGTGGGCGGAGAGGGTGGGGTCGGGAAAGCCGGGTTCGCCGTGGGTGCGCATGCACTGCGCGTAAGCGAGCTGGGCCTGATAGGCCTGTTGAAGGTTAGGGTCGCCACCTTCGCCAACGGCCGAACCCGCCAAGGTTGTCGTGGTGGAGCCGAGGCTCGCGACAGCGGGTCCGGCCGAGCTCGTGCACCCGCCAGTAATCACCGCGCTGGCGATGGCGACAGAGCACAAAGCCGGCAGGAGAAAGCGTCGACTGGGCTTGTTTGCCGATGTCGCCGCGGCGTGTGCACCATGCTCCGAGTTCAGCCGGCTCACCAGGTGGCCTCAGGCACAGTCAACCCCTTCAACGGCGGTGGTTAGGTATTGAGCTCTTGATGCACGCCTGTTTACTCCTCGAGGCATAACAACGGGCTAACAGCGTCGCGAAGAGCATGGCGGCGGTGTGTCTGACGAACGGTTTGCCCTCGCAGGGTAGGGGTGAGGTGCGCCCGGAGGATTGTCGAGATGAAGCCGTGGTCTCCCGCGTGAAACCTGCCATCTGGTAGGTGGTCAGTGTTCGGCACCGAGGAAGGGGGCCACCAATAAGTAAGAAAGTGCCCCTCGTCAACGTCGCGCGGCTGGAAGACCCCGTTGAGCTGGAAGGTCTGTCGAGCAAGTCAGTCTGGCTTTCGCGGGCGCCTGATCACCGTCGAACGACCACCGGCGCACCACTGCAGGTGGGCGAACACCTTCCATACCTTGCGCCCTGGTCATCACTGCCGGCGGGGCGAAGGTACGGGTCTCGCCGTGGCTCGGGGACGCCGAGAGCAAGACCGTCGTCACCTCGCTGCTTGCTGACATTGCCGAGCGCGGTCTGAGCTCGGCCAGGACATCGCAAAATGGTGAGACTCCGGCAGCGATCCAGCAGTACCCGGCAATGCCCGAGATGGCGCGTTGCGTGCGCGCGCGAACAAGGTGACGGGCTTTACGGCCCAGTGGGTTCCCCTGCGACCTCGAGAGCCAGCAGACGACGATCATCGCCTCCAATAGCGCGTTCAGCGCCGTCCTTGCCGAGTTGATGACCGCCGCCACGGGCTCGGTAGTGGCGCAAAGAGCGGGGCAGTGCTACGTCCTCCCGGGACGAGATCGCCTTCCGGGTGGCGATCGGCCAGACCAGGCGCCGAGACGGTGAGGATCGGCGAACTACTTAACCACGGTCAAGTCGGTCTTGGCCTCGAATGACGTCGACCCCAGGAAACTCGCGTTAGGGACGTAGTCGGCGTACACACTAAAGCTCCGCGGCGGGAGCTCCTTACTCGCAAGCGAGCAGGAGCCCTTCGCCGACCGCAACGTAATCGTGCACAACGTCGTTGTGGACTTCATCACAAGGACAGTCCCGTTCGGCACCATGCCCGAGTAGAGAGGCGAGACGACGACCGAGAAGTGTTCGACCTGTTCCCTGCCGTAAGTCACCTCGACGGCCGAGAGTTTGAGCATCGTTGTCGAGCTTGCCTTAGTGACCGTGAACGGGGTGGGGGCGAGCGTGACGCTGGGGTCGAAGTCGACGTCTCCGAGATAGCTGGCCGTGAGCCAGTACCGGCCCGCTGATAGCTCGGTTATTGAGCATGTGCCCGTCGAGGTGCCGTTTGTCCCGTCGAGCGTCGCCACGCAGTTTCGAGCCCCGTCTGTGACGATGACCAGTCCCGCCGGGCTTGGCGACTCCGTAATTCCGATCGGGCCGGCGATCTTCACACCGATCGATACGGGCTCGCCGGCCTGTCCGGAGCTGACCCGAACAATGGTCGTCGTCGCCTGGGACGGCACGGTGGTGGTCGTCGAGGCGGTCGGTGGCGGGGTCGTGGTGGTCGTGGAGGCGTCCTGCATTGGGTAGGTGAATGCCTCCGAAGAATCCACCGCCACACAAGAGCTCGCCGTCGCGCAGGCGACAGCCGTCAGAGCGTCCGCGGCGATGCTCAAGGGCGCCGACCAGGAGGCGGCGTTGTAGGTAAAGGCTTTGCCGTCGGCGTCCACGGCGGCGCAGAAGCTGGCTGTCGGACACGAGACCGAGGCCAGAGCGCTTCCCGTGTCGATGCTGACGGGCGCTGACCAGAAGCTGCCGTTGTAGGTAACGACATTTCCATTGCCGTCCTGATCCACCGCGGCGCAAAAGCTCGACGTGGCACACGAGACAGAGACGAGATTGCCTCCACTCGGGTCGACCTCGAGCGGCGGTGACCAGGAAGAGTCGGTGTAGGTGAGGGCGTTGCCATCGTTGTCGGTCGCGACGCAAAAGCTCGTCGAGGGACAAGACACAGAGATCAGGCTGTCGCCCGGGTCGATGCTGACGGGCGAGGACCACACGGCACCGTTGTAGGTGAGGGCGTTGCCGTCGTAGTCGGTCGCGACACAAGAGCTCGTCGAGGGACAAGAGACAGAGCTCAGGGGGTTGCCCGAGTCGATGCTGACTGCCAAGGACCACAAAGTCCCGTCGTAGGTGACGGCGTTGCCGTCGTTGTCCACTGCGACACAGGAGCTCGCCGTCGGGCAGGAGACCGAGGTCAGACTGTTCCCCGGGTCGATGCTGACAAGTGACGACCACGAAGTCTCGTCGTAGGTGAGGCCGATACCGTCTACGCCGACCGCAGCGCAAAAGCTCGCCGTAGGGCACGAGACCGAGCTCAGGTCACCGGTCACAGGATCTATGCTCGTCGGTGACGACCACGAGCTGCCGTTGTAGGTGACGGCGTTGCCGTTGGCGTCCACGGCGGCGCAGAAGCTCGCCGTCGGACAAGAGACCGTGCTGAGGCTGTTCCCCGGGTCGATGCTTGCGGGGGAGGACCACGAAGTCCCGTCGTAGGTGAGGACGTTGCCGTTGCCGTCCACCGCGACACAAGAGCTCGCCGTCGGACAAGAGATCGAGTTCAGGCCATTCGGTTCGATGTAGAGGTCCTTCGACCACGAGCTGCCGTCGTAACTGGCGACGGTGGCGTCCGCGTCCACAGCGGCACAAAAGCTCCCCGTTGGGCAAGAGAGCGAATACTGCCCGTCCCCAAGTCCGATGTTGCTGGCGGTCTGCGACCATGAGCTGCCGTTATAGGTGAAGACGCTGGATTGGTTGTCCACCGCGACACACAAGCCCGCCCTCGGGCAGGACACCGAGAACAGGGCGTTACCAGGGTCGACGCTGTCCAGCGACGACCAAGAGGTGCCGTTGTAGATGAGCACATTGCCGGCTTGGTCCACGACAGCGCAGAAGCTCGCGGTCGGGCACGAGATGGAGTCCGGCCCGCCCTCGGTGGCATCGATCGTGACAGGTGGCGACCACAAGGTTCCGTTGTAGGTCACGACGCCGCCGTGGGAGTCCACAGCCGCGCAAAAGCTCGCCGTTGGGCAAGAGACCGAGGTCAGGTCGTTCCCGGCGTCGACGCTGACAGGTGACGACCACGAGCTGCCGTTGTAAGTAAGCGCGCCGCCGTGGGAGTCGACAGCCGCGGAAAAGCTCGCCGTTGGGCACGAGACCGAGGTCGGTTGACCCAATTGGGGGTCGATCAGCGACCCGGACGACCAACCAAGGCCGGTGGCGGGCGTAGCAGACGCGGCCAACGGGTGCTCAGCGGTAAGGATCGCCGAGCCGGCGATCAGCAACAGCACAACGACGACAGATATACGAATGACAGCTGCCTTGCGCACGCCGCCTCCTCAGTCTACCGACGCCGGATCGACCGGCGCGTACCGATTGACGAGCTCGATTTCCTCGGAACATGACGCTCCTCCATCGACGCCATTTCCGTGCAGGTTAAGCAGAGATTCGGCTCGTGTTCCGGAGACTTCTCCTCGGGATGAACCCAAGTGCCATCACCATGCCGAACCAACCAACAGCCGACTAAGAGACTCCTTGTCGAGTGCCATTT
>CAVRYE010000005.1:0-239340 GCA_963725355.1 uncultured Acidimicrobiaceae bacterium
AGATGACGAGTGGGGGCAGCATGCGGACGATGTTGTCGTAAGTCCCTGCCTTCAACAAGATGACGCCCTCGGCGTGACAAGCGGCGACGATCTTCGAAGCCGCCGCTGGGTCGGGCTCCTTGGTGCTTCGATCGGTCACGAACTCGATGGCCGCCATCGCACCGATGACGCGGACTTGCCCCACGCCGGGGACCTCCTCGGCGAGCTTGGCGAGACAGGGTGCCAGGACCATCTCGCCAAGGTGCTGAGCACGCCCGACGAGGTCTCTCGACTCGATCTCCGACAGGGCGGCCAGAGCTGAGGCGCACGAGACGGGGTTGCCCCCAAAAGTCGACCCGAGGCCCCCGGGGTGGATGGCGTCCATGATGTCGGCCCGTCCCGTCACGCCACCGATGGGCATGCCGCCGCCGAGGCCCTTGGCCGTCGTGATCAGGTCGGGGACGAGGCCGAAGTGCTCACAGGAGAACATCTTGCCCGTGCGGGCCATGCCAGCTTGGACCTCGTCGGCGATAAAGACGATGCCGTGCTGCTTGCAGTACTCGGCGATGCGGGGCAAGAAGTTGTCCCCGGGGATGATGACCCCACCCTCGCCCTGGACCGGCTCGGCGAGCACACAAGCGATGCGGTTGCCGCCGATCTGCTTGTCCATGGCCTCAATGGCCAGGTCCGCGCAGGCGTCCCCGCAGTGCTCGGCGCTCGCTCCGGCCGCGCAGCGGTAGGGGTAGCTGAAGGGGACCCGGTAGACCTCGGGGGCAAAAGGCCCGAAGCCCGACTTGTAGGGCATGGCCTTGGCGGTAAGGGTCATGGTGAGAAGCGTCCGCCCATGAAAGGCGTGGTCGAAGACGACGACGGCCTGTCGTCCGGTGAAGGAACGAGCGATCTTGACGGCGTTCTCGTCTGCCTCGGCCCCCGAGTTGACGAAGAAGCTGCGCTTTGGCTCGCTGCCCGGGGCAAGGGCGTTGAGACGCTCGGCGAGAGTGACGTAGGACTCATAGCCAGTGACCTGGAAACAGGTGTGGGTGAAGCGCTTGACCTGCTCAGTCACCGCCTCTACGACCTTAGGGGCGCTCGAGCCGACGTTCAGCACGGCGATGCCGCCGCCCAGGTCTATGAACGAGTTGCCGTCTACGTCAACGACGATGCCGCCAGAGGCCCGCTCGGCGAAGATGGCGACCGTGGCCCCGACACCGGCCGGCAGCGCCGCCTTCCTACGGGCTGTGAGCTCCAATGATTTGGGCCCGGGAATGGCAGTCCTTATCGCGCGCGATTGAGGGATATCGACAGACTCCACCGACGATCACCACCTGTCGCTAGGTCGAGGGCGGCCCGCACGGCGATGCCCCCCGGGGCCAATTTGATCCGCTGAGCTTACAGATGCCGTCTGGGGGTGCGATCGAGGCTCACCTTCGCGGCCAGCGGCCCGGGGTAGGCTCTGCGCCCGTGCTGCTCACGAGCCTCCACCAACTAGCTCACGCTTCCCTCGTGATGCAGGCGCGTGGGCACGGCCACGTCGCGGCGCAAAGCAAGATCACCTTTTTTCAGGCAATCATCCTCGGGCTTCTCCAGGGCCTGACTGAGCTCTTCCCGGTCTCGAGCCTCGGCCACACCGTCATCTTTCCCGCTTTGTTCAATTGGCACAATCTGGTCGCCTCGGAGAGCAAACCAGAGTCGTTCTGGTTGGCCTTCGTCGTCGCTCTTCACGTGGGCACCGCCCTGGCCCTAGTCGCCTACTTCTGGCGAGACTGGCTGGAGATAATCGGTGGGTTGCTCCACTCGATGCGGACTCGGAGTGTCACGACGACGTCGGAGCGCCTCGGCTGGCTCCTTGTAGTCGCGACCATCCCGGCCGGCATCACGGGTCTCCTCCTCGAGCACAAGCTCCGCGTGCTGTTCACCAAGCCGCTAGCGGCTTCGATCTTCCTGGTGGTGAACGGGTTCATCCTCTTCGGGGGGGAGGTTGCCCGCCGTCGCGCTCAAGTCCGGGAAAAACAGCGTCATCTCGCTCCTCGCAAGGAGCTTGACTTCAAAGAAGCGGGCGTCATCGGAACAGCTCAGGTGCTGGCGTTGCTCGCTGGTATAAGCCGTTCCGGGGTGACAATCGTCGCGGGATTGGTGCGCGGACTCGACTACGAGGACGCGGCCCGTTTCTCGTTCCTACTTGCCACCCCGGTCATCCTTCTCGCCGGCATCGTCAAGATCCCCGACTTGCTCGGGTCACTCGGCGACGGCGTTCGCGCCCAGGCCCTCGTCGGGGCCGGCTGCGCATTTGTCGCTGCTTTGTTCGCGGTGGCGTTCTTGACGCGGTACTTCAAGACACGAACGCTTTGGCCCTTCGGCCTGTACTGCCTCGTGGCAGGGACGTTCTTCATAGTCCGCTTCGCCTGAGCCCCGGTGCTCCTAGTCTGGCTCGATGGCCATCTACGACGCCCCCATCAACTCCCTGCAGGGCAAGCCCCTCAATCTCCATGATCTCGAGGACAAGACTGTCCTAGTCGTCAACGTCGCCTCGCGCTGCGGCCTCACGCCTCAGTATTCGCGCCTCGAGAGCTTGCAGGAGCGCTTCGGCAGCGAGGGCTTCACGGTGCTCGGCGTACCCTGCAATCAGTTCGGCGGTCAAGAGCCCGGGTCCGCAGAGGAGATCGAGGCGTTCTGCTCGACGACCTACGGCGTGAGCTTTCCGATGACCGAGAAGCTGGAGGTGAACGGTCCCGGACGTCACCGCCTCTACAGCGAGCTGGCCCAGGTCGCAGATGCCGACGGTGAGGCTGGCGACATCCAGTGGAACTTCGAGAAGTTCCTCGTCGCTCCCGGGAGCCGCACCATCACCCGGTTCCGCCCGACAACCGAGCCTGACGCACCAGAGGTCATCGCGGCCATCGAGTCGGCCCTGGCGGGCTGAGCCGCAGTAGCGAATCGGCGCGAAGGCACCCGCCCCGAGCCAGGAGGTGTCGCCCGTGGCAGACGTGAGTGGGGATCTCCGCGTGACCCAAAGGTTAAAGATCCCGGCAAGTGAGCTCCAGTGGCGTTTTTCTGGAAGCGGAGGCCCCGGCGGTCAGCATGCCAACACCTCCAATACCAAGGTCGCCCTGACGTGGAACGCCGAGCGGTCCGAGGCACTCACCGACTACCAGCGCAAGCTCGTTCTCGACGCTCTCGGTCCGGTCGTGCGCGTGGTCGCCGTGGACGAACGCTCTCAGACGCGCAACCGCGACCTTGCTCTGGAACGCCTCCGAGAACGTGTGCGGTCGGCTCTTGTTGTGCCGGCCCGGAGGAGACCGACTGCACCAACGATGTCCTCTGTCAGGCGGCGACTTACCGACAAGCGTCTTCAGTCCGAGCGCAAGACGTCCCGGCGAACAGTCGAGGACCCCGAAGAGTGAGCAGCCTGCCAGCTCGAGGCGTGCGACGACCTAGCTCGCTCCGCAGACAGTTCTGCCACCTCGCTGGCGCCCGCGCAGGCACTCGCATCAACCAGGGTGCTGGGACCGATAATCTCGAGGTGGGCTCGCGGGGTGTCCGGGGGCACCGTCGGGCGGCGAATCGAAGACCCTGAACAGGTCGAAAACGTCGAATCCGACAGGGAGCGCTGGAGCGAAAAGGACCATGGCAGTGGACACCGCCGAGACGGCGACAGCGAGCGTGCCCGCACGCCCTGACGCATGGCAGCTCGGCGCGCCATTACCAGAGCCACTTGAGGCCGAACCGCCAGGAGCTGACCCGCCCACCGGCGACCCGCCGTTCACTATGGCCCCGATGTCCACCGGCCGCTTTACGAGAGCCGGTCTCGGAGCTGCGCTCCTCCTCGGCGTCTATGTCATATGGACGGCGACGCACCCGAGTGGGCAGGGTGGGGCAGAAGATCTCGACGTAGTCGTGAAGTTGGCCGCAGCCGCCTTGGCGGCGCTCAGTTGCTTTGTCCTGGGCCGCCGGGCTGCGCCTGATGTCCGGGCCGCCTGGATGTGGACAGGGGCCTTCGCCACTCTTTGGGCCATAGGTGAAGGTGTCTTCACCTATTACACATTCGTGGGAAGCGGCGCGGTCCCCTTCCCATCGCTAGCGGATGCAGCTTTTCTTGCCGCTTTACCCCTCGCGGCCGTTGGCATCTTGTGGTTTCCTTCTGTTCACAGACATGGCGTCTTTCGCGCCCGCCTCCCCCTCGAGGGCACGATCGTCGGCGGCTCGCTGCTGATCGCCAGCTGGACGACTGCGCTCGGTACCGTCTACCACTCCGGCTCTGGCAGCGTTTTCTCTCAGACGGTGGGGCTCGCCTACCCAATCAGCGATGTGATCATCGCCACGGTGGCTCTGGCCATGCTCGGCCAGGGGCGCCGCCGGCAGCGCCCGGCCCTTGCCCTCGTCGTGGCCGGCCTCGTCTGCCTGGCCGTCACCGACAGCAGCCTTGCCTACCTCGCGCACACATCTTTCCGCTACGGCACCCTCGTCGACGCCGGCCGGCTCGCCGGATGGCTGCTGATTGCTCTCGGGCCGCTCTGGCCCGTCCGGGAGATTTCCGATGAGGAGGAAGGAGGCGGAGCTCCTTCCAAGTGGCAGCTCGCCCTGCCTTACGCGTTCTTAGCTGTCGCGATCGCGGTAGCGGCGATAAAAGACCAGCGAACTCATCACCTCGACCTGTTCGTCGTGATTGCCGGATTGTGCGTAATCGCCGCCCTGCTCTCCGAGCAGGTACTGACGCGAGTCGAAAACCTTCGTCTCACCGACCAGATGCAGTACGCGGTGAGCACATTGCGAGCCAGTCAGGTCGAACTCGTCCATTTTGCCCTGCACGACTCGCTCACAGGGCTCCCTAACCGGGTGCTGTTCGGAGACCGGATCGAGCACGCTCTCGCCCGGCGCGCTTCACCAACCCGCCGTGTGGCTGTGCTGCTCTGCGACCTGGACAGCTTCAAGGACGTCAACGACACCCTCGGCCACTCGAGTGGTGACGAGGTCCTCATCGCCGCTGCGGAGAGGTTGAGCTCTTGCGTCCGCCCCGCTGACACCGTCGCCCGCATCGGAGGGGACGAGTTCGCCATTCTCCTAGACGATGCCTCGGGTGCCGACGAGGTGGCTTCCGTCGCCACCCGCGTGTGCTCGGCGATGAGGACACCTTTTACCATCTCAGGACGCGATTTCATCGTGAAGGCAAGTGTCGGAGTGGCCATGGCAAGCCAGCCGGACACCCCAAGTGAGAAGCTCCTCCAGGATGCGGACGTCGCCCTGTACGCCGTCAAGGACGCGGGTGGCGACGACTACACCTTCTTCGAACCCCGACTGGGCAAGGCTTACGTTGACCGGCTCGGGCTGCAGGCCGAGCTCTCGGCTGCCCTTGACAAGGGCGAGCTCTTTGTCGAGTACCAGCCCGTCGTGGAGCTCGCCTCCGGCCACACGGTCGGCGTCGAAGCACTGCTTCGCTGGCGTCATCCCCGTCGTGGCGTGCTGAAACCGGTCGACTTCTTAGCGATCGCGGAGAGCTC
The DNA here is from genome assembly GCA_963725355.1 of uncultured Acidimicrobiaceae bacterium. Taxonomy (GTDB): domain Bacteria; phylum Actinomycetota; class Acidimicrobiia; order Acidimicrobiales; family Bog-793; genus Fen-455. Next base: position 5,475 of record CAVRYE010000005.1, read on the forward strand.
GGGGATCGTCGTCCAGATAGGCGCCTGGGTCATAGCTGAAGCGATCAGGCAGCTTCAGGGCTGGAGGGAGCGCATCCCAGCAGCGGTCAACCTCTGGGTCGCTGTGAACGTCTCGGCACGCCAACTGGCAAGTGGCGACCTCGTGGCTACCATCGGCAAAGCCCTCGCAGAGAGCAGCCTTAGTCCTGAGTCACTGCACATTGAGCTAACCGAGAGCGCGGTGATCGACCTTGTGGAATGGTCCCTACGCGTCCTCGAAGACTTGAAAAGTGTCGGCGTCATGCTGGAGATCGATGATTTTGGCACCGGCTACTCCTCCCTTGCCTATCTCAAGCAGCTTCCCATCGACGGGGTGAAGATCGACCGGGGCTTTGTGGATGGTCTCGGTGCTGACCGCCGCGATGCTGTCATCGTCGAAGCCATTGTCTCGTTGGCCCACGCCTTGCACCTGCGTGTCGGTGCCGAAGGCGTCGAGGGGAGCCGGCAGGTGGAATGGCTTGGAACGCTTGGCTGCGACTACGCCCAGGGATATCACTGGAGTGCTCCCCTCTCCGGCGACGGTCTCGAACAGTGGCTCGCCACCAGCTAAAAGAGCACCGTTTGCCGTTGTACACTGGACAGAGACCCCAAGGCGAGGAGCGAGTCTCATGCGACTAAGGCGCAAGATCGTCACCGCCGGTGTAAGCGTCGTGTTCGGCCTCGCCCTTGCGGCGTGCGGCCAGCAGGTCGTCTCGCACGTGTCGGCAGCCGACAGCGTTCATTCAGCCCTCACGGGCGTGTTCTCGAGCCCGACGACACGCTTCGATGTCACCGCCCAGGATCTGCCGGGCATGGCGAGCCTCGCTGACGGAAGCTTCTCGGTTGTCATCACGACATCGAAGGATGAGAGCGGTCAATCAATCGCAGGGCGTTCTGTAGAGCTTTCGGTCTACCAGCAGTCCACTGACCTGGCCGATGTCGTCTCCATTGGAGGCTCGGTTTACTTCCGGGTGGACTTGAAAGACGTCTTGGCCCTTGCCGGGCCGACTGTGACTGCCACCGTATCGAACGAGCTCAGTACCCTAGCTGCGCGCCCAGGCCTGGGGTTCTTGAGCGACCTCTCCCTCGGCAAGTGGGTGGGCGTATCGGTGGCCACCTACAACTCCGTCTCGACCCAGCTCCTCGGCAAGCTTCCCCCCGCTTCGTCTCTTAGCGAGCAGAAGATCCGCGACGAGGTCAACAAGGCCGAGCAGCTCAGCCCGACGATCGAGTCGTCCCTCTCTCAGGCCGTGCAGACATGGTTGAGCATCGCCCAAAAGACGTCGGACGAATACTCTCTGACACTGCCCATACGGGCCTTCGCTGGGTCTTTGGTTGCCAAGCTGACCAAGCCCCTTGAATCCATTCTCAACGTTCCCTCGTTGCCTCAGGCCGAGGTGACAAAGACACTCGCGGAGATTCCCGAGAGTCTCTCGCTGAACGCGAACGTGTGGGTCGAAGGCGGCTCACTCACCAAGATTCAGGCGTTCATACCTCGCACGAGTGCCTATCTCATGATCAGCGTGTCGCATCCTGCCGCCGCGGTGCAGGCGCCGGCCAACGCGACTCTGCTGACCGCAGCAGAGCTCACTGCCCTCTTTGGCGACTTGTACGCCATCGAAAAGGTGCCCACCATCAACATTCCGGGCATCTCCCTTCCGACCTCTACCACCCAGGTGGCGGTGTCCTCCTCCGCCGCCTAGGCGGCGTCACTCCTACAAAGGGGCCAGAAACCTGGCCAACCAAGGCCCATACCCCGAGCTATTTCGAGCTTGCGGTGCCGCGTCGTTGAGCCCATAGGTCACCTAAGGCATCGGAGCACGGTATCGTTCCCCGATGCCCGCACGATCAGACCCCGACGGCTTCGGGGACGGTCCCGGACCGGCTAGCGCGTTTCGCCGGCGCCTGCGCAATGCCTTCTTGAAGCCCGTCACCCAAGAGGCCAGTTCCATCGATTCGCCAGTGTCTCGCTCGGTCCAAGAGCTCGAAGCCGCCGTCCGCTCTGCAGACGACAAGGAACGGCTCATAGGACTGGTGGCGGCGCCGGTAGCAGCAGCTGTAGGGATCCTCGTGATAAGCGCGCTGATCGTGAACGATCCCCCTGCTCGCCTCAAGGACGGTCAGGTCAACCCCTTGCACGTGAGCCTGTCCCTCTACCACGACCTCGGTGCTTTGGTTCTGGTGCTCTCAGTCCTGATGCTCGTGACAGCGATGTGGCGAAAACGTCTCTACCTGGGCATAGTGACCGCCCTTTACGGGCTCGCCCTCTTCAACCTGCACTATTGGGGTTTCGGAGTTCCTTTCATCTTCCTCAGTGCCTGGCTCCTCGTGCGCGCCTACAGGCTGCAACGCGATTTGCGAGAAGCCACAGAGGGGTCATCCCCCAGCAAAGCGGCCACACAAAGGGCCGGTGCCGTTGCGCGTCGACCGCTCCCAAGGGCCAACCGGCGCTACACACCTCCCCGTTGAGACCAACTGTGGCTCCGAGCCGGGCCACGCTTTTTTACCGAGCGTCCATGCACCTGGCGTTGCTCGTTGACGGGAAACAACCTCTGGTTGTCGTGCCCAGTTGAGCTCGCCGGTAGGGCAGTTGCTAACGGACGCGCTGAAGACTGCGTGTCCTGCGACGCTTGATCATGAGAGCGCCGACGGTGATGCCGAAAACAACTAGAAGTGCCGTCGGAACAAGGAAAACTCTGTCCGAAGCCTGCTCGGCGGCCAAGACCGCCGGTGTCGAGAGCAGGGCGGGGTCCGAAGGAACCACGACGGCGCGCAGCCGCGTGCCCGGAGAATAGAGGGCGCTCCCAGGAACGTCGTCGCTGTAGTACCGCCCCGCGAGGGCAAAGCTCGCCCTGCAGTTATAGCCCGCCAGGTTGCTGCCACTTCCTCCCATAAGGCCAAGACAGCCCGAGACGGTGACCTCTACCGGAACACCGTGCTGGTGTAGCCGATCAATTTGAGCGTTCTTCTCGGCCCCCGCCACGAAGAGAACCACGACACTTGTCACGAGAGCCGCGACGCATAGGGCGAAAGCGGCTATTCGTACCTGCCTGACATCGGCATTTGCCCTCGCCCCGCGAAGTACCGTGACCGGCCCGTCACTTGCGCCGCGGCTTCGTAATGTCACCCCGCATCTCTCTTCAGAGCAGTCCCTCTCATCCGATCGCCCGGCTTCGCGGTGGGGACGGTCGGGCGATCTGGCGATCGTCGTCGCAACTGTCCCCGCAACTTCCTGGTAAACACCTGTTTTGTGAGTGTCTCGATAAGTCTTTCAGAACAAGGACTTTATTGCAGCCAGCTCGGGTCGTGTTCCAGTTAACTCAGAGTTCATAGTGGCGTGACAGCGCCGAAACCTCTCGTCTGCATCCTGTTGGCGACAGGGCGCGCCTGCCTCTGGCACGCCGTACCCGGTGCCCGGCAGGACCGCGCTTGCTAAGCCAAGCGGGACGTATCGACTACGAGAGGAGTGCTCGAGAGGTGCACACATTGTTAGCGACAGTCCCGGTCCCCTATCCGAGCTGGCTAAACCCAGGTGACAATACGTGGCAGATCACTGCCGCCACTTTTGTCGGTCTGATGAGCCTTCCGGCATTAGCCGTCCTCTACGCGTCGACTGTCCAAAAGAAGTGGGCGGTCAATGTGCTCGCCATGATGTTTGCCGGGTTCTCCCTGGTGTTGGTCGCTTGGGTGCTCTGGTCGTACAAGATGGGCTTCGGGTCGACCTCAATCGGCGGTGGCGTCAGGAACGGGATCCAGACGCAGCTCTCCGGCGTCGGGTGGATAAAGCACTTTTTCGAAAATCTCGTCGGCAAACCTGGTGGTATCACCAACAGCGTGGGCGAGCAGGGCCAAGCCGTGTCGGCGGCCAATACCGCCATCCCCTTCCACTTCCCTACATCCTCTCTCGCCTACTTCCAATTTCGTCTTTGCCGCTATCACTCCGCTGTTGTTCCTCGGGAGCGTGCTCGGGCGAATCAAGTTCAGCGCCTGGTGCATTCTCGTACCGCTCTGGTCCACCTTTGTCTACGGGGTTGACGCCTTTTTGCTGTGGGGTGGTGGCTACTTCGCCCAGGAAGGCGCCCTGGACTTCTCAGGGGGCTACGTCATTCACATGTCGGCTGGGGTCTCCGGTTTCGTGGCGGCGTGGGTCCTCGGGCCCCGCTTGCTGCGCGACCGACAACACGCCATCCCCAACAACCTGGTTATGGCAGCCGTTGGAGCCGGCATTTTGTGGCTGGGATGGAACGGCTTTAACGGTGGCGACCCCTACTATGCGGGGGCAAGTGCGGCGGCGGCAGTGATCAACACCAATCTCGCCACCGCCGTGGGAGTCCTCACCTGGATGGTGCTGGACGCGGTGCTCTCCAAAGCCAAGAAACCGACTTTCTTGGGCGGTGTGAACGGCATGATCTGCGGTCTGGTGGCGATCACTCCCTGTGCCGGCTGGGTCAACGGTCGTGGGGCGATCTACGTCGGCCTCATCGCCACGACCATCGTCTGGGTGGCGTGGAACTACCTGTCAAAAGTCCGGCCCTTCTCCAGGGTTGACGACGCCCTCGGGGTCGTCTACACCCACGGCATCGCCGGCTTTACCGGCGGCATGCTCCTCGGGATCTTCGGGGACCCGAACATGCTCGAGTACGGCTGTGGCCACCTCAACTCAGCTGGTCAGGTCGTCAACACCTCACAGTCAGCCTATGCAGCCGCTCATGGGGCCTGCGTCCCGTTCTCCGTGGCAGGCCTCATGTACACCGGTTCAGCCCATCAGCTTTGGGAACAGTTCCGCGCCGCTCTGTTCGTCATCTTCTGGTCTGCTCTGATCACCTTCATATTGATGAAGCTCATCGGCCTTATCCTGCATGGCAGCCGCTACAGCGACGAGGTGCTCGAGGTCGGGGACATGGCCATCCACGACGAGGAAGCCTTCCCCGAGGGAATCAGCCCAGAAGAGGCCCTCATCATGGAGGAGGCCCTAGTGCATGCAGGCATCGGAGATGAAACGCCACCAGACCCCGGACTGCCTCCGAGTACCCATCCCGAGATGACACCCACCGGTCGAGAACCATAGGTTGCCACCGCAACGAACGAGCCAAACGCACAGGAGTTACCCCAGGGCCGTTCGCGCATGCGACTCGGGCAAGGCACGCTCAGGTCAGGCCAATCGTTATCAGTTACGGAGAGGAAAACTGCACAGGACAATCCGACAACCGCTGGTCATCGACATGAGAGGACGGTCCGCCAAAGCTCGCCCATGCGGTCCCTCACCCTAGTCACGGTCCCTACGACGCGGCGCAACGCATCGCACATGTCGACGGTGCTCGAGCATGTGCGATGCCAGCAAAGGCGAGACGCCTTGGCGGAAAAAGACGAACGTCTCGCAGGAGGTGCGGTACCGACCGGCGCAAGGTACCTGGGACGAGACGTCGCATCCCGATTAGGGCAGCGACAAAGCCAACGTCGCACACACCAGTCTTGCGCAGAGCTTGCCGTCCGTCGTCATGATTCCGCGATGTCCCTACCGGCACCTCGTTCCTGCGCGACATCGGTCGAGAGTTGTCCTGTGGTGCCATCTTCAACACCACCAGTGTCGAGCCACCCTTCGATGGCAAGCCGCTCAAGCACGGCGGGGAGCGTCCGAGAGAGTTGGGCATCGGTCAAGGCCCACCCAGCGGTGATATGAGGCGTCCAGCGTCCCGCCTCAAAATGCGGCCAGGGCGAGACGACAAGGCGTCGAAGTGCCCGTGGGCGGGGCGCTGCTCGAAGAACAACTCGTCGTTGGCAACGCAGGCCAGATAGAGGAACCCGCCAGGAAAGACACCGGCGCCTTTTATCAGCAGGTGGATCGGCTGCTGAGGAACCGGCGTCACTACCTTGAGAGCCGCGTGGACATCGAGATGCTCGGCAACGCTCAGCGAAACGTGCGGCCGATGCAGACGGTGAGTGCGGACTGCCATCGAAGGTACGCCCAGATGAACGAGATGCTCCCAAAGCTGGACGATGTTCTAAGAGGTCGCGTGGTCCGCCAGAGCACTACACCTCTGCTCACGGAGGGGACGCTTATCGCCCAGGCAGCTCCCCCTCGACCACTTGAGCTGAGCCGTCGACCGAGATGCCGACCGCAAGCTGCCTTCGCCGCGAGTCGCCAACCGTCCGGGCCCCACCGTTGGACGACCTGACTCCCGGCCGCAGCCAATAAGAACGTGCTCCAGCGATTACGACGTCGAAGCTGAGGCTGAGAGAACCAGCGCTGCTCAACTGTGGTGGGCCGTACAAGACTTGAACTTGTGACCTCTTGCGTGTCATGCAAGCGCGCTACCAGGCTGCGCCAACGGCCCCTCGAAGAGCCGAGGTTACCATCGTCCGACGCCCGCAGGGCTCAAGCTCGTCGCTGGTGGCCCTCAGCGGGGGGCGAATTCCGCCTGCCCTCGGCCGCGGGTAGATTGCCGCCGTGCAGGCCATCGGTGAGACGGCGCGCCCGACGGCCGGAGAATGGGTAACAAAGGCGCTGGGTTTTCTTGCCGTCGTAGGAGCCACGGCGTTTGTCATCGGGCAGCTAAGGCCTGACCTGCTGTTCAACTCGGCCATGGATGTCGGTGGTGACAACGCTGGTCACATAGTGACGCCGTACTACATGATCCACGACCTCTTGCCTCAGGGCCGCCTCACTGGCTGGGACCCGCAGTGGTTCGAGGGCTTCCCCCTCTACGTCTTTTACTTCCCACTCCCGGCGTTGTTCGTCGCCGTCCTCTCGATCCCGTTCCCCTACGCCGTCGCTTTCAAGCTCGTCACGGTCCTTGGACTGGTCGCATTACCGGTCACTGCCTGGGCGTTCGGGCGATTGGCGGGCTTTCGGACGCCGGTACCGGCCCTGATGGCGCTGGCAACACTGCCCTTCCTCTTCAACACCTCCTACACGATCGAGGGCGGCAACATCGTCTCGACCATGGCGGGCGAGTTTTCCTTCTCGCTCGCCCTTACGAGCGGCCTTTTGTTCCTAGGCGTGTTCGCCTACGCCCTGCGGACCGGCCGGCTCCGATGGCTGGCCGCCGCTCTGTACGGCCTAACGCTTCTCTGTCACGTCGTCCCCGCCCTCGGCTATGCAGCCATCGCCGTCTTGCTATCCATCGGCCATTGGAGAAAGAACACGTGGAAGGTCCTCGTCCCAGTTGGCGCTGTCGGCGCCCTCTTGGCGGCTTTTTGGTTGGTCCCTTTCGCGGCCGATCTCCGCTACAGCTCCTCAATGGGCTACACGCGGCGTCACAGGCGTCTGGTCCAACATCATGCCCTCTTGGAACTGGCTGTGGATGGTCATCCCGGCCGTCTTCGGCATCGCAGTGGCCGCCATCAAACGGGAGAGAACGCCCATTGTGCTCGCCGTTTCCGCGATCGCCGCCGTGGCTGGGTTCGAGTGGCTGCCCGCAGGGTTCGTCTACAACGGCCGTTGGCTTCCCTTCTACTTCCTTTGCCTGGCGCTCCTGGCTGCCTACGGCGTCGGCGAGGCCTTTCGCCTTGGTGGCCGCTGGTTACAGCTTGACTCCTGGCAGGCACCGGTGGCCATCGTGGTCGCGAGCGTCGCTGCATTAGTGGGCTCTTGCGTGCTCGGCGGAATCTCGATACCCCTTTTTCGGACGACCAGCTCGGTGATAGTTCCTGGTTGGGTGGCGTGGAACTACACCGGTTTTCAGGGTAAGTCAGGCTGGCCCGTCTACCAGGGGATCGTGCGCATGCTCGACCAAGCCGGACGCACATATGGCTGCGGCCGCCTCCAGTACGAGTACATAACCGAGACGACCGACCCCTTCGGCTCGACCGAGGCGACGATGGCGCTTCCGTACTGGACTGACGGCTGTATGGACACGATCGACGGAGTGCTCTTCGAGTCCTCGACAACGACGCCCTTCCACTTCCTCGACCAGGCCGAGTACGCACTACCGGGCGAGTCCTCAAATCCTGTCTCGTTCCTCACCTACCCGACCTATGACCTCGCTGACGGCATCCGCCATCTGCAGTTCGAGGACGTGCGCTACTTCCTCGCCGTGTCCCCTCAGGACGAGGCCGCCGCCAAGTCCGTGCCGGGGCTCGTGAAGATCGCCTCCACACCAGGATTTCCCGGACCGATCGACAGCGTGACCCCGACCAACCCAGTCTGGGACCTCTACCTCATCAAAGGCGCCCAGCTCGTCACCCCCCTCGACTATCTGCCTGAGGTCGAATCGGGCGCGTCGGCCCAACAGTGGCTGAACACGAACCTTGCATGGTGGGAACAGGAGAGCTACTGGCCCGTCGAGCTGGCCCTCAGCGGGCCGGCGAATTGGCCCCGGGCGGCCGTTGGGACACTCGTCCCTCCCTCGAGAGGAATCCCGGTCACCCCAACGACTGTCACTCACGCGAAGACGACGGACGCGACGGTGAGCTTCGACGTCGGCCGCCTCGGCTCGCCCGTGCTCGTGAAAGTGCCCTACTTCCCCAACTGGCACGCGAGCGGCGCCCTTGGTCCCTACCCTGTGTCGCCCAATCTCATGGCAGTCGTGCCGACGGCTCACCACGTTGTCCTCACCTACGGAACGACGCCGGCCGACCAGATCGGCAAGCTGGCCTCGCTCGGCGGCGTCGTCGGCCTGGGCATGCTCATGACACTGCGCCCACCGGTCATGTCCGGGCCGAGCGCGCCTGAGCCGGTCCCAGCCTCGAGTGACGAGAACGACGAAGAGGGAACAGCTCCGGCCGAGGTCGAGGATGGCTCCGAGGAGGGCGCTCTGGTCGAGGGGTCGTTCGGACCACCGTACCCGAGCGAGGAGACCGAGCAAGAAGAAGACCTGATCCATTCGTCCGACTCTTAAGAGGGCGCCCCGCCGGCATGTCGGCGACCAGGAATTCAGCGTGACGGTAGGTATCCTCCCTTTACGTGCCAATGAAACTCAGGAGAAGCTCGAGGGAGCGCCGGCGGGCTGTGCTGCATGCCGGCAAGGGCCGCCGGTGGCCCAAACGGGTAATCGTCGGGGTCTCGATTCTTGTCGTGCTCGCGCTCGTCGGAGGCATCGGTGGTTGGCTGTATGTCAACTCGGTGCTCGGCTCCATCAAGAAGGTGCAGGTTCCGAGCATCACCCCTGAGACCGCGGGAGCACCCATCGACATCCTCCTTGTCGGATCCGATTCCCGCCAGTTCGTCGACACCCCCGGCGAGGCCTCCTCGTTCGGCAGCTCGTCGACCCAGACCGGACAACGCTCCGACGTCATCATCGTCGTGCGACTGGTGCCAAAGACGCGACAGATCGAGATGCTCTCGATCCCTCGCGATACCTACGTCACCATCCCTGGTGCCGGCTCGAACAGGATCAACGCCGCCTTCAATAGTGGGCCGAACCTGCTGGTAAAGACGATCCAGCAGGACTTCGGCATCCCGATCAATCACGTCATGGTGGCGAATTTCCCAGGTTTCGAAGGCATGGTGAACGCCATCGGCGGAATCTCACTCGATTTCCCCTACCCCGTGCGTGACCCGTACTCCGGCCTGAGCGTCACGACCACCGGCTGCCAGACCGTGAACGGCACGACTGCGCTGGCTCTGGTGCGCAGCCGCCATCTGTACTACTTCGAGGACGGCACCTGGAACTACGACGGCATGAGCGACTGGAGCAGGATCCAGCGTCAGCAGGCCTTCTTCCATGCCGTGCTCGACAAGGCCGACAACGAGTTCCCGAACCTGCTCGCCATGAACAATTTCCTGCAGGCCACAGCCAACGACCTGCAGGTTGACGCCGGTTTCTCGAGCAGCCAGATGATCTCTCTTGGCCTCAAGTTCCGCGGGATCGCCTCGTCAAATCTCGCCACCGAGGTCCTCCCCACAACATCGACGACGGTCGATGGTGCAGACGTCCTGCTCGCGGCTCAGCCCTACGCCAATCAGATGATCGCGAGCTTCCTCTCCTTTGGCTCGGCCTCGGCCACGGCCACGACGTCTTCGTACACGAGCCCAAGTGTCGGAACCTCCGGCAGCGCTCGGGCTACAACGGTCTCGGCCGAGACACAGGCAACCCCGCCGAGCTCGGTCATCTTCGACAACCCCAAGGACCTGCCCGAACCCTGGAACCCCAAGCCCTGCTGACCGGCTACGGCCACGTGGCTGTCAGCCCTCTCAGGACGACGCGGGCTGACTGGCAGCCATCGAGACTGAGGCGAGCCGTTCGAGCGAGCTCAGTGCGTTCCCGTCATCGACGGTCGCGAAGGCGATCTCAAGTCCATCGCTCAGGTCGTCCGCGAGACCGGCGACTATCAGCCCGGCCGCCGCGTTCAGGCACACCAAGTCGCGCATTGGGCCAGGTTCACCCTCGAGCAAGCGAAGCCCCAGCTGGGCGTTGTGAGCAGCATCGCCGCCCTTTAGCTCCCGGAGCACCGCCCGCCTCAGCCCGAGCGAGCCGGCGTCGATCTCGACTCGGCGGCGCCGACATGTTCCGTCGGGCTCCCTTACAGATTCGATCAAGGTGGAGGGGGCTGTGGTCGTCAACTCGTCGAGACCGTCGTGGCCGAAGACGACCATGGCGTGGACGGAGCCGAATGTCTCGAGCACATGGAGCATCTTGATCGCCATCACCGGGTCGGAGACACCGACGAGCTGGCGCGTCGCCCCGGCCGGATTGACCAGGGGTCCGATGAAGTTGAAGACCGTCGGGACGCCAAGCTCTCTGCGCACCGGGGCGGCGTAGCGCATCGCCGGGTGGAACCGAGGCGCGAAGCAGAATCCGATGCCCGCCTCTTCTATGCACCGGCGTACCCCATCCGGGCCGAGATCGACCACGACGCCGAGCGCCTCCAAGACGTCGGCGGAGCCGGCGAGCGAGGAAGCCGCCCGCCCGCCGTGCTTGCAAACAACCGCCCCTGCTCCTGCCACGACAAGTGCGCTCAAGGTGGAGACGTTGATCGTCCCGCTGCGGTCCCCGCCCGTGCCACAGGTGTCGACGACCTCGACGCCGACGTCGATGTGCTCGGCGTGGGCACGCATCGAGCGCACGAGACCGGTCATCTCCTCGACGGACTCGCCCTTGGCACGAAGCCCGGCGACCAAAGCGCCTATCTGGGCCGGCGTCGCCGCTCCCTCGAGGACTTCGTCCAGGGCTGCGGCCGCCTCATTGCTCGTGAGGTCCTGCCCGCTCAGGATCTTTCCCAGTATCGCCGGCCATCCACCTACAGCATCGAGCGCCGCTACCATCCCAGCCTCAGTTCCACCAGAGGTGGTGGTCGAGCACACCTCGTGCTATCAGGTTCAGTTGAACCTCGGACGTACCCTCCACGATCGTCAGCTGCCGGGCGTCGCGATAAAAGAGCTCGGTCGGCTGGTTCTTCATATAACCCGCCGCCCCGAGCAGCTGCACAGCCAACCCGGAGGCGGACACCGCTACCTCGGTCGCCTTGTACTTGGCCATCGACAGCTGCGCCGCCCACTCCCGAGTGAACTGTCCCCTGTCAGCCAACCACGCTGCGCGGTATGTCAGCAGGCGCGCCGCCTCTATCTCCACGGCAAGCTTCGCGACCTCCCACTGGATGCCTTGGAAATCGGCGACCGTCGCTTCGAAGGCGCGCCGCTGCTTGGCGTACTCGACCGCGTGCATGAGCGCGCCCTCCGCCAGGCCTATACCTCGGGCGGCCACGACCGGGCGCATCGAGTTCAGGCCGAGCATCGCGAGACGAAACCCGCCGACCTCTCCGATGACGTTCTCCGGAGGTACCCGGACATCGGACAGCACCAGCTCGCCGGTATCGAGGCCCCGCACCCCCATCTTGTCATCGAGGCGGCCGACGACGACCCCGTCGTAGCGACGCTCGACGATGAAGGCGCTGATCGATTCGTGACGACGGCTCGCGAGCTCACCTGTCTTCGCGAACACCACGTACCAATCAGCCTGGCTAACTCCCGATATCCAGCACTTCAGGCCGTTGAGGACCCAACCTCCGTCACGTTGGGGATCGGCCGTCGCCCGGGTCCGCATGCCGACGACGTCACTGCCGGCGTCGGGTTCGGACAAAGCGAAGCTGGCGCGCTCGGCCCCGGAGGCGATCGCAGGCAGGTAGCGCTGCTTTTGAGCTTGCGAGCCGGCGATGAGTATCGGGCCTGTCGCGAGCCTGGTCAACAAGAGCATGAGAGCACACGTACTCGAGTACTTGGCCACTTCTTCGACCGCGATCGTGAGCCCGAGGATGCCGGCACCAGAACCGCCGTCGTCAACGGGCAGGCAAAGCCCGAGGAGACCAGCGTCCCGGAACACGGCGAAGACATCGTCGGGGTACTCGCCGCTCTCGTCGATCTCTCGCGCCCGTGGCGCGACCTTCTCCCGGGAGAGCTTTCGGACCATATCGCGGAGAGCCGTCAGCTCCTCGGGCAGGTCAAAGTCCACGCCCGGAGGCTAACGGCTCCTCTGGGCCGTGGCGTGCTCGAGCCGGGCCGGGCCCGATCGCCGCCTCAGGCGGACTTACGGTGCTGGCGCAGGATGCGGCGGCGCTCACGCTCGGTGAGACCGCCCCAGACGCCCTCGCGCTCGCGGGCCGTGAGCGAGTACTCCAGGCACGCCTGGCGGACCGGGCACGATGAGCAAACCGCTTTCGCCTCTTCCGCGTCGTCGTCCGACACGGGATAGAAGATGTTTGGGTCAACCCCTCGGCATGCGGCTCGCTGACGCCAACTGGCTTTCATCCCGGTTCACTTTCCTCATCGGATCGACCCACGGCGACATGCCGCGACAAAATCGACTAGCAGGGGTCTCGGACGGCGGCGGCGCTCATACCACACGCCAGGGGGTTCGCTGCCCGAAACCCTGATTATGTATGACTGTAATGAAACTGTCAACGTTCCCCACCATCTCCCGGTAACCCACATCCGCTCGAGGGTGTGACTCGTTCCTCCAATCTTCGGCCGGGAAACCTCACTCCTTGACAGGCAAATTTCCTCGTGTGAGTGAATTTTCGCGACCACCGGAGAAACGGACACCTGCGGCTGGGTGGTGTTGGAGCAGACGGGAAAAAGCCCGACGGTTCGTCACCGGCCGGCTCTGGCGTAACGGCACCGTAGCCTGGCCCGGCGGCAGGCACCGAAGGTGGAGGCCGGCCGGGTGCATTACGGTGAAAGCTGCACCACTATCACCTAAAGTGGCAGTAGGCTCGCTCTGCGTGAGGAGATCTTCGTGACAACCGACGACCTCGTGAGGCAAGCCGCCGTGGACACCTCCCTCGACGACGCCATCGAGATGGCGACATCGCTCCAGGAAAACCTGAACTCTGTCGTCCTCGGCACACCGGCTGGCGTAACCGCCGCGACAACAGCTGTGCTCGCAGGCGGACACCTGTTGATCGAAGACGTGCCTGGGGTAGGAAAGACGATGCTCGCAAAGGCGGTCGCGGTCTCCATTGGCACTCGCCTCGCCCGCATCCAGGGACACCCGGACCTTCTCCCTTCTGACATAACAGGTGTCTCTATCTTCTCCGCCGCGTCTGACACTTGGGACTTCCGCCCCGGTCCTGTCTTCGCCCACGTCGTCTTGTTCGACGAGTTGAACCGGACACCACCGCGGAGCCAGGCGGCACTTCTCGAGGCCATGGAAGAAGGTCAGGTCACAGTGGACGGGGACTCCTGGCCGCTGCCCGAGCCGCATCTCGTACTAGCGACCCAGAACCCGATCGACCAAGCGGGCACGTTTCCGCTCGTCGAGAGCCAAATGGACCGCTTCCTGCTTGCGACCCGTCTTGGCTACCCGGACGAGGTCACCGAGACGAGGCTTGCCCTGTCGCATGGGGCGCAACCTTCTCTTGCTTCGCTCTCGCCTGTATGCACGCCCGGTGGCCTTGCCGCCGCCCAGGCCACCGTCGCCGCCCTGCCCGTGGCGCCCGCCGTCGCGCACTACACGGTCGCCATCGTCCGCGCGACAAGGTCCGATCCCCTGGTCCGCCTCGGGGCAAGCCCAAGGGCCGCGATCGGGCTTCTCGCCGCGGCACGTGCCCATGCGGTCATCTCCGGTCGCGACTACGTGCTTCCCGACGACGTGAAAGCCGTGACGCCGGGTGTGCTCGCCCACCGCCTGGTCACAGATGCATTCCCGGTTGGCGCCTTCGATACCGGCATCGCCATAGTGGAGGCGATCCTCGAGCGGGTTCCCTCGCCGAGGCCGTGATGCCCAGGCGCTCGCGCCCAGGCCCCGACACCGGCACCCGGGCGCGGCCGCCGACGGCTCCCAAGCTCAAGGTTCGCCACCTGGCCCTGCCTGAGCGCGCCGCAGCACCAATTGCCGGGACAGCCCTACTCTTGTTTGTTTGGGCCGGGGTGGCTCATGCGAGCGGATCTGGATGGGTGCAGACCGTCGGCGCCGTCGTGGCCGGCTTGCTCTTGCTGGGACTCGTCGCCCCTGCCTTCGCCGCCCCCGGTCTAAGCGTCGTCTGCGTGGACTCCCCTGCCGACGGCATCGCCGGCTCACCGGCCGAGATCGAAGTGGTCGGGAACCGGTCGATGCGCTGCACTCCGCGTTCGACCGACGGTCCTGCCCTATTGCTCAGTCGTCGCGTCCCTGCGCGACTTGTCGTCGTGCCGCCCCGGCGCGGTGTCGTCTCGAAACTCACGCTCCGTCTGGCCACAGCGGCCCCCTTCGGCCTTCTCTGGTGGTCTCGCGACCAGGTGCTCGAGCTGCCGCGCCCGCTCCATGTCGCTCCGAAGGCCCGCGAGCACAAGGCGGACCTGCACGCGGCAGCCTCGCACGAGGAAGGCAACAGAGCGCCCCAGCCCGCCTTGAGCGGGGACCTGCGAGGCGTACGTCCCTACCAGCACGGAGACGGGCGCCGTCGGGTGCACTGGCACGCGACGGCGCACACCGGTGATCTCATGATCCGCGAATCCGAGGTCCGCTCCGACGACCCGGTCAGGATCGTCGCTCGTCTCGACCCGAACCCGGACACGGCCGACAAGCTCGCCGAGGAGGCCATGGGCGAGGTACTGGCGCAGATGAAAAGCGGACGGACGGTCGTGCTCGAGACCTATGAACCCACGGGCGCGGTGGTCGCGCCCGTCTGCGACAGACTCTCGGCGGGCCGCCGGCTGGCTCGCGCCGTCGGCCCTGTCGGGACCTGACAGGCGGACGGGCATGGCACGAGCGGGCTTTGTCGAGATGATCCGGCGTGCCAACGCGCCCGTGGCGCCGGAAGAGTCAGTCACCTTCCGCCTCGCCACCGCGCTGAGCTGTGGTCACGGGCATCCTGGCTTGCGCGGCCGTCAACGAGATCTCACTGCCGAGCGCCGTCCTCGCCTGCGCGGGGACATTGACGGGCATGGTGTTCTCCTACCTAACCCGGGCGAGACCTTGGCAATGGGTGAAGATCATCCTCGCCGTCGCCGTACTCGGGATCTTCGCCTCCTTCGTCCTCCAGGTCCTCGGTGCGGCCCAGATCGGCCAGTTGAGCTCGATAGAGATCCCGCTCGCCGGCTTGTTCACCTGGGTGCAGCTCATCCACTCCTTCGACGTGCCCGGGAGGCGGGACCTGCTCTTCTCACTCGCCGCCGCCGGTGCCCTGCTCACCTTGGGCGCGGCCCAGGCGGTGTCCATCGGCTTCATCGTGTACGTGGCGATCTGGCTCGGAGCCTGTCTTGTAGCCCTTGCCTGTTCCTGGCGCTCGATGACAGGGGGCACAGGTCCGCTTGCATACGGGTCGCTTGTGAGCGCCGGAGCCCTGGTCGTAATTACCGGAGCGATCTTCCTCGTCTTCTTGCCCTCACCGCGGGCGGCCCAGTCGATCACACTTCCTTCCTCGCTCACCTCGTACCTCCCGCTGCGTGACCCGACCGGAGTTACCGGCAGCGGTGCCCAGTCGACCGAGCCCGCCCAAGCGGGCAAGGCGACGGGCAGGACCGGTGTCGGAGGGTACCTGGGCTTTGCGAGCGAGCTAGACACCGCCCTTCGAGGCGGGCTCAGCGACGAGGTGCTCATGCGGGTCCGGGCAGACCGGCCCGGGTACTTCCTCGGGATGACATTTGACACTTGGGATGGCGAAAACTGGAAGCGCTCTCCGGGGGCGAGCAAGCTGATGGCTCTGAGGTCGGGTTCGCCCTTCGAGGTTGGCACAGCCCTCAGCTCGATGGGCGAACCAGCGGACCAAGCGGGCCCGGCTCCCTGGTCCGACGGCGGCTACGGCTCGCTCAACGTGCAGACGTTCTACGTGGCTGAACCGATCGCCAACTTGCTCTTCGCAACAGCCGAGCCCTCCCAGGTGTACTTCCCGGAGCACTCCTTGATCATCGGGTCTGACGGCTCAATGCGATCGACCATCGCCATGAGCCCGGGCACGGTCTACACCGTCATCTCGGCCGATACAGACCTCGCGCCAAGCGCTCTCGCCAAGCTCTCGACAGATCAGAGCTCGGAACAAGAGCCTGACCTGGCAGCCGATCTCGCCCTTCCAGCGGGCCACTACGCACGCGTGGCGGCACTCGCCCGCCATATCGTCATCGCAGCCCGGGCCAAGACCACCTACCAGGAGGTCGTCGCTCTCGAGGCGTGGATGGGACGCCACGTCAAGTACTCGACAGACATACCGCCCCTGCTCCCGGGACAGGACGCCGTCAACCAGTTCCTGTTCGGTACCCGGGTCGGCTTCTGCGAGCAGATCTCGACGGCACTTGCGGTCATGCTGCGCACACTCGGTGTGCCTACCAGGGAGGCGATCGGCTATGTCCCTGGTCCCTTCGATCCCCTGAGCGACCTTTACGAGATCCAGGCCAAAGACGCCCATGCCTGGGTGCAGGTCTGGTTCCCAGGAGTCGGCTGGCAGAATTTCGACCCGACTGCCCAAGTGCCGCTGGCTCCGCCAGATCCCGGCGCCGTGATGCTCTCCGACATCGGGCATGCCCTCGGACGCCTGCCCTGGGTGCCCGTCGGCTCCCTGACCGGCGCGCTCGGGGCATGTGCTATGGCCTTGGTGGCCCTTGCGCGCTGGCGCAGGCGCCCGCGCCAGTGGCCAGAGCGTGTCGCAGCAGAGCTCGAGCGGCGTGGCGCGGCCGCGGGGCTCAAGAGGTGGCCGGCAGAGACGCTTGGCGAGTATGCCGCCCGGCTCTCGGCGCAGGGCAGCTGGCGCGCGAGCGGCAACCCGACCGCCTTGCTGCAACGCGCCACCGCGCTCTTGGAGCGCTCCGCCTACGGCGCGCACGAGCCGGACACCGCTACACGCCGGTTCGTCGAAGAGGTCGTGCACGGGCTGCACCCAGCTCGGGGTGCCCGGCGGCTCTTACGCCGACGCCAGCTCGCTACCGGGTGAGTGCCAAGGCCTCGGTGAAGCTCGCCCCGGCCTCCAACAAGGGCCAGTAGCCCATGAGTGCCTTGGCCCGGCTGAACCCGAGAGCACCGCTCAGCCGCCCGGCGTGACCGAACACGACGACGAAGTCGAGCTCGTCAACTGACCCGTCGACGACGACGGTCTCCTCGGCCGACTGTGGGCTGCCGACGACCTGGATCTTGTGACCGTACTGGTCCGACCAGAAGTACGGAACCGCAGCGAACTCGGGCCTAGCCCCCTCTCCGGCGAGCAGGCTCCTCGCTGCGTGCTCGGCTTGTTCGGCAGCGTTTGTTCGGTGCTCGATCCGCATCCACTCCCCCGTGCGCGAGTCGGGCCAGCGGGCGAGATCGCCGGCCGCGACGACGCCGGGGGCGGCAAGGAGCGACGCGTCACATTTGACCCCGCCCGGTCCGACATCGAGTCCAGATCCCTCCAGCCACGAGACAGCCGGGGAGACGCCGACGGCCACGAGAAGGGCGTCCGCCTCAACTGTCGTGGCATCGCTGAGCCGGCACCTCACGCCCGAGCCGGAATGGGCACCGGTCTCGACCTTTTCTATGGTGGTGGAAAGCCTGAGATCGACACCGTGCCCACGGTGCATCGACTCGAAGACTCGGCCGACAACCGGCCCGACGCCTCCCTCGAGGGGGATGGCGCAGGGGTCGATGACAGTCACCTTGGCACCGAGACCACGTGCGGTCGCCGCCACCTCCAGACCGATGAACCCGGCCCCGGCGATCACCAAGCGCGCCCCGGTCTTCGAGATGACACCGCGTAATGCCAGGGCATCGTCGAGACGCCTGAGGCTGAACACATCCGGTCGGCCCGTGAGGCCCGGCAAGTGACGGGGCTCGGCACCGGTGGCGATGACGAGTCCGTCAAATGCCAGCCTGCGCCCGTCGCTCAGCACAACCGAGCGCGTTGCCATGTCCAGCGCCTGAGCACGCGAGCCGAGGTCGAGCTCAATGCCAAGCCCGACGATGTCCTCTTCCGGCCTGAGCGTGCACCGCTCCGGCTCCCAGAGCCCGGCAAGGACTTGCTTGGACAAAGGTGGCCGGTCGTATGGGAGCTGCTCCTCGCTGCCGACGAGGCGCAGCCGTCCCTCGTAGCCTTCCTTGCGCAGCGCCTCACAGGCGTGCAGTCCCGCCAGGCCTGCGCCGACGGCGACGACGGATCTAAGCGAGGTTGTTACGGCTACCTGCTCTCGTCCTCACGGGAGGCGTCCTGTGCCACCGCTTCCAGCCGTGGCAGGAGCGAGCCAACCTTCTCCCGTGCTCCCCGGATTCGGCGGTCGAGCTCCTCGATGATCTCAACGGCGCGCCGCAGGCGCACCTCGAGCAGGTCGACGTCGATGACCCCCCGCTCGAGCTCGGCGATTATGGCGTCGAGCTCGTCCGAAGCCTGGATGTAGCCAAGCTCGGCCACCGGGACATTGGCGGGCTCGGATTCACTCATGGGACTCCTCTGTAATCTCGCTTCCCTCCATTCGGCCAGTCGGCGCGAAGGAGATCTCCTCGGTGACCGACACCGCGCTCCCCTCGGCGAACGTCGTCGTCAGCCGGTCGCCCGGGCGAAGCGACGCCGCCGAGCGCACAACCTTGCCGCTCTCGTCGCGAGTCAGCGACCACCCCCTTAGCAACTGGTGCTTGGGGTCAAGCAGCTGCAGCAGCTCGCGTCTGTGGGCGATCGCCTGTGCCTGCACGGCGAGCTGCTGGGTTGACGGGCCGCACAGCCTCTGGGCCCTGTTCGCCAACCTGGCCTGACTCCGCTCGAGCGCCACGAGGGCGGCGCCACCGATACGGGACTCACAAGAGCGCAAAGCGAGCGACGAATGGTCGAGGCACTGACGCACTCCTCGGCTCATCGCAGACGAGGCCGTTGTGAGCTCCCGACTCGCCAGGTCCAAGCGGGTCCCGACGCGCTGTGCCAACAGTCGAGCCCGGCGCTCCAGGACGTCGAGGTAGGCGGCAACTACTGCCACAAGCGCCTCGCCGCAATGTGTCGGGGTGACGAGTGCCTGATGGGCGACCTCGTCAGCGACGGAGCGATCCCCTGTGTGACCTATTCCTGTCCATATCGGAAAGGGCGCGCCAGCGATCGCCCGGGCGACCTGCTCGGAGTCGAAAGCCGCCAGATCGCCTTTCGCGCCGCCGCCGCGCACGATCACGACAAGTTGCGGTGGCGGCTCGGTAGCGCTCAACCGATCGAGGGCGGAGACGATCTGGGCCGGGGCATCGGGCCCTTGCACCTGGGAAGGCTCGAAGCGAACATCGAAAAGGTAGCCGGAACGTTCCAGCTGGCCGATGAAGTCTCTGTAGGCCTCAGAACCCGCGCTCGTCACGAGCCCGACGCGCAAGGGCACTGGGGGCAGAAGAAGCCGTCTGTTCGCCTCGAGCAGGTCCTCGGCCGCCAGAGCACCCAGCAGGCGCCTCCGAGCGGCAGCGATGCCACCGACCAGCGCCTCGACGTCGAGGGCAGTCATCGAAAAGCGGATCTTGCTGCCGCCCTCCCAGACCGAGACCTTGCCCCGCACGCGGACGACCAACCCAGGCACGAGCTCCACGCCGACCGCAGACAGCTCGTAGTGGACAACGGGCCAGTCCCTCGCCCAGCAGGCCACCTCCAAGGTGGCGGTCCCGTTGCGCCCGGCTGGGCCGTTGCGCACCGGAGCGCCCGGCACTGGGTAGGGGGCCCCTTGGCCCTCAAGACGGTCCGCAAGCTCGAGGTAGTGGTGACCGCGCGAGGTCGTGACCTTGCAGATCTCGCCGGTCACCCATATCTCGTCGGGAAATGTCTCGCGCAGTGCCATGCGCAGCCGGTTGTAGAACTCCCCGATCGACAGGGCCGAGTCCGAAGCCGAGCCCGGGTCAAATACGGGGCCGTCCGCCACGATGGACGGCGCTTCGGCGGCCACGGGGGGCCCGAGCGGGCCCGGTGGCAGTGGCCCGTCCTGGTCGGCCGGCACATCGGCCAGTAAGGCTGAAGGCTCGGCGCGAGCTGGCGGCTCGCTCACCTGCTCGTGGGGCGCTTGCTCACCGGAGAAGTCGAAACGGAGCTCCTCGAAGTCGGGCAGCTTGCCGTCCCGCGCCCGCTGCACTCGGGTGCCGGCCATAGGCCTCAGGCTAGCCCTGGGAGGCGGCTGGACCCCCGGATCCCAGCCTCTCAGCTCGAGGATCCGAACTGGATCGGTACCTCGAGACGCTGGACCTGCTTCCAAGTGCCTCCTGCGGCCCCGAGCCGCCAGTCGGTGAACAAGGTGTCATCGACGGCGAGAGCGTCCACCTCTCCACCTGGGGAGAACACGGCGGTGACTGCTCCCACCGGCGGGGAGGGAAGCACCGTCCAGTCCATGTCGGCCGAGTCGAGTGCCTCGAGCGATGAAGGCTCACCCGGGGTGCTGATGAGAGCGAAGAGCCCCGGCCTGTTGGTCGGGCCGAACGAGACGGTGTCGTCGTTGCCCTTAAGGACCACTTCCCTAGACGATCGCCAGCTCGAGTCAACCCCGCGTGTGCACTGCGCCACGAGACCGATCCGAGGCTGGCCCGTGACGCCCAAGAGCGCGCACAAGCCGCCAGAGACGACCTCCAGCCCGATGACGTCGAGCTCAGCGTGCCTCAACGCGGGCGAGAGCTGGGGCTCGACCAGCGCCCAGGCGGAACCGACACGGGTAAAGATGCCGACCACGCCTCGCCGGCGGCACGTCGTCCCGACGAGGACTTGACCTCCGAGAAAGCCGACCGCGCTGAGGGAGCTGAGTTTGCACTGTCTGCCGGCCGCGGTTTCCTCCAGTCCGCGAAGCGAGGTCAGCCGATGCCATGCGACGAGGCCCTTGCTGCTCTCAAGGACACTGGCCACCTTGGGCTTTCCCACCAGTGCCAGCGCGCTGCCTCCGGCGTCGACGGCCAGCGAGTCCGGGCGGTCGCCTAGCCCTTGAATTGGGCCGGCGGGCGACCACGACCGGGCTTGCGTCGTGACGACGAGGGGCGAGTAGTCGAGGTAATTGGTCGGCCGAATCCCAACTGTGAGCGAAGTACCGCTTGTCGCGACGACAAGTCCCCCATTGGTGGCCACCGCTAGTGCCGAAGCCTCGTCTGACCAGTGCCCTGCGCCAGTCGGGCGGAAAAGGAGCTGCCAGAAGGTATTGAGGGGCTCGTCGAGATGCCCCATGGGCAGGCTTGCCCACGCGCCGGCCGAGGTCTCAGCCGAGGTGGCAAGCGATGCATGAATTGTCACGCTCGGCTTCGCCGCGACCACGGTGCTCGATCCGCAGGCCGATATCGCCGCCGCCCCGAGCGCTGTCAGCACGAGCGCCTCGCCGACATGAAACCTCCTCAGGACATACCGTCGAATGCCACTGCGATGCCTTGTCAACCTCCGCCACGCCGAGGCAAGGACGGCTGTTCGGGCGGGCGCGGCGCTTGGCGGCAACCCTGAGACCGATGCCAGCATCGCAGTTGTCACGCTCCCGTCCCGGCCACATGGCCGGCCCGCCGCATACTTCACGGCCTTGGCGCAAAACACGCCGCCGCTCTTGGGGGCCGAGCTTTCAACCTTCTCTCTACTCGGCCGACCAGGTAACTTAGCCCGCCAGTAACCAATCGCCTCGACACGACGAACAATTAGGAGACCGCTCCACTCGTTTGGACCGGTCGATTTGGGCATGTGAGACTTCAGCAATGTCACGCGTCCTTTTGACCTCAAAGCTGTTCGACCCCGCCCTCGATGCCCTCTCGGCCCACGAGCTCGTGATGCCCAAACCCGAGGGATCTATGAGCACCGACGAGATCGCCGCCGCGGCCAAGGATGCCAAGGCGCTCATCTGCCAGCTGACCGACCGCATTGGTGAGCCGATCTTCGCCGCCGCGCCCGGCTTGGAGGTGGTGGCTACGGTCTCAGTCGGCTTCGACAACGTCGACGTGAAAGCCGCCACCCGCGCCGGGATCCCCGTTTGCAACACGCCCGGCGTGCTCGCCGAGACGACCGCAGACCTCGCTTTTGCGCTGATCCTTTCCGCGTCCCGAGTTCTCTCGGACTCCGAGCCGCGATCTGCGCCAGGGCGGCTACAAGAAGTGGGAGCTCGACGGCTACCTCGGTCAGGACGTCTACGGTGCCACGCTCGGCCTTGTCGGCTACGGCCGCATCGGCCAGGCGGTCGCCAAGCGCGCCGAGGGCTTCTCCATCCGCGTCATCCACCACGACCTCGCGCCGACGGGGCTTCCCGGCTACATCGAGGACCTGGACGAGCTGGTCTCACAAGCCGACGTGATCAGCATCCACGTGCCGCTCACGGCCGAGACGCGCCACCTCATCGACGCCCGCAGGCTGGCGCTCATGAAGCCGACCGCTGTCCTCGTCAACACCTCCCGGGGACCTGTCGTAGACGAGGAGGCTCTCGGTGCCGCTCTCGAGTCGGGCCGCCTCTTCGCTGCCGGCATCGACGTCTACGAACAGGAACCTGCGGTCCACCCGCGCCTGCTCGCCGCTCCGCGAGCCGTGCTGCTGCCCCACATCGGCAGCGCCTCTTTTGCCACCCGCCTTGCGATGGCAAGGCTCGCCACCTCTGCTGTAGCCGAGGTGCTCGCCGGCGGCCAGCCCGCGAATACCGTCAACCCGGAGGTCTACAACAAGTAGTCGGCGGCCGTGAGGCGGCCGATGCTGCTCCAGGCTCAGCCCCAGAGTGCCATTTGCTGCTGGCCTGCATCGCCGCGATCACCCGGAGCCCGTGGCGATGCGGTAACCGACGTTGGGAAGGTTCTCGATCACCTGAGGGTCGCCGAGCTTTCGCCTCAGCCGGCTGATAGTGACGAACACGGTGTTGGTAAAGGGGTCGGCGTGCTCGTCCCAGACATGTTCGAGCAGCTCCTCGGCACTGAGGAACCTGTTCTGGGCGCGCATGAGGGCTTCGAGCACGCCGAACTCTTTGACCGAGAGATCTACGGGCCGCCCCTCGCGTAGGACGGTCCGTCGGGACGGGTCCAGCTCGATACCGGCTGCTCGGAAGATCCGTTCGTGGGCAGTGGGCTGGCGACGGGCGAGGGCACGGACCCTTAGTACGAGCTCGGGGAAGTGGAACGGCTTGGCGAGGTAGTCGTCTGCTCCGAGCTTGAGGCCGGCGACGCGGTCATCGGGTGTGCCCGACGCCGTCAACATGAGCACCATGGCTGAACTGTCGCCCTCGGCGATCCTCTGGCAGAGGACGTCGCCGTGGATTCCGGGAAGGTCACGGTCGAGCACGACCACGTCGTAAGCGTTGAGGTCGAGCTTACAAGCCGCCTCCTGGCCGTCGTAGGCGACGTCGACGGCCATACCCTGGTCTCGAAGCCCTTCCGCGACGACGTCGGCGAGGCGGTGGGAATCCTCGACGACGAGCACCCTCACGTCGTGTCCATCCCAGGATCCACGGTTGCCGGTGGCAGCTCTAAGACCACCTGGAGCCCGCCTTCCGCGCGGCCGTGGATCTCGAGGCGTCCACCGTGAGCTTCAGCGATAGCGGCCACGATGGAGAGCCCGAGTCCGGTGCCAGTCTCTGAACCCGTCCTGTCAGCGCCGAGCCTCTTGAAAGGCTGGACGAGCTCGGCGACGCTGGCGTGCTCGATGACCGGGCCGCCATTCTCGATGACGAGGCGGGCCGTCCCCCCTTCAGTCTCGGTGGTGACGCGGACCCATCCACCTCGTTCGTTGTGCTTGATGGCATTGTCGATCACGTTGTCGACCATGCGGGCGAGCAGCACATCACTGCCGATCACCGTCGCCTCCGCGACGGCCTGCTGGTCGACGCGGAGCTGGTTCTCGGCGATCATTTGGCCCTGTTGCTCAATCGCGTCGCGAGCAAGATCGCCCAACGAGACCACCGTCGTATCGCTTACCTCACCACGTTGCGCTCTGGCCAGGGCGAGGAAGCTCTCGAGCAACCTGTCGACCTGGTCGAGCTCGGCCCGCAACCTGACGACGAGGGCGGCGCTTTCCTGGGAAATGGGCGCCGGCTTGGCCATGGCTACGTCGAGGGAGGCACGCATCGTCGTGAGGGGCGTGCGCAGCTCATGCGACGCGTTGGCGACAAAGCGACGTTGCGACTCAAAAGCTCCCTCGAGGCGCTCGAGGAGGCGGTCAAAGGTATCCCGAGCTCGCGTAGCTCGTCCTTCGGGCCGCTGAGCCTGAGACGCTCGTGCAGATTCGTGGCCGAAATGTCGTTGGCAGCCGCAGTGATCGTCCGGACAGGACGAAGGAGCCGCCCGGTCATGAACCAACCAAGCGCGACCCGCGACGACGACCATGAACAAAAGAGCGATCGAGGAGTAAAGGAGTAGTTGGTGCAGGTCGCTCGTCTGCTGATGGATGGCGACGAGATTGAGCTGACCCGCGACGACTTGTTGCTGTCTCGGATCGGCCGTCGTCAAGAACGCGGGAGCCTTCGAGATCGAGACCCGGAAGACCCTCGCCGGGGAAGACCTCGGGCGAGCCGCGACATTGACCGGAGCCAGGTTGTTGAGGATTTGGGCGAAGGCGGGAACGTTGACCTGGAAGCGGCTTGTGGAGCCGGTTGCCCTTCCCCAGACGACGTCGGTTATGCACAAGAGAGCCGCCGCCGAGGCTAAGAACAGCGAGCTGTAGAGCACTGTGAGCCGGAGCCGCACCGTTGGTGGCGGCAGGTGGCGTCTGAGACTCTTCCAGCTGATCATCTGACGTAGGCGCATGGGTCCCTCGGATTCCGCAGCCCGGCGTTGTGAGGATCTGGACTACGCCAATAAGGATGCCCGACAACGCCTAACAACGGGATAACACCACTGAGAAGGCCGTAGCAGACACCAGAGCCTGACTGGAGGCGATCCTTCGTGGCGCCATTTCGTGCCAATCGCCGAGGGACGGGTCAAACGTCGGCGTAGTCGCTCTTGGTCGACCGGTCTTTAGCCCGCCAACACGAACGGTTACCGTAACGGCGCCGATGACAGGTGCCTGGTGCCGCCTGCCAACTAGCACGTCCTGCGGCTACGAGCCCTCCCACGCGCTAGCCATGATGGGACCGGCTGGCGAGGCGGGGACCGGCTGGTCGACAGCTACTACAAGCGGGGCGCCAGAAACCGTCATCGGCGGTGACGGATTTGAGGTCCCGGGTAGCGTGACAAGATACGTAGTATGTCTAAGTACAAGCTCACCTACGTCGATGGCGACAAGCCCGACGAGATAGTCGTGGCATCCAGTTATGCCCTGAGCGAGCCTTGGATCTTGTTCTTCAGCTCCTCGATTGATCCTGCCGGAGTTCGCTCTGGACCTTTCAAATCCGTCAGGAAGTCCGACGTGGAAAGAATCGACCATATCGAGTGAGGCGCGCACCGTCCCTGCCGACAGCGCCCGTCGTGCACGAGCCCGGTCGATGTTCGCGCCGGCATGGACGGAGCGCTTCGTGACCGCCGACGACGGCGCTGGCTTCTTGAGGCTTCAAGAGCTTGAAGCGGAGCGGGATCGCCTAGTCGCCGAGTTGCGCGAAGCGCTCCAACACGTGGAGTACTGGCGCACGCTAGCGGAGTACAGACAAGCGACGCTGCTTGCCCGACAGTTGGAGGACGCAGGCAAGATTCACGCCCCTCGCTGGATTGACTACCTCTTGTCCGACCAGGAGAAGCCTGCGGACAAGAATTGAACGCTGACCCCGTCCGGCTCCCGGCCGGCACACGACACTAGCGGCTGGACGCAAAGACCCTGGTGGCAGCGGGTTTCGCGACCCACGGTCAGGCTTCGAAGGGTCCGGTACGCTTTCACAGGGGGGTTAACCGCTTTGAGCGTCTTCCTTGAAGAGTCTGTCGAGGTGGCACTTCCACCCGAGATCGTGCGGGAACGTTTCTTCCGTGACGCAAGCTGGCTGGAACCGTTCGCCCTTGCGGCCGAGGAGGACGGCGAGGTTCTCTACATCCGCGTTGGACCAAAGTGGGCGGGAGGAACGGTCACCCGAAAAGTCAGCGTGACACTCGGCCCGCCCAGCTACAGGGGAGAAGCGGTCGTGCTCGCCTTGTCGTGGCGGGTCAACAGTCTCCAAGGTCTGTTCCCCGTCTTCGATGGAACCTTGGAGCTTGCTCCTCTTGAGGGAGCTGGCCGATGCCGCGTGACCCTTGCCGGTTCCTACGATCCTCCCTTCGGAGACGTCGGAGGCAAGCTCGACGACGCTCTGTTCCATCACGTCGCGGACTCGACGGCCCGCAATTTCCTCGACCGGGTTGCCGACAGCCTCGAAGGTTCAGACGTCCCGAGCCGGGACATGAGACAGGGCTGGACATGAGGCATTCCTAACGAGCGAGCTCGGCAGAGCTGAGAGCCCGAAATCACACCGTGGATCCCCGGTTGACACTTGGCGCAAGATCTACCCTGCCGGCAGCTATGGCTAACCAGGGGGTAGACCCGTAGGCGGAGCCATGAGCCACCTGCGGCGGGTCGGTCGCAAGGCCCTCGCGTTGATGAGGGCAGGAAGCCCGTCACCTCCTGGCGCGGCCCCGCAAAGGGCCGCCATAGCCGTCTCACGCCTGGCGGGCTGAACCGGGTCATGTGGCCCGCGTCGCCGTGCCGTAGAGGCTGCAGTTCTCGCCGCCCCCCTCGCTGACAAAGGCCTGCGTGGCATATGTCGCGGAGATGACCTCGTCGCTGTCTTGCCAGACGAAGGTGATGACGTCCTCGCTCTCATCGTTGAGCTGCACTGTCGTGGTACTGATCACGCCCGTGTCTCCAGAGTTGATGGCGCCATCTCGCACGTGGACCTGGGGATCGTCCAGGGTGGCGTCGTCGAGGAACCAATTCCCGAATATCGGCGGCGCGTTGTTCAACAAGCTGACCTTGGCCTGGAATCCGGACCCGAGCGTGCTGCACGAGAACGTGAAGGTGACGAGACCGACGTCGAAACTCGCTTCTGAGCCGGGCTGGATAGTGGTCCGCAGGCGCACGTCGTCGCTCTTTTGCTGGAAGTCCGACGCACTCTCCCCATCGACGAGTGCGCTGTTAAGGTGCTGCACCTCGGTCTCGGAGTTTGTCGTGAGCGGTGGTTGGCCATTCTCCATGTGAAGGCCGAGGGCCGGACCCGGTCCCGAGTTGATGAGCTGGAGGGTCTTCGGCGAGCTGCCATCGAGCGTCGTCGTGGCGTTCACGGAGTTGGCCCTGCCTAGGTTGAGGACCCCCTTCAACCCTCCCGTGCCAGTTGCGGCTGCTGCGGTGCCGATGAGCACCACCCCCGTCAGTGCGGCGCCCAATAGAGCGTCCCTTGGCGAGATTCGTTGTCTCACGTTTCACCCCCCACTCGGTCGGTCTGAAGGACCGGTTGTCAGGCAAAGCTACGCGGCCCGACTAGCCAGATCCGAACCTGTGCCGGGCTCGTGGCTGCTCGTCTGCTCGTAGCCCGCCACGACAACGGGGCGCGGCCTACCCGAGGCGCCGGAGCGTCCGTCGACCGGGCAGCGAGCGGCCAGCCTCAGAGAATGAAGCTTCCGAAGTGTTCGCTCAGAATCCAGGATTCATCACCTCCTGGATCGCCCGGTATGCCGAGTCACCGACGGAAGCCCGGAGCGACCACGGGTCGGCCGAGAGACGCAACAGGGCTGGCCTGTGCGGATCCCACCCGTCTCGCGCCACCCGGCCCGGCTCGCAGGGGCGGCTCGAGGATGACAAAGGTGTGGCTGACGAAGGTGAGGGGCAAATGATTAGAAGGCTCATCGCGCTCTCCTCCTTGGCCCGGTGCAGGCGCTGGGCTCGTCGCAGTCCTCATGTCCGATCTCGGCCATGGGCTTGTGAGCGATGAACTTGAGGACGTCCTCGACGACGACGGTGATTCGGTCGAAGCCAATCGCCTGCAGCCGGGCGATCAACGAGCCTGGGTCGACTGGGTTGTAGGTGTCCTCGACATGGAAGCTGTGTAGCCCGTCGCTCGGGAGGCTGTCCGAGGCGACGAGCACGCCACCGGGCCGGAGTACTCGCAGGACTTGGGCAAAAATGGCGTTTTGCAGACGGCTAGTTGGCACGTGATGGAGCATCGTGAAGCAGCCGACCGAGTCGAAGGACTCGTCGGGGCAAGCGAGCTCGGTCGCGTCTCCCACAACGATCTCGACGTTGGTGCCTCGGAATCGCTGGCCAAGTTTGGCGGCCGACGACCCGTCGAGTTCCATGGCGACGAGCCGCTTCACCTCATGGCGGAGCCACTCCGTAGATGCCCCCGCGCCTGGCCCGATCTCGAGCATTGACTCGCCCAGGTCGGCGTGAGCACTCATGTAGGTCACGACCTCGTCGCGCATGTGCTCGGACCACTCTTGGGTTGCGCACAGTGCATGGTTCTCATTCATGGCTCGAACGATAAGGAAGGAGGTTCGGGAACGAAAGGCCGTAATCTGACGTCGCATGTCGCAAGACAGACAACGTCCTTCCGTGAACCAGGCACTAGTCGTTGTGAACTTCCCAATGCCGCGTGGCTCGGTGTTCGACTGGCACACCCACGATGAGCACCAGGTGGCGTGGGCACCGACCGGCGTGCTCTTGGTGAGGACAGAAGCTACTGCCTGGGTGCTTCCACCGACGCGGGCGCTGTGGATCCCGGCGGGAATCCGCCACGAGACGCTCGCAACGTCTTCGGCCACCATGCAGGCCTTGTACGTGCGCCCGTACCTGTGTCCTATCTCGTGGACCGATTGCACGCCGGTCGCGGCCGACTCCCTGTTCGCAGCGCTGATCGGGTAC
Organism: uncultured Acidimicrobiaceae bacterium; assembly: GCA_963725355.1. Classification (GTDB taxonomy): domain Bacteria; phylum Actinomycetota; class Acidimicrobiia; order Acidimicrobiales; family Bog-793; genus Fen-455. The sequence continues at coordinate 34,494 of CAVRYE010000005.1, forward strand.
CTCTCCTGTCCCGACCTCGACCCGGCCGCCCACGCACGGGGCGAGGCAGTCGTCGTCGATCTGCTCCGCCCCGTAACGATGGCGACCATCGAGGTCCCCATGCCGGATGAGAAGCGGGCACGTGAGGTTGCAGAGGCACTTCGAGTCTCGCCTGCCGACAACAGGACACTCGCAGAGTGGGGCCGCCACGTCGGCGCGAGTGACCGCACGCTGGCCCGGGGGTTCCTTGCGGACACGGGGCTGCCCTTCGGGCGTTGGCGTACCCGCCTGCGCCTGAGCGCGGCGCTGGCGGACCTCGCCGTCGGTGCCCCGGTCAGCACTGTCGCGCGCACGGTCGGCTACGAGTCACCGAGCGCCTTCGTCGCCGCGTTCCGGAAGGAGACCGGCGTCACGCCGTCTTTGTACTTCAGCTCGGCACACGAGTGAAGGCAACGAACGCGCCCGTCCTCCAACGGTCGTGCACGCACAGGCACGGACGCGCGGGACTTATCTCCAAAACAGCGTCATCCTCGACTACCTCGCCGCGGAAAAAACGACCAGTTAGGAAGTGGTTTCCGGCGATCTCCGCAGTTAGTGAGAATGGCCACGACAGAACCCTGCCGTCTGTGGACTCAGGCTTGCCCAGTAGCCAAATCAGAAGATCCGGCGCCACCTACCTCGCCCCCCCTCGACACAGTCTCAGCCGACAGCCGCGAGTGTGGCCAGAACCTGGTCGACGCAGTCCTCGTCTCGTCATCGCTGTCTGGCCACAGGCGCTCGTAGGTGTCGAGCATCTCCGTGGCTGACTAGTGGCCAAGGCGCTTATGGACCATTACTGAGCAATCGAATAGTCGCCAGCTCTGAGCGGTGTTTTTCGGTCACCAACGGCGAACAACGGCAACAACGAAACTGCAGGCCAGGCGTCATTTTAGCGCGCCTGGCGGGCGGTGATGATGATGATGATGGTCGTGGTGGTGGCGAGCCGGCCTATAGGCGGGGAACAGGTCGACAAGGCCTCTGAGCTGCGGTTTTGTTGCTGCAAAAAACCGCCGGTCCTCGGCTGGTCCTCAGTTCGCCGACTCTCGGACCCTCTGCGCGCAGGTTCGGACGACCCGATAGCCAGCCCGATCTGAGACCATGAAGCGATGGCGATCGAGCCCCTCGACCTCATAGACGCCGACCCGGTGGTCGTGCATGGACAGGCACGGATCCGCGGGACCCGCATCCCGGTGAGCGTCATCCTCGACTGCCTCGCCGCGGGCATGACCGAGGGGCAGATCTACAACGAGTACCCATCACTTCCGCCAGGGGCCGTCGAGGCCGCCCTCGCCTACGGGGCCACTCTCGCTCGGTGAGGAGTCTCACCACTCCTGAAAGGCGTCGTCAGCCATCCGTTCAGGCGTTGCCATTCGCTAGTCCTTAATCCCGGCCGCGAAGGGCGAATCTTGTTGTTCTCGGTCGGTCAACCCATCTAACGTTCCGGAGGTCTCGTCAGGACGTGAGGTAGCCTGATCCACGCAGGTGTCGCCGGACCACCCGCTCCACCTCCTGAAATGGAGGTGGCTCGGCCAGATGGCGCCCCATCTCTTTGTCCCAGGTCCGCCGGTAGCTTCGGACTCGCCCCTCGAAGCACTCGGCGAACCTGCCGGGGTCGAGACTCTTGGTTCGAGCCTTGGCCTCGAAAAGCGGACGAAGCTCCACTAACGGCATCCGTGCGTCCTCTGTCAGGCGAAACAGGTCGTACATGTCGCGGCACTGCACCCTCTGCATGACGCAGCGCAACTTCTCAGCCGTGATCTCCTCCAACGGATAGACGTCGAAGGCCGCCGGCTCGGGCAGATCCTCCCATATGGCCATCACCGCTCCCTGCGCGATCGAGTCGACGTACTCCTCGCCGGAGAAATCCACCTTAAGAGTGTGAGGCCTCAAGCCTCCAAGCGGCCCGATGTAGCTGAGCATGCGGTGTTTGGCTTCGACGAGCTCGAGGTGAGGGAAACCCGCGTGCGCCTTGGCAGCTACGACGGCGCCGCCCAAGGCGGCGAAGGCCGCGGCCAAATCACCGTTGGTGACAGAAAAGTCGAGATCGGCAGAGTAGCGATAGTCCTCGAAATAGACGAAGCGGAGGGCCGTTCCACCCTTGAACACAAGACGGCCTCCGTCCTTTGACGTCGCCAGGTGGAGCTGCGCGACGACGTGGGCGAGCACGTAGTCGCGCTCTGCGGTCGCGGCGTCGACTAGATCCCGAGAGGCCCGGCGGGTGATCAGCGAGCGGGTGAGCACGGCTAGTTCTCGACCACGGCTCGGATCTCGTCGACGCTCGTGCTCCACGCGACCCGCATTTCCTGGTCGATCCACTCGACGTGTTCGTCCTGCGGATCGAGCCGGATGATGGGGCGAGAGGGCGAGACGATTGGCTCGAGGTCGAGCGGGAGGTCAAGGGCTCGAGCAAGCGAAGTGAGCCGACGCTCCGCAGCCAGGCCGCGTGGGCCGAAAGCTTTCACGAGTGGGGCCAATCGGTGCGGTTTTATCGCAGATGCGCCACGCTCTAGGGCCGACGCCAGTACCTCTGGACCCCCCCCGAGGTCGACCCTGAGTGCGCACTCGAAAACTGCCCGCTCGACGCCGGAACGCCACGATCGCCCGATGGCCTCGGCGCCGAGGTGGATCGTGGTCGGCCGTTCGATCACGACCCGGAGCGGCTGCTTACCGAGATGGTCACGTCGAATCTGCTGGGTACACGCGACTGTTACCGTTCGCGTCGGATGCGTCAGCAGTCCGAGCTCTCCGAGCGCGCTGAGGTAGGCAATCCGATGATGACGTCCTTCAAAGGCCGCCGCGACAGCGAGTGGCAGGTCATCGGCAGTCGCAGAGGTCCCAAGAAGGCCGAGGGGCCGGATGGCGTAGTGGCTTCGACTGAGCCGGTCTACTAACCCCTGGTGGCGCAGCTGTCGAAGCACTTTTGCGGTCGCCGGTGAAGGTACGCCGAGGATCGTGCGCGCCTCTTCGAACGTGAAGTCCTCGCGTCCCGAAGCGACCAGAGTGTCGACCAGATCGAGTGAACGAGCCATGAACCCTCCCGTTAGGCAACATAGCAGAAAGTGTCCCAGTAGGGAAACAACTGCTATCTCACCTTGAGGACCTATTCCGGCGAAAGTGAGAGGTCCCGACTACGCAGGTTCCGTATGGGGGGTCCCCGCACAGGTCAACGACGACGACCGACCTGAATGGCCTGTGTCCCTCGAGGGTCGCCCTGCCGCTCTGGATGCCGAGCAGCGCCGCCGGCAAGGTGCCAGACGGTGACGAGCCTCTACTTAGGACGCACCGGGAACTCCAGGCTAATGGCCGCGCACTCCAGCCAGACCGTGGCTCACCACCACAACGCGGCCGCGACAGATCGACTATCCTCACTCTATGGCATTCACTTTTCCTTACCATTATTAACCTCTATCTACCATCCACCCGCCTACCCACATCTCACCCATACATTCCCCGTCCCCCCTCCATCTTCCTCGTTCACTCCCACCATCCTCCTTCATTCTCCCCCTCTCATCTCCTCTCTATCATCCCACCTCACCAAGCCCATCCTTTCTCCTCACCACTCCATCTTCCCTCCTCCATCCTCCCCGTCCATCAACCTTCCCATTCACCATCACTCGCCTTTCTTCACCTTCCTCTACCGAACACCAAACACCCCCTTTACTTCCCCTCCATTCCTGCTATAACCAAACACCAAGAGGAACACGTTTGCCACCAGCCTCGCCGGCTCTGGCAAGCCCCTGGTGATCTCTGGCGCGACGCTCGTCACGCCCGGACGACTAGCGACCGAACGCGACGAACTCGTCGCCGCAGGCCCCATCGCGGCCCGCATCACCAACATGCAGGCCGCACTCGCAGCCGCAGACAGGGGCATCCGCTCCTGTCTGGTTATGCTGCCCCGCTCGGTACATGGCGAGGGGGAACGTCACGGCTTCATCCCCCAGCTCATCGCCCTTGCCCGGACCAAGGGCGTCTCCGGCTACATCGGCGACGGGACCAGCCGCTGGCCCGCCGTCCACGTGAAGGACGCCGCGAGTCTTTACCGGCTCGCGGTCGAGAAGGCTCCCGCCGGCGCCGTGCTCAACGCTGTCGGCGACGAAGGCGTGCCCGTCCGCGAGATCGCCGAGACCATCGGTCGGCACCTGAACCTGCCTGCTCGGTCCCTCCCCGCCGAAGATTTCGGCGGCATGTTCGCGCACATCCTCAGCACCGACATGCCGGCTTCTAGCACCATCACCCAGGAACTCCTGGGCTGGAAGGCTACCCACGCCGGCCTCATCGAGGACATCGAACGGGGCCATTACTTCGTCTGACCGGTGTCCACGCGCCAGCATCGGTGCCCTGCTCGCCACCCTCGCCCTGCTGCTCGGTGGCAAGACCTGCCCCGTCAGCTACGCGCGTAACGGGCCAGCAGAGGGATGAGCACCTGTGCGTTGGGGGATCCCCAGCCTGTCACCGGGTCCCATCCGGGAGTCGCCTCGTAACCGTTGAAGCCGGTCGTAATGTCGTGAAAGGCCCTGTGGTAGCTGGCGCTGCGGCCGATGTCGTAAATGGCGGGGTTAACGAAGCCAAGGTCTTTGTGGGCGTACTGGTCGGCCAGCGCCATGATTCCTGCCCAGAGCGGCGCGGAACCGCTCGTGCCCGATTCCGTTATGAGCTGTGGCGTGCCGTCGGAGGTGTAAACCTGCGCCATGCCGCCAGGCGCAGCAGCATCGCCTGCCACGTCGGGCACGCCCCTCGACTCGGAGATCTCCGGTACGCCATCCTGGTAGTTGGGGCGGACGTATAAGTGGCTGAAGCCGCCACCTGAGCCGTTCCAGGCGGTCTCGCCGATGTAGGCGCCGGTCTTCGCATTCGCGCTGAGCTGCGTGCCGCCGACGGAGAGCACAAGAGGGTCGGACGAGGGGAGTTCGACCTCCTTGACCTGCCGTCCGCCCCACCCCCAATCGGTGGAGTACATGCCATTGTCGCCGGAGCTGGCCACTACCGTGACGTAGTGCGCCTCCGCCCCGAGCAGGATGGAGTGCATCTTGGCCACCTGAGCCGGGGTGTAGTAATGCGATCCCAAGCCCCAGCTGATCGAGGCCACGTCGGTGTGGGAGACAACGAGCGGCAACACAGCGAGCATGTCCGCAGTCGCGTTCGCGGGGCTGTTGTCCCAGGAGGCGGGAAACAGCACCACTCGGAGGGTCGCGCCAGGTGCGATCGCGTGCAGGATCTCGAGGTCGCCGACCTCCTCCCCCGTCGCCTGCCATCGCGAGGCTGAAGGAACGAGGCTCGTCACGACGTCGATGCGTGCGGCGGGGAGATGGAACATGCTGTCGAAGGCCGCCACGTCCTGACGAATGTCGGTGGGTGCCTGGCTGGGGACTGGGACAGGAACGACGGCCGTTACGGTCTCGCCACGGCCGTTGATCCACGCTTCAGCCACGGCGCGATCCCGTACGCGACCTGGAACTGCTGCGGGGAGTAGCAGGCGTCCATCAAGCAGGACAATGTCGAGCTGGGCAGTGGGATCGTGGTCGTGGTCGTGGTCGTGGTCGCGCCGGTCACGCCGCCCCGGATTGCCGCGATCGGGAACCCGAACACGACTGCTGCGAGCGCGAGCAGGCACGCTCTCTTTGAGCCGATGAGGCGCTTCGGATAGTTCCAGCGCTGCATCAAACCCCCTTCTGATGGCCGACCTGCGCGTGCGGACTACCGCTCTCTGGCGCCCTGGGCGATCGTATCGGCTTGTGGTCTCCGCAATCCTGCGGCGCAGGTAGTCGCGTCGCGCACGCTCCTCTCACGGGACCGGCGTTGGTCACCTTGGCGCATTCGCGGGCACGCCAAGTAAGGCCTTTCGTCCCAAGACGAGTAACCAGAGACGCTTTGCGTCGCTTTGGGCCGGCTTGCGTATTGGCTCGACCGCCCCTAACCGCTATCGACGAAGTGCTCGGGTCCTAGTGTGTCCCCTACATGTCACGCCTTGGAGGCCAGTACCCAAAGCTCCTGCTCAAGTGGGTGGTGGTGGCGAGCCGGCCTATAGGCGGGGTTCTGTCCGCCGGCGACCTGCTCTTACCGGCGGGGTGGCCATCCATCTAAGCGGCCCACCTGGGGACATTGGGCGGGCAGCCCGTCCCACGTTTGGCCTTGCTCCGGGTGGGGTTTACCTAGCCGACCGGGTCACCCCGGCCGCTGGTGCGCTCTTGCCGCACCGTTTCACCCTTGCCTGTGCACGGCGAACCGTGCCATCGGCGGTCTGTTCTCTGTGGCACTGTCCTGCGGGTCGCCCCGACTAGCCGTTAGCCAGCACCCTGCCCTGCGGAGCCCCGACCTTCCTCAGCCGGCAGCGGCGCCGAAGCGCCGCCCCGGCCGCGGCCACCCGGTCGGCTCGCCACCACCGTCCCTAGTCTCGCACGTCCCGCGGTCAGCGGCCTCAAGAAATTGTCCCCGGTACCGCTCGTCGGCTTGCTGACACAACCTGAGTGCTTGCGTATCGAAAAGCTTAGTGCTAGAGTATCAACAGACATGACAGTACTAGCAAGGAGATTTACCAAGATGATGCGCTTCGATCCGTTCCGTGAGATCGATCGTCTGACACAGCCGATGTGGAACGCCCGGGCATCGGTCCCGCTCGACGTCTACCGAAAGGGTGACAAGTTCGTCGTCCGTGTCGACCTGCCCGGAATTGACCCTGCCAGCTTGGACCTGACAATCGAGCGCAACGTTCTGTCGATCAAGGCCGAGCGCTCGTGGGTGCCGTCCGAGGGGGACGAGGTCATGATCGCCGAGCGGCCTCAGGGCACATTCACCCGCAGGCTGTTCTTAAGCGAGGGGCTCGACGCGGACAAGATAAGTGCCCAGTACGAACAAGGCGTGCTAACGGTGACAGTGCCGGTCGCCGACTCGGCCAAGACCCGGAAGATCACCGTCGGTGTGGGAGCTGGCAACGACGCGAGCGTCCTCGACGTCGGAGCGACCCAGAACTGAACTGACCGACCGAACCTATTCGCGCCAACAGATCTGGATCGTAAACGCCATTCGGCTGGGTGAGATGACGTCTCGTCCCCCGGGAGCGCGCCGCAATGCGCGAGAGCCCGGGGGACGGTCGCGTAGCGGGCCAGTCGTAGCCTCAAGCGACCATGGCGAGGTGAGCCGTCTCGTTGTAGCTGACAAGCGATGGGCCGTGCCGGGCGTCAATGGCTATGCGGGTGATGGAGGCCACACCGAGTGACAGTCGCCAGGTGAGCTGGGGCCCCGTGCCGAGCGCCCAGGCAACAGCCGCCTTGATGGGCGAGACGTGGCTCACGACGACAACGTCGCGATCGGCCGCTTGTGGGACGATCTCGGCCAACGCGGCAGATACACGTTCTGTCACCTCCAACAGGGTCTCACCACCTCGTGGCCTGAAGCTCGAGTCGGATCTCCACGTGTTCCAGAAACCGGCAGGGAGCATGGAAGGCGCCTTGCCGTCGAGCTCGCCGTAGTCGAGCTCGACGAAGCGGTCGTCGACGACAACCTCGACCCGGGCGCCCTGGGCTGCGACGGCTCCGGCGATGGCCTGAGCAGTCTCTGCGGCGCGGCGAAGCGGGCTCGTGAAGATGCACCCTGATGAGCTACCCGAGGACGCGAGCGTATTGGAGATGGCGGCCGCCTGACGCCTTCCGAGCTCTGTCAGCGGCGAGTCGGCTCGCCCAACGAGAAGTCCGGCCGCGTTGGCGTGGCTCTGGCCGTGGCGAACGAGGACCAGCATCGCCCTCAGGGTCCAGTTCGCACTGACGTCACGGCACGAGGATGCGGCCGCACTGGTCGCAGTAGACGACCGAGTCCGGAGCCGAGTGGCGCAAGCGGTGCAGCTCCCCCGCCGGAACCTGCAGGTGGCAGCCGCTGCAGGTGCCACCTACGACATGGGCGGCACCGATTCCGCCGAGCTTTGCCCGCAGGCGCTCGTACGCCGAAGCCAGCTCGGGCTCGACCCGGGCAGCGATCTCGTCGCGCCCGCCGCGAACCGTCGCCGCCTCCGCGTCGATGGCTGCCTCAGCGATGCCAAGCTGCTCGCTCGCGAGTGCCAGCTCCGCCGCGGCGGAGGCCATCGAGTCCCGGAGGGCGGAGAGCTCAGCGTCGATCGGCTCGAGGGCCTCCATGATCTCGAGCTCTTGGTCTTCGAGCTCGCGCCTTTGGCGGGTCAACGATGTCGCCTCGTCGCCCATGGCCTGCTCGTCGCGATACGAGCCCGCCCGGCCAGTGCGGAGCCGCTGCTCGATGGTCTGCACGCGTGCTCCGACTGCCTCTGAGCGCTGATCGAGGCTCTGCAGCTGCGAGGAGAGCTTCTCGCGTTGCTCCTCGGCCTCAGCGATACGTGCCGACAGCTCGGTTAGACGGGCGGTGAGCTCGCTGACCGTGGCACGCTCTGGCAGCTCACGGCGCCGGTAGGCGAGACGGTCGAGGGCGAGATCGGCCTCTTGCAGCTCGAGCAGCAAGGAGAGCTGCGGTGCCCGCGACTCGCTTTGCGGAGGCTCGGTCTCGCTCGTGGACATCTGGCCGAAGGCTACAGGCGCCAGGTCATCCTGGCGGCTACGAGCTCGGAGAGCAGAGCCGTGGTGGCCGCCGCCACGGGCGTGCGACGGCCAGAGTGCTCGCGTACAACGAGCTCGCGGCCCGCCGCGTCGGCCACGAGGGCGCCGGCCTCCGTGCACACAAGCAGGCCTCCCAGGTAGTCCCAGCTGCCGTGGGCGTCGCGCATGCAGTCGATGTAACCGTCCAGGCTGCCGTCGGCGACGGCACACAGGTCGAGCGCAGCTGCTCCGAGCGCCCTGTACTGGCGCCAGCCGAGGTATTTCGGCGGGTAGCCCGACAAGCCGATCAACGAGCGGTCGAGCGACGCTTTGCCCGAGGGCGAGATGAGCTCGCCATCGCGCCGCGGCCCCGGCACCGCGCACCGCCTCGTAACGGACCCCGGTCGCCTGGTTGACGACAAGGGCGCAGAGAGGACCCTCGGCGTCTAGGACACAGATACTCGTGGCGTACCACGGGATACGCCGGCTGGCGTTGGTCGAGCCATCGACGGGGTCGAGCACGGCCAACAGCGGCCTGTCCTCGGCCCCTTGGCTGAAGCCCGACTCCTCACTTAGTACCCCGAGCCCGGCCTTGGTGAGGGCACGGACCGCGACATCGTCAGCGACGAGGTCAGAGCGGTACTGGCCCGGCCTCGTGCCCGCGAGGCCCCAGTCATCAAGAGCGCGCAGCTCGCCGGCAACGTCCTCCGCCGCCGCCGCGAGCACCTGCAACAGCTCGGTTGTGTCCACGCAGGGAACCGTAGCGTGGCCGATCACTGCCGGTAGCTCGCCTACACTTGCCTGCCGAATGGCCGTCATCGATGTAGCTGGTTACGTGGCCGAGCTCAAGGATCATGCCGTCGACCATAAGTTCCACGTGCACGACGAGCGCCACTTCGTCGAGACCTACTCGCTCCGCCAGTTCTGGGAGGTCGACCTGCACCCCGAAGAAGGCTGCGGGGGACCAATCGACCTCCACCTCGCCCTCGAGGTCGAGCCGCGGGTCCTGCTCGATTTCGAGGACGCCGTGGTGGCCCTGCCCGAGGACGAGGACCCGCCCGACAAGTGGTTCTTCCCCCTCACCTTCAACTGGGGAGTGCCGCCCTTGCCGAAGGGGCCGGATCTGCTCCGCCTCGCCATAGACCTGGCGGGCGTCGGCGGCGTCGAGCTCCCGCTCGAGATTTCCGCGACTGACTCGTTTGGCTCGGTCACCGACGCCCCGGTGCGGCGTCTCACCATCGTCGCCCGCCAACAGGTGTCGCTGGCCCGGGTGCTGGCCGGCGAGGAACTGCTCTGTGACACCTTCGACCGCGCCCTTGCGGTTACGCGCTTTTTCTTGGACAACGCGCCGATCTGGCTAGGCGAGTAGCTTGCCGCGGCCGCGTGCTTTCGCCGGCTGCGTCGTGCTCGCGGTCGTGTTCGCCGGGACGTTGGCCGGATGCTCGGGCTCCGGCTCGGGAGCGCTCGCCGCTCAGGCGTGCGCGCACGTCGAAAGGGGACTCGCGGCCGCACACAAGGCGGCCGGGTCGCAGAGCTCGGCACAAGCAGCCCAGCTCAGCGCCGTCGCCCTGGCCCAGATCCGCGCGGCAGTACCTCTCGCGGCCGTGGCGGCAGGTGAAGACACAACATGGCAGGCCCTAGAGGCCACCTTGAGCGAGTCGAGCCGCGTCCCGTTGCGATACCTGCTCCCGGCGCTGTCTGCCCAGTGCTCCGGCGTCGGCTGAGGCGCCAACGCTCAGTGCTTAGTGCTCGGGGATCTCCCAGAGCTTGATCCCGCCGAGGATGCCGGCAAGGTTGTCGACGATGGTCACCGAGTCGTCGATGTGGCCGACGAGGAGCCGGGCGTTGCCACCGCCGATGTAGAGCCGGTCGTAGTTTAAAAGCACCTGGAAGTTGACGATTGCCTCTTCGAGCCGCTTGCGCCACTTCTTCTGACCGATGCGGCGCAGCGTCGCGTCGCCGAGCTGCTCGTCATAGGTCTGCCCACGCCGGAAGGGATGATGAGCCAGCTCGAGATGCGGAGCCAGCTTGCCGTCCAAGAACAGAGCCGTCCCGACCCCCGTGCCGAGCGTGACGACGAACTCGAGCCCAGAGCCGCTCACCACGTCCAGGCCCTGCAAGTCGGCGTCGTTGGCGACGCGCACCGGGTGTCCCAGGCTTTGGCTGAGCGCGGAGGCGATGTCGAATCCGGTCCATTCATCGCGCAACTTGGCGACGACTGCTTCCCCCGGGGCCCCCGTCTTTGTCACAAAGTGTGGCGCCGTCAGCACGCGCCCTTTACGGACGACGCCCGGGAACCCGGCCGAGATGCGATCGAAGCTGGGCAAGGGGGCGACGAGGCTGACCAGGGCCTTGAGCATCACCTTGGTCGTACAGGGGTACGGCGTAGCCACCCGGACACGATCGGCGACAAGCTTGCCCGCGGCATCGAGCACTGACGCCTTTAGGCCCGTGCCGCCGATGTCGATGGCGAGCGTGGTCGGCCGCAAGGGAGGCTCGATGGTCGGGACGATAGAGGCCGTTGCCTTCTTTGTCGTTGCGGCCGGGGCCTTGCGGGCGGTGGACCGACCGGGGGCGCGCCTCGTCGCCGGGCGCCTGGTGGCGCTCGTTTGGGAGCCTGGCGGCGTCACCAGGATCGGCACCTTTGCGGGCTGTTCCACCTCGGTCTCGAACGACTCGACCGGTGCTGTTGCCGCCTCAGGCTCGCGCTGGCCAGGCCCTGGTCCTTTTTCTGCTTGCGCAGCCTCGCCCTCGGGGGGGACCAAGTCCTCAGCTCCTCCTGGTGGCGTGTGGTCGTCGATGCCGTCTGTCATGGGATCACCTTTTCTCCTGCGGCTCCACCAGCCGGTGAACCGAGCGGCTCGTAAGTGCGAAGAAACTCGAGCAGCGTTCGGACCCCGAAACCCGTCGACCCCTTGCGGTACTCGCCCGAATCGTCGTCTGTTCGCGCCGGTCCGGCGATATCGAGATGGGCCCAAGGCCGTTCGGCGACGAACTCCTTCAAGAGCAAGCCCGCCGTGAGCGTGCCTCCCCCGCGCTTTGAATGGTTCTTCATGTCCGCCACATCGGAGTCGATGTCGGCGCGGTAGGCCTCCGGTAGCGGGAGCTGCCAGGTCGGCTCCCCCACCCGGGCGGAGGCCGCCTGCAGCGCAGAGACGAGCCGGTCATCGTTGCCCATGAGTCCGGCGATCTTAGGCCCAAGCGCGGTGACACAAGCACCTGTGAGCGTCGCCAGGTCAATGATGGCGTCCGGCTCCTCCTCGGCAGCAAGCGACAAAGCGTCGGCGAGCACAAGTCGCCCCTCGCAGTCGGTGTTGAGGACCTCGATCGTCTTGCCGTTGCGTATCTCGAGGACATCTCCGGGCTTGACGGCCCGGCCGCCGGGCATGTTCTCAGTCGCGGGCGCGATAGCGACCACCCGTACCCCCACACCGAGCGCCCGACAGGCACCGATCGTCGCGATGACGTCGGCAGCCCCGCTCATGTCCGTCTTCATCGTCACCATGCCCTCGAAGGTCTTTAAGCTAAGGCCTCCCGAGTCGAACGTGATCCCCTTGCCGACGATGGCAACGGTCGGGATCGTCCCGTCCGGGCGCCTCGTCGCCTCCGAGGCGGCCGGCTCATAGACAAGCTTTATGAGACGGGGGGGCTGCACTGACCCGGACGCGACCCCGAGCAACCCGCCGAGGCGCGCGGCCACGATGGCCTTTTCGTCAAGGATCTCCACTTCAAGTCCGGCCCGCTCGGCGACCTCGGTGGCCACCTCAGCCAGCCGCGACGGGGTCAGGGCGCCGGCGGGCTCGTTGGACAGGTCACGAGCGAGCCAGGTGGCATCGGCAATGACACGGCCTCGTTCGAGGCCACTTCGCGCCGCCTCGAGGTCCTCGGTGGCGACGACGAAATTGAGCGACTCGATGGGGTCGGGCTCGCCGGCATGGTAGCGCGTGTAGCGGTAGCGGGCACCGAAGAAGCCTTCGGTCGCTGCCTCGAGCGCCTCCTCGGCGCCAAGACCGAGATCCCCGACGCCGGTCAGGTCCAAGACGAGCACCTTCGCCTCACCTGTCGAGCGCGCGAAGCTCGCCGCCGCCTGGCGCAACTTCGCGCCCGAAAAGCTCGACGCCTCCCCGAGGCCGAGGATCACCTCGATCCCGCCTGTTTCGCCCGGGACCACAAGGGTCTCTCCTGTCTTGGCCTTGAAGCGTCGCAACCGGGAAAAGGCGGCGTCGACCTCAAAGCCGGGTCTTACAGCCCGCGGTCCCTCGATGGCCCCCCAGCCGAGCGCATCTGGGTGGTCGGGTCCGGAATCGGAGACCTCGGTGGCAAGCGTCAACGGCAAGTGCATGACAGGCATCATTCCTTTGTTCGGGGGGTCCGCGCGACACCGGCGCGGGCAGGCAAGTGCTCCTCCTCGGACGAGCGGGCGAGGAGCCAGCAAAGGTCCGAGAGGCGGTTCAGGTAGGCCACGACACGCGAGTCCGCCTCGAGATCGAGGGCGACGGCACGGCGTTCGGCCCGCCGTACGACGGTGCGGGCGAGGTCCAAAGCCGCGCTGGTGCGGCTCTGGCCTGGAACGACGAACTCCGACGGGGCTTTAAGGCCTTCCTCGAGCCCGTGCACCCTGGTCTCGAGGCCCTCGACCATCTCGGCTGTGACCAGGCTCACCCCGCCTACGAGCTTGGGACGGTTTCGGGGGGCTGTGGCCACCTCGGCCATGACCACCCAGAGGCCTCGCTCTAGTGCGGTCAGCTCCTCGTCGAGGCTGCGGTCACCGCCCGCCGTCCTGGCCTCGGCCCTCGCCAGGCCGATGGCCGCCTGCGCCTCGTCGATGGCGCCGACTGTCTCAACGCGGGCCGAGTCCTTCCGCGCTCGCCCGCCGAAGAGGAGACCGGTCGTGCCGTCGTCCCCCCGTTTCGTCGAGATGCTCACTGGAGCGCAGCGTACCGGCGATCCCGCCTGGCGCGAGACGAGCGGTGCCACGCGAAGCGTCCGTCGCCAGCAGGACAATGGCCAGGTCGCGACCTTAGACTCCCCCTGTGCCGACCACAAAGCCGCTCAAGGGTGCCGCTGGCTTGCTCGCCGCCACCTTGGTAGGTGCCGCCCTGTCTGCCTGCAGCTCCTCCAGCACCCCGCCGACCACGACCACCACGACGACGACGCTGCCTTCGGTCGCCGCCTCCACGACAGCGATAAAGCACGCCTATGCCGTCCTGTTCGACCTTTCCGACCCGGCAGTCGCCCCCAAACTCGCTGTCGTCCAGGACGGCTCGGCGATCAAGTCGGCCATGACGTCGGCGCTTAAGACAGGCCTCGCCAAAGAGGCGACAGGTGCCACGACCTCCAAGGTGCTGATAGAGCACGGCGCCTCGTGCACCAATGAGATCCTCTCGAGCCCCTGTGCCAAGGTGACCTTCGACATCTTGGGCCCGCAGGGCAAGGCCCTTCTCAGCAACGACACCGGCTTCGCCGTCTACAAGGACAGGAACTGGTTCGTGGCCAAGAACACGATCTGTGCTCTCCTCGATCTCTCCGACGGCGGGGCGTCCCTCCCGGGCTGCTAGGACCTACGGCTCCTCGCCTGGCAGCAAGCGCCGGGCGAGATCGGAGAGCTCTGCCACCGGGCCGGCCTCGACGACTCGGCCCTTGCGCAGCACCACGAGCTGCTCGGCAAGATCCAGGGCCCTAGGCAGCTGCTGCTCGATGACAAGCAGCGACGTGCCCGCGTCGCGGATCTCGCGAAGGGCTCGGTAGACGTCGTCGACGACCTTCGGGGCGAGACCGAGCGAGAGCTCGTCGACGACAAGGAGTTTCGGGGGCACCGCCAACACGCGGGCCAGGGCGAGCATGCGCTGCTCGCCACCCGACAGCGTGCCCGCCAGTTGCCGACGGCGGTCGGCCAGACGGGGAAAGCGCTCGAAGGCTCGCCCGAGCGCCTCGCCGGCGCCCTTGCGGCCGAGAGCCCTGATGAAAGTGAGGCGAAGATTGTCCTCCACGTCCAACGTGGCGAAAACCGAGCGTCCCTCGGGGGCGTGAGCCATGCCCCGGCGCACGAGCTTCCAGGTGGGTAGACCCGTAACGTCCTCGCCACCGAAAAGGACCCGGCCCGAGCTGAGCGGGACGAGGCCGGTCACGACGCGAGCGATGGTTGACTTTCCTGCCCCGTTCGGGCCTACGAGGGCCGTAACGACCCCGGCGCTGACCGAAAAGGAGACGCCGAAGAGCGCCCGGAAGCGGCAGTAGGAGGCCGAGACGTCCTGGAGCTCGAGCAGAGCGGGCGCGGTGGCGAGCGTTGCGCCGTTGGTCTCCGCCGCGCCGCTCATGGGCTGTCTCCGAGGTAGGCCCGGCGCACAGCCGCGTCGGAGAGCACGGCGTCGACCGGGCCTGCGGCGATGAGCTTTCCGAAGTCGAGCACATAGATGCGCTCGACGACGCTGCGCACGAGCTCGAGGTCGTGCTCGACGAGGAGGACGGCCGTGGCACGACGTCGCCTCAAGGTGAGGAGCACCTCTGCGAACTCGCCCGTCTCTTTGGTGTCGAGCCCCGAGGACGGCTCGTCCAACAGCACCAGCAAGGGATCTTGCACGAGGGCACGCCCGAGCTCGACGAGCCGGCCGTGCCCTTGGCTCAAGGACTCGATCGGATCGTCGGCGACGTCACTCAGGCCAAGATCGCCGAGGAGCTCCTCGACCCGAGCCACGGGCTCTTTCGCCTTTGATCTGAAGCAAAGGTCCTTCCAGAGCCGGCCGTCACCCCGGTGGACGCGCTCGGCGACCATCAGGTGCTCACGGGCGCTCATGCCCGCGAAGAGCTCGAGGCGCTGGAATGTGCGCCCGATGCCGAGTCGGGCACGCTTATAGGCGGGCAGAGTGTCGATGCGGCGACCGCCGAAGCAGAGCTGACCGGAGTCGAAGTGGCGCACCCCGTTCAGGCAGTCGAACAGGGTCGTCTTGCCTGCACCATTGGGCCCCACGAGGCCGACGACCTCACCGGCCTCGACAGCGATCGAGACCTCGTCGAGGGCGAGGATTCCCCCGAAGCGCTTGGTCAGATTGCTGGCCTCGATGAGTGCCATCAGACCACGGCCTCGCTTTGGCTGCGCCGGGAGAGGAAGAGCTCGATGGCACGCCGCTTTTGCCACTCCACGAGCCCCTCTGGATGCAGGGCGTAGGTGACCGCCCCGATCCCGAACAGGATCGGGAACAGGTTGCGCCACTGCGAGGGGAGGTAGTCGAGCACCTGGTAGACGATCACGTAGGCCATCCCCGCTTCGATCGCCCCCTCGACGGTGTCCACCCCGGTTGTGACGACCACGACGATGAACACGAGCGAGAGGAGCGAGTTGAAGTCGTCCGGCCCGACGCTTCCTTGCAGCGAGCCATAGAGGGCACCACCCACGCCGGCCAGGCCCGCGGCGAGGGCGAACACGGTTATCTTGAGCCTGGCAAGGTTCATCCCGATCGAGACCGCCCCGAGCTCGCTTCCCCGCATAGCCGCGAGCTCGCGTCCTGTCGTGCCGCGTCGGATCGCGACCACGACTGCCGAGCAGGCGACGAGCACCAGGAACGCCAGCACGAAAAAGGCCTTGCCACTCGTGAAGTTGAGCGAGCCGAGCTGGGGACGGGGCACGCTCACCCCTGAGTCCCCGTTGCCCGTCCAGGAGAACTGGAAGCCGACGTTGTCGGCGAGCAGCCCGAAGGCGAGCGTCGCAAGGGCCAGGGCGAGTCCGCCCAGGCGCAGCGCAGGCAGAGCTACCACGACCCCGACGAGGGCCGCCACGGCGCCACCGGCCAGGACACCGACCAGCACCGAAAGGCCGAAGTGGGCGGCGAGCTGGGCGCAGGTGAATGCCCCGACGCCGGCAAAGGCGGCTTGGCAGAGGGAGATCTGACCGCTCATCCCCGTCAACAGCACGATGGACAAGAAGATGACCGAGTAGCAGAGTCCCTGGGTCAAGGTGAAGGTCCAGTTGCCCGGAACCCACGTCAAACAGGAGAGGAACAGGGCGGCGAGCACTCCTAAGCGGGCGGCGAGCAGGCCTTTTCTCATGCCGAACCCGCCCATGCTCATTGCCATCGGGGGCGGGGGTGGGTCACAGGCAGCCAACGGGTCGTCGTGAAACCACCGTTCCCTCAATCCAGGAAGGACGAGCAGGAGACCTATGAGCACAACGAAGGGGAGCGCCGGGCGCAGCCCCGAGGAAAGCACGCTGCCACTTGGGAGGTAACCGCCGAGAAGCTCCTGGACGATCCCGAGCCCGATCCCGCCCCAAAAGGCGAGGGGGAGGCTAGTGAGGCTCCCGAGCGCCGCGGCGGCGATGGCGGCCACGAGAAGGTCGGTGAAGTTCATCGCCTCCAAGTCGGCGAACAGCGGGGCGAGCAGGACCCCGGCGAGGCCGGCGAGGAAGCTGCTGAGCACCCAGATGCTCACGCCGACCAGCTCTGAATTGATACCTGCGAGCTGCACCATGCGGGGGCTCTCGGCCATGGCCCGCATCCTCAGGCCGATCTGGGTGAAGTGCGACATCAAGGAGGCAAGCAGCACCACGGCAAGTGTCACGATCACCGTCGAGAGCTCGGTGCCGTTGATGGCGTCGCCGGCCAGGTGGAAGTACACCGTCCCCGGTGGCAGCCACAGCGAGGGCGGGGCGAGGCGTTGCTGGTCACCGAAGATCAGCTGGAGGGCACTCGGGATGGCGATCAACATCCCGAGGGCGCTCACGAGCTTGACGAGCACGGGCGCCGAGCGGACGAAACGGTAGAGGAAGCGGTCCATGGCCAGCCCGAGCACCGGCGCCACGACGACGACGGCAACCAGGAAGGCCGCCCAAGCCGGCCAGCCGGCGTTGACGCAGATGTAGAAGATCAAAGCCGAGGCGTACGCCTGGGCCCCATAGGCGAGGTTGAACACGCCCGAGGTCTGATAGGTGAGCACGAGGCCGACGGCCATAAGGGCGAAGACGCACCCATAGGGCAAGCCGGGAATGGCGTAGCTGAGGAACTGGGTCACCCGAGCGCCCGCTTTGTGCTCGGCTCCCTCAAGTTCCGGGCACGCCCGCAGGCGGCGCGATCACGACCACCTTTTGGGCTTGCGCCGGCTGGGGCACGGCGAAGCAGGTGAACACGGTCTTGGCCGAGCCGAACAGAGGCACGAAGTGGCCCCCGAGGGCTCTGACATAGACGTTGCAGTCGACCGGCCCGAGCGAACGGTGTTCCTGGAGCCAGTCGATCGGCGCGACTATTCCGTCGGCGGTGAAACCCGTTAGGGAGTTCAAGGCGTCGACGACGCGGCTGCGGGTGGCGTCGTGCCCGGCCAGGCGCAGCCCGGTCACGAACATGTCGGCGTCGACCCAGCCAGCAAGAGATGCCTCACCGGGTAGCTCGCGGGGAAAGTACTTGGCCATCTCAGCTAAGTACAGGTCCATTCCCGGGTACTTGCCCGGGTCGAGGCCGGGCGACTCAAAGGGGACATGGCCGATGAGGAAGTACACGCCCTGCATAAGGGCGGCGTAGCTTTTGATAGCTGACTCGTCGTAGCCGTTGAGCCAGTACTGGGCGACCGAGCCCATGCCGTCTTGGTGCATCGTGCGCGACAACAAGATGTTGCCTGACAGGTCCATGCAGCTCGCGACGAGGTCCACGCCTGCGGCCTTCATCCGGTTGACGTCTGCGGTGAGGTCGACCGGCGGTGCCGCGATCGAGGTGTCCTCGTAGACGACGGGGATGTGGAAGCGCTTCATCTGATAGTCGACGCCCTCGCAGCCTTGCGACGAGCCACTGACGTTGTAGGCGAGAATCCCGACGGCGGTGGCGTGGATCTGCTCGGCGAGGTAGGCGGGCTCGGGCCCTGGACGGGTGAAGGCAATGTAGGAGCCTTCCGAGCCGAACAGGCTCGGGCCGGCCGTCCATTGCGTGCTCACGGTGTAGCCGAAGGTGGGCACATTGTTGGCGGCAAGGTAGCTCGCACCGGCGAAGGTCGGCGTCCCCACGCCCAAGACGGCAAAGACATGGTCCTGGCCGACCAGGGTACGTACCTGGTCGGTGTCCTGGGAGGGGTTAGAGCCGTCGTCGAGCTGGTAGGCGAAGTCGATCCTGCGCCCGTCCACGCCGCCCTTGGCGTTGACCATGTCCAAGTAGGCCTTGACGCCGTCAAAGATGGGAGCGAAGGCGGCGGCGATAGGCCCTGTCAAAGAGGCCACCCCGCCGACGACTATCCGCGAGCTGCTCACGCCTTGGGTGTTCCCAGAGTGCGAGACCGTCACCTTGGCGTTGCCGCACGCCCCGAGGAGAACGGCTACGGCCGCGAGCACGACGAGGGACTTACGAGGACTACGCACGCACCTACCCCTTGCTCTTGGTACCGAAGGCCCTCACCCGCAAGCTCGGACCATATCAGGCCAGCTCAGCGCGCCGATGAGACTCCGGCACACGACCTCTATTGTGCTGGAGGGCGTCTTGTCGCTGGCGGATGGCCGAATTAGGCCACACGACACGGGCCTGCTGTGACAAGAGCCTCTCGCAAGTCTCGGCCGCCGCCGTAGCATGAGAGTTGTGAAGGTGTCGACCCGAGGTGACTACGCGAGCCGCGCCCTTTTGTCCCTCGCACTGCGCGAGGACGCCTCGCCCACTTCTGTGCGCGACATAGCAGAGCGAACAGGCCTTCCTCAGCCCTACCTCGAGCAGATTCTCCTCGCTCTCAAAGGTGCCGGCCTCGTCCGCTCCAAGCGTGGCGTGGGCGGCGGCTACGTCCTCGCCCGGGTGCCGGAGCAGATCACCCTCGGTCAGATCGTGAGCGCTGTGGACGGGCCGATCGTGGCCGGCGACTTCGGCCCCCCCCACCAAAACGGTGCCTGCGACCACGAAGGCCAATGTGTCCTGCTTGCGGTGTGGGCCGACGTGGGCGAGCACATGCGCCACCATCTCGACTCTTTTACCCTGAAAGACATGGTGCTCAGGGCACGGGGTGACGCCCCGCCCGCTTCCCCCTTGGACTGAGACCGCAGAGGGCGCATACCCCTCGCTGAGAATGGGTACCCAAAAGGCGCGAAAAGACGCGCTGGCGCGGAATGGCAGAGCCTCAATTCGCGTTGCACTTGGTGACCACCGAATTCAGGAAGGGGTGGAGCGTCATTCCTGCCGAAAACAAGCTCGAGGAAGCCAGTACGCCGGAGTTGAGCACCGGTGAGAGGAACCGTGCGACAAGGGAGCCTAGCTCCGGGGGGCCGGACCTCATGCGGCTGTTTCTCGACGATCTCGGCCGATTCCCGCTTCTCAGCGCCACCGAGCAGACCGAGCTCGCCAAGAGGATCGAAAAGGGCGATGAGGAAGCCCGCAAGCAGATGATCGGGTCCAACCTCCGCCTCGTCGTGCACTGGGCCCGCCGTTACCAAGGCCGTGGGGTCGATTTGATCGACCTCGTCCAGGAGGGGACCTTCGGCCTGATGCGCGCAGTCGAGAAGTTCGACTGGCGCAAGGGCTTCCGCTTCTCCACCTACGCGACCTGGTGGATCCGTCAGGCCTTACAGCGGGCGGTGCAGTCCAAGGGCCGTGCCATTCGCCTGCCCGAAGATGCCCTCGCGGCCGAGCTTGAGGCGGATCCGGACCACGTCCGCCTGCCCCGGGTCGTGGCCAGCTTGGACCAGCCCTTGACGAGCGAGGCCACGGCCACGCTCGGAGACGTCGTGAGCGGCGATGAGCCGGCCTTCGAGGACGAGATAGCCCACAGCCTCACCCTCGGCAAGCTGGATGCCGCCATCGACCGCCTCCCTGAGCTCGAGCGCCACGTCGTGCGCTTGCGCTTTGGACTCGACGGCAGCCCACCGGCCTCGCTCGAGTCGACGGCTCGGACCCTCGGCATTGGTGTGCGCAGGGTGCGGCGCATCGAGTCATCAGCGCTCGCCTTCCTCGCCGTCCAGCCCGAGGTCGAGGGAGTCCACGACGCCGCTTGAGCCAGCCGGTCCTACCGGTTGCTCAGGAGAAGCGTTTCAGTACTTCGGCCAACTCGGCGGGAAGTGGTGAGGTGAAGTTCACCTCTTCCCCGCTCGCCGGGTTGATAAAACCGAGCTCGGTCGCATGCAAGAAGGTGCGCCTTGTGCCTGACTTCCTCCTGTCGCCGCCGTAGCGGTCGTCGCCGACGATTGGGTGACCGATGGCGGCAAGGTGAACGCGGATCTGGTGGGTGCGGCCCGTCTCGAGATGGAGCTCCAAGTAGGTCGCCTCGAGCGGCCTTGTGAAGCGGTCGAGCACCTTGTAATGGGTGCGAGCCGGCCGGCCGCCGGCGGCGACAGCCATCCGCGTCCTGTAACGCAGGGACCGACCGATCGGTGCGTCCACCACCCCGACTTCCGACTCGAGCGCCCCACAGGCGAGAGCCAGGTAGGTCCTCTTCACGCTGTGCTCGGCCAGTTGGGCGGTTAGGGAGCGGTAGGCGTCCGGGCTGCGGGCAACGACGAGCAGGCCGGAGGTGTCCTTGTCGATGCGGTGCACGATCCCGGGCCGGTCGCTTTCCCCGCAGCCAAGCTCGGGCAGCTGGGCAAGCTCGGGATACGACAAGAGCAGACCGGCCACGAGCGTGCCCGAGTTGTGGGCGGCATCGGGGTGGACGACGACTCCGGCCGGCTTGTCGACCACGATCACGGCCTGGTCCTCGTAGACGACGCGGAAGCGAACCTCCCCCGGCGCGGCCGGGCGTGCCTCGCGCGTCGCCGTCTCGGCCAACAGCTCGAGGTCGGTCTCGAGTTGCTGGCCAGCTGTGACGCGGCGGCTGCCGGAGGAGACCACCACCCCGGCCAGGCGCACGCCACCAGACGCGATGAGCTTTGCGACCTGGGCCCGGGTGTGCCCGGACAACAGGGCGACGACCCTGTCCACACGCTCGCCGCTGAGCGCGGCTGGGATCGTCACCTCGCCGCGCTCGCCTGGGCCGCTATCGCCTGGGCCAAGGTCGCCTGGGCCAAGGTCGCCTGGGCTGGCTGTCACAGCATCCGGCAAAGCGCCTGTGGGATCGTCCTTGCTCACCCGGGACCCTCCTCGATGTGACCCGAGTGTTGTCTAGTGGCAGTTGTCCGCCACAAGTTGAGGCCGAGGAGGGCGCATCCGCAGACGATCGAGGCGTCGGCGATGTTGAAGGTCGGCCAAAAGCCCGAATAGATGAAGTCGACGACGGCGCCGTGGTGACCCCTCACCAGCCGGTCAGCGAGATTGCCGCAGGCCCCCCCGAGGATCATGCCGACCGAGGCAGCGGCCAGGGTGTTCGGGACCGTCCGGCCGAACCAGGCGACAAGCGCCACGACGACAACGACGATGAGCACGATGGGCAGCGTGAGACCCGTCCCTATCGAGAAGGCGACACCGGTGTTATAGGCCAGGGCGAAGGCGAAAGGCCCTATCAGGTGCACAGAGTGGGAGGAAAGCCGCGAGACAGCGAGCGACTTGGTCACCTGGTCGACGGTGATAACCACGAGCGCGACGGCGATCATCACACTGATCCTCCGGCGACTGCCGGCTCCTTTGTCGGCTGCCATCGCCCCGGTGGCGCCGGGCCGGTTGGCGCCGGCAGGGCTCAACGTCGCGAGAGTCCCCCGCTCTTGCAGTCGATGCACAGCCGGGCGTAGGGAAGGGCCTCGAGGCGCGCCTTTGGGATCAGGCGGCCGCAATTCTCACATATGCCATAGGTGCCGTTGTCCATCTTGGCGAGAGTGTGGTCAATCTCCTCGACCGCCGCCAGGGCTTGGGCGGAAAGAGCGAGATCGCGCTCGCGATCGACCGTCACCGTGCCGCCCTCTCCAGACTCGTCGTCGAACTGGATGTCGCCCGGCTCCATCTCCTCGACGAGGGACTCGGCTTCAGCCTTGAGCGAGGCCGCCTGCTCGAGGTAGGTGGCGCGCTCGCGCATCAAGGCGGCACGCTGACTCGCGAGGAAGCGCTCGTCTTTGACGTAGCTCTCCGAGACGACCTTTTTCGCGGCGGCTTGTCCGCCGAGCCCTGCTCCAGGCTTGGCTGGCGCCAGACGGGCGGCGACGGGCGCGGCTTTCGAGGAGGAAGCGACCTTGGCTGGCTTGGCAAGTGGCGAGGCCTTCGAGGCGGGGGCCTTGGCGCTCGGGGCCTGCTTTGCTGCCGGAGCTTTGGCCGGGGCGGCCTTGGCCTTCTGGCTCTGGGCGGCGGACTTTGCGTGCGACGAGCCGGCCTTGGCCGCGCTGACGGATTTGGCCGAGGACTTCGCGCTTGTGGGAGCCTTCGTCGCCCCCTTGGCCGGCGCCTTGGGCGAGCCGCCGGTGGCCTTGGCCGCGGAGGCTTTCTCGGACTTGTGCGCAGGCGCGGCCTTTGCGCCCTGGGCGGGCGCGGCCTTCTTCGCCGTCAGCGCCTTTGTAGGCCCGGGACTGGGCGTGAGCTCTGCGGGCGCTGCGGACTTCTTCGACGGTTCAGCTGCCGTCTTTGCCACGGCGGCCTTGCTGGCCGCCTTGGAGGCGTTCGCCTTCACGACGGCTCCCTTCTTCTTGTCTTCCGCCACCACGGTCGTAGGCAAAGCTGGTCCCTCCTGTCGCGGCGAGGGTGACCGACGATAGCCCTAGCGCTCACCGCCCGCCAACAACCCCCCGCCAAAGTCACGGTCTTGACCGCGAAGACCTCTCGCCATGGTCGTGCGGCCCGGGCCGGCCGGTGGTCGAGCGCAGCTCATGGGCAATGACGTCACGGGCACGGCTGGGCTCGATCCCGGTCAGGCGGAGACGCTTTTGGCGGCTCTTTTCGCCTGAGACGAGCTCGACTTGTGATTTTCGTACCCCGAAGATGTCGGCGACAAGCTCGAGGCACTGGGCGTTGGCCCTGCCATCGACGGGTGGCGCGGCCACCCGTAGGGCGAGGGCGTCACCATGGCGCCCGGTCACCGCGGCCCGGCCGGCACCGGGTTGGACCCGCACCCGCAGAACGATCGCGCCCGACCCATCTTCATTTGACTCGACGTCGAACAGGTCATCTGTCACGGCCGCCTACTGTATGGCCATGTCGAAGGCGCCAGGCGCGAGTCGCTACCCCGAGGTCCCTGCCCAGGCGCGTTACCCCTCGCTCGAAGAGGAGATTCTCGCTTTTTGGCGCGAGGACGAGACCTTCGAGGCCTCCGTCGCCCTGCACGGTGCCGAGACCGAGTACGTCTTTTACGACGGGCCTCCCTTTGCGAACGGGCTCCCCCACTACGGCCACCTCCTCACGGGATTTGTCAAAGACGCCGTGCCCCGCTTCCAGACCATGCGGGGACGAGCGCGTGGAGCGCCGCTTTGGTTGGGACTGCCACGGCCTCCCCGCCGAGATGGCGGCCGAGAAGGAGCTTGGCCTGTCCGGGCGCCAAGCCGTGATCGCCAAGGGCATCGGTAACTTCAACGACTACTGCCGCCAGCTGGTGCAGCGCACGACCGACGCCTGGGAGCGCTATGTGACCCGCCAGGCGCGCTGGGTCGACTTCGAGGACAACTACAAGACGATGGACCTCTCGTTCATGGAGAGCGTCCTGTGGGCCTTCAAGAGCCTCCACGACAAGGGCCTCACCTACGAGGGCTTCCGTGTCCTTCCTTACTGCTGGGAGTGCGAGACGCCCCTCTCGAACTTCGAGACGCGCCAAGACGACTCCTACCGCGACCGCACGGACCCCGCAGTGACGGTGCGCTTCGACCTCGTGCCGGTCGACGACGGCCCGGAGCTGTTACGAGGCAAGGTCGGGCTGCTCGCCTGGACGACGACGCCGTGGACCTTGCCCTCGAACCTCGCCCTCGCCGTTGGGCCCGAGCTCTCCTACAGCGTGCTCTCCTTCGGCGAGGGCCGCGTCGTCGTCGGCGAGGCGCGCCTCGAGGCTTACGAGGACGTCCTCGGCGGGGCCGAGGTCCTCGGCACCGTCACCGGAGCGGACCTTGTCGGGCGGCATTTTCGGCCCATGTTCGACTACTTTGCCGACACCCCGGGCGCCTTTGTGGTGCTCGGGGAGGACTTTGTCGCCATCGACGAAGGCACCGGCATCGTGCAGATGGCGCCCGGGTTCGGTGAGGACGACCAGCGCGCCTGTGAAGCGGCCGGGATACCGGTCATCTGCCCCATCGACGACGTGGCCCGCTTCAGCTCGGAGGTCCCCGATCTAGCCGGTCTGCAGGTCTTCGAGGCGAACCCGCGCATCGTCGAGTGGCTCGGGCAAAAGGGCGCCCTCGTGCGGGCCGAGGAGTACACCCACTCCTACCCGCACTGTTGGAGGACCGACACTCCCCTCATCTACCGGGCGATGAGCTCATGGTTCGTCGCGGTGACTGCCTTCAAGGACCGCATGGTCGAGCTCAACCAGGAGATCACCTGGATCCCCGAGCATGTGCGCGACGGCGCCTTCGGCAAGTGGCTCGAAGGGGCGCGCGACTGGTCGATCAGCCGGAACCGTTTTTGGGGCACACCGATACCGGTGTGGAAGAGCGACGACCCTCGCTATCCCCGCATCGACGTCTACGGCAGCCTCGACGAGCTGGCGGCCGACTTCGGGGCCCGCCCCGACGACCTTCACCGACCGGCCATAGACGCCCTCGTCCGGCCTAACCCGGACGACCCGACAGGGCTCTCGAAGATGCGCCGCATCCCCGACGTGCTCGACTGCTGGTTCGACTCGGGCTCGATGCCCTTTGCCCAGCTCCACTATCCATTCGAGAACGCCAGGCGCTTCGAGGAGCACTTCCCCGCCGACTTCATCGTCGAGTACGTGGGCCAGACCCGGGGTTGGTTCTACACACTGCACGTGCTAGCCACGGCCCTTTTGGACCGTCCCCCCTTCAAGACCTGCATCGCCCATGGCATCGTTCTCGGCGACGACGGGCGCAAGCTCTCAAAGAGGCTGAAGAACTTCCCCGACCCCGAGGAGGTCTTCGCCGCCTTCGGGGCCGACGCCATGCGCTGGTACCTGCTGAGCTCGCCCGTGTTGCGGGGACTGGACGTGATCATCGAGGAGAAGGGGCTCGCCGAGCCGCTGCGTCTCGTGTGCAACCCGATCTGGAACACCTGGTACTTCCTGTCGCTTTACGCCAATGCCGACGGGCTGACCGGGCGCGTCCGCACCGACCAAAGCGGCGTCTTGGACCGCTACATCCTCGCCAAGACCCGGCGCCTTGTCGAAGACGTCACGACGGCCATGGACAGCTGTGACCTCGCCGGCTCGTGCGCCCACATCTCGGGCTTCCTCGACGCCTTGACCAACTGGTACGTGCGGAGAAGCCGCGACCGCTTCTGGCGCCCGGTCGATGCCGGCACGGCCCGAGCGGGTAAGGACGCATCGGGCGAGGATGCCGCCCCGGACGACAAGCAGGACGCCTATGACACCTTGCACACCGTCTTGGAGGTCCTCACGAGGGTGGCGGCGCCCTTCTTGCCCTTCTTGAGCGAGGCCGTCTACCGGGGCCTCACCGGGGAGCGCAGCGTGCACCTGCGGGCATGGCCCGAGGCCGACGAGCTACCGGCCGACCCCGAGCTCGTCGAGGCCATGGACCTCGCCCGCGAGGTCTGCTCAGCTGGGCACTCGATCCGCAAAGCGGCAGGCCGCCGCGCCCGATTGCCGCTGTCAGCCCTGACGGTGGCGGCGCCCGGGGCGAGCCGGCTCCTGCCCTACGCCGACCTCATCGCCGATGAGCTCAACGTGCAGCAGGTCAAGCTCTCAGACACCGTTGGCGACCTGGCCGAGACGGCGCTCAACGTCCTTCCCGCCGCCCTCGGCCCACGGCTCGGTCCCCGCACCCAGCAGGTCATCGCGGCTGCCCGCAAGGGAGACTGGTCGCGCCTGTCCGACACCACAGTGCAGGTGGGCGGCATCGAGCTTTTGCCGGGCGAGTTCGACCTCCGCTTGAGGCCGGTGGACCCCGCCTCCTGCCGCTCTCTTCCCGGCGAGATCGGGATCGTCGCTCTCGATCTCGAGACGACGGCCGAGCTCGAGGCCGAGGGAACCGCCCGCGACGTCATCCGCCTCGTGCAGCGGGCGCGGCGCGACGCCGGGCTGCAGGTGACAGACCGCATCGAGTTGTTCGTGGGCGTGAGCCAAGACCTGGCCGCGGTCCTCGACAAGTGGCGGGACCACATCGCTACCCAGGTCCTGGCGGCCAAGATCGAGCTCGAGCCCTACGCCCCCGGTGAGCCGGGCCCCGATAGCGAAGGGTTCTTCACTGCCATAGCCGAGCTAGCCGACCGCAGCCCGATAAGAATCCGTCTCCGCCGCGCAGGCTGAGCCCAGCTGAACGAGGTCGGGCTCAGGCGATCCAGTCGGGGCCGCCGGTGAACTGGCTCGAGCCAGCCTCCAGCTTCGCCCCCGCCGCCTTGTCGCCGCCTTGGCCGAAGATCGTCATGGGGTCTGCCTGCCAGGCCCGAGTTGGTGGGCCCGAGTCGTCAAGAGGTGGGACAGCGGCGAGGCTGGCCCGTCCCTCTTCATTGTCAGAGCCGGTGTCTATCTGCGGAACGCTCTCGCCAGGCGCCAGCATCGGGGCCGCGGCCTTGGCGTCCTCTTCGATGTTGGCCTCGATCTCATCTTCGATCGGGCTCTTGTCGGTGCCGAAGGGCACTGCGTTCGACCCCGGACGGAGCTCGGAGATCTCATTTGGTGCGGGGAGCGTCCGCTCCACAAAGCGCAGGGCGGCACGAAGCGAGTCGGCGAGGCGCTTGCGCTCGGAGTCGAGGAGCTCGGAAAGCTCTTTCAACTCGTCGCGAACCTGGTCGCGCTGGCGCTCCAGGCGGGCGATGTCGTCGGAGTGGCGGCGCTCGGCGTCGCTGGCCAGCCGCTTGGCGTTCTCCCGCGCCTCGGACAAGAGCCGCTCGGACTCGGTCTTGGCACCTTCCATCAAGACACCGGCCTGCTCTTGTGCCTCACGTACAGCCATGTCCGCTGTGCGCTGAGCTAGCACCAATGTTCGGCGAATGGTGTCGTCGTCAACATCGGCCGCTCGGTCCGAGATCGAGCGTTCCGCCCGCTCGGCTCGGTAGGCAAGCTGGCGCATCTTCTCCTGCAGCTCTTCGACCGCGACCGCGACCTTCTCCAAGAACTCGTCGACCTCGTCGGTGTCGTAGCCGCGGAGACGGTCACGAAACTCAACCTCTCGCAGGACTTTGGCGGAAAGATCCATGTAGTGGATGGTATCTGGCGTTCCCCGAGATGGGGTGGATACCGCCGGGGCTAGAGGAGCCGGCTGATGATCAAGATTGCGACCCAGACGATGATCGGTGATAGGTCCATGGCTCCCCCGCCGATGCGCATCGGCGGCACGACTTTGCGCACCGGGCGGAGCACCGGCTCGGTGATCGCCTCGAAAAACCTGGTTATGGGGGCGAGGGCCGACCCGGGCGGCGACGGGATGTAGGAGAGCACGACGCGCACGACAAGGATGAAGAGGAACAGGTTGAGGACATCGACGACATAGGTCAAGGCTTGACCGCCCCTTTGGCCGGGCGGCCGCCACCTCGTGGTCTAGTCGAGCTCAGGACCGGAACAGCCCGTTCTCTTGCAGGCGCTGGCGCTCCTCGGGGGAGACCTCGACGTTCGAGGGAGTGAGCAAAAAGACCGACTCGGCGACCTTTTCCATCGAACCCCCGACGGCGTAGGTGAGCCCGGAGCAGAAGTCGATCATGCGCCTCGCGAGGTCCTTCTCACTCGACTGGAGATTGACGATGACAGGCATGTTCGCCTTGACCATGTCGCCGATCTCCTGGGCATCTGAGAAGCGGGACGGAGCCACGACCTGGGGCTTGGACTGGCGCTGGGTCACAAACGGTCGCACGACCGCTCCCCGAGCGACGGGGGTCTGCACCTCTCGGGTCTCGTCACGCGCGAGCGGCCGCACCGTCGCCACGCTCGCCCGCTGCGGCACGGGCTCGGGGTAGGCGCTCTGTCGGACGCGGCTCGAGGCGGGCTCTACGACCTCCTCTTCATCGGCGTCGTAATCCTCTTCGTCGTCGATGTCTTTCAAACCGAGGTACATAAGTGCCCTCTGCACAAACGAAGCCATCTCCAGCCCTCCTACGAGAACACTATTGTTACAGCCTGCGGCGATTCGGGCGAGGACCGAACAGGGCAGTCCCGAGTCGTACCATCGTCGCGCCGGCGGCGACAGCCTGCTCGAGATCCTCGGACATGCCCATCGAGAGCTCCCTCAGCCCGAGATCCTCGCGCAAGGCCGCCACTCGGTCGAAGGCCGCCCGGGCCATGACCGAGTCGCCCATCGGCGCCACCGTCATAAGCCCGTCCACGCGCCAACCGAGCTCTATAAGGCCCGCCACGACGCCCGGCACCTCCTCGGGGACACACCCGCCCCGGCCCGGGGCACCGGTCGTCTCCACCTCGACAAGAAGTGACACCTGCTCGAGGGCGGCCCCATCGCCCGCTGCGGGGATATGGCGCCTGATCGCCTCGCCCTCGAGGACTCTCGAGACCGCCTGCCAGCAGTCCACGTAGCTCGCCAGGCGCCCGACCTTGTTGCGCTGGATGGCCCCGAGGAAGTGCCAACGAGCCGAGTGGCCAAGAGTCGGCCACTTGGCGACGAGCTCATCGGCGTAGTTCTCGCCGAAGTCCCGGAGCCCCGCCTCGTAGCCTGCGGCCACCTCTTCGGGCCCGAACCCCTTGGTGACGGCCACGATCCTGACCTGGTCGGGATCCGCCCCGGCCCGGGCTATGCGCTCACGGGCAAACGCCGCTCTGGCCGCGACCTCCTCGGCGAGCTGGCTCATCGCAAAGCGGCCACAACAAGGGCCTGACGCCCGGAGTCCTTGCGAGCGCGCCATGAGAACCAGCCCGGGTCACAGGCCGTGCAGGCCTTGTGGTCGGCCTCGACCCGCACGCCGGCGGCCTCGAGAGCCCTGTGCACGCCAGCGCGCAGATCGAGCGCAGACAGCCCCGTCGCGCTCGACAGAGGCGAGCGAGGGTCCATAGGCCTCGACGAGCGGGGCGAGATCTGCCGCCTTGAACTCATAGCACTCCGGCCCGATGCAGGCGCCGACGACCGCGGCGATGTCGGTGGCACCCTGCTCGCGCATCGTGGCGGCGGCCCGCTCGATCACACCGGCCAGAAGCCCGCGCCATCCCGCGTGCACAGCGCCGACGACTCCTTGCGGGCTCGCCAGGCCGACGAGGGCACAGTCTGCCGAGAAGACTGCCAAGGGGGCGCCCGGAAGGCTGCTCACGAGGGCGTCGCCTTCGCGCCCCTCACAAGGCTCCTCGGGCCCGACGACGACCACCTCGTTGCCGTGGCACTGGTGCAAGAACCTCCACGGTCCCGCGGCAATGAGGCGGCGACGCTCTTTGAGGACGCTAGAGGACTCCGGCGAGCGGAGACCGACATCGCCGTCTTGGGCACCGCTCAAGACCACGACGGCGGAAGTGCCCGCGACCTCGAGCCTGCTAGCGGAGGAAGGAGGGGACGTCGAAGTCGTCGTCGAGGTCGAGGTCTTCATCGCCACCGACGTCGAAGACGTCGCGCCCGCGCCCTGCCGGGCGGCGCGGCGCCACGAGGGGATCACCCTCGGACGTCTCGGCAGCCGCAGAGCCGGGCACGCTTCGATTCGGCGCAGGCTGGGCGACAGTCCGGGCCGGGGACGGCGCAGGGGCCGTCTCGAAGTGGTCGAAGCCGGCCGCGATCACGGTCACCCGCACCGTGTCGCCCAGGGCGTCGTCGATGACATTGCCGAAGATGATGTTTGCATCCGGGTGCGCCACGTCGTGGATGATCGCAGCGGCCTCGTTCACCTCGAACAAGGTGAGGTCGCTCCCGCCGGCGATGTTGAGCAGGATGCCCCTTGCACCTTCAATGGAGGCCTCAAGAAGCGGGCTCGTGATGGCGTGCCGGGCAGCGTTCACGGCTCGCCCCTCGCCCGAGCCGGTGCCGATGCCCATGATGGCTGAGCCGGCGTTGCTCATGACCATCTTGACGTCGGCGAAGTCTGTGTTGATGAGGCCGGGGACGTTTATCAGGTCTGTGATGCCCGAGACGCCGTGAAGCAGAACCTCATCTGCCATGGAGAAGGCCTCGACCATCGAGGTGCGCTCGTTGGAGATCGACAGCAGGCGCTCGTTCGGGATGACGATAAGGGTGTCGACCTTCTCCCGCAGGCGCTGGATGCCCTCCTCGGCCTGGTTCGAGCGGCGCCTGCCCTCAAAGGCGAACGGCCGCGTCACCACCCCGATCGTGAGGGCGCCGAGCCCCTTGGCCGTCTCGGCGATGACGGGGGCAGCGCCGGTGCCAGTGCCGCCGCCCTTGCCGGCGGTTATGAAGACCATGTCGGCGCCCTTCAGCACCTCCTCGATCTCCTCGAGGTGCTCCTCAGCAGCCATCCTGCCGACCTCGGGATCGCTCCCCGCACCGAGGCCACGTGTCAACGTGCGCCCGATGTCGAGCTTTATGTCCGCCTCGCTCATCAAAAGAGCCTGGGCGTCGGTGTTGACCGCCACGAACTCGACTCCCTGCAGGCCGGCGTCGATCATGCGGTTGACCGCGTTTACGCCCGCGCCCCCGACACCGACAACCTTGATCACGGCGATGAAGCTCTGGCCTGGCGTGCTCATCCGCGCTCCATCCTCTCCTGAGTCCAGTGGGGTTACCGCTGGTTGGCTACGCGAACCACCCCGGCGAAGACGATCACCCCTCAGCACCGATCTCGTCGCGGGCGATCTCAGCCATCACCCTTCCCCTGAACGTTAGAGGCGCTGACCAGGGGGGTCAAGACCGGGGAGGCCGCCACTCTCAAGTCGATGGCGCCAACGTCCGCCAAATTGACCCGCGAGAGCACGGTCGTGAGCGAGACGAACTTCTCGTTCAGGGCCTCGTCGTCGCCGACGACCGCCTCGAGCCCGCCCTCGAGGTGCAGCACAACACCATCTGAGGAGGTGAGCACGATCTGGCTTACCCGGGCCACGAGCGACTCGGGGAGCTGGGCGGCGGCGGCCGTGAGGGCCTGCCCGGCGGCCCCGAGCGAAGCACCCGGGCGGGGCGCCGGACCGGGTAGCACGAGGACCGGGAGGCCGGCCGGACGCGAGCTCTCGTCGGCGAGCACCCGGCCCGTCGAGTCGAACACGGCGTAGCCGCCGGAGGCGAGGCGGCTCGTCGCCACCGGGACCCGCTCGACGATGGCGACAGCGACGCTCGAGGGCCACTCACGCCTCACCGAGGCCGAGAGGACCCAGGGCAGGCGATCGAGGCGCCGCGCCACCTGGGCGGGGTTGACATCGATGAGGGGTGGCTCGCGCCAAAGCCCGCTCGTGGCGAGGATCTCGCTTCTCGAGGTGTTGAGCGCCCCTGCGATGACGACGCTTCGGGCAGCGAACAACCGCGAGTGCAAGACGGCAACGGCTCCGGCTGAAAGACCTGCGGCCGCCAGCACGCTTAGCAAGAAGGCGAGACGGCGGTGGCCCCGCTGGCGCTCCACGCGCACGCGCCTTGCTTGAATCCGCGGATCGGTCATGAACCCTCCTCGAAGCCGACCATTTGCAGCTCGGTGCGAAGCTCGACGCCGAGCCGCTCGGCGACGAGCCTTCGCACGTCGTCGATGAGCCGTCGGACGTCGTCGGCCGAGCCCCCGGGGTCGGCCTGGATGAAATTGGCGTGCTTGTCGGAGACCGCGGCCGAACCGATCCGCAGTCCCTTGAGGCCCGCCCGCTCGACGAGGCGGCCGGCCGCGTCATCGGGTGGGTTGGTGAACACAGAGCCGGCGTTCTGGCCACCAGGCTGGTGCTCTCGCCGCCAGCGCACGATCTCTGCGATGCGCTCGGCCGAGGCGGCCGAGTCGCCCCGCTCGAGACGGTAGGTGGCCTCTGTGACGACGTCACGAGCACCGATCGCCGAGTGCCGGTAGGAGAGCGCGAGCTCAAAGGCCGGGACGATACGGTCAGAGGCCTCGCCTTTGGCGAGAGTGACGATCCGGCAGTTGACAAGTCGGTCCGAGGTCTCAGCCCCGTGCCCGCCGGCATTCATCCTGACGGCGCCGCCGACCGAGCCCGGGATGCCGACGGCCCACTCCAGGCCCGTCAGGCCGGCCGCGGCGCTCCGCCGGGCGAGGACCGGGTAGAAGGCCGCGCCTCCGGCACGCAGGGTCTCGCCTTCGACCGCGATGCTGGCGAAGCTCTCACCCAGGCGCAGGCACAGGCCGGCAAAGCCGGCGTCGGCGACAAGGACGTTCGACCCCTTCCCGAGCACCAGCACGTCGACACCGCTCTCGCCCACCACCTGCGCGAGTCGGACCAGCTCGGCGATGCCCGACGGCTCGCAGTAGAGGGCCGCGGCCCCCCCGACGCGGTAGGTCGTGAGCTCACCGATGGGACGGTCATGCTCGGCGGCCGGGCCTAACAGTTCGGCCGCCCGCTCCACGGCCGCCGAGATACCGGGCGGCCGCCGGACGCTCACGGGCGACCGCCGCCGAGCTCGGCGGCGAGGTTCGTCAAGTCTCCCGCGGCCAGGGTCAGGCACAAGTCGCCCGGCCTCAGGATCGTGCGCAGGTAGGTGACGAGGTCCTCATGGCTCCGCACGTAGACGGCCCGAGCCCCGGGGTGCTTGGAGACGATGGCGTCGAGCACGAGCTTGCTCGACACGCCCGGGCGGGGCTGCTCGCCGGCCGCGTACACCTCGGTCACAGCGACGACATCGGCTCCCTCGAAGGCGTCAGCGAACTGGGGCGCGAGCGTGGCGACGCGCGAGTAGCGGTGGGGCTGGAAAACGCAGACGATGCGCTCGAAGTTGCCGCCCCGAGCGGCGCCGAGAGCCACTTTGACCTCGCCCGGGAGATGCGCGTAGTCGTCGACGAAGGTGACTCCGCCGAATTCGCCACGGAATTCAAAGCGTCGCGCCACCCCGGCGAAGCGAGCGAGCGCCCTGCGGGCGTGCTCGGTGCCGAGGCCGAGAGCTAGGCAGCAGGCGACGGCCCCGGCCGCGTTGCGGGCGTTGTGCAGGCCGGGTACCGGCAGGTCGAACATTCCGAGACTCTCGGTCGCGTCGAACAGCTCGAAGCGCAGGTTGTTGCGCCCCGACTCGAAGCCCTCTATGCGCACCCGGGACGCTGGCGACGTGCCATAGGTGAGGGCGTTTGCTGGCGCCAGCGAGGAAGCGACCGGGTCGTCGGCACACACGATCGCCTGACCCGACTGGGCGAAGAAGGCCGCGAAGGCCTGCTTTAGAGTCTCGAAGGAGCCGTAGCGCTCGATGTGATCGGGCTCGATGCTCGTGACGATGCCGATCTCGGGGGCCAGGTGCAAGAAGGTCCCGTCGCTCTCGTCGGCCTCGACGACGAGCAGCTCACCCGAGTCCCAACTGGCGTTGGTGCCTATCTCGTTCACCTCGCCGCCGATGATGAAGCTCGGGTGCAGGCCGGCCTCGACGAGCACGAGGGCGAGCATGGACGAGGTCGTGGTCTTGCCGTGGGTGCCGGCGATGGCGATGGTCCGGCGTAGGGCGGCGATCGCGGCCAGCACACTGCGCGGGGAAGCACGGGGATCGCGAGGCGGTGCGCCTCTTGGATCTCGACGTTCCGCTCAGGCACGGCCGTCGAGTAGGTCAAGATCTTGGCTCCGGCGACGTTCTCGGGCCTGTGGCCAATGGAGATCTCGACGCCGCGGGCGCGCAGGCGCTCGAGCGAGCGGGAGAGCTTGATGTCGCTCCCGGTCACGACATGGCCCATGGCGGCCAGCACGGCGGCAATGGCGCTCATGCCCGCTCCACCCACACCGACGACGTGGATGCGCGTCGGCTGGCTCAAGTCCACCAGCGGAGAGATCGCGTTCGTCATGACGACCTGTCCGCGACCGACTCGGCGAGGGCGGCGACCCTGTCGGCGGCGTCCTTGCGACCAGCTGCGGCGGCTGCGTGGCCCATCGCGGCAAGCCGCTCCGGCTCGGCGACGAGGGGCTCGATGAGCTCGCTGAGGCGGCCCGGGCTGCACTCGGCGTCCTTTAGCAAGATGGCGGCCCCGAGACCGGCCAGGGCCTCGGCGTTGCGGGTCTGGTGGTCGTGGGGAGCTCCCGGCAGTGGGACGAGGACGCTCGGGGTGCCGATCGCCGCCAGCTCGGCGACTGTCGAGGCCCCCGCCCGCGAGACGGCGAGGTCGCAAGCGGCGAGCAGGGCGGGCATCTGCTTCTCGTAGCCGACAAGGCGGTAGTCGAGACCACCGCCGGCCTCGGCCGGCCCGAGCCCGAGTCCGCCGGCCTGCGCCCTGACACCTTCCAGATTGCGCTCGCCGGCGACGTGATAGATCGTGACGTCATCTCGCGCCGACCAGGCCTCGGCGAGCCCGAGGGTGGCTTGGTTCAGTCGCCGTGCCCCGAGCGAGCCGCCCGCCACGGCAAGCAGAAAGCGATCAGCCGGCACGTTGATGACCGCCCGGGCGGCATCTCTCCCGCTCGGGCTCCTTTCAGCGGAAAGCACGGCGCTTCTCACAGGGGCGCCTGTCACGACCTCGTTGGGCAAGCCCGTACCGGCAAAGGCGACGGCGCACTTGCGGGCAAAGCGCGCCACGAGACGGTTAGCGGTGCCGGGGACAGCGTCGTAGCTGACGACGATAAGCGGCACGCGAAGCACGACGGCAGCCACAGCACAGGGAAATCCCGCGTAGCCGCCGACTGTGACCACGACACGGGGCCGCCGCCTTGCTACGAGGAACACGGCCAGCACGAAGGCCAAGAGGAGCCCGGCGACGGCGGGCACATTAGCTGCAGTAAGCCTGCGCTGGATCCCCCGCCCAGGCAGCAAGATGACCTCGAAGCCCGCCTCGGGCACGAGCGTCGCCTCCATGCCGCGCCGGGAGCCGACATAAGAGATGCTGGCCCGCTCGTGGCCGCGGGCTACGAGGGCCTCGCCGACGGCTAGCGCGGGCTGGACATGGCCGGCCGTGCCCCCACCGCTCATGAGGGCGAAGGTGGCTGGCGAGCCGGGACGGGTCCGCATCACCTATCCATCTTTATGCCGTGGCGCTCTGGCGCCGGGCTATGCCGAACAAGAGCCCTACCCCGACCAGGACGACGACGAGGGACGAGCCT
The DNA here is from genome assembly GCA_963725355.1 of uncultured Acidimicrobiaceae bacterium. Lineage (GTDB taxonomy): Bacteria > Actinomycetota > Acidimicrobiia > Acidimicrobiales > Bog-793 > Fen-455. The sequence goes on from CAVRYE010000005.1 coordinate 70,043, forward strand.
CCATAGGAGATGAACGGCAGCGGTATGCCTGTGACAGGGAGGGCGTCGACGACCCCGCCGATGTTGATCACCGCTTGGGCTAGCACCCAGCTCGTTATCCCGATGGCGACAAAGCGGGCGAAGGGGTCCTTCTCCCGTGCCGCGATGCGAAAGCCCGCCCAGCCAAAGGCGGCGAAGCCAGCGAGCACCACCAGGGCGCCGACGAGCCCGAGGTTCCCGGCGATGACAGCGAAAACGAAGTCGGTGTGGGCGTTGGGAAGGTAGCCCCACGGCGTCACCGAGCCCCCCACGCCGCTGCCGGTCACTCCACCTAGCCCAAGGGTGGCGAGAGACTGCACGACCTGATAGCCCGAGGTCGAGGCGTGGGCGAAAGGATCGAAGAAGGAAAGCAGCCGCTCTCGCATGTAGGTGGTCGATATCGCAAGCACCGAGGCCAGTGCGAGAACGGCGGCACCCGGCAACAGCAATGTGCGCAACCGCACTCCCGAGGCAAAGAGCATCGCGAAGGCTGTGCAGCCAAGCACGATGCTCGTGCCGAGATCGGGCTGTTTCAAGATGAGCACGCCAGCGAACGCCAGGAAGACGAGCATCGGCCGCACGATGGCGTTCCACTGGTCGCGCCGCTTCGCGCGACGGGCGAGCAGGTCGGCCGCGAACACGACCATGGCGAGCTTCATGAGCTCTGAGGGCTGGATCTGGATCGGGCCGACACCCACCCAGCGGCTCGAGCCACCCGAGAAGTGGCCTATCCCGGGCACGAAGACGACGACGAGGAGTGAGAAAGCCACGAGTGGCAACAAGAAGCGGAGCTTGCGCACAAAGCTGAGCGGCGTGCGACTCACGATCACGGCCGCCACCACACCGAGGCCCATGTAGAGGCACTGGCGGATCTCGAAGCCCCAGGGCGAGGTGCCGGCCATAATCGCGGATGGGCCCGAGGCGGACAGCACTATGGGCAAGCCGAGCAGGCACAAGCCGGCCACCGTGGCGAAGAGAACCTTGGCCTCGAGGCTCAGGCGGCGTCCCCTCGGAGCTCGCCTGGGTCGCGCCCCGCCCTTTACGAGCCTCATGGGCGGGCGCGAGTACGCCTGAGTGCTGGCGCGCCTCGCGCTGCGGCTGGGCTCGGGGCCAGCCATGTCGCGGGCAGGTAGGGCTCGGCTCACTTCAAGGACCCCGTGGACAGGAAGTCGGCATAGAACAGCCCGAGGCCGAGCGCCACGCACAGGCCGGAGAAGATCCAAAACCGGACGGTGACTGTCGTCTCAGGCCAGCCTTTCAGCTCGAAGTGGTGGTGCAGCGGCGCCATCAAAAAGACGCGTCGGTGAAAGACGCGAAAGCTGATCACCTGGATGACGACTGACAAGGTCACGAGGACGAACAGGCCGCCGATGACCGGGAGCAGCAGCTGGACGTTCATGGAAAGAGCAAGGCAGGCAAGTCCCGTCCCGATCGAGAGTGAGCCTGTGTCACCCATGATGATCCTGGCAGGAGCGGCGTTCCACCAGAGAAAGCCGACGCACGCCCCGCCCATCGAGACCGCCACGAGGGCGAGGTCCAGGGCCGAGTGCACCTTGTAGATGTCCGGGTGCCGGTACTGGACGAAGCCGACGAGGGCGAGAAACCCACACACGAAGGCGGCCGAGCCCGCAGCCAGACCGTCGAGGCCGTCGGTGAGGTTCACCGAGTTAGCCGTCCCGTAGATGATGAGCGTGCCCCAGATCACCCACCCGACCTTGCCGAGCTGGAACCCGGGTAGGTCGTAGCGTGTGAACGAGATCGTCGTGTGGACCGCGCCCCAGTGGACGTCCGCGATGCAAAAGGCGACGGCCACGGCCAACAGGCCGAGCGTCTTCCAGCGCTTGTTGAGCCCGAGAGAGCGCCTCCTGCTCACCTTGATCCAGTCGTCAGCGGCCCCCACGGCTCCGGCGCCGATGATGGCGGCGAGGACGAGAAGCGCCGGCAGGGTAAAGGGGGCCGAGGTGCGGACATGACCGAGGAAGTAGCCGGCCACCACCGCCATCAAGATGGCGAGACCACCCATAGTCGGCGTGCCCGCCTTCAAGGTGTGATGAGCCGGGCCGTCGACGCGGATCTGCTGTCCGATCCGCCAGCGGATCAGCCAGCGGAGCAGGATCGGCGTCCCGAAGCCAGCCACGAGGATCGAGACGGCGCCGGCGGACAAGAGCGGGATCATTGCGAGGCTGCCCCGTGATTCATTCGCTCTAGCTCCTCGGCGACCACGAGGCGGTCGTTGAACTCGAGGCGGCGGTCACCGACCTCTTGCACCGTCTCGTGGCCCTTGCCGGCGACGACGACGACGTCGCCCGGTCGCGACGACGCGAGCGCTTCCGCGATGGCCCGACGCCTGTCGGACTCGACGACAAGCTCGGCCGAGCCGTCGCAGCCGGCCTGCACCTCGGCGATGATCGTGAACGGGTCCTCGCTGCGGGGGTTGTCGGAGGTGAGCACGACAATGTCTGCCAAAGAGGTCGCGACCGAGCCCATCATGGGCCGCTTCTCGCGATCCCTGTCCCCGCCGCAGCCGAAGACGACGATCACCTTGCCGGAGCGCGGCTCCACCTCGACGCGGGCCGCGCGGAGGATCTCTGCCAGACCTGCGGGAGTATGTGCGTAGTCGACGACGATCTCGGCGCCGATGCCGTTGGGCACGACCTCGAGCCGCCCGGCCGGTGCCTCGGCGACCGAGAGCCCATCCGCGATCGTTGCCGCCGGCACCCCGAGCCGGCGTGCGGCGGCGGCCGCGGCGAGGGCGTTGCGGACGTTGATCTCGCCACCGGGCCGGATCCGCACCGGGTGTCCTTCGAGGCGGAAGCGGCTCTCTTGCAGGCCGACCTCGAGCTCGTCTGCTTCGGCGATCGAGAAGGACCCGACCGGGATCTCGACCGTCTCGAGCAGGCGACGGCCGAAGGAGTCGTCCTCGTTTACGACTGCTTGCAGAGCGTGCTGGGGGGTGAAAAGGATGGATTTGGCCGCGAAGTAAGCCTCCATCGTGCCGTGATAGTCGAGATGGTCCTGGCTGAGGTTCGTGAACACGGCCACGTCGTGGCGGTATCCGTCAAGACGGTGCTGGACAAGGGCATGGGAGGAGACCTCGAGTGCGACAGCCACCCGATTGGTGTCCCGTGCCTGTGCGAGAGCGCTCTGGAGATCCGGCGCTTCCGGAGTCGTACGCGGGCCGCCGAGGGTGCCGATGACCGTCGTCGGCCAACCGTGGCCCTCGAGCACGGAGCGAAGCAGGTAGGTCGTAGTCGTCTTGCCGTTGGTCCCTGTCACCCCGATTGTTCGCAGCGAGGCGGCCGGATCGCCATACAGCTCGCAGGCGGCAAGCGCCATGGCACGACGCGCCCCGCCCGGGCCAACTCGCAGCTGGACGACTGCGGCCGCCTCGCCGGCAAGCGGCCGCTCGCATATGAAGGCGACCGCGCCGGCGTGCGCCGCGAGCGGGGCGAAGTCATGCCCGTCGGCGTGGCCTCCTGGCAAGCAACAGTGCAGAGCGCCCGGGGTGACTCGGCGGTGGTCGTAGGTGACCGAGGAGACCAGAACTCCAGCAACTTCACCGATGATCTCATCGGGAGCGAGACGGCTCACGATCTCCTCGAGGCGGACCCCTGGGCCGGAGCTCATCGCCCCCGGGCTGCTCACGGCGTAGTCGCCGAGGTGCCCGAGGAGAGACCCCGGCCACCGGTGGGCGCGATGTCGAAGTGGCGCAGGGCATAGCGCATGATGGCGGAGAAGACCGGGGCCGAAGCGAGGCCGCCGTATATGAGGTCTGGGTGGCTGAGCATCACAAAGGTCGTAAGGGCGGGGTTCTGCGCGGGGGCGAAACCGACGAAGGTCGCGCTCCAGGCCGCATTGGCATAACCCCCATTGGCGTTGGGGATCTGGGCGGTTCCCGTCTTGCCGGCGACGGTATACCCCGGGATGCGGGCGGCCGTCGCGGTGCCGTCCTCGGTCACCTCCTCGAGCATTGGCAGCAGCTCGCTCACGGTGTGCCGGGAGAGGACGCGCCTTGCTGGCGGGGTCGCCAGTACGTGCTCGGTGCCGTCGGCCGAGATGGTCGCCTCGACCAGCCGCGGGGTAATGAGCTCGCCGCCGTTGGCGACGGCGTTGTACGCATCCAATATCTGGAGGGGAGTGACCGCCTCTCCGGTACCGATCGGGACCGTTCCCATCGAGGAGGCGGACCAGGTTCCGGGGTCGTTCGGGCTCGGCACGATGCCGTCGCTCTCGCCGGGCCAGCCAAGGCCAGTCGGCTGGCCGAACCCGAGGTCGCGCATGAAATACGAGAGCTGCTCCGCACCGAGGCGGTGGGCGATCTCGATGGTCCCGATATTGGAGGACTGGGCGAGGATCTGAGTGGCAGAGAGCCGCTCGGTCGGGTGGTAATCGGCGTCGTTGAACGGCCAGCCACCGAGGAAGATCTGGTAGGGAACCGTGAAAACCGAGCTCGGGGTGATGAGTCGATCCTGCAGGGCGCCCGAGATGGTGACGAGCTTCATGACCGATCCCGGCTGGTAGACGTTCGTAAGGGCGAGGTTCTGCTCGGCCGGCACCACCTTGCCGTGGCCGGCGGTGACGAGGTCGACCATGGCCAAGATGCCGCCAGTGCGGCGGTCCTCGACGATGGCGACCCCACCGACGGCGTGGGTGGCCTTGATCTGGGCGGTAAGGGCGCTCGTGACCTCGAACTGGAGCGGCTCGTCCAAGGTGAGCACAAGGCTCGTGCCCTGCCTCGCAGGCGATACATCGGTTGGCGAACCGGGAAGGCCCTCGCCGTTCGGGCCCGTCGGCACGACCTCGGAGCCTGTCGAGCCTGCGAGCAGGTTGTTCTCCATGTACTCGAGGCCCGATAGCGCCCGGCCCCCGAAACCGACGATGCCGAGGACCGGGGAGAACAGGTTGCCGTCCGGGTCGACGCGCGAGACGTCCGGGGTAAAGCTCACATAAGGAAGGTTGAGGGCGGCGATCTTCTGCTCGACAGACCCGTCGACCTGGTACGCGAGAGGGACATAACCGTTGTGCTCGCGCAGCTTGGCCAAAAGGGCCGAACGGGGCAGGCCGAGGATGGTGGCGAGGCTGGCGAGGCCGGCTTCGGGGTGGGTGGCGAGGTAGTCGTCGGCGACGACGTCGACGCGGGCCGCGGAGGCCGCCAGGAGGTTGCCGTTGCGGTCGTAGACGGCTCCCCTGAGGGCGGGGAGCGACACCCGCCCGTACACCTCCTGAGCGCCGTAGGAGGCGTAGCGAAACGAATCCACGCCTTGGATCTGGACGAGTCGCGCTGCGAGGCCGCAGAGGGCTAAGGCGGCGATGGCGATCATGGCGACGAGGCGTTTCCGCGTCCGAACTGGCTTTCTCTCTACGGCAACGCGCGTTTCGCGCGGCCCGGGACGACCGGGCAGGAACCTGTGTCGCGCGACCGACTCGGCTAGGGGGGGCTTGGTTGTCGCGAGCGCCCCGCCTTGTCGCCGATGACTGGGCACTGCGGCGCTTTGCGCCGCGCGGCGCGATACCTGGCTCAGGGCCCGAACGGGCCCTCGATCCCGCGCGGGACCCTTTGAGCTCGCTCACCCGTTTCCGTTGACCGCGCTGGCACCGCTCGCGGCCCGCGACGAGCCGTCACCCGTGCTCGTGCGGTGCGAGGCGGTTCGAGAGCGAGCGCTGGCGTTTTCATGAGTCGTCGTGACCCGGGCGAGGGCGCCGGACTCGACCTGTTCGACAGAGGGACCAGGGCTTACGGGTGCCAAGTAGGTGACCGAGCTCGGAGCAACCATCCCGAGCTGGTGTTCCGCGATGGCAAGGACTCGTTGGGGCGACTCGAGCTCGGCCCGGGCAATCTGCAGGTTCTGCTCTTGGGCGAGGTTCTGCGAAAGCTGAGCCTGCAGCGCGTCGATGCGCTGCTGGTCGGAGGCGACAAAGGTGTGGGCCGCTGCTGTCACAGCGAGGGCCCCGACGACAAGCATGACGCCGATCAAGCGAAGGAGATTGGCTTGGCGGTGGGCCGCGCGCGATCTCGCCGCGCTCCGGTCGACAACATCGAGTCGTGGGCGCGACGGCTCGGTCGCCTCCGGGCGAGGGGAGGGCTCGCTGAGCGGGAGATGCCTCGCCGTAGTGGCCGCACGTGCGACCGCCATCAGGCTGCCACCTCGAAAAGTCGTTCCGCGGCACGGAGCCTGGCGCTCTTCGCCCGCGGGTTCACGGCCACCTCGGCCGGGGAGGCGAGTCGGGCGCCGCGAGTGAGGACCCGGACGGTCCCAATGGCCCCGCAGACGCACGGCAGGCGTGGTGGACATGTGCATCCACCACTCGCCGCTTGAGCAAAGCACTGCTTGACGAGACGGTCCTCGCCCGAATGATAGGACAGCACGACGCAACGCCCTCCCCCCGCGAGCAGGCCGAGGGCGCTCTCGAGACCAGTGCTGAGGACGTCGATCTCGTCGTTGACGGCGATGCGCAGGGCCTGGAAGACACGCTTGGCAGGGTGTCCCGGCCGTTTCCGGGCGACTCCTGGCAGGTGTTGTTCGATGACCTCCACGAGGCGCGAAGTGGTCTCGACCGGCCGGCTGGCGACGATCCCCTCGGCCAGGCGACGGGCGAAGCGTCCCTCGCCGTTCGCGGCCAGCAGCTCGGCGAGCTCGGTGACGCTGAGGCTGTTGAGGACATCTGTCGCCGTCGGTCCTCCCGACTGGTCCATGCGCATGTCCAAAGGGCCTTCAAAACGGTAGGAAAAGCCACGCTCGGGGCGGTCGAGCTGAGGAGAGCTCACACCGAGATCGAACAGAACGCCGACGACCGGCTTGCCATGGCCGAAGGTGCCCACGACCTGAGCCATCTCATCGAAGCGTGCCTTGACCACCCTGGCACGGCCTGTGAACTCGGCTAGGCGGGCCGACGACTCAGCGACGGCCTCTTCGTCGGTGTCGAGGCCGATCAATACGTGGTCGGGCATGGCTTCCAACAGGGCGGCAGCGTGGCCGCCACCGCCGACGGTCGCGTCGACGAGCACGCCGGCGGGCACCGGCTCGAGCATGGCGACGACCTCTTTGACCATTACAGGCCTGTGGGTGAACTCCTGGGTCATCCGCAACCCCCCGACCTGATCAAGGGAAGGGCATCCCTCGAAGTGAGGATGAGACAGGGCGGAGAGGGTTGGAATGCCATCCGGCACTTCGGCCGAGGGGCTGCGGGCAACCCAGGAGTTAACTGTGCAGGATCGTTTCCGGCGGGGCCGCGCCAGCACGACGGGTCGACCTTCACTCACGGCCCGGCCCTTGGCTCGAAGAGGCACCCACTGCTTGGGCGCGGCGCGCTGCCCAGCGTTGTGGCGACCAGAGCTCCACCCGGTCGAGGACGCCGACGAAGAGGACCTCCTGTTCGAGGTCGGCGATCTCGCGCAGCTCCGAGGGCACCGGCATGCGGTTCTGGCGGTCGAACTCGACCCTTGTCACAAGTGCTGCCCAGTCACGCAGGTCATTGCGTGCCTCGGGCCCAAGCGCGTCCTTTGCATGCTGGCGCTCTGCTTCGAGCTCGAACTCCTCTTCCGGCCACAAGGCGAGACAGCCGTCCGCGCCAGGTGTCAGGTAGCCGTGCTCCTCGAAGTGGGTCCGCATGCGCGAGGGCAAGATCACCCGGCCCTTCACGTCGAGTGAGCGGGGGAAGTTCCCGACGAACTTGAAACCTGGCGACAAATCGACCTTCGTTCCCACTATCAAGGGGCAGCCCTCCCCGGGTCCCCACTTCCGCCCACTCTATGGCTCTTTCCCCCCACTCGTCAACCATTCACCCACGTCTTTCCCCACTCAGGACGCGGCCGCACCACGCATGGCTGGACGGATCAGGACGGCCAGGGCACTGGCCCGCGCCCGCACGAGGCGAGACCTCGGCGCGCCGGTTACTGCTGGGGGTTACGAGCCAATGCGCCTTCAGGGAAGGAGGCTGAGAAGCTCCTCGGTAAGCCGGCCCGCACGAGGCGCTGCGCCGAGAAGGCCGACGCCCTTAAGCACCGCTCGGGCGGATGCCCGGTAGGCGTCGCTACCGCTCAGCAGACCGGCAAGCTCAGGGGCACGCTCACCCAACAGCGCCATCGAATGGATCCAGCACCCCACACGCTCGCGCCTTTGCGACATCCCGACGACCTTGCGGCCGGCCACGGTCACCTCGCCCGCGCCGAGCCCCGCGTAGCAGAGCACCTTCGACCAGGGTGTCGTCCGCACGCGCCCTGTGTGCACCTCGATGTCTGCTGAGCTCGCAAGGTCCCCGAAGGTGCTCATGATCGCCTTCGCGAACACCTCGCCCAGCCAATAGAAGGACCTGCCGACATCCGGATCGAAGAGCGGGTCGTCTGTCGGCACGAAGACGTCCAGCCACACCTGGCCGCCAGGTGCGACCAGCACGGCACCACCCCCGCTGCGTCGTCGCACTATCTCCACGCCGCCACGAGCCAGACGAGCGGCGTCGAAGTCAGAAGCTGGCTGGGCGCTCCCGATCACGACCGCCGGCTCGAGGGGCAAACAGACACAGGCGAGCCGCCCTCCGCCCGTATCCGGCGCGGCGGCGTGAAGCACGCCGGGCGCCCCGCGCCGTTCCAGGACGGGCCAGGCCCGTGAACGGCCAGAAGCGAGCTGGGGACTCAGAGACCTACGGCGTAGCCCAAGACGGGCTGGACATAAGGAGCCCATTCGTCGCGCACCTCACCGCTCGCAGCGAGCAGCCACAGGTGAGACCGTGGCGCCCGCGGTGTCCGAGTGAGGCGGAAACCGGCCTCGTCGGGCAACCTGTCCTCCTTGCGGCTGTTGCAGCGCCGGCAGCAGGCCACCACATTGTCCCAGCTGTGAGTGCCGCCACGGCTCCTTGGAACGACGTGGTCGATGTTCTCAGCCTGAGCACCGCAGTACTGACAGCGGTGACCGTCGCGGACGAAAACGGAGCGCCGTGTGACTGCCACACGTGCCTGGTGCGGCACACGGACATAGTTGACGAGGCGAACTATGGATGGCTCGGGGAACTTCGCCCGGGCTGAGTGAAGATCGTGCCCCGTACCGTGAAGTAGCTCCGCCTTGTCGGATAGAACCAGGACGAGGGCCCGTCGCGAGGCCACGACCGAGAGCGGCTCGAAAGACGCGTTCAGGACGAGCGCCCGGCCGACCACATCAGCCTTCTTGTCGTCCCGGTAAAGGCATCACGCGGAGGCTACCGCAACTGCGTGCTCCTGCGTGACACCTTGCACCACTCGAGCCAGGAGACGACGTCTTTCCCGCTCGGGCGAGCGTGCGGGTCACCGTAAGCGGTTTCCATGCGAAAGGCCATCCAAGCCGGCGAGACCAAAGGGACAGGTGGCCAGCGGCGCCACCATCTGCGCGGCGCCATCACCGCCGATTCCAGCGCCGCCGTAGGCCACAGACCGGGCCGGCGGGCCAATGCTAAGGCCGCTTCTATCCACCAGGCGCGAGACGACTCAGGCACGTCAGGAATGGACCCCGGCACCCAGCAAACAGGAGGGCGAAGTCGTTAGTTGCGGTTTCCGAAACGCGACCGCAGACGGCGACGCATCTCAGAGAGCTCGTCGCCCATCCCCGAACGGCGGGCAGAGCCTTTGAGTCCTCCAAAACGGGCCGAGTCCGACTCCCTGACCCGGTGCACGTAGACCACGGCAGCACCGAGCATGATCAGAAAACCGAGACTGCCGAGCAAAAGCGAGGAACCAAAGGCGACCACCAAGAGCACGAACCCAGCGATGAACGCGACGATCCAGCCCTTGGCGGACCGGGGCGTCTGGCGACGGGACGACTTCGTACTCACACGATCAGCAAAGGCCCGATCGTGCTCGTACAGTTTCTGCTCCATCTCGTGGAGGATCCGTTGCTCGTCTTCTGAAAGCGGCATCGTCACCCCCTCCCGGAAACCTCTTGCTGCACAACATCAATCATTTCACACGCCCATAGGCCCTACAACGGCAGGGCCATGAACCGGCGGTGAACACGAAGTACCTCATGTGACTAACAAACAACAAACGACCTCATTCCCAGGAAAGCTTCTTCCAAACGCGTCATTGCGACGAAGACGGCCCCCAGGCTGAGTCGCCGAGCTGCTTCACACGCAATCCCTCGTGGCCGACGAGCGCGGCAGGGCCGACTGAGGCCGTCCCGTAGCGCTCCCTGATGGCATCGACGGCCGCATCGACCTCGCAACGACCAGGAGATCCGCTCGCCAACGCGTCGGCAGTCTCCCCAGCTTGGTCCCATAGCGAGAGCTGCTCAGCGGCCGGTGACAAGCGCTCCTCCAACGAGGAGACGCCGACGCCGAGCAACCGCACGCCGGGGGCTATGTCGGTTGCCGACAAGAGCGCTGCGGCGATCTTTACGAGCTCGCCGGTCGAGACAACAGGGCGAGCAAGCGAGTGCGACCTGGTGATGGTAGTGAAATCTCCGTAACGAAGCTTGAGCGTCACCGTTCTGCCCTGGAGGTGGTTGGCGCGAAGCCTGCTGCTAACCGAGTCGGCCATGCGTACGACCTCGAGCCGCAGTCGGTCCCGGTCGTGCACGTCTGTCGGGAAGGTCTCCTCGTGACTGACTGATTTCACGGGGCGCCCGGCGATTACCGGTCGGTCGTCTCTTGCCCAGGCAAGGTCGTAAAGCTGTGCGCCCAGGCTTGGCCCGACAAGGCGTGACAGATGCTCGGGGTCGATGCTGGCCAGGTCTCCGATCGTCCCGATCCCATAACGAGCAAGACGCTCAGTCGTTCTTGGTCCAACGCCCCACAGATGCGACACCGGTCGCGGGTGGAGGAACTCAAGCTCCTCAGAGGCAGCCACTACGAAGACGCCGGGTCCGGGAAGGGGTCCTTTCGGCGAGGCGACGGGCTTGGCGGCCCTCGACGCAAGCTTGGCAAGCAGCTTGCATCGGGCGACCCCGACCGAACAGGACAAGTGCAGGTCGGTTTCTACACGGGCACGGATGGCTAGCCCGATCTGTTCACTCTCACCGAACAGTTTGTGGCTTCCCGAGACGTCCAGGAATGCCTCGTCCAGAGATATCGGCTCGATGAGAGGAGTGAAGAGCTCGAAGACCTCGTTGAGCTGACGGCTGACCTCGCCATAACGCCCGTGCCTTCCCCCGAGCACAACCGCTTGAGGGCATCTTCGTCGGGCTTCTCCCATGGGCATTGCCGAGCGGACCCCGACGGCCCGGGCCTCATAGGAGCACGATGCCACCACCCCACGGGCGCCCGTGCCACCCACGATCACGGGTAGCCCGCGCAGGCTCGGATCGTCGAGCACCTCCACAGACGCAAAGAAAGCGTCCATGTCGACGTGCAATATGTCCAGGGCGGCGCTCACGGAGCCAGCCAGATCCGCCGAAAAGGCTCCGCATAGTCAACACCTGCCTCGTGCCCGGCATCCTCGGCGCCGTCTCGCAGTGCGCTCGCGATCCAATCCCCGGCATCGGTCAGCTGCGACAAGTGGCACGCCACCGCCTCGATTTTGCGGTCGATGGTCTCGCTCACGTCGACCCAGACGCTTGGTTGCAACGATCCGGACAAGTACGCGGCCGTGACCTGGTGCGGCTTCCCCGTGCCTCTGAAGTAAAGGGGCAGGGCGGCGGCAGGGGCGGCCGCGTCAAGCGCTGCCCAACCTACGACCCGGTGGTCGCGATGGTTGTAGTGGTGCTCGCCGAAGAAGACCGCGAGCGGATCCGGGCTGATGATTGCCTCCGGCCGGAGGTCCCGGATGATTTGCACCAGCTCGCGCCGCAGAGTTGCGTCGTTGTCCAGCTCTCCGTCGAGATGGCCGAGGAAATACGATCCGGCGACGCCGAGCACCTCCGCCGAGCGCTCCGCCTCGCCGACCCGAGACCGGGCAAGTGCCTCAGGGTCAGTGTCCGGGTCCGTCGTCCCCTTGTCACCCGCTGTGCAGATGACGATGTGAACCGTGCTCCCCATGGTGGCCCAGCTGGCGAGCGTCCCCCCGCAAGAGATGGCCGGGTCGTCCGGGTGGGCATAGATGGCCAGGGCGCTCGCCGGTGGCTCGTCTAAGACTGCGTCTGTCATAACTCGCCCCCGCCCGCCGGCCCTCGCGTGGGACTGGGGCGATCAGCTTGAGCAACGCCTTTGTCGGGCGCGGTCTCCCTGTTCAAGAGCCCCAGCTCGCGGGCGAAGTCGTCCACTTCCTCGAATCCCTTGTACACGCTGGCAAAACGCACCGCCGCCACGTCGTCGAGCTCTCTCAAGGCTTCGAGGACGGCCAGGCCCACCTGTTCACTCTGCACTTCGGGCCCGAGCGACCACGCGATCCGCTCCACGGCGGCGGCGAGCTCCTCGAGCTGCTCGGGGGCGACCGGGCGGTTCTTGCAGGCGGCGCGAGCGCCGGCGATCACCTTGCTCTTTTCGAAGGGCTCACGGTGGCCCGATCGCTTGAGAACCCACAGCACCCCTTGGTTCATCCGCTCAACGGTGGTGAAGCGGCGCGGCGCAAGACAGGCACTCGCGTCGGCGGCGAATGGCCTCACCTTGTTCCACCTCGCGAGAGTCCACGACCCGGTCTTCGGTCGCCCCGCACCACGGGCAGCGCACGAGCCGACCGTAGCGCCGATCCGGCGCTCACGGGCGCGAGCCGGCCCGAGATGTACACCTACGGCCTCAGGGCAACCTCAGCTCGTCGCCCGCGACCAGCTCGGCACCGTGCAGCTGCTGCTGAAGCTTGGCTACGAGGGGCCGTGGGTCACCGCTCGGTTCCATCTCGGAGGCGATCGACCACAAGGTGTCCCCCGGGCGCACGACATAGACGTATCCGCCGTGGACCCTTACAGCTGCGGCGGGGATGACCAAGGCCTGGTGGTGAAGGCTCGACAGGGCCCCGGCTCCCACCCAGACGGCCGCCACGATCGCGAGGGTGGCAGCGCCGGGGAGGAGGCGCTGCAACCCTCGCGATCGGGAGGCGACCCGCCGGGATCGGACCTCGGCTCTTCGATCCCCCGCCCGGGCAGTCAACGGCCTTGAGCAGCGCCTTGGCTCCGAGACCGCCCTGTCGGACAGGCTCGGATTGTGGTCGCACAACGGGCGACCGGCCTTGTGCCTCTCCTCGTCGGGCTGCCGCCGTGGCTCTCGAGGTAGTCGGTGCTCTGTGGGAAGTTCGCGCCCAGCCTGAGCAGCGGGGAAAGGGACGAGCTCCTCGGCGAGCACGTTCCAACCAACTTGTGTCCGCCCGGCCGTCCGTGGCCGTCTTTGTGGGTCACGCTTTGACGGGGGCGTCGTCTCCGCGAGCCGCCCGCCGGCCATCTGGTCGCTCTGGGCAAGTGCTCCCACTATCCCTCCTCGGGCCTCTCGCGGGCCGGCCACAGTGCCGAGCCGACCTCTGGCTCGGGCGCCCGGTCGGCGCACGTATGTTCGGTTATTAAATATGACCACGAACGTCTGTTCGTTGTCAAGGAGGAAGTCGAACGCTTGTTTTACGAACGGGTGTTTGCATTCGCTGCCCGAGCGGCTTAGCCTCTCGAACAAAGACCGGAACGGCGGTCGGGATGGGAGGAGCACAAATGTCCGAGGCGACCCTGGCAGGAAAGCGGCGCAGGATCCTCGAGTTCATTGCGGAACAGATCCGCGAGCGGGGCTATCCCCCCTCTGTGCGCGAGATAGGTCAGGCGGTTGGCCTCACTTCGCCCTCGACTGTTCATACGCACCTGCAGGTGCTGCAGAAGGAGGGCTATCTGCAGCGCGACCCGACCAAGCCGAGAGCCATCATCGTGAGATGGGAGCCATCATCGGGAGCGGCGATCCGCGTGCGCCCCGTGGCTCACGTCCCTTTGCTCGGTCACGTCGCAGCAGGCACCGGCGTCCTCGCCGAGGAGTCGGTCGAAGAGCTTCTGCCTATCCCTCGCGATCTCACCGGAGCCGGTGAGCTGTTCATGTTGAAAGTACGCGGCGAGTCGATGATCGACGTAGGCATCTTCGACGGGGACTTCGTCGTTGTCCGTCGCCAGGAGGACGCAGAGTCCGGCGACATCGTGGTGGCCGCCATCGGAGAGGACGAGGCAACGGTGAAGACGCTGCGTAAGCGTCGGGGCAAGGTCGTGCTCGTCCCTGCCAACCCCGCCTATTCCGAGATGGAGGTAGCCACGGACCAGGTCGTCATCTATGGCAAGGTCGTGACCGTGCTAAGACGCCTTTGACCTGGGTGACATCTCACAAAGCGCCCACCACTAACTGCTCGAGGCCGGTGTAGACCATCTCGAGCTCATCTCTTGCGACCCACTCCCCTGCGCTGTGAGCCAGAAGCGGGTCACCGGGCCCGAAGTTCGCTGCCGGGACGCCGCGTCCGGTGAAGAAGCTGACATCTGACCAACCAAGCTTGGCCCGGGGTGGCTTCGAGCTCGCGACCACGAGCGCAGAGAGGAGGGGGTGCTCAAGGTTGGGTGCCGCCGCCAGGGCGGACTCCTCGACGACGATGCTGTCGCCTCGCTCCGGATCGATCGCGGGCGCGAGCAGGTCGCTTAGAGCCTGGAAGGCCTCCTCGCTTGTGCGGTCAGGTGCGTAGCGAAGACTTAGGAGCAGGCAGACATCGTCGGGAACAACGTTGTTGGCGACCCCGCCGGCAACCCGCACAGCCTGGAGCGACTCGCGAAACTCGCAGCCCTCGAGTACCGGTGTGCGTTCCTCGAAGGCCTCGACGCGCTCGAGCAGACTGCCAAGCCTGTGGATGGCGTTGACGCCGCTCCAGCTCCTTGCGGAGTGGGCACGCTCGCCTTTGAGCCGGATCTCAACACGCAGCACTCCCTGACAACCGGCCTCGACGGCTGCAGAGGTCGGCTCGCACAAGATGGCGGCGTCGGCATTGAGAAGAGCGGGTGCACCCGCCTCGATCTCGAGCAGACCGGAGTAGCGCTGGGCGACTTCCTCACAGGCGTAAAAGATGTAGGTCAGATCGATCACTGGCTCGCGAACGCTTCGGGCGAGCTCGATCATCACCGCCAAGCCGCCCTTCATGTCTGCGGCTCCGAGACCCGAACACCTTTCAGCCTCGAGCAGGGCGCGCTCGTTCCCGTTTGGGGGAACTGTGTCGAGGTGACCCGCAATGACAAGGCGTCGCCCGTGGCCGAACGATGTCCGCGCGACGATGTTGTCGTTGATGCGAGCGGTCTCGAGGTGGGTTGCGCCGGCGAGAGCAGCGGTCACGAAATCGGCGGCACGGGCCTCGTCATGGCTGACAGAGGGGATGTCGACGAGCTGCGCTGTCAGCTCTAGGAGGTCTCCGCCCGGTGGGCTCACGCTGAGGCACCGTGCTCGCGAAGGATCTCGTTCAGCATTGCCTTGTCGTGGCGCTCGCCCGGGGTCAGGTGGCGCACGACGAGCACACAGGGCAGGAAGAACTCGCCGCCAGGGTACTCGCGGCGCCTCATGGCGCCGACAGCGACGCTCCAGGGCGGCACGTAACCACGACCGAGTTCGTCGCCGGACCAGGCGTCGATGACAGGGATGGACGGGTTAAGGATCGTTCCCTCGCCCAGCACCGCGCCCTTTCCGACGCGGGCCCCCTGGGTCACCATCGAGCGACTCCCGACCAGTACCTCGTCCTCGATGACGACAGGCCGGGCGTTTGGTGGCTCCAGCACCCCGCCGATGCCGACGCCGCCCGATAGATGGACCCTCTCGCCGATCTGGGCGCACGAGCCCACGGTCGCCCAGGTGTCCACCATCGTCTCGGCCCCCACGTAGGCGCCGATGTTCACATAGCTCGGCATGAGCACGACCCCGCGACCCAAGAAGGCACCGCGACGAGCAGAGGCCCCGGGCACGGCGCGCACGCCTGCCTCGCGAAAGCCGTGCTTTAGGGGCAACTTGTCGGTGTACTCGAACGGGCCGTGCTCGAGGGGCCTGACCTCAGAGAGGATGAACAGCAGCAATATCGCCCGTCTAAGCCACTCGTTGACTACGACCTGATCGCTTAGGTCGATCTCGGCCACGCGCGCCTCGCCCCGGTCCAAGAGGTCGATGGCTTGGTTAACCACCTCGAGTGCCTCGCGATCGCCCACCGAAAGCGTCTGGCGCCGCTTCCAGAGCTCGGCGACAGCATTGCTCAGCTCGTCCATCACGCTGAGGCTACCGGGTCCTTCAGCGTGGAAGCTTGGCCTTTTCGAGCCTGCGTGCGACGAGCTCGAGGCGCTCGTCGGGCTGGACGAGAGCGACGCGTACGTGGCCGGCGCCTGCTAGCCCATAGGTGTCTCCGGGCGATACGAGAACTCCCCCGTGAACTGCGAGCCATCGAGTAAGCGCCCATCCGGGGTTCTGGTCCGAACAATCGGCCTCCACCACTGGCTCGGGGACCGCCACCCATAGGTAGAACGAACCGCCCGGCACCGTGGCGTCGATCCCAGTTCCGCTCAGTAATTCGGCGAAGCGCTCCAGCCGGCCGAAGTACCGGGCTCGTTGAGATTCGACGTGCGCGTCGTCGCCGAGCGCAACGGCGCCGGCGTGCTGGACTGGTCCAGGGACCATGAAGCCGGCATGCTGGCGCAACTTGGAGAGATATGAGACGAGCTCGCGGTCCCCGGCATAGAAACCGGCTCGAAGCCCGGCCAGGTTCGATCGCTTCGAGAGCGAATGGACTGCGACGACACCGTTTGACCCGTGCTCGAGGATGCTGTGACCCCGGCCGGCCCAGGTGAACTCCACATAGCACTCGTCGGAGAAGACGGGCACGCGCTGCGAGCGCCCCCACGAAGCTGCCGTTCCCAGGTCCTCGAGGCGGCCGGCGGGGTTGCCCGGGCTGTTGACCCACAAGCAGAGCGCCCGTTCAGCATCCTCGGGAGAGATCGACGACAAGTCCATCGTCCCGTCGGGTCGCTCCCCCACGGCCACTGCCCGGCAGCGGGCGAGGATGGCACCCATCTCGTAGGTCGGATAGGCGAGCCTGGGGCAAAGAACGGTGTCCTTCTCGGGCGTGCGAAGCCGCAGCCAGTGCGGCAGCCCCGAGACGAACTCCTTCGTGCCGACACAAGCGGCGACGGCAACTCGTTCGTCCTCGACGCCAAATCGCCGCCTCATCCACTCGATTGCTGCCTCGCGGTACTCAGCCGTGCCCACAGAGGATGGGTAGCCCCGCTCTGTGCCTGAGCTCGCGAGCGCCTCGAGGACCAGGGCGGGCGGAGGATCACACGGCGTGCCGACCGACAGGTCGACGACCCCTCCTTCATGGGCGTCGGCGATCCGGGCCAAAGCGGCGAGCCTGTCATAGGGGTACACGGGAGGCACGAAGCCGGCCGTCGCCGCCCCGTCAGCGGGGCCGGTCACCTTTGGACGAACTCCGCGTATCGGCGGGCCCCCTCCTCGTCAAGGCGCGCCCTCACAAGCACCTGCTCGCCCTCGTAGCGCTCACCGAGTACCTCGCCTTCGCGGTGGATGGCGGCTACCACGTCCCCGCGGGCCACGGGCACAGACAGTTCCACGGTGCGGTCCTCCAGCCTCAGCCGGTCCGCTATGGCCCGGAGCAGCTCGGGCACACCCCGACCGGTGAGGGCGGAACAGGCCACCGAGCCGGGATGGGCCGCCATCAGCCGACCAGCCTTGCGCCGGTCGAGGTCGGCTTTGTTGAACGCCAACAGCTCGGGAACCTCTCCCGCGCCGATCTCGGCCAGCACGGTGCGCACGGCGTCGATCTGAGCCTCCGGGTCGGCGGCCGAGGCGTCGACGACATGGACGAGCAGATCAGCGGCGCTTACTACCTCCAAGGTGGCATGGAAGGCGTCGACGAGCTGGTGAGGAAGCTTGCGCACAAATCCGACCGTGTCGGAGCAGAGCACGGACTCGCCGCCGGGCAGCTCCAGGCGTCGCGTACGCGGGTCGAGGGTGGAAAAGAGCCGGTCCTCAACGAGTACGCCGGCATCGGTGAAGACATTGAGCAGGCTGGACTTACCGGCATTGGTGTACCCGACCAGGGAGAGACTGCGAAGCGCTCCGCGCCGTCGTGCCTTGTGCTGGGTGCGCCGGGTCGCTTCTAAGTCGCGCAGCTCCAGCTCGAGCTTGCGGATGCGACGCATGATGCGCCGCCGGTCGACCTCGAGCTGGGTCTCGCCGGGCCCCCTCGTCCCGATCCCGCCGGCCTGCTGGGACAACGCGAGGCCCTTGCCTCTAAGGCGCGGGAGCCGGTAGCGGCTAAGCGCCAGCTCGACCTGTGCCCGGCCTTCTGGCGTGTGAGCGTTCTGGGCGAAGATGTCGAGGATCACCGCCGTTCGGTCAATAGCGGTCCGACCGAGGATCTTTTCGAGGTTGCGTTGCTGAGCCGGCGTCAGCTCGTCGTCGAAGACGACGGTGTCGGCATCGACGGCCTCGCTGATCCTGCGCAGCTCCTCCGCCTTGCCTCGCCCGATATAAGTGGCCGGGTCGGCTGCTTGACGTCGCTGTAGTACTCGGGCGGCCTCATCGGCGCCTGCGGTGTCGACGAGAAGCGCGAGCTCGTCGAGGCTCGCCTCGACCTCTTCCATGGTGCGGGGCCAAGACAGCATCCCCACAAGCACGATCTTCTCCCGGAACCTCCGGTCGATGAGTGTGGGCCGGACCATCGTCACGAGGCAGCCACATCCTGTGACGGCCCGCGCAGCTCACGCGGGTCGATCTCGACTCGGGCGATCTTCTGCACGGGCCCGCCGAGCTGTGCTGTGACAGCAAGCGGGTCGTCCCCGGCAAGGCTCACCTCGGCTGTCCCGCCCGGGTTGTGGACTCGTACGACCGGCGGCGAGATCCCAGCCGAGTGCAACGCCGCAGCAGCGGCCACGCTCCCGCTCCCACAGGCCAGTGTGGCTCCGGCCCCCCTCTCCCACACCACGAGCGAGATCATGGCCTTGGCTGGCTCATAGGCGACGAACTCGACGTTCTGGCCACCGGGGCGCCGATTTTCCAGCTCGGGGCCAATCGTGCAAAGGGCGATGCCCCCGAGAGCGGGGGCGAGCAGGACGAGGTGGGGATTGCCTGCATCGACCGACCAGGCCGGCCAGGGCAGCGACCTCGAGCCGGGCAGGCCGGCTTCGGCGACGGGCTCGGACCGGGCGGTCCTTACCGTGCCCATCTCGACGGTGACATCGCCCGAGCCGTCCGTTCCTCGGGAGACAACAGCTGCCCGGCGCGTTCCGGCGTCGGTCTCAATGGCCACTGCGGGACCAGAAACGATGCCCGCCTCAATGACCGCAAGGGCGAAGCAGCGCAGGCCATTGCCACTAGTCTCTGCCCGTCCCCCGTCAGCGTTGCGCAGCTCCATTCGGACATCCCCGCCCGAGACGGGGTCCCGTAGCACGAGAAGACCGTCGGCCCCGATACCAAAGTGGCGATCGCACAGTGCCCACGCGAGGCCCGCGACGCGGTCGAGGCCAGACTGTGACACCGCGAGCTCCCCGGCCGCGGCGTCGAGCGCCTCGCCGTCCAAGCAGGCGAGGAAGTCGTTCCCGAGGCCGTGGAGTTTGACCAGCGCCAGCACGCCCATCAGTGTCGCACGGCCACGGCGCTGTCGGCGTGTCCCAAAATCGCCTGCACAGCCTCGTAGAGGTCACTGCGATCGGCCCGTAGCCAGCTCACTCGTGGGTCGCGCCTGAACCACGCCTCTTGGCGGCGGGCGAGGGAGCGAAGGCGGCGGAGCGACTCGGCCTTGGCCTGCTCCAGCGGCGCGCCATCTTCGATATGGCTGAGCAGTTCCCGGTAGCCGATTGCCTGCCGAGCTGTCCGCGACAACCCGGCCGGCCTCAGTGAAAGGGCACGAACCTCCTCGAGCAGCCCGCGGGCGAGCTGCTCGTCGAAGCGGGTCGCCAAGCGGCGGTCGAGCTCACCGCGTTCGAGCTCGAGCCCGACGATGACCGCCGTCGTCGGCGCGTAGGCGACGAGCCCGGGCCCGAATGACGAGAAGGGGCGTCCTGTCCCGAGGGTCACCTCGAGGGCCCGCACGATCCTGCGCCGGTTGGCCGGCTCGACGCGCTGGGCCGCTACCGGGTCCAGCTCGCGCAGGCGGCCGAACAGCTCGGCCAGACCTCCGGGCCGCTCAGCCTCTTCCTCGAGCTCGGCCACCAGCTGCGGGAACCGGGCCGGTATGGAGAGCGAGTCCAGTACCGCGCGGTGATAGAGGCCGGTGCCACCGACGAGGACGGGCACGTGACCGCGTGCTTCGATCCCCTCGAGGGCGCCCATCGCCTCGGCCTGGAACGCGGCCACCGAGAACTGCTGGGAGGGGTCGACGATGTCGATGAGGTGCCAGGAAGCCTCGGCCCGTTCGGCCGGTGTGGGTTTAGCCGTTCCGATGTCCAAGAAGCGGTAGACAGCCATGGCGTCAACCGAGACGAGCTCGTAGCGGCCCGGCTGGCGACGCGCCATCTCCAGGGCGAGAGCAGTCTTTCCCGTACCGGTCGCGCCCACGATGGCGACGCGGGGCGCTACGACCTCGGCGCGGCCCTGATCGGGGCTTTGGGAGAGGTTCAGGCCGAGGGCTCCGTCGCTCGTGGGCTCGCCGCCCCGTGGCGTGGGCGCGAGCGGTGCACGAGCCGGTCCTGCATCCGGGTGAGCCGCACCGCTTCTTTGCTCATGGCGGCCTCGAGCGCGTCCTTTGCCGCGTGGGCGCTGGCCCGTACCCGCACTGAGCGGCCCCGGGCCACGACCAGCACCTCGCAGGTCACATGGCCGTCGTCGCGCGCCGCATGGTCCCGGGTAAAGATGACCTCTGCTGTCTTGGATCCCTCGAGGAACCGCTCCAGGTGCTGGGCCTTTTCCACCGCGGCCTGGCGAAGCTGGTCGGGGATGTCCAAGTGGCGGGTCTGCACCGTGATCTCCATGGAGCGGCTCCTTAATGATCAGGCACTCAGTCAGGGACCAATGACGGGCAAACGCGGCTGACCTGGTCTTTGACCCCACACTCGCCTGCTGAGGGTGTCCCGTGCCTGGCGTAGGAGGATGTCCTCACCCCACCCCTGCCACACCGCAGATCACGGTTGCTCCCTTCTCCCGCCGGCACCGCCAATCGGTACCTTGCAGGGCAGGGCTTACTTCTAAACCGCACCATGCTCAGCGACCACGAGTCGCCTTACGTGGGTCGTTTCGCCTGCGACTGGCATCGACTTGCAACCACAGACCCGCGCAGCCCATCGAGGCCAAGTCTACGCGCCCGCACCTTCGACACCGGCGCGCAGCTCAGGTACCAATCGTCCAAGAAGCTATATAGGCCTGCTGGGACACGGTCGGCTCGTCGAGGACGATCCCCATCGTGTCGAGCTTCAGTTCGGCGATCCTCGCGTCGATTTCGGCCGGTACCTCGTGGACGCGATTTGTGAGCAGGCCGCGGTCTTTGACGAGCCACTCAGCTACGAGGGCCTGGTTGGCAAAAGAGAGATCCATCACCGCCGCGGGGTGGCCCTCTGCCGCGCTCAGGTTGACGAGCCGGCCCTCGGCAAGCACGAGTATGCGGCGGGACGAGCCGTCCTGGGCAACGATGGTGAACTCCTCGACCATCGGGCGGACGAGCCGCCGCTTGCCCTCGGCCATCTCATCAAGAGCGACGAGGTCGATCTCGACATCGAAGTGACCTGCGTTGGCGAGGATTGCCCCATCGCGCATCTTCGCGAAGTGCTCGGCTCGAAGAACATCCCGGTTTCCGGTCACGGTCACGAACACCTCACCTTTTCCGCACGCGACCTGCATCGGCTCGACCTCGAAACCGTCGGTGACGGCCTCAAGGGCACGAAGGGGGTCTATCTCGGTGACGGTCACCAGCGCACCCATCCCCCTCGCCCGGGCGGCCACCCCCTTTCCGGAGTAGCCGTAGCCGGCCACGACAAAGCGCTTCCCGGCGAGCAGGATATTCGTGGCCCGGACAATGCCGTCGATCGTGGACTGGCCGGTCCCGTGACGGTTGTCGAACAGGCGCTTTGTGGCGGCGTCGTTCACAGCGACGATCGGATAGCGCAAGATGCCCGCCATCTCCATCGCCCTCAGGCGGATGACCCCGGTACGCGTGTCCTCGGTGCCGCCGATCAGCTCGGGGAGCTGGTCGGGTCGAAACTGGTGGAGTCGTGAGACAAGGTCACAGCCGTCGTCCATGGTGAGACGGGGATGCCCGTCCAACACGGCGTCTATGTGGCTGTAGTAGCTCGCCTGGGTCTCGCCTTTGACGGCGAATGTGGCGATGCCCTCGTCGGCGACGAGGGCAGCGGCGACGTCGTCCTGGGTCGAGAGCGGGTTCGAGGCACATGCGAGAACGGTGGCTCCCCCTGCTTTCAACGTCTTTAGAAAGGTCGCCGTTTCGGTGGTGATGTGTAGGCATGCACCTACTACAAGGCCGTCCAAAGGACGCTCGCGCGCGAACCGCTCCCTGACCGAGGCGAGCACGGGCATCTCGGCGTCCGACCAGGCGATCCTGAGCTGGCCGAGGCCGGCAAGGCTTAGGTCGGCGATCTCTGCGTCGGGTCGCAAGCTCATCGGCGCGGCCCCCGAGTGCCTACTGCCTCGCCACCTGCAAGAGGCGCTTTACCTCCACGAGGATTGGGACGGGTCCAGGATCGATCCCCTCTCGCGTGGCCAGGTGCAAGCTCACGAAGTCACCGACCGTGATGAGGTCGAACAGCTGGGCTATCTCGCCCCGTCCCTCGGCCCGCACCTCGATCACCGAGGCCACAGCCTCACCCACAAGCTCTTGCACGAGGCCGAAGCGGCGCTGGACCTGTGGGTGTTCGAAGTCTGTGCGCAGCTCCACGATCGTGGTCACCTGTCGAGTCACGTCTCCGTTCTGTCCGAAGCCGCAGATCTCGTTGTGGCACCACTCCGGCTGAGCGGCATAGAACGCGGGTGCTTTGGCGTTCTCGTTCACCTGGGTCTTCCAGCGCCGGGCGGCCACAGCTCCGATGCCGCTCGCCCCCTGCACAAGCGGGATCGTGCGGTCGAGCTGCTGGGCTATCTCCAAAGCCACCCCGTCTCCCTCAACAAGGGAGTCCCGTCGCCGCTTTAACTGCTCGACGGCTGAGGCGATGGCACCGGTCATCCCCTCGAGCAGGCCGAGTCGCTCGGCGGCGATGAGAAGGGGCGCGGTCGTGGTCGCCACACCGGCGCGCGGTTGAGGGATGCCGGGCACTGTCGAGAACACGGGCGCATTGTGGGCACCCGCCAGCTCAGCGAGGCGTCCGCCCCCTGTGACCGCGATCAGCCGAGCGCCTCTTCTCAAGGCGGCCTGGGCCGCCTCAAGGGTCTCCTCGGTCTGTCCGGAGAATGAAACGGCGAACACGAGCGTGCCCGGACCGACAAAGGCCGGCGGCGAGTAGTCACCCGAGAGCACAACAGGCAGGCGCAGCTGGTTCTTACCGACTGCCTGGAGGATCTCACCGGCGACACCGCTTCCCCCCATGCCGAGCACCACGATCGAGTCAAGGCCCTCGGACGAGGGAAGACCGGGCACCTCGAGCGCCATCGCGGCCGAGACCTCCAGCTGCTCGGGCAGCCCGGCCGTCGCCTTGAGCATGTCCTGGCTGTCTGGCGAGATCCAGCTCATCGCGGCTGGGCGCGGCCTGCGCCCTCCCCTGGTTCGAAGTTCTCCGTTATGTGCTCGGCCTGAGCCTTTGCCATAAGGCGGGCATGCTCGGCATCGGAGACGGCCTCGGCTTCGTCAACGAGCATCACCGGAATGCCGTCGACTATTCGGTAACCGCGGTGCAGGCGCGGATTGTAGAGCATCTCCTCGTCTGGGAAGTAGAGCAGCGGTCCTTTGTCCTCAGGGCAAGCGAGGAGCGAGAGCAGCTGCGGGTCGAGCGGCATGCTTGGCACCTTTCGTCGTCATGAGACCGTGGTCAAAGCTGGGCGCTTCCTGCAAACTGATGGATGAGCCTGAGCACCTCGTCAAGGTGTCTGTCGCGCTCTTTCGCGTCGCGAGCCTCAAGATTGAGCCTCAACAGTGGCTCTGTGTTCGACGGGCGCAGGTTGAACCACCAGTCGCCCTCCTGGACAGTGATGCCGTCGAGGTCATCGATCTCGGCGCCCGCCGCTTTGTAGTGCGCGGCCACCTTGTCGATCACCTCGGCCGGGTGAGCCACCTCGGTGTTGATCTCGCCTGAGTCCGAGTAGCGCTCGAACTGCAGCCTGAACTCCGAGAGCGGGACCCCGGCCTTGGAGACGGCTTCGAGCACGACGAGGGCGGCGATGATGCCCGAGTCGGCCCGGTAGTTGTCACGGAAGTAGTAGTGCCCGGAGTGCTCTCCGCCGAAGATGGCACCGGTCTCGGCCATCACCGCCTTTATGAACGAGTGGCCTACCCGGGTGCGGATGGGGATGCCGCCCTGCTCGATCACAATCTCGGGCACGGCGTGCGAGCAGATGAGGTTGTAGAGGATCTTCGCCCCCGGGTGACGCTGGAGCATGGTTGCGGCAACGATCGACGTTGTCAGTGAGCCAGACAACGGCTCAGCCTTCTCGTCGACGAGAAAGACCCGGTCGGCGTCGCCGTCGAAGGCGAGACCGACATCGGCATGGTCCTCGAGGATCCGAGCCCTCAAGTCAGCCAGGTTCTTCACCTGGATCGGGTCGGCCGGATGGTTCGGAAATGTGCCGTCGAGCTCGGCGAAGAGGATCTCGAGTTTGAAAGGCAGGCCTGCGAACACCCGAGGGGCAACGAGGCCCCCCATGCCGTTGGCGGTGTCGGCGATCACCTTCAGCGGCTTGAGGCTCGCCACATCCACGAACGAACGCACATGCGCGGCGAAGTCGTCGAGCAGGTCGAGGCGCTCGACGCGCTCGTCACCGACAACGGCTGCGGCCCCACCGTCACCTGGGGCGTCGCCGTAGGCCGTTATCGCCACGCTGGCTATCTCGCCCAGACCCGAGTCGCGCCCGATTGGGCGGGCCCCAGGCAGACAGAGCTTGATGCCGTTGTAGGCGGGCGGGTTGTGCGACGCCGTGAGCATCGCCCCGGCCAGGTTGAGCTTGCCGGAGGCGAAATAGAGCAGGTCCGTCGAGGCGAGGCCGATGTCGACGACGCCGAGGCCGGCCGCGAGCACTCCGGCGCTGAAGGCCCGGCTCAGTTCGAGACCTGACTCGCGGATGTCACGCCCGAGCACGACCCGGGGATCCGACACCTGTTGGGCGAGCACGAAGGTGCCAAAGCCGACACCGACGGCATAAGCCATGCGGGCGTCGAGCTCGTCTGGGACCGTGCCCCGGATGTCGTAAGCCTTAAAGACGCTGGAAAAACGAGACTCTGCGGACTGTGACGGCTCAGGTGTCATCGCAGCCGAGCCTACTCGGACTCATCGCGACGCCACTATGGCGACGATCGTGACGGTGTTGAACGCCATGTGGGCGATGATCGAGGGTCCCAGGCGACCGGTGCGCCAGGCGAGATAGCCGAGCACCGCCCCGAAGGCGGCCAATCCGAGGAACTGCAGCGCCTCGAAGTGGGCGAGCGCGAAGACGAGAGCGGTCAGGGTGATCGACACGGCCGGCGCGAGGCGCTGGCCGAGGTCCTCGAGACTGCCAAGAAGGGCCCGCATGAGCAGGCCACGGAAGAACAGCTCCTCGATGAGCGGGCTGCCGAGGCATACGAGGACCGAGATGACGATGAGTCCTGTGCCAAAGGCGTGGCCGGTGAGGTTCTGGGCGGGATGACCGAGACGACTGTAAAGGTGGTGCACGAAAGGCAAAAGGGGCGCCTCGGCAACGGGGACGAGCAGGTACTGCGAGGCCACGCCGGCGACAATCCCGAGCGGGATGTCGGGCCAGGGCCTAAGGACCAGGCCATAGTCGCGCACGACACTTCCGGTGCCATGACGCTCAGCTCGCCCGGGCGTGCCGGCTCGCCGGGCGCCAGCAAGCTCAAGATGGGCCGCCAACCTGGTCGCGATGACCGCGGCCCCGACAAATCCCACCCACAGCCCGACGAGGCTCACGACCTCCTCGCCGTACTGACTCGCCTGCTGGCCGTGAGGAGTCGAGGCGGCGTAGGCCGACACCGCCAAGGTAGCTAGCAGGAATCCGCCCAAGAGGCCGAACGCCGCTTCAACCAAGCCGAAATGGTTGGCCACCGGCGGCGACGGTGGATCAGGCACGGCTTTTTTGAGCTGGGACGTGGCCGCCAGCCTCGGGCGCCCACGGCGAAGATTCACGCCTGCGAGCGTCGTCGCCAGGAGCCCTGCGGTCAAGCGCGAGCACGAACGCGGCCCGCACCGAAACAGACCCCGGCCCCTGAACTTTGCCCGCGACAGCCCCGCGGACCGGCCTTGGCTCGCCGCCGCCTACGATAGGCGGCGTGAGCCGTCAGCCTCAAGACATGCGCCCCGGAAATGGACCGGGAAGGACAGGACCCGGTGCCTCCTCGGGCTCGGACCAGGTCTGGCGCTGGGCCATAGCTCTGGTAGTCGTGGTCCTCATCGTGCTTTTCATTGGCTCGGGCATGTTCAACAAGACGACCTCGAAGGCGCTTCAGTTCTCTCAGTTCCAGCACGACCTCGTCACCCACCAGGTCAAAACCGCCAACTTCAACAACTCGACCGGTGGCATTACCGGCACCCTCACCGACGGCACGCACTACACCTCGACCGGACCGAGCCAGCTTCCCGACTCGTTCTACGCCGAGCTCAAGGCCTCCGGAATCAAGTACACCTTCTCGACGCCCAGCTCGAGCGCCCTCGGCGAGATCCTCATCTACCTGCTCCCGGTGGCGTTGATCATCGGGTTCTTCGTTTGGATGTCGCGCCGTGCCCAGGGCCAGATGTCAGGCATCATGTCGATAGGAAGGTCGCGGGCCAAGGTATACACCGCTGAGCGCCCGCGGACCACCTTCGACGATGTGGCCGGCTATCAGGGCGTCAAGCAGGAGATCTCTGAGGTCGTCGACTTCCTGAAGTCACCCGGACGCTTCAAAGAAATTGGCGCACGAGTGCCAAAAGGCGTCCTTCTCGTCGGACCGCCCGGGACAGGCAAGACCCTCCTCGCCCGCGCCGTTGCCGGCGAGGCAGGTGTCCCCTTCTTGTCGGTGAGCGGGTCGGACTTCATGGAGATGTTCGTAGGCGTAGGCGCCAGCAGGGTCCGCGACCTCTTCCAGACCGCCCGCAAGCAGGCCCCGGCCATCATCTTTGTCGACGAGATCGACTCGATCGGTCGAAAGCGCGGCGCCGGGCTCGGCGGCGGCCACGACGAGCGCGAGCAGACGCTCAACCAGATGCTCTCCGAGATGGACGGCTTCGACGTGGCCGAGGGCATAGTGATCATGGCCGCCACGAACCGCCCGGACATCTTGGACCCAGCCCTGTTGCGTCCCGGCCGGTTCGACCGCCAGATTGTCGTTCCTCTCCCGGACCTCGACGAGCGCCTCCCTATCTTGAAGGTGCACTGCAAGGACAAGCGCATGGGGCCCGACGTGGACCTGTCCATCATCGCCCGGGGCACTCCGGGGATGTCGGGCGCCGACCTTGCCAACTTGGTCAACGAAGCGGCGCTGCATGCGGTAAGGCGCGGGAGCCAGTTCATTGAGATGCGTGACTTCGACGCCGCGAGAGACCGTATCTTGATGGGCCAGCCCCGGGACTCTCTCGTGCTCTCAGAGCTCGAACGGGCCCGTGTCGCCTTCCACGAGGGTGGCCACGCAGTGCTCGCCTACGTGCTTCCTCACGCCGACCCACTGCTCAAGGTGAGCATCATCCCGACCGGGCTCGCCCTCGGTGTCACCCAGCAGCTGCCGACCGAGGAGAGGCACCTCTACCCCCGCGAGTACATCGAGGACGCCCTCGTCGTTCGCATGGGTGGCCGCGTGGCCGAGCTGATGATCTACGGGGACCTCTCCACCGGGGCGAGCGACGACCTGCAGCGCAACACCGAGCTGGCCCGCAAGATGGTGCGCGAGTGGGGCATGTCTGAGCGTGTCGGGCCGATGGCCTGGGGCTCGCAGGGCATGGTCTTTTTGGGCGAGGACCTCATGCACACTCGTGACTACTCGGAGGACACGAGCCGAGTCGTCGACGAGGAGGTAGCCCGCATCCTTCGCGAGCAGGAGGCAAGGGCGACCGCTGTGCTGCGCGAGCACAAGGCTGGCCTCGAGGCAGTGGCGGCAGCGCTTTTGGAGTTCGAGACCGTTGACGGAGCCGAGATAGCCCGCCTCGTAGACGTCGCCTACGGCAAGCCCGTGCACGGCCCGGCCGAGGGCGAGGAGAAGCGCACGACCGAGCGCTACGCGCCATCGCTCTCCGGTGGCGTCATGGCGACACCGCCGGTGTCGGTGCTGCCCTCCACGGGCGTTCCGAAGACCGACGTCTGACCTCGCCGCCGCCCGCTGGCGCCAGAAGAGGGCGCCTCAGGGCGAGATCGGGATAGCTCCCAGTGCCGTTGTCTGGCCGTGGCTGGGCGTGAACTGCTCTTCGACGAGCACCGGGGCGCTCGAGGAGATCTCCAGGGCGAACCCTGCGACGTTGTGCATGATCCGGCCGAGGTTTATGTCGCGCTCTGTGCCGGGGTAGACCGTCACAGTGGCGAAGCTGACCGGCACGGCCGGCAGCTCCGGCAGTTCGGCCAGACTTACAGAGGCGACCTCGCTGCCCGGGTCGACGAGGGTAAGGCTGTCGCCGATCTTGGCCGTCACCACAGCCCCGGGCAGAAGCCATCTCTTGCTGGGCCCCCCGGTGCCTGCTGTCACGTCCACAGCCTCGAGGTCAGGACCTTGCTGGCGGGCCGTGATGCGGGCGACGACGATCGGCGCGCCTTGAGTGCTCGAGACTACGACCGACCTCGCCCCAAGGCGGGTCCCCGGTGTGATGGGCGTCTCGAACTCGACTATCCCCCCGGCCGGGACATCTTCGGTGAGCGCCGCCACGCGCCCGGACTGGCCGGGCGGGGCGACACTCACCGAAAGGGGTTTCGTCCCGGGGTCATAGACCGAGAACATGCTCGTCACCCCTGTTCGCGACTGCAACGCCGTGAAGGACCACCTCGCCAAGGCCCGGTCGGGCCCGACGAGCAGCGAGGCGCCGGTAAGTCCTAGATGCGTGGTCTTCTCGGCCCCCCCAGCCCCCGATCTCATCGCTACGGTAGCTGCAGTCGTTTCCAGCACCCCGATGACCACATCGCCACTCACCGCGGTAGCCGTAAGCGCCAGGGAGCTCACCTGAAAGACCCACCGCCGGAGGTCCAACACGACGAGACCCTTGGCCGGCACGACCACGCCCTGGAAAGCGGGCGGCGAGCTCAGACCAGTTCCGTCCGAGACGCTCACGTCCACGACTGCCGGGGTCGCGTCTGGGTCGTAAAGGCTGAGTCGGACATCTGAGCTGCCATAGGTGCTCCCGGCCGGGATGTAGCCTCGGGGCGCCGAGCCGAGGCTGCACGGCGACGAGACGACGATGGCCCCGCCGCGGCTTGACAGACCCCGGATGGACTCGGCGACGCCGATCCCGCCCCCGTCACTTTCGACCGACACGGCCGCGAAGCCCGCCGGGCCGGTCTTGGCCAGTGCCAGCACGGCCTGGGAGTGCCGGTCCACCTCGAGCCTGGAGTAAGTAACCGAGTTCGCCCTCGAGATCCCCCCGGTAGGCAGGTTCGTCCGAGAAACGCTCACCGTCACCGCGACGTCAAAAGCCGTCCCGTTCACGATGGCGACACGCGAGCTCGCCTTGCCCGCTCCCACCGGCAGCGGCCCTGGGCAGCGCCAGGCACCCGGCCGGGAGATCTGGACGACCGGCAGCGGCGGCGACCCGACGAACTGACCGCCCCCGCCCGGCGGGCTGGTTTCGCGCACAAGGCCGTTCACGACGACCAAGAGCGCCACGGCGATGCTGACTCCGAGCAAGGAACGACCTCTGGGCCCGAGCGCGCCGAGCCTCTGCCGCGAGCGGAGCCTCACGGTTCCGGTCACGACCGCGCGCTCGGGGTCGTCTCGGGAATCTGTTGCGACAGCTCAGCTGGCTGGCCCGCGCCGTTTCCCGCTGGGGCGCTCGTGGCCGGGGGGCCTTCGCTCTCAGTGAGGTCGAAATGTCCTGACCGACGGCGCCTCCTGCGTCGCAGGAAACCTTCGCCGATCGCCAGCACGACGGCAAGCAAGCCGGCCGCCAGACCAAGTGATCTCAGCTGGGATGGGGTCGTCCGAGCACCGCCGAGCGCAGCAACCGAGTCTCCAGCCGGACTGTTGGGCGCCGGCCAGGCGACGTTATCGAAGGCGACCACGCCTCCTTCGGTGGGGAGCTGGCGCAGGTCGCTTTGCGCTTGGAGCGCCTGGATCAGGCTTGCAGGAGGCTGCACCGAGGCTGGGGTCTGCACCCCTGGCAGGGACGGGGCGGCGCTGTCGGGCAGGATCAGGTAACGGATTCCCGCCAAGGCCAGCTCCGAACCGAGGCGCACCGTAAGCCCCGCCTCGGCCTGTGTGATGTCCGTCTCCACCTTGGCACCGACGCCGGGATTGGCGCTCGGCCAAAGGCGCTCACCGCCAGGGGGCCCGTCAAAGCTCACGGCGAGGGCGAGGCCCCGTCTCACCTGCCATGAGGGCGCAGGCACGCTGGCGGGATCACCCACCCAGAGGACCTCGTAGCCCCGCCCCGACGACCCCGGTGTTGTCCAGTCGAGGATCTGCTCGAAACCGACCGAAGCAAGCGCGCTGCGCCCGTCCACCGACGAGACGAGCGTTGGGAAGAGCCCAACGACAAGGCAGACAACAGCGGCGGCACTGAGGTTCTGGCGCCAACCGAAGCGGCTCTGGGCAAGGTCGACCTCGAAAGCGGCCACACCGAGGCCGACAGCGCCAGCCAGGCAACAAGCGGCGGGGGCCAGCAGCACCAGGGTTGCCCCCCCACCCGAGCCGAGCCAGCCCACGGCCCCCGCGTAAGCGACCGCGACCGTCGCCAGGGCGGCCACCCACCACCGAGTAGCCCAGTCGAGGCGGAAGTCACGCGCCACGAAGAGCACGAAACCCGCCCCGAGAGGAATGCCCCACCCGAGCCAGCCGGCACCGATCGGGCCGGCGGCGAAACGCAACAGCCTGAGCACGCCCCCTGTCGTGCCCGCGGAGCTGACGGCGCCGGCGAGGATGCTCCACCTCGCCCCGGGCTGAAGGAAGGTCAATGACCAGGGCAGGCAGCAGACGAAAGCCACCACCAAGGCGCCGGCGGTGACAGCGAGGCCACGCGCGACGGCCGCCAGGCGACCGGCCACGAGAGCCCCGAGCATCATGGCGAGCGACAGGGCCGCCACTGCCACCACCGAAGAGGGAGCCAAGGCGGCCAGCACCGCCAGGAGCAGGCCGAAGGGCACCACGTCGGCGGCAACCCCGCGCCAGCGGACCTCTTCAGCCGGTGGTGCGAAGGGCGCGAGGCGGGTCGCTCGGCAGATGCGCAACATGACAAAGGGCATGCCGGCAAAGGTCACAAGAGCCTGGATGTCGCCGGCGGCGACACCGTTCCACAAGAGAGGAAGGCCCAGGTAGGCGATCATGCCCGCCAGCCGGGCTCGGCTCGAGCCGAGGGGGCGCAGGAGTCGGTGCATCCCCACAGCACCAATGACAATCGGGCCCAACAAGAGCAGCTTTTCCACTTGGGCGGTGCTGTTGAAAAGGACCGTGCCCGCTAGCCCGACCAGGCCAAAGGCCGGAGGCGCCGGCCCGGTGGTCTGCCAACCGGCATCCTGCCAACCCCCGAAGAACTCACGCAGCAAGACCGCTGGGCCAGGGAAGGGCAGCAGCTGGCCCACTAGAGGTAGGTGACCGGCCAAAAGGTTGCGGATACCGAAGGCGACGACGAGGATCACCGCAGTGATCGCCCAGCCGGTGTGGGCCGCGCCTTGCGCTGACCTGCGGCGGGCGACAGGCCGGACCGGTTCGGCGTCGTCCTCGTTGCCGAATAGGGACTCCACTGCTGCTCCGTCGGCAACGACCGGGCTCAGCGAGGCGGGAAGCAGCGGGCCAACCAGGGCCGCTGGCACCACCTCGAGCGCCGAGCGTCGCCCGCCCCGGCTCATCATTGCTGCCACCGCGCTATCGGGCTGCTGGCGGACACGGGCCAGAGCCTTGCGAGCGGCCTTGCGCGTCTTGCGATGGCGCCAGTTCCACCACCAGGCGTCCCGGACGCGTTTCGCGCGAGCGCGATCACCCCGGGTCAGAGCGAGCACGGACTCGACGACCGATCCGGCGGCCAAGTCGACGGCGACGAGCACACGCCTGGGCGGGTCGTAGTTCTTGAGCACCGAGCGCAATTCATGACGGCGGCGCAGCAAAGCCGCGTCGCCGACGGGCCGAGTGCCGGACTTGGCGAGCTGGAGGTGCCTCACCCGGGCCGCGGGAGCGACGACGACTCGCGCCCCGGCCACTTGGGCGCGCCAGCAGAGGTCGACGTCCTCCCCGAAAAGCGGCATCTCGGGATCGAAACCACCGAGGGCCCGGAACAGGTCCGCCCGGACGAGAGTGCAGCCCCCGGGCACGGCGAACACCTCGCGCACCTCATCGTGCTGGGCCTGGTCAAGCTCGCCTGGCTCGACACGCTCGACCATGGCCCCGAAGCGGTCGACACCGACTCCCACCTGCAGCAAGTGGTCGGGGGCGTCCCACTCGACGAGCTTCGGGCCGACGATGCCGGCATTGGACCTGTAGGCCTCGCCCACCATGCACCTGACGGCGTCGGGCGTCGGGGCCACGTCGTCGTGACAGATCAACAGGTGAGACGCGCCTTCCACGGCAAAGAGTGCCTCGTTGGCAGCGGCGGCGAACCCTCCGGCTTCGCCCTGACGAAGGATGAAGGCGCGCGGCAGCACCGCCGCGACACGTGCGGTCAGTTCATCGTGGCTCGCGGCGTCGACCACGAGCACATCGAGGTTCGGATAGTCCTGAGCGCCAAGAGCTTCCAGACATTCCTCGAACCACCGACCTGGGTCACTGGCGACCACCACGGCGACGACCGGCGGGACTTGCTCCTCCGGCATCAGGGGCACCACGCTACCGCGGACCCGCCCTCGGGGACTGCCGTCAGGGCGGGCAATATGCTTGCTATAGTTAGCACAACAGCAACTATGAGGAGCAACAGATGACCGACACACGGAAGGAGCTGGCCCAGGCAGCCGGAGCGCTGGCTGGTCTGGCCAGACAGGCTTCCTATGTAGCCATAGGCGCCGGCGTGATCGGCGTACAGAAGGCTCAGGTGCGCCGCAGGCAGATCGCGGACACCGCCGGTCGCGCCGTCAAGCAAGGCGCAGGCGGTCGCGAGGACGTGGCAAAAGCCGTGAAGGACTTCGACGCCAACGTGGCGCAGGTGATCAAGTTCGTCGACTCAGCACTCGAACCAGTCTTCCAACGCCTCCCCGGACCGGTCCAGGCCGCTGTCCAGCAGGCCCGGGAGGCCCGTGACGAGCTCAGGGCCCGGGTTCTCGGCCTGGCCGGCTGATCAGCTGAGGGTCTCGCGCCAATACTCGAGCACGTCGGAGAGGGTGTCTAACAGGCCGATCTCGGGGTGCCAACCGGTCGCGGCCACGAGCTTGGAGGCATCGCCTAAGAGCACAGGCACCTCGACAGGACGGAACAGGGCCGGGTCCTCGACGAGCTCGATCCTGTGGGAGGACAGCCCGGCCATCATCGCGGCCAGCTCGGCGATGCTGACCGCCCGGCCCGAGCAGACGTTGTAGGCCTCGCCGGCGACCCCGGCGCCGGCGAGGAGGCGGTAGGCGCGCACGACGTCACGCACGTCGGTGAAATCGCGAGAGGCGGCGAGGTTTCCCACCCGGACCTTTCCCGTCTTTTCCACCTCGGCCTCGACTATGCGCCGCGCCAGGGCGGACACGACAAAGCTGTCGGATTGTCCCGGACCGACATGGTTGAACGGCCTCGCCCGCACCACGCGAAGGCCCCGGCCCAAGAAGGCCTGCAGGCCGAGGAACTCCGCTGCCACCTTGCTGGCTGCGTAAGGCGTCACCGGGCGCAGCTCCGCCCGCTCGTCGAGGGCTGTGGCGCCACTTGCGGGCCCGTAGACCTCGGCCGAGCTCACGAGCACAACGACCGGAGGCTCCTCCAAGCGGGCGGCAGCTTCAAGGACGTTCAAGGTGCCCATGGCATTGACGTGGAACGTCTCGGCCGGCTCGCTCCACGACTGGCCCACATGTGTGAGCGCTGCCAGGTGGTAAACGACTTCAGGTGAGGCCGCCTCCATGTCGCTCGAGAGAAGACCCAGGTCCGTCACGTCTATCTCAGGGCCGGGGGCGGTACTCGAGTCGCCCGCCTCGGCAAGCTGCCTCAGGAGCCAAGCGCCGACAAAGCCCGATCCACCGGTCAGGTAGGCGCGCACGGCCTCAGGCTACCTGGCCGCCACAAGATCTCCGGACTCACGCGAAGCGGGTTTCAGCTGGCGACTGCCAGACGGTAGGCCGCCATGTGGCCGTCGGCGCAGGCATCCCAGCTGTGTCGGGCGGCGGCGGCGAGGCCTTCCTCCCGGCGTCTTGAGTTCTCCGCTCCCCCGGCCGTCTCCAATATCGCCTCGAGCGCCTCGGCCAGCGCGGCCGGCTGGCCCGGTGGCACGAGCAGGGCGCTTTGCCCGGCGAGCTCTGCCATGGATGTGCCGGCCGTTGTGACAAGGGGCGCCCCGCAGGCGAGCGCCTCCAGGGCGGGAAGGCCGAAACCTTCCTCGAGGGACGGGTAGACCACAGCGCGCGCGCGGCGCAACAGCGCCGGCACGTCCGCGTCGGCGACATAGCCGAGGCGACGGATCCGCCCACTGGCACCGGCGCGGGCGATCGCGTCGAGGGCGGGTTTGGCCTTCCATCCAGCACCACCGGCGAGGACGAGCTCGAGATCGCCCTGCCCGGTCGCCAGCAGGTCGAAGGCTGCGACGAGATCTACGACCCCTTTACGAGGTTCCATCGTGCCGAGATGGAACAGGTAGGGCTGGCGCAAATCGAGGCGCCTGAGCACAGCGGCGTCCGAGCCGGGGGTCTCTTCGTCGGGACGAAAACGGGCCCGGTCCACACCGTTCGGAACCGCCACCACAGGACAGCGCGGCGAGAGCACCTCCCGCAGCCGACTGGCGGTCGTCTCGCTCACACAGATGATCACGGCCGCATGAGCTGCTGAGTAGCGCGTAGCGGCGCGGAAGAAGAGAACCTTGCTCGGCTCGTGCCACTCGGGATGGTCGAAGAATGTCATGTCGTGCACCGTCACGACACAGGGCAGCTTGGATCGCCTGGGCATCGTGTAGTGCGGGCCGTGGTGGACAGCCACGGGCGGCTCGCGAAGGCCCGAGACCACCGAGGCGAGACGGGCCTGCTCATAGAAGAGCCGTGGCACCCGCCCGGGCGGAGCGACGGCCAGCACACGCTCGTAGTCGACGAGCTCGCCCCATCGCGCGGCGTCGTCGCGCCGAGAGACGAGCCTCAGTCCGCAGTCGTCGCGAAGAGCGAGGGCCCTTGCCAGCTCGACGATGTAGCGGCCCACGCCCGCAGGATGTTCGGGCACTGCGGTCACGTCCAGGGCGACCTCGACAGGGCCTCCGGAAATGAAGGAAGGGTTCATCGCGGCCCTTTATGACCACTGGCGATCCGCTCCCAGATGGCGACATGACCACGGGCGGTGTCCACCCATCGCAATGCTGCCGCTCGGGCACGGCCCCTTTCGATCAGGCTCGCCCGCGTCTGCTCGTCACAAGCGGCGGCGAGGAGCCCCTCGGCGATCGAGGAGATGTCGGTCGGCTCGACCTCGAGCGAGGCGCCACCTGAGCTCGGCACCCGGCTCGCGACCACCGGGGTCCCCTGGGACATCGCCTCCACAACCGGCAGCCCGAAGCCCTCTAAGAGCGGGACATAGGCACAGCACCGGGCGCCCGAGTAGATCGCCGCCAGGGCGCCGCCGTCGACGGCGCCCGCGAAGACGACTCCCGGAGCCGACTCGAGCCTCGAGGCGGTGAGCGACTCGCCCCACCCGCTCGGCCCGACGATCAAAAGTGGCCAGGGCTCGGGCAGCTTTGCTCTCGCCGCCTCGTAGGCCTCGACAAGACGGAAGAGGTTCTTGCGCGGCTCCAAGGTGCTCACCGTCAACAGGTAAGGTCCATTGACACCGAGGCTTTCGAGGAGCGCTTGGCCGGCGGCGGCGTCCGGCTCACCGAGATGGTCGGCGCCTTCTGCCACGACGGCCAGCTTGTCTTCGCTGATGCCCACTCCCGCCCCGAGCACCGCTTCCGCGGTCGCCTCGGAGGGAACGATGAAGGCCGCGGCCCGCCTGGCCGCTCTCAAGAGGGCGGCCTCATGCCAACGCCTCCCCCGCTCTGGGAAGGCGTCGGGCAGGGACCTCCAGGCGACGTCGTGGACGACCACGACTAGGGCCGCGCCCCGCGCTGGCCGCGGTGCGGCCAGTGATACCGAGTGAACGATGTCGCTGCCCCGGCCCACCCTCAACAGGCCGCTGTCCCAGGCGCGGGTCATGAGGGGCCCGGGCAGCAGTGAGCTCGAGACCGGGTACCCGAAGACAGCGAGAGGATCAGGCCCCCTTGCCGGCCGGCTCGCGACGAGGCTTATCTGGGGGCGCTCGTCAAAGGGGAGCTCTCCGAGACCTCTGAGCAAGCCAAGGGCGTACGTGCCGATACCTCCCGGCACGCGGCGACGCAGCTGCTCGGCTGCCACCGACACCGAAACGGCGCTCACCTGGTTCCTTCGAGGGCGGCCTCGCGATAGAGCTCGAGCATGCCCGCCGCGGAAGCGGCCCAGGTGAATGATGCCGCCCGCGCCCGCCCTTTTGCTATAAGGGTCGCCCGCAGGGCTTCGTCGCCGATCACCCGCGCCAGCGCGCCCGCAAGGGCTGCAGGGTCACCGGGGGCGACAAGCTCGGCGGCGTCGCCGACGACCTCGGGAACTGCACCCGCCGCCGTCGCCACGACGGGGACGCCCGCTGCCATCGCCTCGAGGGGCGGGAAGCCGAAACCCTCGTACAAAGACGGGTAAGCCAGAACTGCGGCGCCGCAGAGGAGTGCTTGGCGCTCGCCCTCTTCTAGATAGCCGAGGCGCACTACCCGCTGTGCGACTCCTGCTCGAGCAACTGCAGCGGCGAAAGCGGCCTCACCCCACCCGGGTGGCCCGGCGACGACGAGCACGAGGTCGTCGTTGTCCGCCACGAGCTCCGCAAAGGCCGTGACAAGGCTCGGGAGGTCTTTTCGCGGCTCAACTGCCCCGAGGGCAAGCACGTAAGGCGCCTTTGGGGCAAGAGGCTTCGAAGGCCGGCCCGCAACCGGCCCTGGCTCGATCGCTCGCCTTTCCACGCCGTGGGGCACGACCCGGACGCGCTCAGCCTCGACGCCGAGGAGCTCTACGACCTCCTCGCCGACAAAGCGCGATGGCACATGGACAAAAGCGCCTTGCCCGGCTGCCTTTTTCACCAGCTGCGGATAGGCCAACGACGCGGGAAGACACAGCTGCGGATAGCGGACGGCCGTCAGATCGTGCACCGTCACCACCCGGGCGGCGCGGCGGGTGGGTGGCACGACGTAATTCGTCCCGTGCACCACGTCCACGTCCCCGACGAGCCACTCGATGGGCGCTAGCGAGGCCCGCATCCAGACTGCATTGGCAAAGCGTGCAGGTATGTCCCAGGTCCGCACTGCGAGCCCGGCGCGTTCGGCAGGCACGGTCATCTCGGCCCTCGCGTGCCTGGCGACGGCGTAGCCGCGTACCTCCAATGCGTCGCGCCCGATGAGGGCGCCCACCAGACCCGCGCAAAAGCGGCCCACCCCTGTCTTGTCGCCAGCCAGCGGCAAGATGTCCAGGGCGACACTGAGCCCGGTCGACTCGGCCCGTTTCCCGGCGCGGCCCTTCACGGCGCCCGCACCGGCCCCGGGCTTCCCGCCATCACCGGAACAGGTCTTCACCGTAGGGACGGACGACGTCTTGGGCGACGGCACCGTCGCCCATGAAGGCGGCGTCCACCCCCCTCACGATGGCGACCGGGACGCCGCGGGCCTTTCCCATCACGAGGTCGGCAGCCGAGGCGATCTCGTCCACGACGCAGATCTCGGTCGAGACCAGCTCCCGGCCCAGGGCGTCTGTCGTGCCCCGGAGGTCGACCACAGCGCGGATGCCCGCACAACCTATGGCCACGTCGGTCACCCCGCGTCGCCAGGCTCGGCCGAAGGTGTCGGATATAACGACGCCGACCTCGAGGCCCGTTTTCGCCCGGAGCCCGTCGCGCAACCGGCGTGCTGAGCGGTCCGGGTCCTCAGGGAGCAGCACCGCGAAGCCGTCCGCCACGTTGGACAGGTCGACTCCGGAGTTGGCGCAGACAAAACCATGACGCGTCTCAGTCACGACCATGTCGTCCCGTCGGCGCAGGACGCGCACCGCTTCTGACTCTGCGAGGAGGCGCTTCGCGTCCGGGTCGGAGGCGTCGAATGCCACCATGCGGCCTTCGGCCTTGGAGACCACCTTTTGGGTTACCACGACCACGTCGCCGTCGATGAGCCCGGCTCGACCTGCTATCAGACCGGCCAGGTCGTCGCCCTGGTTTATCTCACCGAGCCCACTGAGCCCGAAAACGTAAAGAGAGCCTTCGATGGCCATGGGCTGTGCCCCGCTAGAGCTCGTGAGAGTCCGCCGGATCAAGGCGGTGTCCGCTGGCAGATCCGAGAACGACACGGGCAAGTCCCGCTGCCACCTCCGGTGTGCTCATGACGCTGGGAGTGACGACACATTCGAGGCCCAGGTCGCGCACTGCGCCCGCCAGTGATGCGTCGGCCTCGTCGACGACGAGGGTGCCTACGACTGCACGTAGGAAGCGGCCGACACCAACAGCTGACGCCTCCTCACCTAGCTCCACCAAGAGGCGGTCAGCAGGGCCCTTGAGGGCCGCGCCGGCGACGATCGGTGAGACGGCGACGACGGACTCGCGGCGAGCTTCGAGCGCCTCGGAGATACCGGGAACCGACAAGATCGGGCCGATGGACACGACGGGGTTGGAGGGTGCCACGATCACGGCATCGGCCGTCTCGAGCGCCTCAAGCACGCCAGGAGCGGGGCTGGCAAGCTCGGCGCCCTCGAAGCGCACCTTCGACACCGCCACAGAGTGGCGCAACTTCACGAAATACTCCTGGAAGGCCACTTCCCCACCGTCTCTCAAGGAGAGCCGCGTTCGGACCGGGTCGTCGCTCATCGGCAGCATCTTGATGTTGAGACCGAACCCACGAGAGATCTCGACGGTGACCTCCGAGAGACTGGCGCCTTGCCGCAGGCGACCTGTGCGGAAAAGGTGCGTGGCGAGATCGGCGTCTCCCAGGCGGAACCAGGTGATGGCACCGAAACGGTCCAGCGCCTCCATCGCACGGAAGCTGTCCCCGCCGAGGCCCCAGCCCGTGGCGGGGTTGACGGCCCCCGAAAGGGTGTAGGTGATCGTGTCGAGGTCAGGGCTGATATGAAGACCGTGCAGCTCGGTGTCGTCACCGGTGTTGACAATGGCGACGATCTCTCGCGGATCGATCACCTGCTGCATGCCGGCGAGCAGCCTGGCGGCGCCGACCCCGCCGCACAGGACGGCTATCACGAAGCGCGGCGGACGTACTCGACGACCGCGGCGATCCCAGCTTCGAGGCTCGTCCACGGCTTCCAGCCGAGGTGCAAGGCCGCCCGCTTGGGGTCTAGGGCGCTTCTTTGCAACTCGCCCGGACGCAAGGGGGCGTTCTTTGCAGCTAGAAGGCTTCCACAAGCTGCCGCCACGATCTCATAGAGCCTCGTAACAGAGGTTTCCTGACCTGTGCCGATGTTGAGCACTAGGCCACCTCCCCGTCTAGCGGCGCGGGCGAAGGCATCGACGACATCATCGACGAAAACATAGTCACGGGTCTGCTTGCCGTCGCCGAAGATAACGCACTGGCGTCCGGCCACGAGGTTGCCGGCGAAGATGGCCACGACACCGGCCTCGCCGTGGGGGTCCTGGCGAGGCCCGTAGACATTTGCGAGGGCCAGGGCCGTGAACTCTATGCCGTGCAGCTCGCGGTAGGCGACGAGGTAGTCGATCGCCGACTTCTTCGAAACGCCATAGGGGGAAAGCGGCCGGTGAGGCTGATGCTCGTCGACGGGTATGTGGGCATCGTCGGGCTCACCGTACAAGGTGCCGCCCGAGGCAGCGAAGACCACCTTGGCCCCTCCCGCCGCCCGGGCACCCTCGAGAGCTTGGATCGTGCCGAGGACATTGACCTCGGCGTCGAACACCGGGCGGTCCACCGACACCCGGACGTCTGCCTGGGCAGCGAGGTGGAAGATCACTTCCGGGCTGCGGTGACCGGCGAGGTCGACGAAGTCGTGGGAGCGGACGTCGAGATTGTGGAAGCGCAACGAGCCGCCCGAGGCACGGGCGTCGGCGAGATTGGCGAGGGATCCCGTCGACAAGTCGTCGACGACGTCCACGTCGTGACCCTCGGCGAGAAGGCGATCGACGAGGTTGGAACCGATGAAGCCTGCGCCTCCGGTGACTAGTGCCCGCATTGGCTCTGCCTCCCGCTTCCTAGTTGTCTCAGGCCGAGGGATAGCGCGCGCCGTCGAGCACGGCGAACGCCGGCACGCTGGCCCCGGCCGCGACGATCGTCATCCCGCCCACACGGGCACCTTCGCCCACAACCGCTCGAGGCCCGAGGATGCTGTCGATCACGACGGCGCCGGCACCGACCTGCGATCTCGACATGAGGACCGAGCGTAAGACGACCGCTCCCGGGCCGACCGAGGCGCCTTCGCCGATCACGCTCTCGGCGACCTCAGCCCGCTCGGCGATCAGGGCCTCGGAGCCGACCAGACAGTGCGCTCCGAGCGTGCAGGAGACCTCGGCCCTCGCATCGACCCAGAGCCCGCTGCTGATCTCCGGCACACCGGGCACCAGCAACCGCCGGCCGGTCAAGATGTCGAGCTGGGCTTGCAGGAACTGCTGCGGGGTACCGGTGTCGAGCCAATAAGCGTCCGAAGCAAGGGCGAACAACGAGCCCGCCGACACGAGGGCGGGAAAGGTCTCCCGCTCGATCAGACACGCGCCTGCCTTCGGGAATCTGTTCGAGCACCGAGGTCTCGAGCACATATATGCCCGCATTGATCAGGTTCGTCGGAGCCTGCCCGGGGGGCGGCTTCTCGATGAAGGCCGTCACCCGCCCGTCCTCGTCGGTGGGCACGACGCCGAATCGTGAGGGATCTTGGACCGGGGTGAGCGCGATCGAGGCCTGGGCCGGGCGCGTGCGGTGAAAGGCCACGAGCGCCGAAGCGTCGACCTCGGTCAGCACGTCGCCGTTAAGGACGAGGAAAGTGTCTTTGACCCCAGCCTCGCTCGCCGCGAAGCGAATGGCGCCGGCGGTGTCAAGCAACTCAGGCTCGACGACGTACTCGAGGGCGACCCCGGCGATCTCCTGGGACGGGAATGCCTCCATGAAAGCGTCGGCCCTGTAGCCGAGGGAGAGAACGGCGCGGTCGACTCCGTGGGTAGCCAGCCACTCGATCACGTGCACGATCATCGGACGCTCGACCACCGGCAGCATTTGCTTGGGAACCTCGTAGGTGAGCGGCCGAAGCCGGGTGCCCTCGCCGCCGACGAGAACGACGGCGTCCATCAACCAGCGGTGGTCGTCGTGGTCTTGGCCGTGGTGGTCGTCGTGCTGCTGGGTGTCGTCGTCGAGGAGGTGCCGGAGGCCTTCGTGGTAGTCGTCGTCGTGCCGGGCTTGATCGTCGTCGTCGTGACCGTCGTGGTCGTGGTCTGGGACTTGATGAAAGCCGCCACGAGGTGGGCAGCCGGGGGTTTGGGCACTGAAGCCCCGTTTGCGACATAGGCGATCATGAACAGCTCGCCATTGGTGCTGAAGTTCGTCGCCGGCGAAGGCACCGCGGCA
Organism: uncultured Acidimicrobiaceae bacterium; assembly: GCA_963725355.1. GTDB lineage: Bacteria > Actinomycetota > Acidimicrobiia > Acidimicrobiales > Bog-793 > Fen-455. The sequence goes on from CAVRYE010000005.1 coordinate 111,841, forward strand.
TAAGAGCTGGTCGAGCTCGGGGAGGCCCAGACGTTGACCTGGAGTTTCCCGGGCTTTGTCACGCACTTGCGGCCGTTGGCATAGCTGCCTGCGTGCTTGCCCATCGTCTTGGGCAGTTGCAGCGAGGTCGCCGTCAGCTTCACGCCCTCGGAGGTGAGGAACCTGCCAATGGTCGCGTTTGCACCCTCGAACTGCTTGGCGAGCGTGCCCGCCCGGGCAGGCTGGATGTCCACGACACCATTGCCGTCGCTGATGATGCCCGAGGTCAGGTCCGCGCTCTTAGGAAGGTTGACGATGGTGCCGCAGAGGTCGACCGAGAGCGCCTCTTGCCAGTGGTCGCTCGCGGTCGGCGGTGTCGTGCTCGCCTGGGTGGTGGACGTCGTGGTCGAGGCGTTCTCGCTCGCAACTTCACGCTCATGGCGGCTGAAAACGATCAGGCCGAGCCCGATGACGCAGACGACGAGCAAGATCGAGTACCACCCGAGCGGTGTGCGTTGCCTGTAGCTGCGGCTACCGCCGATGGCCGCCGCACGCGCGACCCTTCGGCTGATCGAATTCCTGGGCACGGGCCACGACTCTAGTCCCAGCCGGCGCCGCCTTATCTTCGAGGCGCCACTTCGGGCCGCGCGCAGGTCGACTTGGCGCCCGAGGAGCGCTTCAGCTGGCCCCGGAATGTCTGGCGAAAGACGCTGTCAGAAAGCAGCGAAGGCTGGCGAGAACAAAACGGGCGCCGAGCGCCACGGCCACCAGGGGCAATAGGAGGCGCTCGCGTCCCTCACTTGAGCGGACGGCGAACCTCAGGATCGACCTGTGGTGAGCGGCCATCATTCGGTAGGGGCGGCGGGAGGTCGATCGGCCCTGCTCGTGCACAGCGCGGGCCGAGGGCACGTAGAGCACCCCCCACCCGGCCCGATGAAGACGCCAGCACAAGTCGACGTCCTCGACATACATGAAGTACGCCTCGTCGAAGCCGCCCACGGCCGCGAAGGCGCTTCGCCGCACCAAAAAGCCGGCGCCGGAAACCCAATCGGCGTCGCGCGCTGTTTGCTGTTGGTCGCCAATGAGCCTGTAGCGCCGGGTCCACGGGTTGTCCCGCCAGAACAGGCCCACGAAGCCGTGACCTAGCGAGTCGCCAAGACTAGGAAACGAGCGGCCGGAGGGGTAGACCGAGCCGTCGGGCTCCAAGAGCATGGGCCCCGCTACGGCGGCGTCGGTCCGGGCATCGAGCGCGCGACCCAAGAGCTCCACTGCCCCCGGCTCGACGACGAGGTCCGGGTTGCAAACAAAGACGAACTCTCCCGCCGTAGCTGCCACACCCTGATTGACGGCCGCGCCATAGCCGAGGTTGCGGCTTGGCTGTATGAGCTTCAGGGGCGCCTCGAGATGCCTGACGAGCTCGACAGAGCCGTCCGTCGAACCGTTGTCGACCACGGCAATGTCATCTATCCCGCTTTCCAGCAAGCTGGCGAGACAGCGCCCGATCGCCTCACCGGCGTCGTAGTTCACTACGACTGCGCTGAGCCTCTGCGAGATGCCGAAGCTGCCGAGGCCCTTCGTCGCGGGCAACGCTCAGGCCGTCAGCTCGGCGACCAACCCCGTTATCGCCTCGTCCCAATTCGGCAACAAGCTCCACCCCGACAGCCTGAGGGCGGCGTTGTCCAGCACCGAGTTGGCGGGGCGCGGTGCCGGGCGGGGCGGCGTCAGATCGGTAGTCGCGATCGGCTCCACGCGTGCGGGGTCCATCCCGGCGGCGCGAAGGACAAGGCGAGCGAACTCGTACCAGGTGGTCGAGCCCTGGTTGGTCACATGGAATATGCCGGGATGCCTGCCAAGGGAGAGGTCGACGACCCTGCTTGCGAGGTCTGCCGCCGAAGTCGGGCTTCCCCGCTGGTCGTTGACGAAGCGGAGCGCGACGCCGGAGCTCGCGAGCCGGAGAACGGTCTTGACCATGTTCGCTCCCGTCCGGCCGTTGACCCACGCCGTGCGGACGATCGTGTGGCCGGAGTCGAGCTCACGCTCCCCGCCGAGCTTGGAACGACCGTAGACAGAAAGCGGGTTGGGGTCGTCCCATTCCGAGTACGGCCGCGGTGAAGTGCCGTCGAAGACGTAATCGGTCGACAGGTAGCACATGTGGGCACCGACCCTGCGAGCGGCTTCGGCCACATTTCGCGTGCCGAGGGTGTTTATGCGATAGGCGCGGTCGGGATCGCCCTCGCAGTCGTCGACTGCGGTCCAGGCGGCCGGGTGGATGATCACGTCCGGCTCGACCGTCCCGATGGCGGCCAACAGAGCGTCGCGATCTGTTATGTCGAGGGTGCTCTCCTCCGGAGCGATGATGTCAAGGGCCGGGCCCCGCAGGCGGCCCTCGGCCCGGCGTTGCAGCTCGGCCAGGATCTCTGTGCCGAGCTGACCGGTCACGCCAGTCATGAACACGCGCACGGGACGAGCCCTAGGAGGGACGGGTGTTGGAGACGCCCGACCATGAAGTCTCTGTTACCGGTGACCGGCCGATCAGAGGCTCCCACCACTCCCGGTTCTCGCCGTACCAGGCGACCGTCGCCGCCAGGCCGGTCTCGAACTCGACGGTCGGTTTCCAGCCGAGCTCGGTGCGGATCTTGGTCGAGTCGAGCAAGTAGCGGCGGTCGTGCCCGGGACGATCGGGAACGATCGTCTTCAGCGAGTCCGGCTGGCCGGTGGCGGCGAGCACGCCGTCGGCGATGTCCTCGATGCTCGCCTCCTCGCCTGAGCCGACGTTGTAGGTCTCGCCTATCGCGCCCTCGGTGAGGACGAGCTCGATCGCACGGCAGTGGTCGTCGACGTGCAGCCACTCCCGCCTGTTCTTCGTAGAGGCGTATAGCGGGAGGCTCTCGCCTTCAAGGGCGCGGGTCGAAAACAGCGGGATGACCTTCTCGGGGAACTGGTAAGGACCGTAGTTGTTGCAGCAGTTGGTGATCGTGGCCTTCAGCTCGAAGGTCTCTATGTAGGACCGCACGACATGGTCGGCGCCCGCCTTGGAAGCGTTGTAGGGCGTACGCGGCCGGTAGGGCGAGTCCTCACGGAAGGACTCGTCGCTGTCGAGGGCGAGGTCCCCGTAGACCTCGCAGGTCGAGATGTGGTGGAACCTGGGCACGCCCACCCGGCGAGCGGCGTCGCACATGGACTGGGTCCCGAGGACGTTGGTCCGGAAGAACCTGGCCGGGTCGAGTATCGCCAAGCTGTTGTGCGACTCGGCGGCAAAGTGCACGATCGTCTCGGTTCGGTTCGCCACGAGCGTCGACTCGACGAGAGCCTGGTCGCAGATGTCGCCGTGGACGAAGCTCACCCTGCCCGAGCTCTCGAGCTGGGCGAGGCTGCGGCGGTCCCCGGCATAGGTCAAAGCATCGAGGACGACGATCTCGTCGTCTGGATGGTTGGTCGCCCAGTACCGCGCGAAGTTCGAACCGATGAAGCCGGCACCGCCGGTTATTAGGAGTCGCATGATCGCCACAGGCTAATCGGCCTCCGCTCCCTCGGGCCGACCGCCCTTCGCCGGGGCTCATGACAACCTCGGGGCGTAGCTAGAACCCCTAAGGGCCAGGTCATGTCCAGCTAGAGACCGACCCCTTCGAACACCGGCCGACTTGGCACGCAGCCTCCCCGCCGACCGGGCACAACTGCGTCGGGCCGAGCCCCCCGACAGCCGACGCGCGAGATAGCTCGGCCCAGCCCCAACTATCGGACATGGACGACGTCGCCGGCCGCGATCGTCCGGAGACATGTGCCGGTCGACACGAGCAGGCAGCCGGCGTCGTCGAGGTCCAAGGCTGTGCCGAAGACGGTCTCGTCGGCCAGCTCCACGCGGACCTCCCGCCCGATCGTCGAGCAGGAGCGGCGGTAGGCGGAGGAAAGGCGAAGGCGTCCCTCCTTGCTCGCCAGCTCCTCGTTCCACTTTCCGGCAGAGCACAGCAAGCCGGCGGTGAGCTCGTCGCGGTCGATCTCGTGGCCCACCACACGGTTGAGGGCCGCGCCATGGGCCGCGATGGAGGCGAGCTCGGGGTCCTTTGAGCCCTCGGGAGGCCATGCAGAAGGCCAGTTGAGGTTGAGGCCGAGGCCGACGACTACCGATGGCGGCCTGCGTGGTGCATCTGGTGCGTTGGCTGAGGGGCCGGCAGCCACGATCTCAGAGAGAATGCCCCCAAGCTTTCGCTCGCCGACCAACAAGTCGTTCGGCCACTTGATCGAGAGCTCGACGCCGGCGGTCTCGCGGCAGGCCTGCGTCGCTGCGAGTGCCACAGCCCAGGCGGTGAGGTGGAGCTGTTCGACGGCGAGGTCGGGCCGGAAAAGGATCGAGCAGAGCACGGCGCTGCCCGCAGGCGCCTCCCACCTCCTGTCGAGCCGGCCACGGCCTGCACTCTGCTGCTCGGCCACGACGGCGTAGCCCGCGGGAGGCTCTGAGCCGGCCACGACGCCAGCCCGCACCAGGTCGGCCAGGTAGCGGTTCGTCGAGTCGACCAACTGCAGGCGTTCGGGAACTGCGAAGGGGACGGGTGCCCCCGCGGACGGTCCGATGCTCACGAACGGTCCCCGACCCGGCGTGCGCGGATAGCCTGCTCGACTGAGCACTCCCCCGCAGGTGGTCCGTCGAAGCGTGTCACCTGTTCCATTGGGAGTCGAGGCTAGGTCGAGAGGATGGCGGTGTTCGAGAAGGTGCTCGTGGCCAACCGCGGCGAGATCGCAGTGCGGGTCATCCGGACCTGCCGCGAGCTCGGCGTAGCTACGGTCGCGGTCTACTCCGAGCTCGACGAGAACGCCTTACATGTCCGCCTCGCCGATGAGGCCTACGCCCTCGGCGGCCAGACACCGGCTGAGAGCTACCTCTCCTTCGAGTCAATCTTGGACGCCCTGGCCCGCAGCGGGGCTGACGCAGTCCACCCCGGCTACGGCTTTTTGGCCGAGAACGCCGCCTTTGCCAGGGCGGTGGCAGGCGCGGGTGCCACCTTCATCGGGCCGCCCCCGAGCGCCATCGAGACCATGGGCGACAAGATCAACGCCCGGCTGGCAGCCACAGCAGCAGGCGTCGCCTGTGTCCCCGGACGCAGCGAGCCGGTCATGGACCCCGCCGAGATAGTGGCCTTCGGCGAGGAGAACGGTTGGCCCGTCGCCATCAAGGCCGCCTTCGGCGGCGGTGGCAGAGGGATGAAGGTGGTTTTCGGACCAGACGAGGCCGCCCCGGCCATGGAGTCCGCCCAGAGGGAGGCGGAGTCGTCCTTCGGTCACAGCGAGGTCTACCTCGAGCGCTATCTAGCCTGGCCTCGCCACATCGAGATGCAGGTCTTCGCGGACTCGCGGGGCAACGCCGTCTGGCTCGGTGAGCGGGACTGCTCGTGCCAGAGGCGACACCAAAAGCTCCTCGAGGAGAGCCCGGCACCGCGGTTCGCAGACGAGGTCCGTCGCGCCATGGGCGCGGCCTCCGTGGAGATCTGCCGCGCCTGTAGCTACGAGGGAGCCGGAACAGTCGAATTCCTCTACGAGGACGGCAGCTTCTATTTCCTCGAGATGAACACCCGGCTGCAGGTCGAGCATCCGGTCACGGAGGCCTTGACGGGGCTCGACCTCGTCGAGTGGCAGCTACGCGTGGCGGCGGGCGAGGCGCTGCCCTTGTCCCAAGACGACATTGTCGCCTTGAGCCGCGGGCACGCCATCGAGGTGCGAGTGAACGCAGAGGACCCTTCAGGCGGCAAGTTCCTACCTAGCCCCGGCCAGATAACGAGGTTGCGCCTTCCCGAAGGCTTCGGGGTCCGTTCCGACTCCGGATTCGAGGCCGGCGACACAGTCAGTCAGTTCTACGACAACCTCGTGGCCAAGATCATCGTCTGGGGCCGCGACCGCGACGCGGCGCGGCGCAGGCTGCTGCGGGCCTTGTCCGAAATGGAGCTCGAAGGAGTAGCGACAACCGTCCCCGCCCTTGAGGCGATCGCCGTTGCCCCCGCCTTTGTCGAGGCCACGCACTCGACGCGTTGGATCGAAGAAGGCCTCGACCTGTCGTTGCTGCCTGTATGGGCCCTCGGCCCAGCTGCGATACCTGCGGGGCCGCCCGGCGATGAGGCCATGGTCGTTCGCGAGGTGGACGCCGAAGTCGAGGGACGCCGCTATAGGGTCAAGCTCTGGGTGCCCGACACATCCCCCGCTGGCCGGCGCGCCTCGAGGGCCAAGAAGGCGGCCGTGACATCGAGGCCGCATTCGTCCGCGGCGCCGCCGCTGCCAGCAGACGGCAAGATCGCCGTCCCGATGCAGGGCACGATCATCAAGGTGCTCGTGAAACAGGGCGATCTCGTCGAGCTCGACCAGACCCTTTGCGTGCTGGAGGCGATGAAGATGGAGAACCCGATCGGCTCGGACCGGGCGGGAAGGGTGAAGGAGCTTCGGGTCTCAGTCGGTGACTCGCTCGGCGCGGGTGACGTCGTGGCGGTGATCGAGTGAGTGATCAGGCCAGCGGGGCGAAGGCCCAGGCGAGGGCCGCCATCGACGCCACCGCCCAGAGCCTGGTAGAGCTCTCCCACAAGATCCACGCCCACCCCGAGCTCGCCTTCGAGGAGGAGCTCGCCTCGAGCTGGTGCGCCGAGGCGCTGAGTGCCAGTGGCTTCGACATCGACATGGGCATCTGTGGGCTGCCGACCGCCTTTGCTGGCAGGGCAGGCAGCGGGCCGCTCACGGTGGCGATCTGCGCCGAGTACGACGCCCTCCCCGACATCGGTCACGCTTGTGGGCACAACGTGATCGCGGCGTCCGCCGTCGGCGCCGCCGTCGGCCTGGCCCCGCTCGCAGACGACCTGGGCATCACCGTTCGCGTCCTCGGTACGCCGGCCGAAGAGGGCGGCGGTGGCAAGATCCTCATGCTCGAGCGGGGCGGATTCGACGGGGTCAATGCCGCCCTCATGGTGCACCCGGCGCCGAGCGAGCTCGACCGCATGCCCTGCCTGGCCGTAAGCCACTTCGACGTCCGCTACACAGGCCGGGAGGCACACGCCTCTGCCTACCCTGAGCGCGGCATCAACGCCCTCGACGCCATAACGGTCGCCCAGGTGGCGATCGGCCTTTTGCGCCAGCACGCCAGGCACCACGACCAGGTGCACGGCATCGTCACTTCCGGCGGCGTCGCCCCAAATATCGTCCCGGGCCTCGCCGTGGCGAAGTTCTATGTGCGCGCCGAGACCCTTGCCGCCCTCGAGGCATGGGAAGAGAGGGTCTTGAGGTGCTTCGAGGCGGGCGCCCTCGCCACCGGGGCATCGCTGGAGATCGTGCCCCAGGGCCCCAAGTACTCAGAGTTCGTCACCGACGAGGAGATGGCGGCCTACTACCGGGCCAACGCCGAGTCCCTCGGCCGCGCCTTTCCCAGCGGCGAGGAGGCCTCCCTGTCTGCTTCGACCGACATGGGCAACGTCTCGCTCGTGGTGCCCTCCATCCACCCGCTGCTCGGCATCGACTCCTTGCCGGCGGTCAACCACCAGGCCGGATTCGCCGCCGCGGCCGCCCGGCCCGCGGCGGACCGTGCCCTGCTCGACGGTGCGATGGCCATGGCTATGACGGTGATCGACATTGCTAGCGAGGAGGGCGCCAGGCAGCGCCTCCAAGCAAAGGCGTTTCGCCACTTTTGAGGCGCTGTGCCCGGACCGGCTCACCTGTTCGGGCGGTACTCCCCGAAGACCTCGCGCAGGACATCTGACACCTCTCCGAGCGTCGCCCGGCGTTTCAGGGCCTCGCGCATCGGCACGAGAAGGTTCTGGGTGCCGCGGGCGGCCGCGCGGACCTCGTCGAGGGCGGCGTCCACACCGGCTTGGTCACGTGACGCCCTGAGCGCTGAAAGCCGATCCACCTGGCCCTTTTGCAGTGCCGGGTCGATAGGGAACACCTCGGGCTCGCCCGCGTCCTCTTCGACGAAGCGGTTGACGCCGACCACCACTTGGTCACCGGATTCGACGGCCTTTGCGTAGTCGTAGGCGGCCATCTCGATCTCGTCTTGCATGAACCCGGCCTCTATCGCCGCCACGGCGCCACCAAGGGCGTCTATGCGGGCGATGTAGGCGAGAGCGGCGTTCTCGACCTCGTTGGTCAGGCTCTCGAGGAAGTATGAGCCCGCTAGAGGGTCGACAGTGTCGGTGACGCCCGACTCGAAGGCGATGACCTGCTGGGTCCGCAGGGCAAGCTTCGCCGCGTGCTCGGTCGGGAGCCCGAGCGCCTCGTCGAAGCCGTTCGTGTGCAGGCTCTGGGTGCCCCCGAGCACAGCTGAGAGCGCCTGTAAGGCGACGCGGACGACATTGTCGTCAGGTTGCTGAGCCGTAAGAGTCGAGCCCGCGGTCTGGGTGTGGAACCGGAGGCGCTTGGACTTGTCGTCTCTCGCCCCAAAGCGCTCTGTCATTATGCGGGCCCACATCCTGCGGGCCGCCCTGTACTTCGCCACCTCTTGGAACAAGTTGTTGTGGGCGTTGAAGAAGAACGAGAGCCTCGGGGCGAAGCTGTCGACCTCGAGACCGGCCTCGAGCGCGGCCTGCACGTATGCGATGCCGTTCGACAAGGTGAAGGCCAGCTCCTGCACCGCCGTCGAGCCAGCTTCGCGGATGTGGTAGCCGGAGATCGAGATCGTGTTCCAGCCTGGGATGCTCTGCGCGCAGTAGGAGAAGGTGTCGGTCACAAGCCGCATCGAGGGCCGGGGCGGGTAGATGTATGTCCCGCGGGCGACGTACTCCTTCAAGATGTCGTTCTGGATGGTGCCGCTCAGCAGGGAGGGCGCCACACCCTGCTCGTCGGCTACGAGCTCGTACAAGAGCAGGAGGATGGCAGCCGTCGCATTGATCGTCATCGAGGTCGAGACCTTGTCGAGTGGCAGGCCGTCCAACAAGGTGCGCATGTCATCGATCGAGGCCACGGCCACTCCGACCCTGCCCACCTCACCCTCGGCGCGGGGATGGTCTGAGTCGTAGCCCATCTGGGTAGGCAGGTCGAAGGCGCACGAGAGCCCGGTCTGGCCGGCACCGAGAAGGAACTTGAAGCGCTCATTGGTCGTCTCGGCCGTGCCGAAGCCGGCGTACTGCCGCATCGTCCAGAGCCGGCCCCGGTACATGTCGGGTTGCACGCCACGTGTGTAAGGGAACGCCCCCGGCGTGCCCAGCTCTATGGCTGGATCGAATTGGCCGAGGTCCTTAGGGACGTAGCAGGCCCGGACCTCTATGCCCGAATCGGTCCTGCGCCGAAGTTGTTCAGTAACCACATCCAGAGCGTAAGGCCCAGCCACGTGAGGCGCCTACCTGGCCCCGCTCAGCTGGCGACAAGCACCGGAGAGGACGGCGGCTGGATCGGGTGAGGCATGCACAGCTCGTCGTACTCGGCGATGACGAGCTCACCGGCGTGCTCGCCGCAGGCCGGGCAAAGGGGGTCGCGGCGGATCTTGAAGGTGCGGAAGCTCTGCTCGAGGGCGTCATAGGCGAGGAGGCGTCCGACGAGCGGGTCCCCGATGTGCAACAGGAGCTTGATCGCCTCCACCGCCTGGATCGATCCGATGATCCCGGGCAGCACGCCCAGCACACCGGCCTCGGCGCACGAGGGCGCCAGCTCGGCGGGGGGTGGCTCGGGTACCAAGCACCGATAGCAGGGCCCCTCGTAAGGGTAGAAAACGGTCGCCTGCCCTTCGAAGCGGAAGATCGAGCCGTGCACGACAGGGATCTTCTTCACAAGGGCGGCGTCGTTAAGCAGGTAGCGGGTCGGGAAGTTGTCCGTTCCGTCGACGATCACGTCGTAAGAGCCAATGATATCGAGGACGTTGTCCGCCCCGAGGCGCACGTCGTAGGTGACGACGTCGACGTCGGGATTCATGGACGTCAAGGTCTCCTTCGCCGAGTCGACCTTGCGCTCGCCGACGCGGCTCAGGTTGTGGAGGATCTGGCGCTGGAGGTTCGACGCATCGACAACGTCCATGTCGACGATGCCGATCGTGCCCACCCCGGCGGCGGTTAGGTACAAAGCGGCGGGAGACCCGAGCCCACCGGCTCCGAGCAGTAGGACCTTGGACTCCAAGAGACGCTGCTGGCCGGCTTCTCCGACCTCGGGCAGGAGGAGGTGGCGCTGATAGCGGTTGCGCTGGGCCGCGTCCAACGTACGGGGGACGACCCAGTCGCGCCCCTCGTCCTTCCACTTGTTAAATCCGCCCGCCATCGAGGCGACGTCTGTGTAACCGAGCTGTCCGAGGGCCTGGGCGGCGAGTGCCGAGCGTGTGCCACCTGCGCAATAGACGACGATCTTGTGTTCCTTGGCGGGCACACGGCCTTCGACCTGGAGCTCGAGCATGCCTCGGGGGAGGTGGACCGCACCCGGGACCGCTCCCTGGGCGTACTCGTCGGCTTCCCTGACGTCCAAGAAGAGAGCCTGGTCACCGAGGGCTTCGGCGTGGGCGGGGTCGATCTCGACGATGGCCTCTTTGGCCTGGCTCAACAGTTCCCTGAAACTCGCCACGAGCAACCCTTTCTTTCCAAAGCTCCTGCAATTAAAACACTACCAGTCAGCTCAACATTCCAGATTGGGCTGTACGGAGCGGCCCGCTCGGACATCTTCCCGTCCGTTAGCGTCCGCCTCGTGCAACTAGACGAGGTCGTACGCCGCCGGCGGATGGTGCGGAGCTTCTCGGACGCCCCCGTGCCGCCCGAGCTCCTCGACAGGGTCCTTCAGCTGGGCTTGCGGGGGCCGTCGGCGGGGTTCAGCCAAGGAGTCGACCTGCTCGTGATCGAGGGACGAACCGAGACAGAGCACTTCTTCGAGCTCACGAGCGATCGCGGGTTCATCTCCGAGCCGGGCGCTATCGCCGGGATACGCCGGGCGCCTGTGATCGTGCTCCCCCTCGCCGACCCGGCCGCCTACCTCGCCCGCTACGCGGAGGTGGACAAGGCGCGCTCCGGCCTCGCCGGGCTGGCGGCAGCGGACTGGCCTGTGCCCTACTGGCTCGTGGACGCGTCCTTCTCCGCCATGTTGATGCTCCTGGCGGCGCGAGACGTCGGCCTGGGCGCCCTCTTCTTCCGCTTGCATCAGGACCCAGGCCCGCTGTTGGCTGCCCTAGGCGTGCCGGAGGGCAGGCAGGTCATCGGCGCCCTCGCCCTCGGCTATGAGAAGCAGGATCCGGAGGCCTCCACCGCTTCGCCGGCGCGTCGCGCGAGGCGGCCGATGAGAGAGGCGGTGCACCGGGGGGGCTGGTAGCTATGGTCGCCCGGCACTCACGAGACCGTCGAAGTAGATCTTCGTCAAAGAGACGTTCGTCCCCGGCTCGGCTGCCTGGATCACAGTCTCGACCCCATAAGGGCCCGAGCCGAGGTACATGACGACATGTGAGATCGCCCCTGAGCCGTCGTTCGCAAAATGATAGAAGAGCAGGTCACCTGGTTGTAGGTCGTCCAAGGAGACCGGGGTCGACTCCTCCCACTGAAGCGTCGCCGAGTGAACGATCGAGTACCCCGCAGACGCCCATGCGAGCATCGTGAGGCCGGAACAGTCGACGCCCGCCTTGCCGGCGCCTCCGAAGACGTAGGGGACGCCGAGGAACTCAAGGGCCGTTCGTGCCGCCTTCAGGCCTGCGGCTGGAGTCGCGACACGAGTGGCGATTGTCCCGGCGAGGTCCGGTCCCAAGTACGGGCTTCCCGTCGGGGAGGGTAAGAAAAGCCGTTCGAACTCCTTGCGGCCGACGAGGCGGCGCAGCTTGTGGCTGATGGAGGCGTACTTCTTCGCAGCCGTGGCGATGAGAGAGCGTGCCCTAGCCCGCAAGGCGGCGATCTTGGCCAGGCTCACTGCGATCTGACCAGCGTCCTCGACGGCGGCCATCCGCGACTCGTGCACCGCCTCCGCCGCCGTTGTGTACATGGCCACGGCGTGGTGCAACTGGCTGAGCGCTATGCCCGAGTACACCTGGGCCATCTGGCCTTGGGACTCGTCATCGGAGAGCACCCCTGCGTTGACGTCCATCAGCTCGCCGCTCACGTAAGCCACAACCGCCGCACGGCGAAGACGCGTACTGGCCCCGGCCAGCTCAGAGTCGGCGACGACGACTTGTCTGTCGAGCTCAGCCACCTCGAGCCGGGCCTGTGCCGCCTTGTAGCACTCGGTGTCGTAGCGCTCCGAGAGCGCGGCCGCCTTCTGGTCATCCGAGGTGACCGCGGCCGCCGCCTTCAGCAGTCGGGTCAAAAGTGGCTTGGCCTTGACAGGAATGCCCGAGGAAGACTTTGGCCGCTTATGGCGAACCGCCCTGGCGTACGCCGGGCCGGCTTTGGCGCTGGTCGTTCCCCGCGGCGGAGCTGCCAGCGCGACCGATGAGATCGCGAGCGTCAGAGCCGCCACCAAGACAGCCAACGCCAGGCTCTGCGGGCGCGACATGCCGCCACCCTAGCGCGGTAGTTTCCGTCACCCCAAGTGTCGACTCAAGTGCTCAGTGCGGTTGCCCGGTGATCACAAACTGACGACCGGCCCCTCAGCCAGCGGTCACCGCGAATCGGGGAGGCACTCCGACGAGGCGGTCGAGAACAGACGCGAGCGCCTCTCTCGTGGCCCAGTCCACGTCCCGAAGCCGTTCGGCTCGAGCGTGTCCCCAGCTCGTCGACTCGACGAGGCCCACCAATGACTCCGGGCTCGTCCCTGAGCCGAAAGGAAGCTTGGAGCGAAGCTCGGCAGCGTAGGGTTCGTGATGGTCAGGCGGAACCTTCCTGAGCCCTCGGAGCAAGTCGCGCGCCGCCACGCGCAGCTTCTCCTCGGCCGGAGCCGATTCACCCCAAATGCTCTCAAGCAGCACGAGACTCCCAGCAGGGGCGGCCTGGTGCCAAGCCTCCAAAGCCAACTCTGGCTCTGGCAGGGTCCAAACGACGTGGCGTTCGACAATGGCATCAAAGCTCTCCCGAGGGGGGTCCGCCGCGTTGGCTTCCACGAGTGCGATCTCGAGCCCACGGCTTCGCGCCTTGTCACCGAGACGTGCGAGCATGCCCGGGGCGAGGTCCAATGCCGTCACCCGGTAGCCCTCGCGAGCCAACAACAGGCTCAAGAAACCTGTGCCGGCACCGATGTCGAGCACACGGGCAGGTGGGGACGGGAGCAGCCGGCGCAAACTGGCCGCCCAAGCCGCAAGCTCCAAGCGGCTCTGCGGGTTGTGCCCTACGGCACCGTCGTAGGTGGCGGAGTCGAGGTCCCAGTACTCGCGAACCTGGGTTTCGATCTCGCTCGTCCGAGACATCCCTCGCTCCCCTTTCACCCGATGCCGGCCGGATGCTCCGGCGAAGGCTAGGACTACAACCTATTGACTTCGAGCCGGCCGGAGATCATCTGGCCTTGCTCGGGTGTGCGAGCTTGTCGACGCCCGCCCCTCTAAGAGGCCCGCTGATAAGCGGGGGTCGGCGCTGTGATGACAGGCAGCTCGGACAAGCGAAGCACCCGCTCCCTCACGCCGTGCCCGGAGAGCCGACCGAGGCCACGCAGCCGGCGCGAGCCGAGGATGATCGCGCTGCACTGCCACTCACCAGCAGCGTCCACGATGCGCGAAGCCACGGACTCCTCTCGTGCGCTGCATGTCTGGCCTTGGGCACTTGTTCCCAGTCGCCGCAGGTAGCCGACCGCGTCCGCAACCAGCTTGTGTGCCTCGTCGGTGCTCTCGAGGGGTATCGACCTCAGGTTCATCGGCAGCTCGAGGACATGAAGGACACGCACCTCCGACGGCGTGTCGGCTGTCAGCCGAGCGCAGTACTCCAACGCGACCTGGCCTGAGTCCGAGCCGTCGATCGCCAGCAAATAACGACACCACATGGCTGCACCTCCAAAGGGATGTTCGTCCCCGTGCGAGACGTCATCTTTACTGTGGCGAGTTGAACGTAAACCGGGCGTTAAACCCGGACCTATTGACGTAAAAAAAGGGTAAACGACCTGGCTTTCGGCTCAGTTGGGCCTTCTCTTAAGACGAGGCCGGGTGGTCTCCTCGACGAGGTAGACGATCGACTCGAAATTGGCACCGGAACGTTCGCTGAGGCCGATCTCGCAGGTGCGCGCGAGCGAGTAGTAGCCATCGAAAACTCGCCCTGCTAGCTCCTCCTGCTCGTCGCGCTGGGCGCCGTCGCTGAGCTCTGGGTAGATGAAGCCGCGGTCACCTGCGACACCGCAGCAGCCCCACGACAGCGCCGTGAAAACCTCGCCCGCACAGGTTCTTGCCAGTTCGACAAGCTGGCCGTCTGTGCCAAGCTCGACCGAGGCGCATGTCGGATGCAGGGCGACACTCGCCTTGGGCTCGGTGACCTCGAGCCTGGTAAGGACGTCGCTCGCAAGCCAAGGCACGATGTCGACGACGGCTATCTGCTCAAACAGGCCAGCGTTCTTCTCGCTCAGGTAAGGGGCCACCTCGCGCAAAACCGTCTTCGTGCACGAGGCGACGTCGCACACGACCTTTACTCGGCCTTGGTCGCTCCAGTCCCACATCGCCTCGACGAGACGGTTGGCCATGTGCCGGCGCCCGGCGCTGTAGCCCCGGTGCCCCCAGATCTGCCCACAGCAGACTCCGGCCACCGACTCGGGAAGGCGCAACCTTACGTGCGCCCGGTCAGCGAGGGTCAAGACGGTCTCGGCGACCGAGGCCTTGTCGAGGTTCGACGATCCCATGATCCTCGTGACACAGGCCGGGAAGAAGACGGCCTCGGGGTCGTTCTCGACGCGGAACACCGGTGCGGGACCTGGCCCAATCGAACGCGACCAGACAGGCGAGTATGGGATCAGGCGATGCACGGCTCTCGTCAGGGCCTCCAAGCTGTGTTGCCGGTTAACGAGCACGCCAAGACTTACCCCTCTCCTCGCCAGCTTCTCGACCTCGGTGAAGCGACGCGCCAAGGCCAAGGCGACGGAGCTCTCGAGGCGACTATTGGCCTCCTCGCGCAATTCGGCCGTGTAGTCGGCGACGTCGATCCCGACCGGGCACTGGGTGGCGCACATCCCGTCGGCGGCACAGGTGTTGATCCCTTCGTGGCGGTACTCCTGCCACAGCTGGGATGCCGCCAGTGTCTCACCTCGCGCGAGCAGCTCAAAGTGCTTGCGAGAGGCCTGGATCCGCCCCCGAGGCGTCATGGTGACAAGACGGCTCGGGCAGACGTGCTCGCAGAATCCACACTCGGTGCACCTGTCTATGAGCGAGGAGACCGAAGGGGTGCGCTTGATGTTCTTGCTCAAAACATCAGGATCCGCATTGATGAGCACACCTGGGTTGAGCAAGCCGTCGGGATCGAGGAGCTCCTTTATCCTCTTCATGATCGCGTAGGCCTTGTCGCCCCATTCCCGCGACACAAAGGGGGCGATCGCCCGGCCGGTTCCGTGCTCAGCCTTCAAAGAACCATCTAGCTCGTTGACGCAAAGCGTCACGGCGTCTCGCATGAAAGCGGTGTATCGATCGACTTCGCGCTGTTGGGTGAAGTCTGCCGTGAGCATGAAATGGACATTGCCGGCACTGGCATGGCCGAACTGGACGCCCTGTCCCTCCCCTGTGTACCCGTGCCTTTCGAACAAGGCCTTCAGGCCTTTGAGCAAAGCCGCGAACCGTTCGAGGGGAACGGCCATGTCCTCGAGCACGACAGTCGTCCCCGGCGTGCGGTCGCCGCCGACGAGGGCGAAAAGGTCCTCCCGGATGCGCCAGAGTCTCCCGTGCTCTTCGTCAGTCGCGGTGAACTCGCTCATGGCGATGAGGCCTGACAAGGCCTCAAGCCTCGGGAGAGCCCTCGTCGTCGCGGCCCGCACGCTATCGACGCTCGGGCGCTGGTAGTCGATGAGCAGGGCTGCCGAACCCTCGGGCCGACTCGCCAGGAACCCAGGCAATCCACCGATGCCGGTGACGGCGCGCAGGGAGGTGTCATCAAGGAACTCGATCGCAGTGGCGCCGGTCTCCTCGACTGCGCGAACCGCGTCCGCCATCGAGTCGAGGTCGTCGAAGAGCAAAAGGGCGCTCGAACGCTCCCTGTCCGCGGGCACCGTGTTCAGCACTACCTCTGAGATGAAGCCAAGCGTCCCTTCCGAGCCGACGAGCAAGTGGGCGAGGATGTCGAGCGGGTCCTCGTAGTCAACAAGGGCATTGATGGCATACCCGGTGACGCACTTGATCGAGTACTTCCTCTTGATCAGCGCGGTGAGCTCGGAATCGGCCCGCACCTCGTCGCGCAGGTGGGCGAGGCCTCTCGCAAGCTCTGGTCGCTCGCGCCCGAACCGCTCCGGCTCACGATCGGCCGCCGTGTCCCAGACGCTGGCATCGGCGAGCACGAACCTGATCGAGTCCATCGTGTTGTAGGCATTGAGCTTCACTCCGGTGATCATTCCGCTCGAGTTGTTGGCCAAAACCCCTCCGATGCGGGCAGCCCGCATGGAAGCCGGATCTGGTCCGATCCTGTATCCGTAAGGGGCGAGCACCCGGTTCACCATCTCCGCGGTCGGGCCCGGCTCGGACCGCACCCGGGTGCCACCGTCGAGGACCTCAACTCGCGAGAAGCCAGTGCTTATGTCTGCAATGATCCCCTCGCCCACGCTCTGGCCGGAAAGGCTCGTGCCACCGGCACGGAAGGTGACAGGAAGCCCAAGGCGGCGGGCAGCAACCAGCAGTGCGCATGCCTCCGCCTCGCTGGTGAGGCGGACTACAGCCTTCGGGCGGTACTCGTAAAAACCCACGCGTCGCGGGAATGGACGACAAGGGTCGTCACGGTGGTGTCGACACGTGTCATCGGGAGCAGCTCGGCCAGTCGCATACCGATCGCGGCGCTCGTGGGGCTCAAGACAACGCTCGCCCTTCGATGATCACCTCGCCGATCTCGAGGTCCTCGCCGAGCACCGCCAGGCTGGCCGGGCCACCGAGGTGGATCTGGCCGAGGCCGTCGCTCCCCAACAGCCGCGCCGGGACCTCGCTGGCAGCCGCCAGCACCTCGGCGAGACCGACCCCTATCTCGACAAGGTGACGTACGCCGTCGAGGAGCCTCGCTGCCGAGCCGGCGATGGTCCCGTCCTCGCGACTGACGACGCCACCGCGGGCCACGACAGGCACCTCGCCGAAGAGAAACTCCCCGTCGCCAAGGCTCGAGGCGGCTGTGGCGTCGCTTACGAGGCTCCACCGGCCGCGAGCCGCTGTCACCACTAGACGGAGCATGTCGTCGGCGACGTGCACCCCGTCAGCGATCACTTGCACCGTCACGGCCGGGTCCGCGAGGGCCGCGCCAGCGAGACCAGGAGCGCGGGCCGAAAGGGGACGCATGGCGTTGAAGATGTGGGTGACGGCCTGGCCACCATGGGAGAAGCCCTGACGCGCATGCTCCGCGTCGGCGTCGCTGTGGCCAAAAGAGACCACCACCTTGCGGCGCCGGCACTCCTCTATCAAAACCAATACGCCCGCTAGCTCCGGCGCGAGGGTCATCATCCTCACCGGGCCGGCGTCGAGCAGTGAGCCGAGCAGACTGAGGTCCGCGCCAGCCAGCCGCTCGACCGGGTGGGTCCCAGCGCGCAAAGGAGAAAGGAAAGGTCCCTCGAGATGGACTCCGAGGACGCGGGCGCCACGTGTCTCGCGACGGGAAAGCTCGGCGATCTTGCCAATCGCCTCCTGCGTGCCGGTGAGGTCGTTGCTAATAAGCGTCGGCAGATAAGAGAGCACCCCGTCACGAGCAAGGGCCGCGCCGGCCGAGGCGAGCTCCTCAATTGAGGCACCGAGGACGTCGATGCCGGCATAGCCGTTCACCTGCAGGTCGACGAACCCAGGAAAGCCGACTCCTCCACGGCCCGGTTCAAGGCCGAGCGCCACGACTTGTCCGTCGGATACGGCGACATCACCAGGAACAAGCCGGCCTCGATGGAGGAAGGCGGCCACTCCGAGGCGACGCTCTCGCCCCGAGCGTGTCGCCGGAGACCGGCGCGGGGACGGCTCTGTTCCCTGGGCCGTCTCGAGAGCGGCGCGCAGCCGGCCGCCCGAAGCGTCAAGGAGCTCGGCGGCCGCTTCTGGCGACAAGGACGAGGCTGCGACGATGCACGCCCGTTTTGTCTGCCAAGAACAGGCCTCGAGAGCCGACCGGGCGCGCTCGAGAGAGGTCTTGGCGACGGCGGCGACGATCCGAGTTCGCGCGGTCGCGCAGCTTGTCATTAGTAGGCCGGACGTCGACCATGAGGTTCCCGTAGGTCTTCCCCAGCTGGATCATGACTCCCGTGGAGATGACGTTCAGCGTTATCTTCTGGGCCGTCCCGGCGTTCAGCCTCGTCGAGCCGGCGATGAGCTCGCCTCCGACAAGGAGCTCGACCGAGAGCTCTGCCGCCGCCGCGATGGGGCTGTCGGGGTTACAGGCGATGGCTACAGTCAGTGCGCCTAGGCGGCGGCCGTAGGCGATGGCCCCCACCACGAACGGTGTTCGACCGCTAGCCGAGATGCCGACCAAGCAGTCGCGCTCGGACAGGCCCAGCGCGGCTAGCTCGGCGACCCCGGCCTCGTCGTCGTCCTCCGCGCCTTCGACGGAACCGACGACCGCCTCGCTCCCCCCGGCCAGCACAGCAGTGACGAGGCCGTTAGGCACGTCAAAGGTGGGTCCGGCCTCGGCCGCGTCGAGCACGCCCAGCCTGCCGGCGGTACCTGCTCCTAGGTATATCAACCTGCCGCCGTCGGCCATCCGACGAGCAACAGCAGCTACGACGACGGCGATCTGACCGCTTGCCGCCACAACGGCGTCACATGCCCGGGTGGACTCCGAGGTCATAGTTGCGACGAGGTCTGGCACGTCCAAGACGTCGAGGTCGGACAGCTCGGCTCGCACGGTCTCGGTGTCGAGGGAGCCCGGATCCCCGCTCCGCGATGGCGTGCTCACTTGATGGCCTCCCTCACTAAGCGGTGTACCACTGCCCTCATCTCGGCTTGCTCGTCCAGGCGACGATGAGGGTGAATGGCGTTTGAGAGCAGGACGACGCCGAGGCCCAGGGGTCTTGAGACGAGCAAGGACGTCCCGGTGAAACCCGTATGCCACATTGTCTGGTCGGGCCAGGGCCCCCATTCTTCTGGGGCAAGACGCCAGCCGAGACCGCGGATGTCTGGAGACCGGCCCGCCTGCGGTGTGGACACAGCTTCGAGCATGGCAGGCGTGAGAACCCGTCCGTCGGGATCGAGCAGGTGCCGGGTGAAGCCGACAAGGTCCTCCAAAGGAGCAAAGAGCCCGGCGTGCCCGGCGACACCGCCGAGGGCATAGCAGTTCCCGTCGTGCACCTCGCCCCAAACAAGTCCGGGGACCAGCCGCTGGTCCCCGTCGAGCTCGGTGGCGGCCGTCTCCTCGTTCGGGCCGGGAAGAAACGCCGTCCGCTTCATCCCGAGCCGGTGGGCCACCTCGGTTGCAAAGATGTCCTCGAGCCGAGCCCCGACACAGGATTCGAGCACCCATCCAAGCAGCATGAAGTTGAGGTCGGAGTAGAGCACCTCGCCTGTGGGCGGGGAGGCCGCAGCCTCTTTCAGCACGGCGTCCTCGATGGCTGCACGACCGCTGAGGGACTCGAAGAATGGTCGGTGGGCGATGAGTCCCGAGGTGTGGGTGACTAGGTGTCGCAATGTCGTCTCGGAGCGGGCAAACTCCGGCAGCCAACGTTGCACGGGATCCTCGAGCGACAGCACCCCGCGTCCTTCGAGCACGAGAGCTGAGGTCACGCTGCACACGACCTTGGTCAGCGAAGCCAGGTCGTAAGCGGTGGTCTCGGTGATCGGGCGTGGTGACCCGATGCGGCACGCCATGCCCCCATAAGCAGCAAAGACGACCTCCCCGGCCTCGACGACCGCAAGAGAGAACCCCGAAGGAAAGCCGCCCGCAACCATGTCCTTGAGCGACGCCTCAAGAGGGCGAAAGTCATGCGAAGCAATGTTCGCGGTCACATGTATCAGCGCCCGGGGGCTCGGTGTGGTCATGGCGAGATCTGGGCCGGCCGACACAAGCGGATCTCTTCGGCTCCGTAGTCTGGCTCGACGCGTCTTTGTCCGTCCGGGACGAAACCGAACCTCGAGTAGAAGCGGCGGGCGACCTTGTTCTCCTCGAAGACCCACAAGGTCACGCGACCGAGGTGACGCTGCTCCAACTCTTCGAGGGCTCGAAGGAGCAGGCTCCCCCCTATGCCGTGGTGCGACGCGCCCGGTGATACATAGAGCGAGAAAACGTGCCCGGCCGAAGCCTCATCCGGATCAGGACCGAAGCGGCAAAATCCCACAATCTGATCCTCGTCGCACTCGGCGACGACAGTGCCCGTCAGCGGTGAGGCCACGAGGGCGCTGAGCCAAGTCGTGATCCTCTTATCCTCCAGGCGCTCCAGCCTTTCCTCGGGGACGATGCCAGGGTAGGCATGCCGCCACGCGGCGATGAAAACGGCTGCCAGCTTGTCGGCGTCGGCTGCTTCCGCCTTCCTCAGCCGTGCCCCACCCGCCTGGACTGTCACCGTCCGTCGGCGCGCCTACGCGCCGGCCCCCACAGCGGATCGCCCACGGGACACTTCGGCTGCCCGCTGTCGTCCAGCGACACCCTTGCCTGGGTCACTCCTGGTTTTCTCTCTCTCGCCAACCTCTGTACTGGACCACTTAACCTAACCGCAACGTGCTATTTTCGCCGCACCAACGACTTGGAGGTAGGTCCATGGGGGCTAAGAACATCATTCGTAGTGTCACGCTGCTAGCCGCGAGCCTCGCGCTCGTAGGGGCTCTCTGTTCCTCAGTGGGCGCCGCCCCTCGCGTGCAGGCTCATCACAACTCATCGTCCGGCACCTTTGTCGTGGCGAGCACATCTGGAGTGCAAAAGCTCGACCCTGACATCGTGACGAACTTCATCGACTTCCAGGCGCTCGGGCTCGTCTACGACCAGCTCGTGCGCTACAGCAAGAACCTGCAGTTCCTCCCCGACTTGGCAACGAGCTGGAAGTTCTCCAACGGGAACAGAGCGATCACCTTCCAGCTGCGCCAGGGGGTCAAGTTCGACGACGGCTCGACTTTCACCTCGGCCAACGTGGTCGCCTCGATCAACCGGGTGCTCGCCCCGAAAACAGCCGACGCATCGGCCTCGTACCTCGCGGCGGTGAAGTCCGTCGTGCCTGAGGGGCCCTACGCCGTGAAGTTCGTCCTCAGCCACGCCGACTCGTCGATCCTGTCGGGACTGACCTCGGTGAACATCTCCATGCTGTCTACCAAGGCGATCGCGGCCGGCACCGTGGCGTCAAAGCCTGACGGCACGGGCCCGTTCATGTTCTCGAGCTGGAGCCCTGACAACTACTTCGTCCTTAAGGCAAACCCGAACTACTGGGGTGGCAAGGTCAAGCTCGCCTCGGTGAGGATCGAGTCGATCCCGACCGAACAGTCCATATCAGCGGCCCTCCAGGCCAACACGGTGCAGCTCGGGCTTTTGACTAACCCCGAGATCGCCAAGACCCTGACCGGCTTCTCGGTACAAAAGGTCCTCGACCTGTCCTACCGGGCCCTCATGTTGCAGGACAAGACCGGGCCGTTGGCCAAGGTGAACAACCGGCGGGCGCTCGAGTGCGCCATCAACCGCTACCAGATCGTCGACGACTCCGTTTTCGGACAGGGCCAGGTCGTGGGACCAGTGCCGATCGGGCCTTTTGCCTCCAAGCCAATCTCTGCCATTTGCCCCACACCGAACCTCGCCAAGGCGAGGAACTACCTCAAGGCCGCGGGTGACCCGAGCGGCTTCAGCTTCACCGCCATCACCTCGACCGACCTCGACCCGACGAGTGCCGCGCAGGCGACGGCCGCCCAATCCGAGCTGGCAGCTGCCGGGATCACGATGAAGATCGAGAACCTCGCCGGCGACGCCTACATCCAGGACTGGCTAAAGGGTGACTTCCAGGCTGCCTTCGCCTGGAACGGCGCCGACCCGGACCCCTACACGATGTACGGCCGCTACTTCGGCCCCGGAGCCGACCTCGGTGTGCCCGCCGGGTATAGCTCGAAGTCGCTCCAGACACTGCTAGTCAACGGTGACGAGGCCTCATCGCCAGCTTTGCGCCAGGCCTACTACAGCGCCTTGTCTGCAAACCTCACCTCGAACGCGGTCTGGGTCTGGCTCTTTACGAGCTACGACTACGCCGTGGTCGGACACCAGGTCGGTGGCTTCACGTTCCTGCCATCGCTGACTGACTCGCTTCACACGTTGTCGCAGACGAGCGTTTCCTGAGCACAGCAGTTTTGACTGACGGCGGACCCGCCGGTGCAAACGCACCGGCGGGTTCTCGCGTCAATTCCGAGAGCGGGGCGAAGAGCCTGCTGCTCGGGCTGACCCGTCGTCTTGCGACAATGCTCCTGACGCTTTTTGGCGTCTCGGTCATCATCTTCCTCGTCCTGCGACTCCTCCCGGGAAACGCCGTTACGAGCTCTCTCGGGGTGAGCGCCGGGCTGTTGAACCACGCCCAGATAGTCGCCCTAGATCGGTACTACGGCATCGGCGAGCCCGTCGTCGAGCAGTACACGTCCTGGCTCCATGCCATCTTGACCGGCAACCTCGGCGTCTCGCTCTCCTCGCGCACCTCTGTCGCCTCGCTAGTCGGAGCCGCTCTGCCGGTCACCTTCGAGCTCGCGATCGTCGCCATGGCGCTCGGGCTGCTCATCGGCGTCCTCTTCGGCGTCTTCGGGGCTCTTCGACCGGGCCGGGCCGTCGACCTTTCCGGCCAGGGTGTGTCGGTGATCGGTCTCGGCATCCCGAGCTTCATCATCGGGACCGGCATAGTGACGATGCTCTCTGCCGTCTTTCACTACTTTCCTTCCTCGGAGCCCTTCGCCTCGCTCACGAGCAATCCCTGGCTCAACTTCCAGCAGATCATCTTCCCCGCCTTTACCTTGAGCCTCGGCATCGGGGCAGCGATCATGCGCACGGCCCGGGCCTCGGTGCTAGAGGTGACCGGGCAGAACTACGTGCGCACCGCCAGAGGAAAGGGCCTTTCCCGGCGCAGCGTGACATGGAAGCACATCTTCTTGAACGCCTTCATCCCCGTGCTCACGATGTCTGGCATTCAGCTCGGCTACCTGCTCGGTGGGACGGTGATCGTCGAGCAGATCTTCGTGCTCCCCGGGCTCGGCCGCCTCCTCGTGGAGTCGATCAACGACCGCGACTTCCCGGTCGTGCAGAGCGTCACGATCCTCTTCGCGGCGGGGTTCGTCTTGGTCAACATGATTGTCGACGTCCTCTATGCAGTGATCGACCCGAGGATCAGGAACCGATGAGTCTCACCTCGCTCGATCCTGTGCCGCCAGCACCTCTCGAGCTCGGGGCCGGAGAGCCGGCCGTGGCCCGGCACGGTCTCATGCGGGCGCTGTGGCGCAGCCGGAACGGACGCGTCGGTTTGGTGCTCGTGGTCCTTGTCGTGGCGGCGGCGATATCTGCCGCTTTCGGCGGAACTCCTTATGACCCACAGTTCCAGAACTCCTCCGCCCTGTTGGCGGCCCCGTCGTGGAGCCACCCGTTTGGGACGGACCAATTCGGACGCGACATCTTGTCCCTCGTCCTCGATGGGATCGGTGTCTCGCTCAAGATCGCCTGCCTGTCGGTCCTCATCGCCGGCGGTATCGGGACCATCGCCGGAATCGTCGCCGGCTTCTTGGGCAGATGGACCTCGGCGGTGATCATGCGCATCACCGACATGCTCTTTGCGATCCCGGCCATCCTCCTTGCCCTCATAGTCGTCGCCGCCCTCGGGGCCGGCTGGCTGAACAGTGCCATCGCCATCGGGGTCGGCTACATCCCGATCTTCGTGCGCGTCGTGCGGGGCCCGGTGCTGAGCCTTCGCGAGTCGGGGTACGTGCTGGCGGGCAGGGTGCTCGGTTTCTCCCGGCGGAGGCTGCTGTTCCGCCACATCCTGCCGAACGTCGCCGGGATCCTCGCCGTGCAGGTGAGCCTCGCCCTTGCCTGGTCGGTTCTCGCCGAAGCGAGCCTGAGTTTTCTCGGTCTCGGTCCCCCACCGCCGACTGCCTCGCTCGGAGAGATGGTCTACCAGTCCGCCAGCTCCGGTCTGGCCGCCATTGACTGGTGGACACTTGCATTTCCTTCCGTGATGATCGTCCTCGCCGTGATCGGCTTCAACCTGCTCGGCGACGGATTGCGCGACGCCATAGACCCTCGCACGAGAAAGCGGTGAGCCCGGTGAGTTGGCCAGATTGGAGAGTGGTGAACCGGTGCGGGTGATCGGGATGATCTCCGGGACGTCCTTCGACGCCGTCGAGGCGGTGCTCGTCGAATTCACGCCCGAGGGCGACAGCCTTTTGTGCGACCTGATCGCGCACCGTTCGGTCCCTTATGTCGAGGACCTCCGCCAGAGGATCGCGGCAGTGCTTCCCCCCGCACCGACCCACGTCGGGGAGATCTGTGAGCTTGATGCCGCTATAGGTCAGTTCTTCGGCGAAGTCGCGGCCGACCTTGGCGGGCTTTGCCCTGAGCCAGTACAGCTCGTGTGCTCGCACGGCCAGACGGTCTTTCACTGGGTGTCTGCTGACCGGGCTCTCGGCACGCTCCAGCTCGGCCAGCCCGCCTGGATCGCCGAGCGCACGGGCGCGGCCGTCGTTAGCGACGTGCGCAACCGCGACATCGCTGCGGGCGGACACGGGGCACCGCTGGCAAGCGTTCTCGACGTTCTGTTGCTGAAGCCCCCACCCGGCACGGTGAGGGGAGCGCTCAACCTTGGTGGCATCTCCAATGTGACCGTGCTCGCCGAAGGCCGCCTGCCAGTGGCCTTCGACATCGGACCGGCGAACGCCCTTATGGACGCAGTGGTCACCTTTTACAGCGGCGGTCGGGAACGCTTCGACGAAGACGGCCAACGGGCCGAGCGCGGCCAGGTGGACGACGCACTTCTCGCCAAGTTGCTCGAGGAGCCCTACTACGCGCTCAGCTGGCCGAAATCGACCGGCAAGGAGCTGTTCAACCTGGACTACGTCCTTAACGCTCTATCTGGTCGCGAGGTCGAGATCGATGATCTCGTGGCGACGCTCAACGCCCTCACCGTGGAGAGCGTTGCTCAGGCGCTTGTCCGCTGCGGCGTCACCGAGGTGGTAGCCGCCGGCGGGGGCACCCGTAATCGTGTCTTGATGTCGAACCTGCGCGCCAGGCTCACCGGTGTCGCTTTCCGCCCCTTGGGCGACTTCGGCGTGGCTGAAGCCGCCAAGGAGGCTCTCGCCTTCGCACTCATCGGCTACCTGACAGCCCGTGGGCTGCCCACGTCGGTGCCCTCTTGCACAGGGGCCCACCACACGAGCATCCTCGGGACCATCACCCCGGGAGAGCGCCCCCTCGACGAGACACAGGGCGCCAAGGCACCTTCCCGCCTCGTGATGCGCAAGCCCGCCACAGCCGAAGGTCTCCTTTGAGCACCCTCACGGCATCCCCGCTGTTGTCGCTTCGAGACGTCCACGTCGGCTCTCGCCGGCGTCGTGATGTTCGCGAGATCGTCCGCGGCGTCGATCTGGACGTCCTTGCCGGCGAGAAGGTCGGAGTCGTGGGTGAGAGCGGGTCGGGAAAGACCCTCACCATGCTCTCGGTGCTGCGCCTCCTCCCTAAACCGCTCGAGGTGCTCAGCGGGCAGATCACCTTCGGGGACCGCACTCTCACCGGACTCGACGACAGGGCGATGGAGTCGATCCGCGGCGCTGGCGTCGCAATGGTCTACCAGGACCCGATGACCTCACTGAATCCCCTCCTACGGGTCCGCACGCAGGTTGTCGAGACGCTGCGCGGCCATGGGGCGAGTGAGGTGGCGGCACGGTCACGCACCCGTGAGGTACTGGGCCAGGTGGGTTTCATCGACCCCGAACGTGTTGAGTCGTCCTTCCCCCACGAGCTCTCCGGAGGGATGGTGCAACGCGTGATGATCGCCATGGCGATCGCAACCTCGCCGCGCCTTCTCGTGGCCGACGAACCGACAACGGCTCTCGATGTCACCATCCAGCAGCAGATCCTCGACCTCGTAGACGCTCTCCAGGCGAGCACATCCATGTCGGTGGTGTGGGTCTCGCACGATCTCGGCGTGATCGCCCGGCTCGTCGACCGCGTCTGTGTCATGTACGCCGGGCGAATCGTGGAGAACGCGCCCACGCTGAGGCTTTTCGCCCGGCCGGCACACCCCTACTCCTATGCCCTCCTCGGCTCGCTGCCGGGACCCGAGGTAGAGCACCGTTCCCAGCTCACCCAGATCGGCGGCGCGCCCCCGATCCCACCCGGCTGTCAAGAGGCTGTCCTTTCCGGGCGCGCTGCCCGTTCGCCCTCGAGCGGTGTGCCGAGGAGGAGCCGCCGCTGATCGACCGCGGCGATGGCAGCTTCGCGGCCTGCTGGAGGGAACCGAGCGAATGGTCCTAGCACTTCGCACGATCGAGCTTGCCAAGCAGTACCCGGGGCGGCGGGGATCAGTTGTGACGGCACTTCGCGGCGTGTCGGTGGAGCTCGAGTCGGGCCGGACGCTTGGGATCGTCGGCGAGAGCGGCTGTGGAAAGTCAACCCTCGCCCGCCTTCTTGTCGGGCTGGAACGGCCCACCGAGGGCACAGTAGAGCTGTTCGGTGAGCCGGTCGACACAGGCCGCCATCTCGAGATTGCCCGCAAGATCCAACTTGTCTTCCAGGACCCCTACTCCTCCCTCGATCCCCGCCTGACGGTGTCGACGGCCATCGGCGAGGTTCTCGCGGTCCACGGGCTCGCCACCCGGGGGCGCGCGAGAGAGTCGAGGATCCAAGAGCTGCTCGCCATGGTCGCTCTCGGCCGCCGCTTCGCGAGCTGCTACCCCCACGAGTTGTCGGGCGGACAGGCCCAGCGCGTCGCTATTGCCAGGGCGCTTGCGGTCGAGCCACGGGCGCTCGTGCTCGACGAGCCCACTTCTGCGCTCGACGTCTCCGTCCGAGCCGAGGTCATCAACCTCCTCATCCGCCTGCAAGATGAGCTCGCCCTCTCCTATGTGTTCATAAGCCATGACCTCGCCACCGTCCGCCACCTGGCGGACGTGATCGACGTCATGTACCTGGGTCTCGTAGTCGAGTCGGGCCCTTACGGCGAGGTTCTCGGGGGGGCGCTGCACCCTTACACACGGGCTCTCGCCGACGCCGTGCCAGTGCCGGACCCGGCCCGCGAGGCGCAACGGCGCCTCCGACCCGCCAACGAGGCAGTCCCCGCACCCGGAACGTCGCTCGTGACCTCGGGTTGCCCGTACCGGCCGAGGTGCCCACTAGCCGAGGACATCTGCCGGACGATTGCGCCACAGCTCGTAGAGCTCCGCCCCGCTCACCTTGTCTCCTGCCACGTCGCCGCGAGAATTGCCAGCGCACAGGCGGCTAAGGGAATGTGACGTCTTGGCTTAACAAGGAGGCCGCCATGTCACGCATCGAATGGGTCGTAGGGAGCTGTCGCCTGCTCGGCGCCATATCCGATGCCTTCGATTCGTCCCAGCCCTTTGCCGGCAAGCGGATCGGGACCGGCATCCACCTCGAACCCAAGACGGTTGCCCTCTTGATGACCTTGCGCCGCGGCGGGGCCGAGGTCGTCTCCACTGGGAACCTCGGCAGCACTCAGCTCGACGCGGTGGAGTACCTGCGCGCCAAGGGCGTGCATGTCGTCGGCGGTCCCACCATCGACCCTGAAGAGCACGACGCCTACCTCCGCGAGGTGCTCTCGAGCGAGCCTGACATCCTCTTGGACAACGGCGGCGACCTGTTCGTTCGCTACCTCGAGTCGCCTTATGGCCATCTGCTCGGCGGGACCGAGGAAACGACGTCGGGCCGGATGCGCCTGGCCCCGCTGCGTGATCGGATCGGCCGCCCACTGCTCGTGATCAACGACAGCGCGATCAAGCAGTTCGCCGAGAACTACCACGCTGTCGGCCAGAGTGTGCTCGAGTCCTTCTTGCGGATCACCAACCGGATCACCAACGGGCGCCGAGTCCTGGTCTTCGGTTACGGAGCGTGCGGCAAAGGCGTCGCCGTCAGCTTCAAGAACGCCTTCGCGACCGTTGCGGTCGTCGACCCCGACCCTCTCAAGCGGCTTGAGGCCCACCTCGACGGCTTCCTCGTGCCCGAGCGCGCAGAAGCCCTCTCTTGGGCTGAGGTCGCCATCACTGTCACAGGAGCCACCGGAGTCCTCACCGGCGACGACCTGGCCGGCCTTGGCGATGGCGTCATCCTCGCCAACGCGGGCCACTTCCCCGCCGAGATCGACGTCGCCGGGATGAAGACCCATCCGAGCATCGTCGGGGCGCACAACTCGGCCGAAGGGATCGAGACCATCGTCTTGGAGGACCGCAGACGAGTCCACATCCTCACCGGTGGCCATATGGTCAACCTGAACGGCCCTCGTCCTCTCGGCAACTCGATCGAGTCGATGGACCTCGGCTTTGCGCTGCAGGCGAGGTGCCTGGAGGCCGTTGCCCTAGGGAAGGTTCCGCCGTCTGAGGTCGTGGTCCCCGTGCCACGTTGGATCGAGGAGGATGTGGCCAACGCCTACTTGGCTGGGCTCAAAGGACGGGCGCCAGCTCGTCGATGAGCTGCCAAAGCATCTCGACGTGACGCTGCTCGGTGAAGGTGCCGCCGATGCAGCAGCGGATCGTGTAGCAGCCGCCGAGGCGCGTGTGGCTCAAAAAGACGCGGCCGCTGGCGTTCAGGTCGCTCATCAGCTTCTCGGACACTTCGTCGCCTCCGACGTGACGAAAACAAGTCAAGTTCAGCTGCGGGGGCGCAGCAAACTCGAACCGCCCGTCCTCTGCCAGGTGACCGGCCAACATCTCCGAGAGCCGTATGTGCTCGCGCACGCGCCGACGCAGGGCCTCAGCACCGTAGCAACGCAGCACGAACCAGAGCTTGAGAGCCCTGAAGCGGCGTCCTAGCGGGACCTGCCAGTCCCGGTAGTCGATCACCGAGCCCGACTCACTGGCGGGATTGCGAAGGTACTCGGGCGTGATGCTGAGGGCGTCGATCAGGCTCGCGCGGTCGGCCACGTAGAAGCAGTCGCAGTCGAAATTGGTGAGCAGCCACTTGTGGGGGTTAAAGGCATAGCTGTCGGCCAGCTCCAAGCCATCTTGCTGAGCCCGCAGCTCAGGGCAGACCGCCGCCGAGCCAGCCATGGCGGCGTCCACGTGCAGCCACACGCTCTCACGAGAACAGATCTCGCCTATGGCCCGCACGGGGTCAAAGGCCATCGACGAGGTCGTCCCGACCGTAGCAACCACGCAACAGGGCACTAGGCCGTCGCTTCGGTCAGCCTGTATCGCCGATGCGAGAGCCACCGGGTCCATCTGGTAAGACTCGTCGACAGCCACGAGGCGAAGGTGCGACCGGGCAAAACCGGCGACCCGGGCACCCTTTTCAACAGAGGAATGCGCCTCGGCCGAGGCGTAGACGCATAGGTCCGCTAATGCGGCCCCGGCCCTCGTAGCCCGCTCGCGGGCAGCGAGCAGGGCGCACAAGGTAGCCGAGGAGGCGCTGTCTTGGATGACCCCGCCCCCGGCGGACTTTGAGCCGAAGCGAGCGGGCAGGCCGAGCAGCTGCACGAGCCAGTCCAACATGACGGTCTCAATCTCGGTGCAAGCCGGACTCGTGGCCCAGACCATCCCGTTGACCCCCATCCCTGCAGCTACCAGTTCGCCCAAGATGGACGGCGGGGAGGCATTCGTCGGGAAGTAGCCGAAGAAGCCGGGGGCTTGCCAGTGCGTCGTGCCAGGAAGGACGATCGAGTCGAGGTCGGAGAGCACCGTCTCAAAGCTCTCCGGCTCCTCTGGCGCCGCGTCCGGGAGCATCGCCGCCACTTCGCCTGGCCGGACACGAGAGGAGATGGGGTAGCTCTCCAGGTTCGCGAGGTAGCGAGCCACCCAATCCACGGCGCGGCGACCGTCGAGCTCAAAGTCCGCTTCTCTGAATGGCACTGGGCCTGCGTCGGACATGTGGGCTGATGCTAGGCCGGTGCCTTCAGTCCAGTCAGCTCTGCACAGCGATGATCGTCCGGTTGTT
Organism: uncultured Acidimicrobiaceae bacterium; assembly: GCA_963725355.1. GTDB lineage: Bacteria > Actinomycetota > Acidimicrobiia > Acidimicrobiales > Bog-793 > Fen-455. Next base: position 141,822 of record CAVRYE010000005.1, read on the forward strand.
CCAGGAGACCCCCCTTACATCGCCGGCGCGGAAGTGGGACCCTATGAGAGATCCCGGATCCCGAGGAGGTACCACGATGGATGTAAAGCCCGGAGATCAGATAGTGGTCCGGGGCCGCACGGTCACCCAGCCGGACCGCAACGCCGAGGTCCTGAAGGTGCTCGGACCGGACGGGGGGCCGCCTTACCGGGTCCGCTGGAGCGACGACGGCCACGAAGGGCTCTTCTTCCCGGGGCCTGATGCCTCCATCGCAAAGGCCGCGAAACAGGTCAAGAAGACTCTCAAGTAACTCCCGCGTTACTTGGCTGCCCTTGACGCTCAGGCTCCTTGAACCAGATGCCGAGGCTTCTTTGCCCTAGGACACTTGACGAGATGATGACAGCACGTGACGGAGGAAGGTCATTACTCGGTACTAGGGCCGAGGCAACGGACGATCCGGACGGGCTCCTCGGCTGCCACCGCAGCGAACGCAAGGCTCGCCGGCAGGGCAAAGGTGTCCCCACGGCTGATGGGCAGGCGTCCGAACTCCCCAACGATCTCTCCGTCACCAGCGGTGACGATCGCGATCGAGAAACGCCCCGCGGCGACCTCGATCTCATCTGAGACCTCGAGCGACCTCGCGTCGAAGAACTCGAGGACGTCTTCGCTCATGAGGCCGACCTCGCGCGACCCATGGCTCGTGCGGAGGATTCTCGGCAATTGTCTGGCCTTTTCAAGAGTCGCCGCCGCATCGCGGCCGGTGTAATCAATCATGTCAAGCGCCAGCTCCCAGCCAAGGTCCATGGTCGCGCCGGCGTCATCGTCCCCGGAAGTCTCAGCGATCACTATGTGATCGCTCGGCTCCTGCACTTCGATGAACGACAGCCGTGGCCCCAGGTAATGAGGCAGACCGGCGTGCGCGACGAACACATCTCCAGGGCGAACCTCGGTACGGTGAAGAGAACTACGAATGGCGGCGTTGTCGTGGCGACTCACGACCTCCGCGAACCGGTCCCTGCTTATTCCAGGCTTGAACCCAATGCCAGCGTGCGGTGCTTCCATCCCATCGCCGGGAGTGTCCAAAAGGATCCATGCCTCGGTCTTGCCAAAACGGGAGCCGAGATGCTGCTGCGCCCACGCCCGCGTCGGATGTGCGTGACAAGGCACGGGTCCCTTCGGCGAAAGAAGCTTGACAAGGACGCCTGTAATCGGCCCCCAGCGTTCTGCAAAACTCACCCCGACCATTTCCTCAGGCAGAGCCTCCACGAGGTCCTTCAGAGAGATCTCACCTATGCCGGGCAGATTCAGCGAACTCAGCCCCTGGGCCGCCCCGCCGGGGTCGTTGTTGTTCGCACAGGTGCACGATCCGACCCAGTCCTCGGACCAATAGTCGTCGCTGCCCGCAGGAAGGCCCCGAAATGCTCTTGTCAGCGAGCCACCGTCGTAAAAGCGGTACAAGGGGTGATAGTCGAGGCGCAGCGGTTGCCTGATCGCCTCCCGCATGTGACCGAGCCGCTCTGCATCTGTCATTTCCGCACCCTGCCCTTCGGCTTGTCGATCCGGAGCAATGTCTTGTAGGCCAGAATCCCTCATTGCAAGGCATGGAGGGCTTTGTTAGTAGTGCTCGGCGACCTTACGTTTCATGAACGCCAAGCCTTCGGATGCCACAATCTCCTCACTCTCGAAAAGCTGACGCCATATCTTCGTCGCGGCTGTCAGATTCTCGAGGGCGTCGCCGAAAGCCTCCACGGTCAGCCATCCGTCGTAACCGACCGCCCGTAGTGCGCTGAAGGTCTCGTCCCAGGCGACGTGCCCAGTGCCTGGGACTCCGCGATCGTTCTCGGAGATGTGGACATAGCCGATCCTCGACCCGGCGTCCCGGATGGCCTCACCTGGAAGCTTCTCCTCGATGTTCGCGTGGAAAGTGTCGAAATGTATCCTGCAATTCGCCTTCCCGACCTCGTCGATGAAACGGGACGCCTGGGCCAGTGTGTTCAGCAGGTACAGCTCAAAGCGGTTCACTACCTCCTCGGTGAGCGTCACCCCGGCCGGTCCTGCATACTCAGCGACACGTCGGATGTGGGAAACGCTCCTCTCCCACTCCTGATCGCTCGGTGCGCGACCACTGAAAACGCCCAGGGCAATCTGGTGCGGACCCGCAAGAATGGGCGCACCCAACGCGTAGCAGCAATCGACGACTTTGGTCATGTGCTCGTAAGCACGGTCTCGAACCAACTCGCTCGGGCTCACCGGATCGAACTCGGGAGCGATCACATGATTGGCGGTCCGTTCCAGCCCGAGGTCATCGAGACGACGATGCCAATGCTCCCACTTCGCAGGATCTAGGTCGAACATCGGGACTTCTACACCGTCATAGCCAAGCCGCTTCAGGTTCTCCAGCGTAGGCAAGAGGCCGTCGTGCATGTCGTCGTCCCAAAGCATCAAGTTGATGCCGTACTTCATCGTCTCGCCTCCTCGCTTCTCGAGCGACTCCGCTACCTGTGCCCTAGTGCACCGCTACTTCGTCGCGAGGTCCCTCGAAGCGTTCCCGACAAACGCCTTGCGCTCGTGACTTGCTCGTCACGATCGGCCCCGCACACAGCTCCTCACTCGTCGGCAAGCCCGGCCTCGTGGGTGACCAAAACCAACCGGTCGATCGACGAGGGCAAGAGGCGTTCCTCGACTCTTGTGGTGTGCCGCGTCGCTCATGGCACTTCCGAGCACTTCGACATCTCCCAAACCTTCTCGAGGACCACTGTGACCAGGTGCCCGGCTGCCTCAGTTCAACAGCCGGGCACCGCTTTCACCCGCCTATGGCTCCGGTCCCTCTACTGTTGCCCGCACTCTCGGAACCGATCGGCCCCGAGACCTCTTTCTCACTGAATCTGGCCAGGCGTCATCGCCTCTCCTGGAGCTGCGTCGTCAAGCAGGCTCGGTTCTCCCTCTTCCCCAAGGGCTTTTCCGGCCTCAAGCAACCACGTCTCGTTGCCCTTTATCTTGAAGTACACCAAGATCCCGACCCCTATGAGCAGCCACACCGCGTCGATCCAAGGAGACAGGTTGAAAGGATACGGGGTGGGGAACGACTTGATCAGCGCGTAGATCAAGGCTGCGGTCGAGATGATCGGGAAGATAAGATGCATAACGACGTTGAATTGGTCTCGGCGTGTGCGCCAATACAACAAGAAGCACGCCAGGTTGCCCATGATGTAGATGACCACGCAAGCGATCACAAGAATCAGTCCGTCGATTAGGAAGTAAGCGTTGCTCGCGCCGAGCCAAAGGCCGACCCCTATGGCGCTCGCTATCGACAGTGCCAGCTGCACGAGAATCGCCGTCGTCGGCGTCTTGTACTTCGGATGTACGACAGCGAACGTCGGCGGGAGAGTGCCACTTTGTCCCATCCTGTACCACATCCGCGAACCGACGTTCGCGCATGCGAGACATACGGCCATAACGCTATTGAAGAACGCAATCAGAATGAGAACGTAGCCACCGCCCCAGTATTTGCGTGCCAAGCTGATTCCAGGCAGGACGCTTGCGGTCGACAGCCCATTCAGGTTCTTGACCCCATAACCGACTACCTGCCCCCAGTACATGACTACAAGGAAGGCGCCGATGAGGACAACGGACCAGACAAGCGCCCTCGGAACGTTCCTGCGTGGATTCCTGCTCTCCTCCGCCAGAGGAGCGGCCGCTTCCCACCCAGTAAGACCCTGAACGGAGAAAACGACCGCCAGTGCGAAGCCTTCGAAGCTCAACTTCCTGCTGAAGTCGAAAACGCCGAAAGTAAAGCCGCCGGCCCCGGGTCGTGCCAGGCCCCATATGCCCAATGCCATCACGATGAGCATTTCCATGGACCCGAGAGCAATGAGGATCTTGGTGGAGATCGAAATGCCGCGGAGTTGTATGAAAGCAACGAGAGGCGCGCCGATTAGGACACACACCCACCACAGCCACGGCAAGTCCCACTTGTAGAACGTTTGGAACACGGTATTGAGCGTGTACCCGAAGAAGGCATAAATAGCTCCGCCGGCCAGTGGTGAATAAAGCACGTACATCCACGAGGTCAAAAAGCCAGCTCGGGGATGCACGCCTCGACTCACGAAGGTGTAGTAACCACCGGCCGAAGGCAGTACCTTCGCCATCTGGGCGAGCGTCACGGCGAGCATCAGCACGATGATGACGCCGATCAGGTAAGCCAGCGGGGCGGCCTCGCCAGCCTTGCTGACAACGAACTGGGTGAAGAACAGAGCCGCAATCGCTGGCGAGATGTGCGTGATTGACTGCATCATGACGCCACCTAGGCCAATAGCATTCCTTTCCAGGGTCCCGCCCGGTCTTTCCTTTACCTCACCGCCCCCGGAGGTACCCCCAAGACTGGTTGTCATCTCTTCATCCCCTTCCCATCATGTAGGTAGCTATAAGACGTGGTCGTGCACAGAGCGCCTTTGCAAAGATAGTTGAAACGGTGTTCGGCTGGAATTGGCAAAAAGGACTAAGACTGTTTGTGCATTGATGCACATACACAGGCGAACGTTCGACCCGGGCCTCAGCATGGTGGCTCGTCACTAGTCGCGGCCGAGTCGCAGAGCTGGCCGAGTTCGTCAGTCGACCAGCTGCAAACGCTCTCGCCAACGACCTGCGCCATCGTCGACTCCATTCAGCCAGCTACGAGGGCCTAGGTCGCCCTGCCTGTCGCGGCAAGCTACCAAGTTGTCTGCACAGGTGCAAGGGTTCCTGGCAACTACCTGCCGCCATTGGAGAGCGACCCAACTGCGGATCCGTCGTTGGGGAGGCCGACTAAGGAATGACTCATAACGTGACCGCCGCGAGAAGGCCATGTGTAGGTCTCGACAGCGACGCGTGGACGGTCCGCGCAGCCACACCCGATGACAGTCGACTTACCGGGGGCGTCCCGGGTCACCAACTGCATGTAGTCAAAGAGGTACCGGCTCAGGACGCCGAGACGCCGTGCAGGTGGAGGCGGAGCCGAGACCGCCTCGAGCGTCCGGCTGCGGCCGGCCACCTCCACCCGCGGGTCAGTCGAAACCCTCGCACAAGCGCGCCGCGGCTGCGAGCGGCCGAGAACCTTGCACCCCTTAGCGGGCGACCGCGGCAATCAGCTGGCGAGGTGTCGCTACTAGCTGCTTGTTCTCCCCAGATAACTCTGCATGGCAACTATCGACGCAAGGAAGCCCAGAAGCGACCCTGCGAAACACAACCAGATGCCGATACTCCAGTTAAGGCTCGTGAACGCCGTCGCCGGGTGGGGCAACGTCGCCAGGTCGAGACCGCTGAAGACAGCTGAAACCAACAACACCATGGCGGTCGCGAACAGCCACCCGATCTCGTCGCGAAAGACGGCCAGCAATCCGGCTATGAGTCCCACCGCACTAAAGAGGAGAGTGAACCTCCCGTCTGTGGAGATACCGTTCAAGGTCACAGAGCCGGTCGACGTCACTGCCTTCACCCACGGCAGAAAGGATCCGACAACGACCACGATTGCCGCTGCAATGACGATCCAGGTCCCAGGTGAGATCGAACTAGCCCCACTGCCTTTCTTTAAGACCTCTGTGCTCGTCGTGCCCATCTACTCACTCCTTCTACGCTCGCTCGATTGTCTACTTGGCCCACGCAACTCCGCCGAGCCGCACTCAGCGCTCATCTGTGCAACGCCCATGTCCCGAGGATGCCCAAGACACGCCGGGGCATGCTCGCTGGCGTAGGCGCAGGCCATCTTTCGACCTTGAATAAGACTTGCCGTGCTACCTACGCGCCTGCCGGAAGATCTTCGGCGATAGTTGGAATGCTGTCTGACTCGACGGCCGCCTGGCCTAGCTTCTCAATCCACTGGTCCTTCTTGCTCAGCCAGAGGTACAAGAGGATGCCGATTCCGACCACGAACCAGACTCCGTCAATGATCGGCGCCAGGTCGTAGGGGAAAGCTGGGTAAGGCTGGAACGACTTGATCAGCACATAGACGAGCAGCGATGAGGAGATGATCGGCAGGATGAAATGCAACATCAAGTTGAACTCCGCACGCCGCTCCAGCAGGTAGTAGAAGAACACCGCCACGTTCGCAGAGATGTAGATGTAGGTCACAGCGATAACGAGCACGAGCCCGTTCGACAAGAAGTACGACCTATCTGCACCAAAGCCGGCACCGACGGCCAAGCCGACGACGAGAGACAAGATCAAGTTGGCGATGATGGCGTTCGTCGGGGTCTTGTGCTCGTTGTGCACCTTGCCGAACCACGCCGGCAGAGTGCCCGTCTCACCCATCTTGAACCAGATACGAGTCGACACGTTGTTGCAGGCCTGGCAAACAGCCAGGGTGGAGCTGAACATGGCAGCCAAAACGAACACCCAGCCGCCACCCCACACGCGTTCGGCGATGATGAGACCGGGCAGGGCAGGGGCGTTGACGAGTGCGTGCGAGCTGGTGCCGGTAAGGAGGTTCGTGCCCCATCCGATGATCTGGCCCCAGTACATCAAGACAAGGAACACCCCGAGGCCGATAATCGCGATCATCGTCGCCTTGGGGACGTTCCGCCGCGGGTCCGAGGTCTCTTCGGCCAGTGGAGCTGCAGCCTCCCAACCGGTGAGACCTTGCAGGGAGAACACGACAGCGAGGGCGAAGCCCTCTGCCCCCAAGCTGTGGGAGGGAACCCAGCTCGAGAAGTTGAAGCCACCGGGACCAGGGCTAATGAAGCCAGACAGGGCGAGGGAGAATACGATCGCCATCTCGGTCAGGCCCAGTCCGACGAGCACCTTCACCGAGAGAGCCAGGCCGCGCCAGGCGAGGAAAGCCACGAACGGCGCCCCGACTATCAACGTCAGCCACCACAGATATGGCGCATTGATGTTGTAGTGGGACTTCAGCTGCTGCTCGAGCAGAAAACCGAAGTAGGCGTAGATCGGGCCTGCGATGACCGGGTTGTAGAACACGTACATCCAGGCGGTCATGAATCCGACTCGCGGTTTGAGCGCCCGGCTGACAAAGGTGTAGTAGCCCCCAGCCGAACTCATGTGCTTGGACAGCTGCACGAGCGTGCTTCCGAGCATCAACACGATGCAGACGCCCAGTACGTAGGCCAACGGTGCTGTCACACCGGTGAGCGACACCACGTACTGGGTGAAGAACAGGGCAGCGATCGCCGGCGCGATCGTCGCCACGGCCTGCATTGTCGCGCCCGGTAGCCCGATCGCATGGGCTTTGAGCCTCGTCGCCGGCTCTAGACCAGAGCCAGGCACTGCTGCTGTTGCCATTTTCTCCTCCTCGGTGCGAGAACGGACTTACTCATCGACCCTCGCGGGACAGCTCAATGATCTTGTACCTACTGCATTGCAACTGCTGGTTCAGTTCTCTCGTACGGGATGCGGCCCCCTCCGCTACAGGTGAATCGCGTTGACCCGTGTCTCAAACTCCGAGATTTCGGCCTTGCCTTCGAGCACCCCGATCTCAAGGCGATAATTTCGCTCCTCGCCTGGCTCGAGCCACTGCAGCTCTGCTCGTTCCTTAGCATCAAAACGTCCGGCGTCGCGGTTGGTAGTTGGCTCGAGAGCAACCGCGTATGTGCCCTCGCCCATCATCCGCCACAGGGTGTGGAAGGGCATCGCCCGCCGGTCGTAAAGCTGGTAGACACCGAGGCCGAGGGCGTCGTTGACAAGCGCCACAGGTGCCGTCCCGTCCGGCTCGCCGGAGACCTTGTGCTCGTAACACTGTTCTTTGCAGTGCGGCTGCGGGGCACTCATCACCCGGTAGTCCTGGGGTGGATAATCGCCCGTGGGCACGCCGGGAGGAGCAGGTATCACCAAGCGTGCGCCTTCGTCGAGAACCGGGTACCCAATATTGACGTGGTACAGGAGCATGTGGCTCGTCGGGTCGAAGCCTACGTTGACTACTTTGTCTGAGATACGCAGCGCTGAGCCGCCAACATCCACCTCCACACGGCGGCGAAGCTCCATAGCCTCTTGGAAGACAGCGGCCTGGCGAACCACGCCTTCTGCCCAGAGCACGCACTCGTCACCGCGCCACTCCTCGCCGTAGCCGACAAGGCGCGCCGGGAGCATGCCGATGCGACCCATAAGGCCGTACTCGATCTCTGGCACCACGTCCTGGTGGAACTGCTCGGCTGAGTCCACGCCGCCCAAAAGCGTGTGGTCCAGCCCACAGGTGACTACCATGCCGCCACCCCATGTGCGGAACCAGCCCAGGCCCATAGGCTCTGCGTACCAGGGGCCCATGACGTCGGAGCACGAGAGCCAGCTCAACGAGTTGCCCCTGAAGCTGCAGGGGCCAATGTCGAAGCACCTGTCCACGATTACGTCGAAGCGGAAGCCACTGCCGCTGTTGAACTCGAGTACCCGTACCCCCCGGGCGACGCCATCGCCCAGTGTCACAAGACGGACACCGAAGGCCTGCTCCTGGCGCCCAACCCGACGCATCAGGCTTGCTCGATCCAAATTCTGCACCGTGCAGCTTTGTCATTTGCGCCGCCTCCTGTTACATCACTGCGATCGGGTTGAACGGTGAGCCCGTGGCCCGGGGGATGCGTAATGGTGCCACGATCACCATGAAATTCCCAGCGTTGCTCTATCTCGCACGCTTCGGCCAGGTCCTCGAGGTTCAAGCTGTCGGAGGCCAGCATCCCCATGGCGGTGATCTGCAAAGGGTGAATCGGGTACGCGATCCCTTCGACGGTGCTCGGCACCGTTTCTCCGTCACCATCGGGGAGAAAGCCAGCTACGTGCCGCTCATGCAACAGCGATATGGCGTCGACGTGCAGCCCGGCCTTGCCCTGGCCGGTGTAGCCGTTGTCCCAAGGGCCGAGCTCGAGACGCCGGCGGTGGTGGCCGGTCCTGAAAACGAATAGGTCACCCTCGCCCAGGCGCACACCTTGGGCTCGCTCGGCTTCCTCGAGCTCAGCACGGCTCACTGCCATGCCCGGTTCGAGCCAGGGCACTCCCCGGAGGCGGGGAATGTCGAGCAGCACGCCGCGGCCGACCACGCCCTGGGAATACTCGGTGATGTCGAAGGCGTCCGCCCCGGTCGTGGTCACAAGGCCGGCTGGACGTCCGTTGTAGAGCTGACCGCGATAGGCGATGTGGCACAGAGCGTCTATATGTGTGTGGCAGTCCCCGTGGAACTGCATGCCGAGAAAGTCGGTCGCAAAACGCAATGTCCCAGACCCGATATCGGTGTCGTGACCCGTCGCCATGTAGTGGATCGCCGGGTTCGGGTTGTCCGGCCCAGCCACCTTGTTGACTGGAAGCGAGAGCGAGATGGAACGACCTGAACGAACCAGGGACGCGGCCTCACGGACGTGCTCAGGTCGTATGTAGTTAAGGGTCCCCCTGGTATCTTCAGGCCCCCAAACGCCCCAGTTCTTGACCGAGTCGAACAGCTGGTCGAATTCGTCGGTCGACCACTTGCGAACGCTCTCGCCAACGACCTGCGCCATCGTCGACTCCATTCAGCCAGCTACGAGGGCCCCCGAGGTCGCCCTGCCTGCCGACGGAAGCTACCAAGTTGTCTGGACAGGTGCAAGGGTTCGCAGCAACAACCTGCCGCGATTGGATTACGAACCGACTACGGCGCCGTCGTTGGGCACGCCGACGAATGAATGGCTCACAACGCGCCCGCCGAGAGAGGCCCAGGTGTCGGTCTCGACTGCGATGCGCAGGCGGTCCGTACGCAGCCACGCCCGGTAGCAGTCGATCGGCTTGCCTGTGGCGTCTCGGGTCACCGATTGGATGTAAACGAGCGGGTACCGGCTCGGCACGCCGAGGCGTCGTGCCAGCGGGGGCGGAGCCGAGACGGCCTCAAGCGTCCGACTGCTTCCGGCCACCTCCACCCCGCACTGCTCGCGAAGTGTCCAGTACAGTGAGGCCGTCGATGTCCTGCGGATCTCGGGGAGGATAGCGGCGTACTCGTGGGGGAGGTGGTTGACAACGTACAAAGCGATATGCCCATCGACGCGACGAAGTCGTTCCAGGCCCAGACCCTGCGCGTCAGCCGGGAGTTGAAGCGACTCCGTTGCCCAGTCGGGTAGAACCTCGATTTCTGCGCGCAGCACGGTCGACTCGACCGTGATTCCCCGGCGGGTCAGTTCGTCGTCGAACAGGCCGCCTGCCCACTGCAAGAGCCACGACCCAGATGAGGTCCGATTCACAAAGGCGCCCCGACCCTTCTCCTTGCGGATCAGGCCTTGCTGCTCGAGCGCATGGAGCGCCTGGCGCACCGTCGCCCGTGAGACCTTGTAGTACTCGCTCAAGAAGGGCTCGGAGGGCAGCCGCTCTCCCTGGGGCCACCGACCCGTCTCAATCTGCTGCTCCAAGAGCTTGCGCAGCTGATAATGGAAGGGCACCGAAGAGGATCGGTCGATCACGCCGGCGGGCTCAGTCATCCGTTGCTCCTGTTCAAACAGGACAATTCAAGCTGGTACCTTAACCCCTTGACGGTCGTCGCGGCCACAATTACTGTCAGTCGCGAGTGGCGATGCCCGCCGACAGACGCTGTCGAGCCGCGCGATCTGAGATATACGCAGTGGCATCGAGCCGCTAGGACGATTCCCAAGCACTACGGGTGACCTGTGGAAGGGGTGTGCGACATGGAACACACAATGGAGCGTGTGACCTTCGAAGATGGGCGGCCCAGCGGGCCCCTGCCGATCACGCAGATCGCCTTCGTCGTGCGGGACATCGAGAAAGCCCTCGAGGACTTCCACCGCACTCTCGGGTGGGGCCCGTGGAATATCTACGAGCACAAGCCCCCGGCGCTTCACGACACGTACCTTCACGGCGTGCCAACCGACTACACGATGATCGGGGCCGAAGCACACGTGGGGCCCATCGACGTGGAGCTGATCCAGCCGGTTGACGGTCCCAGCATCTACAAGGAATGGCTCGACGAGCATGGCGAGGGAGTGCACCACATCGCCGTAATGCGCGCCACGATGGAGGACGCAGAGGAGACCGAAGAGTATCTAGGCAAGCTAGGCGCTCCGGTCATTATGGAGGGCCGGATAGGCGACTCAATCAGGTTCTTTTACATCGACGCGCAGCCCACTTTGAAAGTTATCTTGGAATCCGGCAGCGGTCACGCGGTGGACATGACCCCGGTCCGTGTCTACCCGCCGGAGGGCTGACCGCTTCTCATTCGGCCTCCTTGGCAGGCTGCTTTTCCCCTGATCACTGTCAGCTAGCGCGGCGCGCGCCTGGAGCCCTTACCTTTTTGACCTCCCGGCGCACCGGTCAGTCAGGTCCCAGGAGCCGCTGTTCAGCCATTGCTGTACGTACAGGATGCTGTTATAGTGACTGAGGGAGGGTGGAGACTCACCCACCGGAGACAAAGCTCCGAGACTGGGCCGAGTCGTCGGCTCGAAGGGGACCGGGATGAAGATTCTGGCTGTTGGCGACTCGTACATGCCGCCCCGATACTTCCGACAGGCGTTCTCCTCTCTCGAAGCGGACCATAAGGTCGAGTACTTCCAGGTCGAGGAACGTGAATTCACTCCGAGCTCGCCATCGGAGCTGAGGGTCAAGGAATACCAGGGCGTGCCCTCCGAGCTGTGCGAGCACATGGCCGGTGTCGAGGCCCTAGTCGTCCAGGGCGCACCAGTCACTGACGAGGTGCTGGACGCGTCCCGCGAGCTGCAGATAGTCGGGTGCGCCCGGGGCGGTCCGGTCAATGTCGATGTCGAGGCGGTTAGCGCTCGCCGACTACCGCTCGTGAACACACCAGGCAAGAACGCCGAGGCCGTCGCCGACCAGACGATCGCCTTCTTGATCATGCTGGCGAGGGGCTTTCCCAGCGCGGAGAGATTCTTGGACGAGGGCCATCAGCTGAAGGACAACTGGGAGGGAGCCAAGTTCATAGGCAGCGACCTTCGGCGCCACACGCTCGGCCTCATCGGGTTCGGGCTGATTGGCCACCAGGTGGCCCGTCGCGCCCTCCCCTTCGGGATGCGCGTCCTCGTCTACGACCCATATACCGACATCGGAGACATCGCCGGTGCCACACAAGTCCAGAGCCTCGACGAGCTGCTGGGCGAGGCCGATTTCGTCTCGCTGCACGCCCGAGTCACAAAGGACAATGTCAACATGTTCGACTCGGCCACTTTCGCGAAGATGAAGCCGGGCTCGTACTTCGTCAACACCGCCCGCGAGACCCTCGTTGACGAGGACGCTCTTGACGCAGCGCTCGAGTCAGGCCATCTGGCTGGTGCCGCTTTGGACGTCGTCCGCCAAAGCGCCGTGCAGGGCCGACACAGGTTCCTGCGGCACCCCAACGTGGTGATGACACCGCACATGGGCGGCGCCACCCACGAGACCCTGCTTCAAGGTGCGGAGATGATCGCAGACGAGCTGCGCCGCTTTTCGGCTGGGGAGCCGCTTTGTTACCTGGTCAACCGCAAGGAGCTTGGACTGTGACGACGGGCTGCCTTTTGGCGATCGATGTTGGCACGGGCAGCGCCCGAGCCGTCATTTTCTCTGCTGACGGGCGCCAGGTCGGTATCGGCCAGCGCGAGTACAGCCACCGTGAGGCTCCCGGGGTGCCCGGGTCGCAGGTCTTCGACACGGCGGCGAACTGGTCGCTCATTTCGCAGTGCGTCCGCGAGGCCTTGGCCAACGCGCAGATCAGGGCAAGCGAGGTTCTCGCCGTCAGCGCTTCGAGCATGCGGGAGGGCATGGTGCTCTACGGCGGGAAGGGCCAGGAGATCTGGGCCTGCCCGAACGTCGACTCGCGAGCAGGGGAAGAAGCTACTGAGCTTGTCGCCTCGGGCGAAGCCCAAGAGATCTACAACCGCTCCGGGGACTGGGTCTCCATCACCTCGCCTGCTCGTCTGCGCTGGATCGCCCGGCACGAGCCGGACCTGTTCTCGGAGGTTGCCCACCTTGGCATGCTCGGTGACTGGGTGCTGACAAAGCTTTCCGGTGAGTTCGTCACCGACGCGTCGCTGGGTTCGAGCTCGGGCATGTTCGACCTTTCAGAGCGCGACTGGTCGGACCGGATACTCGACATCTGCGGGCTCGATCGTGCCGTCTGCCCGCCCGTCGTCGAGTCCGGAACGGTCATCGGCTCGGTCACAGCCCAAGCCGCCGTGGAAACTGGTCTCAAGGAGGGAACCCCAGTTGTCGTCGGCGGCGCCGACACACAACTCGGCCTGCTCGGCATCGGGGTAAAGGGCACGGGCCGTTTCACGATCCTCGGCGGCAGCTTCTGGCAGCACACGATGCTGCTCGACAAGCCTTTCGTCGACCCGAAGTCTCGGTTGCGCACCTTATGCCACACGACCCCCGGGCTTTGGATGATGGAGGGCATCGGCTTTTACTGCGGCATCGTCATGCGCTGGTTCCGCGACGCCTTCTGTGAGCTCGAGCTGGCCCAAGCCGAAGCCGAAGGCGTCGATGTCTATTCGATCCTCGAGAAGAAGGCTGCAGACCTGCCTCCCGGTTCGAACGGAGTTGTCGGGCTGTTCTCCAATGCCATGCAAGCGAGTCGTTGGGTGCACACGACGCCTGGCTTCATCGGCTTCGACGTCGACAACCCCGCCCGTTCGGGGCGGGCCGCCTGTTTCCGATCCATTGAGGAGGCGGCGGCCTACGTGTCGCTCGCGCACGTCCGGATCATCGAGGAGGTGACTGACTGCAAGGCCGAGGAGGCGGTCTTCACCGGTGGTGCAGCCAAGGGCCACCTCTGGCCACAGATCGTCGCCGACACCCTTGGGATCCCTTTGCACATTCCCGTGGTGAAAGAGTCCACCGCTCTTGGCGCGGCGGTCTGCGCCGGCGTGGGTGTCGGGCTTTGGGACAACACTGATGCGGCGGCGTCATCCGTGGCGGCCTTCGAAAGGACAGTCGTGCCCGACGAGAAGGCCAACGCCGCCTACAGCGAGCTCTTTGAGAAGTGGGTCAAGATCTACCGTGGCTCGATGGAGCTCGCGGAGTCCGGTCTCGTGCGCCCCCTGTGGCGCGCCGCCGGCACCTAACCGATAGCTACATAGGAGGCAATATGCCTGAAGCCGATGCAAGGACCGACAAGAACTTCTTCTTGGACATCCCGGTGCCCAACCAGGGCTTCTTCCTGAAGGGATCGGCCAGCTACGACTGGGGGATGAAGAACCGTCTCTCGCGGATCTTCCGCCCCGACTCGGGCCACACCGTCATGTTGGCCATCGACCACGGCTACTTCCAAGGCCCGACGACAGGCCTGGAGCGCGTTGATGTGACAATCCTTCCCCTTGCCCCCTACGCGGACGCCCTCATGTGCACGAGGGGCATCTTGCGCTCGACGATCCCGGCCACCCATCGGGGCGGGGTCGTCATCCGGGCGAGCGGCGGGCCGAGCATCCTGAAAGAGCTCTCCAATGAGAACACCGCCCTCGATCTCGACGACGCCGCCCGCATGAACGTCGACGCCGTCGCCGTCCAGGTCTTCATCGGCGGCGAGTACGAGACCCAGTCGATAAAGAACCTCACCAAGCTCGTCGACGACGGCTACCGGGCCGGCATCCCCGTGCTAGGGGTCACCGCGGTCGGAAAAGACATGGTGAGAGACGAGCGCTACTTCGGCCTGGCGACGCGCATGTGTGCCGAGCTCGGTGCCCAGATCGTGAAGACCTACTACTGCGAGGGCTTCGAGAACGTCACCGCCGGCTGCCCGGTCCCCATCGTCATGGCCGGGGGCAAGAAGCTCCCCGAGCTCGAAGCGCTCACGATGGCCTACAAGGCCATCGACGAGGGCGCCGCCGGCGTCGACATGGGCCGCAACATCTTCCAGTCCACCTCCCCTGTGGCCATGATCCAGGCCGTGGGCAAGGTCGTCCACGACGGGCTCAAGCCAGACGAGGCCTTCGAGGCCTTCAACGAGCTTTCTTCTGAGCTAGCTCGGGCGAAGAAGTGATCACCACCGTCCGGCAGCTGCTGGACGGTGGGCCCACGATCAGCGCCGGCATGCTGACAGCTGACCTGCTCGCCCTCGGCGACGACCTGGGCCTTTTGGCCCAAGCAGGCGGCAGCGTCGTGCACATTGACGTCATGGACGGCGTTTTCTGCCCCCAGTTCACAGTCGGCCCACCAATTGTCAAGGCCATCCCGGACAGCTTCGTCAAGGACTGCCACTTGATGATCGACAACCCGCTCGAGAAGGTGCAGGCCTTCGTCGAGGCGGGAGCGAGCATCATCACCTGCCACGTCGAGTCGACCATCCACCCTCACCGGGTGCTGCAGTCGCTTTCGGGTACAGGGGTCATCCGCGGCATCGCCTTGAACCCAGGTACCCCGCTCAGTGTCCTTGAGCCCCTCTTGGACGAGCTCGAGCTCATCTTCCTCCTCGCCGTCAATCCGGGCTGGGGAGGCCAGAAGTTCCTCCCGAGCACGGAAAGACGCCTCTTTGAGGCACGACGCATGATCGGCGACCGGGAGATCCTCCTCGAAGTCGACGGGGGCATCACCAAGGCGAACATCGAGCACGTCGCCACACTCGGGGCGGACCTCATCGTGAGCGGCAGTGCCATCTTCGACGGCAAGGCCCCTCTCGACAACGCCCGCTACATGCTCGAGGCTGTGGGCAAGGCAAACAAGCAGGTTCTGTCATGAACAGTGTCGTCACAGAAAGGGAGTCGAGCATGAAGCGCTTCGAGGGCAAGGTCGCCCTGGTCACGGGAGCCACGAACGGTATCGGGCGAGCGGCAGCAGTCCGCCTCGCTGCTGAAGGGGCCCTCGTCGCCGT
This sequence comes from uncultured Acidimicrobiaceae bacterium, assembly GCA_963725355.1. Classification (GTDB taxonomy): domain Bacteria; phylum Actinomycetota; class Acidimicrobiia; order Acidimicrobiales; family Bog-793; genus Fen-455. The sequence goes on from CAVRYE010000005.1 coordinate 157,540, forward strand.
GAACCAGCGGCCGTCGGGAGACCCGTCCGCGACGCTGCGCGAGATCAAAGAGGCCGGAGGTGAGGGTTTTCCGGTCGTCGCCGACATGAGTGATCCGCAGCAGATCATCGACATGGTCAAAGAGGTGGCCCAGCGCGGAGGCCACATCGACTACCTCGTCTCCAACGCGGCCATCAATCCCTTCATGCCCTGGAACGAGACCACTCTCGAGCAGTGGGACCTCATCTGCAATACCAACCTCCGTGGCACCTGGGTTGTCACCACAGAGGTAGCCAAGCAGATGATCGCCGAGGGCCATGGCGGTGCCATCGTCTGCGTGAGCTCCATCTCGGCCCACGTCGGAGCTCCCTACCAGACCGCATACTGCGTCACCAAGGGTGGCATCTCGATGCTCGCTAAGGCCCTGGGCAGTGTCGTCGGTGGTCACGGGATACGGGTCAACTGCGTCGAGCCGGGAGCGGTGCTCACCAACATGAGCGCCCCAATGATGGACGAGCCCGACATCTTGAAGTACTACGTCGACAGGATTGCCCTGCACCGCATCGGCGATCCCTCCGAGATGGCCGGTGTGATCGCGTTCTTGCTCAGCGAGGACGCGAGCTACGTGACGAGTGCAACGATCCTCGCCGACGCAGGGTTCATCGTCAACGCCGAGCTTTGAGCCGGCTCCTACAGGGATCAACAAAAAGGAGAGGCGATGACGCTCGCTTCCAACGAGACGCACAACCCACTCGCCGCCAGGCGGGCGTTGATCAAAGAGACGTACGGCGACATGATCGGCCGGCCAGTCCAGGACGTTCCGACGCCGGCACTCCTAGTAGATCTGCCCGCGGCTGAACGCAACATCGCCCGCATGGCGGCGACGTTAAAGGACATGCCGGCTCAGATTCGTCCACACATAAAGGTGCACAAGTCGGCCGAGCTCGCGGCCCGGCAAGTGGCGGCAGGGGCGATCGGGCTCTCGATGGCCACAGTCTGGGAAGCTGTCGCGCTCGCGTGGGCTGGGCTCGACAACCTCTTCGTGGTCAATATGATCTCGCACCCAGAGAAGATCCGGGTGTTGGCCGAGCTCGCCCGTTCCCACCATGTGATCGTCGCTGTGGACGAGGTGCAGAACGCTTCTCAGCTGGATGCCGCGGCAAATAAGGCGGGCTCAAAGCTCGGCGTCATGATCGAGGTCGACACGGGCATGGACCGAGCCGGCGTCGATGCCGAAGATGAGGCCATCGCCCTCGCCAAGGAGGTTTCCTCCCTCAGCCACCTCACATTGGAGGGCATCACCGGCTACGAGGGCCATTGCTCACTCGAGTTCGACCCTGAGCTCCTCGTCGTCAAGCACCGGGCCGCCATGGACATGTTCCTGCAAATCGCTGATCGGATGGAGTCACTCGGCATCCCGTGCCCGATCCGGTCCGCGGGAGGAACGGTGAGCTGGAATCTCACCGCTGTGTGGCCGGGCATCACGGAGATCCAGGCGGGCACCTACGTGCTGATGGACAACTTCCACGGCACTAGGGTGCCCGGTGGCTTCGAGCATGCCCTGACGGTCGCCACCACGGTGGTTAGTCGTCCTCCCAACCGCCTCATTGTCGACGCCGGCAACAAGTCAGTCGGCATCGGGGGCGGCCCTTCGATCGTCGACTCCGATCTCGAACCGTTCCGCTTTGACGAGGAGCACGGCATTTTCGTCGCCGACAGCAGTGTCGATCTACCGGTTGGATCCTGGTTGCGCCTAGTTCCCGGCTATGCCCCGGCGACGGTGAACATGTACGACAATTATTACGTCGTCACTGAGGACAAGGTGGTCGACGTCTGGCCCGTGTTCCCTCGGGGACCGGGACACAATGGGCTGACCCAACTGCCATAAGGTTCGCTCCAGGGCAGCTATAAGGCTGTAAGAGCGAGTCGCAGGCACAATCAGGTGAGCCATTCGACCTCAAGCCTGCGAGCTGGGTGGTCCTGGGGTTACTGGTGCATACAGCCAGGCCAGAACGCCACCACCCGACGCGTCGGAAAGGCCGTCAACCTCACAGTCACTTCCCGAGGCGTGAGACCGCAAGCGAGGTAGACCTGCACCTGCTCGGAGTCGAATACGCGATGAAACTTCAGGTGCCCGGGCTCGTCAGGCGAAACCTGAGTCCGCCAACAGATACGACCCCTGCACACCTGGCGCTGGGTCCAGATGAAGAGCTTTCCCCCGTGCTCACGCACGAACAGGGCGGCTTCGACGGAGAGGTCGATCGCCGGCGACCCTGAGGTCACATCGACGCCGCCAGCACTGCCTGTACCTCCCCAGGCTGCAGCTCGATCGGGTTGCCCTTGGTGCTGCTCGCCTGAAGTGCCCTCGATACCACTTCGTCCACCTGCTCGAGCTTGAGGCCGTAGTGAGAAAGCTTCTCGATCCCGAGAAAGAGCACAGTCTCAGCGATCCATTCCGTGCCGTCCTCGATGGAGGCGTCTGCACGACCTGTAAGCAGCTGAGCTACTTCTCGGTACCTCTCCAAGGCCCGGCTGTCAGGTTCGCGCAGACGCAGTGCCCGCACGTTGGCCTCGACGGTGGCGACGAGCAGAGCAGCGCATGCCACCCCGTGGGGGACTTCCACGGTGCCCCCGATAACGCCAGCAAGGCCATGCACGGCCCCAAGTTTTGCATTGGCCAATGACAGTCCGCCGAGCAGGCTGCAAAGCGCCATGTCTGTCCGCGCCAGCAGGTCTCCGCCGTCGGCATAGCTGCGGCGAAGGCTCCTTGCCGCCCGTGATAGGCCTTCGCGGGCAAAGCCATCTGTCATCGGGGTCGCCCGCAGGGAAACGAATGGCTCCAGACACTGTGTCAGCGCGTCAAGTCCGCTCGATGCGGTGACCTCGGGCGGACAGCCCAAGATGAGCAGCGGGTCCACTATCGCCACGGTCGCAAGCATGAGCGGGCTACGCAAGCTCGCTTTACAGCCATGCTCGGGTGACGCGAGAACGGCATTGGAGGTCACCTCCGAACCCGTCCCGGCCGTGGTCGCGGCTGCGATGAACGGCAACGATGGTCTTTCGATGGGCTTACCGTCACCGATGACTTCCAGGTAGTCAAGCGGGTCTCCCCCGTTGCCGAGCAACATAGCCACCGCTTTGCCCAGGTCGATGACGCTCCCGCCCCCAATGGCGACAACCAAGTCGACACCCGCTTCGCGACCGAGCATCGCGCCAGATCTGGCGAGCTCCACGGTCGGTTCCCCCCGCACCGGGAAGGTCGCATAGGGCATCTCCAGCCTGCCTAGAAGCGCTCGGTGACGATCGGGATCGGAGCCTGTGCACACCAGCGCCCTTGACCCGAGCCTGCTGGCGAGTGAGCCGAGCTCGCCCGCACGCCCCGCGCCAAAGGCAATACGCCGAGCTGTTGCGAAGTCGAACTCGCCTGATGTCACCGTAGGCCGAGACCGTGCTGCCCCTGGGCGGCGGACATGGCTTGGGACGCATCGACAAGAGCGCCCTCTTGGCCGTAGTAGGCACCACTGCCGTGCTTGCGAAGGTAGTGACGGTCGAGCAGATGTGAGCTGATGGGGCCGAGCGAAGGGTTGACCGCGAGGGAGATCTGAGCCATCCGGGCCACTTCCTCGACGACGGCCGCATTCAGCACCGCCTTTGGTGCGTCGTGCCCCCAGGTGAATACCCCGTGGGAGGCTACGAGGACACCGGGCACGTGCGCGGGGTCGAGCCCTTTGAATGTCTCGACTATCACGCGGCCTGTCTCTTTTTCGTAGGCGCCGGCTATCTCTTCTTCTGTCAGGTCCCGGCTGCACGGCACGGGCCCCCAGAAGTAATCGGCGTGTGTCGTGCCAAAGCATGGAATCGACCGGTGCGCCTGCGCCCAGGCCGAGGCACATGTCGAATGGGTGTGCACGACACCGCCGGCGGATGCGAACGCGCGGTAGATCTCAAGGTGGGTCGGGGTGTCCGAAGAGGGCTTCAAACCCTCGAGATGCTCTCCCGAGGAAAGGGAAACGACGGCCATATCACCAACGGACAGCTTTGCGTAGGGAACGCCGCTCGGCTTTATGACAACAACGTCACTGTCCCGGGCAACCCCACTCGCGTTGCCGAAGGTATCGAACACGAGCCCGCGCTCGACCAGCTCCAAGTTGGCCTCTAACACAACCCGCTTCAGCTCCACGATCGTCAAGTTGTCCTCCAACGGCTCGTGTCCAACCTTAAGCGGCGCGGAATTTCACCGCGCCGGGCAATATAGGGCGATGAGCACACTGACACTAGGCACGGAGAGCGCTGGTGGGGTAATCCTCGACCTGGACGGAACCCTCGTAGACAGCGTTTACCAGCAGGTCGTCGCGTGGCGGCGGGCCCTGGACGACTGCGGGATTCAGCTCTCGGTCTGGAAGATCCACCGCAGGATAGGCATGAGCGGTGACCTGCTTATAAACGCCCTGGTCCGTGAGACCAACCGCCCGATCGACTCGGCGCTCGTCGATGACCTGCGCAAGCGGTATTCGATCGCGTACGCCGAGGAGCGCCTCAGCGTCCGACCTCTTCCAGGTGCACGCGAGCTCATCGAGGCGCTGATCTCCGACGGTGTGGCTTGGGCAATCGCGACCAGCAGCCGGGCCGCAAACGCGGCCCCCGCCCTCGAGATGCTCGGCGTGCCGCACGACGCCATCGTGGTCACAAGTGAGCAGGTCCGTCACGCCAAGCCGGACCCGGACCTGTTTATAAAGGCAGCCGAGCTGCTTGGAGTCGACCTGCGCCAGAGCATGGTGATAGGTGACAGCGTCTGGGACCTTCTGGCGGCGCGGCGCGCCGGAGCGCTCGGCGTCGGACTGCTCTCGGGCGGTTACGGCCGCGAAGAGCTGGAGCGGGCAGGCGCTTACCGCGTCTACGACGACCCACTCGACCTACACAACCACCTGGACGAGGTCGGCATCCGCCGCGCCTTGTAACCGGCTCACCTGTCGAGCCGGCGGGGGCGGACTCGGGAATCACTCGCTCAGGGCGAGCACCTCGGAAAGGACCGCACCAAGACCGGCGGGGTCGTGCGCCGAGCGCCCGAGAAACAGCCCGTCCACGCGCCCGCGCAACGCCAGAAGCAGCCCCGGTCCGGCACTACCGCCGTAAATGGTGCTCGACTCGAGGTCGGACCTGGATGAGAGCGCCTCCTTGAGGCCGGCGCACACAGCCCCGATGTGATCGGCAGGTGCCGGCTCAGGGGCGCCTATGGCCCAGATCGGCTCGTAGGCGACGATCACGCGGTTACCAGCCACTGGGTCGGACCACCTGCTTAGCGCTGAGTCCAACTGGCCTATGCATGTCCTAAGGGCTTCGTCGGCCGGCACCGGTTCCGCCTCTCCGATGCATATGAGGGGCACAAGCCCGTTGCGCAGGGCCGCCGATGTCTTGCACGCGACGATCTCGTCAGTGTCGCCGAACAAGCGCCGACGCTCGGCGTGGCCCACCTCGACATAACGGCAGCCGACCTCCGCGAGCATCGCGCCGCTCACCTCCCCGGTAAACGGACCGCGGTCTTGCCAGAAGAGATCCTGCGCGCCAAGGCCTATCGCCGTGTCGGCGAGAACCTCGCTCACTCGGGTAAGGACCGGATAGGACGGGATGACGAACAGCTCAACGAGATCGCTCGTAACTGCCGGGTGGCGCACACAGATCTCACGCACGCCCGCGCACCACTGGAGGGTTTCTTCGTATCCGAAGTACATCTTCAAGCTGACGCCGACGGTGATCACGACCCGGTGCTCCGGGCCGCGGACCACCGGCCTCTGCACTCAATGTCTGCCCGCACAGAACCTTTCTAGCCGCCCGACGCTCTCCGGTGAGCAACTGAGAGCTGCGCGGACAGGGATGGTATTTTCGAGCAGCGATGATTGGTGATCTTCCGGCGGGCGGATCGAGCTTGACCGGATGAGGAGACAACCTTGACGCATGTTCTTAACAGCCCACAGTCCTTCAAAGATGACCTTATCGAGGGCCTGACAAGGGCTTATCCGCAATACCTCGAGCGGATCCCGGGAGCCTCCGGCGTCCGCGCCAGCGGGGCTCCCTTCGCAGGACATGTATCAGTTCTCATAGGGGGCGGTTCAGGGCACTACCCTGCCTTCGCAGGCCTTGTAGGCCCGGGCTTTGCCACCGGTGCCGCAATGGGGGACGTCTTCGCGAGCCCCTCTAGCGAGCAGATCTATCGGTGCGCGAAGTCCCTCGACGCTGGCGCCGGCGTTGTCTTCTCCTACGGAAACTACAGCGGCGACGTCATGAACTTCGACATGGCCGCCGAGCGCCTGGAGGACGAGGATGTCGCAGTTGCGACTGTGCTCGTCACTGATGACGTTGCCTCGTCACCTCCCGAGCGCGCCTCGGATCGAAGAGGGATAGCCGGAGACTTCTGCGTTTTCAAGGTCCTCGGAGCTGCCGCCCGCACCGGAGCCGGACTCGAAGATGTCGCAGAACTGGGTAGGCGAGCCAACGCCAGAACGAGAAGCATCGGAGTCGCGTTCGCTGGTTGCACGCTTCCCGGCGGCAACGCACCCATGTTCAGCGTGGCCGACGACAAGATGGAGCTCGGGCTCGGTATCCACGGCGAGCCTGGCGTGCGGACAATTTCGCGTGTCGACGCCGAATTCTCTTGCCCAGATCATGGTCGAGCGACTTCTGCCCGAAGCGCCTCAAGACGCAGACGGCCGCGTGGCGGTGCTCGTCAACGGTCTCGGCTCGACCTCGAGCGAGGAGCTCTTCGTCCTCTACGGTGCCACCGCCAAGTTATTGGATGCTGCCGGGCTCAGGGTCGAGCACTGCGAGACAGGAGAACTCGTAACCTCTCTCGACATGGCAGGCTGCTCGCTTAGCTTGTTCTGGCTCGACGACGAACTGGCCGAGCTTTATCTCTCACCTGCCTCTGCAGCTGGCTACAGGTCGGGCTCAAGATGAGCGCTGACGCAGTTCACGAGGCCTTTCTGGCGTCACTTACGACCTGTCGTGAGCACGAGGTTGAGCTGGGCCAGCTCGACGCGGTGGCAGGCGATGGCGACCATGGGTCCGGCATGGTGCGCGGGTTCACAGCCGCATGCGCGGCTACCGCTGGTCTCTCCGGTTCGGCCGCCGCCTCGATTACAGCCGGTGGGGACGCGTTCGCCGACGCCGCCGGGGGTGCATCGGGTGCGCTGTGGGGGGTCTTCCTGCAAGGTGTCGGCCGCGAGCTTGAAGGAATAGACCTCAGCCCCGCTGCCGTGACGGCGGCGATGCGGAAGGGTCAAGCACGCATTGCGCGGCTCGGGAAGTCACAGCCAGGGGACAAGACGCTCCTTGACACCTTGGTGCCCTTCCTCGACGCGCTCGAAGCAAGTGTTTCCGGTGGCAAGTCGTTGCCCGACTCCTGGGATGACGCGCTTGTCGTTGCCAGACAGGCGACGCAGGCGACCGCTTCGATGGTCGCAAGACGTGGTCGCGCCGCCGTCCTCGGCGAGCGGGGCCTCGGAACGGTCGATTCGGGGGCGCGTTCTTTGCTGCTCGTCCTCGAGGCCGTGGTGGGAGTGATCAGCGACAGTGAAACCGAGCAGGAGTGATGGCAATGTCGAGCTTGCGTCTTGGTATAGGAGCAGACGAGATCGGTGCCGGACTTAAGGATCACCTGCTCGCATCGCTAGCCGAGGACCCGAGAGTGTCCTCGCTGCGGGACTACTCCGAGGAGATGACCGACCCGAACTGCGCCTATCCCGTCGTCGCGATCCGCGTCGCCCAGGCGATATCACACGGCGAGATCGACCGGGCCATCCTCGTATGTGGGACCGGCATAGGCATGTCTATCTCGGCGAACAAGGTGCCCGGCGTCCGCGCGGCGGTGGTTCACGACGGCTATTCGGCGGAGCGTTCTGTCCTTTCGAACAACTGCCAGATAATGACACTCGGCTCGCGGATCATCGCCGAGGTAGCGGCCCTCCGGCTGGTTAACGAGTGGCTCGGCTACCAGTTCGACCCCACGTCGCCTTCCGCGGCCAAGCTGCAGGTGATCTCTGACTACGAGAGAGCGCTCGAGAGAGCAAGGGATTGATCAAGGCGCCACTCGGCGCCTTACAGTCTCAGCCACAGCTCGATGCGGGCTTGGACCGCGTCGGTGGCTTGTGCGAGCATCTTCTTCGACAGCGACGCGGGTCCGATCTCGTTGAGCAGTACCGCCGGCGACGAACCCGGAAGCCACGACGAGTCAAGACGCCAGGAGTTGCAATGGAAACTGAGGTTGTCGAGCTTGCCGGTCACATCATCGACTCGCTGCTCCTCGGCAAGGTGCTGGACGCCATCGTCGATTCAGGGGCCGATTACCGCATAACCGAGATCGAGGTCGGGCGCACCAACACTGACCAGAGCCATGCCCGACTGGAGATCTCCGCCCCTGACGCGAGGACCCTCGAGCGTTTGCTCGAGAACTTGAACGTCTACGGAGTCAACAGGACCCTCATCTCGCCCGCGCACCTCGTCGCCTGTGAGTGCGATGGGGTCCTTCCCGCTGGGTTCTACTCGACCACCAACCTCCCCACCTACGTCGTGACCAGCCATGGCAAGCTCAAGGTGGAGAACCCCGAGATGGACTGCGCCCTCGTCGTTTCGGGTGAGGCGGTGCGCACCGTACCGATGCACCGGGTTCGGGCCGGAGATCTCGTCGTTGTAGGCCTCGACGGCGTCGAGGTGACGGCACCTTCTAAGCCCCGGGGACCGGGACCATTCGAGTTCATGTCCTCCGAGGTGAGCTCGGAAAGGCCGAAGTCGCTCCTGCTCGAGCGCGTCGCGGGAAGGCTCCGCGCAGCTCGCACCGCAGGAGGCAAGGTGCTCGTCGTCGCTGGCCCAGCTGTGATCCATACGGGTGCCGCTCCCGACCTTGCCCGGCTCGTGCGCCACGGTTGGGTGAACGTCTTGTTCGCGGGCAACGGCTTTGCCACTCACGACATCGAGTCCAACGTTCTAGGCACCTCGCTCGGCGTATCGGTGAAGGAGGGCACGCCCACAGAGCACGGGCACGCCAACCACCTTCGAGCGATCAACGAGGTACGGCGAGCCGGCTCCATCAAGGCGGCAATCGAAAGTGGCTGGCTTTCTGGTGGCGTCATGTACGAGTGCGTACGTGCCGACGTTCCCTTCCTTCTCGCCGGATCGCTGCGCGACGACGGACCCCTGCCGGACGTCATCACCGATACCGTGCAGGCCGCGGACGTGATCCGCGAGCTGATAGATGGCGTGACTGTAGCCCTCATGCTCGCCAGCACCCTGCACACGATCGCCACAGGCAACGTCCTTCCCTCGTGGGTGGAGACCTATTGCGTGGACATCAATCAGGCCGTCGTCACCAAGCTCACTGACCGAGGGAGCCATCAGGCCTTCGGCGTTGTGACCGATGTCGGCCTGTTCGTGCGAGCGCTGGCCGAAGAGCTGATCGAGGACCATTCCTGACAAGTTCTTGTTCGGACGAGCTCGGCTCGTCGAGCGCCCCAACCGAAGGAGAGGGGCCTGGATGAACCAGCCTCTTTACACTCGGTGAGCACTGCGACAAAGGAGTAGGTAGCGCGGTAACCCGCCGGGCCAGCGTCTGTCATCACGCATCGTCCAGCTACGACGGAGGTCCGAAAATGCTCCTGCAAGGCGAGAACGTCACTCCAGATCCGAAGACGGCGCCCATCTCACTGCCTCCGCCCCGACCCAAGTTGCGGGTCGAGCCCTGGCACGACGCCCTCATCGACGAGGTCGGCTACGACCCCCGGTCCGACTACGTCGAGGCATTCTGGCTACCCGTGCTAGGCCCGTCCACAACCTTCTTGCTGAGGCACTTCACGATCCAGCTCATGACCTCGCCCGATGGCCTCGAGCTGGACATCGAAGATACGGCCCGCTCGCTCGGTCTGGGTGAGCGGCTGAACCAGAACTCGCCGTTCGCGCGCACGATAAAGCGTTGCGTCGACTTCGAGATGGCGGAGTGGCGTGGGCCACGGTTGCTCGCCACCAGGGTTCGCCTCCCCCCGCTCCCCCGCCGCCATGCACGGCGGCTGCCCGCATCACTGTTGGCAAGGTACGGGGACACATGGGGCACCCAGGTAGTCTCTTTGCTCAGTGAGCAAGCAAAAGACCTACCTCGAGACGGCACGCGAGCGCGTAGTCATCTATGACGGCGCCACCGGGACCAACCTGCAACTTCGCGAGCTGAGCGCGCACGACTTCGGCGGGGACGCGCTCGAAGGGTGCAACGAAATGCTCTGCGTCACTCGACCCGACGTCGTCCGGGAGCTCCACAAGTCCTTCCTCGATGTCGGCGTCGACGTCGTTGAGACCAACTCGTTCGGATGTCTGCCTCTCGTGCTCGCCGAGTACAAGATCGCCGAACGGGCAGAAGAGCTGGCCCGGGCGTCGGCCCGGCTTGCGAGAGAGGTCGCGAGCGGCTTCTCGACGGCCGACCGCCCCCGGTATGTGGCCGGGAGCATGGGCCCAGGTACCAAACTCCCGACCCTCGGCCAGGTCCGGTTCTCCGACCTCCGCGACGGCTACGAAGTGCTCGCCCGCGGCCTGCTCGAGGGCGGAGTGGACCTTCTTCTCATCGAGACCTGCTACGACCTGCTCCAGGCGAAAGCGGCCATCCAGGCAGCAAGACGCGCCATGGCGCAAGTGGGCCGCGAGGTAGCGATCCAGGTGCAAGTGACGATCGAGCTCACCGGAAGGATGCTGCTCGGAAGCGAGGTCGGGGCCGCCCTCTGCTCGCTCGAGGCGATGAGGCCCGACGTGATCGGCACGAACTGTGCCACAGGCCCAGTCGAGATGTACGAAGCGCTGCGCCACCTCTCCGGCCAGGCACGCACGTTGATCTCGGCGCTGCCTAACGCCGGGTTGCCATCGGTCCTCGACGGCAAGATGCACTACGACCTGACGCCTGACGCCCTCGCCGAGCACCTGTCGGTGTTCGTACGCGAGCTCGGCGTCTCGATCGTCGGCGGCTGTTGCGGCACGACACCTGAACACCTGGCAAAGGTCGTGCAAGCATGCGCCGCGCTCGAGCCTGCGCCCCGCTCGCCCGTCTATGAGCCTTCGGCCGCCTCGCTCTACACGGCGGTCCCCTTCGAACAGGAGCTTTCCTTCCTCGTCATCGGCGAGCGGACTAACGCCAACGGCTCGAAGCGCTTCCGCGATGCGATGCTCGCAGAAGACTGGGAGACGACCGTCTCCATGGCCCGTGACCAGGCGCGTGAGGGTGCCCACCTGCTTGACGTCTGCGTCGACTACACGGGTGCCGACGGAGTCCGGGACATGACCGAGGTGGCGCAGCGCTTTGCCACCCAGTCGTCGATCCCGCTCGTCATCGACACCACCGAGGCCGCCGTGGCTGAGGCCGCGCTGCAGTGGATCGGCGGGAGGGCTGTCCTCAACTCGGTCAACTTGGAGGACGGGGACGCCCCTGGCACCCGGCTCGACCGATTCCTCTCCTTGGCCCGTGATTACGGCGCGGCCGTCATCTGCACCTGTATCGACACAGACGGTCAGGCACGTACCGCCGACTGGAAGCTTCGCGCCGCCAAGTCGATCCACGATCTCGCTGTCGGTCGTTACGGCCTCGAGCCCGCGGACCTCTTGTTCGATCCGCTCGCACTGCCCCTGTCTACGGGAATGGAAGAAAGCCGCCGCGACGGCATCGAGACGATCGCTGCCATCTCTAGAATAAAGGCCGAGCTGCCTGGCACCCATACCGTGCTCGGCCTTTCGAACGTGTCATTCGGGTTGTCGCCTGCGGCTCGCCAGTTGCTCAACTCGGTCTTCCTGCACGAGTGCGTGCAGGCCGGGCTCGATGCCGCCATCGTGCACGCCGGCAAGATCCAGCCGCTTCACAAGATCTCCGACTCCGACCGTGAGATCTGCCTCGATTTGATCTATGACCGGCGCCGCGAGGGATACGACCCGCTTGCTGCTCTGATAGCCGCCTTTGAGGGCGAGAGTGCGGCGACGCACTCGGCAATCGAGGACCGCTCCGGGTGGCCCGTCGCCCGCCGCCTCGAACGCCGCATCGTCGATGGGGACCGCAACGGCCTCGAGGCCGAGCTCGACGAGGCTCTCGCTTTGGGCCATAGCGCCCTCGACATCGTCAACGAGATGCTCCTCGCCGGGATGCGGACCGTCGGCGAGCTATTTGGCTCCGGCCAGATGCAGCTCCCTTTCGTGCTCAGCTCAGCTGAGACGATGAAGGCGGCTGTCGCCCACCTCGAGCCTCACATGGAGCGGTCTGAGTCGGGCGGCAGGGGCCGGATAGTCATCGGGACTGTCAAGGGCGACGTGCACGACATCGGCAAGAACCTTGTCGACATAATCCTCACCAACAACGGTTACGAGGTCCACAACCTCGGCATCAAGGTGCCTATGTCGGAGCTGCTCGCAAAGGCAGAAGAGGTGGAGGCTGACGCCATAGGCATGAGTGGTCTTCTCGTCAAGTCGACGCTCATCATGAAGGACAACCTCGAAGAGTTGAACCGGCTGGACAAGTCCGCCTATCCAGTCATCCTCGGAGGAGCGGCACTTACTCGCACCTATGTCGAAAAGGACTTGAGGAGCATCTACAAAGGCCGCGTCTTCTACGGAAAGGACGCCTTCGAGGGCCTCCACCTGCTCGACCGGCTCATGGAAATCAAGCGCAGCGGCGTCGAGGACCCAAGCTTTGGCACAGAGCTCTCGGGCCGCAAGCTCCCCCCGAGGCGCAGCGAGCAGACGGCCGGCATCGACCCGACGACACTGCCGTCGCGGTCGCCTCAAGTCGGAACGGACAACGCCTTGTTCGAGCCCCCCTTCCTCGGCACCAGGGTCGCCAAGGGCATCCCCCTCGACGACATCGCCTCCTACATCAATGAAACAGCCTTGTTCCGCAATCAGTGGGGCTATCGGCCTGAAGCGGGCGAAAGCGACGCCGAGTTCAAAGAGCGGATACGGCCCGAGTTGCGCGGCCGGCTCGACGAGGCCAAGGCCGAGGGCTTGCTCGTCCCCCAGGCCGTCTGGGGCTACTTCCCCGTCAACGCCGAGGGCAACGACCTTGTCGTGTACAACGATGACCAGCGAGCGAGCGAGCAGACGCGTTTCAGCTTTCCCCGCCAGGCCAAAGAGCCCTACCTGTGCATAGCTGACTTCTTCCGCCCAGCCGACTCGCAGGTCCCCGACTATGCCGCCTTCCAGATCGTGACCGTAGGATCCGGAGCCTCGGAACGCACCGCAGAGCTGTTCGCGGCCGACCGCTACCGGGATTACGTGGTGACGCACGGTCTGTCAGTTGAAATGACAGAAGCACTTGCTGAGCTCTGGCACAGACGGATTCGCGAAGAGTGGGGCTTCAGCGACGAGGACGCGCCGACCCTCACGGGCCTGTTCCGTCAGCAGCACCGCGGTGGCAGGTACTCCTTCGGTTATCCGGCCTGCCCCGACCTCGAGGACAACGCTAAGGTCGTCGAGCTCCTCGCTGCCGGGCGTATCGGGGTCAACGTCAGTGAGGGCTTCCAGCTCTTCCCTGAGCAGACGACATTGGCCATCGTCTGTCATCACCCCATGGCCAAATACTTCGTCGTCTGAGCGCCCATCTCCAAGCCGCAAAAGCGCCGCATCAAGGCTCTTCTGAGCTAGCCTCGCGGGACGTTTGAGGCGTCAGCCCGTAGCCTGAAAGGTGACATAGCTACTGTCGGCAACGGGTGACCTGATCAGTAAGGGGAACAGATGACAAAGCTTGCGGGGAGCTTCAAGTCCGGCCGCACAGTCCTAGGGGCCTTCTTGGCCCTGGTGGCTGTCGTGGCCGCTGGCTGCAGCAGTTCGGGCACCGGCTCGAACAACACGACCACGACTGCTGGCGCGGCCTCGTCAACCACGACGGCAACGACAGCGGCCACCACGACCACGTCCACGCCGGGCTCGGCCACAACAACAACAACAACTGCGGCCAGCTCGACCACCACGTCGTCCTCTGCCAGTTCCTTCTCAGGTCTGCTGAGCAAGTTCCAGTCAGGTGAGCACGCGACCTTCATCGCCACTTACAAGATCACTTCGAGCACCTCCAAGAGCCTGACCTCGCTCACCCTCGCCCAACAGTCGCCGGACCAGGTCCTAAAGGGGACGACGAGCAGCGGTACCTTCGAGTTCTTGAGCCTCGGCACGAAGACCTATCTTTGCTCCCAGTCCGCCAGTGGGGCGGCGACGTGTTTCGACTCCGGGGCGAGCAATCCGGAGGCCGCCCTGTTCTCGTTGTATGAGCCCTCCAAGTACCTCCCCTACTTCGAGGCGGCGGCGAGCGCGGCGGGCGGCCATGCGACCGCCTCCTCAAAGACGGTAAACGGCTACCCGCTTTCTTGCGTCACGGTGTCGGGTGTGGCTAACGAGAACGGGACCGGGACGTTCTGTGTGACCGCACAGGGAGCCCTCGGTTACGTCGCATGGACCGGAACAACCACGGCCGACAGCGGCAGCTTCGAGATCACGAGCTACTCGACGACCGTACCGTCAGGCGAGTTCAACCTACCGGCGACACCGACGTCAATCCCGTAGGACCTGCGCTTCGGCCGCAGGTTGCCTGAGGTCTCGCAGTGGTCCTCTCGCACCTACGGCTCGGCGCGACCGACAAGGTGTTTCTCCACGACAAAACGGCACAGCGAACCGGTAGGGTCGCGGGCGATGACACTTGACACGACTGACGCCTCGTTCGAGGACGACGTCCTCGTACGTTCTGACTCCGTTCCCGTCCTCGTCGATCTTTGGGCACCGTGGTGCGGACCTTGCAAAGCCCTGAGCCCGATCATCGAGCGCGTGGTCGAGGCGACCGAAGGAGCGGTGGAACTCGTCAAGGTCAACGTCGACGAGAACCCGATGGTTGCTCAGAGCTTCCAGGTGCAGTCGATCCCTGCCGTGTTCGCCATCAAGAACCGCAGGATCGTCAACCAATTCATCGGCGCCCAGGGCGAGGCGGCCGTGCGAGAGTTCGTCGCAACGCTGCTTCCCGAGGCAAGCGAAGCCGACAAGCTCGTCGCTGCCGGCGATGAGGCGTCCCTGCGCAGAGCTCTCGAGCTCGAGGCGGATCTGCCTGCCGCGGTCGTCGGACTCGCAGAACTTCTCGTCGGGCGCGGGGATGCCGAAGAGGCTCTCAACCTGCTTGCCAAGATCCCCGACACGGGCGAGGCGCGTCGGGTGGCCGCACTCGCCCGGCTGGCCATTGCCGGTGTTCCGGGCGGAAACGGCGATGGAGCGGAGCTCGAAGGCCACATCGAGGCCCTCTTGGAGCGGGTAAAGACCGACGATGAGGCCCGCCAGGAACTTGTGGACCTGCTCGAGACGATGGACCCCTCGGATCCGAGGCGGGGAAAGTACCGCAGGGCCTTGGCGGCCCGGTTGTTCTGAAAGAGCCGGTCCGGCGAGAACGTGTCGACGCCATGGGCGCTTTTTAGGCCCGCCAGCCCCGTCGAGCTCAGGTTGGGCGACCGCGGCTATGACCTTTCGACCCGGGCCCTTGTCATGGGCATCCTCAATCGCACCACCGACTCGTTTTACGACAAAGGCTCATATTTCGCTCTCGACCGCTTCTTCGCCCGCGCCGAGCAGCTGGTAGATGAGGGCGCCGACCTGCTCGATGTCGGCGGCGTCAAGGCCGGTCCCGGGCCCGAGGTGACACTTGCAGAGGAGCTCGACCGCGTCGTGCCTGTGATCGGCGCCCTCAAAGAACGCTTTGGGGTTCCCCTGTCGGTTGACACCTGGCGGGCTCAGGTCGCAGCGGCAGCCTTCGAGGAAGGGGCGGTCCTGGGCAACGACATAAGCGGCTTCGCCGACCCGGACTACCTCCCTGTCGCCGCCCGAGCCGGGGCGAGCGTGGTGGCCACCCATATCCGGCTCGCCCCGCGAGTGCCCGACCCGGCGCCCCAATACGACGATGTCGTCGCCGAAGTCGAGCGCTTCCTCCTCGAGCGTGCCGAGCACGCCCGCTCCGCCGGCATCGCAGCCGAGCGCATCATCTTCGATGCGGGCCTCGATCTCGGCAAGACGCCGAAGCAGTCGATGCTGCTGCTTCGGAACTCGGACCGGCTCGCCTCGCTCGGCTATCCGCTCTTGTTGTCGTCATCTAACAAGACCTTCCTCGGCGCCTTGTTGAACCTGGCCATAGACGAGCGGCGCGAGGCCTCCCTGGGCGCGGCCGCCCTCGGGATCATTGGGGGCTGCCGGTTGCTCCGGGTGCACGACGTCGCGCGAACTTGCAAGGTCCGCGACCTGTTGCAAGCGATAATGGAGGCGGTGCCTTCTGACGAGGCCGCCGAGAGTGCCGGCTCACATTGAGATGAGCCCACGTGCAGAGGAGGCCACAGCCCTTTTTGTCGTGAAGGGCGGCGAGGCGGCCCTGGTAGATCGTGGGCTCAATCGGCTGTTGAGCGATCTCACCTCGCCAGTCGACCAAGGAGCCGGACCTGACGAGACGCCGCCAAACGGCGAGGCCCTCGCCGTCGCCATCGAGGAGCACCGTGTACCTCCCCAGCCCAACAACGACGACGGCGTGCTCGCGACGGTGCTCGACGCCCTCTTCACTCCCCCTTTCCTGGCCGATCGCCGGATCGTTGTACTGCGCGACGCAGAGAACCTCGACGCCGCCCAGGCCGGCAGGCTCGCCTCCCGGCTCGGTGAGCCGTTCGCTCCGAACATCTTGGTGCTGGCCGTCACGGGCAAGGCTCTCCCAGCCTCCCTCGCCAAGGCCGTCAAGGCCCACGGACGGGAGATCGAGACCTCGCCGGTGGGCAACAAGACGCGGCAGTGGATGAGCGACCAGCTGCAGCTCGCCCCTGTCCACCTAGAGCCCGCGGCCCGCCAACTCCTCGAGAAGCATTTAGGTGAGGACGTCTCACGACTTCACTCGCTCTTGGACGTGCTCACCGCCGCCTACGGCGAAGGAGGCCGGGTCAGCGTGGCAGACCTGGAACCGTTCCTGGGCGAGGAGGGCAGCTCACCACCCTGGGACCTGACCGACGCCCTCGAGAAGGGCGATGTGCAGAGCGCTGTCGAGGTGGCGCACCGCATGCTCGGATCTGGTGGCCGGCACCCCTTCCAGCTTCTCGCCACCTTGCACCGCCACTACGGGGCCATGCTTCGTCTGGACGGGAGCGAGGTGAGCGATCCGGCCGCTGCGGCCTCTCTTCTCAACATGTCGCCTTTTCCTGCACAAAAGGTTCTGGCTCAGTCGCGAAGGCTTGGCGCCGAACGCGTGGCAAGGGCCATTAGCCTGATCGCCGATGCCGACTTGGACCTGCGTGGCGTGGTCGAGTGGCCCGACAAGCTCGTGATCGAGGTTCTCGTGGCACGCCTTGCCCAGCTCAGCCGGCCGAGCGTGCCGTCTCGTGGCGTCCGGCGGGCAGTGTGACCGGCACCGGGAAGGCTGCGATGGGAGACGTGCACGGCGAGGGATCGGTCGCGTCCGTGCCCGAGCTCTTGGCGCTGGCCCAGCAAGTGGCTGCCGATGCCGGTCGGCTCTTGCGGGCCCGGCTCCCAGAGGTTGCCGGCGGTCGCCTTCTCTCAGACGGTGCGTCAGCCAAGTCGAGCCCCACCGACCTTGTCACCGATGTCGATCGCTCCAGTGAGTCGCTCATAGTCGGGTCTCTGCTAAGTGCCCGGCCGGACGATGGCATCCAGGGCGAGGAGGGCAGCTCGCGTGCGGGCACGTCGGGCGTCAGCTGGGTCATCGATCCTCTCGACGGCACGATCAACTATCTCTACGGCATTGCGATTTTCGCCGTCTCGATCGCGGCCCGTGTCGGCGGCCGCAGCGTGGTCGGAGTGGTCCACGACCCGCTCACCGGCGAGATGTTCTCCGCCGCGGAGAAGCGTGGCGCCTCGTTGGATGGACGGGAATTGCGTCTCGAAGCGACAGGCCGGCCGTTGGGCGAGGCGCTCGTGGGCACAGGCTTTTCCTACGGGGCGCCGAGCAGGGCCGCCCAGGCCGACCTGCTCACGGTCGTGCTGCCCGAGGTGCGCGACATCCGCCGCACCGGGTCCGCGGCGCTCGATCTGTGCTCTGTAGCCTGCGGGCGCCTCGACGCCTACTACGAGTCTGAGCTCAAGCCTTGGGACCTCGCCGCTGGCGAGCTCATCGTGCGCGAGGCGGGCGGCACGGTCGTAGTGCTCGAAGGGCTCGGCGAGGCTCAGAGTACGGTCGTAGCGACAGCCCCGGGCCTCGAGGCACCATTGCTCGACCTGCTCCGGCGGGCCTCCTCGGGCCGGGGCCGGCCTCGGTGATCGGCTGGTAGTCTGCGCCGTCTTACGGGCCGACGGGGCCCGCTAGCGCCGGAAAAGGCTTGAGGATGGAATTCGAAGTCGTAGTGGAGATTCCCAAGGGTCAGCGCAATAAGTACGAGATGGACCACGCCACAGGCCGGATCTATCTCGACCGCATGTTGTTCACTTCGACTCGCTACCCGGCAGACTACGGCTTTGTCGATGGGACCCTCGGCCTCGACGGCGACCCGCTTGACGCTCTGGTGCTCGTCGAGGAGCCGACGTTTCCCGGCTGCGTCGTGCGCTCGAGGGCTGTCGGCATGTTCCGCATGACAGACGAGAAGGGCCCTGACGACAAGATCATCGCCGTGCCGGCTCGCGACCCCCGCCAGGAGCACCTGCAGGACCTCCGTCACCTCCCCGAATTCGACAGGCTCGAGATCCAGCACTTCTTCGAGGTCTACAAGGACCTCGAGCCCGGCAAATCGGTCGAGGGTGCCACCTGGGCCGGGCGCGAGGCGGCCGAAGCCGAGATCGAGGCCGCCCGGGAACGGGCCGCTGCCCATGGTCCGTCCAGCTCCGAGCAATAAACGTCACTTAGAAACGGGACCGCCGGGGGGGCTTCGTCGCCTTTTGCCGCTAGAGCCCCAACTTCACGTGCCAGTCCTGTTCCATGGGCAGCACCAGATCCTGTGCCAACAAGTCGTAGCCGGCGGGGAGCAGGTGCACGCCGTCAGTGGATCGGACCTGCTCGACTGAGTTGTGGATCGTCATGTACTCGGTAAAGGCGCCCTTGTGGTTGGAGAGCACCTTGGCCGCCGAGAAGTACTCGACGCCGGGATGGGCCATCGCCTCGGAGTAGAAGATCCGGCTCACCTGGCTCGGGAAACCGTGCGGGACGGTCGAGCCTGGCCCCATCGGAGGCAGCCCCACCCACATGACGTGGGCACCGGCGTCGGTCGCCTCTTGCATCACGAGCGACACCCTGGCCCGGTAGGCGTTCGACCAAGCCGGGTCGGATGACAATGGCATCGCAAAGGGGATATACCGGTTTCCGCCCACGTAGAAGAACTGGGCGTCGTTGGCCCCCATCATGATGACGACGATCTTGGGGTGGTAACGGCGCAGGTCCACTGCTAGGGCCGCCGGCCAGTCGTAGTAGTCGGCCCGAGCGAGCCCGGTGTCCTCAACGCCTTTTTGGATGACGGTGACATCAGGGTCGGTCGAGAACACGTCTCCAAGTCCGAAACCGAGATCCTCCCCGATCGAGTCGCCGATCGAAAGCAGCACGAGAGGGTGACGGGCCGAGGGCGGGGCGATCGCCGGCGGCCAGACAGGCAAGGACTGAGGCGTTGGAGGCCCCCCCAGGTGCGGGGCGGCAAGAAAGCCCATGTAACCGGTGTCCCGGCGCGAAACGACGACGACGGGTGGGGGGATCGTGGTCGGGACGGTGCTCGTGACCGGGATGGTGCTCGAGCCAGGCCCCTGCCCATTGCCGCCGCACACCGGGGCTCCGCCAATGCCACAGCGTCCGAGAGCCGAGTCGGCCGCGTTGACTGGGCCAGAGATCCGCAGGGCGTTGGACACCGCGGCGATCGGTCGCAAGATCGCCACGGCCACGCTACGGCGGACACCGATCTGGCCCGTCTCGGCCGAGTGGTACAGCTGATTGGCGTCAAACAGCAGCCACAGAAAGAAGCAGAACAGCCCCACGGCGAGTATCCGGCCCGCGGAAGCGCGCCGGCGCTTGTCGGTCGGTGCGCCTTCCTCCTCTGAGCGGGGCGATACCTGGCGACGTCCACGCGCCGGAATCTGCTGGCGCACTGTCCGATCTGATCTTTGAACACGGCGCAGCAACGGGCCCGGGCTTGGACTGGGCTGGGTGGAACGGGGCCGTGCCATGCCGCCGCCCGCGCGCGCAGAGGCACCTCGCGCGGCAGGCTTGTCCGCTCCGGCACGCCGCGAGGCCTGGGTCGAGGCCGCCTTGGCCGACGCCGTACGGCGCGCCGGCGCGCCCTTGGCCCCCGTCGTGTCCGGATTTGCCCTGCGCGTCCGGGCGCCCTTGGCCCCGGTCGTGTCCGGATTGGCCCGGCGCGTCGAGGGCGTCTTGTCGGGCCGTGAGGCGCCCGTTTCCTGAGGCCGGCCGCGCCTTTGCGACGGCTCCCGGCCGCCCGATCCGCCTCCGCTTCCGGAATTCGTCAAGAAACTGCCGCCACCTTCGATGAAGCCTCAAAAACGGAAATAGATAAAGGGCGCTACTCCCGGCGGCCCTAGCGTCGTGATCGCGAGGAGGATGGCCGCTAGGACCGCTCCCTGGGCCAACACGCTAAGTCGTGAGAACACCTCTTGGGCGCGCATGGGAATCGCCTTCGGGACGTACTGGGACCCGATCCCGACCGCCAAGGTGAGAAGCACAGCGAAGTTGACAAGGGGTGACGCTTGCGTCCACCCGGTGAATAGGCGGCCGAAGACTGCGAAAGCGTTGGCGAACGATGTCGCCCGAAAGAAGACCCAGCCCACGCAGACGAGCTGGAAGGTGGCGAACCTCTCCCAGGCAATCCACCAGCGACCTTCTCGTTGGGCTGCGAGGCCCGCCTCGACGCGCCTGGCCCTTCGGTAGTGGCCCAGGCACTGCCCGAGGCCGTGATAGGCCCCCCAAGCGACAAACGTCCACGCCGCGCCGTGCCACAACCCACCGAGCACCATCGTGATCATGATGTTGCGGTACATGGCGCCGCGCGAGCCGTGGTTGCCTCCAAGGGGGATGTACAGGTAGTCGCGCAGCCACGACGACAAAGTCATGTGCCAGCGACGCCAGAAGTCCTGGAGCGACCGCGCGGTGTAAGGGGCGTTGAAGTTCTCCGGGAAGCGGAAGCCGAGCAGCAGGGCGCAGCCGATGGCGATGTCGGTGTACCCGCTGAAGTCGCAGTAGATCTGCACCGCATAGCCGTAGATCGCCAGCAGCACCTCGAGGGACGAATGGTTGTGCGGGTTGGCGAAGACCGGGTCGACGATCTGGGAGGAGATGTAGCTCGACAGCACGACCTTTTTGAAAAGCCCCGCAAAGATGAGGTACGCCGCCCGCGGCAAGGCGATGCGGCGCGGGTCTCTGCGGTGCGCCCGCCGGATCTGGGGAAGCAGATCCGAGCCACGCACGATCGGCCCGGCGACAAGGTGCGGGAAGAAGGCCACGAAGACGGCCACGTCCAGCCACGGCGACGGCTCGAGGCTCCCCCGGTAGATGTCGATCACATAGGAAAGGCCCATGAAGGTGAAAAAGGAGATCCCGACCGGGAGGGTCACCTGGAGCAAGGGCAACGGATCACCCAAGCCGAGGTGGTGCACGACGTTGTCGACGTTGACGCTGAGGAATCCCGCGTACTTGAACCAACCGAGCAGACCGAGCTCGGCGGCGACTGCGGCGATCATCCACCCCCGTCGGGCCGCATCAGTTCGGGCCGCGTGCACAAGTCGGCCGCCCGCGATGGTGCAAACCGTTGAGATGGCAAGCAGGAAGACGAAACGCCAGTCCCACCACCCGTAAAAGACGTAGCTCGCTACGAGGATAAAGACCCGCCAGCGCTTCGGGAACGGTGCAAGCAGCCAGTTGCCAACGAAGACGATCCCGAAGAAAACTGCGAAGTCAATGGTTGGAAACAGCAACCGGTGGATCCTTCATCTGAGCTTCGCCACGCGGGTCTCGTATGGCCTCGGCCGCCCGACGATACACACCCTTCGAGACGAATTGGTGGAGCCTTCGGGCCTTTTCTCAACTCCTGGCGACGCGGGGAGGACCTTGGCCTGACAGGGCTTTGCGGGCAGCGATACAGCGGCCGACAGAGCTCGTCCGCGATCAAACAAGGGCGGACGATCAGCCGCGAGCCTTTATCTCCTCGATCAGCCTTGGGATCACCTTGGTGACGTCCCCGACGATGCCGAGATCCGCAATGGCAAAGATCGGGGCTTCCCTGTCCTTGTTGATTGCGATGATGTTCTTGGCCGACTTCATCCCGACCATGTGCTGGGTCGCCCCCGAGATCCCACAGGCGATGTAAACGGCCGGTTTCACCGTCTTACCGGTCTGGCCGACCTGGTGCGAGTAAGGCACCCATCCCGCGTCGACGATGGCGCGCGACGCCCCCGGCGCGCCGTGGAGCAGCTTGGCGAGCTCATCGATAAGGCTGTAATTCTCCGGTGATCCGAGGCCACGGCCACCCGAGACGACGACAGCGGCCTCGTCGAGCTTGGGCCCGGTCCCCTCCTCCTCATGGCGGGCGACGATCCGCGCCCCATCGGTCGCCCCGGTGTCGGGAGCGGCGACGGCCACGATCTCCGGTAGAGCCTCGGCCTGGTCGGCTCCCGAGTCCTCCCCTAACGGCTCGGCCGGGAAGGACTTGGCCCGCACGACAAAGATGCCCGGCCCGGCACCCTCGAAACGTGCCCAGAGCATCATCGAGCCACCGAAGATGGCGTGAAGTGAGCTCAAGGCACCATCTGCAACCTCGAGGCCGACGACGTTGGTGAGCACGGGAAGGTCAAGGCGGGCCGACAACCGGGCGGCAATGTCCCGGCCGTCATAGGTGGCACCAATGAGGATCGCTTCGGGCCGGTCCTCGCCCACCCGGGCCGCGATGGCGCCGGCAACCTTCGGGCCCGGGAGGGACTCGCCGATGTCGCCTATGTCGTAGAGCTTGGTGCACCCGTACGGCCCGAGCGCCGAGGCAACTCCTGCGGCACCAGGGCCCCAGGTGAAAGCCTCGACGACGTCGCCGAAACCGCGGGCGGCGGTCACGAGCTCAAAGACGACGCTCGCTGGCACGCCGTCGCGCTGCTCGGCGAGAACCCAAACCTTATGCATCTACCCCCCTAGAGAATCTTGAGCTCTTCGAGGAAGTTGATCACACGCTGGTGAGCCTCTCCCTCGTCTACGACGATCTCGCCCGCTTGGCGTACCTGCGCCACCTCGACCGAGACGACTTGTTGGCGGGCGCCGGCAAACCCGACCTCGGCCGCGTCGAGACCCAGCTCGGCCACCGTCAGCTCCTCGATCGGCTTTGACTTGGCAGCCATTATCCCCTTGAAGGACGGGTACCGCGGCTCGACGACACCGGCCGTTACGCTGACCACGGCTGGCAGCGGACAGCTCACCTCGTCGTAGCCTGCCTCGGTCTGGCGCCGGACTTTGAGGAGGTCTCCGGCGAACTCCACGTGCTTGGCGAAACTGACAGACGGCCAGCCCAAGAGCTCGGCGATCTGTACCGGCACAGTGCCCGTGTAGCCGTCGGTCGACTCGGTGGCCGCGAGTACCAGATCTGGCTCGAGGCGGCGCACGACTGCGGCAAGCACCTTGGCCGTGCCGAGAGCGTCCGAGCCAGATAGGACTGAGTCGGAGACGAGGACGGCCCTGGCGGCGCCGATGGCAAGGGCGTTGCGCAGACCGCTCGTCTCCCCGTCAGGGGCCATCGATATCAGGCAGACCTCCCCTCCCCCGGCTGCCTCGACTAGCTGCAGTCCCATCTCGACGCCGTAGCTGTCTGAGTCGTCCATGGTGAGCTTGCCCTCCCGTAAGAGGGTGTGATCGACGGCATCGAGGGCTGAGGGCAGGGATGTGTCAGGGATCTGCTTCACACACACGGCGACGTTCATCCGGTGATTCTCCACGAGAAAACGCCCGAGGACCAGACACCCGCTTGTCCACGCCGAAGCGTGCCACCGCAACCCCTAGCGTCAAAGAGCTGCATCGATGTCCTAGGACCGGCCGAGGGCACGAAGCGCACCGACCACGTCGTTTGTGATCACCGCGTCAACCCCGAGTGCAGCGAGGGCGGCGACGCGGTCCGGGTCGTCCACCGTCCACGGCCTGATGGCGACAGCGGCGGCCTCGGCGGCTTCCATCAAGGCTTGGTCGACCGAGACGAAGAACGGATGCAAGGAGTTGTGCCCGTGTCCCCGGGCCGTCGCCAGCGCCTCCAGAGCATCCTCTGCGGGCTCGATCAAAAGCGCGGTCGAAATGTCGGACTTGCAGGCCCGAACGGTGTCGAGCGCCGCCAAGGAAAAGGACGAGACCACCACCGGGACCAGCTCGCGTCGGCTCGAGACGAGCGCTGCCACCTTCGAGCAGAGCAGAGCGGCGGCAGCGTTCGCAAGAGTCTCGCACTTGATCTCGACGTTGACCCAACAGGGCGCGGATACTTCTAGCGCTTCCTCCAATCTTGGCAGCCAACCCGGCAGGTCCGACGAGTCAAGCTCCGCGATCGGGCCCTGACCCGGGACGTCGGCGTCGTGATGGACTACCACGGCACCGTCTCGGCTCAGGTGCACGTCGAGCTCGATCCCGTCGGCCCCGAGCTCCCTCGCGGCCACGAAGGCCTCCAGTGTGTTCTCCCGCGTCAGTTGTGCGGAGCCACGATGTGCGACCACTTCGGTCAAGCTTGCCTCCTTGTCGGGCCCTCGGCCTTGTCCCATGCTGTCCGCGCAGGCATATCAAGCCCGGCCTTCGTGATCGTGATCACATGCTTGCATGAGGGCGTCGCCTACTTTAGGATTAAGGACGCAGTTCGGGAATCGGCCGCATTCCCGCAGGCAATGAGCCCGCGAGCTGGCCGTTACTTGAGCACCAGGTTTGTGATTCTGTTCACGGACGCGCGCGGTCATTAACGAATGCCCGCCGCGGTCGGTGGCTGCAGAGGAGGCGTGATGGCCCTGACATGGACTCGCTCGACGGAGTGGGACAGCGACGATTGGCGCCAGGTGGCGTCCTGCCGGGACACCGATCCGGACCTGTTCTTCCCCATCGGCACCACGGGACAGGCCATCGAGCAAATAGAGGCAGCCAAAGAGGTCTGCTTCGAATGTGAGGCCCGCGACGCCTGTCTCGAGTTCGCCCTCGCCACGAACCAGGAATCTGGTGTCTGGGGCGCCACCTCCGAAGATGAGCGCCGCAAGCTCCGCAAGTCATGGCTGGCCGCACAGCGTCGCCAGGCGTGCTGAGCGCCCCTTAGACAGCCCAAGACCCTCACGCGGGGCGGCGTCGGCCCTTTTCGGGTCACCCAGCGCTGGCCTGGGTGCTCACAGGTATCTCGAGGCGAACAGTGGTGCCGTCCGCCGACTCCATCGTCATCTTGCCGGCGAGCTGACTTCGCACCAGGTCCCGTACGATCGACAAGCCGAGGCTGCGCGTGCGGTCGATGTCGAACTCCTCGGGCAGTCCGCACCCGTTGTCGCGGACGACCACCTCCAAAAGGTGCGGATGTTCGCGTAGCACTAGGTCGACACAGGCGTCCGCGCCCTTCCAGCGGTTCGCGTACCAAGCCTCCGGGAAGGCGTGCTCCATGGCGTTTTGGAGCAGCTCCGCGACGGCGACGGCGAGAGGCGTCGCCACGGCGGCCGCGACGTCGCCAAGGCCTCCGTCTACCTCGATTGTGACCGGGAACGAGATTGTGTTCGTCTCGCGGATCATGTTGACGAGGGCCGCGACTATCTCCTCGAAAGGCACCTGCTCGGTGGTGTCACGAGCCAGGATCTCATGCACGAGGGCGATGGCGCGGATGCGCCGCTCAGCCTCGAGCAGGGCGGTCCGGCCAGCGGCCTCGGTCTCGTCCAAGCGTCTGGCTTGGAGCCGAAGGAGGGACGAGATCGTCTGCAGGTTGTTCTTCACCCGGTGATGGACTTCGCGGATCGTGGCGTCCTTGGTCAAAAGCAGCCGGTCTCTCCGCCGTAGGTCCGTCACGTCACGCATCAAGATGGCGGCACCTGTGACCTCGCCCCGCGAGATGAGAGGGATGCACCGGATCATCAACATGACGTCTGGGCGCCGCTCGACCTCTTCTATGGCGGGGAGCTTGTTGGCAAACGCCTCGTCTACCGCTGAGGTCTCGAGGCCGAGCTTTGCCAAGCTGGAGCCGACGATGGCCGAGGTGATTGACGCGCGGTGCAGCGCGTTCGACTGCGTTCGGCGAGGCGAAGGTGATCCGCTCGTGGGCATCGATGACAAGTACCCCGTCGCCTACCCGGGGTGCTTCCTCCACGGCTGCCTCGTCGTCGGCGAAGGGGAACAGCCCGTCGGCGACCATGACCGACAAACGCTCGAACAGCTCGAGATAGACACGCTCCAATGTGCCCCGGCGCCGCGTGGTCCACGGCGACCAGACGCGGCAGAGCACACCTAGCACCCCGCCCCGGTAGCGCACGGGTATGTGTGTGATGCGGACCAGGCCGTCGCCGAAGGCACTCGGCTGCTCAGCGCGAATGATCACTCCGGTCTGATAGGCCTCGACCATGTTGAGCAGCCTCTGCGCCGGCTGAACCTGGCCAACGAGGTCGCTCTCATAGAGAGTCTGGCTCGTCGTGGGGCGGATCTGGCCGAGGACCACGAACGAAGAGTTCTCGTCGACCGGCAGATGAGCCAATGGTCGCGCCATCGACTCCGAAACGGCCGAACCTGAACCGGGCACGCCTCGCAATTCCAGGGCCGCCACCTCAGAGGCGAGTAGAAGCTCGTCGTGCTCGTCGCGGACAACGGGCGCGAACAGCAACAGGTCCGAGAAGGACAGGTCGGCAAGCAGGCTCCAAGAGGCCATCAGGCTCTCGAGGTGGAGCCGTTGTGGGACGTCAAATGACGTGTAGCGACGAATCAGGTCCGGCGCTGGGAGCATCCCGAGCGGGAGCGGGTCGAGAGAGGGGTTCATCGGCCGGGTCCAGTTGCCGTCGCTCGGCGGCTTCGCCCAAGGTGTCGGCCCACCTTGGCAGTCACTTTCTCAACCATGGACTCGCTCCGTCTCTCTCTCGGTGCCCTGACGGGCCGGCCGATCCTTGCCCAAGATCATGACGCGCTCGGCCACGGCCCGGATCTTGCGGGTGCCCTTCGTCCAGCAGATCGCCTTCAGGTCCCCTCCTCCCCAGCAGGGCTGCGCCGGGACCTCGGCTTGGGCGAGGCCGGCACTGGCAGCGAGGTATCCGTCTCATCTCCCCAGATCTTGTCCCCCACCTGCAAAAGCCCACTTAGGTCGGTGACATTGCCAGGGTGGTAGGGAACGCTCGCTGTCACCTCATGCGACGCCGAGAGCTCACCCAACAGCTCGGCCTCCCGAGTCGCTACGAGACGGAAATTGGCGAAGCTTCGGGCGACCTCGTTCAGCACACGCCCGACCATCTCGGTCGAGGGACCAGACCCGCTCGCCTTGCCCGCAGCAAGCCGGCCTGCCAAGGACTCCGCTAGCTCGGCGGAATGCTGCCCCAACATCTCCGCGACGCGGCCGACTGGCGGGTCGGAGAACGACCCGGGGAGCACCTTGTTGCAAACGAGCAAGCCGAGGTGCAAGCGACGGTCCCGCAGAGCCTCGATGAGCTGCTCGGCCTCGACGGCCGGCACGGCCTCGAGGGTGGTCACGACGACGAAGGTGGTCCTGACGTCACGAAGGAGACGGCTCACGGCCTCGGCCCTGGCGACAAAGCCGTCCCGCATTGTCTGGAACAGTATGAAGAACCCGGCCAGGTCCTCGAGGAACTGGCTGCCCAAGATTCGGTCCGCCACCTGGTAAAAGGGCCGGGATGCAAGGTTCACGAGCCTGGAGCGGTAAGGGACGATCAACCAGCGCAACAGCCTTGAAGAGAAGAACTCGGCCATCCGCCCCGGAGCGTCGAGCAGGTCGAGGGCGTTCAACGAGGGCGGCGTGTCGACGACGAGAAGGTCGTAGTCACCTTGTTCGTGGAGCTCGTAGAGGCGCTCCATGGCTATGTAGTCGTGGCCCTGCGAGAAGCGCTTGGTGATGTTCTTGTAGAGGGGGTTGGCGATGATCTCCTCTGCGGTCTTGGAATCGGGGGCGTGCCGGCGCACGAGGGCGTCCCAAGACTCGCTCATGTCGAGCATGGCGGCGTAAAGCTCCCCCTTGGCGTGCACGCCCGCCCCGGCGAAAGCCTCATCTGGGACCCGGCGGGCAACGTTGCCTAGGCCGCCGACGCCGAGGGCGTCCGCGAGCCGGCGTGCCGGGTCGACGGTGAGCACCAGCACACGACCACCAAGGCGGGCCGCCGCTGCTGGCCGCGAGCGAGGCCGAGATCGTGGTCTTGCCGACTCCGCCCGGGCCGCAGGTGACGACGATCTCCTTGGCGGCGAGGAGCTGCTCGAGATGGCGCGTCTGGTCGTGGCCAACAACCCGCGGCCCGCTGAGCGAAGGAGGGCGGGACCCGGAGCGGGGTTTCAGGGAACTCACGTCAAGAGCTCCTCGGACAACGAGCGGGCGACCTGGCGCACAGCGCGGAGACCGTGGGAGCGGGCGAACAGGTAGGGCAGGTACAAAAGCGGCACCTGAGACGAGATCTCGGCTCGAAGGCGCTCGAGGTGCGAGACGCCATCGCGTCGCACGGTGACCGCCAGCCGGGCGGCGCCGAGCACGTCCTCGACCAGGTCGCGCGACGTACCTAGCTCTTTGACCAGGACATCGAGCCTGCTCGGTCGGCCAAGCTCGTTGAATACCTGCTCCTCGGATCGGCCGAACAGCTCCGGCAGCACGCGGTTGGCCACGACGCAGGCGAGATGGACCGGTGTCTCCTTGGCGAGCCGACCGGCCAGGTCGATGGCCTCAGTCACAGGCATCTCCTCCGGGGTCGTGACGACCACCGCCCCGGTCCTGTCCGCGTCGGCGAGGATGTCGAGGATCCAGTCGGTCTGCGACCTCACTACTCCCACCCTGATCAGCTCGTTGATGCCGGTCGGAGCCGCCAGCTGGCCGACGACGCTGCCCGTTGAGGAGGCGTCCACCACGACGAGGTCGTAGTGGCCCTCGCGGACCTCAAAACAGAGCTTGCCGACAGTGAGGATCTCCCGGATCCCCGGGGCCGCCGTCGCCACGAAGTCGAAAGCGCGGGCGACCGGGCCGACGTGACCGACCGTGGGCACCCTTGCGACGACGCGCAGGTACTCGCGGAGGGAGGCTTCGGTGTCCATCGACATGGCAACCAGGCTCTCGCTGACGCGACGGCCGCTGAAGGGCGTCGGCCCACACTCATAGGCGCGGGCGAGGTCCCCCTTCGCCTCTGCCTCGCAGACAAGGGTGCGGACGCCCTGCGAAGCCGCGAGGAGCCCGATCGCAGCTGCGACCGTGGTCTTTCCTACGCCGCCTTTGCCGGTGACGAAGAGAAGCTTGTAGGAGAGAAGCTCGGGCACCGAGCTTTGATGGTCAAGTGGTGCCGAAACCGACGCGCCGGTCCTCGTTCCCGCCGCCGATCTCGACATAGGCGATCTTGGACGTGGGCACAGCTACGTGGCGTCCCCGCTTGTCGGCCAACCAGAGCACGCCGTCGGGCTGCGAAAGTGCCTTCTCGACGTCGGCGACGATCTTTTCGTGCTTGGTCCCCTCTACCAGTTCGATGTCGAGCTCTCTCACTGTTTGAATGATCCCGATTCGCACGTCCACGCCAGTGCTCCTTCCGCTTCGCAGTCATCGTAGGGGACAGCCCGCCAAGCGCGGTTCACCATGACTACAAGGGCGTCGCCACGACGTCTTCCCACGGGCTCTAGCGAGATGAGTCTCGCTCCCAACCGGTCGAGCCACGTGGTTGGAAAGGACACCGAGACAGGCTTCCGGCACTCACCTCCACGCGCAACCACAAGGTTCCCACCGCCAAACAGTGTCCGCGACCTCACGGGCGGCAATCCTTGGCCCAGAGGACCGCCGGCTCTGTAGTCGCCCGCTCAGTCGGTCAAACAGGCTCCATAGCGCTCACGAGTGTCACCGCCCGCTCGCCGAAAAGCTCGACAGCCCTCGTGCAGGCGAAGCGGTCGGTCATACCGCTCACGTAGCCGACGGCCACACGGATGGTGCTGGGCTCGCCAGGTGAAAGCTGGGCTCCACCCGGCAGGCTCGTGGGATGACTCGTGTAATGATCGACGAGGGCGCGCAACAGCTCGACGACCGCAGCTGACTGTTCCACTGAGGCGGGCCGCAGGTAAATGCGCTCGTAGTTGAACCGGCGCAGCGTCTCAAGCGCTTCCCCGAATGCCTCGCTGATCGCGACCTTGCCCACTGACAGCGTTGTCGTGACAGCGTCTGTGACAAAGGCGTTCAGTTGCCGGCCCCTCGAGGTGCCGCACCGTTGCGCGACGATCCCCGGCAGCTGCCCGCTTGTCACGATCCCGGCGTGGATAGCGTCCTCGAGGTCGTGGGCGCAGTAGGCGATCCGGTCCGCCAGCGCGACGACCTCACCCTCAGGTGTGACCGGTGTCGGTCGCGACCAGGAATGGTTGCGGATCCCGTCCAGTGTCTCCGAGCACAGATTGAGCGGCTGGGCGGTGACGTCAGCCCCCCAGACGGCATGGTCGAAGCCCTCTGGCAAAAAGGGCGAGAGCGCCTCCTCACTGGCGTGGCCCCCTGGGCCGTGACCGCAGTCGTGGCCGACGGCGATCGCCTCTGTCAGGGCGATGTTGAAGCGGCAGGCCCGCGATATCGCCGTCGCAACCTGAGCTACCTCGAGGGCGTGAGTGAGGCGAGTCCGTTGGTGGTCGGCAGGGAAGATGAAGACCTGGGTCTTGCCAGCCAGACGCCTGAAGGCTGCCGAGTGCATGATCCTGTCCCGGTCCCGCTCGAAACATGTCCTCCACGGATCGGGCGCTTCGTCCACGGCTCGGTCCCCCGCCCCGAGCGACCGGGTGGCGCCAGGTGCAAGCAGCCACTCCTCCTCAGCTTCTCGAGCCTCGCGGTCGAACAAGCCGTTGGGGCCAACTGGCGCGTTGGCAACAGATTGTCCCCCGCCATACAAACCCCCCACCGACACAGGCGGGTCGTGGGCGGTGCGGATCCCCGCCTCGACTCGGGGGTGACCGCTCATGGTCGACGCCCAGCGCCGCGA
Source organism: uncultured Acidimicrobiaceae bacterium (assembly GCA_963725355.1). Lineage (GTDB taxonomy): Bacteria > Actinomycetota > Acidimicrobiia > Acidimicrobiales > Bog-793 > Fen-455. The sequence goes on from CAVRYE010000005.1 coordinate 188,620, forward strand.
CTGCTCGCTCATCACCGACAAGGATGCCGCCTGCACGTCTATGACGCTACGGGCCCGGTGTCACACTCTCCCGGCCGCCGGCGCGGCTCGAGGCGCCAGGACTCGCTCAGCTGACCGACAGCTCGGTCCTGTACACCCGCCCCGGTCCGAGGGCGACGACGCGCTCGGCTAGGCCAGCAAAAGCGAGCCCAGCTTCTCCCTCCGGCTCGAACGCGGCGACGGGCACTCCGAGATCGCCCGCCCGGCGCAGCACGGCAAGCAACGGGATCTGCGCCAGCAACGGCACGCCGAGGGACTTGGCCAGCTCCTCTCCTCCTCCGCTACCGAAAAGCTCGTAGCGCTTGCCGTCATCGCCGGTAAACCACGACTCGTTCTCCACAACTCCCCGCACGGGAAGGCGCAGCTGGCGAGCCAGGACGGCCGCCCGCTGAGCGACGCGCTCAGCCGCAGGCTGGGCGTCGTCACCACCAGCACCTCGGCGCGCGGCACGAACTGGGCTATGGACATGGCCACGTCGCCCGTGCCCGGGGGGAGGTCGAGAACGAGGAAGTCGAGCGACCCCCAGTTCACATCGACGAGAAATTGCTCCAAGGCCTTGTGCAACATAGGCCCCCGCCACATCACGGCCTGGTCCTCCTCGACGAAAAAGCCCATCGATATGCACCTCACGGCGTGGGCGACAGGCGGTATGAGCAGATCGCCTATCAGGCTCGGCGGACGCTCGATCCCCAACATTGACGGCACGGAGAAGCCGTAGACGTCGGCATCGAGGATCCCCACCGAGTGGCCGAGGCGAGCCAGCGCCACGGCGAGGTTGACGGTAACGGTCGACTTGCCGACCCCGCCCTTTCCGGAGGAGACAGCGATTACCCGGGTGCGCGAGGACTTGTCGGCGAAAGGATTGTCCCGGGTCTCAGGTCCGGCGCCGCCGTGGGAATGGCTCGGCTCTTGCGCGCCCTGGTTCGAAGAAGGGTGACCGAGCGCGTGGAGCCGCGCCCCTAGCTCGACCTCCTGTGCCTCGTTCAGCTTGACGAAGCTGACCTCGGCCGGCGCACCTCCGACAGCCGCGACGGCCTTAGCGACCTCGGCGGTGACCTCACGCGGAGCGGGGTGGCCAGTTTCAGGCTCTGCAATGACAACCTTGGTGGCGGACTCGCCAGACACGACCGAGCGGAGAATTCCGAGCTCTCCGAGGCTGTAGAACAACCCCGGGTCGACGACATCTTGCACGGCTTGTTCGAGAGGCGTCTGTTGATTAGTCATCAGCGCGCCGGGGACCCGCTCATAAGTTCCTCAGTTGTCTCGGTCATGCCTGTCCTCGCCCCGGCCCCCGGTACGATAGCGATGTGAGCGAAGGCACCCGCCAGGCACAGAGGCCTGCGAGCGCTGACGAGGGCTTCTCGGCGACAGTAGCCGCGATCACCTCCGCGTTCGGGGACGCCACGAGGCGCCAGATCTACCTTTTCGCGCGGGAACGTCACGGCGTCACCGCGTCAGAGGTGGCCGACCATTTCGCGCTCCACCCGAATGTCGCCCGCCACCACCTCGACAAGCTCGCCGCCGGTGGCTACCTCGATGTCTACGTGGACCGTGGGAACGCGGGCGTCGGTCGGCCCTCCAAGCGCTACCTCGCAGGTGCCGGCGACACGAACACCTCGGTGCCAGCTCTTCGCGACGACTTGCTGCTCGCCCTCTTGGGCCGGTTGCTGGCGATCGTCGATCCCGTCCAGGCCGAGCAGATCGCCCACGAGGTCGGTGCAGACTACGGTCGCTCACTCGCCTCGCAGATGGCCCCCGGAGTTGCACCCAGATCTCTCCGCTCGGCCATGCAGTCGGTGGCCGACGCCTTGACTGCACAGGGTTTCGCTGCCCGGGGCGGTGCCGCCGGCCTGCCCAACACCATCATCCGGGACCATTGCCCATTCGGTGCTGCCGCGATCGATCATCCCGTGCTCTGCGCGGCCGACCGAGGTCTGGTCGAAGGCCTGCTGAGCGGGCTGTGCGGCGACAGCGTGCCGGTGCAGTTCTCGTCCCGGGCCCGCGGCGACGAGGCCTGCTCTACCATCGCAGGCTGAACCGACCGGTTCGCGCCATGCAGGCCGCGTGAGCCCCGGTCGAACGCGGGGAAGGACGGGGGCATGCCCGGTCGCCACTACCTAGACCACGCCTCGACGTCACCGCTTCGTCCCGAGGCTGTCATGCAGATGACGTCGTGGATTGAGCGGCAGATCTTCGGAGATCCCGGCCGGGTGCACTTCGAGGGCCGTGTTGTGCGCGAGGCCATCGAGCGTGCCCGCGACGCCGTGGCATCGCTTTGTGGGACGACCTCGAATCGGGTCGTGTTCACGAGCGGCGCTACCGAGGCCGCCAATGCGGCGGTATTCGCGGCGCGCTCGGTTCGGCCGGACGCGCCCGTGATCTGCGCCGACGTGGAGCACTCGTGTGTGCGTGACGCGTCCGGGCGCTCAGGACCAGTCAAGGTGCTAAGAGTGGGCCGAACTGGCCGGGTCGACCTCGACCACTTGGCGGACCTCCTCAGAGCAGAGCACGGCCGCCCGGTCGCTCTCGTGAATTGTCAATGGGCAAACCACGAGGTCGGGACCCTGCAGCCGGTGGCCGAGGTCATAGCGACTTGCCAGTCGGCGGGCGTTCCAGTGCATATCGATGCGGCTGCGGCCGTCGGCCACGTGCCTGTCAGCTTCGACGAGCTCGGGGCCGACTTCGTCTCCCTAAGCGCCCACAAGCTCGGAGGGCCACCGGGAACCGGGGCGCTACTTGTGCGCCGGGGGCTTCGCATCGAGCCGTTCATCCTCGGCGGTGCCCAGGAGCGGGCACGTCGAGGAGGTTTCGAGAACGTGATAGGGATCGTCGGCTTCGGCGCCGCCGCGGCCGCGCTCGAGCGATCCCGGACGGCTTGAGCGCGAACGGTCCGACGCCCGTTTTCTCACAGATGGCCTGCTCGGCGGCGGCACCTCGGTGAGCGATGTCACGCCCCTCGGGGACACGGCCGACAGAGTCCCGCACATAATCAACCTGGCCGTGGGCGGGGTGCTCGCCGAGGCCGTTCTCCTCGGCCTCGATAGGTTAGGGATCGCCGCCCACTCGGGCTCGGCCTGTTCCTCTGAGTCGATAGAGCCCTCGCCTGTTCTCGCCGCGATGGGCGTCGACCCCGATCGCTCGCTTCGCCTCTCGGTCGGCTGGTCCTCGACACGGGCCGATGTCGAGGCCTTCTCCGCCGCCTTCTCGAAGGTGGTCGAGGCGCTGCGCAACCTTGGGGCTTAGCGCACCGCTCGCAGGGATGGTGTCAAGAACCTGTGGCGGCGACGGCCTTCTCGGCTGTGACATAACGGGCAGGAAGCGGTTGCTTGGCAGCGGCGAAGGCCTTCGCCGCCACCGGTGCGACAGATTCGAGCAGGCTCATCGAGGCTCCGACCTTCAACGCCTCGCGGAACTGGGCAACTGCGCTCTTGGGTCTGGCGAAGTCCTCGTAGAGGATCACGCCCAAAAGCGCGTGACCATCCGGGTAGCCGGGTGCCACCTTCACGGCGCGGGCCACCGAGGCGTCACCTTTGGCGAGCACGAGCTGGTTCTTCGCCGAAAGCCCGGCTAGGCGAACGAGCCAGCCCCCGTAGGTGAGGGCGTCAGGCTGGTCAGGGTCGGCCTGCAGCACCTCGTCGTAGAGCCGCACCGCCTCGGCGGCCTGGCCCTGGCTGCCCAGCAGGGCCGCCCGGTCGAGTGTCTCTTGTTCCTGCTGGGCCGAAGACAGCGATACCGAGCCGGTCGCCGATTCTCCGGGGAGACGGACGCCGGCGAGCGAAGCGGCGAGCAAGGTCGCTGCCACGATAAAACAGCAGGCGGCAGCGATGCCCAGCACCGTCCGCAGCCGCCTGTTCGAGAGCTTGGCACGCATCCCCGCAACGCGAGCAGTTGGGCGCGAGGACTGAGAGGACGAGGAGCTCGCCTCGAAGTCGACATCCGAACGTTGCTTGCCATGTGAAATCGCCGACTCGACTTCGGCGAGGCGATCGGCGTACCGAGCGCCGAGGAGATCGAAATCGGACTCGTCGACCTCCCCCCGGGAATGCTCGTCCTCGAGGTCAGAGATGGACTGGCGCAAGAAGTCGGCTTCGTCCCCCAGCGCCTCGAGGCTGGAACGCCCACGGCGCCGCGCCGGACCTGCCTTGGAGATCGGCCGCCCGAGGCTCACTCGGCGACCCCCAGGCGGCGTCGCCGCCACAAGTATGCGGCCAGCAGCGCTGCTGCCACGCCAAGGACCGAGATGGGCACCACCCACAGGGCCACGTCGGCCGCAGACCCGGACGGGACAAGGAGAACCTGTTGGCCGAAACGGGCGACGACGAGCTGCTCGATCCTCGGGTCACTCAAGCCTTCGTGGACCCAAGAGGCGACCTCAGCGCGAAGCCCGACGGCTATGGGCGCGTCCGACTGTGCGATGGACAGGTCGACACAGCTTGGGCACTTGATGACACTGTCGAGGTGGGCGATCCTCGCCGCAGAGCTCGGCTGGTCCGCATGGACGCTCCCGACGCCCAGTGCAACCACGGCCACGATCGCCATCACGACCCAGGCCGGTCGCGACGAAATACGCGATTGCAAGACGCTGAACACGCCTCGCGAGCGCTTTAGGCGGTGGCTCGGGACCTGCCCGACGGCCGCAGTCACGCTTTGGCCACCACGGCCCGCCCGACAAGGCGGTCGAGCCCCGCCACGGTGACACCGCCGAGGATGCGATCGACCACCTTGCCGTCAGGGGCGACCAGGAACGACTGCGGGGGGTCGTCGACGCCGTAGCTGATTGCGATCTGCTCGCCCGGGTCGACGACCGAAGGCCACGTCGCTCCGACCTGGCGCTCGAAGGCGGCGGCATTCGACCCTGTGTCCCCGTAGACGACCCCGAGGACGGCGACCTTTTGTCCGTAGGGACGGCTGTAGGCGAACCGCACGAGTGCCGGCGACTCGCTCCGGCAAGGTGGACACCAGCTAGCGAAGAAGTTGACGAGCACGAAGCGGCCCCGCAGCAATGCAAGAGACGAATGACCGCCAGCGAGGTTGCGACCCGAGATCGGTGGCGCAAGCTTGCCGATCAGCGTGCTCGAAGCCGTCTGCGTCGCCGCTGGCCGACTGGCGAGCACGGCGACGAGCACGAGGGCTAGGACACCGACCACCGCCGCCGCGTAGCGGGCGATCCTGATGCTGACCCGGCGAGGGACCGGAGGGCTCACGAGCCTGTTCCCGCACCGACCGGGGCCGGCGAAGGGTCTTCCGGGGCTCCCGGCACTTCGCTCCCCGAAGCCTTCGGCTCCCGGGCGCGCTCAGGCTCGGGTGGGAAGGTACCTTCGCTTTCTTGCCTGTCAGCTGTGTCCGCGGAGCGAAGTCCTCGCCTACGGCGGCTCGGGATGGCGGCCAGCACGGCGCCGAAGGCAGTGATCGTCCCACCGACCCAGAGCCACATCACCATGGGCTGCACCACGACGTCGATCGTTGCCGGCCCACGCGGCGACAGATCGACGTTCGCGAGCGTGAGATAGGTGTCCTCCCGGACCGAGGAGTCGACGGCGGGCGTACCGATCCCTTCGCTCCCGGGGAAGACACTGATGGCGGGATGAAACGGGGCGCCGTCCACGAGCACGGTGGCGATCTCGCCGCTCTTGTTGGGCAGGCTGAAGCGCCTCGCGCCGAGGTAGGAGAAGACATGGCCGTCAAAGCGGCCGACCTGGCCCGGCCTCAACACAAGCTGAGCTCGTTGACCGTAGGAGCTCGCGGCCGCCAGCGCCACGGCGACGACGACGACGCCGATGTGGACGATCATGCCGCCGTTGGCGCGACCAAAAAGAGCCCGCCAGGCCCCTCCGCCCGCCCTGTGCGACGAGATGGCGGCCAGAGCGAGCTGACGCAGCGCGCTCGAGCCGGCGAAGCCGCCGAGACCGAAGGCCAACAGCGGAGTGAACCCACGAACGCCTGCCAGCACGCATACGACCACGACACCGGCACCGGCCCAGGCAGGCCCGGCCAGTCGGCGGCGGAGCACGCCTTCACCAGCCTTGCGCCAGGGCAAGGCCGGGGCCACAGCCATGAAGAAGAGCAGCGCCAAGCCGATCGGAAGGGTCATCGTGTCGAAATACGGCCTGCCCACGGTGACCTGCTGGCCGTTGACGGCCTCGACGAGGAGAGGGAAGACGGTCCCGAGCAGCACGACGAGGGCGAAGCCGGCGAAGAGGAGGTTGTTCACGAGGAAGGCCCCCTCCCTCGAGACGGCGGCGTCGATGGTGCCCGGGGCGCGGAGCTGGTCGCCTCGCCAGGCGATCAGGCCGACCCCGAGGGCGACGACGAGACCGAAAAAGCCCAGCAGCAATGGGCCCACGTTCGAGTTCGAGAAGGAGTGGACCGACACAAGTACGCCCGAGCGTGTGAGAAAGGTGCCAAGGATCGTGAGCGAGAAGGCGGCGATGAGCAGCGAGAGGTTCCACACCCGCAAAAGGCCGCGGCGCTCTTGGACCATGACCGAGTGCAGGTAGGCGGTGCCGCAAAGCCAAGGCAGGAGGGCGGCGTTCTCCACCGGGTCCCATCCCCAAAAGCCGCCCCAGCCGAGCACCTGGTACGACCACCAGGCACCGAGCATTATCCCGATGGTCAAAAAGCCCCAGGCGAACAGCGTCCAACGACGCGTCTCGGAAAGCCAGCCCTCGTTGAACCGGCCCGTGACGAGGGTGGCCACAGCGAAAGAGAACGGCACCGTGAACCCAACGAAGCCGAGGTACAAGAACACAGGGTGAAAGGCGATGAGCGGGTTGTCCTGCAACAACGGGTTGGGCCCGGACCCATCGGCCGGCACCTGGCCGATCACGTGCGCGAACGGGTTCGCCGGCCCGGCCATGAGGGCAAAGAAGAAAACGGCGACGCAAAGTCCGATCAGACTCGCCCAGGCGACGAGGCGATCGGACGCCTGCCGGCGGAAGGCGTGGGTCATAGCGGCCAGGTACCCCGCGAGGATGAGAGCCCAGAGCAGTATCGAGCCCTGCAGGGCGGACCACATGCCGGTGATCGAGTAGAGCAGGGGCGTCTCGCGGCTGTTGTTGGCGGCCACGAAGGCGATCGAGAAGTCGTGAGTCAATAGCGCCCGTTCCATGGCGACGGTCGACAAGACGGCGCCTGCGAGCACGTAGAGGGCGAAGGTGCGGGCGTGGCGATATAGCGAGGCGCGTCCTGTCGCGAGGCCGACAGCGAGCGTCAGCACCCCGGCCACGGCCGCGATGAGGCCGAGGGCCACGCCGACCAGGCCGACCGTCGCGTTCATCTCGTCGTCCCGTTAAGGGCCTTCACCCGGTTCGGATGGGCGGCAATGTAGCTGTTGGAGTGCTTGACGAGGATCTGGTCGGAGGCGAACCGGTCCGTCGACCCAACGAAATGGCCGACGACGATGACAGGGATGCCGGGCTGGAACAGCTGCGGTGGCGACCCGATGTTGGTGACGGCGACCTTGACCCCGCTCGACTCGACGACGAAGGCGACGCTCGTCCCGGTTTGCTTCGAGATGTCATGGACCGTTCCCGGCACCACGATCCCCTCCAGCTGGAAGGTGCTGTTGCCGAGGGCGGCCCGTTGGGCGACTGCTTCGTTGGCTGTCTTGAAGAACACGATCGCCGAGGTGATCCCCTTGAAGACGAGAATCCCGATAGCAGCCACGATGACGACCCCGACTACTGCGAGCCGGCGCCTCTGTCGCCTCTGTTCGGCGCTGAGGGGCCTCGGGACGCGCCCGGGCGCTGCCGGTGCGCTGCCGGCGTCACCGGAGCTGACCTCGTCCTCGCCTGCGGGGGCGACGAGCACGTCGTTGGTGGTCTCGGTCATGGCGAAGATTCCGGGGCCTTCAGGCCGTCCTCGCCAATGGGCCCTTCGACCTCAAGCCCAGCGTCCTCACCGACCCCGCCGGGCGTGCCGCGAGCCGGGGCTTTGGTCGCCGCGGCTCTCGACACCGAGCCGAGGCGCATGCGGGCGGCTCGCTCGCGCACTACGAGGGTGGCGGAGTAGGCCGAAAGCGTGCCAAGGACGACCACGTAACCGGCTTCCACGTAGCCGTTCATCAGACGCTCGCCTCCGCCCTGCGCTCGGCAAGGGCGACCTCGAGGCCCTCGTCGTCCTCCCGGTCCTGCATCTCTGCGAGACGGTACCGATGCGCCACCAACCAGATGTAGACGAGGGTGAACGAAACAAAGCCGAGCAGCAGTGTCCAGGCCATGGAGCCGTGCACATACGTCTTGTGGGTCGTCGGGTTGAGCACCGTTGGCGCCTGGTGCAAGCTGCGCCACCACTCGACGGAGAAATAGACGACGGGCACGTCGACAAAGGCGATGAGCGCTGCGATGGCCGAGCGACGGGCGCGGACGTGGAACTCGCCAGGGACTCGCCTTAGGGCGACATAACCGAGGTAGAGGACGAACAACAAGGCCGTGGTCGTGAGCAGGGGGTCCCATACCCACCAGGCTCCCCACGTCGGGCGCCCCCAGATCGACCCGGAGACCAAGGTGAGACCCGTGAAGACAAGCCCGACCTCTGCTGATGCCCCCGCCAGTCGGTCGAAGTGCTCGGCCCTCGTGCGGGGCCAGAGGTACAGCACGCTCGACAAGCTGGCGACGCCGAAGGCCAAGAAGGCCACCCAGGCCATGGGCGGGTGCACATAGAGCAGCCGTACGAGGTTGCCCATGAACTCGTCCGGGGGCGTGACGAAAAGGCCTAGCCACACGGTCGCGACGACTCCGGCTACGGCGACCACGCCGAGCACGCGCAAGGCCAAAGCGGAGGTGCCGAGTTCGTCTTGCCCCTCGGCGCGCTCATCCGTCCTCCAAAAGGGGCCCGAAAGCCACCGTTCCGATGGCTATGTAGAGCACGGCGAAGACCACGAGCACGTCCAGCCAGGTGCCCGCACGGCCGGGGGTGCCCGCGAGGGCCTCGTTCCACGCCTTGGTGGCGCCAAGAAGGACCGGAGCGACGACGGGGAGGAAGAGAAGAGGAAGGAGCGTCTCTCTGGTTCTAAGGCCTGATGCCACCACACCGTAGAGAGTGCCGACAGCCGCCAGCCCGACGGTGCCAGTGACACAAGCGGCCACGAGGACTACGGCACCCGACAGGTGCGCCCCGTAGAGAAGCGCCACCCCGATCGTCAAAGCGACCTCGAGCACGAGCAGCTGGGCGGCGACGGCACCCGCCTTTCCGAGGAAGATTCCGGCAGGGTCGAGGCCCGAGAGGCGAAGGCCGTCCCGGGCGGCGTCGGCGGACTCTATGGCATAGCTGCGCTGCACGGCGAGAAGAGTCGACAATAGAACGGCGACCCAGAACAGCCCGGCCGAGGCGGGCGCGAGCACAGCGCGGTCCGGCCCGAGCGCCAGACCGAACAAGAGCAGGACGGCGATCGCAAAGGGCCCGACCTGGTTCAGGCCAACCCGCGAGCGCAGCTCGATGCGTAGGTCTTTTCCCGCTACGAGGGCGGCGTCACGCAACATGGGCGCCAGCTCCTGTCACGGGCGGGTCGGATCGCTCCGGCATCTCGACGACACGTCCCCCGGCCAGATGGATCACCCGGTCGGCAATGGCCTCGGCCCGTTCGTGCTCGTGCGAGGCGAACATCACGGTGCGGCCCGCGGCCCGCGAGCCTGCGAGCAGCTGGTCGAGCAGGTCACGACCGTCCTGATCGAGCCCGGCGTGGGGCTCGTCGAGGAGCCACAGCCGCGTGTCCCGGGCGACGAGCACCGCAAGCGAGGCCCGTCGTCTCTGACCCGCCGAGCAGCGCCCTAGGGGCATGGCTGCCAGCCGGCCGGCGAATCCGAACTGAGCGAGCACGGGGCCGATACCCGTCTCCGGCCGCCTGGCGGCCCGTACAGCGAAACGAAGGTTCTCCTGGACCGTAAGTTCCTCGTAGAGAAACGACTCGTGGCCGAGCATGCCCACCTCGCGCCGCACCGCGCGCCGGTCGGCTACGAGGTCACGGCCGAGCACCGTCGCCTCTCCCGAGTGCACCGCCAACAGGCCGGCTAGGACCTTCAACAAGCTCGTCTTCCCGGCCCCGTTCGGGCCGCGGAGATGCACGACCTCCCCCTCGCTGACTTCCAACGAAGCTCCGGCGAGGAGGGGAAAGCGGCCGGCTAGCGCGACGGCCTCGTGGAGACGGACAGCGGGCGTCATCGAGATCGACCATGTTACGGGGCCGTTGAGGCCCAGGTCACGCGGGTCGACGGTGCGACCCGGCACGGGCCCGGTTAGGAGACCCGGCCGCGTATCAAGTCGATGTCGGCGTCGACCATGGACTCGACCAGGCCGGCAAAGTCGACCGTGGTCCTCCAGCCGAGCTGGTCACGAGCCTTTGCGGCGTTGCCGACGAGGTGGTCGACCTCGGCAGGGCGCATGAAGCGCTCGTCGATGCGGACGTGGTTCTCGTAGTTGAGGCCCGCCCTCTCGAAAGCGACCTCGCAAAGCTGGCGGACCGAGTGAGTCTCGCCCGTCGCCACGACGAAGTCCTCGGGCTCGTCTTGTTGGACCATCAGCCACATCGCCTGGACGTAGTCGCCGGCGTAACCCCAATCTCGTTTTGCCTCGAGGTTGCCAAGACCGAGCTCGGTGTCGAGCCCGAGCTTGATGCGGGCGACGGCGTTGGTCACCTTGCGGGTGACGAACTCGAGACCGCGTCGCGGGCTCTCGTGGTTGAAGAGGATCCCGGAGGAGGCGTGCAGCCCGTAGCTCTCGCGGTAGTTGACCGTTATCCAGTGGCCGTACACCTTGGCCACGCCGTAGGGGCTGCGGGGGTAGAACGGCGTGTGCTCGCTCTGGGGCACCTCGCGAACCTTGCCGAACATCTCCGACGAGCTCGCCTGGTAGAAGCGGATCTCAGGATCGGTGAGCCGGATGGCATCAAGCACACGAGTGACCCCTAGCGCCGTCACCTCCCCGGTGAGCACGGGCTGGCTCCAAGAGGTCTGCACGAACGACTGAGCGGCAAGGTTGTAGACCTCGTTCGGGCGCTGCTCGCGAAGCACCTCGATGATGGAGACCTCGTCGAGCACATCGGCGGGAACGAGAGTCAACTTGTCCTGGATGTGGGCGATGCGCTCGAAGTTCAGCGTGCTCGAGCGCCGGAGCATGCCGATCACTTCGTAGCCCTGCGACAAGAGCCATTCGGCGAGATAGGAACCGTCCTGCCCGGTGATGCCGGTGATCAAAGCCCGTTTCTGCACCCCTTTGTTCTAGAGCCTGGCGCTCACGGCCGCAAAGGTTTGTGCCCGTGCCGCCCACCGAGGCGAAGGCGCCGCTCACGGGCGGCCGCTACCGTGCCAGCGTGCGCATCCAAGCCCCGGGCAGGCTCGCAATCGTCTCGTACCGCCTCGGTGGCGAGGACGGCGTTTCCATTGAGGCGGCGAAATGGGCCTGGGCCTTGGGTGAGATCGGCTTCGAGGTAAAGACCGTGGCCGGAACTGGCAAGGCGGACCGGCTGGTGCCCGGACTGGCCATGGACGCCGTCGTCGAAGATGTCGCCGAGCTCAGTTGTGAGCTTCATGAGGCCCTCTCGGACGCGGACGTCGTGCTGGTCGAGAACCTCTGCTCGCTCCCATTGAACCCGGTCGCGAGCGCTGTGGTCGCCGCGACACTCCGGGGGCGGCCGAGCATCCTGCGCCATCACGACCTCCCCTGGCAGCGGCCCCATCTAGCCCACTTCGGAGCGCCACCGAACGATGCAGCCTGGCGGCACGTGTGCATCAACGAGAGATCGAAGCGGGAGCTCGACGCTAGGGGAATTCGGGCGGAGGTCTTCTACAACTGCTTCGATCCCGATCCGCCTCCGGGTGATCGCACCACGGCACGCGTGGCACTTGGGCTTGGAGACGACGCGGTCGTCGTCCTTCAACCCACCCGTGCCATCGCCCGCAAGAACGTTGCCGGTGGGATACGGCTCGCCCTAGCCCTCGGCGCGATCTACTGGTTGCTCGGTCCGCCCGAGGACGGTTACGACTCCGAGCTCGAGCGCCTCATCACTGCCGGGCGGGAAAAGACGTCCGTGCTCCAAGGCGCCCCGTTTCCCGGAGCGACAATTGCCGACGCTTACGCGGCCTGCGACGTCGTCACCTTGCCCTCTACATGGGAGGGTTTCGGCAATCCGAGCGTCGAATCGGCCCTTTACCGCAGACCCCTCGCCATCGGGCCCTACCCAGTCGCCCTCGAGCTGCGGCACCTCGGCTTCAAGTGGTTCGACATCGACGACCCAGCGCCGCTTTCGACTTGGCTGGCCAGGCCCGACCCGGCACTAATCGATCGCAACCAGGCGGTCGCCCGGGCGCACTTCTCACTCACCGAGCTTCCCGGACGGCTCTCGAAATGGCTCAGCGAAGCGACCTGAAGGACAACCGGACCGTGGCGACGGCGCGGCAGGTCTGATGGCTGCACCGTCGCACAACTAAGATTCGATGTCGTGGCCGGGACGAGTCCAACCGTCTTGACGAGAAGGCCTCGTCTGCCAGCAGCCAGGCGGAGGCGGCAGCTGCTCGACGTGGCCCTCCAGACCTTTGCCCGCTCGGGCCTCGACGCTACGACCATGGACGACATCGCCGGCGAGGCGGGGGTCACCAAACCGCTCCTGTACCAGCACTTCAAGTCAAAGCGCGCCCTTTTTATCGAGCTCTTGGACGATGTCGTCGTGCGCATCGTCGCAGTGCTCACGACCGCGGCTGAGTCGGCAGCCGGCCCGCGCCAGCAGGTCGAAGCGGTTTGCGAGGCGTACTTCCGATTCGTCATCCACAACGAGTCAGCCGTCCGCCTGCTGCTCGACAGCACATTGCCCTATGACGCCGAACTGGCTAGTGCGATGCGCCGCGTCGACGACACGATCGCGAATGCCGTCCGGCCCCTCATCCAGGCAGGCGTCGATGCCGACCACCAGCGAGTGCTGGCCGCCGCCGTTATCGGCATGGCCAAAGGCGTGACCCGTGACTGGCTCCATTCGCGCTCTGACGCCAGCTCCTCAGGGCCTTTTGAAACCCTCGATGCCGAGGCGGAGCTGTTAGCAAGACGCGTGGCGGAGTTCGCCTGGGCAGGGCTCCGCCTAGTCAACCGAGACTGACCTAGCCGACCCGGAGGAGCCCTTAGGCGCCTTGGCCCCCCGAGACCACGCGGCACGATCGATGCGCCAGATGCTGCTCACCCCCGTCTCGCCCGGTGCGGCCGCCTCGACGGCCCGCTCCCCCACCATCTCAAAGCCGAGCTTCTTTGGTACACGGCCGCTGATCAGATTTGCCTTGTCATGGTGGATCTCGATGTGGGTGACCCCCGATAGACCGAAGCCGAGCGTCGTGAGCGCCTCTGCCGCACAAGTGGCGAACCCGCGCTGGGTGAACTCGGGATGGACCCAGTAGCCGATCTCGAGACCACCTCTTGCGATTCTGGCCATGAGACCTGCCCCGCCGACGACGCGCTCTCGGCGAAACATGCCGAAGGAGTACTGCGTCCCCTCCTCCCAGTCCCTGTCCCATTGGGAGATGAGCTTCTCGCGGTCTTTGAGCGTCGTCGGCTCGAGCGCGGCCCACGGCATCCAGGGCCGCAAGTGCTCGAGGCTCTCCCCGACCGCCACGGCGAGGGCGGGCGCGTCCTCTTTTTGGTAGCGGCGGAGCACGAACTGTTCGAGAACAACCTCTTCGGGCAAAGAGGCGACAGTCTTGTTCATCTCTCCACAATATGGGCCGTTTCCAGGAAAGCCGTTGCGCGGAAGACCGGGGCAGAAGCCACGGCGATTTGAGCATGGCGCGCCCGCGAAGCTGCTGAGCCAAGATGGGGCCGTGAATGACCGGCCCGTGCCAGGCGACGCCTGGGACCCTGTTCAGTACTCGAGGTTCGCTGCCGAACGAGCGAGGCCCTTTTTCGATCTTCTCGCCCTTGTCGAACCGTGCCCGGGTGGCCAGGTGATCGATCTCGGCTGCGGCACAGGTGAGCTGACGGTCCGCCTCCACGACCATTGCCGGGCCGATGCGACGCTCGGGATAGACAGCTCCGACGCGATGCTCGCCAAAGCACTGCCGCTCGCCGGCAACGGTCTGAGCTTCGAGGTGGGCGACATCGGCCGCTTCGGCGCGACGAGCCGGTTCGACATCGTCTTCGCCAATGCGAGCCTGCAGTGGGTCCCCGATCACACCCAGCTGTTGCGCCGTCTTGCGAGAGGCCTGCGCCCGAACGGTCAGCTCGCGGTGCAGGTGCCGGCCAACGGCGATCACCCGTCGCACGCCCTTGCTTTTGAGGTGGCACAGGAGAGCCCCTTTGGCGACTACACGGGAAAAGGACCTGTCGGCGAAGCCAGCCCAGTTTTCTCACCGGAGCGCTACGCAGAGCTGCTCCATGAGATCGGCTTTGGGCCCCAGGTCGTCCGGTTGCAGGTATACGGCCACGAGCTCGCCTCCAGCGCGGACGTAGTCGAGTGGACGCGAGGAACGACGCTGCTGCGGTTCCAGAGCCAGATGCCACCCGAGGTGTTCGACCAGTTCCTGGCGCGTTATTCCGAGCGCCTCTTGGAGGTCCTAGGGCGCCAGGCGCCCTACTTCTACACCTTTAAGCGCATCTTGATTTGGGGGCGCCTTGAACAAACCAGTCGCAGCAACCCAGCAGGCCCGGCAACATCGACCCGGGGACAAGCCTGACCTAGACGGCTGTTGACCGTGGTCTTTTGCTGCGAGGGCCTTTGCTTTAGGCGCCGATGATTGATACTTACAGGCCGCTCAGTCTAAATAGGCGTTGAGCGGGTAGGTCCTGTAGTCGGCTGTCGGCTGCTTCTCGGTCGTCACAAAGCCTGCTGGCGCCATGACAAGTGAAGGCAGCCGGTTGACGATGGTCGCGCAGGTGTGCTCGATCGTCGCCGGCTGTTGGATGACACAGCGCGTGTCCGGCTCGCCGTAGATGAACCAGTCGTTCCGGTCGCTCTCACCGGGCGCGTAAATTTTGCCGATGCAGTGGGTCACGATTATCGGCCCCTGGAAGGTTTCGGTCGTGACCATGGCGTCCATGCCGGTGGCGTAACCGGGCGGAACCGTCGTCCCGAGAGTCGACGACTTGAGCTCTTTGTCGCTAAAGGTCGCAGTGAGCACCTGGCGTTGTGACTTGATGCTCCAGCCCATGCGCGACACGAGCCATTCGTTCGAATTCCAGACGTAGGAGGGAAGCGTCTCGGACTCGGCGATCTCGGTCCTGAAGTCCTCTGCACTCAGACCAGCGCCGTGAACCTTCGCCAGTGCGATCCCGTAGTCCTCGACGTTGTAGCTGCTGAAACCCTCGATCCTGTCGATGCGATGAACCGCTCCTGCCAGCACGACGACGAGGTTGCCCCAGAACACGTCCTGGTAGCCAGACCCACACAGGGTGCAGCCCGTCTTTTTTGCCAGCTTGTCAAGCTTGCTCGTCAGTCCAGGCGAGGTCGTCCAGGGATAGAAGGACTCCTCGCAAGTCGAGATGGTGTTGACCCCGTACCTGGCGGCGAGTTCGAAGTACGGGTACATGTCCTCCATCAAGCTTGCGATGGCGATGATGCACGCATCGGCGTCCGTCTCGCTAAAGACCGCCTCGGCGTCAGACCGCACGGGCACGTTCAGCTTGTGGTCCAAGCCGGCGACCTCACCGGCGTCCATGCCGACAAGGGACGCATCGGAGTCGATGGCGCCCACGATGTCGGCGCCCTTGTCGTGCAGGTAACGGAGAAAGTACCGCCCCATCTTCCCGCAGCCGTACTGGATCACGCGCAGCCTGGGCTTGACTCTCCTGCATGTGACAACCGTCATGACAGCCTCCTTTGATGGATGAGACAACCGATGACACCCGTCTTTGGGCTTTCGAGCCGGCACATTCATGACCGGCCTTCCCCGAAAAAGCTCCGGCACCACCGTTTGGCAAGACTGCGGCGAAGGGCGTCGCATCACGCATATCTACGCAAGAAGCCAGGCGCCCGTTGCCTGCGAGCTCGCACACGACATCACCTCGAGTAGGAGAAGTCCGAAGTCTCCTCAGTCCCAAGTTCTACTTCGATCACCGGTCACGAGACACTCGACGACAAGTGCTCGAATTTCCCGGAGCATCCTTCCCTCTCGGGCCGGGCGAGCAGCAGGCCATCGCAGCGTTCTTCTCTCCCGGGCACTGGTGACACCCCCCGCCCTAGCCGCGCAGGCGACACTTGGGTGATGGACGGCGGCGCAGACCAATTCCAATTCGATCCGGAGACCTACGCGGAGATGGTCCGCTCCGAGGTCCCGGCCTATCTCGAGCTGCAAGACGCGACTGCCAAGGCCACGGCCGGGATCTCAGTAGAACGCGTCCTCGAGCTCGGTGTCGGGACAGGTGAGACCGCAACTCGCGTGCTAGCTCTGCATCCGACAGCGCGTCTGACAGGTATCGACCAGAGCCAGGCCATGCTCGAGCACGCTCGGCGCCAGCACCCTGGCGCGGACCTGCGCGTCGGCTGCCTCGAGGACCCGCTTCCGGAGGGTACCTACGACCTCGTCGTCTCCGCCCTTGCGGTCCACCACCTAGACGACGACGCCAAAGCCGACTTGTTCGCCCGAATAGCCGACCAGCTTCGCCCTGGGGGCCTCTTCGTACTCTCCGACGTCATCGTGCCCGAGGACCCCTCACAGGTCGTGACACCGATCGACGACGACGGTTACGACAAGCCGAGCCCGGTCGCCGATCAACTCACCTGGCTGAAGGCCGCGGGACTCGAGCCCCATGTCGTCTGGTTATGTCGCGACTTGACAGTGATCGCTGCCGATCGCCCGTAGCAACCGCACCGCCCTGGAACCGACGATCGGGGGCCTTGGTTCACGCCCAGGCCCGAGCAACTTACCAACGGCCCCGGTGGACCACCTCGTCAAAAGGCTTCCGGTTCGGTCGCGCGATGGGCTTGAGGGGCCGGTCACCTGGGTAGCCGAGAGCGAGCATGTAAGCGCAGATCCGGTCCGCGGGCGCAGCGATGATACGCCGGCACTCTTCTTGGTCGCCGATAGCAGAGTGGCCGCTTCCGATGCCGAGGTCAGCAGCCGCGAGCATCATCGCCATGGTGGCCTGGCCGAGGTCGTACTCGTTGAGCTTCGCAATGCGCTCGTTCTCGGGCTGCTCGAGCAGGAGCACGACAGCTGCCTTGGCCGCAGCCAGGTGACGGGCCCCGGTCCAGACCGCCGAGAGCTCGCGCAGCTGTGCCGGTTCGGTGACAAGGACAAAGTCCCAAGGTTGCCTGTTCGAGGCTGACGGCGATCGCCATCCCGCCTCAAGGATCCGGTCGAGGTGGTCAGGTGCGATGGCCCGATCTTCATAGATGCGGACGTTGCGCCGAGCTCGAATTGCATCCCAGGTCTCCACGAACCGGAGGTTAGCCTTGTGTCGGTGTCGCCGACGCGAGTCACAGAGCGCCGCGCCGGGTAGTGAAGCTGTCGGCGGCAACTACGAAAGGGGGGCAGTTGTGATCGAAGTGGAACGCAAGTTCGTGCTCGGCGAGGACGTCGAGCTCAACAGGTTCGAGACTCTGGCCCCAGCGCTTCGCGTTGGGTCGGTCGAGACAGTCGACCTCGACGCCCTGTACTACGACACTGCCGACTACCGCCTCGCTAGGAGCGGAGCCAGCTTGCGCTTGCGACTAGGCGGAAGCGATGCGGGCTGGCACCTGAAACTTCCCGGAAGCGAGCCTGATGCCCGCATTGAGCTGCAACGCCCAGCCCCGGAGCTCGAATCGGCCTCTTTTGTCCTCGACCCACCGGCGGTGCCTGCGGAGCTGGTTGACCTCACCCTGGCCCGGACCGGCGGTCTGGCGCTAGGTCCGGTTGTGAGGCTCACGACAAGGCGCACCCGCACCGTGCTTGTGGGGCCGGAGAGCGAACCGCTCGCCGAAGTCGACGAGGACGACGTCGGGGCTTTCTTCGACGGTCTCGGTGAGGCCCACGACCGATGGAAGGAGCTGGAAGTCGAGCTCCTCGGGGGCACGCCAAGAGAGCTGGAGAGCATCAGCCGCGAGCTAGAACGTTCCGGCGGGAGGCCGGCCGAGTACCCCTCGAAGTTCGTGCGGGCAATCGGGCCGGCTGCTTCGCGGCCTTTTATTGCCGAGCCCTTGCTCGCAAACAAGGCAAAGGACTCCCTCGGCTGGGTCTTCTCCACACGGTGGCATGAGCTTGTCCTCGAGCTCGTCGCACGCGATGTCGGTGTGCGCCTTGGCGACGACGAGGCGGTGCACAAGATGAGGGTGGCTATCCGCCGTCTTCGCAGCACCCTCATGACCTTCTCGCCGGTGCTCGACAAGGCCTCGGCCCGGTGGCTTCGAGACGAGCTCGGCTGGCTCGGCGGCGTCCTCGGACCTGTCCGCGATGCCGACGTGCTCCGAGGTCAGCTTGACCAGCTGGTGGAGTCTCTTCCACCGGAGGAGGTGGTAGGGCCCGTCAAAGACGAGATCGACACCTATTTCTCCGCTGCTCGTCAGACGGCGCTCGCTGAGGCGCTGGACGCCATGCGCTCGGAGCGCTACCTGAGTTTGTTGGACGTGCTCAGAGCCGTCAGCCAGGCCCCGCCGACACGTCCGAAGGCGAAGCGGCGCATCGCTAAGGGCGCGCCTTGGCTTATGGGCCGCGACCTGAGAAGGGTGCAGCGTCGCATCGAGCAAGCCAACGCCTTCTCGGAGGGTGTCGAACGCGCCCGGGCGCTCCACGAGGTCCGCAAAGCCGCAAAGGGCGCTCGTTATGCGGGCGAGACGTTCACGCCTGTGCTCGGCAAGCCGGCCGCCCGCATTGCCCGGTGCTTCGAGGCCATCCATGAGATGCTCGGCTCCGGCCAGGACGCCGTCACGGCGAGAGCTCTGCTACGCGAGCTCGGGGCACGCGTAGCGGTCCGGCCCGGCCACAACGGTTACACCTTCGGGCTGCTGGCCGGCCTCGAGGAGCGCCGCTTTCGTCATGCGGCCTCCGAGCTCCCCGGGCTTTGGAAGGCTGCCTCAAGCCCGAAGCTCTGGAACTCGCTGCAGGGCGACTGACAAGGTCGCGAGCCTCTGGTCCAGTGTGACGATCCCGCCCGAGGTGCGGAGGCCGCCGGCTGGCCTTAAGGACTCGGACGGAATCCTGGAGGCACAGAAGACCTAAAGAGCGCGACGCCAACGACGCTTTGTTGCCACCGAAGCTGGGCGTGGCTAGCTCAAGGCGTGTGCCAGCCCTTCTCGTCGAGGCCGCCGGGGATGTCCGCCGTAGCGTCGTAAGCGGTCCGCGGAAAAACGAAGGAGGCGATGTCGAGGTGCGACACCGAGCCGTCGTCGCGCCTTCGCACTTCGAGGCGCTCGCCGGCGAAATAGCCCCATTCACCGGTGTAGCTGCCGTCACCGTTCGGCCGAAAGCGACCGTCACGACCATAAGGGATGCCGCGCAGCTCTAGGCGTCCGTCCTTGGAGATGCTCAGCTGGTACTCGCGTGGTCCCCAGTACCAGACACCGACAAGTTCCAGGCCCGATGGGCCGATCTGTGCCATCGGGCCGAATGGGACGGGCGGCCTCGGCTCCGGTGCAGCGAGGCCCAACAGCGCCTCGGTGAACCCGGGCCGGAACCCGCTCGTCGAGTTCGTGAGGGCGAGTGCGACGTCTCTTGTCGCCTCCTCGACGACAAGCATGGCGACAAAGCCCGGCATCGAGCCCGAGTGGCCGTAGAGGCGTCGGCCGTCTTTGTTCCAAAGCTGCAGACCGAGCCCGTGGCCGGACGTCCAGGGCTGCCCCGGAATGTCCTGGACGCCGATCGGCTCGGTCATCTCGGCCACGGTCTCGGCCTGGAGGATCTCTGGGTGCCGCCCCGCGAGCAGGTCGGACCAGCAGGCCAGGTCCTCGATCGTCGACCAAAGCTGGCCCGCCGGGGCCATGGCTACAGCGTCGTGCTCTGGCTCTGAGAGGACGAGATCGGCATGGGGGTGAACCGCCAGACCCTCTGCACAAGGGGCAACGGGACGAGACGTGGTGCGGTTCATGCCGAGAGGCTCGAGGAGCTCCTCGCGTAAGACCTCTCCGTACGGCTTGGAGCGCTTGCGTGCGACGAGCTCGCCCAAGACCGCGTAGCCGCTGTTGGAGTAGTGGAAGCGCCTGCCCGGTCGACACAGCAGGTCCGCGGGTCGGAGAGAGGACGCGACGAGCTCAGTGAATCCCACCCCAGGTGTGCGCTCCCACCACGGACCCGACGTCTCGGCCTGCAATCCCGAGGTGTGTGAGAGGAGCTGGGCGATTGTGACTGGCAACTCCCCGAGCTCGGCGAGATGCTCGCCGATGGGATCGTTGAGCTCGAGCGCCCCCTCGTCTCGCAGTCGCATCACCAAGACCGCAGCGAATGTCTTCGATATAGACCCGATCCTGTACTGGGTGTTTGCCGTCGGCTTGTTGACGCCTATGAGCCCGGTGCTGCCCTCACTTTCCCACCAGCAAAGGGCGCCATCGCGTACGAGCCCGACAACACAGCTCGGCAGGCGGCTGACCGACTGCTCGTCCAGGAGGCACTGCTTTAGCCTGAGTTCGATCTCACGATCTGGGCCAGGCGCTACGGCCTGTACCTCATCTGTCGCCGGTTCGCCTGAAGCCACGATCTGAACCTCCTCGGATCATCGGTGTCCGGGAGACTTGTTGCAGGAAGTCTCCACCGCCACGGAGAGCCCATGCTGCCATGTCGTTCGGAACGGCTCGCGTTCGCTTGCGGACCTGTGAGATGAGCCAGCGCTGGAACGCGGGGTGAGGTTGCACGCGCACCGTCAGACGGCTTGAGCGATGAACGAGACGTTCGAACTCAATTGCGTGCTCGTTTATCGTCTGGATCTTCGGGCCCCGGTGGTAAGGCTCGAAGAGGCCGTCCGACACGTATCGGGCCGCCCCGGGGGTCCCAGTCGTCTCTTCTGTCACCCATACTGCCGCCGTGGCGAGAGGTAGTTACTCTCAGGTAACAAGCTGCGGGCGTGCAGGCCGTCTCCTTCGGCCGAGATCAACGCCCACCTTCGACCATGTCACGGGAAGACGGCCGCTGGGGCCCTCCGCAGACCACCGCGAGAAGGCGCGCACAACGAACGGTTCGACTCATGGAACCGGGCTTTGGGGCCGGACCCGTCGATTACAGGGTCCGGCGATTACAGGGCCTCACACCCGAGCGGGCGGGCCCACCGGGAGTGCGCGGACTCAGCGCGCCCGAACGTTGGCTGCCTGCAGCCCCTTCTGGCCCTCCTGAACGTCGAATTCGACTTCCTGGCCCTCAGTGAGGGTCCGGTATCCGGACATTTGGATAGACGAGTGGTGGACGAAGACGTCCACGCCATCGGACTGCGAGATGAAGCCGTAACCCTTCTCGCTGTTGAACCACTTCACTACTCCGGTCGCCACGGTGGCGTTCCCCTTTGTTCAGATTGCAAATAAAAGAGAGCGCCGGCCGAGAAACCATGACTTGGAGCAACCGAGAGGCAAGGAGGTTGCCCGGTTCCCGGGTTCCCGCCCACGTTCTCGGCAACCCCACGTGACAACACGATCCGTTGCTCTCGACGGACAACGTAGCAGAGCAGGCCAGGCACCTGTTAGCCGAAATCTGAACGTCGTCGCGAGTTCACCCAGGGACAACCCGAGCCACTCCCACCCGGGTCGCTGCGCGGGGCTCAGCGGCGGATCCGCGTGCCCCCGGGGGTGTCCTCGACCACGTAACCGAGCCCGACGATCTGTGCGCGCAGACTATCGGCAGCGGCAAAATCGCGTCCGGCTCGGGCCTCGTCTCGTCGACGGCCGAGCTCGAGCACAGACTCTGGAATATGAGCCTGACCCTTGGCCTCTAGGCCAACCGCTGCGAAGCACTCGAGCACGGCCCGCGTCAGCTCGGCGCCACGTGAGGCCTCCCGGGCGTCAAATGCCATGTTCGCCCTTCGGATGGCGTCAAAGAGGGCGGCCGTGGCGCGCGGGGTGTCGAGGTCGTCCTCCATCCGCTCCACGAAGGCCTCGAGCACTTGCGGGTCGGTCAGACCGCTTTCCAGCGTGTCGACCTCAAAAAGCCGGGTGCTCAGGGCGTCGAGGCGCGATAGGGCCGAGGCGGCATCACTCAATGTCGTCGGGGTCACCTCGATCGGTGCCCGGTAGTGGGACTGGAGCACGAGCAGCCGGTAGGCCCTCGGGTCGGTTTGCTCGAAGAGATCCGAGAGCAGGAGAACGTTGCCCAGCGACTTGGACATCTTCTGTCCCCGCGGGCTTCCACCATGCCGTTGTGCATCCAGTGGCGAGAGAAGCGTTTCCCTGAACGCGACTGCCTGGGCGCGCTCGTTCTCGTGATGCGGGAAGATGAGGTCCTGCCCGCCCCCGTGAAGGTCGAAGCCTTCGCCAAGAAGGGCGAGCGACATGACCACGCACTCGGTATGCCAACCGGGACGCCCTGGGCCGAAGGGAGACGGCCAGAAAGGCTCAGCCGGCTTCGCCTTTTTCCAGAGGGCGAAGTCGAGCGGCGAGCGCTTCTCCTCGTTGACCTCCACGCGGGCTCCCGAGCGCATCGACTCGAGGCTCTGGTGGGCGAGCAGCCCGTAGTCGGCGACCGCCGAGACACTGAAGTAGACGCCGTCGCTGGTCTCATAGGCCGAGCCGAGAGCGACCAGCTCGGAGACCAGCTCGACCATCTGGTCGATGAAGGCTGTGGCGTGCGGGATCTCGGTCGGAAGCAGGCAGCCCAGCTTGGCCATCGCCTGCCACCACTGCTCCTCGTACTCGGCGGCCACCTCCTGCGAGCTGCGCTGCTCCTCGTTTGCCCGGTTGATGATCTTGTCGTCGATGTCGGTGACGTTAGAAACGTGGTCGACGACAGTGCCGGAGTACTCGAGGAAACGCCGCAGGACGTCGTAGACGAGGGAGAAACGTCCGTGGCCAATATGGGGCGGCCCGTACACCGTCGAGCCGCATATGTAGATGCCCGCTCGGCCTGGTTGACGGGTTTCAAGCTGTTCGCTGTGGCCCGAGGCAGTGTCATGTAGGCGCAGCACAGGAGTACCGTACTAGGCCTATGGCGACTCCCCGCGTGCCGGACCGACCTTCCCTGGAGGGGCTCGAGGACCGTTGGTCCGCCCGTTGGGAGAAAGACGGGACCTACCGTTTCGACCGCTCCCGCGACCGGTCGGAGGTCTACTCGATCGATACGCCGCCCCCGACGGTGTCGGGCTCACTGCACGTCGGACACGTCTTTTCTTACACTCAGACCGACATCGTCGCCC
The DNA here is from genome assembly GCA_963725355.1 of uncultured Acidimicrobiaceae bacterium. GTDB lineage: Bacteria > Actinomycetota > Acidimicrobiia > Acidimicrobiales > Bog-793 > Fen-455. The sequence continues at coordinate 211,870 of CAVRYE010000005.1, forward strand.
GCTACCAGCGCATGACAGGCAAGGCCGTCTTCTACCCGATCGGCTGGGACGACAACGGACTCCCTACGGAGCGTCGTGTGCAGGACTTTTTCGGCGTCAGCTGCGACCCCTCGCTCGCCTATGACGCCGAGTTCGTCGCTCCCGCCTTCGAGGCCAAGCGAGACAAGAACGCCCGGGCGATCCCGGTCTCCCGCCCGAACTTCGTCGAGCTGTGCAACGTCCTTATCACCGAGGACGAGCAGGCCTTCGAACACCTTTTCCGCATGCTCGGCGCCTCTGTCGACTGGACCCAGCACTACACCACGATCGGAGAGGAGTCACGGCGGGCGTCACAGCGTGCCTTTTTGCGCATGCTGGCTCGGGGCGAGGCCTACCGACAGGAGGCGCCGACGCTCTGGGACGTCGACTTCCGCACCGCTGTCGCCCAGGCCGAGCTAGTCGACAAGGAGGACGCCGGCTTCTATCACCGCCTGGGCTTTCCCCGCCGCCACGGTGATGGTCCTCCGGTCGAGATCGAGACGACACGTCCAGAGCTGGTCCCTGCTTGCGTCGCCCTTGTGGCCCACCCCGCTGACGAGCGTTACAGGGCCCTTTTCGGCTCCGAGGTGCTGACGCCGCTGTTCGGCGTGCCCGTCCCCGTTCTCGCTCACGAGCTGGCCGAGCCGGACAAGGGATCGGGCATAGCCATGATCTGTACCTTCGGCGACCTGACCGACGTCACATGGTGGCGTGACCTCGGCCTGCCGACGCGCTCGGTCGTCGGCCGGGACGGCCGGCTGGCCCCGGCGCCGTTCGGGTCGCCCGGGTGGGAGGCGCTCGACGCCGAGCGGGCGAACGCCAACTACTCACAGATCGAGGGCCTGACCATAAAGGGCGCCCAGGCCCGCATCGTCGAGCTGCTGCGAGCCTCAGGGGAGATGATCGGCGAGCCCCGCCCGATCGTCCATGCCGTTAAGTACTACGAACGGGGCCGGCGTCCCCTTGAGATCGTTACCTCGTCGCAGTGGTACGTGCGCACCCTGGAGCGGCGAGAGGCTCTGCTTGCGCGCGGGCGCGAGCTCCAGTGGCACCCGGAGTTCATGAGGGCTCGCTACGAGGCCTGGGTGGAAGGCCTGACCGGGGACTGGAACATCTCACGGCAGCGTTTCTTTGGCGTCCCCTTCCCGGTCTGGTACCGCCTCGACGACGAGGGCGAGCTCGTCGCCGACGGCCTGCTGCTGGCCTCCGAACAACGCTTGCCCGTCGACCCGTCGACCGACGTGCCCGACGGCTACACGCAAGACCAGCGGGGCAAGCCGGGCGGCTTCATCGGCGACCCGGACGTGATGGACACCTGGGCCACCTCCTCGCTCTCGCCACAGATTGCCGGGAGGTGGGAGGACGATCCCGCCCTTTTCGCCAAGGTCTACCCGATGGACCTGCGCCCCCAGGCGCACGAGATCATCCGGACATGGCTCTTCTCGACAATCGTGCGCTCCGAGCTGGAGCACTCGTCGCTTCCCTGGCGCCATGCCGCAATCTCTGGCTGGATACTCGATCCAGAGCACAAGAAGATCGGCAAGTCGGTCGGCAATGCCATAACCCCGCTCGAGTACTTGGAGAAGTACAGCACCGACGCCGTGCGGTACTGGGCCGCTTCTGCCCGCCTCGGCACGGACACGGTCTTCAGCGAGGAGCAGATGAAGGTGGGCCGGAGGCTCGCCATCAAGATCCTCAACGCGAGCCGATTCGTCCTCTCGCGCATGGACGGCCCCGAAGGCTTTGAGGAGACAGCCCCAAAGGTCCTGGCGCCTCTCGATGCGGCAATGCTCAGCCGCCTGGCGGGCGTCGTCGCCGAGGCGACCGCCGAGTTCGACGCCTATGACCATGCCCGCGCACTTGAGATCACCGAGTCCTTCTTCTGGTCTTTTTGCGACGACTACCTTGAGCTCGTCAAGGCCCGCGCCTACGGAGAGATCTCCGAGGCTGGCCCCGCCTCGGCCCGCTACGCCCTCGGCGTCGCCTTGTCGGCGATCCTGCGCCTTTTCGCCCCCTTCCTCCCCTACTGCACCGAAGAAGCCTGGTCCTGGTGGCAGTTGGGCTCGGTCCACCTCGCCCCGTGGCCCGTCGCGCCCCGCCTTTTCGAAATGGGTGGTCCCACGGCCCGGCCCGAGCTTCTCGCGGTCGTGAGTGAAGTGCTCGTTGCCCTACGCAGGGCCAAGACCGAGGCGAAGGGCTCCATGCGCACCCAGGTGGCACGCTGCGTCGTGACCGGCCCGCCGAGCTCTGTCGAACTGGTCAAGCTGGCCGAGGACGACCTGAAGCAAGCGGGGGCCGTGACAGAGCTCGTCCTCGCTCCTCAGCCAGGTGCTTCCGGGCTTCAGGTGAGCGTCGAGTTGGCCGAAGAGCAAGCTCCCGAGAGCGAGCAGACCTGAGCCATCACCTCAAACGAGCCGAGGAAAGACGTGGGCGAAGACGAGCTTGCGCGGGATCCGCACGAGCACGACCGTCGCCAGCAGCACGAGGTCGCGCTGACGCACGATGACGATGGCGATGCGGCCAGCTCCCCGCTAGGCGCCCAGCCCCGCTCGACCGCGGAGGCCTTGAAGTGGCCCGTGAAGGCCACAAGGCATGTCGCCACCTTGGAGGCGTCCTGGAGCGCGTCAGGCGCGACGGCATTGGGGAGGTTGAGGATGAGGGCTCTCGGCGGCAGATACCGCTCGCCCACGAGGTGCCCATGGCGGTGTACGGCGGCGAGCGCCTCGGGTAGAACGCGGAAACAGGCGCTGTCGTGAGTACCGAGCCCGTTCCGCGCGGACGTGCAACCTCCGAGCGTCCCGGCCAGCACGACAAGGGCGCAGAGGGCGGCCACGGGCTTGCTCAAGCGCAGCTCTTTTCGACGCGATGCATCCGAGACGATCTTGACACCGTCCTTACCGGCGCGTCGGGTCCTGACTCGAGGCCTGGTCCGAGTCATCCCGGAAGCTCCGCGGAACGGTCCTTCACCGGGGCCGACATGTGCCGCAGAGCAGGCTGCTCTGCTGTCACTTCTACAAGCTTATCTGCGCGCCGGTTGCTCCAGGTGAGCCCGGCCCAGACGAGCCATCCGACAGGCAGATAGCCCCAGAAGCTGACGATCCTGTACAACAGGACCGCCGCAACGGTGCTGACCTGTCCGCCCCCGAAAGCGACCAGCGCGATGACAAGGCTCCCTTCGACCACACCCAAGCCGCCCGGGGTGACGGGCAGGTTCGCCGCTAGCTGGCCGGCCCCATAGGCGAGAAGCAGCCCACGCCAGGGCACGCCGGCGCCGACGGCCAGGTAGGAGAAAACAAGACAGCTGCAGTCGAGCCCCCAGTTGGCGATCGACCAGCTGAGCGAGCTGAACAGGTCGCTCGGGTTGAGGTCTACATGGCTCATGCTGGCGGCGAAGGTCGACAAAACGTTGTCCGACGGGTTGCGGGGAAAGCCCGTAACTCGGTGCGATACCCTGAGCGCCCACTCGAACGCCTTGGCGAGGGCGCGGCGCTCGTAGACGGCCACGACGCCTGCGATCGTGATCGCCAAGACGGCGACAGTGACGCCGATCAGGTCGAAGGTCGAGCCCTCGCGCTCGGCGATGATGACGCCGGCGGTTGCCAACAGGGCAAGGCCGAGAGCAGAGAAGACGAGGCTCGCCAACAACGCCCAGGCGGCGAGGGCATCGGACGCCCCCAGCCGGCGGAACTGCCTGAAGCCGAAGGCGCTGGCGACGAGGGGCCCGGCGGGGAGCGAGCTCGCGATGGCACCCGCCGCGAAAGAGATCGCCGTGAAGCGCCCCGTGCCGGCACGGACACCGCCGCATCGCAGGAGTCGCTGGTCCATTCGGGCGAAGGCGACGAGGGAGAGAGCCTCGACGACGATCGCCAGCAGAAGCCAACCCGGGTTGAGGCGTGAGAGCTCACTGGAGGCGCCAGCCAGCTCGCCGCCTTGACCACTCACCGCCCAGAGGGCGACACCGCCAAGCGCCAGGCCGACGAGGAACCGGAGGCGGCGCCAGTTGCGCTTGCGCCTCACATCTCGGGCCGGCTCCTCGGCCGGGTTCAGAGTCAAGGCCGGACGCTACATCTGCAGCGACTTGGTCTCGAGGTACTCCTCGAGTCCCCACCTGCCGAGCTCGCGCCCGTAGCCCGATTGCTTGAAGCCGCCGAATGGTGCCAACGGGTTGAACATTGCGCCGTTGATATCGACCTGGCCAGTGCGTATTCGGCGGGCAACTGCGGTTGCTCGGCTGGTGTCCGCTGACCAAACCGCGCCCGCCAGACCGTAGATCGAGTCGTTGGCGATCTCGACCGCCTCGTCCTCTTCGTCATACGCCAGGATCGTGAGCACAGGACCGAAGATTTCCTCGCGGGCGATCGACATTCCCGCCGACACCTCGGAGAAAACCGTCGGGCGGACGAAGTACCCCTTGTCGAGCCCGTCGGGGGGCTCTGTGCCCCCAGTGACCAGCTTTGCGCCTTCGTCGATGCCCTTTTGGATATAAGCCCGGACCCGGTCGCGCTGGGCGGCGGAGACAAGGGGGCCCAAGCGGGTTGTTTCGTCGAAGGGATCGCCGATCGCGTAGGCCTCGGCGAGCCTGGCGGCGATCATCTCGACCTCAGCCAGCACTTTTCGGGGCACGATCATCCGGCTGAGGGCTACGCAGGTCTGGCCTGAGTTCAAAAAGCACATCGTGATTCCGCCTGAGACGGCACGCTCGAGGTCGGCGTCAGGCAGGATCACCGTGGCCGACTTGCCTCCGAGCTCTAGGGCGACCCGCTTCACACTGGCGGCGGCCAGCTCGGCCACTCTCTTTCCCACGCGGTTCGAGCCGGTGAAAGACACCATGTCAACAGCCTCATGGGCTGCCAACGCCTCGCCGAGCTCGGGCCCCGTGCCTGAGACGAGGTTGAAGACCCCTGGCGGCAGGCCGACCTCATCTAAGACCTCGGCCAGTACGAAGGCGCTGAGCGGAGCGATCTCGCTCGGCTTAAGCACGACGGTGCACCCAGCTGCGAGCGCCGGGGCCACCTTGGCGGCGGCCTGGTGGAGCGGGTAGTTCCAAGGCGTAATGGCTGCGACGACGCCAACCGGCTCGCGAACCACTAGCGAGTTTGCGACGGTCTCCTCCCACTGCAGCTGGCTGACGAGACTGGCCATCAAGGCGAAGGTCGTCGTCGGGAGGCCAACTTGGATCATCGTGGAGATGTTGGTCGGCGTCCCCACCTCGCGGGTGATTAGCCGGCTGATCTCGCCCATCTTTGCGCCGAGAGCCTCGGCCGCGCGGGACAGGTACTCGGCCCGCTGAGGCGGCGAGAGGCTCGCCCAGGAGGAGAACGCCCCGCGTGCGGCAGCGACAGCGCGCTCGGCGTCCTCAGCCGTGCCACTCGGGATGGTCCCGATCACCTCTTCGGTCGTCGGGTCAACGACGCAGATTTGGTCGCTTCGCGCCGGGAGGACCCATTGCCCACCTAGGTAGAACCTCTCCCGGACATCCATCGCGCCTTCCCTCAAGCCGTGCAGGAGCCTACCGGGAGGCACTCAAGGCCCATTGGTGACTCCGTACCAATCTGAGCTGCAGTGATCCGGGTTGTTACCCGCCAACAGCGCTCCCAACTCATAGGCCGGCGCCGAGACGCTGGCTCCAGTCGTACCGATCACCTCCAGGGTCTCGACCCGGCCTCCGAGCGCCCCGAGGCCGTTACGCAGGGTCACCTCGATTGAGGCGAGTGATCCGACGGACTTGAACGCGTTCTCGATCGCCTTCACCGGCACCGTGGCGAGCCATTTGTGGCACGGGTTGCACGAGTAATAGGGACTCTTTATGCAGACCGAGTCGCCGGCGTCGACCACCTCGGGGAAAGGGCCACCGCCTGTGTAACCGCCAGTCGAGGCGGAGTACTCGGCAAGGACGGGGATGCCGGTCGGGCTGGTCGTAGCTGGCCCGCCGGGAGCGGGCTGGATGATCTTGCCCCGCTGCCTCAACTCTGCGGTGACGGCGGCGCCCGCGGGCTGTTCGAGGATCTGACCGGCCGTGTCGGCGACGGCTTGGTCCAGGTCCGCTGTCTCATCTGCCATGCCGGGATAGGACTGGCAGTAGTAGTCGCAGGTTGTCGCGTAGGGCTCCCATCCCCCTGAGGCGAGCTCGGCGGCGACATAAGAGCGCGTGGCGACGGCCTGGGCCTCGAGGGCCTGGAATCCCCACGGCTCGCCCTGGGGGGCAGCTGTGCTGCCCCCGAGAAGCCCCCAGGACCAGGAGACCTCCCCACTGATGACGGCGCGGACGTACTCCTCGAGGGGAAGGATGTTCAAGGTGACGGCGCCCGTCGGAGCGTCGTAGGCCTCGACGGTACCTCGCACGGCGAGCTCGGTGCCGGACGGCTCGCAGACCGTGAGCACCTGGGAGACGCTCGCCGAAGCGAGCAGGGAATAGGGCTCGGCCACCGGGTCCAAAAGGCCCGTGGCCACGGGCCCCCATTTCGTCGACGAGCAGCTCAAAGCCGTCGAGAGGGTCCACGTCCCGGCTGCCAAGCTTGCGCGGACTACCTGCCCGGCCGCGAAGCGGTGGCCGCCAAAACTGAAGGCCGACGCAGACGTGACAACGAGGGGATGGCCGTCGTTCTCGTTGATGTCGACCGATACCGCCGGGTCGATCGACACTTCGCTGTCGCTCGAGGTCAGCATCGTCCCGCCGTAGTAGTGGGCGAGGATCCAGGTGTAAGGCTCGTGGTCGACGGCTGCGTAGCCGAAGGCGCCCCATTGCCCCATGCCGAGGCCCGGGCCGTCGCCGTAACCGACGAAGTCCACGTTCGCGGCCGGGAAGGGCGCGAGCAGAGACGGCCTGGTCGCACCCGCGCCAGAGGCGAGGACGACCGGGCCAGTCAGCACGCCGAGCAAGACGCAGGCGAGCAGAGCAGCACATCGCTTCATGTTGCGGATGTGAGACATGTTACTTCTGAGGTCACCCGCGACAGTTGCGCCCTAAAGACCCTGGAGCACCAGTTCGATGCAATCCGCGAAGCCGCGCCTCGCGCCCTCGATGCTGAACGCCTTGGCGCGCTCCAAGCCCGCACGCACGAGCTCGGCGCGAAGGGTCGCGTCCGACATGAGGCGCTGCACGGCCGTGGCGACGAGCACAGGCGATTTCGTCGGGAGCACGATGCCGGCGTCCAGCACCGTCTCGGGCACAGCAGTCACTCCATAGGCGACGATGGGAAGCTCGTGGTGCATCGCCTCCAGCAACGGAGCGCAGAAGCCTTCGTGGTCCGAGCAGCACACGAACACGTCGGCGCTCGTGTAGTAGCCAGCGAGCTCGGCAGCGCTCACCGAACCGGCAAAGTCGACCGCTCCGTCCAAACCTAGAAAGGAGACGTATCGACGCAACGCGTCGGCATAGGCAGGGCAGCTCTCTCGCCCGACCAGGTGCAGGCGAGCTCGCGGATCAAACAGCTTGCGGGCACAAGCCAGGGCCTTGATGACGTCTTGATGCGCCTTGTGGGGCAGCATCTGGCCGACGAAGAGCCAGTCGTGGCCGCCTCCTGCGCGCTCTTTCGCGAAGCGTTCGACGACGCGTTCGTCGGGCAGGCAGGAGAAGTTGCTCGTGTCGACCATGAGAGGCGCCACGGCGCTATGGGGGTAGCCGGCTTCCTCGAGCTCGACCCGGTTGAACTCCGAGTCGGCGAATCCGAGCTCGACGATGGGGGCCATCTCGCCCAGCTGCTTGCGCCCGAGCCTCACCTCTTCGCCGAGGTGCGGCAGCCAGCGCTCGACGAGCTCGGCCGGGCTGATGTTGTGGTAGTCGAGCAGCTTCAACCCAGGGTGAGAGGCGAAGGTTTCGGCCGCCGGAGAGCCAATGGAGGCTTGGTAGCAGACCCATTGGTTCTCAGGCTGCTCGCGCGGGAGATCTTCGAGCAGATGCACCCGGCCCTGCAACCCGGGCCCCATGTTGCGGGCGTAGATCTCTGAGACAAAGCCCATTGAGTGCAGTACCTTCTGGGCCTCCAGGGTGTGGTGGCTGACCGCGTCCCGCTCGACGATGGAAGGGATGATCTGGTCTATCCGGGCCGGCCTGGGTCTCATGTGCGCCCGCCAAAGGCGTTGGCCGGCGTAACGGGGCGTCGAGCCGACACGGCGAACACGTCGGGCTCAGCGTCGTCAGGCTCGAACACCGAGAGCTCGACGAGGCCGAAGTGCGCCAGCAAGTGACACCACGTAACCGGATGGATTGGCCTACCCGGGGCCAAGTCAGCCGCCACCGGGTCGATGGCGACGACTACCTCGGGCCGGGCGCTGACAAGCACGACCACGCCACCGGGAGCCAGGCAACGCCCCGCGAGCTGTGCCAGGGCTCTTGCGGCTCCGGGTCGCATGCGGTCGACGACTCCGCTCAGCAAGAGACCGCCAAGCGAATTGCTCGGGGCCGCGCCGAGGTACTCGAGGGCTCCGGCCGCGACGGTGCTCGTGTTCCCACTCACTCGCACCGACAAGCGCGGATCGGCCCCGAGGACCTCCAGCCCACGGGCCGCGAGAGCCTCCAGAACGCGTCCGTCGCCGCACTCAGCATGCAGCACCGGACCCGGGACGTCGCGTGGCTCCGCTGAGGAGACACCACCCAAGCGGTCGAGCACCCAGGCCAAAAGTGCCCCCTCGATCGCGGGCTGCACGGCCCCAGAACCGCTGCCGGCCAGCTCTTTTGGCCTGAGTACCGAAAGCACCCGGGAGATCGGCGCCGACTGTGCCGCGACTCGGTCGAGGTGGTCAACTGCGACGTACACCTGGAGCCATGCGGTCTGTGCCGTGCGCGCCGCACCGAGAACGCCACGGCGCTCGAAGTCACGAAGGGCGGGGCCAAAGCGTCTTCGGGCCAGCAAAGTCGCCTGGCGGACGAGCCCAGCCAGACCAGGCGAGCTGCCTGTGCCCGCATCCGGGCCGGGCTCTCGGGGCGCGAATGACGCCGCGGAAAGGGCCTCCTCGGCAGCTTGCTCGAAGCGGGCCTCCAGATCTTCCTCCAGGTCGTCCGGGACGGCCCCGGCCGAGCGCATCTCGTGTACTTGGGCCTCGATCTGAGCTACGACCTCAGAGGTCATCCGGCGGCCGTCACCGCCGAGCCGGGCTCGGATGCCGCTGTGAGCTCGATGCGAAGAGGCACCCGCATGAGGCCCGTCGCCCTGCCCGAGCTCACTATCGAAAACGTCGTGGCGGGCTCGAGGCGAGCGTGAACGACCCCACCTCCGGCGTCTTGTATCCAGACATTGAGCGTGTAGGTCTGGTCGAGCAGAGGCAGGTCGTCGAAGTTGAACTCCACCCGGTAGCGGCCCGGGTCGAGGTCATGGATCTGGCCGAATTCGGGCATGGCGCTGTCGCAGCTGAACACGACGAAGCCAGCATTGCCCGAGAGCAGTTCGCAGCCGAAAGCGACGTCGCTGAGCGGTTCGTTCACCTGGAACTGAAGCTCGAGGCGAAGCGAGTCCCCCGGCACCAGGAAATCGCGCCCTGGAGGGCCAGTATGGCGTGCGACGACCTCGGTGATGATCACGCGTCTTTCCGGCATGGAGATCGTCTCGCCGGCACCGTCCCCGTCCCCGTCCTCGGGCTCAGGAGGAAGGGCGACGGGAACCTCGCCTGCCAAAAGAGCAATTGCGAAAGGCCCGGATTGCCTCCCCGGGCTGCGCGACCGAGACGACCTTGCCATTCTCGAGCACCGCGACGCGGTCACAGACCTGCCGGACCATCGCGACCGAGTGCGATACGACGACGATCGTGCGCCCTTCTGCCTGGAACTGGTGGATGCGGTCGAGGCACTTTTCCTGGAAGCGCTCGTCTCCGACGGCGAGCACCTCGTCGATAAGGAGCACGTCCGGCTCGACGTTCACGGCGACGGCGAAGCCGAGCCGAACGTACATGCCAGAGGAGTAGAACCGGACCTGGTTGTCGATGAAGTCTTCCAGCTCGGCGAAGGCGACTATCTCATCGAAACGACGTGCGATGTCCCGGCGCGATAGTCCGAGGAGCGAGGCGTTCAGGTAGATGTTGTCCCTGCCGGAGAGCTCGGGCTGGAACCCGGCACCGAGCTCGAGCATCGCCGCTAGGTGCCCGCGGACGACGATCTGGCCCGAGGTGGGCTGCAAGATGCCGGCGATGCACTTGAGAAGGGTCGACTTGCCCGAGCCGTTACGGCCGATGATGCCAAAGGTCTCGCCTGTCTTAATGTCGAATTGCAGGTCCCGAAGTGCCCAGAAGTCTTCGTAGGGCACATGTCCCGCATGCAAGAGGCGCTCCTTCAAGGAGGTGTACTTCTCCTTGTAGAGGCGGAACCGCTTGGAGACGTCCTGGACGTCGATCGCAGTCTGCAGCTGGCTCAGAGCTCCTCGGCGAAGTTGCCCTCGACGCGACCAAAGATCACCATGGCGATCAAAAAGAGCCCGATGGAGACGAGCAAGATAATCCCGAGCACGGCGAAGTACCAGTGCTCACCATATGTGGCGATCGGGATGGGATGGTCACGCGGGGCCACGGTCCCATAGATGAACCGCTGGAAGGCGAGGACGATCGAGACCAACGGGTTCAAGAAGTAGATCCACAAGATGCCGTGCTTGGCCAGCTTGGTGCCAACCGTGGTGAACATGTAGACGATGGGAGCGCTGAAGAACAGCGCCACGAGCGCGACCTCGATGAGGTGCTGGACGTCACGCAAGTAGACGGTGACCGCCGACAAGAACACCGCCAGTGCGCCAGAGAACACGATGTCGCAGGCAAGGGCGAGCAGCAGCACGGGGAAGAACTTCCAGTCCGGATTGACCCCGAAACCGATGAGGAAGCACAACATGATGCACGCCTGGAAGAAGAAGTAACAGATGGAGGTGCCCACCTGGGCGAGGGCGAGGATCTCGCGGGGGAACGAGACCTTCTTGACGATCCCGGCCTGGGCGACCAGTACGCCCGCGGAGCTGAGCAGCGAGTTGTTGAACAGGTTCCAGGGCAAAAGGCCAGCGAATAGGTAGATGGCGAAAAGTGAGATGTGGTTGGCCAGGAAGTACTTGAAGACGACGTAGTAGACAAGCAGGACCAAGGCGGGATTCAAGAACGACCAGAGGAACCCGAGGACGCTGTTCTTGTAGCGAACCTTCAGCTCCTTGCGGACGAGGAAGATGACGAGTTCTCGCGCCTGCCAGATCTCGATGAAGCGGTTCCGCAAGCTGACCTTGGCCGAGACGACTCGCAACGGGAGCTCGCGGTTCGCGCCGAACTCCGCGCTCAGTAGCGGAGGGGTGAGTTTCGGCGCGACTTTCATCCCCTGCACCCTAGCCAACAACGACCCCTCGCGACCCACACGGGCTGGCCCAGAACCTCCCCCGCCAGGGCCTGAAACGGTAAGCTCCCCGCAAACGCGTGCTCCGAAGGAGACGATTGCCCGTGACGTCCATCGGCCGCCGAGGCTTGAGCCAGGCGAAGTCAAGCTTGACTACGAAGTTCGACGGACGCGTCACCCTGCCGCTCGCCGACGTGTTGGAAAGGGTCGTTCAGCTGCAGGGCCAGCTCGACGAGTTGACGAGCATCCTCACGAGCCAAATCGAAGTCGAGACCCAGACGACAGAGCTGCTCGGGCGACTTCTTGCCACCTCGGCGGCTCGACTCGATGCGCTCGAGGACTCGCTCGGCCAGCTCGCGCCGCCGCCTGTCGGCTCGACGAGGAGCCCGGAAGGGCGACCCCGCACGAAGGCGGCAGCCAAACCACCTTCTCCCGCCGACGAGGCGCAGCCCGGAGGCTCGGCGCCTTCAGAGTGACCGTCGGCCCCGTTGTCGTCGATCTTCAGGCCCTGCAGAGCCCGGATTACAGGGGCAGGGGTATCGCCCGTTATTCCTACGAGCTCGCCGTCGCCCTCGAATGCCGACATCCCCGGCTGATCGGACGGTACCTACTAAACCCTGAGCTCCCTCCACCGGGCGATCTGGGACCCCTCCTCGGCTCGGGCAAGGTCGACTACGACGTGGCGCCCGACTCGGCCCGCGTGCTGCACGTTCTCTCGCCTTTTGAGCTCGGCGTCCCGATCGGGAGCGTATGGCCGAGATGGGCCCACGAGGGCGGTGTGCGCCTTTGTGCCACTGTCTACGACCTCATCCCTCTAGAGCATCCCCACACCTATCTCGACGATGTGCGCCAACGCGTCGCCTACACGGCCCGCCTCGAGGTGCTCCACGCCGCGGACGCCCTCCTCACGATCTCGCCGGCGACGAGCCGTTCGGTTGAGGCCAACCTCGGCATCAAGGCAAAGAAGCTGCACATGGTCGGTGCGGGCACGGCCCCCCGGTTCGAGCCTGCTGAGTCGATGGAACAAGCCCAGCTGCTCGCCAAACAGGCCGTCCCGGGACTCGAGGACCGTTTCGTCCTTTATCCGGCCGGCAGTGACGGGAGGAAGAATGTCGAGGCGCTCATAGTCGCCTTCGGGCGTTTGCCAGAGCGGCTGCGCAGCACTCGTCAGCTCGTTGTCGTCGGCCAGCTTCCTCCGCTCATGGCGAACCACTTCCACCATGTCGCCGCGAAGGAGGGAATAGCCGGCCGTCTCCTCTGCACGGGTTACGTGTCGGAGGAAGCCATGCTGCGCCTATACCAGGCGACCGAGCTCTTGTGCTTTCCCTCGCTGCTCGAGGGCTACGGGCTTCCCGTCGCCGAGGCGATGGCATGCGGAGCGGTGGCGATCGTCTCGGACGTGGATCCGCTGCGGGACCTCGTAGCGCCCGATGCCCGCTTCGACCCCTATAGCTCCAAAGCGATAAGCGACAGCATCCTGCTTGGCCTCGAGGACGAGGGCTTTCGTGAGGCAGCCCGGTCCCAGGCCCGAGCCGGGGTCACGACCTGGGCAGAGGTAGCTGATCGCACGGCAAGGGTCTACAACGCGCTGCTCGCTCGGCCCGGCCAGCCCTGGCGCCCGCGGCGGCACCGGGTGGCCGTCGTCTCGCCATTTCCGCCCGTTGCCTCAGGGGTCGCGAACTACAGCTTCCGCTTGGTCGAAGAGCTCGCATCGCCTGGAGATCTCGACATCGACTGTTTCGCTGACGGCCTCGACCGCTGTGTCGAGAGCCCGATCGTCCCCGCAGGCCTGGAGGTCTATGACGCCCGCAGTTTCTTCCGCGTCGAAGCCGCCACCGCCGGTTACGACCAAGTCGTCTACGTGCTCGGCAACGGAGAGTTCCACACGGCGGCGCTCGAGTCGCTCCGGCGACGCCCAGGCGTCGTGCTCGCCCACGACGTGCGCTTGAGCGGTCTATACCATTTCGCAGGCGGTTCGAGGGCTGCTGTGCCCGACGGGCTCGCCGGAACGATCAGCAGGATCTACGGGCCTGGCTTGCCAAAGGGCCTCGCCGCTACGGGCGAGGTCACTGCGCTCGAGGCGGAGCGTTACGGTCTGCTCATGGCTCGCGAGGTCATCGGCCTGTGCGAGCGGTTCCTCGTCACTTCGCAAGCTGCCGGCCGCCTGGCTCGCCTCGAGGCCGGGCCCGAGCTTGCCTCGCGCGTCGAGGTCGTCGGATTCGCCACCGAGCTCGCCTGGGCCGGGCAAGCTGACCGCCCCGCCCTTGGCGGTGTCGGGCCCGGCGCCCGCGTCGTCGCCAGCTTCGGGATCGTGGACCCGATTAAGCAGCCCCATAAGCTCGTCCGGGCCTTCGCCCGCCTGGCGGCGCACCGCCCGGAGGTGGTGCTCGGCCTCGTGGGACCGGTCAGTGAGCGGCTCGGAGCCGACCTCGCGGCCCTCGGTCGGACACTTGGGCTGGAAGGTCGTCTGTTCATCACCGGTCGCGTCGACAAGGCGACCTACCTTGCCTGGCTGGAGCGGGCCGAGATGGCCGTGCAACTGAGGGACTCCTTCTCAGGCGAGGCGTCCGCGGCGGCCGGGGACTGCCTTGCCTGCGGAGTGCCCATGATTGTGAGCGACCTCGGGTGGATGGGCGAGCTACCCGACGGTGCTGCCTGCAAGACACCGGTCAATGTCACTCCAGAGGAGCTGGCCGAGGCTTGCGGGCGGCTCCTCGACGATCCGGCCGCCCGTTCTCGTCTCGCGACCGGAGCTCACAGCTACGCGGCAGCGCACAGCTTTTCTGTAGCTGCTCGCGCCCTTCGCGAAGTCCTCGACGAGACGAGGCCCGCTCAGGCTGGCCGGTTCGGCCGGAGCACGGCATAGACACCGCGGCGGGCTAGTCGGGCGGCCCTTGCCAGGCGCCAGAGCGAAGGACGACGGTCCGCCGCGGCAAGCGCCTTGCGGGCCAGGTCCGCGGGTTTGCGCGGCGCATCGCCAGCTCCGAGGAGAGCTGCGTCCGCCTCTGTCATGGCGAGGCCCGGGGCGGGCAGGCAGTCCCAACCGGCAAAGTGGGCCGCGTCGCTAGAGGCCAGCGCCCGACGCTCGCGGGCTGCCCTTTTGCGTACAAGGGCAAGCACGTCCTCGATCGAGGCGTCTCCGGCCTCACCCCATCCGCCATCGTCGTCTTCGGCTGCGTCAGAACCGAGCACGACTACATCTATGTGCTCGGCCCGCTTGCCGAGGGCTTGGCGGAAGGAAGCCCTCTGGTCTTCGTCTTTGACAACCACTCGCTCGGCCTTGCGCCAGAGCCTGGCGGCCCAACGTCCACCCGGGCCACCCGGGAGATCCTCTGGCGACTCGAGCCGGAGGACCACATGGCGGCCTCGCGACATGACAAGGGAGAAGGCCACGAGCGAAAGTGCGCGCTCCAGCGGGCCAGCCTTGGGCCGGACCGGGAGGCCGGGCTGCAGCTGCACGACCATCGAGTCGAAGCCCGACACCATCGTCCACAGCTGGGCGCACCCCGGCAGGCCTGACACGCTCAGATAGCGGTGAGCGGTCGCAACCGGGTCCGGGGAGACGACCTCCACCGTGTTTCCGTCGGCGAGCAGGGCGACGACCTCAGCCCGCAGGCTCTGTGAGCGGGGGCGCACCGGTGGGGGCAGCGATCCGAGAACAAGGACCTTCACGATTGCGAACCTCCGCTCGAAAAAAGCGCCCTCACAAGAAGGCCTCGAGGGACCGCTCCATGGCGTCGAGCACAGAGGACCACCTGTAGTTGGCGAGAACGTACTCGCGCCCTTTGCTGGCAAGCTGGGCGGCCTGATTAGGCGCCTCGGCGACAAACCGCAGGCATTGACCGAGCTCCAGCTCGTCGCCGTAGAGCAGCCCGCCCCCGGAACGCTCGCAATGCCATGTCACGACATCGCTCTGCCTGTTGGCGATGACCACGGTCTCTGCAAGCCAGGATTCCATGATCGTGCGCGAGAAGCTCTCGTTGGCGCTCGGCTGCAAGAAGGCGTCAGCCGCGGCAAAGGCGTCGGGCACTTCGGCGGGCGCGAGGTAGCCGAGGTCGACGATCCGGTTCTCAAGCGGAGACGGAGCCTGGGCGTCGCCGACACCAACGGTCACGAGGTCGAAGGGGAGAAAGTGGCGCCGGCTGGCAATCCCGAATCCGACCATCAGCTCCTGCCAGCCCTTGCCGCCCTCGCGCCGGCCGGCGTAGAGGACGTACGGGTTCTTCAGGTTGTGACGCTTGCGGAAACCATCCGGGTCATAGCTCTCAGGGATATTGACCGCGGCGCCGATCACGGCGTGGTGTGCCGCAACCGGTCCCAGTCGATGGGCCAGCTGGTGTTCTGGCTCGGAAAGGAACCAGACAGCCGCGCAAGAGGCGAGGGCGGCAGCCACAGAGCGCAGGTAGGCGTAGGGCTCATCATGCAGGCAGGGCATGAGGATCGTCCGCTCCGGCGCAATCCCTGCGCAGTACAGCGTCGACCAGAACAAGTAGGGCGAGAACACGATCGCGGCGTACTGCTGGGCGTGGCCAGCAAGGTGAAGATAGAGATCGGGGACGCGGAACCGGCCGTTGATCCAGGCGAGCTCTTCGACCTCGTCGAGCCGTTCGCCCGACAAGAGGCGCTCTTGGATCCAGTGCCAACGCCCCTGGTCATGAGCCTGAATGGTAGGGAACCTACGAACAGTCACCCGCCCGTCGAGGCTCGTTCCCTCTGGGGACTCGTTTGCCCAGGTGTAGTGGTCCAAAGCACACGTCGTGAGCACTTCGACCTCGTAGCCGCGCTCGGCGAGACCGTGTGCCGCCTCGCGCATGACCGACTCCGAGCCACCAACGACCGCGTCGCCATAGCGGGGGGTCACGAATGCTATCCGCCGTTCACTTCTCGGTTTGTTCACGCTAAGTGGTGCACTAGTCACAGATGGTGAGAATCCTCTATTATTGACTCATGGCATCGTGCCGTACCCGCCATCGTTGCATGCGGCAAGGCCCGGTCGCGCGTCGAGGCCTGTTGTGGAGCGCAGCCGCCGCCTGTCTCGTCGGCGCCCTGACGGTGCCCGCCTCTTCGGCCGCTTGGGCCGGCTCTGCGGCGACGAAGGCTCGCAGCGCACCCAGTCGGACGCAGACATCTAAGGTCAACCATTTCGGAAGCTCGCTCTGGGCAGTCCGAAAGCTAGGCCCGGTGTGGATGAGCTCCCCGGTCGTGGCGACGATCGACGGGGTAAAGGCGGTCGTTCTGGCGACGCTCTCGGGCGAGATCTACGTCATGAACGCGAGATCTGGTACAGAACTGCCGGGCTGGCCCGAGTTCGTCCACATCAACAGCGCCACGCCGACGGCGATCGACTCGAGTCCGGCTGTTGCCTACCTCGACGGACCGGACAGGCCCCCATCGATCATCGTGGGCGCCGGCTCGTTGTGGAGGCGGGACCAGCAAGGTGGTCTCGAAGCTTTCTACGCGAACGGGCGGGTGCGCTTTGTGTTCCAGACTCGCCGCACGTTCAACCCCTGGGGATCGGGCCCGGACGACTACTCCGACCCGGTATTCGCCACGCCTGCGGTCGGAGACATCACAGGCACGGGCCAACTCGACATCGTCTTCGGCTCCTACGACCACTACATCTACGCCCTGCAACCGGACGGGCAGCTCGTGCCCGGCTTTCCCGTCAACAGGGCTGACACGATCTGGTCCTCGCCAGCCCTCGTCGACACGAGCCACACGGGGCGAGACGACATCATCATGGGCACCGACGCGAGCGGGTTCGACGGGTGTCGCGGCGGCTGGCTCGTCGACTACCGCTATGAGAGCGGTCGACCGGAGCTCGTGTGGCAACGATGCTTCGGTCAGACGATCTGGTCGAGCCCCACAGTTGGGATCCTCAACGACACCGACCGGCCCGCCGTGGTCTTCGGAACGAGCTACTACCCCGATTACCGCAGCGCCTCCACCGATCAGATCCTCGCCGTCTACGCCGACGACGGCGAGAACGTCCCCGGTTGGCCTGTGACGGCCCACGGGCCTACCTTCGGCTCACCGGCCATCGGGCGCGTCGACGGCGAACTCGCGGTCGTGGCGACGTCATGCGCCCGTTGCTTGGACGGCCCTGCGGTCGTCACTGCCTGGACCGGTTCTGGGCGCGAGATCTGGTCCACGGTCTTCGACGCCCATAACGAAGCCACCTCGTCGCCCGTGCTCGTCGACATCACCGGGGGGCGCGACGGCGGTGACGACGTCCTCGTCGGTGCCGCTTGGGGGTTGTACCTGCTGTCGGGCAGGACTGGTGGTTTCCTCTACAACACCGGAGCTTGGGCTTCCACGCTCGACATGGGATGTGACGCTCCGAGCAGTGCAGCGGTTGCCTATGTGCCGGGGGCGCCCGGGACGGGCTGGATGCTCTACTCGGCCTGTGGCGGCCCGACCTTGCCGGCGACGCTCGCCGCCTACCCATTCCCGGTCGCGCCCGCGCCATCTGACCCGCCAGCGTGGCCCGAATGGAGGGCGAACGCCGATCGCACAGGCATCGCCGACCCGGTCTCGGTGCCCCGGACCTGGTGTGGCACGACGAGCCCGAAACAGGTCGGCTACAGGCTTGCGACAAGCGACGGCGCCGTCTTCGTGCGGGGCAACCTCCCCTACTGCGGTGGCCTGAGGAACTCGGTGCTGCCCGAGCCGGTCGTGTCTATGGCAAGCACTCCAGACGGGCGCGGCTACTGGTTGCTCCTCTCCGACGGGTCGGTGTACGCCTTCGGTGACGCTCAATGGTACGGAGACCTGCGGAGCAGCTCCTGGCATGGTGGACCTGTGCCACCCGGGGCCCCCGTCGTAGGCATCGCCGCCAGCCCGGACGGAAGGGGCTACTTCATCGTTGCCGGCGACGGGTCCGTCTACGCCTTCGGCGACGCCGTCTACCACGGATCGCGGGGTGGCGAGTGGACCAACGGTGCCGTCGTCGCGATGGCTGTCGACGCCGCGACAGGCGGCTACTGGATCTTGACCGCCAATGGAGCGGTCTATGGCGAAGATGCCCCGGACTACGGCTCGCCATCTCGTCACCCGCTGGCATCAGCTGCTGTCGCCATGGCAGCCGCACCGGGTGGGACGGGCTACTGGGTCGTCTCGAGAGACGGAGCCGTCTACGCCTACGGCACGGCCCTGCACGCCCCGACGTCCGACCGGCATCTCGGCTCGCCAATAGTGGGTATCGCAGCCAGCCCGACTGGCGACGGGTTCTGGCTCGCGACCGCCTCCGGGGGGATTGTGCGCTTTGGTGAGGCAGGGTGGTACGGCCAGGTGCCGGCCGGCGCCCACTCCGAGCCGATCACGGCCTTCAGCCCCGCGTAGCCGCTCACTGGCCTACTCGGGCGCGTCAACTCCGGCCCAGCGCTCGTAGACATCGCGGCTACCTAACGCCCAGCGGCGCCGCAGGCGGGCGCGCTGGGCTAACGCCGCCGGGAAAACGTGCGGGAGCGCCTCGGCCACACCATCGTCACCTCCGCCCGACCACTTGCGTCTCGCCTCCCCGAGGGCGAGGGGCAACGGAGCGGAGCGCGCGAGGGTAAGGATGCGGTTGCGCTCGGCGAGAAAGCGGGTGCGGGCAGCGAGGACGCCGCCACTCGTCTGTCCACGGACATGTCGCACCGTCGAAGCGGGGTCGTACATGATCTTGTAGCCCAACAGTCGAGCGCGCCAGCACCAGTCCGTGTCCTCGTAGTAGGCGAAGTAGCTGCTTTCGAACGGCCCGACGGTCGCCAGCACAGCTGCCGTCGTGACAAGCGCAGTGCCGCTCACAGAAAAGCACTCCCGTGCTCGGCCCCAGCGGCCTTCGTCGGGAAGATCGGCCCCACAGTCACCTGCGTAACCATCTCTTCGGAGATAGGCGCCTGCGCTGTTGACGAGGTCGACCACCCGCCTTATGGGTTCCGGCTCGCCGTTAATCAAAAGCTCGGCGCCCTCGAATGAGATCTCTGCCTCCGGCTCTCGGGCATCGGGCATCGGCACGTAGATCGGTCGCTGGCCGGCCGTCCAGCGCCAACGTTCGCCATCGCTTCCTTGCTCGAGGCCGTGCACCCCCGGTCCCAAGAGCGAACCGAGCACGTCGTGGCCGGCCAAGGTGGCCGAATTGACGCGGCGACCCAGAGGACGACCGTCGCCGGGGGCGTAGTGCACCTTGTCATCAAGGACAACCTCGCCGAAACGGTGTGCCAGGAGTACCCGTGGCGCGACGGCCGCGACGTCGCAAGACAGAAGAACCCGACGTGCGGCCTCGAGCCACCCCTCGCCGGCGATTGCGTCGTCGTTCAACAATGCCACCACGTCAGCTTGAGCCGTGGCGACTCCGGCGTTCACACCACTTGCGAAACCCATGTTCTCCGCGAGACGAAGAACCCGCACCCCTGGGCGCTCATAGGCTGCGACGGCTCCGTCTTTCGAGCCGTTGTCGACGAGGATGACTTCGTCAGCCTCGTCGACAACTGAGTCGAGGCAGCGTGCCAGCCAGTTGGTGGGCTGGAACGAAACGACGATTACCGATGACTTCAGGTTGTCGCCTTCAAGGTGGAGCGGTCGATCACGCGGTCGATGAAGCCGTACTCCAGCGCCTCTTGGGCCGTGAACCATCGGTCGCGGTCGGAGTCGGCCTCGATCCGCTCGACGCTCTGGCCTGTGTGCTGGGCTATTCGCTCGGCCATCATCTGCTTTAAGTAGATGATCTGCTCGGCTTGGATGGCGATGTCCGCCGCCTGACCCTGCATCTGGCCCGACGGTTGGTGCATAAGTATGCGACTGTGAGGAAGCGCGTACCGCTTGCCAGGGGCACCGGCACAGAGAAGGAACTGCCCCATCGACGCCGCCAGACCAAGGCAGATCGTCGACACATCACAGCGGACGTACTGCATCGTGTCGTAGATGGCGAGCCCGTCGGTCACCGAGCCACCGGGTGAGTTGATATACAAAGAGATGTCCCGCTCCCTGTCCTCGGCTTCGAGCAACAGCAGCTGGGCGCAGACCATGTTGGCAGAGGTCTGGTCGACCTGGGTGCCGAGGAAGATGATTCGCTCGCGCAGCAAGCGCTGGTAGATCTCGCCCGCCCGATCGCCCGAGCCGTACTCAGAGCGGACGGTAGCTGCCTCGATCCCTCCGGCGATCGGAAAGGACATGTCTCCTCCTTATAGGGCACGAGGACTGTCGGCCCGAGCGCAGATTACCGGAACGCCACGTGCTCGCAGGCTTTGCCGTGCGCTTCTCACCGCCGTCTAGGTCATCCCGAAGCCATCGGCTGGACGTGATGACGGCAGAGTACGATTGGGTGCTCACGCGGGCGTGGCGGAATTGGCAGACGCGCCGGGTTTAGGTCCCGGTCCCTTCGGGGGTGGGGGTTCGAGTCCCTTCGCCCGCACAAAGAGGTGTTCACCGAAGACCAGCATCATGTTCACATAAGGGTGTAACGAAGTCGCTGGTGTTTCGCAGGATGCCGAAGTGATGCAATCCGGCGCGTTCGTGCCTCAGGGTTTGCCAGAGGTGTTTGCTGCTCGTGTGATCTTCTAGCAGGCGGCGGGAGGAACCTTTGCCGCTAGGGCTAGCAGGTCGCCGATTGTCTTTCTCCTGCGCTTGCGTGTCTTTGGCGCAAGCCCCTTCGCGATCCTGCGGGCCCCGTCGGCCTGGCGCTGCTCGAACGCCCTGATCACTCGGTCGTTGCGCACGACAAAGACACAGGCAAGCATCAACATGACTGGGGCGATCCCAGTCATGCGGCACCAGCCGCGGCGGACATCGTTAGTGGCGGGGTCCTTCACCGTCGAGAAGGTCCGCTCGACCGCTGTGCGCCTCGCGTATGAGCGCCGGTGCTCTTTGGACGGATAGGCATGCTTCTGGGCGGTCTTGGCATGAACCTCCGGCCCGACGGTGAGGGTCTGTTGACAACAGCACGGCGGCGGGCTGTCCGGGGGCGAGAGCACCTCTGGCCGCTCGTTCGAGAGCGACATCGACTCTTCTCGCAGCGGGCAGCGGAGCTTGCCCATAACGGCCGGGCACATCACCCGGTGATAGCCGTCGGTGTCGGCGTGGCTCAGCCGCCCGAGTTTGTAGCGCGACAGCTCCTCGGTCTTGACGTCGTGGGCGGCGACCTCATCGGCCGACACCTGGCGCCCGAGCGGGCCGAGCTCCAACAAAGAGCGGGGAGCCGCCGGGCAGTACAAGTTGCCGTTGGATGCGACCGCCCCCATGAAGGTCCCCCGCGGCCCCCGGTCATTTGGGTGCAGGTCGGTGACGATCTCGGCCCCCAAGGCCCGCAGCGGGAGCGACCAGTGCTCGGCTCTGCGGTGGGCATAACCGGAGTCCGAGCACACGTCGGTCAGCTTTGTCCCCGATGACACCATGTCTTCCAAGACGGGGACGAACGCCTTGGGCGGGTCGACCGAACAGGTCGTAAGGAGTATGCGTCGGACGAGCTCAGGCACGGGCTCGCCGTATTCTTCCTTCACTATCGTGGCGGCCTGCAGCTCGTAGCCGAAGAACAACTCGTCCTTAACGCCCGGCTGATCGGACTTGCGCCGCCCCCACGACGCCTCGGCATCGGCGCACAGGCCACCTTTTTGGTCCGGCGGGCGGAAGTGGCTCTCGATGTCGCTCCAGTCGACCGCGAGCGAGCCCGAGGTGTCCTTCCATCGTTCGGGGATGCTCGCTTCGACTAAGGAGTCGACGACCTCACGCAGCTGCGCGGACGGCCTCCCGTCGGCGACGTCCTTGGAAAGCGCAGTGGTCACGAGCCGGAACGTCCTTTCCAGCTGCCGGTAGGTGAGCAGGTGAGGCCCGCCCCGCCAAGTGACGACAACTCCGAGGCGGTGCCGGTCGTCATCGCTGAGCTTGACGAGGGCTTCGTGGATCCTCGTCAAGTGCGCCGGCCGGTGGTCTGACAACGCCAGGCAGATCCCGACTAAGAGGGTGCGGACCTTCAGCTGGCGGGGCCGCCCGCCGCCGGCGATGCGGGCTTCGAGGGCCGCGGCCGCCCCCGAGGCGTCGATTACCTCCTCGATCAGGCGAAGTGGGGAGGCGGCGCCCACGATCTCAGCCGAGGAGATCGACGAGGGCGTCGTCATCAGGCACGGCCATGTTGGCGACGAGGTCGCACAATTGCTGGGAGAAGCTGAACCCGGCCGCCTTGAAAAAAGCGGGCAGGCCGAGGCGCTTCGCCAGACTTGCGAGCCAGGTCGCTCGCAGTCGTGACAGATCGAGGCGCTCTAGGTCGTGGCCACCCGACAGCGATGCGACAAGCCGGTTGGTCACGTTGTGGCGATCGCCCGAAACCCCGCCGACGATAAAGCCACCGCCTGCGAAAGCGGCCGAATCTCTAAGCCGCTCGTGGTATGGGCGCAGAACCGGGACCGTCCGCGGGCTGCGACCACGCACGGCGACGACAAGACCGCCGTTTGAGAACACCACGTCGTCGCCTCTTAAATCGCGAAGGTCGGCCCCTGTTAGCCCGGCTCCGGCGCCTAGACAGACCATCGCCTGCAGTCGCATCGCCCGGGGAAGGCTCGCCTCCGCGTCCGCCAGGGCGAGATAGGCATCGATCTCACCGGGCGAGTACGGGACCTTGGCCCGCGACCGGGGGAGGGCTAAAGCAAGCGGTTGGCACAGCTCGGGCACGACTTGGCGGGCGACGAACCTAAGGTTGGTGCGGATGTCCCGGCGCCGGCTCGGGCTGGCGGTCGCCATGCCAACGATCACGAAGCGTTCGATCACAGACGAGCGAAACAGCACTTCTGGGACCACCTCGAGGCCGACCGGGATGGAAAAGCGCGCCAGGCTTGCACAGCTCCACAAAAGCGAGCGGGCCCGGGAGGCACTCAAAGGTCCACAACAAGACACCGACGAGCGGGCGAAGTCCACCGCCTCGGTCGGGTACGCCGTCGGCCTCCAGGCTCTTATCGCCTCTGCGCCATCAAGCACACAACATATATACTGTGTGCGATGGCGAAGGAGGTGGATCCCGACGTGCCACGCTGTCAAAGGTGTCGGTGACCCCTGAACAGCGGGCCGAGGCCCGCCGCATCGCGAGAGAGATCTCCAAGGTTGGCTTCGTGCTGCCGGGCACCGTCACCAAGCGCTACCTCACCTGCACCCACCAGGGCTGCAAGTGCCATGGCGACCCGCCCAGCCTGCACGGCCCCTACTGGTACTGGACGCGAAAAGTGAGGGCCAAGACGGTGATTCGAACCAGAGCTGGAATCACATCGGCAATATCGTTGCGGCGGTCATTGCGATGGGTCTGGTTTCAACGCTGGGATTGACTTCGATCTTCTATTCAGTGGGCGCCTGCTCGCTGCTGGCAGGCGCCTCCGTACTGCTCATCCGCGAGAAGGATCTGGATGAGCGCATCGCGGCGGGATTCACGCATGAGGAAACTGCGTCAAAGAGTTCCTGGACCTGCCTGTTGAAAGACCGTACGATTCAGTTCCTGATGCTGTCAATCTTTCTTTTTCATCTGGCGAATGCGCCGATTCTGCCGACGGTCGCCTTGTACGTAAAGAAGCTGGGCGGGTCGGACAATTGGATGACCGCGACAGTGCTTACCGCGCAGGTGGTCATGGTCCCTGTCGCTCTTCTGGCGGGCCGATTCTGCGATTCCTGGGGCCGGAAACCGGTGATGGCGATCGCATTCTGGGTGCTGCCTTTGCGGATCGCTTCGTATTCGCTTGTCCGTGCGCCCTCGTCGCTGGTGTGGCTGCAGGGCCTGGATGGCGTGGGGGCCGGTATCTATGGCGTGGCCGTGGTTTCGCTCAGCGCGGACCTCACGAGGGGAAAAGGAGGGTTCAATACTCTCACGGGCCTCTTCGCCACTGCCCTGGCGATCGGTGGCGTAATCGGGCCTCTTGTCTCGGGGCTCCTGGTTCAGCATCTCGGTTTCAAGACGACCTTCTATGCATTCGCGACGCTGGCGGCGATTGGGGCAGCCGTGTTCACAAAGTTTGTGCCGGAGACGAAATCCGAAGAAACGAAGGAACCCACAAACATCCCGGATGTCGCGCTTGCTGCACCGGACGCCGTCTGAGACGACCCGAAAGGAAGCTGATGAACGCAAGCTGGATTTACCCGTTTATTATTCTCGGCGGAGCACTGCAATCGTGTGGCGCCGCCATGAACGCCCAGTTGTTTCAATCGCTCGGAAACAAGTGGCTGGCGAACGCAGTTTCTTTTGCTCTGATTCTCGCCTTCTTCGCCTGTGTGTTCGCAATTTTTCCGCATCCGCTTCCGACAAGTGAGGGCCTCGCAAAGATGCCCTGGTGGGCTCCTCTGGGCGGGCTGGTGGGCGCAGTCCAGGTTTACGCGGGCCTGACGCTGGTGCAGAAGGTCGGTGCCGGACCCTTTGTCGGCCTCACGGTGACCGCGGCCCTGATCATGTCCCTGCTTCTGGATCATTATGGCTGGTTTCATATGCCGATCCACGCGCTCAACATCTGGCGGATTGCCGGCGCGTTGCTCATGGTGGGCGGCATTATATTAATCGCGAACCATTAGGGTCTGATGATGAGTCACCGAGTCTCCTGGATCCACTTCGGCGATCTTCACATCGCCGGCCCGAATGAACAAAACCACCGCGACTTTCTCACGCTGATCGATGAAGCGAACCGGCACATGGACGCGGGTATCGATTTCGCATTGCTGCCCGGCGATAACGCCGACGACGGCGAGGAGGATGAATACCAGCTCGTCAGACACGCTGTGGATCAGTGCCGATTTCCCGTCCATGCGATTACGGGCGACCACGATATTGTTCCCGGCACGCTCGACCTCTTTCGGACTTATCTGGCCGATCCCCCGTACAGAAGTTTCGTGCGGGCCGCTCATCGTTTCGTGTTTCTGAACAGCGTGGCTTGCTGGCATCCGCCGGTCTTTGGCCTGGGAGGCGAACAGATGAGCTGGCTGCGCCGCGAATTGAATCTGGCGCGCGCCGCATGTGAACGCCTTGTCGTCTTCATGCATGCATACCCTTCGGAACACGGCGCGGACGCGCCCGAACTCCGGCACTTGTTTCGAGATGGCATGCTCCTTGTAGAGATGGGACACACCCATTACAACGAGCTTGCGAACGATGGCCGTGTCATCTACGCCGCAACCCGGTCTACCGGCCAGATTGAGGAGGGGCCGGCGGGGTTCTCGGTCACGACCCTGGACGACGGCGTAGTCAGCTGGAAGTTCAAGCCCATAGGCGAGTGGCCACTCGTAATGGTGACTTCGCCGGCGGATCAACGCCTGATTATCGATCCCCACAGTCCGGCACAGGTGGTTCGCGGCCCTTTACAGGTTCGTGCGCGCGCCTGGGGCCTTTCCCTTCAAAGCGTGACAGTCTCGGTCGATGGTGGAGAACCATGTTCGATGTCGAAGCTGGATGGGTCCACCTGGGGCGCGCGATGGGGAGCGGCCCACGTCGAGGACGGCTCGCATGAACTCACCGTCACCGCAAGAGACGTGAATGGTCGCGAAGCCAACGACCGTATTGTTGTTTGCGTCAATCGCCGGGGAGAGTATGACCCGCCGGCGCGGCGGGAACCGGACTACGAGAACGCTATGGGCGCCTGGCCGGAGAAGCACATTCTCGGAACTCAACTGGGACCGAATGAGAATGGGCATCCGTGGCCGCCGCGCCGGGAACGGGCGGGTGTTGGCCGGTGAGTGCAGTTCTGGTCTGGTCCATCGCGGCCGGCACGATCGCGGGAGTTCTGTTTCGTCCGAAGGATTGGCCCGAGGCGGTATGGGCTTGTCTGGGAGCTTTCATCCTGGTGATCTCCGGACTCCTTCCTCTGTCGCAGGCCGGCGCCGCGGTGGCGAAAGGCACAGATGTCTACCTCTTCCTGACAGGCATGATGCTGCTCGCCGAGTTGGCTCGACGCGAGGGCGTCTTCGACTGGCTGGCTTCGCTCGCGGTTGCGGCGGCTAAGGGTTCGCGCGCGCGCCTGTTCAGTCTCGTCTATCTGGTGGGGATCGGTGTAACCGTTTTCCTGTCGAACGATGCCACAGCGGTGGTGCTCACTCCAGCCGTCTACGCGGCCGTGCAGAAGGCGCGCACCAAGGCGCTCCCTTATCTTTTTATCTGCGCCTTCATTGCCAACGCGGCGAGTTTTGTGCTGCCGATATCAAATCCGGCGAACCTGGTTGTCTATGGCAGCAAATTGCCTCCGCTGCTTCCGTGGCTGAGGATCTTTCTGGCTCCTTCGGTGTGCTCCATTCTGGCTACCTATGTAGCCCTGCGTTGGTTCGTGCGCAAGGAACTGGTGGGCAAGGTGGAAGACGGCAGTGAGGTTGAAGCGTTATCCGATGCAGGACGTTCCGCGGCCTGGGGAATCGCCGGGACTGGCGCTATCCTGATCGCTGCCTCGGCATTCGGTCTCGAACTAGGCCTGCCGACCTGTGCAGCAGCGATGATTGCCGTCCTGATCACGACGCGGGCGAAGGGTCGCGCTCTCGGCGAAATCGCCAGGAGCGTTTCGTGGAGCGTGCTTCCGCTCGTGGCAGGCCTGTTTGTGCTGGTCGAAGCATTGAACGGGGCCGGCGCGCAGCATGACGTAGCTGCCGCGCTTCAATGGTGCGCCGGTTTGCCCCGCGTGGCCGGCAGCCTGGCAGCCTCCTTTGGCATTGCAGGATTGTCCAACGTGACGAACAACCTTCCGTCCGGTTTATTGGCCGGCGGTGCGCTCCAGACCGTGAAGTTGCCGGCGTTTATCCGGGATTCGGTTCTGATCGGTGTGGACCTCGGCCCGAATCTCTCGGTTACCGGCTCACTGGCGACAGTTCTTTGGCTGATTGCTCTGCGCCGGGAAGGCGAGCAGATCAGCGGCTGGCAGTTTCTCAAGACCGGTCTCGTAGTGATGCCCCCCGCTTTGCTGCTTTCTGCGACCGTCGCCTCTCTGCTTTCCAGATAGCGTCTCCGGTTCGCGCGGCCGGAATTAGCCGCAAAACCAGCCACTTGCCGCCCGCCCCGTGCTGCTCGGCTGTTTGGTCTGAGACAATGATCCCGCCATGAAGTCCGCCCGAAGTATCTCGAAATCATTTTTTTTCAACGACCCGAAAATGCCGAACCTCCGCCCCCGTCGTTTCGTTACTCTGATACGAACCACATGAACGCCGCCATCGCCGTTTCCGGCCTCCACAAAATGTATGGCGACTTC